>ONCG01000038.1 GCA_900316285.1 uncultured Prevotellaceae bacterium
AGCTATTGCCAATCCGCGACTCGACGAGTACGTCATGAACGATAGGGAAAAAGAAATTATCAGGAATGCCATCCGTGAGAATCCGAAAGACCGTCTGACTGATGCGGGCTGGTTGCTGAAGAACGCAGCTGTTTTCCGCGATATAAGCGACTACACGAAGGCAGAGGTCTATCAGATTGGTGCAGAGTCGGGTGTCAGCTATCTGGAGAAACTCGGACTGGACTTGGCCGAAGGCGTGGCCGAGAATGTGGAACAAGTCGCTGCAACCACCGCCTGTCTCTTCTTTGGTTTCCTCGACGAGGCCACCACCATCTCAGAGTCCTATGGCGGTGGCGGCGGTAATAACGAACTGCCCAAGAAGAAGGACAACGAGGACGAACTCTCCTTCGCCCGCAGATGTCATCAGATGGCCAAGGCCATGCATGCACCGAGGTATAAATTAAGGAGAGGGTAACCCATTGTAACGATGCTCAATTATCGTTAATTATCAGGCTGTTTTTCATTATATCTCGCCAAAATTCACTACCTTTGCCAGCAAATTCACTGACGATATGGAACAGAAATTCGGGAAAAATAGCATTGACATCAAGGCGCTGCGCGAGTTTTGCGAGCGCGAGGGCAAGGAGGTAACTTACCGCAAGGGCGACCAGCTGGAGCGCGAGGGCGACCCCGCACGATGGTTCGGCTTCGTCACCGAGGGGTGCTTCAAGTATGTAACGTATGGCATCAGCGATGACAGGGAACACATCACTTGGTTCTCGTTCGAGTGCACAGCGGAACCGACCCTTCTGTGTTCGTGATGGGAGCCGCCATGCAGCTGAAGCGTATGGGGTATCACATGACGAAAATGAATTGAGTTTTTCGTCATTTCCGCCGTTATCTCGCAAAAAAGTTGTTTTCCGACTTAATATTTCGTCGTATTCTGCGTATTAAAGATGTATGACACGCTTAGAATTCGAACATATTGCCACGCAGTTGCGCCAGAGAGTGCTGAAAGTCGGGCTCGACTTCTTCGGCTCCCGTGAGGATGCCGAGGATGCAGCTCAGGAGACGATGGTACAACTCTGGCACTACTGTGAGCATATCGATGCTGGGCGGAACGTGGAGGCACTGGCTGTCAGAGTGGCTAAGAACTGCTGCGTGAGCATGTATCGCAGACAAAGACCGCAGACCGATGTTCAAGGTGTAAAGCTCAATGCCGAACTGGAGGCTTCGCCACAAGAAGAATTAGAAGCTAAGGATGCTCAGCGAATGCTTTCCGAAGCACTTGACCGGCTGAGGCCACGCGAACGCCAACTCTTCGAAATGCGGCAAATGGAAGGACTCTCGATGGAGGAGGTCGCCAAACAGACGGGCATCCCTAAACCCTCTGTAACAGCAATGGTCTCAGCGGCACGAAAGAAAGTATTCACTGAACTAAAAAGGAGGATGAAACAATGACAGACAAGGACATACGAGAACTCGCAGACCGATACCTGGCAGGCGCAACGACGCCGGCCGAGGAGCGCCGGCTGGCCCTGGCCCTGCGGCAGCGCGGCGAGCTGAGCGAGGAGTGGCAGGCGGTAAGCCTGATGCTGGGCGAACTGACGGCAGGCGAGGCCGAATATGACGCCATCATGGTTAAGCGGAAAGCCAAACCGTCGGCCGTCGTCGTCGCCCTGCGCATCATGCTCACTGCGGCAGCCGTCTATCTGGTGGGGCTGTTCCTCTGGCTGCAGCAGGAGCCGACGGAGCCTGTGCGGCTGGCCGCCAAGCAGCTGGTGCAGGAGTCTGTGGTTCCCTGCACAGAGGGTACGCCCGACGAAATCATCGTATGCTATTTTGAACAAAGAGAAACTCGGCCGAATACTTATAGTTTAATCAGACAAACGCTTTATGAAAACAAACAGTAAGATAATCATGGCGATGATGCTGGCGATGATGGCCGCATCATGCCGGAACAAGGACGACCGCATGCTCACCATCGTCAACGAAGATGGCACGTGCAGCCGCGAGTACACCTTCCACACCACGCAGCAATGGCTGGCGGCGGCGCCCGACGAGGACTACGACAGCATTGTCGACAAGAGCTGGGAGCGCAGCTGGTCGGTGCTCGGTGCCGACTCCGTGCGCTACCCTGTGCCCCTGACCGAGGCCCAGTTAGACAGCATGCAGGCGCTTGACAACAGTCGGCCGTTAGGCAACATGCTGATGGTCCACTGCCGCAAGACGTACGGCAGCGTCGAGGAAATGAGCGCCCACATATACCGTGCCGACAGGTCGCATCTGGTCGAAGTCAGGGGCATCAAGGCCAGCAGCAGGCTGGAGAAGCGCTTCAAGTGGTTCTATACCGACTACACCTTTAGCGAGACGTTTACCTACGAGGGCGAGCCCGTGTTCCCCGTGCCCATCAGCCGATTCCTCGGTGCCGACACCGTCGCCTACTGGTTCACGGGCCAGCCCGACCTGATGCGCAACCTCAGCGGCGCCGAGGTGAAGGACAGGCTCGACAAGATCGAGGCGAAGGTCAGCCAGTGGGCCAATGCCAACTGGTTTACCGAAGTCTGCAACATCATTATCGAGAACTACGACAGCATCAAGAATCCGCCCGTCAGCGCATGCGCGACTCGCTGGCCATGCATCCCCGTGTGCTCAACTTGTCGGAGAAGGAATGGGGGTCGCCGGTCTTCGATGGTGAGCTAAAAGACATCTTCCAATCGGAGGCCTATTCATCGTTCCTCAAGTCGTACGAAGGCGGGCCTGGCCAGTACAAGGACCTCATGTCGTTCGGTATGCCCTACGACCTCGTGATGCCGGGCACGGTGACTGATGCCGGCATGGGCGAATACGACGGCCGGGTGATTCATTATCAGCTTGGTGGCGAGCGCCTCATACCCGGTGCCTACACCATCAGCGCCACCTCGCGCGCCGCCAACGTCTGGGCCTTCATCGTGACGCTGCTGGTCATCGTCCTCGCCGTCGGCAGCTGGTTCTATCAGAGGAAACGAAAATAGGCCGAAGAGAGTGCACAGCGGAACCGACCCTTCTGTGTTCGCCATGGAAACTGACGCTGAAGCCTATTCCCGGAGCACCCCAAACCATTTACCGCTATCAGAAAGCGCCATACCAGCCCACTTCGTTCTCCCTTGACCCCACTTCGTTCTCCCTTGACACCTTCATTCCCCTTGTCTTCTACGGCTCTTTCTGGTGGGATGAGCAAGCAAAAGGATGGCGTTTCTGTGGAGAGACCGAACTGACAGAGGAGAAAGCCAAGACCAGCGACTACTTCAAATTCTGCCCACACTATTATATCATTGGCGCTGTATTCCATAAATAAAACGAAACAAATATGAAGCAAACCATCATCACCATCCTGCTCGCCCTCGTCACAATGGCGGCGCAGGCACAGACCCAAAAGACTGCTATAGTCAAAGGTTATTCACCCGCGTTAGAAGACAGCACGGTAGTAAACATTTATGTCGACAATGTGAGTGTGGCATCAGATACCGTCTTCGGTGGACGCTTCATGCTTAGTGTTCCAGTGGAGAAGCTCACTAAGAGTTCTTTGTTTCTCTGGGGTAAAGGCTGTCCCAACTACTTGTCAACGCTCTTTCTAAGTCCTGGTGTTACTGTAAGCCTGACGGGTACGGACTGCCTCCATCCTTTATGGAAAGT
>ONCG01000008.1 GCA_900316285.1 uncultured Prevotellaceae bacterium
TGCGGCGCGTTTAAGGTTTAAAGCGGTTCGCAGCTCCGCTGCTTTACTCGCCCGAAGGGTTTTACACGCGCCAAAGGCGCTTTACACCTTTGCATGCCCGAAGGGCTTTGAACGCAGCTCTGCTGCCTCGTGGGTGCATGTGCAGATGTGAGCCCCACCCCTGCCCTCCCCGACTGGGGAGGGAGAAGGAGCTGCGGGTAAAGCCCTGCGGCGCATCACGATTTATACCTATAAAAATAGGAGGGAAAGAAAGGGGAAATAGTATATTGGGGAAATGAAGACGGGGAGGAACGTGAAAGTATCGCATGAATGAGGGCGAGAATTTTGGTTTTTTGCCACTTTTTTTGTATCTTTGCACATGTAAAGACTATATTTTGCTATGACGATGAAAGAAAGAACGAAAGCCCTGCTGCAGGAGATGAACAGGGGGATATATGAGAAGGAAACGGAGGTGGCTCTGTCGCTGCTGGCAGCCGTTGCCGGCGAGAGCATCATCATACTGGGGCCTCCGGGGGTGGCGAAGTCGATGGTGGCAAGAAGGCTGAAGGCGGCATTCAAGAATGCCAAGAGCTTTGAATACCTGATGTCGCGCTTCTCCACGCCCGACGAGATCTTCGGACCGGTGTCGATAGCGCTGCTGAAATCGTCAGACAGATATGAGCGTGCCATTGACGGCTATCTGCCAACTGCCGACGTGGTGTTCCTCGATGAGATATGGAAGGCGGGACCCGCCATCCAGAACACGCTGCTGACGGTGATCAACGAGAAGCTGTTCCGCAATGGCGAACGCGAGATACGCCTGCCGCTGAAGCTGCTGGTGGCTGCCAGCAATGAGCTGCCGGCACAGGGCGAAGGCCTGGAGGCGCTGTGGGACCGTTTCCTCATCCGGGTGGAGAGTGGCTGCATCAAGGAGCAGGCGCACTTCGACCAGATGCTGCTCGACGGCGACGACGGAATGGAAGCCGCGTGCGACGAGCAATGGCAGATTAGCAACGAGGAGTACGACCTGTGGACGGAGAGCATCAAGGCGATTGGCGTCGCTGACGACTTGCTGGCGTGCATCCACGTGGTGCGAAAGGCGCTGGGAGCGGTAGCAATGGCGACGAGCGACGAGCGACACAACGTGTATGTGAGCGACCGCCGATGGAAGAAAATAGTAAAACTGCTACGCACATCGGCCTTCCTGCAGGACCGCAAGCAGGCGGAGCTGGCTGACCTGCTGCCCATCTACCACTGTCTGTGGAACGAGCCCGACGAGCGCGACGACATACGTCGCATCGTGATTCGCTCGCTGTTTGCCGAGTTTGGCACCACACTTGCGAAGATGAAGATGGCCATCGAGGCGGATGTCAGGCTGAGCAGGATGCACGATGCTGCCAAGAAGGCGAAGGCTGCCACCCAGCAGCGCGACGGGAACAAGAAGATCGTCGATGGCTTCTACTACCACCTGCTCGACCACGACACGGGAAACAGCTACGTCTTCATCGCCGACTATCAGCGCATGCGGGACTATTCGAGAGCGAACGCCGGACAGTTGGGCGTGCTCTACAAAGACCCGAAAGACGCCCGCCGGACCATCATCCGCAGCTACGACGGTGCCGACTTCCCCGACGGTGCGCGGCAGGTGTCGCTGGTGCGCGACGCCGACAATCTGTATATCGACGGTGTGCAGTTCGAAATAGAAAAGCTTGCGCCGGGCGAGCAGCAACAGCTGCCGGTTGCAAGGGGGAAGGTGTCGGACCGCAACTACTTTGCCGAGCTCGACGAACTGGGCGACAAGGTGCGGAAACGCGAGGAGGAGATACGTGGAAACATCTTCCTCTCGAAGGACGACCGCGATGAGCTGACGGGCTATCTGAAGGGGTTCTATCAGGAGATGGCATTAACAAGAGAGGAGATAGGCAAGCTGGATGACTGACACGCAAGACAACGATGTGAAAGACTGGATGGAGCGCATCCAGCGCCGTAGGCTGACGGCGGGCGAGTACCTCAAGCTGCTGGAGAACTTCGTGAAGAAGGGCGAGCAGCCTGAGATAGAAACCGATGTGCTCACCGACTATGCGTGGCAGCGGTATGACGACCCGATACTGCGATACATCGTGGAGGTGACCCACGACCCGATGGTTCAGGCTCGCGTCTTAACGAGCCGGATGGCCGGGAAAGTGTTCTACGAAACGATGGGACGGTTTGTCGTGGACTGTCTGCACGAGCAGAAGTTCTGCACACAGAAGACGTGGTCGGAGCGAAACGAGATGGGGAAGACCTGCGAGTGGTCGATGCAGAAGAAGTGCGACAACTGGCAGTCGCTCCTTGCCTCCATTGGCGAGAAGCACCGGGACGACGCATTCAACAAGGAGTTCCTGAAGAAGCTGTTCCAACGGCAGGGCTGGCGCAACGAGGCGAACTGGGAGAAGCTACGGCAGGAGTGGGCTGCAGCCCTGGAGCGGCAGATGCAACGCGAGGTTGGTGAGAAGGTGCGCAAGAAGATTCCATCGACAAAGGCTGCTATGACGAACCTGATGAAGATGATGAGCGAGCAGCACCACCGCTTCGACAATGCCGACGACGCCCTGCTGTTGCAGGCCTGGGACCTGATGGAAGGTCAGTTCTCGGAGAGTGAGTTTGAGCGGAAGCTGAACATCGTGAGGATTCAGAACAAGTATCCGGAGATTGGCGAGGTGGCGCGGCGCATGGGAAGGACCGTGGAGGAAGAGGGGCGCGACCACATCAGCGTGCAGTCGGGATTCCACTTTAAGATTGACCATTCGTCGGGCAGCGACATTGAAGGCATCACGGTGGGAAACGACATCAACGCCCTCCTGCCGATGGAGCTGACGCAGTATGCCGACGAGCAGCTGGAGGACCTCTTCTACAAGAAGTTCCTAACACGCCGGCTGCAGACGTTCCGCTACCGGTCGGAGCTGAACAAGCCTGCCCAGAAGCTGCATAAGCAGAGGGCGGTGAGGCGCGGTCCGATGATTGTGTGCCTCGACTCGTCGGCGAGCATGTATGGCGTGCCGCAGAAGATTATGCTGTCGCTGCTTGGCAAGCTGGAACAGACGGCAGAGGAACTGCAGCGCGACTGCTTCCTCATTGACTTCTCGGTGTCCATCAGGCCGATAGACCTGCGGGCACGGCTGCGAAACCGACTGATGGAGAGGATTGGGCAGAAGCCGGAGAAAGGCAGCGAATGTGTGCAAGGGGAGTTTCCATTCATCGGGGGCGGCACCGATGCGGAGAAGATGCTCCGCCTGACGTTCGCCCTACTCGACGACGGCGGCAACAGATATATGAATGCCGACGTGCTCTGGGTGACCGACTTCCTGATTCCACGCACCACGCAGGAGCTGATGGAGCGGTTCCAAGAATATAAAGAGTCGGGCACTCGCTTCTATGGTTTCCAGATTGGCGAGGGCGAAAACAACTGGGAGAAGTATTTCGACCATATCTATCGGATTCACTATGTGAGGCCGAGGATGTATTAGGGAAAAGCCCCCCTGTCGTCCCCCGAGGGGGACACTATACCGTAGTCCCCTCTGTAGGGGCAGACCCCCGTGTCTGCCCGTGCGTTTGGGGATGTATGGGCATGCAGCTTGTTCGTTTTTGTTCGGGCAGACACGGGGGTCTGCCCCTACGGTTGGGTGCAAGCATTTGTCCCTTTAGGCCCTTTCTTTCCCCTTTAAACCCTTTAAGCCCTTTTAAATAACAGAGAGATGACGAAAAGAATATTGGTAATACCTGATGTGCATGGGCGCATCTTTTGGAAGGAGCCTGTCAAGAAGTACATGGATGCTGTTGACAGGGTGGTGTTTTTGGGCGACTATCTCGACCCGTACGAGGGCGAAGATGGAATGGCCGAAGACATCTATGAGAACATGATGGAAATTATCGCGCTGAAGCAACGGAACATGGAGAAGGTGGTTTTGCTGAAAGGCAATCATGACCAGCACTATGCTTCAGAACGGTTCATGGAACTGGCGGGAGGAACACGCATGGATGAGCAGAACTGGGAGAAGTATCATCAGACGTTCACGGCAAATAAGGATTTATTCCAGATTGCTCATTTCGAGTTGGTGGGCGATGTGCCGTATGTGTTCTCACACGCGGGGCTGACGCTCTACTGGCTGAAGAAGGTGAACGAAAACGTGTGGCTGTTGCCCGACAATCAGATCTCGCTGACTGATCCCGCGATGGTCGAGAGAATCAACCAACTGGATGACGACGGTCGGGGGCTGGAGATGCTGGCAACCGTAGGCACGTATCGCTCGTGGTTCGGGGAGAAGACGGGTGGCGTGCTATGGGCTGACGTTCATGAACATTCCATTCCCCATGCGCCCCAGGCCTATGGGCTCAACAGGGTGTTTCAAGTGTTTGGCCACACGAGGTTGAATGGGGCAATGATGGACAAGGTGGAGTATGACCACTTCGCCATGATAGACTCCCAGCAATGCTTCGTGGTAGACGAGGGCATCGAAGAGAGGATTGTTGGAATGAGAAATTGGGAGAATATGGAGAAATAAAGGAAGGAGGGAACTACTGGCTGCGTCATTCCACCCATAATCCTATTTTGGAATAATATATCAGATGGCACAAAGACACCCGACAGTAAGACCCCAAAGGGGTCTCATGTGCATAACCGCGGGTCTTGACCCGCGGAGATCGGGACTCTGACATATGCCCTCGTCCCCAAAGGGGACGCACAGCAACTGGACTGCCAATTCGCCTGTTTGATGATGTGCGACCCCTTTGGGGTCGGGTGTCTGGGGAGATGTCATCTACCGCAGGTCAAGACCTGCGGTTACGTACATGTGACCTCTCCGAGGTCCTTGTGCCATCTCCTATATCATCACCTTCTATTTGGTGCACCCACTTTGCCTTGCTTTTACAGAAATATAGGCCTCCGGGGAGGAGGGGTCTGGGGTGGTAGGGATGCCTGCGGCGCAACATTCGCTCGGCTTTGCCGCTTTCGTAGCGTAGCGGAGAAAGAATTTCATTAATTGCCCATTAATTTTCCATTAATTAATTTTGAAAGATTTTGAAATAGATTTTTGATAAATTTCTCGCGAAGCGACCCCTTCTTGTTCGGGCAGACACGGGGGTCTGCCCCTACAGCCAAGAGGCGAGGCTATTGTCCCTTTTCTCCCCCTTTATTCCCTTTTATTCCCTTTTCTCCCCCTTTATTCCCTTTTATTCCCCTCTGTTCTTTTCGCTTTCGAACGTTGAGCGAATAATATCGCCCCACCTGCTATAGCTAATAAGAAACTGGCGACGTACACCTTCCCGTCAGGCAGGAAGATGACGGGAGCCTTGCACATTTGTATCTCGCCCAAGCCAAAATAGGAATAGACGCCAAGCAATGCGGCTGTCAAGTTGCTGCCGGCATGAAGCAAGATGGCATACCAGATGTTTCTGGACCAAATAAACACCAGTCCGAAAAGCAATGCTGCGAGAGACGCACCGACGATGTTGCGGACGTGAAGGATGCCGAACAATACGGCCATCAACACGCAGACGAGGATTTGCGTCCTGCGACGACGGAAGGGCGAGATAGCCAGATGCCGGTAGCACAGCTCTTCGAGCACGGGTGCAAGGAGCACGGCGTGAATGCCGGCCAACATGTCTTCACGAAATTCGTCTGGCGAACTCACCAGCGGTTCTGTCTGAACGGTATGCACCAAGGATGTGAGTCCATAGACAACGGCTCCTTGAGTCATGAGCCAAAGCGGTGCTAAGAGCAGCAGGCCAGCCGCCACAACGACTGTCGGCGGTTTCATCGAGAACTGACGGGACTCGGGATAGACTCGTCTTTCAATCCGGATGACTACGAAGACAGTCAGCAGGATGGCCACCAAGGTGAGACCCCACGTCATCGCCTCATGGGCAAGCGACCCACTGCCGTCAGCCAGCGGCAATGCTGTCAGATAGATAACGGCAAGGCCGTAGACCGCAGACAAAAGCGGCAAAAGCGGTTTGATGAAGGTTGCAATTTTAGACATATACTCCTATGGATGAGTTACTCTTTCTGGGTGAAGGAATCAGGTTGGTGCCGAGACCGTGAGCAGACTCCCCTACCCCGCCGCCTCTCACGACGAAATTCAACTTTTTTGATAATTATGAAGGCAAAATTACAAAAAATTGAACAAAAATGTGTATCTTTGCGAATAAATTTTGGGAATCACGTAGGATTTGGAAATTAAACAATCATAACATAAAGAAAAATGACTTACAAAAAAATGCTTCTCATGGCCGGACTGGCTGCCTTTGCGGCCACACTCCAGGCACAAGTGACCATCGACATCGACGCCCAGCAGCGCGGGCCGAAGGTGAGTCCTATGCTCTATGGCATCTTCTATGAAGACATCAACCACGCTGCCGACGGCGGCATCTATGCCGAACTGATTCGCAACCGTTCGTTTGAGGACGGTCCTCGCTTCGGTGCACCTGCCGACATGCAGGGTTGGTCGACGTTTGCTGCTGCTCCGTCGCAGCTCACGGCAAGGCTCATACAGCCTTCGAAAAAGACGCCGCTCCTGAACAGCGTACAGCACAACGCCTTGGAACTCGACGTCAAGGCCTCGGCAGCGATGCCCGTCTGCCTGGTGAACGAGGGCTATTGGGGCATCAACGCGGTGCAAGGTCGCAGCTATCGCCTGTCGTTCTGGGCCAAGGCACCAAAGTACAAAGGCACCGTGAAAGCAACACTCTGCTCGCAGGACGGCTCACAGCTCTATGCCGAGACGGTGATTAGTGGATTTCCTGCCGCAAAAGCTAAGGGCTGGACGAAGTATGAGGCAACATTCATAGCCAACGGCAACGACCCGCAGGCACAGTTTGCGTTGGTGTTCGATGGTATAGGACAAGTACAGATAGACGTGGTGAGCCTTTTCCCACCCACGTTCAAGAACCGCGCGAACGGCATGCGTCCCGACCTCGCCAATATGCTTTGGCAGATGCACCCAAAGTTCATGCGCTTCCCCGGTGGCTGCTTCGTGGAAGGTCAGGAGAGTCCCGACAACGCTTTCCGCTGGGAGCGTACCATCGGTCCGATTGAGGAGCGCGAGGGGCACTGGAACGTGAACTGGGGCTATCGCACCACCGACGGACTGGGCTATCACGAATATCTGCAGCTGGCCGAAGACTTGGGTGCCAAGCCACTCTATGTGGTGAACGTGGGTTTGTGGCACGGTGGTATGACGCCCTACGACAGCATTCAGCCTTGGATTGACGAGTGTCTGAACGCCATCGAGTATGCCAACGGACCCGTCACTTCGAAATATGGCGCCCTGCGTGCCAAGAACGGACATCCAGAGCCGTTCGGACTGGAATACTTGGAGGTGGGCAACGAGAACAACCAGCCCGACCCACGCCAGCAGAGCGACCACTACTACGAGCGCTACGACCAGTTCTACAAGGCCATCCGCGCAAAATATCCTGAGATGAAGATCATCGGCAATGTGGTGGCTTGGGGCGACGACAACCCGAAATGGAACTCCCCGCTGCCCGTCGACCTGCTCGACGAGCACTACTACCGCTCGCCCGACTGGTTTGCCGGAGCCTTCCATAAATACGACAGCTACGACCGCCGTGGGCCGAAAGTCTATGTGGGCGAATATGCCGTGACCAATGGTTTTGGCAACCTGGGCAACATGAACGCTGCTTTGGGTGAGGCCGTCTATATGATGGGTATGGAGAACAATAGCGACGTCGTGGAGCTGGCCTCGTATGCACCTATCTTCGTCAACGAGAACGATGCCCGCTGGCGGCCGGACATGATTCGCTTCAACAGCAGTCGCGTGATGGGCACACCCAGCTACTATGTGCAGCAGCTCATGCCTCAGCACATTGGTACACAGGTGGTGAAGGTGGTGCAGAACGATCCTTACAAGGACAAGGCCCGCAAGCAGCTGACGCCGAAGCAGAGCCGTGTGGGATTCGGAAC
Organism: uncultured Prevotellaceae bacterium; assembly: GCA_900316285.1. Classification (GTDB taxonomy): domain Bacteria; phylum Bacteroidota; class Bacteroidia; order Bacteroidales; family Bacteroidaceae; genus Prevotella. Next base: position 7,940 of record ONCG01000008.1, read on the forward strand.
GTGGGGCACTCGAGCCTCGTTCGAAACCGCCAAGGAGGTGGAATACATCAATGGCGAATGGAAGAAGGACGGCAACACCGTCAGTCAGACGAGTCGCCGTGAAGCCACCATCTGTCTGGAGAAAAATGTCATCGACAACGACCACTACACTTGCAAGTTCCGCGCCCGCAAGGACGGCGGAGCTGAGGGTTTCCTGATTATCTTCAACTATGTAGACGACAAGAACTATTGCTGGCTGAACTTCGGCGGATGGGGGAACACCCAGCACGCTATTGAGCAGATTAGCAACGGCGGTAAGCTGCAGACTGTTGAGAAGCGAGGACGTGTGGAACAGGGCCGTTGGTACGATGTCACCCTGCAGGTAGCTGGCGACAGCGTGAAGGCGTGGCTCGACGACGAACTGGTGTTCGACACCGTATTGAAGCACGATGTCACGAAAGGCATCTTCTCTTCGGCAACAATCGACGATGCCAACGGAGAGCTGATCGTGAAGGTGGTCAACACCAGCGATATGGCTACTACCGCCCGTTTGAACCTGAAGAACTTCGTGCCCGGTGCTGCCCGCGTAGTACGCTTGGCTGCCAACGACGGTATGGAGGAGAACACGCTCAGCGCACCCACCACGATTCATCCCGTGGAGCAACTACTCTCGCCCGAAGAAGGCAGCGTACTCCTCGACGTGCCCCCCTACTCGCTGAATATCGTCAGGATCAAGCAATGAGACGATGAAGGCGTCTCCTCTCAGCAGACCAAGGGTGTTTTTCCTACTCATGTTTAGGGAAAACACCCTTTCGGTTTAGGATTATTCCTTTGCAAAAGCCAGAAAAAATGCCGTTCTTTGCAGTGTGATTAAGAACAAAATGTCTAACCTCTTAAAGTATAGGAGATAAGAATATGAAGAAGATGATGTTCCTGGCAGTGATGATGGTCATGACCGTCTCGGCCAACGCAATGAGCTATAACGCAGCAAAGAACGAAGCCCTCTTCCTCTCCGACAAGATGGCTTACGAGCTCAACCTTACAGCTGCACAGTATGAGGCTGTATATGAAATCAACCTCGATTACCTGATGAGCCTCAACGGACATGCTGATGTCTTCGGCATCTGGTGGGATCGCCGCAATGCTGACCTCCGCTTCGTGCTGAACAGCTGGCAGTTCGATAGGTATATGAGCCTGGCTTACTTCTATCGTCCTGTAGTCTGGACGGCTGGCAACTGGACATTCGCTGTCTATTCGCGCTATGCAAGAGGTCATTTCTACAATGCACATCCGAGAGTATTTGTGACCTACAAGGGTGGAAACAATCGTCGCGATGTCCGCTTCTATGCCGACCGCCACATGAACAAGCCCGTTGTACATCACAATACAACAAAGGTGGTGCATCACAACAAGCCCGCTGTTCATAACAACAACACGACTTGGCGTAGCAACGGCCACTCTAATGGGAATGTAAGCAACGGCAGGGGCAATGGTACTTCTAACCGCCATATTGCTCAGGCTACAAGCACAAACCGCAATAGCGCTGGCCACTTCGGAGGTCGCAAGTAATGGTCATAAACTCTATATATGCCTTGCAAAAGGACTCGCGGGGAATCTCAGAAATGGGGTTCCCCGTTTCTATTCTTCCAGCCGCTGTTTCATCTTTTCCCAGGCATGAGAGCCGAAAAGGAACGTGTCTTTCATCGTTTCCATCATCTGAGTGAAACGGTCAGGACTTTGTTCATACACTTTCGGGAGTGTACTTAAGCGCATCTGACGGCCAGCCCGTGACGTTCCGGCCCGTATCAAGCACACGGATGGCACGAAGATCTTCTTCGGAGAGCTCGAAATCAAAGAGGTCGATGTTCTCCACCATTCTTTCCTTATGGGTGGTCTTGGGGATGATGATTACATCGTTTTGAATTAAGAACTTCAATGCAATCTGGGCAGCGGTCTTTCCATATTTCTCGCCAATCCCCTGAAGAACGGGATTTTTGAAAATGCCGTGCCTGCCCTCTGCCAACGGACTCCATGCCTCCAAGGCGACGTTGTATGGCTTCAGGTATTCCAGCATCTTCCGTTGCTGGTAGAGCACGTGCGTCTCACACTGGTTCACAGCAGGTATGACTTTAGCGCCATTCACAATCTGTGGAAAGGTGTTAGGATAGAAGTTCGATACGCCGATAGCCTTGAACATGCCTTGCTCGTAGAGTTCTTCGAGCGTGTGCCACATGACGGTAGGATTCCCAACAGGCCAGTGAATGAGCATCAGGTCCACATAGTCCAGACCCAGTCGCTTCATGGAATGACCGACGGAACGAAGCGTGTCTTCCCTCGAATAGCAGGAATCGCATATCTTCGTCGTGATGAACAGCTCTTCACGGGGAATACCACATGCACGGACTGCATCGCCCACCCCACGTTCATTGTAGTACATGGCGGCAGTATCGATGCTCCTATAGCCTACCGATATGGCGTCTTCCACCACTCTCTGCGTTTCCCTCTCAGAGATATTATAGACCCCCAACCCAACCATCGGCATCTGTAAGCCGTTATTCAAAGTTTTGCATTTCTTCATAAACATTCCTAAATTGTGACTACAAATATACTGATATTTCCACAATTCTATGTAATTTTGCAATCAAAATTTAATGATAATAGAACAAATGGAGCTATTCGAAGACAAACTACACCAGGACCTGCATCAGTTCCTGCTTTCGATGAACGAGGTGGACGAGCGTCTGCCGGAGTGCCCCGACGTGGAAGAGAAATGGGAGGAGATAGCCCGAGCCTACCTGCCTGATGGCATCAGGGAGTTTCAGGACTATCCTTCAGCATCGCTCGGCTGGATGATGTATATCGGTATGGCTGTTGCGAAGATGTGGGACGATGAATGGGAAATCTATTCGAAGGTGGACGACCTCTATGCCTACATGCGAGACAAACGTGGCTTCGACAGCATGGATGAATATATCCGTGAGGAAGTGTTGCTGCTGAGCGGTGCTGACTATGTCGCGCTGGAGAAGTTGGTCGGCGAATGTGCCTCACGTGTCTACAACGCACTTCGTCGCCAGAACATTGAGCCGGGAACCAAAGAGGCATTCAGCGGCTATGTAACATGCCTTCATCAACTCTACCTGATGGGAGCAGCCGTACAGCTGAAGCGGATGGGTTACCACATGACGATGCAGATGTAATATCGTCAACGCCCTCATGGAAGTTTAATGAAGTTTAAGAAATTGTCAGCATAGTTTATCAAAGTTTAAAATCAATGCCATTTTGTCCATCATTGGGAGCCATTTTGTCATGAGTTGCAAGCAGGCACGAATGTTGCGATTAGTGAAGTGAGAGCCGGAGCAAGAGCAAAGGCGATCAAGAACATTCGTTTAACTTAAAAAATAACTAGGAGGTATTGATTATGTTACCAGTAATGTTTAAAGAAAGTTGGTTCCCAACAGTATTTGAAGATTTCCTGAACACTGATTTCATGCCTCGCGCCAACACAACGGCACCTGCAGTCAATGTGAAGGAGGATGAGAAGGCCTACACGATGGAGCTGGCAGCACCGGGCATCAAGAAAGAATATTGCCGGGTAGGCATCAACGAAGACGGCAATCTCACCATCGCCATTGAGAACAAGATGGAACACAAGGAGGAGAACAAGAAGCATCACTACCTGCGCCGTGAGTTCTCGTACTCGAACTACCAGCAGAACTACACACTGCCGGACGATGTGGAGCGAGACAAAATCTCGGCCAAGGTGGAGAATGGCATCCTGACTGTTACTCTTCCGAAGATAGTGAAAGAAGAGAAGAAGTTTGCCAAAGCCATCGAGGTTTCATAAAACTTTAAGTTTCAATAAAAACAGCAAAGAGGGTGTTTCGGCATCCTCTTTTTTGTATTTGAATGATTGATGCGGAGAGAGGAAAGTTGAATTACATATAAAACACGAATCTCGTCCCTCGCGGTCCTTGTCCGTCGTAATCGGCAGCTGTGGAGAACTGACTACATAGGTTGCTGATAGCATCCTCGTCGAGCGACTGCGTCAGCTCAAGAACGATTGCCCTGCGCCGTTCATCATAGGCGAGATTCCAGATACATTCGCCCAAGACAGCATTCACCACTGTCCTTATTTCATCCTGAGTGCGCCAGATGGCATCGAAATCTGTCATCATATTCTTCCTTAGTATAGTTTCTCCTGCTTTCTGGATAACATGACTCATCGGGTTGACTTGAGAGCATCATTCACGCTGCCTGCCTCAAGCAGTCGTTGCTTTGCCTCATCATAATCTAGGCCCAGATAGTCCTGAAGCATTCGCGTACCACGATCCACAAGCTTGGCATTTGTCAATTGCATATTCACCATACGGTTGTCATGAATGCGTCCCATCCGTATCATCAATGAGGTGGAAATCATGTTTAATACCATCTTCAGCGCCGTTCCACTCTTCATGCGAGTAGACCCTGTTACGAACTCAGGGCCGACGATGGTTTCTATCGGATAGTCGGAAACTGCGGCCAAAGGGGTGTTGGGATTGCTGGTGATACACCCCGTCAGCATACCGTTCTTGTGGGCTTGACTAACGGCACCAACAACATAAGGCGTTGTGCCAGAGGCAGAAATGCCCAACACAGTATCGTCTGCAGTAGGATGATAGGCCATTAAATCACGCCAGCCCTGACCGGTATCGTCTTCCGCCTTCTCAACAGCATGACGCAAAGCGCGGTCGCCCCCAGCGATGATGCCTACAACCCATGAGTCTGGCACGCCGAACGTTGGAGGCAGCTCACTGGCATCGAGAACACCCAAACGACCACTGGTGCCAGCCCCGACATAGAAGAGCCGGCCGCCCCGTTTCATCCTCGGTTCTATGGCTTCCACCAACGCTTCTATCTGAGGTATTGCAAGCTGAACGACCTTCGCCACACCAGCGTCTTCCTCGTTGATATGCATCAGCAGTTCCGCTACCGACATCTGTTCCAAATGCTTATAGCGGGATTCTTGTTCTGTAATCTTCTGGTTCATCCTTAACGACATTTCCTTTTTGAATGATGTGGGAGCAAAAATACGAAAAAAAAGTAGCAGCAGCAAACAATTCATACATTTTTACCTTATCCCAATGCATTTTTATACAAATGACAGAGGAGCGTAGCTGTGGTTGGGGAATGTTTTACCGATTTTTGAGTATTGCCCGTTGTTCGGATTCGTCGTACCTTTGCAACTGAAAGATTATCAGCTAATATATGATGAAGGTATGAAGAATATTTTCAAGGATTTTTTCAGCCAGTGTGCCCGTCCCGAAGGATTTTTGGGGCGTTGCATGCTGCGCTTTATGAATTTCGGTCATGCCCCACTCACCAACTGGGGACTTGGCCAAGTAGCGTTCCGTGATGGGATGACAATGCTCGACATCGGCTGTGGCGGTGGTGCCACGCTGAAGCGTTTGCTCAAGAGAAGTCCTGGCGGCAAGGTCTATGGCATAGACATCTCTGAGGAAAGTGTCAGCAAGGCGAAGAACGTGAATAAGCGGCTGCTGGGCAGTCAGGTTTTTGTGGAACAAGGGTCAGCCGACAGCCTGCCGTGGGGCGACCGGACGTTTGACGTTGTGACTGCTGTGGAAACAGTCTATTTTTGGTCTGATCTGCCAAAATGCTTCCAAGAAGTGAAACGTGTGTTGAAGCCCGGTGGTCAGTTTGCCATCATGCTGGAAGTGATAGAGGGCGATTCCGTATGGACGAACGTGGTTGAAGGCATGACCGTTTATTCTCCAGAGCAGTTGAAGGACATGCTGGAGCAGGCGGGCTTCAGCGATGTAGAGGTCTTCAAGAAGAAACCGTCGTATGCAACCATCAGAGGAATACTGAACTGAAATCTTTGAGGGACTTGGCCGCCAAATCAGCATCAACATTTGTCGCCCACCCTTCGGCAGTAGATAACCATTAGCAGTAATTCGTCTGAATGCAGAACAGGTTTTACTGATACGTTATCTTCTGCACAATCTGGCCCGGGTCAATGATTGAGAGGGTAACGACATGCTCGCGGCGGCTGCGGTCGAGGGGCATCGTCAGGACGAACTCCTTGCGGTTTTCGATTACCTGAATCTTCCACTCGCGACCCCACTCCTTAAAAACGTTTTCGCAGACTATTGGTTTACCGCCATCCACGCAGACGGCAAATCTGTTGCTGCGGTCGGTGGCGACAGGCCACATCGGGACTACGGAGATGCAGAGGCTGACGGAGTCGGCATTATCGTCTAATGTTGCGGCAGGGATGGTAATGTCGATGCTGCCCGAAGCCTTCACATCGAGTGGCTGCCCCAACTGAAGGGCTTTCCAGTCGGTGCCGATTCCGTCGAGCAAGCGGAAAGGCTCTTTGACGGATAGAGACGCAAGGTCAATCTGATGACGTAATTCCGGATGACGCTGGTTGTCGGGCAGACGATAGGTGTCAGTGGGCTTATCGGTGAATTCAGGCATCTGATGATAAAGAGCGGTATAGCCGGGCGGCACTTCCGAAATCATCTGGTTCCATTTCCCGTCGAGCTGGCTGTTGTAGCGGTCTATGAGCTGTTGCAGCTGCCTACAGGCATCTCTCGACTGCTGGGCGAAAGCCTGGTTGCCGGTCTCGTGGTTAGCCTGAGAATAAAGGAACTTACGGTTCATCTGATAGGCTGAATGCACTGCATAGCCGAGCATCTCGAAGAGGGCCGGACGCAGTGCTGGCGCCACCTCGCGCTCAACGGCATCGTAGGCAAAGCAGATGTCCTGATAGCCGACTAGCCGCTTCTGCGCCGTTCCTGTCTCAAAGGAGAAATCGGTGTCGTGTAGCCGTGCATACTCTGGCTCGTCCCACTCCATCTCGTAGCCCATAAACTCCGGTTTGCGATCCCATGCGAGCCGGTAGTATTCGTCAAGGATGTACTGGAAGGTCTCAGCATGCTGCTGGCCGAACATGTTGGCCAACCACTTGGCCTGATAGCAGTTGGCATTGTCGTAACTGAACGCCGTGAAGTCGTAAGCCATATCCATGAACATCTGAGTCTCTATCTCCATAGGCTTGATGTCGCCCACGTTGAGCAGCCAATAGCGGTCGGCTCCAGCGCTGTAGGCCTTCAGCAACTCCTCGTACATCAGCATGGGGGCGGTGGTGGAGAGCCACAGATTGTCGTGGGGCACGCCGCAATAGCTCAGGTGGTAGTATACGCCGCTGCCGCCGCTTCGCTGCTGCTCGGCCGTATTGCTCACGCGCTTCATATAGCCGTAGTTGTCGTCGGGCCAGACGAGCGTGATGTCGTCCGGCACACGCAGTCCTGCATCATAGATGTCGAGCGTCTCCTTGTAAGGCACGAAGATCGACGGCAGTTTCGTAATCTTCTGCTTTTTATGTTTCGTGAGGATGTTGCGCTGCTCAGCGAACACTTTCTCCAGTGTGCGGGCGCGGTCTCTGGGGTCGGTGCTACCCTTCATGGCCTCATCGTGCAGGCCGCGCATCCCCATCGTATAGATGTTTTCATATTGAGCCGTCTCGCGGATGCGGTCGTCGAGTTTCTTCAGAATGGTCTGGCTGTTCGTCTCGTAGTTCCACTCGCCGTCGCGCTCCTTGCTCCATTCTGACGGGGCGGCATTGTTGAAGAGTAGCGGTTCGCAGTGGCTCGTGGTGATCATGATGCCCCACTTGTCGGCCACCCGCTGACTCTCCGGATGACTGTAGAACGCTCCCGTACAAGTATGCATGGCCGGTGCGAGCATGTTGCCCTTCAGACGGAGGATGAGTTCGCACACGCGGTCATAGGTTTTGGGGCCAATGTCGCCAAGCTCTTTCTCATAGGTTGTAGCAGCCCAGGTCTTCAGGCCCCAGTCCTCATCGTTGATAAAGATTCCACGATACTTCACGCTTGGCGACTTGCTCACGATGTTCTCCTCATATTCATAGACACGCCTGTTGCTTTTGTCAGCAGGCACGTCGGCCCACCAATACCAAGGACTGACGCCTATCTGCTCGCTGACATGCAGCACACCATAGGCCATTCCCCGTGCATCCGAGCCGGTGATGTAGAGGTCGCCACCTGATTTCGTGTCGATGGCGTATCGTTCCCACGTGCCTTGCAACTCGCGATGCAGGCGGTTGTGCTTCACGGTGCCTATCACAACGTTTGAGCCACCCCTGCGCCGAGTGCTTATTGAGGGTCTAATGCCCGATACGCGCTCAATATCGTCGGCCAGCACCTCCGTCATCTGACGGGCCAGCGGCGTGTCGCCTTCATGATAGACCAGGGTAGCCTTCGTCAGGTCAATTCCCTTACTCACCTGTGCCGTCGCCCCGATGGCGAGCCACAGAACGCAAAAGACCATCAACACTTTTTTCATTGTCCTCTGTTATTTTCGTTTTTGTTCAATATCGGTTTCTTGTTCAGCAAGCTGAAACAAGTTCTTCACTTCACTTCTGTCAGCTCAATGTATTTTGTTCATATTGCGAATATAATCAAGTTTCGCTGCTACCCAGGCGCTATCGCCAGGAAACTGGTAGCGGCAGTTGCCGGAAGGCGAAGGGGTGAAATGGTAACCGCGTGGGAATCAATGCTTACCGTGCCTAGCCCGGTTCTGCATCATTGCATGACTGCTTTTGGAGTCCAGTTGTTGAAGAAACGCAGCACTTTCTCCTTGTTGTAGCCCTGTCCCTCTTCCAAGAAACTTGAATCTTGAATATGAACGACTTTACCGTCTTCACCCAACACTACAAAAACGGGGTAACCAAAGCGGCCACAGTTGTCAAGGCGCTTCATTAGTTCTGCTGCCTGCCGTGCCTTTGCCTCTCCCTCTGACTTGCGGGGATTGTAGTTCACGTGAATGTAGACGAAGTTGTCGGCAATCACTTTGCTGACTGTGGTGTCATTCGTAATGAAGTCAGCAAATCGCAGACACCAAGGACACCAGTTGCCGCCTACTTGACAGACGACAAACTTTCCTTCCGACTTGGCTTTTGTCACAGCCTGGTCTATCTGCTCAATGGGGTTGATGTCTTCATTGTAGACTTTCTTCAAACCTTGTGCATTTGTCGTCAACACAAAGAGGACGGATAATAGGGTAAAAACAGCTTTCTTCATAAACTTATTTAATTTAGGTGCAAAGTTAACGATTTTTTCTCAGAATTCATCCAAAATGAGTAAAAACCCTACCAAATCGGGTTCAAATGCACCTGAAAATGTTCCCATCATGTTTCCCAAATGTTCCCCAAAATGTTCCCCAGATGTTCCCCGAAAAAATCGGAAAGTTGGGGAACATAGACTAAAAAAAGCCGCTAACCCGTTGAGGATTAACGACTTACATTTTGGCAGGTTGCGGAGAGAGAGGGATTCGAACCCCCGGTACCTCTCGGTACGACGGTTTTCAAGACCGTTGTAATCGACCACTCTACCATCTCTCCTTGTTTGCTTGTTTTGGGCTTTTGGTCGAAAAGCGGTTGCAAAGGTAGTGTTTTTCGTTTAAAATGCAAAGTAGGTGATGCAAAGTTTTCGTGGATTTAAGCAATTTTAACGGAAGAGATGAAAAACTCTCAATGCTCACCCTCCCAACTCTCACTGAAAAGTTGTACCTTTGCACCATGATTTATCCGAAGAATTTCGAAAACAAGATCGGCTTTACCGAGATACGCCGCTTGCTTCGGGGAGAATGTTTGTCGACACTAGGTAGTGAACGTGTCGACCAGATTGCTTTTTCCGCCGACGCCGACGAGGTGAACGAATGGCTGTTGCAGGTTCGTGAATTCCGGCGTATTCAGGAGGAAGAAGACGATTTCCCGCTGAATTATTTCTTTGACGTGCGAGCATCTATTGCCCGCATTCGTCTGGAAAACACTCACCTGGAAGAAAGTGAGCTCTTCGACCTGCGCCGCTCCTTGGAAACCATCTTCGACATTGTGAAATTCCTTCGGACGAGAGAAGACCAGCGCGAAGACTGGCAGGCGGGAAGCCGTTCAGCAGCACCCACCTACCCCGCCCTCCATCGGCTGACGGAAGACGTGGTCACATTTCCCGACCTCATTCGTCGCATCGACCAGCTGCTCGACAAATTCGGTCATCTTCGCGATAATGCCTCACCCGAGCTGTTGCACATCAGACAATCGCTGGCACGAACGGAGGGCACCATTTCACGCACACTCTATTCGATTCTCAGAGCCGCACAGAGCGAGGGCGTCGTCGACAAAGACGTCACACCCACGATGCGCGACGGCCGTCTTGTGATTCCTGTTGCACCAGGCTTGAAGCGAAAAATCAAGGGTATTGTGCACGACGAGTCGGCATCGGGTCGTACTGTATTCATCGAGCCCACCGAGGTGGTAGAGGCCAACAACAAGATTCGCGAGCTGGAAGCCGAGGAGCGCCGTGAGGTCATCCGCATCCTGACGGAGTTCAGCAAGGAGGTACGCCCACATGTGAGTGATATCCTGGCATCCTACCAGTTCCTGGCCGCTATCGACCTGATACGTGCGAAGGCAGAGCTGGCCCGTCAGATGCAAGCCATCGAGCCCGTTGTGGACAAGCAGCCCTACATGGATTGGATTCGAGCCATACACCCCTTGTTGCAGAACTCCTTGGAGAAACAAGGCAAGCAAGTGGTGCCGCTCGACATTCGTCTGCACGACCCAAAAGAAGAGAAGGACAGCAAGACACAAGGGCGCCTGCTCATCATCTCCGGCCCCAATGCCGGCGGTAAATCGGTGTGTCTGAAGACAGCCGGACTCTTGCAGTATATGGTGCAATGCGGTCTGTCGGTTCCCATGAGCGAACGCTCGCAACTGGGTGTGTTTCAAAACATTATGATTGACATCGGTGACGAGCAAAGCATCGAGAACGACCTCTCCACCTATTCGAGTCACTTGCTGAACATGAAGCACATGATGCGGCAAGCCGACGAACACACGCTCCTGCTCATCGACGAGTTTGGTGGAGGCACCGAGCCGCAGATCGGCGGCGCCATCGCCGAAGCTGTTCTGAAGCAATTCTGGCAGAAGAAAACCTTTGGCATCATCACCACCCACTACCAGAACTTGAAGCATTTTGCCGAAGGTCATCCAGGCGTTGTGAATGGTGCGATGCTCTACGACCGCAACCAGATGCAGGCCCTTTTCCAGTTGAGCATCGGACAACCCGGTTCATCGTTTGCGATAGAGATTGCCCGCAAGACAGGCATTCCCGAGGAAGTCATCAACGATGCCTCAGACATCGTGGGCCGCGACTACATACAAAGCGACAAATACCTGCAGGACATCGTTCGCGACAAGCGCTATTGGGAGGGCAAGCGCCAGACCATTCATCAGCGCGAGAAGGATATGGAGCGCACCATCGAGCGATACGAGAGCGACCTCACCGATATTGAAAAGAGCCGTAAGGAAATTCTGCAGCGAGCCCAGGAGCAAGCCGAAGAACTTCTGCGCGAGAGCAACAAGCGCATAGAGAACGCTATCCGTGAGATTCGTGAAAGCCAGGCACAAAAGGAGGAGACACGCCGCATCCGTGAGGAGTTGGAAGCCTTCCGTGCCGACATTCAGGACTTGGACACACGGGCCGAGGACGAGAAGATTGCCAAGAAAATCGCTCAGCTGCAGGCCCGCAAGGAGCGCAAGGAGAAAAGGAAAAAGGAGAAGAGCCAGAACCAATCCCTTCAGCAAGGAGGAAGCAACGAAGGTGCAACAACATCCGCCGACAAGCCGAAGCCTGCTGCCGAAGAATCATTGGTCGTCGGAGCCACCGTACGCATCAAGGGCCTGCAGTCTGTCGGCCACATCGAGAGCATCAACGGCAAGATGGCAACGGTGATTTTCGGAGATATGCGTACGAAGATGCGCCTGGAACGACTGGAGCCTGCTGTCGAGACGAAATCGAAAACCGAGGACCGCAAGGAGAGCCTCAACGCCTATAGCATCAGCCGCGAGACACGCGAGACCATCGACTCCCACCGCCAGAACTTCCGGCAGGACCTCGATGTGCGCGGCATGCGTGGCGACGAAGCCCTGAATGCTGTCACCTATTTCATTGACGACGCCATCCTCATGGGTATGAGCCGCGTGCGCATCCTTCATGGTAAGGGCAACGGCATCCTACGCCAGCTCATCCGCCAGTATCTCGCCACCGTTCCCAATGTCACCCACTATGCCGACGAACACGTGCAGTTTGGCGGTGCCGGCATCACGGTGGTAGACCTGTAAAGAGGTTCTTTCTCCGCTTCGCTCTGAAAGCGCCCCTGCGGGTCGAGCGGAGAAGTTGAGACGTTGAGAGGTTCCTTGCGTTCTGTGTTGTTACTATTATTTATTCATTTCTAAATATGAAGAAAAGCATACTATTCACCATCATCCTTGCATGCACACTCTGCATGCAGGCGCAGACCTATCAGCCGTCGCCAGAAATACAGCAGGCACAACGCGAGTTCCAAGACAAGAAGTTCGGCATCTTCCTGCATTGGGGCATCTACTCGATGCTCGGACAAGGCGAATGGGTGATGCAGAATCGAAACATCAACTACCAGGAATATCCGAAGATTTCCGCAGGTTTCTATCCTTCGAAGTTCAATGCCGACGAATGGGTGCAGGCCATCAAGGCCTCTGGAGCGAAGTACATCACCATCACCTCGCGTCACCACGATGGATTCTCGATGTGGAACTCGGCAGCGAGCGACTACAACATCGTGAAGGCCACACCCTTCAAGCGTGATGTGCTGAAAGAGCTCAGCGAAGCCTGTCAGCGACACGGCATCGCCCTGCACTTCTACTACTCGCACCTCGACTGGGGACGTCTCGACTATCCGCTGGGGCGCACAGGACTCGGCACGAGCCGCCCGAAAGACCAGCAGGACTGGAAGCACTACCAGAAGTTCATGAACGACCAGCTGACCGAGCTGCTCACGCAATATGGCCCCATCGGTGCCATCTGGTTCGACGGCGTGTGGGACCACGACAGCGACGCCACACCCTTCGACTGGCAGCTGCGCCCGCAATACGACCTCATCCACCGACTGCAGCCCTCGTGCCTGGTGGCCAACAACCACCACCTCGTGCCCTTCGACGGCGAGGATGTACAAATCTTCGAACGCGACCTTCCTGGCGAGAACAAAGCCGGCTATTCGGGCGAGAACGGCGTGAGCAAGACGCTGCCGCTGGAGTCGTGCGAAACCATGAACCGCACGTGGGGTTACAACATCACCGACTCACTCTACAAAACACCCAAAGAAATCATCCACCTGCTCGTGGGAGCAGCCGGGCGCAATGCCAACCTGCTGCTGAACATCGGTCCCGAGCCCAATGGCGAACTGCCCGCAGAAGCCGTCAGCCGACTGAAGGCCGTCGGCGAGTGGATGGGCCAATACGGCGAGACCATCTACGGCACCCGTGGAGGCGAAGTGGAACCCCATCCCTGGGGAGTGACCACTCGCAAGGACAACCGTTTGTTCGTACACATCCTCGACCTGCATGACAACGGGCTGTTCCTTCCCTTGAAGAATAATAAGGTGAAGCGAGCCTGCGAGTTCGTGAGTCGCAAGGCTGTGAAGTTCACACGCGTCGACGGCGGCATCGTCCTGCAGCTTGGCCAGAAGCCTACGGACATCGACTACGTGGTAGAATTGCAGTTCTAAGTAGGAACCAATGCTGTCCAGACAAAGGCTGTCCAAAAAACGATTCAAATCAGAAACCATTCAAATCAGAAGCAGATTCAAATCAGAAACAGATTCATTTATTTTCATACCTTATCTTAATCTTATTTTATGAAAAGTATTTTAAAGTATCTTGGCTTCGACGAGGCCAAACACAAAGTGAGAACCGAGTTGATGGCTGGTCTCACAACGTTTCTAACCATGAGCTACATTCTGGCCGTCAACCCGCTCATTCTGGGCGAGGCGGGGATGGACAAAGGAGCCGTCTTCTCGGCTACGGTTGTTGCAGCAGCTATTGCAACGATTGTGATGGCTTTCTATGCTCGCCTACCGTTTGCGTTGGCATCGGGAATGGGACTGAATGCCTTCTTTGCCTACACTCTGGTCATCGTAATGGGCTTCACGTGGCAACAGGCTTTGGCCGCTGTTTTCGTCGAGGGTATCGTTTTCATTCTGCTCACCGTCTTCCGTGTGCGTGAAGCAATCGTGAACGCCATCCCGCTGAACCTGCGCTATGCTATCTCAGTGGGTATCGGCCTGTTCATTGCCATCATCGGACTGAAGAATGGCGGAATCATCGTGAAGAGCGATGCCACCGTGACGACGCTGGGCCCGTGGACAGCCACCTCACTGTTGGCAATGGGCGGCATTCTCTTGGGTGGTGTGTTGATGGCACTCAAAGTGCGCGGTGCATTGTTCTACACCATCATTGCCCTGACCATTATCGGCATTCCCTTTGGGGTGACACAGATACCTGAAGGCTTCACGCTGCTGAGCATGCCTGCCTCTATGGAGCCCGTGGCCTTCCAACTTGACTTCTCACGCTTCCTGAGCCTGGACCTTGAGTACTACGTCATCGTCTTCACGCTGGTGTTCATGGACCTCTTCGACACGCTGGGCACGCTCATCGGAGCTGCGACGAGCGCAGGAATGGTAGAAAAGAACGGCCGCATTCACGGTCTGAACCGAGCCCTGATGGCCGACGCCGTAGGCACCACGATAGGCGCCCTCTGCGGAACCTCCACCGTGACCACCTATGTGGAGAGCACCACAGGTATTGCAGCAGGCGGTCGTACGGGCCTTACCTCGCTCACGGTAGCCGTGTTGTTCCTTCTTGCCTTGTTCTTCTCGCCCTTCTTCCTCATCATCCCCTCTGCCGCCACAACGAGTGCGCTGGTGTTGGTGGGCGTTCTGATGATGGGCTCGGTGACGAGAATCGACCTAAGGGACTTCACTGAAGCGCTGCCTTGCTTCATCACCATCTTGATGATGCCCTTCACCGCTAGCATTGCCGAAGGCATTGTGCTGGGTATGCTTAGCTATGTACTCGTGAAGGTCTTCTGTGGCCGCTATCGCGAAATTTCTGTGGCGATGTATATCCTTGCGGTGTTCTTCGTGTTGAAGTATGTGGCACCACTCATCTAACCGTCCCAAAACGCAGATATTCAACAAACTCGATATTCAATAATTCATGATATTCAAGAATCCCAATTATCCAAAATTTATGAAAAAACAACTCATAACTGCTGTGCTGCTACTGATGAGCATGGCTACGCAGGCACAGAATGTGCAGCTGCACTACGACTTCGGACGCTTCATCTATCCCGACGAAGAGGCGGGACGACAGAAAGTTACAATGACGCTTGAACAGTTCAAAGCCGACAAGTGGGGCTCATGGTTCTACTTCGTCGATATAGACTTCAGCCGTAAGTTCACCGAGGGTGCCTACACGGAGATTTCGCGCGAATTCAATCTGAGCAAGAAGCTGCCCATTGCTGCACACGTGGAGTACAACGGCGGCTTGAACCGCTTCGGCAGCTTCCAGCAGGCCGCCCTTCTGGGCGCCGCCTATAACGGCCACAATGCCGACTTCTCGAAGACCTGGTCGGTGCAGCTCATGTACAAGCGCTTCTTCAAGAGCTATGAGTACACCCGCGGCTACAACAGCTTCCAGCTGACGGGCGTCTGGGGACTGAACTTCGCCAACAGAGCCGTGACGTTCTCCGGCTTCATCGACTTCTGGCGTGGAGAGAAAGCCAACGGTCACGGACAGCTCGTGGTGCTCACCGAACCGCAACTGTGGTACAATGTGACGCCGCATTTCAGCCTCGGTACAGAGATTGAGATTAGCAACAACTTCGTCTACAACACCTACAACGACAAGTCGTTTTTCATTAATCCGACGCTGGGTGCCAAGTGGAATTTCTAATGAACAATAACAACCTCTCCCCCACGCGAATGACCATCGTGGGCATCCAGTTTCTTTTCGTGGCCTTTGGCTCGACGGTGCTGGTGCCCCTGCTCGTTGGTCTCGACCCAGCCACAGCCCTGTTTACGGCTGGTTTGGGCACGTTCATATTCCACCACGTCACCAAAGGCAAGGTACCTATCTTCCTAGGCTCCAGTTTTGCCTTCATCGCACCCATCATCGCAGCCTCGAAGCGATGGGGAATGCCTGGAACGCTAGCAGGTATCGTAGGTGTTTCGCTGGTCTATTTCATCATGTCGGCACTCATCAAGTGGCAGGGACAAAAGTTGCTCAACCGACTGTTCCCGCCCGTCGTCATCGGTCCCGTCATCATCCTCATCGGACTCTCGCTGTCGCCGTCGGCGGTCAACATGGCGAAGGAAAACTGGGTGCTCGCCCTCATCTCGCTGGCCACCGCCGTCCTCGTGCTCTCGCTGGGACGAGGCCTGCTGAAGCTCGTGCCTGTGGTGTGCGGCATCATCGTGGGCTACATCGTCGCCCTCTGCATGGGCGTCGTCGACCTCTCGGCAGTAGGCACAGCCCACTGGTTCGCGTTGCCGCCCAGCATTAGCCACTTCCACTTGCCGCAGTTCGCCTGGGAGCCGTTTCTCTACATGATTCCGGTGGCCATAGCTCCGGTCATTGAGCACATCGGCGACGTCTATGTAGTGAGTGCTGTTGCCAACAAGGACTTTGTGAAAGACCCCGGCCTGCACCGCACAATGTTTGGAGACGGTCTGGCCTGCCTCTTCGCTGCCTTCTTCGCCGGTCCTCCGGTGACCACCTATAGCGAGGTGACGGGAGCCATGCAGATCACGCGTGTCACCTCCCCGACGGTCATCCGCATTGCTGCAGCAACGGCCATCGTGTTCTCCGTGATGGGTAAGCTCAGCGCCCTGTTGCAGAGCATCCCCAGGGCCGTGCTCGGCGGCATCATGCTGTTGCTCTTCGGCACCATTGCCACCGTTGGCGTGCAGAACCTTATTCAAAACAAGGTGGACCTGAACTCCACACGCAACATCATCATCGTCAGCGTCACCCTTACACTGGGCATCGGCGGTGCCGTGTTCAACTTCGACTCGTTTGCCCTCAGCGGCATTGGTCTCTCCGCATTGACAGGTGTGTTGCTGAACCTCATCCTTCCGAGAGAAAAGTCAGAACAATAGTTTCAACCCAACAAATAAACTAAACAACATGAAAGATTTCAAGTATTATGCTCCGACAGAGGTGGTGTTCGGTGAACACGCCGAGGAGAAGATTGGCAGTTTGGTGAAGCGCTACGGCGGCACAAAGGTGCTCGTTCACTATGGTGGACAAAGTGCCATCCGCTCAGGACTGCTCGACAAAGTGTGCAACCTGCTCAAGGAAGAGGGCATCCCCTTCGTCACGCTGGGCGGCGTCGTGCCCAACCCTCGCCTGTCGAAGGTGCACGAGGGCATCGACCTCTGCCGCCGCGAAGGTGTCGACTTCCTGCTTGCCGTAGGCGGAGGAAGCGTCATCGACTCCGTGAAAGCCATCGGCTACGGTGTTCCCTACGACGGCGACGTGTGGGACTTCTATCTGGGCAAGGCCACTCCCCAGGCGATGCTGCCGCTGGCCACCGTGCTCACCATTCCTGCTGCAGGCAGCGAGATGAGCAACTCCAGCGTCATCACCAACGAGGACGGTGACGTGAAGCTGGGCTACTCCCACGACCTCTCGCGCCCGAAGTTTGCCATTATGAATCCCTGCCGCACGTTCACGCTACCACCCTACCAGACGGCAGCCGGCGTCACCGATATCATGATGCACACGATGGAGCGCTACTTCTCGCACGACAACGATATGACGCTCACCGACGCACTCGCCGAGGCTCTGCTGCGCACGATGAAGGATGCCATCTTTGCCGTGCTGAAAGACCCCTGCGACTATCGCAACCGCGCACAGATCATGTGGGGCAGCAGCCTCGCCCACAACGACCTCACAGGCTGTGGACTCACCGGCGACTGGGCCACCCACGAGCTGGAGCACGAGCTCAGCGGAATGTTCGACGTCACCCACGGAGCCGGCCTCGCTGCCATCTGGCCGAGTTGGGCACGCTATGTGTATCGTGAGGATGTGAGCCGCTTTGTGCGGTTTGCCGTGAATGTGATGGATGTGCCCAACGACTTCGGCAATCCCGAAGCCACCGCCCTGAAGGGTATTGAAGCAATGGAGAAGTTCTATCACGCCATCGGCATGCCTATCAACATCCATGAGCTCATCGGCCGTGAAGCCACCGACGACGAGATTCGCGAGATGGTGCGGAAGTGCAGCCGAAACTACACGGCAACACAGGGCAGCTTCAAAGTGCTGAAGCCTGAGGATATGGAGGAAATCTATAAGATGGCAAGGTAAAGGAGCCGAAGGCTCTTCATATTAGAAAGGAGTCATTCTGGAGTCCCCTCCTTCGGGAAGGAGGGGTAAGGGGTGGTAGCGAAAAAAAGGGTTCGACTTATTATAATTATTTGAAGTGTAATAGGTTATTTCATTGTTTTTCTCTACCACCCCTAACCCCTCCTCCCAGGAGGAGGGGACAACAGGATGTGCGTAGAGTAATTACAACTTTCTGACCACTCGGCAGGGATTGCCTACGGCGATGCAGCCGTCTGGAATATCATTGACGACAACCGATCCAGCACCAATGGTGACGTTGTCGCCAATTTTTATACCTGGCAGAATGGTCACGCTGCCACCAATCCACACATTGTTGCCAATGGTGACGGGGAGTGCCCACTCACGGCGCGAGTTGCGCTCCACGGGGTCGGTGCTGTGACAGGCGGTATAGATGCTCACGTTGGGTCCGATGAAGCAGTCGTCGCCAATGGTGACGGGCGCCTCATCGAGCACGGTGAAGTTGAAGTTAGCGAAGAAGCGGCGCCCCACGCTAATCTGCTTGCCGTAGTCGCAGTAGAACGGCTGGTTGATGATGATCTGGTCGTCGGCCACATGCCCGAGCAACTGCTTGAGCATACGCCGTTTCGCCTCGTTGTCGGTTGGGCGCAGCAGGTTGTAGTCGTGAATGATGTCCTTCACGGCATTCAGCTCTCGCAGCAATTCTTCGTCGACAGCCGAATACAATTCACCAGCCAACATTTTCTCTTTCTCGGTCATTGTATGTAAAGTGTAAAGAGCCTACGGCTCGTGTAATGTGTAAAGACGCTGCGCGTCGTGTAATCCCCCACGCATCACACCCCTACGGATGGATGATTCATCGCAACCTCATCGCTACCACCCCTAACCCCTCCTCCCCGGAGGAGGGGAGTACGCTGGGTGTTCGTTGCCTGTTGTTCGGGCAGACACGGGGGGCTGCCCCTACGGATGGATGCAAACGCAGGCGTGGGTAATCACAATTATAAATTATAAATTGTCAATTATTTCGTTCCCACGATCTTCGTCTTCGGCAACGTGGCATTGCGGCGACGCACCACCGTGACCACACTCTGCGCCAGCGCGAGGAAGGCCTGACCCGACAAATTGTCGGATCGGAGGGCAGTGGGTGTTCCCTGGTCGCCATCGTCGCAGATGCTCTGCACGATGGGAATCTGAGCGAGCAACGGCACCTGCATCTCCTCGGCCAGCTGCTTGCAGCCCTCGCGGCCAAAGAGGTAGTAGCGGTTCTCGGGCAGCTCGGCAGGCGTGAACCACGCCATGTTCTCCACCAATCCCAGGATGGGCACGTTCACCTTGTCGTTGCGATACATGTCAATACCCTTACGGGCATCGGCCAGCGCCACTTGCTGTGGTGTCGACACGATGATGGCACCCGTGATGGCGAGTGTCTGCAGGAGCGTCAGGTGGATGTCGCTCGTGCCCGGCGGCGTGTCGAGAATCAGGTAGTCGAGAGCACCCCAGTCGGCATCGCCGATGAGCTGCTTCAGCGCCCCTGTGGCCATACCGCCGCGCCAGAGCGTTGCCGTCTGCGGGTCAACGAAGAAACCTATGCTCAGCAGCTTCACGCCATACTTCTCAACGGGAACAATCAGGTCGCGACCATCCTTGTTGATGGCATACGGACGGGCATCCTCCACGCCGAACATCTTTGTCATCGACGGACCGAAGATGTCGCAGTCCAACAATCCCACGCGGTAGCCCAGCCGAGCCAGCGCGATGGCGAGGTTTGCCGACACCGTAGACTTGCCCACACCGCCCTTGCCTGAGCTCACGGCGATGATGTTCTCCACCTCGGGCAGCAGCTTGTCGACCGACGGCCGCGCTGCCTTCTTGAACTCGGTCTCTATCTCCACCTCCACGTCCTTGCCACAATAGTACTTGATGGCAGCCTCGGCGGCCTTCACCGTAGAGCGCAGGAACGGGTCGGTGTCGCGTTCGAACAGCAGCACCACCTTTGTACTCCACACACCGCGCTCGCGGTCGAAGCCCACGCTGGGCGTGTCGGCCACCATCTCGCTCTCCACGAGGTTCTTCTTCGTACCGGCATACGTCACCGTAGCCAGTGCTTCCATCACTTTCTTCGGATAGATTGCTTCCATATCTTGTTATAATTTTGTTTTTCCAGTGCAAAAGTAATGCTTTTTTCGCAATATTTTCGTATTTTTGCATAGAAATCTGCTCGGAATGACGAAAAATGATGAACATCAGACTGGTTTCTTGACTCGTGTGGAGGACATGGTAGCACCGCGATTCTGCGTGGGCTGCCGCTATCGGCTCTCCGAGTGCGAGCAGTTCGTCTGCACCGACTGCCTGCAGAAGACTGAGCGCACCGACTTCGCCCGGCACCCCACCGACAACCTCATGGCACGCATGCTGTGGGCACGCACCAATGTGCAACGGGCAGCAACCGCCTTCCACTATCGTCCCTCGTCGGCGCTGAGCTTTGCCATTCAGGAGCTGAAGTACAACCATAAGCCCGAGCTCGCCCGATACATCGGACAGCTTGCGGCCAAGGAGCTCATTCGCTCCGATTTCCTTGAAGACATCGATGCCTTCGTGCCCGTTCCCATCACACGCGAGCGATGCCTTGAGCGCGGCTACAACCAAAGCCTGCTCATCGCCGAGGGCATGCGTGACGTCACGGGCATTCCCATCCTGAACGAAGTGCTCGAGCGCACATTCTTCCTGAAGAGTCAGACACAAATGAGCATGCTGCAGCGACAAACGAACGTGGCAGGCGCCTTCCGCCTCGCCGACGGCGAAGCCCTGCGCAACAAGCACGTCCTCCTCGTCGACGACGTGATGACCACCGGTGCCACCATGAGTGCCTGCTGCCTGGAGCTGCAGCAAGCCCCCGACGTCCGCGTCAGCGTGTTCGCCCTTGCCCTCACCCAATTATGAACGTGGAGCCCCTCTAAAATTGCATATTTATACATTTTGGGCAAACAAGCTAAAATGTATATTTATGCATAAGGAAAATTCATAAATAAACGGTGTCGCGAAATGCGACACCACCCTTATGAAGAACCTGCACCCCTAAACAGGGTGGTGATTTGCAGGTCACCATCCCCCTCTTCCTAACACCCCCTTTCTTACACAGTGGTACAGTTAGTACAGATGGCAGTTATATTATGGACCACATCACGGCACCGAAAAGGGGTAATAGAATACTTACTATTTATATATAATATAAATATTATATATATAATAGTAAAAATTATTACTTATAGTTTTTATCAAAAATCGGCGCGAATAGCCCATCATACCCCCTCGCCAAAATAACTGCCATCTGCCATCTGTACCAAATGCAAAATTGAAGACAAGCGAAAGACTGCTGCACACCTGCATTTTCAGAGAAATAGCAAAGGTCCCGAAAGTGCAGTTTTTGTCCCCGAAAGTGCAGTTTTCCCTACTTACGGTTTGGAAGTTTCAAAAATTTTTCGTATCTTTGCAATGCATTTGAGAAGCATCGACAACGACGTTTTCGCGTCCAAAATTGACCGGTCAGGATGCCGAATCCGCCCACGCCGCTCTCCCAACTGCACAAAACAATATGAATCATGAAACCTTTAACCGTAAACCACACACACCCACCAAACAATAATGAATCCATCGCCCGCACCACCAACGAATCCCACCACACAGAACGGGCAGACACAGGGGGCTGCCCCCACACGTGTGGAGCATAGCTCCAGTGCATACGGAGCATAGCTCTACATCCTACGGAGCATGCCTCCTTATCCTACGGAGCATAGCTCTATATACTAACAAAATGTAAAAACGGCGGGCATCTGACACGAATTCCAGTTTTTTTCACTATCTTTGCAAGATAATCATCATAAAACGAACACTCTCATGAAAAGAGTACTATTCGCAATGACGCTGCTTTGGGCAACCATTCTCCTGGCAGCATGCACACAGAACAAGCAGACGGCAGAAGGCGCTAACGCTGCCGACTCTGCCCAGACGGGCAAGGCCACCGTCTACGTGACGCGCAACATCACACCGGAGGCTCTGGTGAAGATCTACGAGGCACTGGGCCGCAAAGCCGAGGGACGCGTAGCCGTGAAGATTTCCACCGGCGAGTCGGGCAACCCGAACTACCTGAAGCCTGAGCTCATCGGACTGCTGGTGGACCAGGTGAACGGCACCATCGTGGAGTGCAACACCGCCTACGAAGGCCGCCGCAACACCTTCGAGGCTCATTGGCAGACCATCAAGGAGCACGGCTTCACACCCCGCTTCAAGGTGGACCTGATGGACGAGGAGGGTGAGTTCAACATCCCCGTGAAGGACTCCACGCACATCAAGTACGACATCGTGGGCTCGCACCTGAAGAACTACGACTTCATGATCAACCTCGCACACTTCAAGGGACACCCGATGGGCGGTCTGGGCGGTGTGCTGAAGAACGCGAGCATCGGCGTGGCATCGGCCAACGGCAAGGCGAACATCCACACGGCAGGCTATCAGCAGGTGGTGGAAGGGCTGTGGAACCACGTGGAGAATCAGGACGGCTTCCTGGAGTCGATGGCTGCAGCTGCACAGGCCGTGCACGACTACTTCGGTGAGGGCAAGCGCGTCGTCTACATTGCCGTGATGAACAACATGACCGTCGACTGCGACTGCGTGGCAACGCCTGAGCCCGTGAAGCTGAAGGACTACGGCATCCTCGCCTCCCTCGACCCCGTGGCACTCGACCAGGCATGCGTCGACATCGTCTTCAACATGCAGGCCAGCGAGGACAACGACAACCGACCGCTCATCGAGCGCATCAACCAGCAACACGGCATCCACACCATTGAGTGGGCCGAGAAAATCGGTCTGGGCACACGCCAGTACGACCTGGTGAGCATCGACGAATAAGGAGCATCTGCTCTGCCTTTTGCAAGAACTAAAAACAAAGCAACTCGAATGAAACGACTGTTCTCTATCATATTGGCTATCTGGGCGTGCAACACGCTGTTGCATGCAGGTTCTCTTGTGTGGTTCGACGGCCATTCGCACGTGGGCTATGTGGCACAATCGCACTATTCGCCCGTCGTGGAAATTGCTCTCAACATGTTCAGCGAGGACATGCTGGCGGTGACCGGACAGCGCGCGAAAGCCGATGCCAAGGGACGGTTGGAGATCATCGAGCTGAGCGAGCTCACAAACAAGGAGTTCAAGAAGCTGCAGAAGCGCAAACTGCCCTATCAGAAGGTCATCGCACGGAAGGACGCGTTCTACATCGGAGTGCACAACGGACACCTCGTGGTGATGGGCGACGAAGGGCGCGGCACGGCCTACGGCATCCTGGAGCTCTCGCGAATGGCGGGTGTGTCGCCCTGGATATGGTGGGGCGACGTGGTGCCACAGAAGCGCAAGCGGCTGGAGGTGGACGACCGCTTCGCCACGCTGCAGCAGCCATCGGTGGAGTTCCGCGGCATCTTCATCAACGACGAAGACTTTAGCCTGCGCCCCTGGGCAGGCGGCGACATCGGTCCGAAGACCTACGAGAAGCTGTTCGAGCTGCTGCTGCGTCTGCGTGCCAACACCATCTGGCCAGCTATGCACGAGGGCACAACGGCCTTTTTCCAGAAGAAGGGAAACCGCGAGCTGGCACGCAAGTTCGACATCTACGTGGGCTCGAGTCATTGCGAGCCGATGCTGCGCAACAACGTCGCCGAATGGAACACGAAGCGACTGGGCGACTACAACTTCTTCACCAACCGCCAGCGCGTGCTCGGCTACTGGCAGGAGCGCGTCGACGAAACCCGCGACATGCAGGCCATCTACACGCTGGGCATGCGTGGCATTCACGACGGTGCGATGGAAGGTGCACAGACGATGGAACAAAAAGTGAAAGGCCTCACCGACGTCATCAGCGAACAATACAAGATGCTGACTCCCGTTGCCTCTCCATCGCCTGCAGCGAAGGAAACAAAGAAAAGCCAGACTGCAGGAGCAACGTCAAAAGCCTCCCCTACGGCGGGAGGTTCGAAGAGGGCTCCAATGGTGTTCATTCCCTACAAGGAGGTGCTCGACATCTATGAGAACGGCGTACGCGTACCCGACGACGTGATGCTCATGTGGTGCGACGACAACTACGGCTACCTCACGCGTCTGCCCGACTCGCTGGAGCAGCGGCGCAAGGGTGGTCACGGCATCTACTACCACCTGTCGTACTGGGGACGTCCACACGACTATCTGTGGCTCTCCACCACGCAGCCGGGCCTGCTCTACCACGAGATGTCGACCGCCTATCAGGAGGGAGCACGCCGAATGTGGATTGCCAACGTCCACGACCCGAAGGTGGCGGCCTATCAGCTGTCGCTGTTCCTCGATATGGCGTGGAACTTTAACAAAGTAGCAGGGCAACAAAGTAACAAAGCAACAGGGTTGGACCATCACCTCGAATCGTGGCTCGCCGAGCAGTTCGGCAAGGAATGCGGCCACAAGCTGTTGCCCGTGATGCGCAAGTTCTATGAGCTCACGGCAGTCAGAAAGCCGGAGTTCATGGGATGGAGCCAGGTGGAACTCGACAAGAAGAAATACCAGCGTGGACTATCGCCAGCGGGCGACACGGAGTTCAATGCCCTTGCCTTCGGCAACGAGCTGGAGCGCTATTTGGGTGAATACAACGAGCTGCGCCAACTGGTGGAGAACATCGAGAAGCTGATTCGTCCTGAGCTGAAAGACGCCTATTTCGCAGCCGTGAAGTATCCCATTTTTGCTGCTGCCGATATGGCCACGAAGCATCTGGAGGCTCAGGAGTCGCGACACATCGCCCGCAAGGAGTCGTTCCACAACGACAGCGAGGCACTGGGCTCGGCGGCACGCAGCATCAAGGCCCTGCGCGAGATGGAGGAGCTCACCGAATACTACAACAGCCAGATGGCCGACGGAAAATGGGATGGACTGATGGCAATGGACCCGCGCCAGCTGCCGGTGTTCGGCCCGTGCGAACTGCCCGACAAGCTCAGCGAAGCGGAGATCAGCGAGTATGGACAGCCCGTGGAGTATGAGACGCAACCGCAGCTGGATGCCAACTGCGTGGCCCGTAATGCTGCCGACTACACTTCGGCCAGCGACGACGTAGAGATTGTGCCCATGCTCGGACACAGCATGAAGGCGGTGGCGCTGCCCAAGGGGGCTTCGCTCACCTATAAGTTCAACACCGTGAAGCGCGGCGAGGCCCGCTTCCGCGTGGCCGTCATCCCCACGCAGGCCACCGATCACGGCGGCATCCGCTTTGCCGTGAGCATCGATGGCGGCGAGAAACGGGTGTTCAGCCTTTCAGAGCCCTTCCGCTCAGAACGCTGGAAGACGCAGGTGCTGCGTGGTCAGGCCGTCCGCGAACTGACGCAGTATGTCGGTATGGGCACCCACACCCTCGTCATCGAAGCCCTCGACGACCACATCATCGTCGACCAGTGGCTCCTCGACTACAACCTCAAGCGCCAACACTACCGGTTCCCGTTGTAGTTTTGGAATTACACGGAATTTAGCCTTGAGAATGTAGGGACGCGACGTGTCGCGTAACTGGATTTAGCTTCTCCCCTCCAAAAACGCGGCACGCCGCGTCCCTACATGTGGGGGCAAAAGTATAAAACGACCTATTTTTTTCATTAAAATGCAAGAAATAAAAAAAATATCGCTATCTTTGCACCGAAAGAAACTATCAAAATAAGAAACAATTATGGCTACTTATACTATAACCGTTAACGAACGCTCAACAAGTGGCAAAGCTTTGATGGCCTACCTCAAAGCTCTTGGGGTATTGGTACACAAAGTCTCTCCCAAAGAGAAAAGCAGCTACCTTCGCTCACAAGAAGACAAAAAGGCCGGGCGTATAGAAAAATTCTCGTCTTCAGAAGAAATGTTCGAATCATTAGGTATTTGAATGCGATGTACGAAGTGAGAATGACAAAAACGTTCCGTAAAAACACGGAGCGTTGCAAAAAGCGCGGTTTAAACATGGAACTCCTCAAAACCGCAATTCGTTTGCTTGAAGCTGACGGCCAACTTCCCCAAAGCTATCGGCCTCACAAATTGTCAGGAAACTATGAAGGCTGTTGGGAATGTCATCTACAAAGTGACTGGCTTCTGATTTGGGAACAAAACGATACCGAGTTGACTCTCCTATTCACGGGAACAGGAACTCATTCTGATTTATTTGGATAAAATCTCGGGATACCAGCCAATTGGTGTCCCGTTTTTCTTTACAACAGCCATTACACACAATATAATTCCCCTCCTATGGGGAGGGGTTAGGGGTAGGCTCCTCTACCTCGCCTTATCCTTGCTGCTACGCTTCGGCCGATGATAGCTGCGATAGTCGTCGAGTTCAAGTTCCACGTCGGGCTCGCGTAGGGAAACCGCTTGCGGCAGCCTGAACTTCATATACTTGATATTCAGCCCACGGTCTATCCACATCTGTTCATAATACGTTTGGATGGAGAGGATGCGGCGCGTCTCGTCGTCGATGCTCTCGTCGTGATAGAGATCGGTGGTGGCGAAGAGCAACGGCAGCTGGTTCTCCTTCACCATATAGTCAGTATAGGTGAACAGGAAGTTGGAGTCGGTCTTCACATGCACGATGCCGCCATCCTTCAGGAAACGGCGATAGCGCTCCAGGAAATACGTGCTCGTCAGTCGCTTGCGGGGATTCTTCATCTGCGGGTCGCTGAACGTCAGCCAGATCTCGCTCACCTCGTCGGGTCCGAAGAAGCGGTCGATGATCTCAATGTTCGTGCGCAGGAAGGCCACATTCTTCAGGCCCTCCTGCAGCGCCATCTTCGCTCCCGTCCACATGCGGGCACCCTTGATGTCGACACCGATGAAGTTCATCTCTGGATACAATCGCGCCAGCTCCACCGTGTACTCCCCTTTGCCGCAGCCCAGCTCCAACACGATGGGGTTGTCGTTTTTGAAATAGTCCTCGTGCCAACGACCCGTCATCTCGAACGGCCGCTCTTCAATCACGCTGAACGGATACTGGAACACGTTCTCGAACGTCTCCATCTCCGCAAACTTCTGTAGCTTTCCTTTTCCCATATTCTCGTCGTTTTGCCTGCAAAGTTACGTGTTTTCCTTCATTCCTACAAATTTAGCGGCCTGAAAACCTTGATTCTCTCTGTAAAAAAGATTGGAAACTATCTGGAAATTGTCCCCTGAAATGTAGGGACGCGACGTGTCGCGTAACTGGAGGGGGGGGAGCGAAATCAAAAAACTCGGCACGCCTTATCCCTTCATGTGAGGGCCAGAAAGTAGATAACAAAAAAATCGGCAATGCCCAACCAACGAGCATTGCCGACATGATATCAGTAGTTTTTCAGATGTTACACTGTCTGAACCGAATCCACCCTGCATCAGATGATGACCTGTACCCAGCCGTGCTTGTCCTCGACGGTGCCGTACTGAATGCCGCGCAGCGTGTCGTAGAGCTTCTTCGAGAGCGGACCAGGCTCGGGACCGAAGTCGTAGCGATGACCGGTATCGGGGTCGTCGATGTAGGAGATGGGCGAGATGACGGCAGCCGTACCGCAGGCACCAGCCTCCTCGAAGGTGTCGAGTTCCTCGATGGGGATGGGACGACGTTCCACCTTCATGCCAAGGTCCTCAGCAATCTGCATCAGGCTCTTGTTGGTGATGCTCGGCAGGATGGAAGTCGACTTCGGTGTGATATAGGTGTTGTCCTTAATACCGAAGAAGTTGGCAGCTCCGCACTCATCCATGTATTTCTTCTCTTTCGCATCGAGATAGAACTCGCTGGCATAACCCTGACGGGCAGCCTTGCTATGAGCGTGCAGGCTGGCAGCATAGTTGCCACCCACCTTGTAGCAGCCGGTGCCCAGAGGAGCAGCGCGGTCGTGGTCGCGTGTGATGACATAGGGGTTCGACTGGAAGCCTCCCTTGAAATACGGGCCTACGGGCGTCACGAAAATCATGAACAGATAGTCGCCGGCAGCATGTACGCCCACCTGAGCGGTGATACCGATGAGGAGCGGACGCACATAGAGCGTGGCACCACTCTCATAGGGCGGGATGTAGTCCTGATTCAGGAGGACCACCTTCTTCACCATCTCTACAAACATCTCGGTCGGCACCTCGGGCATCTCGATACCGTGACAAGTGGACTGCAGGCGTGCAGCATTCTCGTCCGGACGGAAGAGGCGCACGTGTCCGTCGGGACAGCGATAGGCCTTCAGACCCTCGAAAGCCTCTTGTCCGTAGTGCAGACAGGTGGCCGCCATATGCATGTTGATATACTCGTCGGAGCAGATTTCTATCTCGCCCCACTTGCCGTTGTGATAATAGCAACGCACATTGTAGTCGGTTGGCATATAGCCAAACGACAAACTTGCCCAGTCAATGTTCTTCACCATATTAATAATAATGCTTTATGAAAGGTTTAACACTTCCTTATCTGAAAACGTTTGCAAAAATACGCAATATTTTCCGAAGCGCAAAGGAAAAATGAAAATTTTTTATCTTTTACTGTTGCGCATCCATCACGGCTTTGATGTCGGCATCGACCTTCGTGAGGCGGTCTTTGCAGAGCTTGATGAGCTGTTGGGCTTCCTTCAGCTGCTGCGCCATCTGGTCGATGTCGAGCTCGTCGTTCTCCATTTTCTTTACGATTTCCTCGAGGCGATTGACGGCCTCTTCGTATTTCATTTGTTGCATGGGTTGTTGGGTTTTTATGGGAGTTATGGGAATTATGGGAGTTTATGGGAATTATGGGGTTGGATGGGATTCTTTCACCTCTGAGCTGACGGAGCCGCCAGCGAGGCGGGTCTCGATGATGTCGCCTGGCTGCAGGTCGGAGGCTGAGCGCACCGTGTGGCCATTCTTCAGCGTGATGCTGTAGCCGCGACGCAACAGCAGGTCGGGGTCGAGACTCGTGGCACGCTGACTGAGCAGGTCGAGGCGGTGGCGCTCGCGCAGCAGCTTGCGCTCGACGAGCGGCGGCAGCTGGGCGCTGAGTGTTGAAAGTCGATAGTTCAGCGTGGAGAGCTTCTGCGCCACGCTCGCAGACGCACGCATAAAGAGCTGGTCGAGGCGTGCTGTCTGCCTGCTCTTCACCAGCGAGAACAGCGTCGGGATTCGCTCTGCCAATCGTTGCAGCCGCACTTGTTCCAGTTGCATGCGCCGACCTACATACTGCGTAATCTTCTCCTGACAGTCGTTCACTCGCATGAGCACTTCTGCCAAGTGGTCTATGAGGAACGCGGCAGCAGCCGTCGGCGTTTTCACACGGATGTGCGACACCATATCAAGCACGCTTTCATCGCGCTCATGCCCGATTCCCGTAATAATCGGCAGCGGGAATTGTGCCACATTCTCGGCAAGCGCCAATGTGTCGAAACCCGACAAGTCGGCCGTTGCTCCGCCGCCACGAATAATCACGACGCAGTCAAAAGCCGGAGCCCCCACTACTGCCCCCGAGGGGGCTTCTATACCTTTTGAGGCTATTGTGTCCCCCTCGGGGGACGAAAGGGGGGCTGTAGCTTGGGCGTTGTATATGCTATTCAACGCCTCTATGATGCTCTGCTCCACCCCTTCTCCTTGCATGACGGCGGGAAAAAGTTTTACTTGAAACTGCAGGCCGTAGTCGTTGTCAGCCAATTGGTTACAGAAGTCACCATAGCCTGCCGCATTCGCCGACGAGATGACGGCGATGCGCTGACAGAACATAGGCAGCTGCAGCTCGCGTTGCAGGTCGAACACGCCTTCTTCCTTCAGCTGGCGTACGATTTCCTGACGACGACGAGCCATATCGCCCATCGTGTAAGTTGGGTCGATGTCGTTCACAATCCACGAGAAACCATAAGCCTCGTGGAAGTTCACATGAACACGAAGCAGCACCTTCAGCCCAGCATGGAACGTCTGCCCCGTTGCCCGCTCGAAGCGCGGACGAAGCTTCGTCCACGTACGCTGCCAGCATCTCGCCGACGCACGCGCCACAGGGGTGTTGCCAAACGGGTCTTTCTGCACCAGCTCCATGTAGCAATGACCGTGCACCTCGCGCACTTCCGACACCTCGGCTTCCACCCAGTAGTCATGGTCGAAGGTGGTCTCGAGCACCTCGCGCACAAGGGAGTTCAGCTCGTAGAGGGTGAGCGGAGCCCCGCTCCCCTGCCCTTCCTGATCAAAGAGGGATGCAGATTCTCCTGAGTCCTGCCAATCAATACTCATATCTTGTATGGAATGATGTTGCCTTTCGTTGAATGTGAATACCTGATAATCAGCTCACGCTACATTCTGGAGGCGTTGCCGGAATCTCGGGTCCTGCCCCACTCCAGCGCCTTCCAGTAGTCGGGAATGCCGTAGCCGAACACGTTGTCGGGATATTCGAAGCGATCGCCTGCCGAGCGCACGAGATTGATGATCTGCATCGCGGTGAACTGCGGAAGTGCCTGCCACAGACAAGCTACAGCGCCACAGGTGATGGGCGACGAGAACGAGGTGCCGTTAGCGGTGGTGAGCGTGCCCTTTCCGCTGACGACTGCCGAGTGGTAGCCCATCGCCATCACGTCGGGTTTCACGCGGCCGTCGGCAGAAGGTCCTACCGACGAGAATCCGGTATTGACACGCTGTGCGTTGACGGCGCCAACGGTCAGGATGTCATCAGCATCGCCCGGCACGTTAATCTTCTTCCACGTTCCCAACCCTTCGTTGCCTGCGCTCGCCACGAGAATCATGCCCTTGCCGGCCAACAGCGATGCCGACCGTGAACAGATGGATGTACGACCGTTGAGCTCACGATAGGGGTGATCGCCCAGCGAGCGGTCGAAGTGGTGATAGCCAAGCGACGAGTTCAGCACGTCGGCACCAATGGAGTCAGCGAATTCAACGGCAGCAGCCCACCAGTCTTCCTCAGCCAGGCTTTCTGAACGCCCGTCCTCCGTACGAATAAGGATGAACTGTGCTTCGGGAGCTGTGCCCACCATCGTGTCTGGACGGTTCATCGCAATCGTAGAGAGCACCTCTGTGCCGTGATCGAGTTCGCCGAAGAACTCAGGCGACGGCGGATAGACGTAGTCGCGATGGGCCACGATGCGCACGTTAGAAAGGAGCGGGATGCGATCGGCATTCATGAAACCGCCGTCGAGCACAGCAATCGTGATGCCGCGTCCGCGGTAGCCAGCTTCATGAAGACGGTGCAGATTGAGCATCGTCAGCTGTTCACGGCTGTCGACAGGCACCTTCTCGAGGTCCTGCTCCATCAGCTCGTCGCGCTGTGAGACCTCAACAGTGTCGGGAGCCGAGAACAAATGGGTGACACCCTTCACGAAGGGAATCTCGGCAAGCGTGCCCAGATCGTCGGGCTGCGGCAGCGCCACCACCACCGTGTTGTTCCACTTGCTCTTGCCCACCACACGAAGACCCCGTTCGTGCAAGGCTTCAAGATAGCGGGGCGACAGCGGCAGATCGGTGGAGTCGAGTTGAAGCCCTTGTCGTCGGCGACGCTCCAGCGACTTCATCGATAGGAACTCCTCTGGGCGGGAGAGTGAATACGGTGTGCCGTTTTTATCGGCTAGTTGCAGTCGGTAAAGGTGGCAGGGACCACCGGGAAAAGCCTTTCGCTCGCCCACAGCCCACGCCGTTGCTGCCAGCATCGTGGCGACAGCGATTGCTAAGATTTTAATTCGCATTTTCATCAGATTAGTAATTTTCTCTGCAAAGGTAGTGTAAATTGCGAGAAATGCAAAATAATTCGCAAGATATTTTCATTTCTGAAAGACTGTCTGCCTACTTCAGAAAGACTGTCTGCCTACGGCTGAAGTGTATGGCGACGAGAGCTTTTTATAGTCAAGAAATCAAAAACAACGGAAAATATTTTGTTATTCGACGGGTTTAACGTATCTTTGCATGATAAAACCATCGAGTAATGGACAATAAGAAAGCTGCACTCGCCCTCGGTACCGAGCCCGTGGGCAAATTGCTCATGCAATATGCTATGCCCGCCATCGTGGCGATGGTGGCTTCGTCGTTGTATAACATCATCGACCGAGCCATCATCGGACAAGTCGTGGGCGCAGAGGCTATTGCCGGCTTGGGCATCACCTTCCCGTTCATGAACCTCAGCGCAGCCTTTGGCGCAGCTGTGGGCGTGGGAGCCTCGACGTGCATCAGTGTGAAGCTCGGACAAAAAGACTATCAGACGGCCGAGCATCTGCTGGGCAACACCGTGACGCTGAACCTCATCGTGGGACTGCTCTTCATGACGGTGTCGCTCATCTTCCTCGACCCCATTTTGCGCTTTTTCGGTGCCAGCGATGTCACCCTACCCTATGCCCGCCAATTCATGGAGGTCATCCTGCTGGGTAATATGATCACGCACATGTACTTCGGCATGAATGCCGTGTTGCGTGCAAGCGGTAAGCCGCGACATGCGATGTATGCGGTGCTCTTCACCGTAGGCATGAACATCTTGTTGGCGGTGACCTTCGTGTGGTGGTTCCGATGGGGCATTCGAGGTGCTGCTTTGGCCACGATTCTCTCGCAGTCGATGGCGCTTTGCTGGCAGCTGTGGATTTTCAGCGACAAGACGCAGCTGATTCATCTGAAACGGGGCATCTACCGACTGAAGAGCGACCTCGTCCGTAACATCATCTCCATCGGCATCTCGCCCTTCCTGATGAACCTCTGCTCGTGTGTCATCGTCATCTTCATGAACAATCAGTTCGTGCATTATGGCGGCGATATGGCGGTTGGCGCTTATAGCATCGCAAACTCCATCGGTATGGTGTTCTTCATGTTTGTCATCGGCATCAACCAAGGTATGCAACCCATCGCCGGCTACAACTACGGCGCAGAGAAGTTCGACCGCCTCATGCGTGTGCTCACGCTGGCCATCATCGCTGCCACAGTAGTGATGGTGGTAGGATGGGCGTTGGCAATGCTGTTCCCCTACTACATGGCGCGCATCTTCACCACCGATCAGGAACTCATCGCAAAGTCGATCACGGGCATCAGGCTCAACATGCTGCTGTTCCCCATCATCGGCTTCCAGGCTGTGGTGACCAACTTCTTCCAGTGTATCGGAAAGGTGCGCATCGCCATCTTCCTCTCGCTCTCGCGTCAGCTGCTGTTCCTCTTGCCGCTCATCTGGATTCTCCCGATGCTCTGGGGACTCGACGGCGTGTGGGCTGCGCTGCCCACCAGCGACCTTATCGCAGCTGTGGTGGCTGCCGCCAGTATGGCCTACTTCATGCCGAAATTAAAACAACAAGCTCATGGATAAACCAAACATTATCATCATCTGCGTAGGCAGGCAGCTGGGATCGGGCGGACAAATCATCGCCCGCAAGCTCGCCGAGGAGTTTGGCTGCAAGCTCTACGACCGCGAAATCCTGAACCTCGCCGCCAAGGAGAGTGGCTTCTCTGAGAAGATCTTCGAACAGAACGACGAGCACAAGGGGTTCTTCCGCGCTTTGCTCAGCGGACACGGGCGCAGCTTCGCCATCAACAACTTCTACCAGAACGAGTTCTCCGAAGAGAATCTGTTCCAGTTCCAGGCCGATGCCATCAGTAAGGCTGCCAGCGAGGGGCCGTGTGTGTTTGTAGGTCGCTGTGCCGACTACGTGCTGCGCGATGTAGAGGGTGTGGTGAGTGTCTTCATCACCGCCGACATGGGCGAGCGCATCAGTCGTGTGATGGAACGCAAACAATGCGACGAAGAAACAGCCCGCCACATCATCGAAAACGGCGAAAGCCAGCGTGCCACCTACTATAATTACTACACGGGAAAGAAGTGGGGAAACGCTGCGAGCTACGACCTTTGCGTGAACTCATCGCGCCTGGGCATCGACGGAGCCACCGCCCTCATTGCCGAGTTTATCAGAGAATCAAGTCTGACCAGTCCGACTAGTCAGACTAGTCCGACCCGTCCGACACTCTCCCAGCAGTCATGAAGAAAATCGGCATCCTCAGCGACACCCACAGCTACTGGGACGAGAAGTACCTACACTACTTCGAGCCCTGCGACGAGATTTGGCATGCTGGCGACATTGGTTCGCTGGAGGTGGCTCAGAAACTTGCTGCCTTCCGTCCGCTACGTGCCGTCTGCGGAAACTGCGACGGCGGCGACCTGCGACGCATGTATCCCGAGCGGCTACGCTGGAAGTGTGAGGACGTCGACGTGCTGATGACGCACATAGGCGGCTATCCCGGCAACTACGACCCACGCATCCGTTCCACCCTCTTTGCCTCACCACCTCAGTTGTTTATTGCCGGCCATTCGCACATCCTGAAGGTGAAGTTCGACAAAACGCTGAACCTCCTTCACATCAACCCGGGTGCAGCAGGCATGCAGGGCTGGCACCAGGAGAGAACTTTGGTCAGACTGACCGTCGAAGGCAATAAAATGACCGATTGTGAAGTTATTACATTAGGAAATAAATCATAAAGAACCAAGTATATGTCAAGAAAGAAAGCCATATTACTCTACTCACTGCTGGAAGCCCTGCTTCTGCTGGCCATTTGCATGGGCTTCGTCGCCGAGGTGATTTCCATGAAGATGTTCATACTCCTCCTGGTCCTCATCTCCGTGCTGTCATCGACCGTACTGATAGCCATCATCAAGAAAACAAACCCTAATAGTTAACAATATACCGAAACGTTATGAAGACAATCGTTATTACCGGCGGTGCAGGCTTTATCGGAAGCCACGTAGTTCGCCTGTTCGTGAACAAATATCCCGAGTATCACATCATCAACCTCGATAAGCTGACGTATGCCGGCAATCTTGCCAACCTCAAGGACGTCGAGGATAAGCCCAACTATGAGTTCGTGAAGATGGACATCTGCGACTTCGAAGCTTTCTACCAGCTCATGCAGGAAAAGAAGGTCGATGGTATCATCCACCTCGCTGCCGAGAGCCACGTTGATCGTAGCATCAAAGACCCCTTCACCTTCGCCAAGACGAACGTGATGGGTACGCTGTCGCTGCTACAAGCTGCCAAACTCTATTGGGAGAGCCTGCCGGAGAAGTACGAGGGCAAGCGTTTCTACCACATCTCGACCGATGAGGTTTACGGTGCACTCGAGATGACACATCCCGAAGGCATCGAGCCCCCGTTCTCAACAACGGCCTCGAGCACCGAGAACCACTTGGCCTACGGCGAGGAGTTCTTTGTGGAAACGACAAAATACAATCCTCACTCACCCTACTCTGCCGCGAAGGCTGCCAGCGACCACTTCGTTCGTGCCTATCACGACACCTACGGAATGCCCGTTGTCGTCACCAACTGCTCGAACAACTACGGCCCCTATCAGTTCCCCGAGAAGCTCATCCCGCTGTTCATCAACAACATTCGTCACCACAAGCCGCTGCCCGTCTACGGCAAGGGTGAGAACGTTCGCGACTGGCTCTATGTGGAAGACCACGCTCGCGCCATCGACCTGATTTTCCATGAGGGAAAGACGGCTGAAACCTACAACATCGGCGGCTTCAACGAATGGAAGAACATCGACCTCATCCGGGTATTGATCAAGACGGTCGACCGTCTGCTGGGACGCGAGGAAGGCGAGGATATGAACCTCGTCACGTTCGTCACCGACCGAGCTGGTCACGACATGCGCTACGCTATCGACTCATCGAAGCTGCAGCGGGAACTTGGCTGGGAGCCGTCGTTACAGTTCGAGGAGGGAATCGAGAAGACGGTTCGCTGGTATCTCGACCATCAGGACTGGCTCGACAACGTCACTTCGGGCGACTACCAGAAATACTACGACCAAATGTATAGCAACCGATGATAGGAAAAATCATTGAACTTCCGAAGATTACCGACCCACGCGGCAACCTGACTGTTGCTGAACAGCTGAAGGACGTGCCGTTCAAGATACGGCGTGCCTACTGGGTCTACGACGTTCCTGGCGGCGAGAGTCGCGGCGGTCATGCCCACAAGCGGTTGCGCCAACTGGTCATTGCGCTGAGTGGTTCGTTCCACGTCACCCTCGACAACGGTCGTGAGCGCGAGACCGTACTCCTCAACCATCCTTGGCAGGGACTCATCATCGAAACGGGCACCTGGCGCACACTCGACGATTTCTCGTCGGGTGCCGTCTGCCTGGTGCTCGCCTCAGAACCTTACGAGGAAGACGATTACATCTACGACTACGACGAATTCCTCGCCTATGTCGCAGAGAAACCAAACACCTAAAAATCTCAACGTCTCCGCTCGACCCGTAGGGGCGCTTTCAGAGCGTAGCGGGGAAAGAACTTCTAAACCTCTCAACCTCTCAAATGCTGGAAATCAGGCGATATACACCCACGATGGCCGACGAATGGAACCAGTTCGTGGCAACGTCGAAAAATGGAACCTTCCTTTTCGACCGGCGCTACATGGACTATCATTCCGACCGATTCCCCGACCACTCGCTGGTATTTTATCGCAAGGGGCGGCTCTATGCACTGTTGCCTGCCACGCTCCAGCCAACGGGCCTCATCTCTCATGCCGGCCTTACCTATGGCGGCTTAATCACCGACCACCGTGCTACTGCCGCCGACGTCTGCGAGCTGTTCATCTTACTCAACGACTACCTGCGCCAGGAAGGCATCGGGCATGTTGTTTACAGACCCACACCCCACATCTATCATCGTCTTCCAGCTGAGGAAGACCTCTACGCCCTGACTCAGGTGTGTCATGCACGACTGACGGCACGCGACATCTCATCAGCGATAGTTCGCGAACCACGACTGCCTTTTACGGAATCGCGACGCTCAGGCCTTCGCAAGGCTACTGCTGCAGGGATGATAGTCGGCGAAAGCTCCGACTACGAAGGATTCTGGAAAATCCTCACCGACAATCTGCTGCAACGTCATCGCACGCGGCCCGTCCACTCCATCGAGGAAATCCTTCTGTTGCAGAGTCGTTTTTCTGACAACATCCGACTATTCACAGCTGAACTCAACGGACAGGTTATCGGGGGAACAGTCGTTTACGAAACAACGCAAGTCGTTCATACTCAATACATAGCAGCCAGCGACGAAGGCAAGTGTTTAGGCGCGCTCGACTTACTCTTCGACCACCTTGTCCACAACGTTTATGCCGATGCCGCATGCATAGACTTCGGGAAATCGACAGCCGGCGACAGCTGCGACCTGAATGACCGGCTCATCTTTCAGAAAGAAGGCTTCGGGGCACGCGCCGTTTGCTACGACACCTATGAATGGGACATTCCCATCGATGCTTCCACAAGAGAAAAATAAAAACCTAAGATAATGAAAGCAAATAAGAAAAGCAAGAAGATGCCGCAGAAGGCATCATCGAATGCAAAAGAGACACGCCGGCAACCGCTTGAGCTGACAGCCAAGAAGCTACGCTGGATGTGGCTACTACCAGTGGTGGCACTCATCACGGTGGCTGCGGTCCTGCTCACCTACGAGAGCAACTACCTCTTCCGCGTACAGGAGATGAACCTATTCCTCTACACCCCGTTGTTCTTCAAACAACAACTGGTCGTGTCTGGAGGCATACTCACCTATCTGGGTACGTATTTCACGCAGTTCTTCTATCACCAATGGATGGGTGTCGCATTGCTCTGCCTGTGGTGGCTGTTGCTGATGTTTGTCGTCAAACGAACGTTCAACATCCCAACGAAGTGGGCTCTGGTCGTGCTCATCCCTGTAGCGCTGCTGCTCATCACCGATGTCGACCTGGGCTACTGGCTATACTACCTGAAGCTGCGCGGACATTTCTTCGTGGCAACGATGGGAACGACGGCAGCCGTCGCTTTGGCGTGGGCCTATCGTCTACTGCCGAAGAAGTTCTTCCTGCGCACCATCTTCATCGTGGTAGCTGTGGCCATAGGCTATCCGCTCCTAGGCTTCTACAGTCTGTTGGCCGCCCTGCTCATGGGCATCCTCGCCTGGCGACTCGACGACTATTCCTTGTTGCGCAGAGTCATCGATAGCGGCGTTGCCATCGTGGCAATTGCCCTCATCCCATACATCTATTATCTAACGGTCTACTATCAGACTCACATCATCAACATCTACTACACAGCTCTGCCGCTCTTCCGCATCGACCAGGACTACATGGTCTACTACATACCATTCTACCTGCTCGTAGCGGTCCTCGTTCTCATGGCTGCTCTCTATAAGCGTCAGCGCCAAACTGATGTGAAGAAGAAAGCCTTATGGTGTTTCTCACAGCTGTGTCTGGCTGCTGCACTAGTGTTTGGTGTATACTATTCCTGGTATAAGGACGAGAACTTCCATACCGAGCTGAGCATGTATCGCGATACCGACAACCACCAGTGGGAAAACATTCTCACCACCTATCGCGACCACGATAGCAATCCCAGCCGACTGATGTGGATGATGAAGAATCTTGCTCTCGCACGACTCGACCGACAGGGCGACGAGATGTATCACTACCGCAACAGCGATGCTGCTCCCGAAGCACCTTTCGGCGCCCACATGGCACAGTGTGGAGGTAAGCTGCTCTACTACAACTATGGCCTGCTGAACTACTGCTACCGTTGGTGTCTGGAGGACGGCGTGGAGTATGGCTGGCGCGTCGACTACTATAAGTTCATGCTGAAGAGCTCACTCATGAACGGCGAATATGTCGTAGCAAAGAAGTACATCGACATCTTGTCGAAGACGAAGTACTATCGCGAATGGGCGCAGCAGTACGAGCCTATGGTGAAGAATCCAGAACTGGTCAAGAAGGACAAGGAGTTCTCTACCATCATGCACCTCATGCCGCCTGTCAACGAGCTCACCAGCGACCAGGCGCTCGTAGAAATCTTCCTCATCAACCACTTCGCCAACCACGATAGCGACGACCCTGCCTTCCAAGAGCAAGCAATGATTTTTGCCCTGCAGACGAAGGATATCGGTACGTTCTGGAGTCGTTTCTTCCGTTATGCGAAGAACAGACAGGATGCAGGCAAGCACATGCCCAAACACATTCAGGAAGCTGCTTACCTATATGGTCACCTGGAGAACAAAGTGGATATCAGCAAGATGCCTTTCGACAAGGACGTCATCGACTCCTACAATAACTTCATGACCGCTGCCCAGCAATACAAGAACCTGTCTGAGCAGGAAATGAAGCCGTTCATGTATGATCGCTTCGGCGGTACATTCTACTTCGAGTATTTCTTTACACGCGACCAGCGCAGCTATTAAACTCTAACAACGAAATAACTTGAGAAAGATGAAAAAATATATTTATTTCTTACTGGTCATCCTGCTCGCCGCCTGTCAGCAGGTAAAGGTGCCTGAGACGTTCAGCAAGAGCGACAAGCTCCCAGTCATCTATCCAGAGTATACGAATGTGACTGTTCCTGTCAACATCGCCCCGCTCTCCTTCGAACTGCAGCAACCTGCCACTCAGATGGTGGCTCGCTATTCGTTCGGCGATGAAGAGATAGTTTGTGGCGGTGAAGACCTGAAGGCTTGTCCCGACGTCGACCAGTGGCACCAGCTTGCCCAGAAGGCCAGCGGCAGAGCTATCAACGTAGAGGTATATGCTGAGAATGACGGAAAGTGGACACGTTTCAAGCCCTTTGAAATCTTTGTCTCGCCGGATAGCATCGACCCCTACATCAGCTATCGTCTCATCTCACCTTCCTATGTCACCTATGAGGAGCTCACCATCAATCAGCGCTCATTGGAGAACTACGACGAGAACGTCATCTACGACAACATGCTTTGTGGTGATGAGATTAACGGTCAGTGCATCAACTGTCACAACTATCAGTTGCAGAACCCCAACCGCTTCCAGTTCCATGCACGTCAGAAGAACGGCGGAACCGTTGTCGTCTACGATGGAAATGTGAAGAAAGTCAACATGAAGAACGACTCCATCCTCTCGGCTGGCGTCTATCCTTCGTGGCATCCTTGGCTGAAACTCATCGCCTACAGCACAAACAAGACGATGCAGAGTTTCCACACACGCGACATCAACAAGATTGAAGTGCTCGACTCCGAGAGCGACCTGATCGTCTACGACGTGGACCGCGATGAAGTGATGAACATCGAAAACGACCCACACGAATTTGAGATCTTCCCATTCTGGTCGCCCGATGGCCGCTGGCTCTACTACGGCAGCGCTCACTTTGTCTATAGTGCCGATACCGTGAACTCTGCGGAAGCTATCGGACGCGGTATGGAAATCAAATACAGCATCTACCGCAAGACTTTCAATCCGGAAACACGCGAATTTGGTCCGCGACAGATGGTGTTCGACGCTGCTGGAATTGACAAGAGTGCCACGTTGCCACGCATCTCTCCCGATGGACGCTGGCTGATGGTAGCACTCGGCAACTGGGGTTGCTTCCACATCTGGCATCGCGATGCCGACCTTTGGATGCTCGACCTGCAGGCTTTCGACCAGTTCGTTGGCGTCAATGCTGAAAACACTACACAGACAATGAATCCCACTCCAGCACAGTTGCAAGAGGCTGGCATCCTGCGTCCTGCCGACGAGCTGAACTCCGACAACGTAGAGAGCTATCACACGTGGTCGAGCAGCGGAAAGTGGGTCATCTTCTCGAGTCGTCGCACTGATGGTGTCTACACGCGTCCGTTCATTGCTCACATGGATAAGGACGGCCACGGAACGAAGCCCTTCGAGCTACCTTGTGCCGACCCCGACTTCCACCGTCAGTTCATGAAGAGCTACAACATTCCTGAGTTCATGCGCGGTCCTGTCACCTTGCGTCCTCAGCAGATTGCCGACGTACTGAAAGGCGACGTGCCGCCTGTGAAATACGTTCAGCATCTCAACAAGTAATTGTGGCAAAACAACATCAGAAAACATCAGAAGTTAAAGAAACTAAAAACGGGCTGCCCGCCATGCAAGGTTTGGGCAGCCCGGTCGTTTCATAGATAGAAACTTCATTAAACTTATAGTTATGAAATTATACAAAAACAATAGCACCGCGCATCTTCCCTACCTTTCCCACGTGAGAAGGTTGGGATGGGTAATCCTTTTCCTCATCGTTGTTTCGCTCACAGCCTGCACAACATCAGACGAAGAGGTCATGGATATTGGATCAGCTGACAATTCATATTCACTGGCTGCATACCAGGGAACATGGATGTTTAGCAAAGATTTCTTGTCAAGTAACTCATTTAGCTCGAGGAACTATCTGGCTGAAAACTCAATCACCTATATCTGCCAAGATAAAACCATCATGCTGAACTTCCCTATACAGGCTGTGGCACGACTGGCAGTACCTGAAGAGCGGGCCGACGAAGCAGCGGAGAATGCCTATTACAGCGATTACAGTTTCCCTTTCAACGAGGTGGGTTACTCCGACAACATGCTCTATTGGCAGATCGACAAACCGCGCTACATCTTCCACACACGCTACGGCGGAGCTGTCCACAAAATCGCAGTCTACATGTCGAATTCTAACGCAATCTGTGCTAACGACTACAGCAGTTTAAGCATTTCGCTAAACATCGACAGTCTGCAAAACGCCGACAAGACAGTGGCGCGCTTTCAGCCACAACTCGGAATCATGTATATCTGGTCAGAGCGAATCAAATAAACGAAAGGTGGCGAGTGGAGACTGAACGGCAGCTACTCAGCAACATCCTTGGCGGCGACCGCGATGCTATGCGCAGACTCTACGACCGCTATGTGGGGTATACCATGGCCACGGCCTTGAGGTATATCCCCGATCGCGATAAGGCTGCCGACGTGGTGCAGGATGCGTTCGTGAAGATTCTCACCAGCATCTCCTCCTTCGGCTTCCGCGGCGAAGGATCACTCAGGGCATGGGTCACACGCATCACAGCAAACCAAGCGCTCGACCAGCTGAAAAAGGAGTCACGCACACACCAGCTACTCACCACTGAGGCCGACCTCCCGCCAGAACAGCTGCAGAATCTACCCGACGATGAACCTGATGTGGGACGTCTTTCGCCCGAAACGCTCACGGCACTCATCGCCAAACTGCCACCAGGCTATCGCGCCGTACTGAACCTGCACATATTCGAGGGCCACTCACACAACGAGATTGCTGCCCTACTCGGTATCAAGCCCGACTCCTCTGCTTCTCAATTTCTGCGCGCTAAGCGTATGCTGGCAAAAATGATCAACGAAAGCATCAACCACAATGACTGACATCAAAAACATGAAATCCAACGATTGGACGAGCCAACTGAGCCAACGACTGGCCGACCATCAGGAACCTGCACCCGAAGGACTGTGGGATCGCATCGAGGCACAACTCGACGCCGACATCCCTCAGCAGCCAGCCATTGTACCCGTCTCCCATCGCTCTACTTTGCGCCGATGGATGGCCGCCGCTTCAGTAGCCTTGCTCATCGGAGGCGGTGCATATCTCTTCATGCACAATGACCAAGCACCAACTGTCACCGCTCCCATCACAACCAAATTGAAACCATCCACAATACCTTCAACCATTGCTACACCCTCATCAACAACAGAGCAGTCTTCAACATCGCCTAAAGCCATCATTGCATCCCCTTCCTCACACCTTTTGGCTCAGCGTTCTCCTCAGGAAATAGAGACTGATTTGGCTGCAGCAACGATGCAAGCTGAAACAGATATCACATCGGCAGCAACAGATATTTCGGCAGAAAAAGAGACAACATCAGCAAAGGAGGATGAGATAAGTGACACAAAAGAGTTGAAAGAAAAAACATCTGCAACAACAGCAGAAAGAGCTGTCACGTCCCACTCTCTCAGCGAGGCAACTGGGGTGAGCAACACTCGGAAGAAAGAGTTGGAGTCAGGCCATCCAACAAGGATCATCACGGCTGGCAGCAATTCTCACGATTATGGTTTGGGAATCAGTCTTTACGCCCAAAACAATCTCGTTGCTGAGCAGCAGAACACTCCTGTGCTCATGAGTAATGCCTACTATCAACAATTCAGCAACAACGAGATTGCCTATACCAACAGTCATCGAAGGGGTGCACCGCAAAGCAATGTCTATCTCTCCAACTACAAGGAACACACCCAACACCATCTGCCTCTTGCCATCGGTCTATCGGTGAGCTATCCGCTTGGCGACAGATTAGCACTCTCGTCAGGATTGGTCTACACGCGTGCAGCCAGTGACTTCCAACGCATCATGCCCGCAAGCACCATCAACACCCATCAGACACTTCACTATATCGGCATTCCTCTACAGCTACACTACACGTTCCTCCGCCTGCAGTCACTGAGCCTCTATGCCAATGCTGGCGGTCAAACCGACATCAACGTTAAAGCGCAACAAACCACAGAAGGTGTTCCAGTAGAGGCAAATCGCGACAACCTGCAGTGGTCGCTCACCGGTGCCGTCGGCCTTCAATATCCCATCATCCCCCACCTCGCCCTTTATGGCGAGGCCGGTGCCCGTTGGTACATCGACAATCACAGCCGCGTCGACACTTACTTCAAACAGCATCCCCTCAGCCCCAACCTTCAAGTCGGCTTCCGTTTCACTCTCGGAGAAGAGTAAACCCTTAAACTTTCATAAAAACCATAAATACACGTGGATAATAAATGTTCGCGCGCGTAAAGTCATTCTCTTTCCGTACCTTTGCAGAAATGTGCTAGGGAGAAACTGTCTATTCCCCCTAAGCCTATAAACCGATAATTAAGAACAATTAGAATAAACAATTAACCAAAGTCAATCGAAAATACAAATAAGACTCGAAGTACTCAACTAAAATCGTTAAAGTACACTATGGAGCAGTGCTCTGTACCCTATGGAGCAGTGCTCCATACCCCTATAGAGCATTGCTCTGTAACATCTAGAGCATTGCTCCGTAACATCTAGAGCATTGCTCCTAGACTCCAAAAGCATTGCTCCCAGACCCCAAAAGCAATGCTTCCACGCTTCAAAAGCAATGCTCCCAGACCCCAAAAGCAATGCTTCCAGACCCCAAAAGCATAGCTTCAAGACATCATTTTCATAAAATATATTTCAAAGCACTATTCACTATTCACATTTCACAATAACAACATGATTTTCAATGCATTACAAAGGTGAATAGTATTTTTACTATTCACGGTGAATAGTCATGACACTATTCACCTTTGTAACACACTGGCAAACAATCACTTATACCAGATTGTGAATAGTGAATAGTGTTTCAACAAATCGTAAGAGAATAAAATCGTATGAAAAACTACTACTTTTGGTCAGTTTTGTATATCTTATTTTGAAAGATTTTGATTAGATTTTGTAAGATTTCTCGCCAAGGCGACTGATGAAAAACCGCGTAGATACTTGTGATACGCGGACATTTCTTGCTTGCTTTTCTGGAAACTTCGTATCCTT
Organism: uncultured Prevotellaceae bacterium; assembly: GCA_900316285.1. Classification (GTDB taxonomy): domain Bacteria; phylum Bacteroidota; class Bacteroidia; order Bacteroidales; family Bacteroidaceae; genus Prevotella. Next base: position 52,479 of record ONCG01000008.1, read on the forward strand.
TGTGTAAGTCTGGCAGTTAGGGGGCTACAAGAGAAATATCCGCGAATACCCTTCCACAGACCAGTAACGACAGTTAAACATTCTTAAAGAAAGGCAAATCTTCTCCTCTTGCGCGCGAACATCTAATTTATTTTGAGTAATTTTGCAGCCGAATTGACGAACAGAAGAGACAGACGGTACTGAAGAAACAGACGAGACAATCTGCATAATCCGTGCAATCTGTGGTTAAAGGACAGACGAGACAGACGAGACAGAAGAAACAAAGGAGTAATTCTCCTATTCTCTAATTCTTGAAAAAAGGTAAGAGATCCGTGTAATCTGTGGTTAAAGGACAGACGAGACAGAAGAGACAGAAGAAACAAAGGAGTAATTCTCCTATTCTCTAATTCTTGAAGAAAGGTAAGAGATCTGTGTAATCTGTGGTTAAAGGACATACGAGACAGACGAACATAATCCGTGGGTAATAGGTTAAAGACAACTTTGACAACCTGTGACAACAATCCGTGAGATCTGTGAAATCTGTGGTTCCAAACTAGAAACTTGAAACAAGAAACTCATATAATTATTAACAATTTAAACCAAACAAAATGAAACAAAAACTACTATTGGCATTACTCGCCCTATTCACACTTGGGTGGACAAATGCAAGTGCTCAATCGTGGCAAGCTAAGGAAGTTGCAGCAGGGAACTATCACCTCTACAACGTCGGTAAAGGCCAGTTCTTAACAAGAGGCAACGGTTGGCAAACTCAGGCCAGCACCGGTGCCAATGCACTGACGTTGATTGTTGAGGAGTACGACGGTGCCTACAAACTCCGCACCAATGTGAATGGCGACGGCAAAGGCTTGGAACGCCTCAGTGATCCTGTTATCTACACAGACCAGTCTGCCGGAAAGAACTCCACATGGACTTTCACGAAGGTTGCCGATGCCAGCAATGGCCCTGTCTATACCATCGTATCAGCAGAAAACCATGGTGGTGGTGCTGGCTCGTATATGACGGCCAATGCTGACAACACTATCGTGGGTCCCGCCGATGCTGTGACTGACGATTACGGCCGTTGGCAGCTTTTCCAGTCATGGATTACGAATACCATGCCAGTAACTAATACGGACGGTTGGACAGTTTCTCAAGACCCGACCTTCGATGCCGGAAATATTTGTGCCGAGTTCTGGAATAAAAGTGGCGCCTCAATCAAACAGACTTTGCTAAACCTGCCCGCTGGTAGTTACGAGCTTATCGCTGTAGCACTCACCCGCGAAGGCATGACGGCTACCCTCAATGCAGGCTCCAACACCATGAGCATCGCTACCGCCAGCAACACCGTCGTTGACAATCGTGCTCAAGCCAAAACTTGGTTCGACAACGGCAATGGCGTGAACAGGCTTGAGTTCACCCACGCTGGAGGAAGCCTCGAGATTGGCCTGACCGCCGACAATGCTAACGGAGACCACTGGTTGGTATGGCGCTCGTTCGTCCTTCTCTACAAGGGTCTTGACCTCTCTGAATTCGCTGCTACTTTGGCCGCTGCTGTTGAAGCTGCTGAAGCCGTAGAGGGAACAGTTCCCGCAGCTGCTTACAATGCTCTCGCTACTGTTGTAACAGAGCATAATAAGGATTACGCCACTGCTGCTGAATACACGGCTGCTGCAGAAGCTATTGTTGCGGCAACCAATGCCGCAAAGGCTTTACAGGCAAACTATGCTCGCTACAATGCTATCAAGACCTCGGCTAAGGCAATCGCAACAAGTCTTGATACCACTATTCCTGATGCTGCTGTTGAAGAAGCTACAACGAATGATGACATTGACGCAGCCATCCCCACTCTCCGTGCTAACTTCCTCACTGAATTGCCCAACGTGACCATACCTACAGATCCTGGCTACATCGACGTTACTGCTGTCATGGTTGATAATGCATCTGTTCGTCAGAATACCGATTACTGGACAATAGAGGGAACTCCCAATACAAGTTTTAGTTGGGGTAAGTGTGCTAATAATGAGTGCGAGTTCTATAATCAGAACTTCAAGTTCTACCAGACGTTGGCTCTGACTCCTGGTACTTGGGAGTTTGGTGTAACTGGTTTCCACCGTGGTGGACAAGGTGAATTCAACACTGATTTCTATGCTGGTGTGGACAAGATTTCTATTCCTGGTGTGGAAAGTTCTGTTGTGAATACTATGGCTCAGGCTGAGGCCTACTTTGACAATGGCAATGGTAAAGTGGCCTTGAAGTTCCTTATAGAGGAAGCTGGCAATGTTGAGATAGGTATTAACAACCAAGATACCCAGACCGACAAGTGGACCATCTTCCGTGACTTCACACTGAAGTACTATGGTGCTCCCGACTACTCTGTATATGATACACAGTGGGAGGAGGCTGTTGCTGCTGCAAATGCAGCCATTGATGCTAATCCAAATGTAACAGGTGAGGAACTTTCTGCTGTTCGGACAGCCATCAGCGACGCTCCAGATGGTTCATCTAAGGCAAACTATTTGGAAAAGATTAATGCGCTGACTGAAGCAACTGCTACACTTATCGCTGCTGCTCCTGCTTACAATGCATACGCAGCTGAAAAGGCTATTGCCGAGATGATTGGTGTTACCCCAGGTGAAGATCCTACAACCTCTGCTGCCGCTGCCGCAGGCGTAAACAACTTGAAGGTTGCTGAGTTCAACTATGTTAAAACTGAGTATCCTTACGATTACCAAGGTGTCATTGGTGATTTTGGTACATGGACTGGTACTGCTACCGTTGCAGGTCAGCCTGCAGAACCAAACCACCTGAGCAATGAGCACTGGAGTGGCCAGACACACGCTTATTATGAGCAAGCCGCTAATGGTTGGGGCAATGCTGGTGGTTGGACCATCAAGTATGAGAAGACCGCTAAGTTGCCAGCTGGTGACTACATGCTGAAAGTTGCTGCTCGTTCGTCTGTTGATGTAACCAGCCTGATTTCATGTTCTGCTACTGAAAATACCGTCACACTGCCGAAGGCTGGTAACCGCACACGTGGTATTAACACGTCAGGTGTTGCAAGCTGGTCTGACAGCGATACCTTTATCTTTGGTGATCCTGACGATATCAATGTGATAACGCCTGCTGTTGGTGGCCGCGGTGGTGGCTGGGAATGGCGCTTCCTTCCCTTCTCGCTTACTGAGGAGACAGAGGTTACTATGACCTTCTATGCTGAGACCAACATGCAGTACAACTGGATGTCTATCGCTGATGGTACATTGCTCTCGAAGCAAGAAATCCAGAATGAGGTTGAACTTACAGACGCTGACGAAGCTGCTCCTGAAGCACAGGTGGCTACTTCTGTGATTACCGACCGCAAGTTGCTCGAAGGCTTGAACACCGTGATATTCCCATTCGAGACAACAGCTACTGAACTTGGTGCTACTACCGTACTTGCTTACACAGGTACTACTGAAGAAGCTGACGGTTTGACCTTGAACTTCAAGGAGGTTGCTCCTGTTGATGGTAAGATTACATTGCAAGCTAACACTCCGTATGCTGTGATGGTTGATGCTGACCAAACAGAAAACCTCGCCTTCGGCACGAAGAACATTAGTCCTTCAGGGGAATTGACCGTTACTGACGCTAACAATGAATTCAACTTCGTCGGTACATACACTAACCTCGCCAAGGGTAATAAAGTTGTGGTTGAAGGTGACTATGTAGCTGGTGCAACAGCATTCAAGAAGGCAAAGGGTGGCAACCGCATTGCTGCTTACCGTGCTTACCTGAAGAAGGTAGGCACAAGCAATGTAGCAAACGTGAAGTTCAATTTTGGCGGTGATGTTGTTGACGGCATCGAGGCCCTTGAACTGCTCAACAAGTTCTCTGCTGATGGCATCTTCAATCTGCAAGGCCAGAAAGTGAACAATGCCCAAAAGGGTGTCTACATCGTGAACGGTAAAAAGATTGTGGTTAAATAAAGAAAGGAAACAAGAATATGAAAAGAATAGCATATATCACACCAGCAGTTCGCGTTAAGAATGTTGCTCCGTTGTCACTGATGCAATTTAGTAACAATGGTGATGGCACGTGGGGACAAACTATTGGCAGCGACGATGAAGAAACCGATGATGATGGCCGTGCAAAAGGTCTCGGTGGCTTCGATGTCTGGGAAGACTAAGTAGCCCCACCCCAGCCCTCCCCAGTAGGGAGGGAGAAGGAAGGGGGTAAAGGTTATAATCAATAGCGGGAGCGCAAGCGTGATGGCTTGCGCTCCTGCTTTGTTTTTAAAAAACGGTAATATGTTTTGATATTTCGAAGATTATTACTACTTTTGCAAAAACAAAAATAGCATGATAGTTTGCATAGCAGAGAAACCGAGTGTAGGACGTGACATTGCACGGATTATCGGGGCAACGCACGACCACAAACAATATATGGAAGGCAACGGGTATCAGGTGACGTGGACATTCGGTCATCTGTGCACGCTGAAGGAACCGCACGACTATACCGACCAATGGAAACGATGGTCGCTGAGTTCATTGCCGATGTTGCCGCAGCGCTTCGGCATCAAACTCATCGAGGATAACGGTATCAAACAACAGTTTGCCGTTATCGAACGACTGATGCAAGCCGCCGATGGCATCATCAACTGTGGTGATGCCGGCCAAGAGGGTGAGCTCATCCAGCGATGGGTGATGCAGAAGGCAGGTGCGAAGTGCCCAGTGAAGCGATTGTGGATATCGTCGATGACCGACGAGGCCATCCGCGAAGGCTTTGCAAAGCTGAAAGACCAGTCGGAATACCAGCCGTTGTACCTCGCCGGGCTCTCCCGCGCCATCGGCGACTGGATATTAGGAATGAATGCCACACGCCTCTACACCCTGAAATACGGGCAGAATAAGCAAGTACTTTCAATAGGCCGTGTGCAGACACCTACGCTCGCCCTTATCGTGAACCGCCAGAAAGAAATTGAGAACTTCAAACCGGAGCCCTATTGGGTGCTGGCGACGGTGTATCGTGACACGACGTTCACGGCAACCAAGGGAAAGTTCACATCGAAGGAGGAAGGTGAACAGGCCTTCAAACTCATTGAAGGCAAGCCGTTCACGGTCACCAAGGTGGAGAAGAAGAAAGGCCGTGAAGCACCTCCCTCTCTTTTCGACCTGACTTCACTACAAGTGGAGTGTAATCGTAAGTTTGGTTTCTCTGCCGAGACAACGCTCAACCTCATCCAACAACTCTATGAGAAGAAACTGGCTACCTACCCACGTGTAGATACAACATTCCTGCCAGACGATGTCTATCCGAAGTGTCCGCAAATTATGAACGGACTCTTCCAAACTCGCTTTGCCGGCCAAGCTCCATATGCAGAATTGGTGAAGACGTTGGGAGCTGAGAAGAAACTGCTGAAATCGAAGAAGGTATTCGACTCGTCGAAGGTGACTGATCACCATGCCATCATCCCTACTGGAATTGTACCTAAAGGAATGAGCGACATGGAGCAGAAAGTATTCGACCTGATTGCACGACGGTTCATCAGTGTGTTCTATCCTGATTGCGAATTCTCAACTACGACTGTTCTTGGAGAAGTTCAAAGCGACGATGTCACGGTTCAAAGCCCTGCGGGCGTTCAAGAAGTTCAAGGCGACGATGTCGCAGTTCAAAGCGCTTCGCGCGTTCAAGAGGTTCAAAAGGTTCAAGATAATTCCATCGAATTCAAGGTTTCAGGTAAGGAGATTCTGAAACCAGGCTGGCGCGTGGTATTTAAGAAAACCTCCCCCAACCCCTCCAAAGGAGGGGAAGGCCTACCGGAAGAAGAAGGCACCTCCCACAATGCCTCAGAAGGAGGAGAGGGTGCAACGGAGGAGCGAACACTGCCCACCTTTGTGAAAGGAGAAAGTGGTCCGCACACGCCCACTCTCACTGAGAAATGGACCGTTCCTCCCAAATTCTATACCGAAGCTACCCTGCTTCGTGCAATGGAAACGGCTGGCAAATTCGTGGAGGATGAAACGCTGCGTGCCGCATTGAAAGAAAACGGCATCGGCCGTCCATCAACCCGCGCTGCCATCATCGAAACCCTCTTCAAGCGGCGTTATATTAAAAAGGAACGCAAGAACCTCATCGCCACACCTACAGGTATGGAGTTGATTGACCTGATTCATGAAGAACTCCTGAAAAGTCCCGAGCTGACTGGCATCTGGGAAAAGAAACTGCGCGACATCGAACATCAGCAATACGATGCACAGCAGTTCATCGATGAGTTGAAGGGACAAGTGTCGGAAATCGTACAGCAGGTCTTAAGCGATCCAAGCAATCGTCGCGTCACCGTCTTGACCGATGCTGACCTGAAGAAAAAGATGGCACCCAAAGCCGAGCAAGCTCCTAAACCCAAATCGGTGAAAAAGGCCGAGACGACAAACGTCGGCGACAGCATTGTCGGACAACCATGCCCACAGTGTGGCAAAGGACATGTCATCAAAGGTCGCACGGCTTATGGCTGCTCGCGCTGGAACGATCCTCAAGAGCCTTGTTCGTGGCGACAACCGTTTGAAGCCCCACCCCAAACCCCTCCCCATAGGGAGGGGAACTAGAAACTAGAAACCAGAAACCTCATGAGGTCCCTGCTCCTTGTCTCAGCATCGATGGCAGTGGTACCAGCGCCTGCCGACAACCGCCCCAACATCATCTTGTTTATGGTGGATGACATGGGATGGCAGGATACGTCGGTACCTTTCTGGACCGAGCGGACACCCCTGAACAATACCTACGAAACACCAAACATGGAGCGGCTGGCGAGTGAAGGGATGCTTTTCACACAGGCCTACGCTTCTCCGATTAGTTCACCCAGTCGTTGTTCGCTGATGACCGGAGCCAATGCTGCCCGCCATCGTGTTACCAACTGGACGCTGCGTCGCGATGAATCGACCGACATCGAGGACGACATCGTGGCAACACCCGCATGGAATGTGAATGGGATTTATCAAAAGCCTCACCCCCTTACCCCCTCTCCGAAGGGCGAGAGGGAAGGAACGCCAAAGATTGACTATGCATTTCCATGCCGGTCGTTCGTGGACATTCTTCATGAGAGCGGCTACTACACCATACATGTGGGCAAAGCACATTGGGGCGCTATAGATACTCCCGGAGAACGGCCAGAGCATTTCGGCTTCGATGTGAATGTTGCAGGTCATGCAGCCGGTGGCCCTGCCACCTACCTGAGCGAACAAAACTACGGGCACGATAGCCTGGGACATGCCACTTCCCTGATGGCAACTCCCGGCTTGGAGCGTTATTGGGGCACAGGCACCTTTCTTACCGAAGCTCTCACACAGGAGGCACTACATGCCCTCGACGGGTGGAAAGCCCCACCCCAGCCCTCCCCCGTAGGGAGGGAGAAAGAGCCTTTCTATCTATACATGTCGCACTATGCAGTACACGTCCCTATTGATCGCGACATGCGCTACTATCAGAAGTACATCGACAAAGGACTCTCGACGAAGGAGGCCGCCTATGCCTCGCTCATCGAGGGAATGGATCACAGCCTTGGCGAACTGCTCGACTGGCTCGACCGCAATGGCGAAGCTGAGAATACGGTGGTCATCTTCATGAGCGACAATGGCGGCTATGCCACGGGCAGCTACTACCGCGACGAACCTCTCTACACGCAGAACGCACCGCTGCGTTCCGGCAAAGGATCGCTGCTGGAGGGTGGCATTCGCGAACCGATGATTGTGCGCTGGCCGGGCAAGGTGCGTGCGCAGTCGCGTTGCAATCGCTACCTCATCATCGAAGACTACTTCCCCACCCTTTTGGAAATGGGCGGCGTGAGCCACTACGATGTGCCGCAGACCGTCGACGGGCGTAGCTTTATGCCATTGCTGACGGAAAGAGGCGATCCTTCGAAGCATCGTCCTCTCATTTGGAACTATCCCAACGTATGGGGCAACACTGGTCCGGGCATCAGCCTGAACTGTGCCATCAGACTCGGACCATGGAAACTTATCTATAACTACAAGACCCGCGAAAAAGAACTCTACGACATTGAGCACGACATCAGCGAAGAGCACAATCTTGCCAGTGAGCGCCGAAACATCGTTCGCCGCTTGTCACGACGACTGGGCCGCGAGTTGCGCAAGATGAATGCCCAGCGACCCGTAATGAAAACAACGGGACAGCCGTGTCCGTGGCCGGATGAATAGCCCCACCCCAACCCTCCCCTGTAGGGAGGGAGTTTTCCACCTTCAACGATACGAGGTTACGTAGAATCCAGGTGAATGCAATAAAAGAGATTTTCCTGCGTTATTATATCAAGATGAAGAGAAAATCGACGATATACCATATTGTCGCCGTAGTCGTTGTGGCTATGGCGGTGATTGCGTGTGGCACCGATCGGCACATGAAGAAAGCCGAGAAATATCTGGCGATAGGCGAATACTACGATGCAGCGACGGAATTCAAGAAAGCCTACCAAAGCACGTCCACCAAGGAACGCGAGAAGCGTGGACAGCGTGCACTGAAGATGGCACGCTGCTATGCGAAGATCAACCAGACACAATCGGCCATGGGTGGATATCGCAATGCCATTCGCTACAAACAGGCTGAACTCGACGACCAGTTGGCCTACGCGCGTCTGCTGCTGAAGAACGGCGAATACAAGAATGCCGCGAAGGAGTTGCAGGCGGTGAAGGACACGCTGCAAGCGCTTGGCGAATGGTACAGATCTACAGAAGGAACAAATAAAAGCAGAAAGCTCACCGACCGCGCCCAACTTACCGAAAACGGACTGATATCGGCACAAAATGCACCCCAATGGAAGGAGCAAGGGTCGCGATACACCGTGAAGCGCATGGATGTGTTCAACTCACGCCGTGCCGACTACTCGCCGATGCTCTTTGGTGACGACTTCGACCGACTCTACTTCACATCGACGCGCAACGATGCACAGGGCGATGAGCTCAGTGGAATCACTGGCACAAAGCCTGCCGACATCTTTGTTTCCGAGAAGGACGACAAGGGGAAATGGAGTCGTCCGGAAGTGGTGCAGGGCGGGCTGAATACCGATTACGACGAGGGAGCCTGTTCGTTCTCTGCCGATGGACGCGAGATGTATCTCACCGTTTGCCAGACCGACCCCAGCTACCCCCGCTATGCACAAATCATGAAGTCGAGCCGCTCGGATGCCTCATGGGGCAAGCCCTCTGAGGTGAAGATATCCAACGACACGCTTTCCGGCTATGCCCACCCCGCCATCTCGCCCGATGGACAGTGGCTCTACTTCTGCTCCGACATGCCTGGTGGCAAGGGCGGTCTCGACATCTGGCGCGTCCGCCTGACAACCAGTGGGATTGGAGGCGTTGAAAACCTCGGCGACCCCATCAACACTCCGGGCGATGAGATGTTCCCGGCCTTCCGACCCAACGGCGACTTCTATTTCTCGAGCAACGGCCATCCGGGCATGGGCGGTCTCGACATCTTCATCGCAACCATCGACCCGAAGACCCGCCACTATGTTTTGGAACACCCCGGCTATCCGCTTAACTCGCAGGGCGATGACTTCGGCATGACGTTCGAGGGTCCTTATAATCGCGGCTACTTCTGCTCGAATCGTGGCGACGGCCGCGGCTGGGACCATATTTACAGCTTCGAAAACCCAGAGATTGTACAGGCCATCAAGGGTTGGGTCTACGAGATGGACGGCTACGAGCTCACCGCTGCCGAGGTGCACCTTGTTGGCGACGACGGCACCAACGAGACGCTCTCCGTGCGCAGCGACGGTTCGTTCACCTATGTGGTCACGCCTGGCGTGAGCTATGTGATGCTTGCCACCTGTAAGGGATTCCTCAATCACAAGGAAGAACTGTGTGTGGAGCAGGCCGAGGAATCGGAGGAGTATGTGCTACAGTTCCCGTTGGCTTCAATCACGGCACCCGTGCTCATCGACAACATTTTCTATGACTTCGACAAGGCTACACTGCGTCCAGAGTCCACACAGGCACTCGACGAATTGGTGAACCTGCTGAACGAGAATCCCAATGTCACTATCGAACTTTCTGCCCATTGCGACTACAAAGGTCCTGCTGCCTACAACAAGCGATTGTCGCAGCGGCGTGCTGAAAGCGTGGTGAACTACCTCATCGAACACGGCATCGCTGCCGACCGCCTGACGCCTGTTGGCTATGGTAAGGAGAAACCGAAGAAAGTGAATAAGAAAGTCGTGGCAAAGCATAAGTTCCTAAAGGAAGGCGACGTGCTCACCGAGGAATTCATCCAGAAGCTAAACGAGAAAGAACAAGAGGAGTGCAACCAGCTGAACCGACGTACGGAGTTCACCGTGTTGCGCACCACTTACGGAATGTTCGACGAGAAGGGACAGCTGAAGGAACTACCTAAGCCGAAGAAGAAAGAGGAAACCCTCGACGACGACGATGGCTACGACTATTTCATCGAGTAAGAAGTTGAGAAAAAAGTCGAGTGTGTATTTATAATAGAGAAGGGAGGCATTATGTTGTCCCCTCCTTCGGGAAGGAGGGGCAAGGGGTGGTAGCGACTATGAAGGGTTGACTTTTCTAAATCTTTGATTTAAATAGGTAATATCATTATTTTTCTCTACCACCCCTAACCCCTCCTCCCAGGAGGAGGGGACAACTGGTAGCGTCTTAACATTGGTTATTTCATTCTTATCTCCAGAATGCTTTCCTGTCGGCCATGATGTTCCATGCCACCAGAATCGAGCATACCGTCATGGCAGCCAGAATCATGAGGGGCGATGTACCGGTGAGGTCGACCGATGAGAGGAAGCCTCCGATGTTGCCAAATGCATTGAAGAGCAGGAGCTTCAGCTGTGCGAGGCCGTCGGCCCATATGAAGAACACGATGCCCAGCAGCGAGCAAACAAGTGTCCAGATGCGATTCAACCGCACCGACCGCGAAGGCAACTGCTCCATCACTCGCTGCGAGAAGCCGTCGTCGCAGATTTCCTGTCTGTTCTCATCGAAGAACATTGCCACGAGTTCGTCGTCGCTCAGGAACTGATTGTTATCAAACGTCTCTTTCTCCATAACTCTTTCTTTTTTTAATCATTGTAACGGCGCATAGCGCCTTTGAACCTTGAACGTCGCGAAGCGACTCTTGATGACGACCTTATCTGTAGCCGTTTTTCTTCAGATACATAGCGAGTTTCTGTTTGCCACGCGACAGATGGCTCTTCACCGTGCCTTCGGCCATATCGGTGATTTCGCTAATCTTGTCGATGGACTGACCTTCCATGAGCTGAAGTGTGATGCAGGTGCGCTCGGCTGGTGAGAGGATGGCAAGTGCCTGCTGCAGGTCCATGCGCAACGAGGCATCGCCGTTCGAGGTCTGGCGCAAGGCCACAGCCTGGTCAATCTGCTCTGTCACCTTATGCGAACGTGTGTAGTCGTAGAACACATTGTAAGCAATGCGGTAGAGCCACGTAGAGAAGCTCGATGCCCCGCGGAACTTCGCAATGTTCAGGTATGCCTTCACGAAGGTATCCTGTGCCAAGTCATCGCTCAGCTGGCTGTCGCCTCCTGTCTGGTTCAGAAAGAAACGGCGCACAGGCGACTGGTACTTCACAACAAGCTGGTCGAAGGCCCGCTTGTTGTGAAACACCGTCACTTGTGTTAGCAGAGAGAGTTCACTTGAATCTACCATGGCTGTCTACTTACCGCTCTTTCGTTATCACGTTTTTACGGAATACCGATTATTTGGAACTACACTTTATCCTGGAAGTTATCTCGGTTTTTCTTCGTCGACGACCGTGCAATCATAATCTGGCCGATGCCGTAGCAAAGCACAAGGAGGCCGATACCCGTGAGCATGTCTGAACCCCAGATGCCAAACATCAGTGCCATGCCAATACCAATCCAGATGTTTCGAATGCCGCGGCGGCGCAAGTATTCGTCGCTCTGCTTGTCGACGGCCATCAGTTCATCGGGAATGGGCTGTCCCGTCTCCATGGCCTTCTCTGCCAATGTCACCCTGTCGTTATGCTCTCTGACAAGATAGCGCAACACGAGGATAATGATGATGAACGGGGCAAGGAGCACCAGCAAGATAATTGACAACACCAGGATGGCGATAAGCACACCCACCGTGCCTCCCAGGACTCCGACCGATCCTCCGATGAGCGACTCCAGCCACGAGGGCAAGTCGTCGAAACCGAAAAAGTCGGGGTCGTGGCTCACTGTAGTGGTGGTTGTCACGGCCTGGCTGTCGTCGAGAGCGTCGTCGGCCACGCTCGTTGTGTCAGAGAAAGCCTCAATGCCTTCATCGGCATTAGCAGCATCATCAACCTGAGCCATTGCAGTAACAGTGTCCTTAACGGCAGTTGTCACGTCATGATGGCGATGCTTCGGTTGAGCGTCGATGCACATGGTGCCCAGTGCGAACATCAGTGCGAAGATGGCGATTTTCTGTTTCATATTCATTTTCGTTTTTAAAATTTTCAACTTAAAGACTCTTTCTTCTGAGCTTTTTACATCCTTTTGACGCAATCAACACGGAATTAGTTGCAAAGTAACAATTTTTTTTTTACTTTTGCAAGTGAAAAAGAAAAATCATCATGCAACTACCAGAAGAATATAAGGTACGCACGCGTAAGCTCCTGGGTCCGGAACGCTTCGAGCAATACCTGCAGGCATTCCAGCAGGAGGCGCCCGTGAGCATACGCCTCAACCCTGCGAAGACTGCAGGAATGAGCGTGGCAGGCGGCGAGCATGTGCCTTGGTGTCGCGATGGCTACTACCTGACGAGCCGTCCCAACTTCACCTTCGACCCCTTGTTGCATGCCGGATGCTACTATGTGCAGGAAGCCTCGTCGATGTTCCTCGACGAAGTGTTGCGGCAATGGCTGCCCAAGCTATTCGCTTCCGACGATTCGCAATCCACGCAGGAACCCACCATAGGCCCCCTGCTGGCCCTTGACCTTTGTGCTGCACCTGGTGGAAAGTCGACGCTGCTGCGATCGGCACTGCCCGAAGGGAGCACGCTTTTCTCAAACGAACCTAACCCGAAGCGGGCGAGCATCCTTGCTGAGAACATTGCAAAGTGGGACTGGCCTGGCTGTATCGTCACCAATAACTACCCGCGCGACTACCGCAAGTCGAAGTTGCTGTTCGACGTGGTGCTCTGCGACGTGCCCTGTTCGGGCGAAGGCATGTTCCGAAAGGACGAGGCCACCATTGGCGAATGGAGTCCTGCGAATGTTGAGAAGTGCTGGCAGCTGCAGCGCGACATCGTCAGCGATGCATGGCATTGCCTGCGCGAAGGCGGACTCATGATCTACAGCACCTGCACCCTTAACACCCAAGAGAACGAGGAGAACATCCAGTGGATGCAGCAGGAGCTCGGTGCCGAAGTGCTGCCCGTAGAGACACAGGCCGACTGGCACATCACCGGCTCACTGCTACCCAGCTTCACATCGCCCGTTTATCGCTTCATTCCCGGTGTCACACGGGGCGAAGGGTTGTTTATGTGTGCGATGAGGAAGCCTGCAAAGGGCAGACCCACCACATACAGACCCACCCCCCTGCCCCTCCCTGTGAGGGAGGGGAGTAAAATGCCCAGTAAGCTAAAGGTTCCCAACACCCTGAAGACTGTATCTACTCCCCTCCCTCACAGGGAGGGGCAGGGGGGTGGGTCTTCTGGAGGTGGGTCTCCAGTCTCCCTCTCCTACCCTCAAGCCATCAGCTTCCTGCGACGCGAAGCGCTTGTGCTACCTGCTGAAACGCCACGCGGCATTGTTGCCGTCAGCTATGAGGGACACGTGCTTGGCTACGTCAAGAACATCGGCAACAGAGCCAACAACCTATACCCCAAGGAGTGGCGCATCAAGAGTACTTATGTACCCGACACGTCTCCGCAAATTCTCACAATGGATGATTTGAAACTATAAACTAGACGCTCGACCCGCAGGGGCGCTTTCGTAGCGCAGCGGAGAAAGAACTCGAAACTCGAAACTTGAAACTTGAAACTATAAACTTGAAACTATAAACTTGAAACTATAAACTTGAAACTATAAACTCGAAACTATAAACTCGAAACTATAAACTTGAAATTGAAATATGAAACAATATCTTGACATCCTAAATCGTATCCTCACAGAGGGTGCCCAGAAGGGTGACCGTACAGGCACAGGAACCCTAAGCATCTTCGGCACGCAGAGCCGTTACAACCTCGACGACGGCTTTCCTCTGCTCACCACGAAGAAACTGCACCTGAAGTCAATCATCTACGAACTGCTCTGGTTCCTGAAGGGCGACACCAACGTCAGATACCTGCAGGAACACGGCGTGCGCATCTGGAACGAATGGGCCGACGAGAACGGTGAGCTCGGTCCCGTCTATGGGCACCAATGGCGCTCATGGCCTGACTATGATGGCGGCACCATCGACCAGATACAGATGGTACTCGACCAGTTGAAGAAGAATCCCGACTCGCGTCGCATGATTGTCTCGGCATGGAACGTTGCTGAGGTGAACGACATGGCGCTACCTCCCTGCCACACCATCTTCCAGTTCTACACTGCTCCCATCACCACAGCCGACGGCCGACCGACGCGACGACTGTCGCTGCAACTCTACCAGCGCTCGGCCGACACCTTCCTCGGCGTGCCGTTCAACATTGCCAGCTATGCCCTACTGCTACAGATGATGGCACAGGTGACAGGCTATGAGGCCGGCGATTTCATCCATACAACGGGTGACACACACCTCTACCTGAACCACCTCGACCAAGCCCGTCTGCAACTCACGCGTGAGCCTCGCCCACTGCCCCGCATGCGACTGAACCCCGACGTGAAGTCACTCTTCGACTTCCAGTACGAAGACTTCCAGCTCGAGGACTACAATCCCTGGCCACACATCAAAGCCGACGTTAGCGTCTAAGTCCCAAAAGCAATGTAGTTGGCCCCCAAAAGCATTGCAGTTGGAGCCTAAAAGCAATGCAGTTGACCCCCCAAAGCAATGCAGTTGGAAGCCAAAAGCAATGCAGTTGGAACGCAGAAGCAATGCAGTTAGGACGCGAAAGCAATGTAGTTAGAGCGCAAAGGCTATGTAGTTGGAACGCAAAGGCTATGTAGTTGGAACGCAAAGGCTATGCGGTTGGAATTCAATGGCATGTAGGGACGCGGCGTGCCGCGTTTTTGGCGGGGAAAAGCTAAAGAGGAAAAGCTGGTTCCAGTAACGCGGCACGCCGCGTCCCTACATTTTAATCGCCGAATGACTGATAAGGAATAAGCTGCCCGACGGCAGTTGCTGAAACCACTGCACCTACCTAAAAAGGAAACAAGACAACAAAATAAGCCCTCGGACTGCGGGAGTCAGAGGGCTTTTCTCATTGATAACCAACACGTTGCTTATCTCACAACGATTTTGAACTTCGTTCGAGTTCGTTCACGCTCGGAAGAACTCGAACGAGTTCAGTTCTTCTCTCACTTAATCACGACCTTCTTTCCGTTGCGGATGTAAACACCCTTGGGAAGTTGAGAGGTTGAGGACTCAGCATTTTTCACCTTGCGGCCCTGCAGGTCGAAGGTGGAACCATCGGCAGTGCGGGCACGCTGGAGGTCGACACCACTGGGATCGTCCTCAATGGTGAGCACACCAGCAACATACTCGAAGACGTAATTCTGGGCTTCGGCACCCGAGACGCGAATCTCGTACTCGCCAGCCGGACTGGTCTCCGTTGCATCGCACTCAATGACAGGTTGCTTCGTGAGCACATCCTCAGCCTTCTCACGGTTGCGGAAGGAGCGGTAGGTGAGTTCGAATTCAGGATTGGGCTCACCATACTTACGAGTGTAAGACTTCGCAGTAATGGTGACTGGTGCCGGCTCAACGATGAGCTTCGGAGCAATATACTCTACGTTGGGTGTGGTGATGGTGCCTGAGAAGATCTCTACATCGTAAGTGCCAACAGGTGCTGTAGCATCTATGGTGTGATAAATCGCGAACTCTGGCTTACCATTGACAGGCGCACCTTCTACCTTATACTTGAACGCAGCGTTGTTACGACCATACTGACGAACCTGATCCTCACCACGCACAACAGGTTTACCCGTGAATTCCTCGTAGCTGAAGCGGCTCCAGTACTCGTCGGCTTGATAGGTTTCCAGCGCATCCTTCGGCACAAACACCGTTGCGGAGCGCTGCAGCGCCGATGCGCTAGCAACGATGGGCGATGTGGCCTTTGGCAAAGCAACATACTTCAGGTTGCTGCAGCTGTTGAAGGCATTGGCACCAATCTCCTTGATATTGTCGGGAATATAGAGCGAAGTGAGAGCCGTGCAATTCTGGAACGCATTGTCGGGAATCTGTGTGAGCGACGTGAAATACTGCAACTCGTCGAAGCTGTTCATCATGCAGCGACGGAAGATGGTACCGATTGTCTTCACGGCAGCAGCCTCCTCGAGGCTAAGCTCACCATCGTCATTGTCGTCCCAGTTGTTGACACAAGTGGTCTTGGTGACATCGTGAACGAAGTCGATGTAGTGAAGCTTGCTGCGCAGCGATGTGATGGCGGCGGCAATCTCCTCCCTCGTGCTCTCGAGATTATCGTAGACCGCCTGTTCAGCCGTTGCCTCGATGCCTTGCTCGTGAGCCGCGTCGAGCAGTTTCTTTAACTCCTTTGCCTGAGCCAGATCTTCTTGTGCATCTTCCAAAACTAACCTATAGACAAATCCCCATTGGCAATTTTTCTCATTTCCTTCATACTCTACATCGTAGTAAACACCGTCGGTAGGCTGAGCATATTGGCTGGCGTGGTTGCTCTGTGTGCCAAGATAGCGGCCTTCCTGATAGCTGGGATCGTTGGAGGGAACCTGCAGGGTGTAGACGAAATTATCAGTCCCATTGTCAATGAGATTCACTTTCCAATAAGCCTTCGATGATAGTGTGCCATCGACGAAGCAAGCCTTCACACCTTCACCAACCTGCGAATCGGTGTCGGTACGGAAGAGTGTGTTGTTGGTGCGTCCGGTTTCGAATGCCTGAAGATAATAGACACCCTCGGGAGTATTGTCTGGATGATAAAGAGCATAGAGAGTGGGCTTGGTGCCAACGACGGCCTGTGTGCCATAGGCTTCACCTGCCGTGAGATACTTACCCGTACCAAGGTTATAGACATAGACCATCTGTCCTTCATCAATCGACCAGGATGCAGGCTCACCCAACGCGCGTACCTCTTTAATAGTGCCAAACTCACCCCAGACAGGAGCTGCGGCATAGGCATCCTTGCTGCCCTGAGGCACGAAGAGCGTTACCGACTTCAGGTCGACACCGCGGAAGACGTTCTCGCCCAGCGCGATGGCCTCGGGATTGGCATTGCCCACGGTGAACGACTTCAGGCTCGTACAACCGGCAAAGGCCTGAGTGCCTATCGATGACACGAAGTGCGGCAACTCGATTTCGGTGAGCGACACATCGCCGGAGAAGGCATAGGAATAAATTATAGTGACGGCCTCGGGCAACACCACGCTCTTCAAGTTCGGACATTCGGCAAGTGCATAATAGCCAATTGTAGAAAGATTGGTGAAGTACTGCAGTTCGTCGAAAGAGTTGATGCCGCTACCATAGAAGACATAACCGAGGTCGGTGATCATTGATGCCTCGGCACGGCTGATCTCGTTATTCACATCGATGTCCCAGTTGGCAACGCAGGCATCGTAGACCTGGTCGTCGGCAAAGTTGATGAAGCCGAGCTTACGGCGCAGCATGCGCTGTGCCTTCTTCAGGTCGTCGAGGGTGCTCTGCATATTGTCGAGCACATCTTGTTCCATGGAAGTATCGAGGTTTCTCGTGTTTGCCAGGTTGATGAGCTCCTGCAGGCGGGTGGCTGCATTGTAAGTGCCATAAACGGCCTCGTAGTCAACAATTGCCCACTGGCAGTTCTCCTCGTTGCCTGTGTAGCTGATGTCGTAGTAAGCACCATAGGTGGGCTTGGCATACTTGCTGGCATGAGAGGTGAGGACGCCGAGATAGCGACCGTTGGCATAGTCGGCCGACGACGTTGGCGGCTGGAAACGGTAGTAGTCGCCAACGGCTTCCACGGTCCAATAAGCGGTCTCGCCCAGGAATCCGTCGACGAAGCAGGCCTTCACACCATTGCCGACGGTGTTGTCGCTGTTGGTACGGAAGAGCACCTTGCCGGTCTTACCCGTGTCGTCGGAATACAGATAGTACGTGCCACTGGGCATCGACTTATCCTGCTTGAGCATAAAGAGCATGGGGGCATCGTCGACAATGGCCTGTGTGCCCCAAGCCTCTCCCTTGTTCAGGAAGCGCTTCATACCTACGTTGTAAAGGTAAACCTTACGATCGGTGACGAGCTTTGAGAACTGCATCTTCGGCATCGAGCGGTACTCCTTGATGATTCCGAAGGCATTCCACTGATCAGCCTGCGCAAACAGAGCCTTTCCACCTTCCTCAACGGTGAGCGTGGCAGCATCAAGTTTGCAATCGGCAAAGACGTCGGAGCCCATCGTGAAGGTTGCAGGAGTAGCGGTATTGGCACGGAACTTCACCAGTTTTGCGCATCCGGCAAAGGCCCGGCTGCCAATGGCAGTAATGCCTGCCGGCAGATTCATCTCGGTGATGGCAGCGCAATTCTCGAATGTTCCTGCACCAATAGCGGCTACTCCCTCGGGAATCGTCAGTGCGGTGAGTGCCTTACAACCATTGAAAGCCTCATCGCCAATGGCTGTTACGCCATCAGGCAGAAGCAGAGTGGTAAGGGCACGACAACCGCTGAAGGCACGAGCGCCGATAGAGGTTACGGTCTTGGGCAGAGTAATCGTAGTGAGCGATATGCAACCGTTGAAGGCATCGTCGGCAATCGTCTTCAGATTGGTGAAGTGGCGTAGTTCCTTCAGCGACTTCACCGTCTGTCCCTTGAACACCGTACCGAGATCCTCAATGGCTGCAGCCTCACCATAGCTGATGCGTCCGTCGCCATTGGTATCCCAGTTTTCCACACACAGCGTACGTACACGGGTATCACTGAAGTTGATGGGCATGTCCTGGAAGTTGTCGGGCTCCATACCGATGATGGCCTCAACGCCTGAGTTATAGCCGTTGCTCGAACCACCAATGCCTTGTTGTCCCGGCGAAAGGTTGGAGAGCAGATAGTAACCGTCGCTCTGGCCACCCCATCCCCAGTTGATGTGATAGTGGAAGTTGCCGTCGTAGCCATCACAGACGAAGGCGTGGCCCGCCTCAGAGTTGGCACCGCTGAGGTAGAAGGCGCGACCGTTGGCCAGTTCGTTGTAGCACACCTCATCCCATTTCTCGTTGGTATAGTTGCCCTGCTGGATGTACTGCACAGACGCACCATAGCCAAAGTAGGCCCTCAGCGCCTCAGCCACGCGATAGGAATAGGCTCCAGAGGCGGAATTGGTGTAGTCCATCTGCACCGACACACCACAATAGAGCATCAGGTTTGCAACGGCTTCTCGCTGCACAGCTGTTGCGCTGCTGTTGTAGCTGTCGCGCATGTTTGCCCAGTCGATGGGTGCTCCTTCAGGGATTCCGTCGACATGCAGTTGTCCGTAGACGGCATGCTTCGTGGGAGCCACATAGGCAGGAATGGCAGCCAGCGTGCGATCGGTCGACTTGTCGCGCTGGTAGTACATGATTTGAGCCATAGCCGTTGCCACACAACCCGTCACCGAACGTCCCTGTCCGAAGTAGTTCGGGCAGTTCTGGTTGTAGGGATCGCCCTGGTTCCAAGTGCACGTCATGAGCTGTGGCACCTTCGGATGCTTCTCCACAGCCTTGGCGATGGCCTGCGGATGCTCCCAGAGATAGGTGATCTGGTTCTCATACTCGGCCAGCCATGACTTCATGTTGTCGGGCGTCTGCGAATAGTCGAACGAGCCTTTGTCGCAATAGCCCAGCACAGGCTCGGTCTGATCGTCGCCAGAGACGATGATGAATCCCTCGCCATTGCCGCGGTTGAAGACATAGTATGGGTCGACATCAGCGGCTGGAAGCGCTCTGCTGCGCCGCGGTGCCAACTTCTGTACGTCGACAACGAGCGAGAGCTGCTGGCTGACTTTCATTTCTTTCAGGAAGGCCGCTGCTTTCTGCATGGCCGCCTGCCGATTGATGGGAGCCGCATCGGCATTCAGCCAACACATCATGCCCATCAGTAGGAACGTAATGATTCTTTTCATGTTTATGGTCATTGATAAATTAGAGTAATAGCACTATATGGTGCAAAGTTACGAAAAACTTTGTATAAACCGCATAAAACTCTGAACTTTTTCGTATATTTGCACCATGAAACAAAGCATTAACATTATAGCCGCCGTGGCACGCAACCGTGCCATAGGTTTTGAGAACAAACTCATCTACTGGCTACCCAACGACTTGAAGCGCTTCAAACAACTCACCACAGGACATACCATCGTCATGGGGCGTCGCACTTTTGAGTCGCTGCCTAAGGGCGCGCTGCCCAACCGACGAAACGTCGTACTGTCGCGGGGCGTGAAGGACGTGAACGATGAGCGCTTCCCCGGATGCGATTGCTATCCTACGCTGCAAAAAGCGCTTGAGAGTTGCCAACCCGAGGAGGAAGTCTATATCATCGGCGGGTCGAGCGTCTATCAGCAGGCGCTGCCACTGGCCACTCGGCTTTGCCTGACCGAGGTCGACGACATTCCTGCTGAAGCCGATGCCTTCTTCCCGCCTTATGAGGACAGTTGGCAGGAAGTATGGCGCGAAGAGCATGACACAGATGAGCGCCACGACCATCGCTATGCCTTTGTAGATTATGTGAAAAAGGAAGACTCGGCTGAAGAGACTACGCCACAGGAAGCGTCTACGCCACAAGCCTGATAGCGGCAACCACAAAAAAGCACGCGGGCTCAAATTGGCCAGTACTGTCTGAACCAATTTGAGCCCGCATTGTATTTTCCTTCATCCAAGCCGAACTATTGATCGGCTGGGCACTTTGGACACATTAGATGTCCTGAATAGGAAGCTGACGGTGGATAACGGCATTGAAAGCCACGATGGTTTCACTACGCGACAAGCCGAGCGGCTGCAGTTTGTCGTGAATGAGTTCGAGCAGGTCGTGATTGTTGCGTGCGTAGATCTTGATGAACATGTCGTAGCCGCCAGTCGTGTAGTGGCACTCCACCACCTCTGGAATCTTCTTCAGTTCTTCAACAACGGTATCGAACGTGCCGGGATCTTTCAGGTAGAGTCCGACATAGGCGCACGTTTCGTAGCCAATCTTCTCTGGGTCAATAATGAACTGCGAGCCTTTGATAACACCAAGGTTGGTGAGTTTCTGGATGCGCTGATGGATAGCTGCACCACTAACATTGCATTCTCTTGCTACTTCCAAAAACGGAACACGAGCATCCTCAGCAATCATCTTGAGGATCTTCTTGTCTAATGAATCTAATTGATGTTGTGCCATGATATATAATTTGAATTTCTGCAAAGTTACAAAAAAAGTTTGAATTTGAAAGAGTAAGCAAGCAGAAATCGATAGAAAATTAAAATTATTTACACCTTTGACTCTATTTTGTCACTATTTTTCGTTTTTTCCTGTCAGTTTGTTATCTTTTGCAGCATAGATGATGCGTGTAGCACTGGCTTCACGCAATGCCTGCTTCACATCCGAAATCAACCACATGGGAGTCTGCCGATCAGCCTTCAGGCATACAATCATCTGCCGACGATCCTCTGAAGACAGCTTCTGGCGTTCCTCCTGAATGGCTTGACGAATGCCTTTCAGTCCAACCATGTGGTTTCCCACCTGCACTTGCTTGCTGTCGCGACCCACATACAGATAAACCAATGCAGACTTTCGGTCGGGCTGAGTGAGTTGGGTGCCCGTAGGAGTCTGCAAACCAACCAATGGCGAAGAGTTGCGCATGTGGGACGCAATCATGAAGAAGAACAGGACCGTGAAAATCAGGTCGGGCATCGACGCCATGTTCAGGTTGGGGACTGTATGTTTTCTGCGCTTAATCATTTCTATAGGTAGCAGAGTTATCGGAGTTTATCAGACGTCAGGTTCTCAGCAATGCGCTGCGGACATTGCTGCCGAATGGTCTCGCGCTGCGACTCGTTGAGTTGGGCATAGCCCTTGCCGTAGGTTTTGCGCGAAAGGGTATTTCGAACATCTCGATAGACTGCAGCGAGTTCGTTCTGAATAGCGAAATAGGCATCGTAGGATGCTGCCGGGTCGGCATCGATCATCATGATGTGATCAGCGCCCTTCTTCAACATGAAATCGGCTGCCTGCTGGTGAAACGTCGGCAGGTCGACGGGCTGGTCATTTAGAACATATTGGTTGTTGGCGGTCAAGGAGATGGTGAATAGCTGATCGCGTTCCACCAGCGTTTCCACCTTTTGCTCTTCATCATCGACAGGCGGGAGCACGCGTGCCAATCCTTTATCGAGGTCCATTGACGAGGCCACGAGAAAGAAGATGAGCAGCATGAACGAGATGTCGGCAGTCGCCGTTGTGTTCAAGCCTGGCACGCTGTGATGTCTGCGTTTGATAATCATTTTTTGTTTCGCAATTCTGAATAGGCATAGACGATGCCGCCTGCCAGCAACATCACACCCGATGTAACGATAAACATGTCGGCAGCACGCAGCCAGAAGCCATTGTCAAACAGCTGGCCGTTGACGTGCATCGGAGCCGATGAGCCCAGCAGGAACGTCAGCAACGCCAGTAGCAGAGTGCCAACCAGCGTTGCCAAGACGATGCGACGGGCAGGCACGTGGTTTTCTATTTTTGCTACTCCCCCACTCCGCTTGCGCATCGCCACAAAGGTAGCCCACGCCACAGCGGCGAGTGCCAAGACGACAGCCACAAACATCAGCAACAGCATGACATCGGCAAGTAGCTCTGTATTGAACATAATCCTTTAGTTTTCCGGTTTTCTTTTCTTTCAACACTTAGGAAGCCTTCCGCTTGCCAATGGCATCGAGCAACGTGATACTTGCCTCCTCCATTTGTGCAACCAATCGGTCGATCTTCGTATTGATATAGTTGTAGAACAACTGAAGAATGAGCGCAACGATGATACCGAACACGGTCGTGAGCAATGCCACCTTCATACCCGATGCCACAATCGAAGCATTCAGGTCGCCAGCCATCTCGATATCTTCGAAGGCGATGACCATTCCGATGACCGTACCCAAGAAACCCAGCGAGGGAGCCATGCTGATGAAGAGGCGAATCCACGAGGTGCCTTTCTCCAACAAGGATGTCTGTACGGCACCATAGCTGGCTATCGAATGCTCAATTGATTCCAGTGGCTCATCGATGCGCAACAACCCTTGATAGCAGATAGATGCCACGGGGCCTCGCGTGTTGCGGCACAGCTCTTTTGCCTCGTCAATCTTTCCTTCTCCGACGAGTGTGCTCAGGTCGTCGGAGAATCGGCGGGCGTCGATTTCTGAGAGCGTCAGGTAGATGATTCGCTCAATAGAGAAAGCGAGACCTAGCACCAAGGCCAATGCAACGAGCGACATGAAGCCTGCATTGCCTTCCAAGAACTTCTTCTTCAATATCTGGCGCAGGCCACCAGTCTGCTCACCGGCTTCCAGTTCGGCAGCCATGCTTACACTGTCAATCTCCTGCATCAGGGTAGAGTCGGCAGAGAGGGAGTCGGCGGCCAGCACATCCGAGCTGTCTGCACTCGCTGTGGCAACCTCCTTCTGGGGAGTTGTGCCCGTTGCGGGCTGTGCCACTGCTGAGGGTGAAGCCATCAGCAAACTAAGCAGAAGCAAACCTTCCGCCACGCCCATGATCCATTTGTTTCTTTTCGTTTTCACCTTCAATATGATAATAATGTTTTTAAAGTGCTGCAAATTTAGATAAAA
Source organism: uncultured Prevotellaceae bacterium (assembly GCA_900316285.1). Taxonomy (GTDB): domain Bacteria; phylum Bacteroidota; class Bacteroidia; order Bacteroidales; family Bacteroidaceae; genus Prevotella. The sequence continues at coordinate 76,316 of ONCG01000008.1, forward strand.
TACTCGAATAAAAGGCGAGACGTATTAAGAAATTAAGTTTTCTTTAGAGGAATGAAACTTTTTTTCCTAACAACTGGTAAAGAATTGGCTCTCTTTCTTTTGGCTTCAGCGAAAAATTTGTACCTTTGCGACAAAACTCATGATATGTCGTGGAAGAAGAAATATCGGTGTGAGCAATGCGGCTATGAGACCGACGTCTATGAAGGACGTGGGCTGTTCCGGCAACACATCACAGCCGTGAGCTGTCCCGAGTGCAAGACCATTCAGCAACTGGTCGTCGGCGGAATCATTGCCGATGTGGCGCCCTCGTTCGGAAGCGAGGTGGGACGCCTATGCCTAAATTGCGGCAGCGATAAAATACAGCTATGGGATATGCACACCTGCCCGAAGTGTCGCGGCACGATGTCTTTCACGGGCGAGAAAGAATTCTGGACTTAAAGAACACCTTGCTTGTTCGTCAGCTAATTCCACCTCTTTTATAGTTCGCACGATTAATCCCACCCCTTTTTATCTCTTTGGATTAATCCCACCTCTTTTATATGACAAAAGCAAAGAGAGCCGAACGGAGTTGTTTCCGCTCGGCTCTCTTTCACATTATAATAATTCGTGTGCTAATACTATTACTTCACCACAATCTTACGACCGCCAACGATATTCACGCCGCGCTGCTTCTGCTCGAGACGCTGACCGTTGAGGTTGAAGATGGGCTCATTGCCATTTGTCAGCTGTGAATTGTCAACGGCCTCGATGCCAGTTGCCTCCTCACCTTCGATGACGATGCGCAGAGCGTTGGCCGTGCCTTCTGCAGCAAAATAGGCATTGTATCCATTCACGGTACCTTCACCCTTAGCAAACTTTGTACCCTCGGCATTCATGATGTATCCATTGGCAGTAATGGTCGTGTAGGTACCAATGAACTCCTTACCGCCATAGATGACTGGCTCAAGAACTGTCATAGGTACGTCGACATTTACACCACGGAAGGTAATCTCCTTACCAGCGAGGTTCCAGTTATCGCCCCAGCCTTCGCCAGGAACGCTAATGATGTATGGTTTGTTGGCCTCAAAGGTGGTTGCATAGTCGAATGTAAGAGCATTATCTGTTGCACCAGTAAGTTCCATCAGCCAGAAGTGACAACGCTTGTCGTTAGCTGACTTGAACCACTTCAGGTTCTTATCGCCGTTCTTCACCGAATTCACCTCGAAGGGAAGTACGATGGTATACCAGCAAGGATTCTCAGCAACCTTCAAACGACCATTTTCAAATTTCTTTGTGAAACTGATTTCTTTTGCCTCAAAAGCTTCAGGAGCATAGAAACCGTAATTAGCATTAAGGGTTATCTTCTCAGCCACACCGTCGATAACATTATTAGTCTTACCAAAGTCAGATGAAGAACTTGTTGGCTTTTGCGATGCAGTCATATAATAGATACAATTTGTGTTATCGCCTTCCCACATATAGTTTTTGCTGACTCCTCTGAAATCCATAGCAACGGCATTTGTTCTTGCATTAGTATCCATTGCCCCACAGGCTCAAATCTTTGTGAAAATAAATTGAATATTTAAAGGTATTTAACCTTATTAATAAGTGTAAAGTGAAATATTTGCAATTCTGCAGGGATAAAAGGACACGAAACGACAGCATTCTTTCCAATAAAAAAAATACAGCTTTTGGTTGTTGTTTCATGGAAAAATTAGTATATTTGCAGCAATAAAAGCGAAAGAAAGATGAAGAGATCATTTTTTATTACATCCATGCTGGTATGCGCCATGATGCTTGCCACTCCGGCTTCGGCTCAAGAAGAGAATGGCTTTCAGAAGTTCAACGTAGTTGAGAACTTTGCCGACAACGGCTTCCAATGGTTCCGCGATGCACAGCTGTTGGCGGCAGGCAGCAAGGACGACGGCAGCCACTCGCCGGGCGCAAATGCAATGACGATTGGCTGGGGATCCATCGGAACACTTTGGCAGCGCACAGCCCTCACCGTCTATGTGGCTGAGAAGCGCTACACCAAAGAGTTCATGGACCAGAATGAGTATTTCACGGTGATGACCTTCGATGTTGCTGACAGCAAGATACTTGGCTACATGGGCCAACACAGCGGGCGCGACGGCGACAAGGCCAAGGCGCTAGGGCTGCATACTGCCTATACCAAAAACGGAGCCCCCTACTACACCGAAGCCACCATGGTCATCGAGTGTAAAACTATGTATGCTGCCCCCTTCGACCCGCAATATTTCAAGAGCGACGTGCCGAAGAACATGTATCGCCACTTCCCTGCCGGCATTCATACGATGTATATCGGTGAGGTGGTGAACGCATGGAAGAAATAATGAAAAGCCCCTCACATAAGGCAATGTAAAACCAGAAGAATTCATAAGTTATGGACTTCCTGAAACTAGTAAAAAATCGTTACAGCTGCAGGGCTTATGAGCCCCGCAACGTGGAGAAAGAAAAACTCGACTATGTCTTCGAGTGTGTGCGCTTCGCACCGTCTGCGGTGAATCGTCAGCCTTGGCGGTTCCGCATTGTTGAGAGCGATGCCGATCGGACGCTATTGCAGCGTTGCTACAACAGAGAGTGGTTTACTTCGGCACCCCTCTACGTCATCGCCTCTGTGCTGCATGACGAAGAATGGGTGCGCACTGACGGAAAGGCACACGGCGACATTGATATCGCCATCGCCGTAGAACACCTCTGCTTAGCTGCTGCCGAGCAAGGACTGGGCACCTGCTGGGTGTGCAATTTCGATGCTGCACTCTGCAAGCAACTCTTCTCACTCGGCGACAACGAAGAGCCAGCCGTGCTCATTCCCATCGGCTATCCTGCCGACGAACCCAAACAGAAGAAACGTAAGGCGATAGAAGAGATTATCGGCTGAAAAGACTGGAAAAACAAGCTATAGAACGGTCCCGATTGTTAATTTTGCTTAACGAATCGGCATTTCAACATACCATCTTTCCTCTTTTCAACTTTTCTTTGTAATTTTGCAGGCGCTTTTGCGGAAAGATATCATTGGAGAGGTGCTCGAGTGGTTGAAGAGGCACGCCTGGAAAGCGTGTAACCGGCAAAACTGGTTCGCAGGTTCGAATCCTGTTCTCTCCGCAACCTGCCAAAATGAAAGTCGTTAATCCTCAATGGGTTAGCGACTTTTTTTGTCTATGTTCCCCAACTTTTCGTTTTTTTCGGGGAACATCTGGGGAACATTTTGGGAACATTTTCAGGGGTATTCCAACCCAATTTTTCATCGGTTAAGCACCTAAATCAATTAACTACGATTAAAAAAGCATAAAAGTGACTGATTTTGCTTTCATTAGCGGTTTTTACTCTCTTTTTGTAGAATTTTATGTGTTTCTTCTATTTGCATGTACTTACCGACAAAGGGGGAATCGTCATACGATGTGCTTTGCACGTACTTCCATTGAATTGCTATTATTTTCTCCATTAGGCAACAATACCATTCACATTTGAAACCTAAGATTGGGCACTTGAGATTTTAAGCCATAGAGGCAAAACACAAATATATCTTTTAACGATGTAGTACTTTATTTCTTACTCTGCTTGAATAACCAATCTCGGACCGCGGCAATCTTATAGCCATAGTCGAACGAGGCCATGTGCTCCATGGCACGCCCTGTTTCAGGAAGCACGCTTCCTGCTTCCCACTTGATGAAGTTGACGTTGCCGCCACGAGCAATCAACTCTTCTGCTAACCTCTCTTGTTCCGACGATGGAAGTTTTGCACTCCAACTTGCTGAGTCAACCCTTGCATTGTTCTCCTTCAGCACTTTCGTCAGGTCTTGCATACCGCCTGATGCCTTCTGATCGCCGCCAGCCACAATGTAGAAGAAATGCTTCTTGCCGAAGTTCTGCATCTTCGAGGTGTCCCACTGGCTGCTGACGAAGAGTGAGGCGGCAAAAAGGTCGGGATGCGTGATGTTGAAATAGAACGACATCATGCCTCCCATTGACTGCCCGGTGGTATACAGGCGGTTTGTATCTACATGGTATTCCTTGCAGACAGTCTGAAGCAGACGGATGGTCATCTCCACCTCGTCGGTGGTGCTCCAGTCATCCTGCACGGCCCAGTCGGTGTATTGTGGTACCAGCACAAATGAAGGATGCTCTTTCTGATCTCTGTCAGAAGCAAACTCCAAGGCACCGTAGCCTTGCGTGAGCGGAGCCGTCACCTCCTTGCCAGCGGTGCTGGCATCGGCCATGAAGAGCACCAGGGGAAGCTTCTCACCAGCCTCGGCCCCTTCAGGAATCAGCAGATTATACTCCATAGTCTTTCCTGTCTGTTCGTCGTTGAAGGTGAATTGCTTGAACTTGCCCAGAGTCTCTTTCTTCAACGCCACGAAAACGCTATCAGAATCTTTGTTAATCACCATGTGGCCACCTTGGCGAGGACCACGTTCACCGCCCTTCTTCTGGGCGCAGCCTGTCATGCATACAAAGCCTATTACGAGTATTAACGCTATCTTTCTCATGTTATTTTTTATATTTACTGAAGTCTACTTGATTCATCTATTTCGTGATTTCTGCTATCCACTGGAAAAGTTCATCGAGCGCATAATCGCCGCTATGAGGACGATTCCAAGCAAGCAGGAAGTTAACGTCCTTGCCGGCATTCTGGAGCTTGGTAGCGAAATTGATGGGAACAGGGAAGGCCGTATCGCGATCCCGTGCTCCGTGACGAATATACCAATGTGGTGCGATGCTTGTCATGTCGTCACCGATAAAGCTCATGGGATTCATCAGACGCACGTTCTGACGGATGGCATCACTGACGCTGGTTCCGTTCTTCTTAGCTGTAAAATCGGTGAAGTTCACGCGGCTACCAGTCTCGTCGCCAAACTCCTCATTTTCCCCACTGGCGTTGTTGACGCCGTCTATCTGACTGTCGAAGGCTGGAACACCTTTCAAGGCTTGGGTAGTGACCACATAGTTCAGATACTTCTTCATGTTGAGGTCGGTGATGTATTCACCCACTTGCTTTCTGCCACCACGCATGGGACGCATTCCCTGTGGATGCTGGCCTCCCTGCATCTGCGGACGCTGACCTCCATTGATCGGAGCTGCAAACATGCCTCCCGCTGAACTACTGAACGTGAAGCCAAGGCTGTCGGGTATATCCGCACCAGCATTTTTCGCAATCTGAGCCGCACGGATAAGTTCGCTCTTGATAAAGTCAAGGTAGTTGTCTGCCGTCAGAGGTGTTCCGTCAGGTTTGTGGAGGTTCAGGCTTTTGAGATAGTCAGGGAACATGGCTGCCAGTTCTTTGGTATAACCCTTGTGCAAGTCATCGAGCGCCTGGCGTGAGTCAGTCTGCTGGAACAGCCATTCGTAGGCCATGTCGGCATGTTCGAGGTCGATGATGGGACAGTAGCATACGGAGGCGAACACATCATCGCGCTCGTCGGCTGCACCCATGGCTTTCAACAACGCGGCATATTCTGGATTGTTACCTGTTGCTCCCATCAGAGCCGACATGGCTCCGCCGGCACTCGTCCCGTCAGTGATGATACGCTCGGCATCGCCTGGCATTTGCCTGTCGAAATGGCGCAGATAGCGGATGGCTGCTTTCAGGTCGAGGATAGCCTTGGGTGCACGGCCTGTATAGACGGTCTGGCCCTTCTTCTCTCCCTTATGCGCCTTGGCGTATGCCTTATCAGCAACGATGGAGGAATTGCGGCCGCGAGTGCCAGGTATCACCACCACATAGCCTTCCTTCAGCGCCCTGCCCGTAGCATCGCCAGCCTGTGGCTGTGCTGCAGGAGAAGCCATGTAGCCGCCGACGTAGGTACGGAGGAAAATCGGTGTCTGCTGTGTCGCTCCTTCCGGCACATACACATTGAGGAACTGGTAGGTGGAATCCTCAACGTTCGTCACATAGAACAGCCGCTCGTAGGCTGTATAGTTGACATTCGTGCCGTCATAGGCGGTCATCGACGACTTAACACCCGCATTGGCATCAAATGTCAATGCGCTTTGTGCCGTTGCTCCCATGAAGAGACTGGCACCAACGAGAAAAGCAAATAACTTCTTCATAATATTATGTATTTGATTATTGTTCTTTTACGACTGGAGGCAGACTCTGAAAATGCCGTGTACTATAGACCTGAAGGAGGAATATCAGACAAAACACGATGCCTACCTTATATGGAGCCACGATGTCGTCGGCTCCGAAGAGTGCCTTTGACAGGGGCATGACTATCAGCGGAGAGATGAATTGTCCCAGATAGAGTGCTGCCGAAAGCAGGGGCATAACCGTTGTGGCGGAGTTCTTGCCGCCCTTGATGCTCGCGATGGTGTTCAGGTAGGGAACACCTACGCCGTTGGCCATTCCGATGAATGCCGAGCCAAGCACGGCCATAGACACCGACGGCACAAGATAGGATGCATAGCCCAGCAGGAAAAGCAACGGGGCAAAGTACTTGATGCCCTGTCGGAAACGGTTCATCAGACTTCCGAAGGCAAGCCCGACAAAGAAGGCCACTACGTCAAGCCCCACCATGATAGCGGTGATGACTTCCGTGGATAGAGCCTGCTGCTGGCTGGCAACAATGGCGAAATTGGTGGGGAACACAAAGAATATTATCATCAGCAGAAGCATTCCGATGACAGAGGGGTGGAACTTCAGCAACTGCCGAGGTTGGAAGGGCACTCCGCGCTTGTTGGCACTGTCCAGCTGTTCGTCAGGCAGCCACAGCCACACCATCACCAGAGCTATCAGTCCCAGCAGATAGACCAAGAAGGCATAGTTCCACGCTATCGTAGAGAGCAGTCCTGCCAGCAGCGTTGCCACCACGCCTCCCATCTGGTTCATGGCTGCCGACAGCCCCATGAGCCTCGCCTGTTGCTCCGGCGGGAAATAATAGGCCAGCAGTCCCGTGGAAAGCGGCATGACGAGTCCGACGCTGACACCTAACAATGCTCGCATGGCAAGTAACAGGCTGATGTCGTCAACGAAGAAGCATCCGGCACCAGCCACGACGTACAACAACAGTCCCGTTGTAGCTATGGCCCGCGTGCGAAGTACCCTACTAAGCGGTAAGAAAAAAAGGTTGGTGATGATGATCAGCAATGCCGGCATGCTGACGATAAACTGAACCAGCATCGCGGGCGCTTCACTGAAATGAGCCTTGATGATGCCCAACGCAGGGGCGATGGCGGCTCCGGCCATCACGGTGAGCAGCGACATGGAAAGGATGGTAGCCGTCACTCGTCTTGATACATTTGTCTTTGTCATAATTCAATCGGAGTGATTCGCGAGCGGGTACAGGGTTTACCATTCTCACACAGTTCTACCAAACTGGCTCAACAAAAAAAACTTTTGCAAAGGTACGAGTAAGTGAGCAAAAAACCAAATTTATTTGAGTTTTTTTTCAACGAGAGTACCTTCGACGAGGGCCAAAGGTACGATAAAAAAGGGACAATTCCATGGGGAAAAGAACCCCAAAGGGGTCGCATGTGCTTCGCTCGGCTTTGCCGCTTTCGTAGCGAAGCACAGGTGACCTCTCCGAGGTCTTGTGCCCTCCCATTTCCTTCGGTTAGTTCTCTTATCTTGTGAGCTCAAAGCCTACACGAGCACCGTTGGCACTCTTGGCGAGCTTGCTGACAGCCTGCACAGCAGCAGTGTTGCTGACCTTACCTTCTTTCTGAAGGATGTTGGCCATCTGCATAGCGTCGAACATCAGACCCATTCCTTTCTCGGTCTTCGTCACGTTGCCCTTAATGGTCTCAGTAGCCGTCTTGAGGGTGATCTCACCATTTTGGGGGTTATAAGCATAGGTTCCGCTGAATGGGATGCCGTTCACCTTGGCCGAGAACTTGTTGCCTTCAAGGAACGAGAACGAAGTGTTGCTACGATTGATGCCGATGTTGTTGTAGTTGCTTGCCAGCGACGAAGCAATGTTGGCTACCGTAGCAGCGCCACCGGCCTTTGTCAGGGCCTGTTCGGTTGTAAACGCAGCACTTGGAGCATTGTAGTTCCAGCTACCCAGAAGGCTCGACTGGTCGAATGACATTCCGCCCAACAACACATTGCTCAACACACTGCCGAGCACAGCACCCAGCACATTGCCGGTTGTATTGGAGGAGGATGTATTTCCAAATCCCGTTGAAAAGCAGCTCGACAGCAATAGTGTCATAGCTGCAAGAAGTGTTAAAGTTGTTTTCTTCATATTGCTATAGATGTTAATAGTGAATAGATTTGTCGTCACAAAATAACAGAAAAAAATTGAAATCTCCAAACATTTTTCAAATAATCTTTGCTGAAGATTCGCAAACTCCGCTTCCCAAGGGGTTCGCTCGGCCTTGCTGCACACCCTCCATTTGCCAAATTCATTTAAATATGTGCACGAAAATAGGAGGATATGCAGGAAAATTGTTATATTTGCGGTTGATTACATGATTAACATCGATATAGACTTTAGCAATATGGTTAACAAACTGCTTGATTTCCTGAATGCTTCGCCAGTGAATTTCCTGGCAGCAAGAAACATTGCCACCCTTCTCGAAGAGGCTGGCTATCGTCGTTTTGACCCCCAGACGCCACTTGGAAAGGTCAAGGCTGGTGACAAATTCTTTGTGACGAAGAACGATTCCTCGGTGTACGCCTTCCATATCGGACGCAAATCGCTGGCCGATGCCGGCTTCCGAATGATTTGTGCACACTGCGACTCACCGACGTTCCGCATCAAGCCCAACGCTGAGATAACGTGTGAGGGAGGTATCGTGAAACTGAATACCGAGGTGTATGGTGGGCCTATCATGTCAACTTGGTTCGATCGTCCCCTAACGATTGCAGGACGCGTGGTTGTCAGGGGGAAAGATGCCCTCAATCCTGAGACGCTGCTGCTACACGTGAAGCGTCCATTGTTGCAGATTAGCAACCTCGCCATCCATTTTAACCGGCAGGTGAACGACGGTGTGAAGTTGAGCAAGCAGAAAGACATGCTGCCCATTCTTGGCATTGTCAGTGATGAACTGGAACGGGGCAATCTGCTCATGAACGTCATCTGCGAAGAACTAAAGACAACCCCAGAGAACATCCTTGACTTCGACCTCTATCTCGCCGATGCCACACCCGCTTGCACCTTTGGCGTTCACGATGAGTTCATCTCGTCCGGACGACTCGACGACCTCTCCATGTGTTTCGCAGGTTTGGAGGCGATGATTGCCACGAAGACAACTGCTATGACCAAGGTGCTGGCTATCTTTGACAATGAAGAGACCGGCTCGCAGACAAAGCAAGGTGCAGGCAGCCCCTTCCTCTCCACGATGCTCAAGCGCATTGCGCTGGCTCAAAGCGGAAGCGAGGAAGCTTTCTATCAGGGCGTGGAGCGTGCGTTCATGATCTCGGCAGACAATGCCCATGCCTGGCATCCTAACTACAGCGAGAAGTACGATCCCACCAATCATCCCGTACTCGGCGGAGGACTGGTCATCAAGTTCAACGCCGCTCAGAAATATGCCAGCGATGCCGTCTCGGCTGCCGTTTTCATGGAAATCTGCAAGGAGGCCGGTGTGCCCTGCCAGCGTTTTGTAAACCACTCCGATGTGGCTGGCGGCAGCACCCTTGGCAACATTCTTGCCTCGTCGATTCCCCTCCGTGGCGTCGACATGGGCAATGCCATCCTGGCAATGCATAGCTGCAGGGAAACAGGTAGCGCTGCCGACCATGTCTACTGCGTAAAAGCTTTCTCTAAGTTTTTCAGCTAAGAAAAGAAATGAAAAGACTTTCGCAAGTCGAAGGAATAAAGGTTTAAAGAGTATAAGGGGGAGAAAAGGGCATCACGCGGCTATGCCGCTTTCAGAACGAAGCGGGGACAGAAAGGGGCAATTGTCCTGCTGCTGACGGTTGACCACCCTGCGTGGTTCGGAATACGCTGGGTTGTCAACCGTCGGCAAGGGAGTTTTTCTCCATGTCGCGGCGACTCTTCGACTTGGTGACCAGCCATACGCCCACGAACACCAGCAGCACGGCGAGGCCCTGCGTGGGTTTGAAGACACCCATGCCCGTGAGCACCGTTACGGCTACGGCCACTGCCGGCTGAACGTAGTTATAGATGGACACTACCGTAGGACGGAGCACCTTCTGCGCCGTGACGATGAGCAGATAGCCCACGAACGTGCCGAACACTACAACATAGCCTGCCTCAAGCCACGACCTCAGCGGAACCGCCTGCCAGTCGGTCTGTGCGACGTGGCTCAGCGTGAATGGCCAAACCAGTATGGTTGCCCAAAGAAACATCCAGCGGTTGACGGTGACGATGTCGTATTTCTTGATGAATCGATTGAACAGCGAAAGGAACAGTGCGTAAGATAGCTGAGCACACATCACCAACACATCGCCACGCACATCGCCGACCTTCGCATCTGCTGCGTTGACACTGGTCAGTACCAGCGTTAATGCACCAGCGCAGCCCACGGCCACGCCACCCGCCTTCTTCCAGGTGATGGGTTCCCTGAGGATGAGAAACGATAGGATCATGGCAAAAATCGGCATCGATGTCGTCACGATGCTCGCATTCACGGGTGAGGTGATGCTGAGTCCGATGGTGAAGCAACACTGGTTGCACACCAGTCCAAACACTGCTGCGCCGGCAAAGGTCAGCCTGTCGCGAAGGGGTACGTGCGGCAGCGACTCGCCCCGACGACGCTTCACGAACATCATCACAAACGTCGTCAGCCAGAATAGGATGGCACCACCCATCACACGAAACGACACCATCGTGATGCCATCCAGTCCGTGCGTCATAGCATCCTTGCCCAGTGGTGCCATCAGTCCCCAGATGGCGCAAGCGGCAAAAATGCTCAGGTGAGCCTCCAATGCTTTGTTTTTCTCCATTTCTTCTTTGCTCTTTGCGATTAGCGCCTGCAAAGGTAAGCATTTTTGGTCAAATAGCCGCGAAATGGATGAAATCTTTATGCGACAAAGCCACGAAGGCCGCCTACTTGAATGCCTTCTTCAGTTCTTTTTTGATACCCATGAAGGCGGGGTTCTGGCCAATGGGATTAAGCGGTGTGGCACCACCTGACTTCACCACTGCCACCAGCTGACGGGTGACGTAGTCGTGGAAATTGATCGTGATGAAGGTTTGGCCATCATCCCACTTCTCCGACTTCACGTTGATGGTTGGCGAGAGCACCTTCACGCCTTGCTCGATGAGGGGTTGTGCCTCTTCGCGCGAAAGGGCCTTCAGCTTCCCGGAGAGTTCGTTTTGAACCATCAGCAGGACATCCGCCATATCGGCATCTCCCTCGTTGGCATTGCCAAACACGATGTACTTATAGTCTGAAAGTGATGCTCCTTTAGAAAGCGTCGTCGAACTCTTCGATGTGGCACAAGAAACAAAGCTCAACGATAGGCAAGACACCATGATAGGGGCCATCAAATAGATAAACTTCTTCATCATCATCTGATTTTTAGTGAATGATAGGTTTTATTAGCTGCAAAAATAATAAAAAACGAACACAAAACCAAATAATTGGCAAATTTATAGCGAAAAAACGCGGAAAAGAACGGCAACGGCGACGGCGATAGCGGAGAAACATCAGAAAAAACGGCCGCGAAAGAATGGAATGTGAGGAATTATGTGTAATTTTGCAGGAAACTTCAAATAACAACTATGGTACAACAAATAGAGATTGTCTTAAAGCCCAGGTCGCGGGGATTCCACTTGGTGACGGATGAGATTCTGCGACAGTTGCCGAAGCTCCCGAAGACAGGCATCATCAATATCTTCACGAAGCATACGAGTTGCGGACTCAGCATCAACGAGAACTGCGACCCGGATGTGCGCGTGGACATGGAGACCATTTTCAACCGACTGGTTCCCGAGAACCGGCCGGAGTACGAGCACACGCTGGAAGGTGCCGACGACATGCCGGCTCATGCCAAGTCGACACTCAGCGGTGTCAGCCTGACGATTCCTATCACCAACGGCCGTCTGAACATGGGGACGTGGCAGGGCATCTACCTCTGCGAGTATAGAAATCACGGGGGTGGAAGGCGATTGGTCGTGACAATCATCGGGGAATAGAAATCGGGGGCGGCTATGATGCAGGGTTTTAATCCACTACGCAGACTATCATTTCAAATAAATCTTGGAGCGGGAATAGTCGATGATGGCGCAATGACGCTCGAGGAAATCAGTGCCGAGCACGCCATCCACCTGCCTTGACCGCACCTTTTTGAACTCTGCATTCAGATAGCCGATGTCCATGAGGAAAAGGCTGTCGTCGCGGAACTCATGCTCGCCGACACGCACGAGTGCCGAAGTCCTGACCAGCGGGCTCATCGAGCCAATGCCAGCGGCATATTCCCTCATTGCAATCGCCTCAAGACGATACTTCTCACGCTTGGAGATATCAATAAGCGTTGCACCGCCTCCCGTGTCGACCAGCAACACGCAAGGCTTCCCATTCACTTGCAGCGTCACGGTGATGTGGCCCGTGGGCGTCTTGAAGAGCTTCAGCTCGTCGTAGCCGTTGGCCTGCATCGTGCTATCGTAGGCATCAGCGCCGGCATCTGCAGAAGCCTTCACGCTCTGGCCTGCACAGCCGAATGCGACAACAGCAATGAAAAGAAATAAAAGGTGCTTCGTCTTCATGTTGAATGATAGTGGGAAAGAGCAATTCTAATCAATAGGAGCAATGCTAATAGAAAGGGCTGTGCTAATCGAAAAGCGCAATCTTCATCTAAAGAGGCTGCCTCACTTCGCAGGCGACGCGGGTTTCCTGCGCTTGGGCAAGGGCAGATGCTTGCAGGTCACGCGAACGAGCTCGGAGACATAGTCGCGGTCGTCGACATCGGCGATGTAGAAATAGTCCTTCGCGCCTTCGTAGGGCGGTCGCAGTTCCACACTCCGAAGCATTGCCCGCCCTGCATCGGTGGGCTTCAGGTAGAAGCAGTCGTCGCAGATGAGTCCGAAGATGATACCATCGCAATAGATGCCATAGTCGCCAAACATCTTCTTCACGGTAATCTCACCGGCACCACTACACTGGTCGGCGATATATTCCACGAAATCAGGATGACAGGACATGAGTTATAGGGTTTAAAGGGCATAAAGGGGAGTGAAAGGGCTTAAAGGGGAGTGAAAGAGACGAATGTTTTGCATCCATTTTTATGCCCACTAACTGATTTCCTCCAGCTGCCCCGTTTCAGAATCAATGATAAAGCCGCGGACAACGATATCGGCAGGGACAAGCGGATGCGTCTTGATGGTCTCCACCGTCTTGCGAACCGATTCCGGCGTGTCTTTGAAGCCTTCCAGCCACGCATCGAGGTCAATGCCACATTTGCGGATGACGTCGAGGGTGTCGTCGGTGATGCCGCGAGCCGTCATCGCCTCATGGAAATGATGGAAGCTCATGTGGCAGGCGCCGCAATTGGAGTGAGCCACCACCATGATTTCCTCGACGCCCAGCTCATAGATGGCGACAATCAGGCTGCGCATCGCTGAGTCGAAAGCCGAGATTACCAGTCCACCGGCATTCTTGATGATTTTCGCGTCGCCGTTCTTCAGCCCGAGCGCCGCCGGGAGCAGCTCGGTGAGGCGTGTGTCCATACACGAGAGCACCGCCAGCTTCTTGTCGGGATACTTATCGGTGAGAAACTTCTCGTAGCACTTCTTCTCAACAAAAGTCTTGTTGTATTCAAGGATTTGGTCTATCATGACAATTGAGTTTTTGTTAATCTGGCTACAAATTTACTCATTTTTTCTCAAAAAACACGATGCAAATGGCGTCTTTTCTTCGGTTTTTTGTATTTTTGCAGAAAATTTGTGAGAAGCCGCAGCTGTGGCTTCCTTTTACGTTTAGAAAAAAGAGACAATATGGAATATATGTCACAAGAGGGCTACGACAAACTCGTGGCCGAACTACGCCAGTTGGAAACCGTTGAGCTACCGCGCGTGAAAGACGCAATCGCCGAGGCACGCGACAAGGGCGACCTCAGCGAGAACTTCGAATATCATGCCGCCAAGCGTGAGCAGGGACGCCTGCTGAGCCGCATCCGCTACAAGCAGAAAGTGCTTGCCAACGCCCGCGTCATCGATGTGTCGCTACTCGGTGGCGACAGCGTGCAGCTGCTGAGCAAGGTGGAGATGACCAATCTCGCCAACAACCGTAGCCGTACGTACACCATCACCAGCCCACACGAGGCCGACATCCACGAGGGGCGCATCTCCATCAAGTCGCCCATTGCCCAGGCGATTCTCAACAAGAAGGTCGGCGACGTCGTGGAAGTGCGTGTGCCCGCCGGTCTGCTGCGACTCCGCATCGACAGCATTGAGCGATAAGCGCCCCTACTCCACCCCATTTTCCGCCCTGCTACACATTCTTTCTTCACGCCTTCTGCACGCCTATGATATACATCAACGACAACATCGATGCGTTCGACGTAGAGGCTGCGCTGCCTCTGCTCAGCGACGAACGGCGCGAACAGACGCTGCGCTTTCGCTTTGAACGCGGGCGGAAGACGTGTGCGGCGGCTTATCTGCTGCTGTGCGAAGGCCTGCAGAAAGAATATGGCATCACCGAGAAACCGCTGTTCAGCTATGGTCCGCACGGCAAGCCTGCATTGCGCTACTATCCGGACATCCATTTTAACTTCAGTCATTGCCGCGATGCGGTGGTTTGCGCCATCAGCGATCAGCCCGTGGGCGTCGACGTGGAGTCGGTGAGCCACTATAAGGAGTCGGTGGCCCGCTACACGATGAGCCAGCAGGAGATGGACCAGATTCTGCACGCTGACCGCCCCGACGTGATGTTCACCCGCCTCTGGACCATGAAGGAGGCAGTGCTGAAGCTGAGCGGCGAAGGGCTCCGCGACAACCTGAAAGAGGTGCTCGCAGACGTAGATTGCCTCAACATCCAGACCGTCGTGAGCGAAGACGAGCGGTATGTGTATAGCGTGGCGAGGGAGAAGGAGTAGAAGGTTTTTTATCGGAAAGATTTAGAGCCCCTTGATAAGGGGCGGCTATAATGCAGGGTTTTATTACCAATAATATTATCCCACATTTTTTATCGGAAAGAAATTATCATAATTAGAATAATTTCGACCACAAATATATTTTTATTTATGTGGCCCCACCGTAGGGGCAGCCCCCCATGTCTGCCCGAACAGCAGATGTCAAAAACGAACACCCAGCGTAACGCACGCTGGGTGTTCAACTTCAGTGAGCGGGCAGACACGGGGGTCTGCCCCTACACGTGAAACATTCTATTTCTGGATGAAATTTCTGGTAATTTCTAGTAATTTCTTTCCGATAAAAATACCTCTAAATCTTTCCGATAAACTTTCCGATAAACCTCAGCTCGTGAGGTCATCGAAGTAGCCCATGCCGTCGATGGCGACGAGGAACTGGTCGACGTAGTCCCACGACGTTGTTGACCAGTGGAAGCCCAGTCGATACAGCACCTGCGTGGTGTAGTCGTTCTCCGGTTCAATCTCGCGAGTGATCTGTCCGTGTGCCATATCCTGATAGGCGAGCAGGCTTGACAGCCGCTTTGCCTTCTCCGGATCGTCCTTCGCCAACTGCATCGCCTTCACGAACTCATCGTTCTCCACCTGCTTCGGAGCACCTCCGATGTGTCGAAGCTCGGCGAGCACATCGCCGAAGAACACACTGTGGTTATTATAGGAGTGGAATACGCAGCATTCGCGAGGCGTCTCCGACAGCAGGATAATCGACTGAGCGACTTCATTGATGGGTGAGAACTCCATCGGCACATCACTCATCTCGTAAGGATAGCATCCCAGCATCTTAAACACACGGATGCGTCCCATCGCACTGTTGGTCTGGAAGTTAATCTGGAATTCACCATCGGTGGAACGTGGGGCGAGGTTTCCAACTCTCACGATCTTCGCGTTCAGGCCGTGCAGGGCGATAGCCTCGAGCACGACTCGCTCGGAGATGAACTTCGAGTGGACGTACTGATTGTCGAGACACTGACCGAAGTAGAGCTTGTGCTCGGTCAGGTGTACGTCGTCGGCGGGCACTCCATTCACGGCCAAGCCTCCAGTGCTGTAGGTTGATATGTGAACGAGGCGTGCACCCGTCATCACGCAGAATTTCACGCAGTTGACGGCACCGCCGATGTTTACGTCCTCAATCTCCGTACCCTTCGAGTAGTGCTTCACGATGGCAGCGCAGTTAAAGACCGTATCAATCTTCTGCTCTGCAGGCGTCTGCCCATTCGTGATGCCTCCGAGGAACTCGCTGAAGTTCTGTGTGACGTCGCCGAGCACGATGTGCAGTCGCGTGCCGAAGAGCTCGTTGAAGTTCTGTCCGAAGTAGTAGAACAGCAGCTGCTTCAGTCGGCGCTCGGCCTTCTCCGCACTTCCTGCTCTTACCAGGCACCAGATGTTTGGAACGTCGGCGCGGTCGATGAGCTCTTTCAGCACATGTATGCCCAGATAACCCGTTGCGCCGGTGAGCAGCACGTTGCCGATGGTCTGCCGCTCTCCCTTCTTGAAGTTCTCGAGCGTGTTGCGCATAAGCAGCACGTCGATGGGCTTATAGTCGTAGTCGGCTTCGCTGTTGTCGGCGGGTTTCTCAGCTTCTCCGGGTGCTCCGGTGAGGAACTCTGCCAGCTTGCGCGGCGTGGGATGACTGAAGATGTCGCCGTAGGCAACGTGGTGATGGTGCTTATCGGCCTCGATGATCACTCGTGTCACCATGAGCGAGGTGCCGCCGAGTTCGAAGAAGTTCGACGTAGCACCCACCTTCTCCATCGTGAGGATGCCGGCAAAGATGTCGCAGAAGAGTCGTTCAAGGTCGTTGGCTGGTGCCACGTAGTCGCTGTAGTCGGTCTGTATGACGGGAGCGGGCAGTGCCTTTCGGTTCACCTTCTGGTTCTGGTTAAGCGGTATGCTCGGAATCTGCATCGTCGCAGCCGGAATCATGTAGGAAGGCTTCTGGCGGCCGATGAAGTCGTTCAGCTGCTTGACGTCCACTTGCTCATCGCTAACGATGTAGGCAGCAATGAACTTTCCACCGTTCTCGTAGTCGAAAGCCTGCACGGTGGCATCCTTGATGCCTGGGAACTGTCGGATGACAGCCTCCACCTCCTTCAGCTCGATGCGGAAGCCGCGAATCTTCACCTGTCCATCGCGACGGCCTACGAACTGTATGTTTCCATCGGGCAGATAGCGCACGATGTCGCCGGTGCGATAGCAACGCTGGTGTTCAGCATCAGCGTCGAAGGGATTCTGGATATACACCTCCGCCGTCTTCTCCGGACGGTTCAGATAGCCGCGGCTCACCTGAGGTCCGCTCACCCACAGCTCACCACAGGCGCCCTGCGGCAGGCGGTTGCCCAGCTTGTCGACGATGTAGAGTCGCAGGTTGTCGAGCGGCTTGCCGATGGGGATGTCCAGCTCCTGGTCCTTCACCCAGTAGTGAGTCGTAAAGATGGTGCACTCCGTAGGTCCGTAGCCGTTGTACATCTTGTAGTTCGTCGGCGGATTCAGCGACGACAGCTTCTCGCCACCCACGGCGAAGAAGCGCAGCGAGTGGTTGTCGGTGTTCGTGGCAAACTGATAGCCCACCTGCGTTGTGATGAACGAATGGGTGATCTGGTTCTCCTCGAAGTAGATGTTCAGGTCGGGCAGGTTCAGTCGGATGTCCTCGCCGATGATGTAGACGCAGGCTCCACAGGTCACGGCGGGATAGATGTCCATCATGCAGGCGTCGAAGCCGTAGCTGGCGTATGCCGCCACATGACAGGCATCGTTGAGCTCGAAGCACCGCTGATACCAGTGACAGAAGGCCACGATGTTGCGATGTTCCAGCTGGCAGCCCTTGGGCACACCCGTCGAGCCACTGGTGTAGAGCATGATAAAGAGGTTATCGGGGGTGATGTCGGCCTCCACGGGCTTCGTGGGTTCGGGCAAGCCGTCAATCTCCTTCGTCAGAAGCACCGTGCCCTCGTATTCATCCACCAGGTGTCGCAGCTGCTCGTCGGCGATGAGCAGCTTGGCATTGGCGTCCTTCATCATGAAGTTCAGACGCTCTGAAGGATAGCTCGGGTCGAGTGGCTGATAGGCGCAACCGGCTTTCAGCACACCCAGCGAGGCGATGACCATCCACTCGCATCGCGGGATGAGCACCGACACGACATCCTCGGTTCCTAACTGCTGCGCAGCAATATAGGCGGCGATGCGTTCAGAAATCTGGTCCACCTCCCGATAGGTGTAGCGATGGTCGTGGTAGACCACACATTCGTTGTCGGGCGTCAGCGCCACCTGACGGCGGAAGAGCGAAGTGATGGTCTGCGTGTTGTCGTAGGGCACGTCGGTCTGGTTGAACGAGTCGAGCAGCTGCGTCTGCTCAGCGTTGAGCAGCGACACCTTCAACAGGTCGGCATCGGGCTTCGCGATGAAGGCGTTCACGGCGTTGCTGACCGACTGCGCCAGGCTGCGCATGAGTTCTGCGCTATAGCGTCCGTTGTCGTACTCCACGCACACCGACGGCTGTCCCTCGTGGTCGCGAATGTAGAAGGCGATGCGGAACTTCGGGATATCGAGCTCGAGGCTTTCCATCTCCACCTTCGTGCCTCCACACACATAGTCTTCGAGCACGCCCACCTGGTAGGCGAACATGATCTCGGCACTGAGGTCGTAGTCGGCAGCAATCTGCGCGAAGGGATAGTTTTCGTGCTCCAGCGTCTCGTCGAAGTTGCGGCTGGTGAGTTCTATGAAGTCCAGCACACGCTGCTCGCGAATCTCGCTGCTCATTGCCAGCGTGTTCACAAACATGCCCACGGTGTTGCTGATGCGCAGGTTCGAGCGGCCGTTGCTGATGGTGCAGATGCAGATGCGTTCCTGATTGGTGAAGCGCGACAGGGCATAGAACGTCGCAGCAAGGGTGAGGTGGGCTGCCGTGACGTTGTGCTCGCGGCAGAAGGCCTGCACCTTTTCGAAGTCGAGCGGAGCCACAACCTCGCGGGTGTTGCCCATCGAAAGCGGGTTGGTGAGGTCGCTGGCCACCTCCGTCACGCCCTCGCACTCGCCCAGCTGTGAGTAGAAGAAGTCGCGGGCGGCCTGATGCTGGCTGCTTCCCTCAGCCTTCTTCTCTTCGGCCACGAAGTCGGCATACGACAGGTCCTCGGCCTCCACTTCACGACCGTCCATTAGGTCGCACAGCTGATGCAGGAAGAGGTTCATCGAACCGCCGTCGATCACCAAGTGATGGATGTCGACCAAGAGGCAAACGTGGTCCTCTGTGGTGATAATCTCAAAGCGATAGAGCGGGCCTTGCTTCAGGTTGAACGGTTGTACGAACTCGCGCTTATAGGTCTGCAGCTGCTCTGCCGACATCGTGTTGCGTGCGATGACGACTTCCTGCTTCGGATCGCTGATCTGCACCACGTCGGTGCCTTCGCTACCGAAGTGTATGGTGAACTCCGGATGCAGTTTTACCAATGTCATCAGCGACTGAGCCAGACGGTCGGCATCGGTGTCCTTCGCAAAGGTCAGCAGCGCGGGGAGGTTGTAGAGCGTGCTGGCAGGTTGCTTCAGGCAGTCGACGTAGACGCCCATCTGGGCATACGACAGCGGAGCACTCACGGGTCCGTCGGCCTTCTCCTTATCTGCCGTCTTCTCCGTTTCGGCTGCGGCTTCCTTTCCCTCGCCGCTCAGCATCTTGTTCAGAATTTCATTCTCTATCGACTGAAGCGTACCCGTCTTGGCCAGCGTCTTCGAGTTCAGCTCCACGCCGAAGCGCTTGTTCACCTGAATGGCCAGCTTAATGGCCATGATAGATGTCAGGCCGGCATAGCCCAGCGGCGTTGTCAGACCGAAGTCCTCGTGACTGACGATGGCTGCCACCATCGACTTCAGCTCCTGCTCAAGGACGTTCAGCGGGGCACTCGGCCCACTGTCGCTCTCTGCCGCACTCTCCTTCTTCGGCTTCGGCAGGGCTTTCTTGTCGACCTTCTGGTTCTGGTTCAACGGGATACGGTCAATCTGCATCGTCACAGCCGGCACCATGTAGGGCGGCTTCTCCTCCATGATGAAGTTGTTCAGCTGGCTGATATCCACCTGCTCATCGCTGACGATGTAGGCAGCAATGAACTTGCCGCCACCAGGGTCGTCGAAGGCCTGCACGGTAACATCCTTGATGCCAGCATACTGGCGGATGACGGCCTCCACCTCTTTCAGCTCGATGCGGAAGCCGCGAATCTTCACCTGTCCGTCCTTGCGCCCGACGAACTCTATGTTGCCATCAGGCAGGTAGCGCACCACGTCGCCGGTTCTGTAGGCACGATGATAGCTGGAGCCAAACGATGCGTTCGCTGCGGCGTCGCCCTCGAAGGGATTCTCCACAAACACCTCGGCAGTCTTCTCCGGACGGTTCAGATAGCCGCGTGTCACCTGCGGGCCGGCCACCCACAGCTCACCGCTGGCTCCTGGGGGCAGGCGGTGTCCGCTCTTGTCGACGACGTAGCACTTCAGGTTGCGTTGTGCCACGCCGATGGGCACGTTCTTCCGTTGCTCGGTCACCTCGAACTGCGTGACGTAGCAGATGGTCTCCGAAGGTCCGTAGCCGTTGCAAACGATAAAGCTCTTCGGTGGAACCAGCGAGGGCAGCTTCTCACCGCCCGTCATCAGGCGCTGCAGCGACTGGTTCTCAAAGTTGGTAGCAAACTGATAGGCCACCTGTGTGGTCATGAAGATATGGGTGATGTGGTTCTGTTCGATGTAGTCGTTCAGGGCGACGAGGTCCAGGCGCAGCTCCTCGGGGATGACGTAGACCGTAGCCCCATGGGTGAGCGGACAGAACACCTCCATCACCGAAGCGTCGAAGCCGTAGCTGGCATAGGCGCCGATGCGGCTCTCGGCGGTGATGTGCTGTGCCCTCGCATTCATGTGGCAGAAGGCCACCACATTGCGATGCTCCAGCTGGCAGCCCTTGGGCACGCCCGTCGAGCCGCTGGTATAGAGCATGTTGAACAGGCTGTCGGTGGCGGGCCCTTGCAGCTCCACGCCTTCAGCGCTGGGCAGCGAGGCGATGTCGCGTGTCAGCAGCACGTCGCCGGCGTATTCGCTCACCAGCGGGCGCAGCTCCTCGTCGGCAATGAGCATCTTCACCCCGGCATCCTTGGTCATGAAGTTCAGGCGCTCCTCGGGATAAGTGGGGTCCAAAGGCTGATAGCCGCAGCCTGCCTTCAGCACACCGAGCGAAGCCAACGCCATCCACTCGCAGCGCGGTATCAGGATGGCCACCACGTCCTCTCTGCCCAGACCCTTTCCGGCGAGATAGGCAGCGAGGCGGTCGGTGATTTCATCGACCTCGCGGTAGGTGTATTGGCGGTCCTTGTAGACCACGGCCGTCTTGTCGGGATACAGACTCGCCTGCTGGCGGAACAGGCTCACCACGGTCTGTGTGTCGTCGTAGGGGTCGGCGGTTTCGTTGAACGAGTCGAGCAACTTCACCTGCTCGGGCGAAACGGTGGTGATGTCGCGCAGCGGACGCTCCAGGTCGGTGAGCTGCATGATGACCGTGTCGAGACTCTCGGCAAACAACCTGATGAACGCCTCGGAGTAGAGGTTCGACATGTATTCGGCACAAAGCTCATAGCCGTCGTTGGTTAGGAACAGCTGGAAGGTGGCGGGGCTGTAGGTAGCGTGGCTGAACAGGCACTCGTAGGTGGCCTTCTCGCCGCCGACGATGATGTCCTTCAGTGTGGTGCCCTGATAGCCGAACGACAGATTCAGGCGGAGGCCCAACTCGTTCACGGCATCGCTGAGCGAGAACAGGTTGTGCTCGCGCGTGCCGTCGCTCATCATGCGGCCTTGCTCCAGCAGGTCGCCGACGGTGGCGTCAGCCTTCAGCTGGTAGTAGAGGGGCACCGGAGTGGCAAACATGCCACACGTGTGGGCTACGTCCTCCCTGACGCGGCCGTGCCAGATGGTGCTGAAGAGCACCTGCTCATCGTCGCCGTAGCGCGACATCAGCAGGGCGAACGCCGAGCACATGTAGTTGCTCACCTTGAAGCCGTGCTGCTTGCAGAACGCCGTCACGGCGGCTACATCCGCCTTCATCGGCAAGTAGAGGCGGCTGAAGTGTGTGTCTTGTCCCTCGAGGTCGGGCAGCAGGGCGGTCTCCACCTCGGTGTCGAGGATGTGGCCGGCGTACCACTGCTTGTCCTCCTGCCAACGTTCGGTCTTCCGCTCGGCGGCCTCCTGGCGTGCATAGTCGATGGCTGAGCAATCCTCCTTCGAGAGCTCGCGACCTTGGTAGGCATTCTCAATGTCGGCGAAGAGGATGGTGTAGGTCATGCTGTCGTAAATAATGTGGTGAACCTGCATCAGCAGATAACCGGTGTCGGGAGCATCATACAGCTCCAGGCGTGTAAGCGAGCTGCCGTCGAAGTGGAACGGCTTCCACATCGTCTTCTTCGCTGCCTCGATGTCGTCCACCTTGATGATGGGCACCTCCACAGGCGCCTCGGTGTCAATATACTGTTTCGGCTCACCGTCGTCGCCCATCACCACCCGGCATTGCATGTACGGATGTGCCTCCAGGGCTTTCATGATGGCGGCCTGCAGGCGTGGCAGGTCGACGCCTTTGCCTAGTTTCAATAGGAATGGCTGGTCGTAAGTGGCCTCTTCGGGGTGCTGCATACACTCCGCATAGATAGCGAGCTGGCTCTGCGAGAGCACAGCAAGTTCAGGTAGTTTATTCATAGAAATCTAAGTTAGTATAATTCAAGTTAAACTTTCAGCGTGGTTGTTTCTGCATGTAAAGTTACAAAGAAATACCATAAACGAAAAGGCCTTGCGCTACGAACCTTATTTTAATTAACGAATTTTAGCACTTCTCCACATTTTCTTATTATTATTTAGCAATGCTAGCATTGCACACTCCCACATTTTTTAATACTTTTGCAAGCAAAATCGGTTGCTCCTACCGCAATCATGAACCACTGCGATTGATGAGAGAAAAACTGGAAAACGTCCTACAATACCTGAGGAAACATGTCGGGAGTAGTCTAGGTATCATCATCAGTGCCGCCATCCTGGTGGAGCTGACAGGCATCATACAATACTACTACACCCGAAACATCCTGCGCAACGAACTCGAAAAGCATGCCGTCGCCGAGCTGTCGTCGAAGGCTGACATGATTGCCAGCACGCTGATGACCGCCGAGATCACACTCAACGAGCACATGTGGGACATCCGGAGCCATCTCTCGCAACCCGACTCCATGTTCAACGTCACACGCCGACTCATCGAGACCAACCCCATCGTCGTCGGCGGCTGCATCGGGTTCTCACCTTATTATTATCCGTCGAAGGGCCGCCTCTTCGAGCCTTATGCCACCGAGGAGAACGACAAGATTGTGGTTAGCCAGCTTGCCTCCTCCACCCACGACTACACGCAGCACCCGGCATTCATCACCGCTGCCACCGAGCGGCGTCAGCTATGGAGCGACCCCTATGTGTACGGCACCGACTCCATGCGCCTCACCACCTTCAGCTGCCCCATCATCGATGCGAACGACAGCGTCGCCGGCGTATGCGGCCTCGACATCGATCTCACCTGGCTCAGCGACACCATCAACGACATGCGCTACTATCCCTCGTCGTTCGGCATGCTGCTCGACAAGGATGGCGAGCTCGTCGTCGGACCGCCGGAAGAGCACGCAAGCAAGAGAGTCGTCGACCACATCATCAGCCTCATCAACGACAGCACCGTCGAACGCCGCCTCAGCAAGAATGGTGAAAGCACCATCATAGACTTCAAGGCTCCGCACAGCGGCAACAAGGCATGCGTCTACTACATGCCCATCAGCAAAGACCCACATTGGCAAGTAGCGCTGGTGAACTACGACAAGGAGGTCTACGAACCCCTCTATCGCAACCGCCTCCGCAACATGCTACTCATGGTCTCAGCCCTGCTCGTACTGTTCTACATCGTACGGCGCTTCGCAGGCAACGAGCGACGCCTCCATGAGGTGGGCATCAAGCAGACACGCATCGACAGCGAGCTCCACATCGCCAGCGCCATCCAGCAGACCATGCTGCCGAAGACGTTCCCACCCTTCCCCGAACGCAACGACATCGACATCTACGGCTCGCTGGTACCCGCGAAGGAAGTGGGTGGCGACCTCTTCGATTTCTACATTCGCGACGAGAAACTGTTCTTCTGCATCGGCGACGTCTCGGGAAAGGGTGTGCCGTCGGCCATCGTGATGGCGGTCATGCAGAAACTGTTCCGCATCACCTCCGCCCACACCAGCAACCCGGCCAACATCGTGCAGGCCATCAACCAAGAGCTGTGCAACAACAACGAGCGAAACATGTTCATGACGTTCTTCATCGGAATCCTCGACCTGCCGTCTGGACGACTGCGCTTCTGCAACGCCGGCCACGAAACACCGTTGATTCTCTCCGAAGACGCCGGATGTGTCACCGTCAGCGAGCTGCCCGTGAAGTCGAACCTGCCCATTGGCGTGTTCGCCGACTTCTCATTCGAGAAAGAGGAGTGCCAGCTGCCCGTGAACAGCACGTTCTTCCTCTATACCGACGGACTCACCGAGGCTCTCAACGCACAGCGCGAGCAGTTCCGCCTGAACCGCATCAAAGAGGTGCTCAGCCATTGCACCCCCGACGAGGCAAAGAACACCGAGTGCCTCATCAACGTGATGAGCGACGCCGTGAACAAGTTTACCGGCAACACCGAGCAGAGCGACGACCTGACGATGCTCGCCATCCGCTATCAGCGCCTCACGGAAAACGATGTGCTCTGCGACCGCTTCGTCCTCCAGAACGACTTGCGGCAGATCCGACCGCTCAACGACTTCATCAAGGAGTTCCTCGAGCGCTTCGGCGTTGAGAAGAGCCTCGCCCGCCGCCTGCAGCTCGCCGTTGAGGAGGTAGTGACGAACGTCGTCAGCTACGCCTACTCTCCCGGCACCACCGGCGACATCGGCGTCGAGGCCTTCGCCAACGAGCGCCGCCTGAAGTTCATCATCAGCGACGAGGGCGTAGCCTTCGACCCAACCACCGTGGCGAATGCCGATACCTCCCTCGCCATCGAGGACCGACCCATCGGCGGACTCGGCATCCTCCTCACCCGTGGTCTCGTCGACTCCGTCAACTACGAGCGCCTGAACGGCCGCAACGTCCTCACGCTCCGCAAAAATATCCACGCCGACCAACCGTAGGGGCAGACCGCACCAACCGTAGGGGCAGACCCCTGTGTCTGCCCGAACAACGGACAACGAAAAAATGCCCCCTCCCCTCGCAACAACCAGCCCCGCAAACCGGCAAGGCAAATCATAATTATAAATTTTAAATTATCAATTATACATTAAAATGAAGACAACTATTCAAGAAATCGAGAACAAAATCGTAGCAACGCTTGTTGGAGAACTCGACACCACAGCAGCCATCGAAGTGGAAGAAGCCCTGAAGCCGCTCCTCGACACCCACGGCCGCGACATCGTCATCGACTGCACCGACCTCGAATACATCGCTTCGAGCGGTCTGCGCATCCTGCTAAGCATCCTCAAGCAGGCAAAGAGCCACGACTGCAACCTCGTACTGAAAAATGTGAACGACGACATCAAGGACGTGTTCCGCATGACCGGGTTCATCAACATCTTCCAGTTCGAGTAAGCACTGCCGTCAGCGCGTTCCTATCTCATTCCATCACTTTTCACCCCACCCCACGCCTATGAAGAGCCTCATCATAGCAACTATGCTCATGCTGTCGGTGAACGTCGGTGCACAACCGTCCATCGACACGCTATCCGTTGCTGCGCCTGCCGATACGGCACAGACCAACAAGGAGAACAAACTCGTCATCGACCTGGACTTCCTCACGCGCGGTGAGCTGCGCAAAGGCGGACTGTCCAACGAAGAAGGCGCCGACGATCAGGCCACCTTCGTCATTGCCCGAACATTGCTCGGCATCGGCTACCAGCGGCCCGGCCTCATAGCCCATGCCACCGCACAGCACAGCGGTGTGTGGGGCAGCAACGAGACCAACAGCTTCAACATCTACGAGGCATGGGTCGACCTCAACACGAAGAACGGGTTCTTTGCAAAGGTCGGACGACAGTCGCTGTCCTACGACGACCAGCGCATCTTCGGCAGCGACGACTGGGCGATGACCGCTATGTCGCACGACGCCCTGAAGCTGGGCTACGAAGGCCACGGACATAAGCTGCACGTCATCGGTGCCTTCAACCAGAACATTGCCAACATCGATGGCGGCACCTACTTCACCGGCGGTCTGCAACCCTACAAGGCGATGGAAACCGTGTGGTATCACTACGACGTGAAGAAAATCCCACTCGGCATCTCCCTGTTGTTCACCAACATTGGCATGCAAAGCGATAAAGAACACAAGGACACCTGCACCTTCCAGCAGCAGCTCTTCGGTACCTACATCGACTACCACACGAAGAAGCTCACCGCCGAGGCAGCCTTCTACTATCAGACCGGCAAGGAAGAACACGGCATCCCCATCAATGCCTGGATGGCGAGCGGAAAGGTCACCTACAAGCACAACGACGACCTCACCCTCTATGGCGGCTACGACTACCTCAGTGGTGATAAGAACTTCGCCGTACCCGCCAAGGGACAGATGGGCATGCCACAGCATAAGAAGGTGAAAGGTTTCAGCTCCATCTACGGCTCCCACCATAAGTTCTACGGGGCCATGGACTTCTTCTACCTCAGCAACTACTACGGAGGCTTCACCCCTGGTCTGCAGAACATCTATCTCGGCACGAAGTATTCGCCCGTGAAGAAGCTCTCCATCGACCTCTCCTACCATTATCTGCTCACCGCCACACAGCTGAATAACGATGTCAACAAATCACTCGGCCACGAAGTGGAGGCCGCCGTCACCTACAAGCTCATGAAAGACGCCTCCCTCAGCGCCGGCTATTCGTTCATGCGTGGCACCGACACCATGGTCGCCCTGAAGCGCACCAACAACAACCGCCAGCTGCAGTGGGCATGGATCATGCTCTCCGTCTCCCCAAAACTCCTCTCCACCATCTGGTAAGGCCAAGGCAGCGGAGCTGCGGTTCAAATGCCCTTCGGGCGTTCAAGGCAGCGGAGCTGCGTTCAAAGCGCTGCGCGCGTTCAAGAGGTGTAAAGCGCCTTTGGCGCGTGTAAAGCCCTGCGGGCGTGTAAGAAGCTCCACTCCACTTTTCTAAAGCATTGCTTTCAGCCTCTTAGAGCATTGACTTTAGACGCTCAAAGCATTGACTTTAGAACCCAAGAGCATTGACTTTAGAACCCAAGAGCATTGACTTTGGAGTCCCAAAGCATAGCTCCTGAGGTTACAGAGCATAGCTCCTGAGGCTACAGAGCATTACTCTCTATGGTGCGGAGCATAGCAAATGTTTTTTAATCCAATTCGGTCATTAAACGATTGAAATGTAGGGACGCGACGTGTCGCGTTTTGGATGGGGAAAAGCTAAATCCAGTTACGCGGCACGCCGCGTCCCTACATCAGCAAACATTTTTCTAATAACCAAAGCGTTTTCTGCAAAAACTGACCTCCCAACCTCCCGTGTTGCCTTCAAACGCTTTCCTACAAAGGGTTTCGGGGCGGGAGGTGTTGCGCTGACACTTCCCGTCAACCTCCCGTGCCGCCCCAGCTCTGGTCATACTAAATTGGTCATTAGGAACAGGATTACAAATAGTAGGGACGGGCTTCATTGCCCGTCAGCAAGCAGAAGACTACCATTGGAAACAACTCATAGCTGATCCGAGTTCGTTTCGTCTAAACACGAAAAGGCATGGGAGGTCACACGGGAGGTTACACGGGAAGTCTGACGGGAGGTTAACATTCGTCAAAACCAATGATACTCAATGTTTTACGAAGTGTCACGGGAGGTGTTTCGCAAAAATAATCAGTCAACCTATAGCAGGGTTAAGAGGGAAGAACTATAAAAGAGGACAGACAGAACAGACGAACGGAAGGAAAAAAGAAATCAAGGAAGGACGCAGGCACGCCTGCGCCCCTCCCGTCATCATATCATTGTTTTGAGAGTTGAATGATATCGCTACTTCGTTGTCCAAAAATAAAGGTCACTTAATCACGATTTCACTTTACATAAATCTTCTTTCCATTGACAATATTCAATCCCTTCCGCAAGGAACTGATTCGCTGACCTTGAAGGTTGTAGATATAGCCTCTTACCAATTCATGCTTATTTCGTACTTCTTCAATTCCTGTCGTCTGCATTTCGAATTCGCCAGAGAAGGTCTCATGGCTATTCTCCACAGTTACGGTGTATCGGCCTTCTGCGTAGGTAGAGATGTCGATGTCGAGGGCTACAATATTGCCTGCGTTGATGGCCTTTTCGTAGACGACTTTGCCTGATTCGTTAGTAATGCGTACCTGATAAACTGCGTCGAGCGGGTCAAGATTGATACCTAACCGCAGGTTGCTGTATTCGCCATATAGCGATTGCGCTTCTTCTACTCTTTTTGTCGGCATCCTGGGCTGTGTCTTGACTGTATGGGTGAAGTCGAAGCGATGTTTCTTTGCTTCCATGTCATCAGGGGTAGCCCCATCCTCATATTCGTCGTTGAGGTAGATGACTTCATCGCCAACGGTGCACGACATCAGGAACTGCGCATAGTTTGTTTCCCCACCATGAACGGAATAGACATTATTTGTCGGACCATCTATTCCTCCGACTCCTTCCAGCCATGTAGTACAGTAATTGTTGTTTCCATCTAACGATGCCCACATAATATCTCTATAAACGCCCTTAAAACCATGTAATTCTCCAGTCTGTTTTGGCCCTATCACATAGGGAGACTCATCAATCAGCAGGGTTTCATTAGCATCGAGAGAGAAGTCGTACATCATCATAAACTGCTTGCTTACCAAATTATAAACATACACTTTCTTGTCCTCTTCATACCATACTCCATTTTTTGTAAGGAGGGGATATTGAATGATAGAAGCATAATTTGGATAATCTGGATTAACATACAGCTGGCGCATCATCTGCTTGCAGGTCTTTCCATCGATAATAGTGTCGCCATCGAAGTAGTAGTACTCAACCAATTTCACAGTACCATCCGAAATGCCATAAGTGTCTCCCACCTTCCATACTTTACCTTCTTCGACGAACGGACGGTAATTATCCTGGGCCCAGTCACTCAAGGGCAACACAGTACCTTTAAATACCTTCTTGAACTTTTCCACTTCCGACGGTTGGACATAGATGATAACTTCGTCATCTATAAAATAGAATGTGTCATTGCGTAATCCTTCGGGGAAAGTACCTCTGATAACAATTGTCTTGATGGGACTCCAGCTGAAAACTCTTTCCTCAAAACTCATTACGCTTTCAGGAATGTCAAGGAAATGCAGACTTTCGCATTTTTCAAATGTATAGGCAGAGATTCGCTTGATGTTTTCGGAAAGTCTTATTGAATTGAGACTCTTACAGCAACAAAACGTTCCAAAACACATGTTTGTAACGCTATTAGGCATGTTTATGGAAGTAAGGTAGGAATTGAAAGCGAAAGCTTCTGCACACAACCATTTCACACCATCAGGCACGGAATAGGTTCCACGTTTTGCCCCTGCTGGATAACAATAGAGTTGGGTTTTGTCCTTACTAAACAGCACACCATTAATGGAACACATGCTGGGATTCGCCTCGTCCACTTCAATGCTTTCAAGACAGGTGCAGTTTCTGAAGGGGTTTTTACACTCTTCATAGCCAGCATAGTGCTGGATTTTTACAACAGTTTTGGGAATTCTCACTTTTGTCAGCGTCTTGCATAAGTCAAAAGCCAGCCATTCAAGCTTGTCCACAATATAGGTTTCGTCATTATAAGCGACCTGTTCAGGAATGTCCAGTTCTCCTTCCCAGCTGTTTGCGTTGGCCACCATTGCAGTATGTGTTCCTTGATTCAGTTTATATGTAAGCCCGTCAATAGCCACTTTTAAAACAGAACCTGTTTCCTGAGCATATACCATTGTGCTCAGAAACAAAATACAGAATGATAATCCTCTTTTTTTCATATTCGTTTCTTTATAATACTTGTTAATATATTCGTTATTTATCTGCTATTGAGAATCTGTTCCAGCGTGATGTCTGGATTGCTCTCTCCGAACACGTCTTTCTTCAGCTTGAGTTTGCGATGTTGGACGGCTGAGATGGTGATGCAGTAGATGTTGCCAATGGTGCGGTTGCTGAGACCGAGTCGCGTGAGGATGCACAGGCGGATATCGTCTTCCTGCATATTGGGATATTGTTCACGAATCTTGGCAAAACGGTTATCGTCGATGGCGTTGAGCGTCCGTTCTATCTCGCTCCATTCATGCGGAGTGAGGTAGATGAGCGAATCGCCGCTTTGGTTGAGCTTCTTCAGCACTTCCGTCCGTTCGAGGATAAAGCCTTGCAGGAATGTCACCACCTCATTTGCCTGGTGCAACAAGGTCTTCTGATGCTCTGCCTCCTGTTGGAGCTGGCGTTTCTCCTGTTCCTGCATACGGATGCGATAGCGAAGTGCCAGCACTACTGCAAGAAGGATGATACCCGAGGCGATGATGGCTATCAGGAGTGTGCGACCATACATCTTTGAGCGGTATTCCAGTTGCTGATTCTCCATTTCCTGCTTCAGCGAAGCCTGATAGTACTGGTCTTTCTGTTCCAGCGCCTTGTAGTAGAAGTCCTCTATTTGCAGGAAGGCTTCATCCACGCTGTCCTCTACCTCTGTAGCCCCCAACCGTCGGAGTGCTATCTTGGCGAGGTTACTCTGCACGATGTATGCCAGATGGACATCGTCACCTGTATCAATCTGCCGATAAACAGTTTCTGCAGAATCGAGCATATTCAGGCTGAAGTAACTACGAGCTAGCACTTGCAGTGTGCCAGACTCTGTCCCCTCTGCGTTCTCTGTGGCAAGAGCCTGATGGGCATAGTCGAGTGCCTGGCGATAGTCCTCCTTGGCCCAGGCAATGTTTGCCAGGCTGGTGAGAGTCTGACACATCATGTCCTTCATCTGCTTTTCCTTAGCGATAGCGTATGCGCGGTTGGTGAAATCGGTAGCTTCGTCGTATGAGCCCTCTGTTATGAAAGCCAGTTGTGCGGCGTATGTGCCTGCATAGTCAAGTAATATGACATAATTGCGCTCATCGTCGGGATGTTGCTCATAGACGGTCAGGGCTTTCTTCATCAGTCGCAATGCTTCCTCGGGGTTGCTTTGCGATATTGCTTCCGCCAATCGCTGGTGTGCGATGTAATTGGTGTGCCAATCCTCTGACGCTTCCGACAATTGGATAGCCTTTCGTAGCAAAGTCTCACCCTGACGGATGCTGTCGTTGGCCAAAGCGGTCTCAGCTTCCTCCAGACAACGTGCAGCCGTCTGTGAATCTGACTTCTGCTGTTGCTGACTGCATGCAACCATCAGAATTCCTATGATGAATATGTACAATGATCTTGTAAACATTTCAATTATTCATGGCTTCTCGGTTGCAAAGTTACGTTATTATTTCGAAAGTTGTATCAGAAGCCTATGGAAAAAACGTAAGCAAGAGAAAAATGCAAACCGCTACAAATCAACACATTATGAATAATCACGCATTTCTCCCTATGGAAAATTTTTATTGAAGGCATGGAAAGAAGGGGCTATGGAGCTCTTTCCTACGATTTATGATTTAAGATTTAAGAAATAATAGGGGCAAGGAGCAAGGGTAATCAAAATTATCAACTTTTGGAGCAGCGAGAGCCAAAGATGCTTGCATCTATTTGGCCGAACCGATGGAGCAGCGAGTGGAGTGTCAAGTTTACTTGAACAATCCCGAGTCGCGACAGAGGAAGACGATAGTCAACGTGACAAAAGTCAACGAAGTGACATAATTCTCAATTTTCAATGATCAATTACTATGTCTCAATGTCAAATTCTGTTCTATTTAGTGGTCATCATTGAGCTTATATATGCCATCTCTTTTCTGCCCAGAGTTGGAAGAAACGGTCATAGATATAATAGATGTTATCATTCTGCGTGACGAAATCCTTCTCTAACAATCCCCTAACGGCAGAGACAACAGAACTTGTTGAAGGAAGATGGTATTTGCGGGCGAACTTTCCCCCTGAAATGCTTTTCACTTTCCCCTCGGCAGCGATGGCCAAAAAGACATTGCGTTGCTTTTCGGGCATCTGTCTGAGCAGTTCTTCATAATATGTGGACGATAATTGCAGGTAGGTGTCGATAGCAGTATCAATCATCTCTTTGGTGCAAGTGCCACCCTTTGGCGTTAACATATAGAGCATGTTCATGATGCGTTGCACATTGGCCGTGATACCTTCAAAGCGCTGGTAAACAGTCGCAACCACATCATAGGTTATTCGGCGGTTGCCTTTCTTGGCAAACTGAGGTTCAGCGAACGCCCAATAACGATCCAAAGGTATCGAACCAAGGCTCATCGGTGTCACTGATTGGTAGAATGGGCGTGAGGGAGAGAGAAACATTTCACTCATCAGGTGGCGTTGTGAACCGGAAAAGATGAAGTTGGCATTGGAGCATTGCTGTATCTGGGTACGCAGGGCTGCCTCAACGTTTTTGTTGTCATTATAATAGAGAATCTGCTGAAACTCATCAATAGCAACCAGGCAATGTTTTTCTGCTGTGCGCAAATAGGCGAAGATCTCATCAAGCGTTGTCTGCGGAGGGACCATTGTCCCAACGCCCAAACCCCACACAGGATTGCCATTGATGTCGAAGGTTATGTCTGATCGCACAGACAATAGTGCATTCAAGAAGCCTTCCCAAACCTTGCGGCCTCTGGGTTTTAAAGAGTCGAGGATAGATTTGCCAAACACGTTGACAAAGTCATGCAACGAGTTTGTGGCATAGATATCGATGAGGAAACAATAATAGCCCTCTTTGATGGCCTTCTGTTGGAAACAATGCCGTATTAAATCAGTCTTGCCCACACGACGAGGCGACATCAGCGCAATATTATTGCCATTTGTCAGTAAATTGGTAAGCAAAGCGGTCTCTTCCACCCGGTCGCAAAAGTACTCGGGCCCAGCATAGCCATTGGTTACAAAAGGATTGTCTATCATTTCTTTACTATTTGATTCGCATGCAAAGATAATACAAATATCATAAATATCAAAAAATAATTATCATAAAATGACAAAAAAAATCCCCCTCCCTCATTTTTCAGTTTTCAAAGTATAGTTTTAGAGTTCTTCTGTCCGTCTATTCCGTATGTCAGACCAATCATTTAAGATTTATGATTTAAGATTTAAACGTCTCTTTGTCTCTCTGTCATTCTTCTCTCTGTCCTCTGGAGTTACAATTTTTTCAACTCTACAAACGGAAGAGGACAAACGAGAGATCTGGGGTTCAATCTCTCGTTTTTAACGGTTCTTCCCTTCTTCCTTCATTCCGTTTTTCATCTTTTATATCTCTAGGGAAGTGGGGAATCAAGGAAGGACGCAGGCACGCCTGCGCCCCTCTCGTCAGCAAACCATTGTTTTGAGAGTTGAATGATAATTGACAGAATCCATAGTCTTTCGACGAATGTCAAAGATAATCATTTTTTCCTAGATGCCAAAGACTCGTTTCACGTTGTCATTGGTTTGGCGTTCCACCTGCTCGGGGGTGACAGCGTAGGCGTCGGCGAGGCGCTGCATGACAAGGGCGACGAAGGCGGGCTCGTTGCGCTTGCCGCGATGAGGAACAGGAGCCATGTAAGGACAGTCAGTTTCAAGGACAATGCGCGACAGGGGGACGGCAGCGGGGAGGTCTTCGGGCAGATGACTCTTCTTGAACGTGAGCACGCCACCGATGCCTAGCACGAAGCGGTCGAAGGTGAGCAGCTCGCGTGCCTCAATCTGATTGCCCGTGAAACAATGGAACACACCACCGGGGAGGTCTTTCTCATAACGGCGCAAGATTTTCACCATCTCGTTCTGTGCCTTCCGACAGTGTATCATCAGCGGCAGACGCGTCTCCACCGACCAGCGCACCTGCTCCTCGAAGGCGAGCAGCTGCTCCTCTTCGAACTCACGACTCCAATAGAAGTCGAGGCCGACTTCGCCGATGGCGATGGGAGACCCACCCCCATCCCCCCCCGAGGGGAGGGGCGTTTGGTTACCATCAGCAGCGGGATTCCCTCCTGGAAGAAGGGCCTTCATCTGGCCGAGCACGTCGCGCCAGTCGGCTTTCACCTCCTCGGGATGAAGGCCGACCATCGAATAGAGATAGCCAGGATATTGCTGACACAGGGTAGGAATGGCGAGAGACGACGGCAGGTCGATGGCAGGCACAAACACCTTTTCTACGCCTGCTTCGCGGGCACGCTGGATGACGTCAGGAAGGTCGTCACGAAATGCTTCGTCGTCGAGATGAGAATGGGTATCGATCATTGGTGAGACGTTGAGAGGTTGAGACGTTGAGAGGTTGAGAGGTTCTTTCTCCGCTTTGCTACGAAAGCGCCCCTGCGGGTCGAGCGGAGACGTTGAGAGGTTGAGAGCCCCCACCCCGGGTCCTCCGTAGGGAGGGAGCGTTGGGTGTTCGTTGTTGGCATCTGTTGTTCGGGCAGACACGGGGGGCTGCCCCTACAGTTGGATGTGTCGTTGCGCGCAGCCTTCGTTTTTCACTTTTAATTATTCACTTCGCGCTTGCGCGGCTACCATTCCCGATGCATCATGTCGGCGGCATAGCGGCGGAGTTCCTGCTTGCGGTCGTCGGGAAGGCTGACGGC
The DNA here is from genome assembly GCA_900316285.1 of uncultured Prevotellaceae bacterium. Classification (GTDB taxonomy): domain Bacteria; phylum Bacteroidota; class Bacteroidia; order Bacteroidales; family Bacteroidaceae; genus Prevotella. The sequence goes on from ONCG01000008.1 coordinate 111,052, forward strand.
ATCGAGATGCTTCTGGGCCTGCTTGAAATAGTAGGCGATGCGCTCCTGGGCAAGACGGTCGATGCCAATCTCGTTGTAGAGACGTGTGACGGCCTGCACCTTTTCATCACGGTCGAAGTCGGTAGCGGTGATCCAATGCATGAGCTCCTGGCGCTGCTCGTCGTTGGCGCGGTTCAGGGCGTTGATGAGCATGTAGGTCTTCTTGTTCGATGTGATATCGCCACCGATGGCCTTACCGAAGACGCGTGTGTCGCCATAGACGTCGAGGAAGTCATCCTGCAGCTGGAAGGCCAGTCCCACCTGTTCGCCAAACTGATAGAGGGCATCGGCGTCGGCGGGCGATGCGTCGGCGAGGATGGCACCCATCTTCGTGGCACAGGCTAGCAGGACGCTGGTCTTCAGGCGAATCATCTCAATGTACTCATCTTCGCTGACGTCGGTGCGATGTTCGAAGTCCATGTCGTACTGCTGGCCTTCGCCAATCTCCAAGGCGGTCTCGGTGAAGAGGGCCATCACCGCAGCGAGCTTGTCAGGACGGCATTGTGCCATGCGCTCATAGGCAAGCACGAGCATAGAGTCGCCGGAGAGGATAGCGGTATTGGCATCCCAGCGACGGTGGACGGTGGGATGTCCGCGCCGGAGGTCGGCATTGTCCATGAGATCGTCGTGGAGCAGCGTGTAGTTATGATAGGTCTCCAGCGCACATGCCGAGGGCAAGATGCTTTCCGGGTCGTCCTTGTACATGTTGTAGACAAGGAGCATGAGCACGGGACGTATGCGCTTGCCTCCGAGAGAGAGTACATACTGAATGGGCTCGTAGAGCGAGCGCGGCTGTCGGTCGTAGGGCAGTTGGTCGAGATACGTGTTGACTGCCTGCAGGATTTCTGTTGATGATTTCATTTTATGATGTTGAGACGTTGAGACGTTGAGAGGTTGAGATGCGCTACGCGCAGTTTACATATCGAACACGATTGGCACCGCCACCATTGTGCGACAGGGTTTGCCATTCTGGATGCCGGCCTTCCAGCGGGGCATCATGCGCACAACGCGCATCGCCTCGGCATCGAGCAGCGGGTCGGCAGCGGTGGCAACCTTCTCGTCGCTGATGGAGCCGTCGCGGTTGACGATGAACGACACCACCACCCTACCCTGCCGCTTCTGGCTCTGGGCAGTGGGCGGATAGCGCAAGTTTTTCGTGAGCCACTGTATGAATGCCGACATGCCACCTGGAAACTCCGGCAGCTGTTCGACGACACGCACGCTAAGCGGCTCATCGTCGAGCGACGTCGCCACGGGCGGCAGCGGTTCGTCGGCCTTCGTGTCGCCGAGGTCCTCCATCTCGCCCACGGTGGTCGCCAGCGCTTGCTGTTCCACTTCCGGCGGCAGCTCGGGCAGTACGTCGACCACCTTCAGCTGTTCGGACACCTGCGGCTTCGGCGGCTGCTCCACGACGGCGACCATCTGCTCCTTGTCTTCCCACGTGCTGACGAGCAGCTCCTCAGCAACATCGTCGAGCAGCGTTTCGTCGATGTCGTATTCGGCGTCGCCCGAATTCCATTCGAACGCCACGAACAACACCGACAGCACAACCACCAATCCCAGCAGGAATCGGGTGCCGCGCTTCGTCTCCAAACTGGCTTCTGCCGACTTTTTCTGTTCCATGTGAATCAGAGGAGCAGGAACGCCGTGTGGCTCCCGCAACGTTAAAATTCATGCAAAGATAGTAAAAAGTTTCTGGTTTCTAGTTCCAAGTTTCTAGTTTTTTTGTATCTTTGCCAATAATTTAGAGTTTTTCAATGAAAAAGTATGTCTTAGCCATCATCATCTCGCTGTTTGCGATGGTTGCGGGAGCACAGGAAAGCCAGACGGCGTACAACTTCCTGCGGCTTCCGGTGAGCGCGCATGAGGCGGCGTTGGGCGGTGAGAACGTCACCATCTACGACGACGACCTGTCGCTCATCTTCAGCAACCCTGCTCTGCTTACGAATGTGTCGGACAAGACCATCGGGCTGAACTACATGAACTACATGGCAGGCGTGAACACGGGCAGCGCTGCCTTCAACCGCGTGGTCGGCGACAAAGCGGCATGGGCGGTGAGCGGACAGCTGATGAGCTATGGTACGATGCGCGAGGTGGATGCGAATAACGTGCAGACAGGGGAGTTCTCGGCGAAGGATATTGCGCTGGGAGGCTATTTCTCCTACCTGCTGACAGAGCGCCTCACGGGCGGCATCACGGCGAAGTTCATCTATTCCGCCATTGCCGACTACCACTCGATGGCAGTGGGCGTGGACCTCGGCCTGAACTACTTCGACGAGGTGCACGAGTGGTCGGCATCGATCGTGGCGAAGAACCTCGGCGGACAGGTGAAAGCCTTCGACGACGTTTATGACCGCATGCCCTTCGACCTGCAGGCAGGTGTGACGAAGCGCCTGCAGCACACGCCGCTGCGCTTCTCGCTGACGCTGCACGACTTGGGACACTGGGACTATAAGTTCATTCAACATGTGGCGGTGGGTGCCGACGTGCTGCTCTCTCCGCAGATCTGGCTCGCCGTGGGCTATAACTTCCGTCGGGCACACCAGATGAGCATCCTGTCGAGCCTGGACAAGGAAGAAGGTAATCACGGAGCCGGACTCACGCTCGGTGCCGGTCTGTCGCTGCAGCGCTTCAAGCTCGGCGTCGCCTATGGCAAGTATCATGTCTCGAGCTCCTCAATACTAATCAATGCAGCGTATACGCTGTAGGGAGAAAGGCAGCGAGCTGCGGGTAAAGCGACTGTCGTCGCGTGTAAAGCCTTCGGCGTATAAAGAGCCTACGGCTCGTGTAAAGCCCTGCGGGCGGGTAAATTAAAAAATTAATAATGCAATATACTCTATGAAGAAAATTACAATTGCTATCGACGGCTATTCCTCTTGCGGAAAAAGCACGATGGCCAAGGACCTGGCCAAGAGAATCGGATATGTGTATGTTGACACGGGTGCGATGTATCGTGCCGTGACGCTGTTCGCCCTGCGCAACGGGTTGTTTGCCGACGACGGCGCCGTGCTGACCGATGAACTGGAGAAGCGTATGGAGGAGATTAGCATCTCGTTTAAGTTCAACCCCGAGACACAGAAGCCCGACACCTATCTGAATGGTGAGCTGGTGGAGAAGGAGATTCGCTCGCTGGAGGTGAGTAACCACGTGAGTCCGATTGCCGCCGTTCCGTTCGTGCGTACGGCGATGGTGGCCCAGCAACAGGCGATGGGTCAGGAGGGCGGCATCGTGATGGATGGCCGCGATATTGGCACGACGGTATTTCCGAATGCCGAGCTGAAAATCTTCGTGACGGCATCGGCCGAGGTGCGTGCCCAGCGTCGCTACGACGAGTTGGTGAGCAAGGGCATGCCCGAGCCCTACGAGGATATTCTGAAGAATGTGCAAGAGCGCGACTACATCGACACGCATCGCGAGGTGTCACCGCTGCGCCAGGCCGACGATGCCCTGTTGCTCGACAACTCCCACATGACCATCCCCGAACAGAACGCCTGGGTGATGGAGCAGTTCGAGCGGGTGGCGAATCCGCAATGCGGGCTTTAGAAAACAGAGAAAAACCAAAACAACATAAGAAAACATTTTGGTCTTTGTGTTGTTAAGCAGATGAAATGCGCTGCCCCTCCTCCCTCGAGGAGGGTGCAGCGTTATTATTTAAAAAAAGGAGGTTATATACCTTTTGACACTATAATTATTTTGGTCAAGAATTTGGTCAAGAATTTGAGAATTAGAGAATTTTGGAAATTGTTATGTTGGATATATTGAATTATTAAGAATTTATCGGTCAGACACAGGGGTCTGCCCCTACAGCAGGCAATCGGAAATTGTTTGCAATTTCTTCTCTAAATCTCATTAATTCCCACTCAAGAAAAGAATAATTCTCTAATTCTCTAATTCTTGATAAGAGAAGATTCTAATTCTTGATTAAAGATATTTCTCGTTCATTTTGTTCAGGATATAGTCGCGGCACTGTTCCATGAGCCATTTTGGGGTGCTGGTGGCACCACAGATGCCGATGGTCTCCACGCCTTCCAGCCAAGCCATCTCGATTTCTGTCGGGCTTTCGATGTGGTGGCTGCGGGGATTGCGTTGCAGGCACTCATTGAAGAGTACGCGCCCATTGCTACTCTTACGCCCCGAGACGAAGAGAATCAGGTCGTGGCGCTCGGCGAAGGCGGCGATGGCCGGCATGCGGTTAGCCACCTGTCGGCAGATGGTATCGAAGCTGCGGAAGGTAGCCCCTTCAGCAATATGACCCTGGATGAATTCTATAATCTCATGGAATTCATCCAGATTCTTTGTGGTCTGCGAATAAAGATAGATGTCGCGTGTGAAATCGAGCTCCTTCACGTCGCGGAGGTTCTCGACAACGATGGCGTGTCCTTCCGTCTGTCCCACAAGACCTAGCACCTCCGCATGTCCGTTCTTGCCGAAGATGACAATCTGTGCATCAGGGTTGCTGTCGTACTGCCGCTTGATGCGTCGCTGCAGTTGCAACACCACGGGGCAGGTGGCATCGATAATCTCAATGTTGTTGCCCTGCGCCAGCTGATAGGTCGACGGCGGCTCACCATGTGCCCGCAGCAGCACCTTTGCTCCGTGCAGCTGCTGCAGGTCGTCGTGGTTGATGGTGATGAGTCCCTGCTCGTGCAGGCGCTCCACCTCCATGCCGTTGTGCACGATGTCACCCAGACAATAGAGCGACGCACCCAGCCGCAGTTCCTCTTCGGCCTTCTTGATGGCGGTGGTCACACCGAAGCAGAATCCACTGCCGTTGTCAATCTCAATCTGAATCATCAGCAATCAATTATTCTGTCTTCACCTCTATCACCACCTTCGGCTGCTCGGGATCGTTGGTGATCATGAGAACACGCGGGGAGCGAGCAAGGCGCAGGTCACGCTCGGTGGCGGTGATCTTCAGCTTCGCATATTCGCCCGGTGCAAGCTTCGACTTGTTCAGCGACACTTGCAGACCCATAGTGAACATCTGGAGCTTCGTGATGTCGAGCTGCGATTTACCCGTGTTCTGAATCTCTATCTCGCCTTTCAGCTTCTTCTTGCCGTTGAAGGGACCGAGGTTGAGCGTCGTCGTCGACAGCTGGATGTGCGGAGCCAGATGCAGCTGCGTCTCTGTGAGATCGTTGAAGCTGGGCAACAGCACGGCAGAGATGTCGATCTGCTTGTTTGGAGCCACGCGATCGCCAGGCTGGCGGCCGAGATAAACGGTCGTCTGTGTGAGTCCGAAGTCGTTGATTTTCCTCGTGTCGAGTGTGATGAGTGCCACTCCCGAACGGCCGGCTCTGATCTTCGATGGCGACACCTCGGCTTGGATGTAGTCCGGCGTGTGCATCACGATGGGTTGCACGGTCTGATCAGTATTGTTCAGGATGTGAATCTTTGCCACTGGGCGGTCGCCCTGATTGACGTCGTCGAACTCCACGCTGTTGATGTCAACGAGCAGGTCGCCGAGAGTCAGCGGATAGTCGCCCGTGAAGTCGATGACCTCATCAACGACAATGCCTTTCAGCGTGAGCATCAGCGGCTCATCGCTATCGGAGGTGTAGATGCCGATTTGCTTCTCGAAATGTCCCATCGTCTTGGCATCGTAGGTGGCACGAACGGTGAAATCGGAGGCACCGTGGATGAATCCTTCCGGATAGTCGACGGTGGTGCATCCGCAGCTGGTGCGCACGTTCGTGATGCTGATGTCGTGATTGCTCTTGTTATGCAGTTCATACTCTGCCACTACCGGCTGACGGAACATCACCTGACCTACGTTCAACACTTGGTTCTTGGCCTCAATGCGCTGGGCCGACGCGGTGACGCAGCTCAGGCAAAGCAGACTGGCCGCGAACACTTTCCTATAGAGATTGTTCTTCATTTTCTTCTTTTGATGATTTCTTATAGCGCCATTACTCTGTAACCGTCAGCTGACGGGCTGCAGCACGGGCGGAATATTCGGGCGAATAAGCACACTGCACGGTGCAGATGCCCGTCTGATAGGTTCCCGTACGGTCGACGTAATATTCGGTCTCGACGATGTGAGTACCCTTGGCCAGGCGGTCGAAGTAATAGTTCGTGACGTTGTCGCGCGGAGCACAATAGTAGCCCCAGTGGTAACCACTGAGCTGGCCGATGGGCTCCAGGCAGGCAGCACGCTTGTCGGCGACTTGCACGAAGTCGTAGTCGCGCTCAGCCTCGATGGTGATGCGAATACGGATGCGGTCGCCTACTTTGAGAGAGTTGAGAGTGGAGAGTTTAGAGTTGAGAGTGTTGCCTTGTGCATCAGGAACAATCAACTCGCGCTTTACCTTCAGCCCACTCTGGGCATCGGTGATGTCGGTAAGCGGCTGGAACGAACGCGCATAGACAGCACCCCATGAGGTGCCCTCGCTCGTCTTCTCGGCAGTGAACGTCTGGAAGCCCGATCCTGTCTGCGAGCTCTTCACATAGCCCAGACCGGCGGTGGCGGCAGAGGTTTCCAACTGCTTGCCGTCGACCTTCAGAACGGTCGGTTCACCGGGGTTGCCGATGGTCTCCATGTTGTTCTTCATGAACGCATAGACGGCATCGACGGTGTTGAGCGGGGTGTCCCAGCTCTGGGTGCGCTTCTCCTGCAGAAGCCAACGCTGCATCTCCTCGATGGTCTTCGTATCGGCAGGTTGCAACAGGCGGATAGCCTCGATGGCGGCCACTTCAGTGGGTATCTTATAGTCGAACCAACTGTAGTAGGCCTTGCGCGTGTCGAAGTAGCGGCCCATCTCCTCTTTATATACGGTGTACTCGCGAATGCTCTGCAGGTATTCCTTGGCCTTCTGCTCGTAGCCGTTGTGACCAAGGATGATTGCCGAATATGCTTTGCCGTAGATGGTGAACTCCTTCGTCTGCTTCGAAAGGCGGTTGACGAGATAGGTCTTTGCGGCAGCGACGTCGGCAGAGAGCTTACGACCGTCAATGGTGGTGAGATAGAGCCAGTCGATGGCGGTCTCACTAGGACGCACGTTCTTTGCGCCCTTCTTCTCCTGCTTCTTCATCTCCTCTACCTCCTTGATAATCTGGCGACCCATGAACGAATAGGCATTCGAGAGCATGTCTGCAGCTTGACGATTGCTATCACCAGTCATTGCAGTCAAACGAACCATCATCTTACTAACGGCAACGGTCATATAGAGTGAGCCTGGCATGCCGGGCCACCAGCTCCACGAGCCGTCGCTATTTTGAAGCTTGCGCAGCTGGGCAAGGTTGTTATCAAGGCGATAGCTGACGCTGTTCTCATCAAAGTAGTCGCTGAGCAGCTGTTTCTGTTCGCTTTCGTGACGGGCTTCGGCCACCCAAGGGGTCTCGTCGAGCACCATCGTCTTCAGTTCCTGATTCTTCTCGAGACTACTCATGAGCGAGGTCTCCGAGCCAGCTTCGCGCTTCCACAGTTCAATCGTCGACTTGATGCGCGGCGACTGGTGAAGAAGATGGGCGGCAAGGCTATTGGCATAGAAGGCAGCAGCCTGACTGATGGCGTTGTTCTCGCTCGTCTTCGCCACCGTAGGCAGCGTCTGAATCATCAGCCAAGCGGGGTTATTGGTATATTCGACGTTGAGAGTTGAGAGTTGAGAGTTGAGAGAGGAGAGTGGAGAGTTATTCTTTCCAAACAAAGTGGTGAGGTCGATGGTCTTTGTGCCCGGTCCGTTCTGTGTAAACGGCACGGTGTTGATGACCAACTCGCGATTAGGCAGGATGGGAAGGTAGTGCTGTTCGCCGTCGCTGAAGCCATTGCCCGATGCCGACACACGGCAGACAAGCAGCGACTGGTCGGCTAGACGAGGCAACGATGCATCGACGTCGAAGCTCACGCTAGCGGTCTTGCCAGCCTCCACACTGAACGGTTTGTTCTGCGAGTAGACCACCTTTTCGGTTTCGGGGTCGAGGAGTTCGATGAGAGCCGTGCCCTTTACGGCCTTCTCGCCCGTGTTGAAGATGCGGGCAGAGAGCTGGCCCTTGTCACCCTGACGCATGAAGCGCGGCACATTGGGCTGAATCATCACGTCCTTCTTTGCGACGACCTCGCTCTCCAGCGTTCCGTAGCGCACCTCCTTATCAGTAGCCAGTGCCATGAAGCGCCAAGTGGTGATGCTTTCAGGCAGTGTGAACTTCATCGTTACATCACCATTTTCGTCGGTGACGAGTTGTGGATAGAAGAAGGCGGTCTCGTTCAGGTTCTCGCGCACCTGCGTACTTTCATTCTTCTTCTCAGCAGCTCCAGCGCCCGTAACGGCTTCATCGATATCATCGAGACCGCCAATACTACCTATCAACACTGATTCATCCTTCTTAACAATAGGTGCCTCAGCAAGAGCATCCTGAGTAGCCATTGCCATTTCGGGCACGGCAGCCTTCGCCATCATCATCGGGCGGGCACCGCGAACGCGGACATTGTTGCTATAGTCGAACACCATGCGCGGCGAGAAGTCGAACATCTCGTTGTCGAAGTGAGTAAAGGTCAGCGCACGCTCAATGAGCGACTTGTAAGGCTGTTCGCCGTAGAGACTGATGTCGGCAGTGGAACGCCCTTGCCAATTCGTGGCAGGCAGGTTGCGCCAGAGGTTCAACGAGAACGGCCACGAGTGTTCGCGAATTTCGTCGAGCGACTTGTCGAACAGCACGGCCAGCACGGAGGCCCCTGCTCCCGAAGGACCTTCAACACCCTTCGAGGCTTTTGTGTCCCCCTCGGGGGACGAAAGGGGGGCTATATGCAGCGTCCACTCCTCCTTCTGACCTGGAGTCAGACGGTCGCGGAAGGTCTTCCACGAGAGATTCAGACGCTTGTCGGGCAGCGGTTTGCGCATCGCAGCCTGGTGGGTGTAGAGACGGCCTTCGCGCACCCATGCACAAGTGAAGAGCACGCCGTCACCATATTCTTCTTTATATGTGAACTGACGAGTGGTGATAGCATTCGTCTGGTCGATGACGCCGCTCTCCAGCACCTTGTCACCGGTGAAGAGCGTGTAGACGATGTGCTGGTCCTTGTCCGACGAACCCATCTGCACATAGATGGGACGGCCGTCGGCAGGGAATTCACCGGCAGAAGCATAGAACCAGTCGTGGGTCTCCATAGCGGGATGCTTGTCCTTCATGCTGAACACCACGAACTCCTGCTTCACGGTGTCCTCGCCGCAAACGCCCTCAAGGGTGTAGCGGCCGGACTTCAGCGTATTAAAGCGCATCTCGAAGGGCTCGTTGGCAGGCACAGCTTTTGCTGTCTGTTCTACCGTTACTTTGCCATCTTGTTCCTTTGTTACTTTGTAAATGACGTCGCCGGGAATGGGCTTGCCGGCATTGTTCAGATAGCTGAACGTGACGTGTGCCACGCTATCGGCCTCAATCTTTGCAGGCATGCTAATGGTGAAGGCGGTGGCCTTGTCGCTCAACGGCAGCGAGGTCTCACCGTGATGGCTTTCGCCGGCAGCATCTGTGGCGTCGGCCTCCACCACGAAGTTGTAGTAGCGCGGGGCGTACGTGTTAGCATTGCGGCCGGCGTCAGGCATCTGCATCGGCACCTGCACCGTGAAGCGGCCTTCGTCGTCGGTGGTCAGCGTGTCGGTGACAAGCGTCTTATCGCTTTCGGGACCAGAGCGCCACCACCACAAGGCACGACGGCGCACAACGTTGTATTTCACCTGCGCGCCCTGCACCGGGACGCCGGCGAAGCTCTTCACATGGCCCACCACCGTCACGGTGTCGCCATCTTGGTATTTCTCCGTGACCTCGTCGAACTCCACTTGGAAGGTCGGACGTTTGTACTCCTCCACGGAGAAATAGGCAGAGCTATTCTTCGCCTGGATGGAGAACTGACCCGTCAGGCCCGATGTCGGGAGCGCAAAGTCGGCGGAAGCCTTACCAAACTCATCGGTTCTCACCTCTTTCTCCTCCACCACCTCGTGGTTGGCATTGCGCAGCGTCAGCGTCAGTTTCTCGCCCGCGTTCACCTTTGCATCGCGATGAGCCAGGTTCTGATAGGAAATCACCGCAGCATGAACGGTCTGTCCCGGCCGATAAAGCTTACGGTCGGTCAGCACGTTATAGACGTTCTGCGTCACCTTGTTGTCGTAGAACGAGAAGCCACCGCCAAACCACTGTTCGGGGCAGGCATCGTCCTTCTCCGTATAGACGTAAATCTGGTTGGGCCGGCGTTCAGTCCATTTATACTCAGCCTCACCGCGACCATCGGTGGTGAGCGTATTCACCTGAGTGCCGTTGTTGCGGTTGTAAGTGTTGGTCTTCAGACGAATCTTTGCACCGGGCACCGGACGTCCCGTCGTGGCGTTCACGGCCACCAGTCGGATGAGGTTATCGGGCAGGTATTCATGCATCACGAAGAGGTCGCTCACGTGGAGCAGCATGCGCTCCGTGCGCATATTCGGACGGTCGGTGGAGAACTCCACGAGGTAGACGCCCACGGGCAGGCCTTCGATGGTCATCGAGTCTTGTAGCACCTTGTAGTCGGGCTGTCCCACATAGCGGCGCATGACGGTCTGCTGTGTTCCGTCGTTGACGATGAGCTTCTTCAGCTTCGCATAGTCCTGGTCGTTATTGGGATTCAAATCGGTGTCGCCCTTGATGTTCAGGCGCGAGACGGTCATCGTCAGTCGCTGGCAGTTCACGAGCTGGCGCACTTCCACGCGCCGCTTGGTGTTCGGCAGCTGGATGCCTTCGCCGATAGAAACGAGGAACGAAGGCAGCGTCAACTGGTTCTGGGCGTTGCGCAGGATGTTCATGCGCGGCCAGGCTCCCCAGTGCTGCAGGGCGTAGTTGATGTAGTTCATCTTCTCCTCGGCCGTCGCATCTTCTGCCTGGTCCATGAACTGATAGCGCTCGATGGCGAGCTCGCCACACTCCTTCAGGTCCTGATAGACGTTGATGAGCGAGTCGATGGTCTGCAGATACTTCGACTTGCGAACCTCGTTCACGTCGGCAAAGCGGTCCTTCTGCGTCTGATAGTAAGCACAGATGCAGGCTGCCTGCCGGTTGCCGTGCTTGAGATACCAGTCGTGCAACGTCTGATAGTCTTCAGCCTCCATACCCAACACGTGCAACAGGTCGCCACCGAAGATATGACTGTCGGCACCTTCTACGAGGGCTGGCTCATAGCCTTTCGACGACTGCTTCGCCAGCTGCTCGACGGGCTCCATCGACTTCGCATAGTATTCGGCTGAAAGCGCCTTGTATTCAGTTTTGTTGGGGTCGTCGGCACCGAAGCGGTAGCCGTTGCCATCGGCTTTATCCTTATAGATGCGGCCCAGCACGCTCTGATAGACCGCTGCCAGCACACGGTTTCCCGACTGCTCAGCCTTCGCCAAGTCTTCCTTGACACGAGAGAGCTCCACGTCGGCAGAGTCGGGGGCAATCTGCGTCTGCACGGCTGCCTGGCGCAGCTTCGCCTTCAGCAGCTGCCCGTAGCTGTGCTCGGCCTGTGCCTTGTCGGCAATCTTGCCCAGCACCTCCATCTCTGTCTTGGGCAAGTCTTTGTCCTGAGCGTCGCTCACTTGCTTCCATAAAGCTGAATAACCTTGTGCCATAACCTGTAAATTCGACAACACCATCACGAAAATGGCCGTCATCATGATTTTCTTCATCATCATATTCTTCATTATTAGGTAGAGACGCGGCACGCCGCGCACACTTCATTGGAGGACGCAGCACGCCGCACCCTCACTTCAAACTGCAAAAATAACGAAAATCTTGCAAACACTAAAACTATTTAAGAACTTTTCAGTATAATTTACTGAAGTTTCGCAAGCTCCACTTCATAAGGGCTTAAAGAGTTTAAAGGGGAGGAAAGGGATTAAAAGGGACGATAGTACTGCACCCTGGGTAGGGGCAGCCCCCCGTGTCTGCCCGAACAATAACGAACAAGCTGCATGCCCATACATCCCCAAACTCACGGGCAGACACAGGGGTCTGCCCCTACCGTTGGCTGCAAAGCATTCGCCCCTTTTCTCCCCTTTATACCCTTTATTCCTTCGACTTGCGAAACTTCAGTCAATATAATTTAAAAAATCATCGCTTTTCTTTGCCTCGTTTGTCGAAATGTTGTAACTTTGCAGTCTGGCTATGTAGGGACGCGGCGTGCCGCGTTGCTGGATATAGCTTCCCCCTCCAGTTACGCGACACGTCGCGTCCCTACATTTTCATGGAAATATTTAATATCATTCCCAAAATAAAAAAACTATGCTACAAATTGGAGACAAGGCCCCCGAACTGCTGGGGCGCGACGAGAATGGTAACGAACTGCGACTCAGCGACTTCGCCGGCCGCAAACTAGTGTTGTATTTCTATCCGAAGGACTCCACGCCCGGCTGCACCAGCCAGGCCTGTAGCCTGCGCGACAACTACGAGCAGCTGCTCCAGCGAGGCTTTGCCATTGTTGGCGTGAGCGTGCAGGATGAGAAGTCGCACCTGAAGTTCAAGGAGAAGTTCCAACTGCCCTTCCCCCTGATTGCTGACACCGACCACCGGCTTGTAGAGGCTTTCGGCGTGTGGCAGGAGAAGAAGATGGCTGGCCGCACCTATATGGGCACCGTTCGCACAACGTTTGTCATCGACGAACAGGGCGTCATCGCGGAGGTCTACAGCGCCAAGCAGATCAAGGTGAAGGAGCACGCTCAGCAGCTGCTGGGGTAAGCCTTCCGATTGGCTCACTCCAACTTCAGCTTCTTGCGGCCTTCTTCAATCTTTTTCTGAAGATCCAAAATCTTTTCACTTCTGGAGTCGTCGGCAGTAGCGGCTCCCGACCCTTCTTTCTCCATTCGCAACCTTGCCTCTTTGTAAACCGCTATCTGCTGGTCGGAGACGTCCATCATCTCTTTGCATTGCGTGTAGAGATGCTGCATGTCTATCCTACAAGAGCCACTCATCAAGGCATAGAACCAATATTCAAAACTCAGAATGCCTTTTAGGGAGGCGGCGGGCGCCTCTTTGAGAATCGCATTCTGAATGGAGTCGCACACAAACTCTTTGTAGCGCTCGCGCACCTGATAGAACTTTGCCACATTCTCCGTGAAGAGCACATTGCCCACGGTGTTGATGGTTTCAATGCTCGAAGAGACTATCTGCTCAGTGGTCGCCGTGAAATCAACTGTCGGAATCAGAGTAGCAATCTGAATGCGCAGCGTTTCGAATTTCGAGGTGTCCTCGGTAATCTGCCGCTGCAACTCCATCGTCTGCCGCAACAAGGAATCTCCCTTCTCCACCGACTTCAGCGAGTTGTACATGTCGTACATCACCATCATCACAATCTCGCGCTTCTCCTTTTGCTTCTTGTTGTTGTCGATGATGGCTGCCGTGCCGAAAGTGAGCACGATGGAAACAGTGGTGGCGAGGAGCGATAGCAGGAATTGCTTCATCGTAGCCATTCCGCTACCCGCCTTCAGACTCTTGGGGGTGTGTAGCTTGATATTCATAATAACTTCGATAGATGTACCATGCAAAGGTACTAAGATTTTCGGGATAAACTCGACATTTAACGTTTTTTAGATGGAAACATCAAGTTGGAACTCCCGTTTTTTCGTAACTTTGCCAATATATAATTGGCGAAGATACGTTGTCTCGACAAAAAAAGAAACGAGTTTCTTTGTTTTGTCCTCGACTTTTTGTAACTTTGCCAATATGTAATTGGCGAAGATACGTTGTCTCGACAAAAAAAGAAACGAGTTTCTTTGTTTTGTCCTCGACTTTTTGTATCTTTGCAACAATGTCGCGCAGACAGCCATCAGAAAAGAAAGAAATCATCAAAATAAAACAATATGGAACAAAAACGCTATGGTCATTTCGACGACCAACACCGTGAATATGTCATTACCGACCCGCAGACACCGTGGCCATGGATTAACTATCTGGGCAACGAAGACTTCTTCTCGCTCATCTCGAACACCGCTGGTGGCTATTCGTTCTACAAGGATGCGAAGTTCCGCCGCCTGACGCGCTATCGCTACAACGGTGTGCCGATGGATAATGGGGGAAGGTACTTCTATATTAAAACCTCCCCCGACTCCTCCGTCGCAAATGGGGGATTTGCTCCCCTTTGTGGGGCCGCAGCCACATCGGTGGCTGCTCTAAAGACCCCAGTCGCCTCCGAAGGAGGGGAGGGCCTGCCGGGGGGTGTGGTGTGGTCGCCCGGCTGGAAGCCATGCAAGACGCCGCTCGACTTCTACGAGTGCCGGCACGGCATGAACTACACGCGCATCACCGGTCGGAAGGACGACGTGGAGTGCTCGGTGCTGTTTTTCGTCCCACTGAAGACGTGGGCGGAGGTGCAGAAACTCACACTGCGGAATCTCTCGAAAGAGGTGAAGCGGCTGAAGCTGTTCTCGTTCCAGGAGTGGTGTCTATGGAATGCCGCCACCGACATGGAGAACTTCCAAAGGAATTTCTCCACGGGTGAGGTGGAAGTGGAGAGCCCCGAGGGGGACACAAATGCCTCAAAGACTATAGAAGCCCCCTCGGGGGCCGTAGGGGGGGCCACAGTGATTTACCACAAGACGGAGTACAAGGAGCGCCGCAACCATTACGCTTACTATTCAGTGAACACGGCGGCACAGGGCTTCGATACCGACCGCGAGTCGTTCGTCGGACTCTACAACGGCTTCGAAGCACCGGAGTGCGTCGTGGCCGGACGACCGAAGAACTCTATTGCCCACGGCTGGAGCCCCATCGCCTCGCACTACATCGAGGTGGAACTGCAGCCAGGTGAGTCGAAGGACTATATCTTCGTGCTGGGCTATGTAGAGAATGAGCAGGAGGAGAAATACGAGCGCACCGAAGGCGCTGTTCTGGGTTCAAATGCGCCTGCGGCGCGTTCAACAGTTCAAACCTCGCTGGGCGCTCTCGACCATACCATCATCAATAAGCGGAAGGCACACGAGACGATTGCACGCTTCGACACCGTTGAGAAGGTGGACAAGGCGTTTGCAGAGCTCAATCGTTATTGGGACGACCTCCTGAATATATATAAGGTGACAACGGGCAACGCAAAGCTCGACCGAATGGTAAACATCTGGAACCAGTACCAGTGCATGGTGACGTTCTGCATGAGTCGTTCGGCATCGTTCTTCGAGAGCGGCATCGGACGCGGCATGGGCTTCCGCGACTCCAATCAGGACCTCGTGGGCTTCGTGCATCAAATTCCTGAGCGTGCCCGTCAGCGCATCATCGACATCGCGTCGACGCAGTTCCCCGACGGTGGCTGCTACCACCAGTACCAGCCGCTCACGAAGCGCGGCAACAACGACATCGGCGGTGGCTTCAACGACGACCCCTGCTGGCTCATCTTCGGCACCATTGCCTACATCAAGGAGACGGGCGACTTCACGATTCTCGACGAGCTCGTGCCCTTCGACAACGAGCCGGGCACGGAGGTAACGCTCTTCGAGCACCTGCGCGTGTCGCTCAACCACGTCATCGAGAACCTCGGCCCGCACGGTCTGCCACTCATCGGCCGCGCCGACTGGAACGACTGCCTCAACCTGAACTGCTTCTCGTGGGATCCCAACGAGTCGTTCCAGACCACCGAGAACAAGAGCGAGGGCTCGCAGGCCGAGTCGCTGATGATTGCCGGTCTGTTCGTGGTCACCGCCAAGGACTATGCCGCCCTGTGCCGAAAGATTGGAAAAGACGCTGAGGCCACGCGAATGCTGCAGGCCGCCGACGCCATGACCGAGGCTGTGAAGCAGCACGGCTGGGACGGCGAGTGGTTCCTGCGCGCATACGACTTCTTCGGCCGTAAGATTGGTTCGAAAGAAAACGAGGAAGGAAAGATATTCATCGAGAGCCAGGGCTGGTGCACGATGGCAGGCATCGGACTCGACGAAGGACTCGTCGCTCGTTCGCTCGACTCCGTGAAGAAATACCTCGACTGCGAGCATGGCATCGTACTCAACAACCCCGCCTTCACCACCTATCACGTGGAGATGGGCGAGATTTCAAGCTATCCGGCAGGCTATAAGGAGAACGCCGGCATCTTCTGCCATAACAACCCGTGGGTGATCATCGGCGAGACCGTGGCCGCACGTGGCGACGACGCGTGGGCACACTATGCCAAGATTCTGCCGTCCTATGTGGAGGAAGACCGCCAGACGCTGCACAAGGTGGAGCCCTACGTGAACTGCCAGATGGTGGCGGGCAAGGATGCCGCTCGTCCCGGCGAGGGCAAGAACTCATGGCTCACGGGCACTGCCGCGTGGATGTGGCTCACGGTGTCGCAATACATCCTCGGCATCAAACCCGACTACGACGGCTTGCTCATCGACCCCTGTCTGCCGCAGACGGCTCGCGAGTACACTGTCTGTCGCCGCTTCCGCGGTGCCGACTACACCATCCATGTGCTGAACCCGCAGGGCGTCGCGAAAGGCGTGAAAGCCATCACCCTCGACGGCCAGCCCGTAGAAGGCTGTGTGGTTCCCTTCAGCGAGGGCAGCCACCAGGTGGAAGTCGTCATGGGGTAATCCGCGGAGAGTGACTGCCATTCCGCACTACATTCTCTTCGCCCCTGACGGCACCATCTTATCTCGTAGAATGAGAAGCAGAAAAGAACTCGATAGGAAACTCGCAGAAGTATTAAACGACAAATAGCAGCAGAGCAAGGCAGCAGCTCTGCTGCCTACATCTGCACATGCACCCACACGCTGCGGCCCTTTCTTTCGATGAGCACTTTATCTACATTCGGATTTTGTTTCAATAAGTCAAAGATCACTTTTGCATAGTCGAGGTTGTCGCAATGGATGTCGGCAGCCTTTCCTTGCAAGTGTCGGGAATTGGCTACGCCCCCGACTCGTTTATTCAGACGCTTCGAGCGATACCCGCTATTGATGTAGACGGGTCGCCCGATAGCGTCTCTTAACGGTTGCAACACGAGGACGCAAAGCTTCTGCAGGTTCTGAATTACGCCCAGCGTCGGTGTGTCTTGCAGCCTTCTGTGGCTGGTTGTTACCATTTCGGCCAGCGTGAAATTGCGTGACAGCTTCATCGTCATACCAGCGTGCTGAGGTGATGAAGCCAGCCGGTGCCCACGATGGTGCCGCCCAGCAGGGCAACACCTTCGGCAGGGGCACCGGAAGCAGCGGTGGTTACTCTTCATAATTTTACTTGTTGTTAAATTTTTTCGATTTTTCACATATTATTGCTCCCTTCTCGCTACCACCCCTAACCCCTCCTTCCCGAAGGAGGGGACCACGCTGGGTGCATGGCTTCCTCTCCTTTGGAGAGGGCTGGGGTGAGGTTCCGGATGCAATCATTCCAGAGAGTCGGAGCATTGCTTTCAGTCTGCAAAAGCATAGCTTTCAGACTGCAAAAGCATAGCTCCCAGCGTCTAAACGCAATAAGGTAGCGATGCAAAGTCAATGCTTCCGGTGTCCGAAAGCAATGCTTTCACACCGCTACTCTCTGCGACTCCCCTCACGGGAGGGGCTGGGAGGGGTTCAGGACCTTTCTAAACAGCGCGTAGCGCATCTCAACTGTTCTTAACAGTTCTCAACCTCCTTAACCAGCCCCCCTGTGGGGGGCGGAGGTTAAGGCTCCTGCTCGTCCTTGTCGACATCGTTTTCGTTGGTCTCCTCGACCTGCAGGCCCTGCAGCATGGCCTTGACGCGCTGACCAGCGGCGTCGATGGTCACCTCAGGCTGGAAGTTGATGCGAGCACCA
>ONCG01000007.1 GCA_900316285.1 uncultured Prevotellaceae bacterium
TAAAGGTACAAAAAAATCTGCACATAGCCAATTTTTTACATGACTATGTGCAGGCTTTAATTGTTAAAAAGAGTCTATAGGGACTTTTTCAGTGCCCTCGCAGTTAGTCATCCTCTTCTGTGTGATAAAATGATGGGGAAGCATCAGAACTTCGCCATCTTGATGGCTAAGACTGCGCAATCGCTACCCTTGTTGCCGTGGCTGCCGCCGGCACGCTCGTGTGCCTGCTGCAAGTCGTTGGTGGTGAGCAGACCGTAGATGACGGGAATCTCACTCTTGGCGTTGAGGCGTGCGATGCCGTAGGTGACTCCCTGGCAGACGTTGTCGAAGTGCGGCGTTTCGCCCTTGATGACACACCCGAGGATGATGACGGCATCGTAGCCGCCGTTCAGACACATCTGGTGGGCGCCGTAGATGAGCTCGAAGGAACCCGGCACGGTCTTCACGTGGATGTTCTCGGGCAGGGTGCCATGCTCTTCGAGCGTAGAGACACATCCTTCAAGGAGTGCTCCGGTGATCTCGGCATTCTGCTCAGCTACGACGATGCCGAAGCACATATTGCTGGCATCGGGGACTTTCGAGAAGTCGTATTCGGAAAGGTTGCGCAATGTAGCCATAGGAATTGGGGTTGAAATGCGCCGAGGCGCGTTCTATCAGATTACTCGCTGAGACGCTCGATGAACTTATCGATCTCCTGGCTCTGCACGAGGGCTGAGTTGACGTACTTCTTCTTGATGTCCTGATACATCTTCAGAGCCTCTTCCTTGTTGCCCTGTGACTCTACGAGCTGGGCAGCCTGCATACGGAAGGTGGGAGCGATACTGTTGTTGACGCCGTCGACACCCTGCTTGTCGGCCATGTCGGCAGCCTTCTTCAGGGCGCTAATGGCCTTGTCGAGCTGGTTCACGTGAGCATAGGCGTTGCCGAGAGCTGCCACAGCAGCGGGGCTTACCATTGCATCGTCGGCGGGAGAATACTGGTCGAGATACTTTACGGCCTCTTCCCACTTGCCAAGGTTGGCATAGCAGAGTCCGGCATAGAGGTTGGCAAGGTTGCCGGCATCGGTGCTGCTATAGTCGCTGGCAATCTTCAGGAAGCCTGCATAGCTGGCGCCGTCGCCGTTGAGGGCCTTGTCGTACTGGTCGGCATTGAAGTATTCCTGGCCGCGTCCAAGTGCTGTGCTGGCCTTGTCCTCACGCGGGCCGCTAACGTAGCCTTTGTAAAGGAAAATGCCTGCGATGATGGCGAGAATGGCCACCACGGCGATAATGATGTTCTTCTTGTTCTTGAGGATGAATGCCTCAGATTTGCTGACGGTCTCGTTCTGTTCGAGAACCACCTGTTGTTTTTTGTTTGCCATTTTTTGTATACGTTTTATTAATTAATTGTTCGCGATGTAACCCCACCCGACGAAGGGTGGAAGGCGGAAGGTGAAGGGCATCAAATACACGATGAAAAGCATCGAGCCCTCCACTTTTTCCCAAGTTGGCTGCAAAATTACTGAATTTCTCTCACATTCTGAAATTAATTTGCCGTTTTTTTCGTTTTTCATTGATAAAAGGTGTAACTTTGCGGTCAAAACAAAGAATAGTAGCGTGATTCTTAAAAAGATTTCAATCATAAACTACAAGAACATTCGCTCGGCAACACTCGATTTGTCGCCGAAGATGAACTGCTTCATTGGTCATAATGGCGAGGGCAAGACCAACGTGCTCGATGCCATCTACTACCTGTCGTTCTGCCGTAGCGCCTTCACCCCTGCCGACTCGTCGGTCATCACCCACGACCAGGACTTCTTTGTGCTAGAAGGTGAATACGAAGACGATGCCATCGGCCGCATGGACGTGTATTGTGGCATGAAACGTGGCACGAAGAAGCACTTCAAACGCGACAAGAAGGAATACAAACGGCTGTCGCAGCACATCGGACTGATTCCCATCGTGTTTGCCTCGCCTTCCGACTCGTTGCTCATAGAGGGTGGTAGCGAGGAGCGTCGTCGGCTTATGGACATGGTGATTGCACAATACGACCACACCTACATGGATGCACTTGCGGGCTACAACAAGGCGCTTGCCGGTCGTAACGCCCTGCTCCGTCAGGAGGAAGACCCCGAGCCCACGCTCCTCGACATTTGGGAACAAGAGATGGCTGCACACGGCGAACGGCTCTACGAAAAGCGCCGGGCGTTTGTGGACGAGCTGATTCCCGTGTTCCAACGCATCTATCAGCAAATTGCCGAAGGAAAGGAAGAGGTGTCGCTGGGCTATGTGTCACATTGCCAGCGTGGTCCGTTGCTGGAGGTCATCCAACGCGACCGTTGGAAGGACAGAACTGTAGGCTACTCGCTACATGGCAGCCATCGCGACGACCTTGAGATGTTGTTGGGTGGCTTCCCCGTGAAGCGAGAGGGCAGCCAGGGACAACACAAGACGTTTGTGCTGGCGTTGAAGCTGGCGCAGTTCGACTTCCTAAAGCGAACGGCAAGCGGCACCACCCCACTCCTCTTGCTCGACGACATCTTCGACAAGCTCGACGCACGTCGCGTAGAACAAATTGTGAGGCTAGTTTCCGACGATGGCTACGGACAGATTTTTATTACCGATACCAACCGCGACCACCTCGACCAGATACTCAGCAACGGGGCCACCGACTACCGGCTCTTTCATGTAGAAGGAGGAAACATCAATGTTTAGGCAACAAGTGAAATCGCTCAGCGACATTCTTCAGCAGCTGATGCGCCAAGAAGGTCTGGAAACGCCGTTACAACAGAAGCGGCTCATTGAGTCATGGGAGAAAGTGACGGGCACGGTTGTGGCCCGCTACACGGGTGAGAAGTTCATTAAGAATCAGACGCTACACGTGAAAATCACAAACCCCGCCCTTCGCCAGGACCTTTCCATGATGCGTTCCCAATTGGTGAAACGCCTGAACGAGGAAGTCGGCGCGTTGGTGATTACAGAAGTAAGGATTTACTGAGTATTTAATGGCTGTTTAAAGGGTTTTGGCATTCCCCCCAATAACGCGGCACGCCGCGTCCCTACATTTGTCCCTTTTATTCCCTTTTAATCCCTTTTCTCCCCTTTATGCCCTTTGAAGTCTACGCCCTTGCAACTATTGTGGCACGCTGATGGAGGGGCACGTAGTCGAAATGACCACGCTGGCCCCACGCCACCTTTTGCTGTGCCTTTGTCGGCTGTTCCTCAGGACGCTTGGGGAACGATGCTCCCTCGCTGAAAATCTGCAACGCCTTCATCATGACGGGATCGTCCTGGTTGATGTATTGATGCCAGGAGTTCTCGTCGAGCATGTTGTAGATGATGCGCGAGTTGATGTATCGCTCAAGCAGCTTGTGCGACTTCTGAATGAGCAGGTTACGACGCTTCAGGCCATGATTGTCGCCATAGACGGCAAATTTCTCCACCATGTTTTGCTTGTTCAGATAGTCTGACAGGCGCTTCAAATCCTTGTATTCGCCCAACTTCTGACGATTGTCGTCGGTATAGGCAAAGGCAAACTGCAGGATGAGTCCGCTCATGGCGGCCTGCTTGTAGTAGCTGGTCATGTCGACCGTGTCTTCAGGAACGAAGATATCGGGCGTGATGCCACCACCGCCATACACTTCTCGGCCGATGCCCGTATGGTAGGCAGGTCCGGTGTGTTTGATGCTATCCTGCGAGAAGAACTCGCCGTGCTCATAGCGGGTGATGAGGTCGAGCTCATAGTCTTGGTCGTGACCAGGCTCATAGGGTTTCTGAATGCAACGGCCCGAAGGCGTGTAGTAGCGGGCGATGGTAAGTCGGATGAGCGAATGGTCGTTGAACTCTATCTGCTGTTGCACCAAGCCCTTGCCGAACGAGCGACGGCCTATGATGGTGGCACGGTCGTTGTCCTGCATGGCTCCGGCAAAGATCTCTGCTGCCGAGGCCGATCCTTCGTTGATGAGCACCACCAGCGGTATCTGCTGATAGCTGCCGTGACCATCGGAGCGATATTCCTGACGGGGCGACTTGCGACCTTGGGTGTAGACGATGAGCTTGTTCTTGGGCAGGAACTCGTTGCTAATTTGGATGGCACGATCGAGATAGCCGCCCGTGTTGTCGCGCAGGTCGATGATGAGGTTGTCGAAATCCTGTTGTGAAAGGGTGGCTAGCGCCACAAGTAGCTCGCCATAGGTGGTCTCGCCGAAGTTCTTGATGCGGATGTAGCCCGTGTGGTCGTCGACCATGTAAGTGGACGTGATGCTACGCTGCGGAATCTCACCACGCGTCACCGTGAACTGGCGGATGCCCTTCTGTCCATAACGCATCACGCCAATCTTCACCTTCGTATCCTTAGGACCTTTCAGACGGCGCATGGCCTCCTGGTTGGTCACCTCCTTGCCGACGAAGGTGCTGTCGTCGATGGTCACTATCTTATCGCCTGCCAACAATCCGGCACGCTCGGCAGGACCATTCTTGATGACGGCCTGCACGTGGATGGTGTCTTCGCGAATGACAAACTCAATGCCTACTCCCGAGAACGAACCCTTCAGGTCGTCGTTGGTGGCCTGTACGTCCTTCGCACTCATGTAGACAGAATGCGGGTCGAGCTCGGCGAGAATTTGCGGAATGGCCTTCTCGACGAGCGAGTCGAGATTCACTTTGTCAACATACTGGTCGTCGATGATATGCAGCAGGTTGTTAAGTCGGTTGCTACCACTATTGATGATGTTCAGACGGTTGCCGCTGAAGTGGTTGGCATAGAAGGTGCCAATCATAATGCCGACGACGATGCTCACCGCCAGCATGATAGGCATGTATCTGTTCTTGTTGTTCATTGTTGGTTTGTGCTTATTATTGTGGGCTTTATTCGCCTAAATAGATCACTTCAATACCTGCGCGCTTAAGTAGTTCGACGCCATCGGTAAGACGGTATTTCTCGCCATAGACCACACGCTTGATACCTGCCTGAATGATGAGCTTGGCACACTCTATGCAGGGCGATGCCGTGATGTAGATAGTGGCGCCATCGCTATTGTTCGACGAGCGTGCGAGCTTGGTGATGGCATTTGCCTCGGCATGCAGGACGTAAGGTTTGGTGACGCCGTTGTCGTCCTCGCAGATATTCTCGAAGCCGCTGGGCGTGCCGTTGTAGCCGTCGCTGATGATCATTTTCTCCTTCACGACCAAGGCGCCTACCTGACGGCGTTGGCAATAGCTGTTTTCTGCCCAGATGCGAGCCATGCGCAGATAACGCTGGTCTAAAAGTTCTTGCTTGGTGCTCATATAAATCTATTGTGAGATGAGTTTCGCTATTGTTTCGGACTATTTCTCCGTATTCCGCTTGATGCCGTTTCGCTCGAGCAAGGCATCGATGGTGGGCTCGCCGCCGCGGAAGCGTTTGTAGAGCGTCATGGGATGCTCTGTGCCACCACGCGAGAGAATGCAGTCGCGGAAGCGCTGGGCGGTCTGGGTGTTGAAAATGCCCTCGTGCTTGAAGACGCTGAACGCATCGGCATCGAGCACTTCTGCCCATTTATAGCTATAGTAGCCTGCCGCATAGCCGCCTGCCATGATGTGAGAAAACTGCACGGTCATGCAGGTCTCGGTCATCTGCGGGGAGATAACGGCTTCCTTCCAGGCTTCTTTCTCGAATGAGATGATGTCCTCGTCGAACGGCTCCTGTTTCGTATAGTAGGCCATGTCGAGCAATCCGAACGACACCTGGCGCAAACAGCTATAGGCTGCCATGAAGTTGCGGCTTCTCACGATGCGATCGATGAGCTCGTCGGGAAGGGGCTCGCCCGTCTTGTAGTGGAAGGCAAACGTGCGGAGGAAGTCGCGCTCGATGGCATAGTTCTCCATGAACTGCGACGGCAGCTCGACGAAGTCCCACCACACGCTGGTGCCGCTCAGGCTCTCGAAGCGGGTGTTGGCAAACATGCCGTGTAGGGAGTGGCCGAATTCGTGAAGGAATGTCTCCACTTCGCCCAGCGTGAGCAGGGCTGGGTTCTCGGCAGTAGGCTTCGTAAGATTCATCACCACGCTGACGTGAGGTCGCACATTCTGCTCAGGGCGTATCTCGCCATTGTCGAGTTTGCGTTCCTTTTCAATCCATTGGCCTTGGAACTCAGTCATCCAGGCTCCACCCTGCTTGCCCTTACGTGGATAGAAGTCGGCGTAGAACACGGCCAGATACGAGCCGTCACGGTCGAACACCTCGTAGGCTTTCACGTCGGGATGATAGACGGGAATGTCGCTATTCTCCTTAAACGTGATGCCATACAGCCGATTGGCCAGTCCGAACACGCCGTCGATGACCTTGTCGAGCTGGAAGTAAGGACGCAGCATCTCGGAGTCGAGATTGTAGCGTTCCATCTGCAGCTTGTGGGAATAGAATCCGAAGTCCCAAGGTTTCATATTCTCGTCGTTCCCAAAATCCTTAGCGAAGAGCTCCTTCACCTCCTTCACCTCCTCGATGGCGGTGGGTTTGTAAGCGTCGATGAGTTCGTGCAGCAACTTGTAGACGTTGGCCGAGCTACCTGCCATGCGATGCACCATCACATAGTCGGCAAAGGTGTCGTAGCCAAGCAACTGAGCCAGCTCGCGACGAAGATTGATGAGCCGCTTGCAGATGTCGAGGTTGTTCTCGCTATTGTCATGAATGCACACGGTATTCTTGGCCATATACATCTTCTGACGCAGCTCGCGGCGGGTGGAATAGGTCATGAAAGGCGAAAAGGACGGATGGTCGAGGGTGAACACCCAGCCTTCTTTCTCCCGTTCGCGGGCAGCCAGGGCAGCGGCTTCACGAGCGGTATCGGGCAGACCGTCGAGATCGGCCTCGTCGGTAATATGCAATTCAAAGGCTTTGTTTTCCTTCAACAGATTCTGCGAGAACTGCAACGACAGCAAGCCGGCCTCCTCGGTAAGCTGGCGGAGGCGTTCCTTGCCGGCATCGTCGAGCAGCGCACCACTCCGCACGAAGCCGTCGTAAGTCTTCTGCAGCAGCATGTCTTCCTCAGGCGTGAGTTCGCCATGATGTTCGTAGACATGCTTGATGCGGGCAAAAAGACGGCTGTTCAGTCCCACGTCGTTGGCATGTTTTGTCAGGATGGGGCTCATCTTCTGGGCCAACGCGTCGAGGTCGTCGTTGGTCTCGGCGCTTAGCATGTTCGAGAACACGGTGGATACGCGGTCCAGAAGGTCGTAATAATGGTCGCCCTTCGAATAGTCGTTGCGCAGGATGGTGTTTTCAAAAGTCGGCTCTTCAGGATTGTTGATGCTGTTCTCTATTTCTTCGTCTTCACGGCGTATGCCTTCCATGAAGGCTTCTTCATAGTCTTCAAGCCGAATATTGCCAAAAGGCACCGTCTCGTGAGGGGTGTCATAATTGAGGAAAAAGGGGTTGGTTCTCTTCTCTGTTGATATATCCTTTGTCATGTTTAATGTCGTATCCTACTACTAATTATTCTTCTCTCAAATGATTTAATGGCAACAGTCGCAGACCATTACCGATTATCGAGTTGCAAATTTAACTAAAAATATGCACTCGTGTGCGCGCATACAATTCTTTTAATGAATATTTAACCTATCTTAACGGGCTCGGTTCGTTTATCGAATTACTCCCCCACCCTTTACGGAATGAGCAACGACGAGTCGCCGTAGCTGAGGAATCGGAAATCGTGGGCAAGGGCATAGTCGTAAACCCGTCGCCAGTCGCCATGCAGGAATGCGCTTACCAGAAGGAGGAGCGTGGACTGCGGCTGGTGGAAATTCGTGATGAGCATCTCGACGATATGATAACGATAGCCTGGCACGATGATAATCTGTGTGGCGGTATGGAGCGTGATGAGCTGATGGGCATCGAGCCAATCGACAATGGCCTGTAACGCCTCTTTGGCTGTTGGGGCATCAGCCTCGGCAGACTCGTCGTAGGGCTCCCATTGGGTAACATAGAGTTGCTCTTCTGTGAGATTAGGCTGGCGCAACAGTTTGCATCCTACGTAATAGAGACTTTCGAGCGTTCGCACGCTAGTTGTCCCAACGGCAATCGCCTTGCCGTCGTGAGCGATGAGTCGAAGAAGGGTGGCACGTGTCACGCTAATGTGCTCGCTATGCATCTCGTGATCGGCAACATTCTCGCTCTTTACCGGACGGAACGTGCCAGCTCCGACGTGCAACGTTACCTCTTCGCGCTCCAGCCCTCTAGCATCGATGTCGCTCAACACGGCTGGTGTGAAATGAAGGCCTGCCGTCGGGGCTGCCACACTTCCCTTGATGCGAGAATAAACGGTCTGATAAGTTGTATTGTCTGCCTCCTCAGTTTGTCGGTTCAGGTAAGGAGGGATGGGAAGTTCGCCGGCAGCATCGATGATGTCGGAGAACGGACAGCCCGCGCTCTTGCCGTCGGCAGCAGTTGAATTGGAACACTCCCAACGGAACTCGATGAGTTGGCTTGTGCCATAAGGCCCCAGGTGGGTGGCAGTCAGCACGATGTCGCGTCCGGCAATCTGAAGCACCCGTTGCAACTGACCTTCCTTCCACTTCTTTTGGTTGCCCACGAGGCATAACCACGAGCAACGCTCTTGCGACTGGAATGTTTGCTCGTAGTCGGCCGGCGAATAAGGCTCAAGCAGGAAAATCTCGATGTGAGCACCTGTAGGCTTTCGGAATAGCATGCGGGCTCGGATGACTCGTGTGTTGTTGTACACGAGCAACGCCCCTGCCGGCAGATAGTTTGGAAGATTGTAGAAGTGGTCTTCGCTGATGGTTCCGTGTTGATAAACTAATAGTTTGCTGTGGTCGCGTTCGGCCACAGGGTATTTAGCGATGCGCTCGTCGGGGAGCGTGTAGTTATAGTCGCTGATGCGAATGTCCATAATTGTTGATTAGATCAGAACCAAGGTATAATGGGGGAAAAAGATACGTAGAGGAGCAATACGGCCATCGTCAGGAGTACCACATCGATGTCCTGATGGCTATAGCCCGTAGACGTATATTGTGACGACACATAGCGCAGGCGGGGCTTGATGGCGAAATAAAGCTTCCGATAACAAAAATATCCTATCAAGGCCGACACACATCCCCAGACGAGGCCGACCAGAATGTCGGAGGGATAGTGAACGCCCAGATAAAGGCGTGTCCAGCAACAAATCAACGACCATACGACAAGGGCAATGGATAGAGCCCGGTTGCGCACGAGTTGAGCAAAGAAGACGGCTACCGCCATTGTGTTGGCCGCATGTCCGGAGAAGAAACCATACGGACTCTCACGGTAATTGCCAACTACGTCGATGCTATACTTCAGCATCGGATCGTTGGTGGGCCTCCATCGGGCAACATAGGGTTTGGCGATGAAATCGGCAAGGCCGGCGCTGAGTAGCATCGTCACCAGCACACCCAACAGGATGAGGGCGAACTGCGGCATGTTCTCGCTATTCTTGATGACGAGATAGAGCAAGGCCACGTATAGCGGGATCCACGTGAGGCCGGAGGTGAAAGTCATCACAGCAGCATCGAGGTAGGCGGAGTCGCTACCATTGAGCCAAAGCAGAACAGCCTCGTCGATTTGTTGTAGGAACGATATATCCATCATAGAAACATGATTCTCAATAATGTATAAAGCGTGTGCCCAGGCACAAGCCATGTTTTATATTTCTTCAACGCTACGAACCGGTAGCCATCCCTCACGGCCGTCGTCGAGCCGGATGCCATACCAATTCTGAATGGTTGTATCGTTGATGTTCACATGCGTTCCCTCGTGCAGCACGAAGGCTTCGCTGCCGTTTACTCCAGGCGTCTTATGCACGCTGACCGATGGAGCCGTTACTACAGCGGCACGATGCTGGTCGTGATAGCGTTTCTGCTGCCAGGCAAAGAGGTTGCTGGCGGCGAACAACACCAGGAAGAACACGGCTCCGTAGAACCCAATCTGACGTAGCAGCAGACGAGGGCTGAACAGATAGAACAACACTAGCACCAAGACCAGAATGATGGAGGCGATGGCCAGGTGTGCCCATCCGTCGACGCTACAGAGCTTCACCAACGAGCGATACCAAGTGAAGAAGAACATCTCGCTCTCGGGAGTCACCTTGTCGATGGTCTTGCTTCGTGCGAACTCTAGATTATAGCGAATGTCGTTGTCGCCAGGTGCGAGATCCAATGCCCGCTCATAAGCTATAATGGCCTGTGTGATGTTATCGGTACGGAAGTAGGCATTACCGAGATTATAATAGAGGTTGGCAGCGGGTCCATCCTTTAGCAATTGTTGATACTCGCCGATGGCCTTCTGGTAGTTGCCCGTCTTGTATGCCTCGTCAGCCGTCTGCTTCGTGACAGCAACAGGAGCGGCAACGGCATGTTGAGCAACGCCGCAGAGAAGGACGACAGCAAGCAACATCTGAACAGATTTCCTGCCCGTCTTTTTCTTATTCGACTTCATATCCGATTCAATTTGCTCAATGGCGGTCATGGCTGCGCTGAACGTCTTGTTCATATTGCCGGCAGCATCGCCGGGTGCATAACGCTCAAACTCACACTCATCGAGTGCTGTAAGGAAGCGGTCGACAACTTCTTCGCCTACGTTTTGTTCTCTCAATTTGTCAGAGATGTTCTCGCGCGAGAGCTGTTCGACAGGCATGTTCAACTTGTCGCCCACATAGCCCCATAGAGCTCGAAGCGTCTCGTCGTAGAAGGCAGATGCCTGACCTTTCTCCATGAGTTGACGAGCCTTGCGCAGACGACGTGTAGCGACTTTGCTCGCCTTCTTTCCACGCAACTTGCCGAGATCGGCGTTGTCGATGGCACGTTTGCGGAAGATGATGAGCAGGGCAATAAATGCCACGAACGGCAACAGCATCGATAGCCAGTAGGCCGTTGTGCCAAAGAAATGCTCGCTAGGCTTGCTTCCCACTTGGTTGCCCGACTTGATGGGACGAATGTCCTTTGCCTCTGTGGCTCCATAGTCGGTAACGGTCGTTGCACGTCCGGAACCCTTTCCAACAGTCAGGTTGAAACTGCTTGTCTTCACGGTTCGATAAGCGTTGGCAGAGGTGTCGTAGTAGACAAACTCGACGGGTGGAATCGTGTATTGCCCCTGATTGCGAGGAACAGCCAGGAAATCGTAGATCATGTTACCTTCAACACCATTGGCTGTGAGGCGTGTCTTGTCGGTCACCTTGGCATCATAGGTGTCGAAGTCCTTGGGGAAGGCAACCACAGGCTGCTTGATGAGCTTCAGGTTTCCGTTGCCTCCCACGACAACACGAAGCGAGATGGGTTCGCCGGCCTTCACCTCAGTCTTGTCGATTTGTGCCGAAATGTTCAAGCGCCCTACTCCACCCGAGAAGTTTTCCGGGCGTGTCGGCAGCG
The DNA here is from genome assembly GCA_900316285.1 of uncultured Prevotellaceae bacterium. Taxonomy (GTDB): domain Bacteria; phylum Bacteroidota; class Bacteroidia; order Bacteroidales; family Bacteroidaceae; genus Prevotella. Next base: position 11,352 of record ONCG01000007.1, read on the forward strand.
GGTCGACCTGTATCGTTAGGCCTGGAGCAACAATATCGCGCTTTACCTCTACATAGCCCGAACCACCGTTGAAGAATGCCTCGAAGGGATCGACGTTGCGATTCTGCTGCACCACGATGCCCTTGAAGGTGATGCTCGGAATCTCGAGCTTGCCCGTCATCTGCGGATACATCACATATTGGCTCCACGTCACACAACGATAGGAGCGGCCGTTGACCTGTTCAACATGGAAGCTCTTCTGCTGCGGGAGCGGTATCTCTTGCGTATGGAAACCCGTCAGGTCGGGCATCTTACCATTAAGTTGTGTGAGGTCGACGAGCGTGTAGACCTTATAGGTGAGCAACACGGGCTCCTGCTCGTGGACGCGACGTTTGTTGGCACTTACCTTAATAAACAGATCGTTGCCCGAAATCTTTGAGCCGGCAGCTCTCATCTGCGGCTCATGATCCTGATGCATATCGGGAGCATTACCGTTCTGTCGAGCTGTACCCGATACAACAATCTTTGCTGGACGCGATTGGATAGTTTTTCCACCCACTACAGCTTGTGCTGCTGGGATGTTGAACGAGCCGCTCTTCAGGGCGTAGAGGGTATAAGTATAGGTGATTGAAGACGAAGAAGTCGTGTGGCCGTTCGTCATCTGGAAACTCGACTGCGACGAGGTGTATGGCCCTGCAATAACCTCCGCCACGTCGTTTGAATGAATTCCTGAACGGAAATCCTGAACGTCTTGAGTATTAATGGTATAGGCAATACGGAAATTCTCGCCTGCCGACACCTGAGTGGGTGCCGAAAGCGTGATGGTTTGTGCCGAGCCCGACATAGCCACCAGCCAGCATACCAGCAAGGCTGACAAACATGCTACGACTCTGCCTGTCTTCATCGGATTATAATTGCTACTAAAAAATCTTCTATACATATTCAATATTAAAATTGACTTATTCTTCCTGTTCTTCTGCAGACGACTCGGCTTACCAGTTCTTCTGCAACTGACGGCGGTTGGGATGCTGCATCGCCTTCTTCATGCGTTGCTGAGTGGCCTTTTCCTCCTGCATAGCGGCATTCAACAGCTGTTCGGCATTCTCCTTGCTCATCTGCTCCTGAGGCTGCCGCTTTTGTTCTTTCTGCTGCTGGTCCTGCTTCTTTTGGTCTTGCTTATCTTGCTTTTCCTTGTTCTCACCGCCTCCGCCGTTCTGCTGTTGTTGCTTCTGATTCCGCTTACACAAAGCAAGATTGTAGCGGGTTTCTTCGTCGGTGGGATTGTTGCGCAGGCTTTCCTTATATGCTTCGATAGCTTCACCATACATCTGGTGCTTCTGGCATATCCAGCCGATATTATGATACGACATCGACTTGCGCTTCTTCGACGTCTCCAGCTTGCCTGCATTCTCGAACTGCACGATGGCTGCCGAGTCTTTCTGTTGCATCATGAGCGCACAACCCAGGTTGTAGAGCGCCTGCGGGTTCCGCTGATTGGCAGCCAACGCCTTCTGGTATTCCACCTCGGCCTTGGCATATTCCTCATGATGGTACAATTTGTTGCCCTGTCGGATGTGCTGGCGGTCGGCCTGTGCAAACATCGTTGTTGAGCAGCAGAACAGAACGACTACAAGCGCCGCAGTCTTGGCTGCCTTGCCTTTTCCGAAGAGCGAGAAGCGACGCAACAGCGGATTCTTGCTCTCAAGGATGCAGACTTCGATGATGAGCAGGAGCAACACGAGGATGCAAAACGCCTGGAACTGCTCGTCGTATTCGCTATAGATGACGCTGTCGGTCTCTCCTTTCTGCAATTTAATGAGCTCGTCGTTCAGTTTCTCCTGCGCCTCGCTGGTGTTGTCGACGTGTATGTACTTACCACTTCCAGCCTGTGCAACCTGCTGACACATGTCCTCATTCAAGGCCGACATGACCACGCTGCCTTGAGCGTCGTGCATGTAGCCACCTTCACCATCAGGAATAGGACAGCCCTTGGGGTCGCCGACTCCGAGAATAAACACATTGATGCCTTTCTTCTTGGCAGCTTCGGCAGCCTCGAGTGCCCCACCCTCGTGGTCTTCACCATCGGTAATGAGGATGATGGCGCGCCCAATCTTCTCCTGCTGAGTAAAGCTGTTGGAAGCCAACGAGAGCGCACGCCCCATATCGGTTCCCTGCATGTCGATGAGCGAAGGCGTGATGTTCTGCAGGAACATTTTTGCCGACACATAGTCGCTTGTGATAGGCAGCTGCACAAAGGCATCGCCGGCAAACACCACCAGACCAATCTTGTCGTTGGTGAAATGGTCTACCAGATTCTCGACGAGCATCTTACTCTTCTGCAGGCGAGAAGGCACAACGTCTTCAGCCATCATCGAGTTGCTGATATCAAGACAGATGATGGTCTCGATGCCGTTACGCTTCTCACGAGAAATCTTCGTACCCATCTGCGGACGGGCAAGCACCACAATGAGCAGGGCAAGTGCAGCCTGCAGAAGCCAGAACTTCACGGTGGGCCGGAACTTCGAAACATCGGGCATGAGTTCTTTCAGCAAAGCCGGATCGCCAAACTTACGCAGTTTGCGACGACGCTGGTGCCATCCCCAAAATCGCAGCAAAGCTAACACGGGGATGATGAGCAGCAGCCAGAGGAATATAGGGTTCTCAAATCTAAACACGGTCTTTATTTTATTTTCGATATTACGGAATAACGGGATTACGATACTTGCGATTGCCGTCTACGGGATGCGACGCAGAACAGTTGTTCGCAACAGGATCTCAAGCAGCAGCAATACGAAGGCAGCAAGGGCAAAAGGCAGATAGGCCTCGTAGCGTTTCGAGAACTTCGTGACGCTCATCTTACTCTTTTCGAGTTTGTCGATGTCCTTGTAGATTTGCTTCAGCTCGCGGTTGTTGGTTGCACGATAGAAGTTTCCATCGGTAGCGGCGGCGATGTCGGAGAGTGTCTTCGTGTCGATTTCAACAGGAATATTGACATATTGCACACCACCTGCCACACGCATAGGATAAGGAGCAGTCTTGTTGGTGCCGACGCCGATGGTGTAGACACGAATGCCGAGGCTTCGTGCTATCTGTGCGCTGGTCATTGGCGAGAGGTCGCCCATGTTGTTCGAGCCGTCGGTAAGCAAGATGACCACACGCGACTTTGCCTTCGAATTCTTCAGTCGGGAAACGGCGTTAGCCAAACCCATGCCGACAGCCGTACCGTCGCTCATCAGGCCAGTTGCCGTGATGTCGGTGCGCACGCCTTGCAACAGGTTGAGAAGAGATGTGTGGTCGGTGGTCATCGGACATTGTGTGAACGCCTCACCGGCAAAGATGGTCAGACCGATATTGTCGTTCGGACGTCCGGAGATGAATTCTGCCGCTACGCTCTTGGCTGCCTCCATGCGATTAGGCTTCAGGTCTTCGGCCAGCATCGATGTGGAAACGTCCATCGCCAACATGATGTCGATACCCTCTGTGGTGCGCTGGTCCCAGGAGTTGCGTGTCTGCGGACGTGCCAACACCACTACAAGCAAGACGAAGGTGAGCAGTCGCAACAGCATGGGCAGATGCATCATGCGCATGCGCCAGCTCTTCGGCGCCTTCAGATAAGCATAGGTGTCGCTAAGCTGAATGGTGGGTTCGCTCTTCTTCCGATAGCCTACATACCATATTAAATAAGGTATGAGCAGGAGCAGTAGCAGGAAATATTCTTTGTTTGCAAATTCCATTTTTCTTCTTTCAGTTTATTGGTCGGAACAGCTGCGTTAAGGACCGACGGGTCAGAACAGCAGCTGCATGATCGCATAGAGGACATACACAATCAGAGCGGTGTCGACAACGGCAATGGTCCACAGCAGGGCCTTGATCGTGATACGGTTCTTGCGGGTCTTCTTATCGCCCTCGGTGAGTTGCGGAACGACACGCTCCTCGGTGGGCTGTCCTTCGAGCTTCGTCAGGTCGATGAAGTTGATGGCATTCACGAGGTTCATATCGTTCTCGCCCATGAGCGTGGAGTACTTGGCGAACTTCACGAGGTCGGCGGTTTCGAAGAGGTCTTTCAGCTCGGCAATCATCGTGCTGTCGCCCGATTCCTGCAGGTGGAAGATAATCTCTGAAGTGGTCATCTCCATCGCGTTGAAGCCGAAGCGCTCGCGGATATACTGACGGAGGGTGTCGGTAAGGCGCGTGTAGTATTCCTTCTGGTCCTCAGAAGCCGTCATGTGTTCGGCCTTGATTTCGTCGATGGCCTTCATGGCCTTCTGGTGAGGCAGCACCTTCTTGATGATGCGGATGCTCGTGATGATGGGCTTGTTAGCCTTCAGACGCAGATACAACCACAAGGCCAAGGCCAGTAGGGCGATGAAGAGCAGGCTCAACAGAAATGGTGTACGCCACTCACTCCATAGGAACGGGTTCTTCTGCACGTCCTTTGGCGGATAGAACTGGTTGGGATGCAACGTGTCGACATCGACGGTTACAACCTTCAAAGCCAGCTGACTTCCCGTGTAAGCCTTTCCGCCTACCTTCACTTCCACAGGTGGAATCGGATACAGATTCTCGTCGAAGCTGGTGATGGTGAGGCGACGGCGAATGGTCTGTCGGCCGTTGTCGGCATCGACGGTGTCGCCTTCCACAGCCAACAACTCCACGCCCGGCACCAGGTAGGACATGGGCTTCCAAGCAGGGAAGGCAACCTTGGCGTCCTTCTCGGCCGTTACGGCAACCGTCATGTGAGCCTGCTGGCCAATGAAGATGCCGTTGACCGAATCGAGCTTCTGCTCTACCTGCACGCCTTGCGCCTGTGTCTGTACGGCGAGAAGCGTTAGAAAACCTATGATAGCAACTATCTTTTTCAACTTTCTTGCTTGTTAGTTCTGTAGTTTTGTTTTATCGTTCAAGCCTTCTCATCCTCTTTGTTTAAAGAGCACCATGAGAGCTTTCACGTAATCTTCGTTTGTGGCGACCGAGGTCCAGTCGACGTTGGTCTTTGTAAAGATGTCGCGCAAGTGCGCTTGCCGCTCCATGAAATACCTGGTGTGGGCAAGTCGCAGCTTCTTCGAACTGGTGTCGATCACCATCTCGTGTCCTGTCTCGGCATCGCGAACCTTCATCAGGCCGATATCGGGAAGCGTCTTGGCTCGCGGGTCGTAGACCTGTATGGCCACGATGTCGTGCTTTCGGTTGCCGATGGTGAGCGCATGCTCCAGCTTCGAGCCGTCGGCAGCCACGTCGGGTTGCTCGTAGAAGTCGCTGAGCAGGAATGTGGTGCATCGGCGCTTCATGACCTGCGAAAGGAATTCCACAGCCTGGCTAACATCCGTGCGACGGCTTTCCGACTTGAAGTCGAGCATCTCGCGAATGATGTAGAGGATGTGCTTGCGGCCTTTCTTGGGCGGAATGTACTTTTCTATGCGGTCAGAGAAGAAGATGACGCCAATCTTATCGTTGTTCTGAATGGCCGAGAACGCCAGCGTGGCAGCAATCTCGGTGACCATATCGCGCTTCATCTGCTTTGTGGTTCCGAAGTCGAGCGAACCGCTGACGTCGACCAACAGCATCACCGTCAGCTCGCGCTCCTCTTCGAAAATCTTCACATAAGGGCGATGGAAGCGGGCGGTTACATTCCAGTCGATGTCGCGCACGTCGTCGCCGAACTGATACTCGCGCACCTCAGAGAAGGCCATACCACGTCCCCTAAAGGCAGAGTGATACTGACCTGCAAAGATGTTCGAGCTCAAGCCGCGCGTCTTGATCTCAATCTTCCTGACTTTTTTGATTAATTCTGATGTCTCCATTCTTTACCAGATGTTCTAGATACTCTAGGCTTTTCTAGATTTCTAGGCTTTCCAGACTTGTAAAGCTTAGGGAACTTCAACCTTATTGATGACCTTCGAGACGATTTCCTCGCTCGTGATGTTGCTGGCCTCGGCTTCGTAGCTCAGACCGATGCGATGACGCAAAACGTCGTGGGCAACGGCACGAACATCCTCGGGCACCACATAGCCGCGACGCTTGATGAAGGCATAGGCGCGGGCAGCCTTAGCCAGGTTGATGCTGGCACGCGGCGAACCACCGAATGTAATCATGTCCTTCACCTCGGGCAGGCCGTAGCGGTCGGGATAACGGGTCGCAAAGACGATGTCGGCGATGTATTGCTCAATCTTCTCATCGATGTATACATCACCCACCACACGACGGGCACGAAGGATTTCGTCGGCCGTGGTGACGGGCTTCACCTCGGGCAGCTGACCGGCCAGATTCTCACGGATGATGAGTTTCTCCTCCTCAAGCGACGGATAGCCGATGACCACCTTCAGCATGAAACGGTCCACCTGTGCCTCCGGAAGCTGATAGGTGCCTTCCTGCTCGATGGGGTTCTGCGTAGCCATCACGAGGAACGGATTGGGAAGCGGGAACGTCTTCTCGCCAATGGTGACCTGATGCTCCTGCATGGCTTCGAGCAGAGCACTCTGCACCTTTGCCGGGGCACGGTTGATTTCGTCGGCGAGCACGAAGTTTGCAAACACAGGGCCACGCTTCACTTGGAAGTTCTCGTCCTTCTGCGAGTAGACCATTGTTCCCACCACGTCGGCCGGAAGCAGGTCGGGGGTGAACTGTATGCGGCTGTAGCCGGCATCGACGAGTTGCGCCAGTGTCTTGATAGCCAAAGTCTTAGCCAGTCCTGGCACACCCTCGAGCAGGATGTGTCCGTCGCTGAGCAATCCGATGAGCAGCGAGTCAATGAGGTGTCGCTGTCCAACTATAACACGATTCATACCTGTCACCAAATTAGTGACGAAGCCGCTTTCTTGTTCTATCCGCATGTTCAGTTCGCGGATGTCGATAGATTCTGCCATAATTTCTATACTAAAATTTGTTTTCTACAATTTTAGTGCAAAATTACAACAATCTTCACAATGCAGCGAAGGAATGAAACTAAATAATATTAAAAAAGTTTCTCAAATCAAAAATACACGAATCAAAGAGAAAGGTAAGATGTAAAAATAATTGGTCGAAAATCGCCTCTGAGAATCGCGTAAAATCTTTCGACTGCTCATTCGCCCGAAAAACGGCCGTTTTTGAGCAACTTCGCAACTCTTTGAGAATCAATCGGTTACACCAGGAAAGCGTTTCTGCAGCATTGATTTGATGCCATTTTGCCCCTCAAAAGCATGCTTTTTGAGCCCAAGAACAATCATTTCACACGCCAACTAACATGTTCTGAGAGCGCCGGAGCAATGAAACCAGCCGCCGAAAGCATTACTCCCAGCCTCCAAAAGCATAGCTCTGGAGGTCGTAAAGCATAGCTCCACACACTCGGGAGCATAGCTCTAGAAGGTCGGGAGCATAGCTCTGGAGGTGCTAGAGCTATGCTTTTGCCATTTTGGGGCATCCATTCGGCTTCTCCGGCTCCATGCTCACACTTTTCTGAGGCATTGTAGAGGCAGGGAAAGAGCAAAATCATCGAAAATCGCTTGCAATTCACTTCTGTTTTTTCTAGAATGCATCGCGACGGCGACAGACATTTGTAAAGATGATTCAAAAAAAGTATGACAAAGAAACAAAAAAACTTTCAACTCTCCGCTCACAACTCTCAACTTTTTTGTATCCTTGACCTGCGGTCGAAGATACTTCCTCTCGAGAAAAGTCAAAATTCTTTTGGTTTTCTCCTCGCTTATTCGTATCTTTGCAAAAGAAATGGAAAAATACATCGAGATAAAAGGTGCACGGGTGAACAACCTGAAGAATATCAGCTTGAAAATCCCGCGCAATCAGCTCATCACCGTGACAGGCGTCAGCGGCAGCGGCAAGTCGTCGCTGGCCTTTGACACACTTTATGCTGAAGGACAGCGCCGATACGTGGAATCGCTGTCGTCGTATGCACGGCAGTTTCTCGGGCGCATGAGCAAACCCGAGTGCGACTTTATCAAAGGTCTGCCGCCAGCCATCGCCATCGAGCAGAAAACCATTGCCCGCAATCCTCGCTCCACGGTGGGCACATCAACTGAGATTTATGAGTATCTGCGGTTGCTATTCGCCCGCATCGGCCGTACTTACTCGCCCATCAGCGGACAAGAAGTGAAGAAGCACTCGGCCGAAGACATCGTGGACTGCACCCGTCAGTATTCCGAGGGAACGCGTTTCGTCATCCTCGCCCCACTCCATGTGGTGGAAGGACGAACCATCCGACGCCAGTTGGAGATGGAGATTCAACAAGGCTATGCCCGACTCTGGCTGAACAACGAGCCTCGCCGCATCGATGAGTATTTGGAATCGACAGAACCAGAGAACTTACCCACCGATGAAACCTTGTGGCTACTCATCGACCGACTGAAGGTGGACTTCTCTCGCGATGCCATCTCTCGACTCACCGACTCGGCAGAGACGGCCATGTATGAAGGCAACGGCATGTGCCGGCTGGTGTTCCTTCCATCGGGACTGGCCTACGACTTCTCGACTCGTTTCGAGGCCGATGGCATCACGTTCGACGAGCCCAGCGACCAGATGTTCTCATTTAACTCACCGCTGGGTGCATGTCCTGAGTGCGAGGGCTTCGGTCGCATCATCGGCATCGACGAGAAACTTGTTATACCTAATTCATCGTTGAGCGTCTACGACGGCTGCGTGCAATGTTGGCACGGCGACAAGATGGGAATGTGGAAGGATGAGTTCTGCCGCAGGGCAGCAAAGGACGACTTCCCCATCTTCAAACCCTACTATGAACTGTCGCAAAGCGAGAAGGATATGCTCTGGCACGGCCTGCCCTCTGAGCGCAAACGCGACATCCACGAGCAGGTATCCATCGACGCCTTCTTCCAGATGGTGAAGGAGAACCAATACAAGATACAGTATCGAGTGATGCTGAGCCGTTATCGCGGCAAGACCGTCTGCCCACTTTGTCACGGCACTCGCCTGAAGGAGGAAGCCACTTGGGTGAAGATTGGCGGAAAGAGCATCGCCGACCTTGTGGAGATGCCTATCGGGAATCTGCGCACATGGTTTGAGATGCTGGAGCTCAGCGAGCACGAAGCCGAGATTTCGCGCCGCTTGCTCACGGAGATCAAGAGCCGACTGGGTTTCCTCTCTGAAGTGGGACTCAACTACCTCACGCTAAATCGCGCCTCCAACACGTTGAGTGGTGGTGAAAGTCAGCGCATCAACCTCTGCACATCACTCGGATCGTCGCTCGTAGGCTCACTCTACATCCTCGACGAACCCAGCATCGGCCTGCATAGCCGCGACACCGCCCGACTCATTCATGTGCTGAAGGAACTGCAGTCGCTGGGCAATACCGTTATCGTGGTGGAGCACGACGAAGAAATCATGCGTGCTGCCGACTACCTCATTGACATCGGTCCTGATGCAGGCCGCCACGGTGGAGAAGTAGTCTTCGAAGGCTATACGAAAGATATTGATATCAATAAGCTGGGCGACGACAACCGCTCTCACACGCTCGACTATCTCGCCGGCCGCGAGACCATCGATGTGCCGAAGTCACGGCGCTCGTGGAACATGGCCATCAAGCTGAAGGGCTGTCGCATGAACAACCTGCGGGGCATCGACGTGAGCTTCCCGATGAACACCTTGACTGTGGTGACGGGCGTGAGCGGTAGCGGTAAGTCGTCGCTGGTGAAGGGCATCCTCTACCCTGCCCTGAAGCGACACCTCGACGAAGTGGCAGAGCTGCCTGGCGAATACATCGCTTTGGAAGGCGACTGGCAACACATCTCGCACGTGGAGATGGTCGACCAGAACCCAATCGGCAAGAGCACTCGCTCGAATCCGGCAACCTATGTGAAGGCTTACGATAGCATCCGCCAGTTGCTTGCCGAGCAGCCGTTAGCCAAGCAAATGAACTTCTCGCCACAATATTTCTCGTTCAATACCGACGGAGGCCGTTGCGAGATGTGTAAGGGAGCCGGCGTCATCAACGTCGAGATGCAGTTCATGGCCGACCTTGTGCTTGAATGCGAAGCCTGTCACGGACATCGCTTCAAACAAGACATCCTGGATGTGCGATACAAGGGGAAGAACATCGACGACATTTTGAATATGTCGGTAGCCGAGGCCATCGAGTTCTTCGACGGCAACGACGATAAAGACAAAGCGCTGACGAAGCAAATTGTCGACCGACTGAAACCGCTCGCCGATGTAGGCTTGGGATACATCAAGTTGGGTCAGAGTTCTTCCACCCTCTCGGGAGGTGAAAACCAGCGTGTAAAGCTGGCTTACTTCATCGGCCAGGAGCGGCAGGACCCCACCCTCTTTATCTTCGACGAGCCTACAACCGGTCTGCACTTCCACGACATCAAGCGCCTGTTGGCTGCCTTCGATGCACTCATTGAGCGCGGACATAGCATCATCGTCATCGAGCACAATATGGAGGTCATCAAGTGTGCAGATCACATCATCGACCTGGGTCCCGACGGTGGTAACAAGGGAGGTAGCATTGTCTGTGCCGGAACACCTGAGGAGGTAGCCAAATGTAAGGAAAGTCTTACGGGAAAGTATCTTAAAGAAAAACTTTAACAAACAGCTTTGAAACGCGAACTGTCAATACTCATACCAACTTTCAACGACGTATGCAAGGACGTTGTGAATGAGCTTCAGCGACAAGCCAGCCTGATAGAGGGTTTGTCGTTTGAAATCGTGGTGGCCGACGACGGTTCAACCGATACTGAAGCGATGGCTGCCAATGAGGCGATCAACCTCCTGCCCCATTGCCGATACATCGTCAGAAAGCAGAATGTGGGCAGGGCTGCCATCCGTAACTTCCTGGCTTCGATAGCCGCCTACGACTGGTTGTTGTTCATCGATAGTGGGATGGGCATCGGCAACGATGAGTTCGTAAAGCGATATCTGGAAACTGAAGCTGATGTGGTGTGTGGTGGCTACAGGCTGACGGATGATGAAAGGCTGAACAACAATCTGCGCTATCGCTACGAGAAGGCTGCCGAGGCGAGCCTCTCGCTGAAGAACCGCGAGGCTGCTCCCTATCAGAACTTCCACACATCGAACTTCCTGATGGCACGAAGCCAATATCTCGCCCATCCGCTCGACACGCGCTTCCGCCGCTATGGCTATGAGGATGTGCTCATGGGCAAGCAGTTGCAGCTGGCAGGCGTCAGCATCGAGCACATCGATAATCCCGTACTCTTCGACCGCTTCGATAGCAACGAGCGATTTGTTGAGAAAACTGAAGAAGCCCTGCAGACACTTCACGAATTTGCTGACGACCTGACTGGTTACTCGCGAATGCTCGATGTAGCGGCAACTCTTAGGAAATGGCATCTTGAAAGTCCATACCTCTTTATATATAATATGTTGAAAAAAAGTTGGAGAAACAACTTGTGCGGACGCACACCGTCGCTTCTCCAACTTAAACTCTACAAATTGGGATATTATCTCTCGCTATAGCTTTTTGTCTTTCGCTATTACTTCCCGCGCCCCATCTCTTCATTCGTGAAGAGCATCTGTTCTGTAGGAGCACTTCCACGAACCAACTCGAATATTCCTGTTGGCATCTTACGCTTCAGCACATCAAGTTCGAAGTCCTTACCAGGCGCGATTCCATAGCTGCGCAACACCTGTTCAACGGTCTTTCGGGCAAGCTCTGGATGATTGTTCTCCTCGCTGAGGTGGCACAGCCACACATGTCGCAACGCAGGCGAAGCATTCTCAGCCAAAGCCTTTCCACATTCCACGTTCGACAGATGGCCACCCGTTCCCACGATTCTTGCCTTCAAGTGTTCGGGATAAGGGCCAGCCTTCAGCATCTCTTCATCGTAGTTGGCTTCCAAAACAAGATAGTTTGCATCGCTAATCATCGGCTTCATCTCATCGCTCAGGAAACCTACGTCGGTCATCATGCAGAACACAACGCCCTGACACTCAATGCGATAGCCAACGTTGTCGGTGCTGTCATGAGGCACGCGGAAAGGGGTTACAAGGAAATCGCCAATCTCTACGGGCACGTCCTTCTCAATAATCTTCACCAGCGTTGAAGGTACCTTGCAACGCACACAATAGTTCCCGTCGATGCCCTTGTGGACATCGCGGGTCGTATAGACAGGGAGTTCCAAGTCGTGGCTTATTTTCCCGACCGACTTTACGTGGTCGGCATGATCGTGCGTGATGAGGATATGCTTCACACGCGACAGGGGCAAGCCATACTCCCTGAAGTATTTTCGGAGCGTACGCGTCCCAATGCCTAAGTCAATGAGTAATGCGTCGTTTTCCGTATAGAGCAGATAGCAGTTTCCGCTGCTTCCACTTCCCAAAGAGATGAAATTCAGCATCTTCGTAGTATTTTACGTACAAAATTACGTAAATCGCTTGAATTTACCAAAAGTTTTTCTTACCTTTGTCCTAAATTAAATGTTTTTAAACATGATTATCACATCTCACCCCATCAGGCACAGGCTTTTCCTGGCGTTCGGACTGTCGGCAGCATTCTTGTTGACGACCGCTTGCAGCGAGTATTCCGGTGCCAGCGAGAAGAAACTCGTGCAAACCGTCGACTCGTTTGCCACCTATTATTATAATTGGCAGTATCATCAAGCGTTGCGGTTTACCACTCCTCAGTCAGAACAATGGCTGAAGTTGTGTGCTAGCCAGCTCACACAAGACGATGTTGACCAGTTGAACCAACAAGAAGAGAGACCTTCCTACGAAATCGGCGAGATAGAGTTTCTGAACGACTCGACGGCTCGCATCCCCCTCACCGTCCACAACTATCTGCTCACCGACACCATCGGCAAGGCGGCAAGACTCGTCAACAAAGGGCATTTCAGCCTCGATGCCGTCTACACGACAGCCTCGCAACGCTGGATGATTGACCTACACGATGTGCTGAGAAACGAAAAAAAGTGACCCCGAACGCAAGTTTTTACGGAATTTGTTTTGCCATTCCGATGAATTAGCGTATATTTGCAACTGCAATCAGATGCAACCTTAGTAAAAAAGAGTATTGATATGAAACCTACGGAACAAACCATCCAACAGATTGAGCGAGCCATCAGAAAGATCGCGCAGAAGTTTCCTGCCAACGAAGAGACGAGCATCCTCACCGACATTCATCTCCGCGTGTCGCAAGACAGCGGCGAGTTGCTTGCCTTCGATGATGAAGAGCAGGAAATCAATCGTTGCGTCATCGAACAATGGATCGACAATAAGGATGAGAATTTCTATGACTCTGTGACGATTATCTTGCGCAACGAACTGAAGCGCAACAACAAGATTGTCGACAACATGGGCATTCTGAAGCCCTATAACTTCGTACTGGAAGACGACGACAAGGAGCCTATTGCCGAGCTATATCTGGCTGATGACGATACGGTCATCATTGGCGGCGACCTGATGACAGGTCTCGACGAGGACCTTGATGCATTCCTCGATGATTTGTTCAAGGACTAATGCGCAGTTGAAAACAGACAAACAACACACATCAGCAATCATTTAAAACATCATAAGAAATGTGGCATTGTAAACGACTTGATGCGTTACAATGCCACATGTTTATTTTCGTGTAGGGGAAGGCCCCCTACAAATGAGTTAAAGTTTCACCTTCTTCTTCACGGCCTTGCTCTCATTGCCCACTCTGTCGAGTGCTGTGACCACGTAGGTGTAGCGATGATGGCCACCATCGTAAGGCAGCTTGTAGCTAGTTCCATAGGTAACAGCCTTAATCTTATCAGGATTCGTCAGGTCGATGGGTTCGCCATTCTCGAAGCAATACACCACATAGCGATTGACGTCGTCGCCCCATTTTCTACCTGAGGGCTTGCCCCATGTGAGGAAATAGCCTTGCGGCGACCAATGAGCCTTCACCTTCTTTGCCTTCTTCGGAGCCTTGTCGTCGAGGAACGTCATCAGCGGTGGCAGGGCAGGATTCTTCCAATACGACTGGCGCAACACCGTTCCGTAATTGCCCACGTTGTCGACTACTGCCTTCGCATACCAAAGCACCGTTCCGTTGACGTTTCTCATCTGCTGATGCAGGCGATACTTAGCAGGCATCTGGTGGCTGTTGGGATTGCTGGGATCAGGATATTTCACCGTACGTTCCACGTCCTCGCCAATGAAAAGCGGACGATTGGCAGCATAGCGGTTCCACCAGGTGATGAGCGTCTTATAGTCGGCCGTCCTGTGTCCTATCTCCCAGTAGATCTGCGGCACGCAATAGTCAATCCAACCCTTGTTCACCCAAAGTAGCACATCAGCATAGAGGTCGTCATAGTTTTGCAGGCCGGCCGTCTCGCTTCCCATCTTCGGATCACTCTGCTTGTTGCGATAGATGCCGAATGGCGACACACCGAATTTCACCCAAGGCTTCACTTCCTTGATGGCTTTCGATAACTGCTCGATGAAAAGATTCACGTTGTAGCGACGCCAGTCACCCCGATCGCGGATGCCATTGCGATACTTCGCATACTCGGCATCATCAGGAATCTGCTGTCCGGCTACGGGATAAGGATAGAAGTAGTCGTCGATATGGAGGCCGTCGATGTCGTATCGGCGCACGATGTCCTGCACGACGTTGCAGATATACTTGCGGTTCTCAGGCAAACCAGGATTCAGCAACAACTGTCCGTCATAGTTGAAGGTACGCTCTGGGTGCAGCACGCCCACGTGGTTCATGGCAAGTGCTGTGGTGGTCTTGGTCTTTGCACGATAGGGATTAATCCAAGCATGGATTTCCATTCCGCGCTTGTGGCACTCATTCACCATCCACTCCAGCGGATCCCAGTAGGGCGACGGGGCCTGTCCCTGCTGACCGGTGAGGAAACGGCTCCAAGGTTCAAGGCTACTTTTATAGAGGGCGTCGCACTCCGGTCGTACTTGGAAGATGATAGCGTTGACGCCGTCGCGTTGCAACTCGTTGAGTTGAGCCGTGAGCGTCTGCTGCATCTTCTGGGTTCCCATGCCCAGGAACTGTCCGTTAACACATTGTATCCAAGCTCCTCGGAATTCTCTTTTGTGAGATTTCTGAGCACACACAGCCAGCGAGCTACTCATCAGCAGCAACGCCAGCAGAAGTCTTGAGAATGATTTCATTTTCATTGCGTTTTACGAAATTTTCTACAAAGGTAATAAAAAACATGTATAGTAAGCAACGTCGGCATGACTTTTTAGCGTTTTTTACAACAAAAAAAGAGCCTGTCTCACGACAGGCTCCCAAAATACTTACTAAAACTAAATTAACCACTAAAAAAACTAATATTCTAATAAGATTACTACACCAACGTGTAGAATCGTCACAAAGTTAGTCATTTTTTCGTTCCATGCAAATAAATCTGCATATTTTTCACAATAATAAAGATAAATTCCGCCGATTTTTGATTTGTTAACCTTTCAAGGCGTCATTCTCTTTTAGAACTTATAGCCCAGCGTTACCATCAGCTGATGACGCTTGTTGGACACGTTCACTACGTTAGCTACGTTGTCGTCTTCGCTCGTCACATCGTCCCAATAGTTCATGAAGGGAGCGAACTCACCATCAGTTGCGCTGTACTGATAAGCAACATCGAGGTTGAAGTGACCGGTGGTATAGCCCACACCGCATGTGATGCGATTGGTACCCTTCCAGTTGGTGTAGTCAGTAGCCGAGCTGTAGTAGCTGCCATCGCTGGCGATAGTGCCATCCTTGTAGCCTTCGAGCTTGTACATCGGGCTGACGTAGTTGTAACCGAAGCGTACAGCAATGGCGGGATCGGGCTTGTATTCCAATCCGAGCTTCAGCGTCGAAACACCCTTCAGGGTCTCCTTCGTGTGGTTGTTCATCTCACGATCGCTCTCGCTCTCATCGTAGTAGTCGCCATACCAATAGTCGTAGTAGCTGCCGGTCTTATAGCGCGAGTCGAGATGTGCATAGTTGGCATACTCATAGCTGGCACCGAGGGCGAGGTAGTTGCCAACGGTGTGGCCGAGACTCAGGCCGAACTTCCAAGGCGTGTAGAGCTTGAACTCATAGGTCTCGCTGTTGTCAACGCTGGCACCCATGTTGTCTTGTACTCGCGTGTAGTTGCTGGACTCCATGTCATACCAGGTAGGTGTGGCAACCGAAAGACCTACACGGAACGGCGACGTCTCAACCGGACGGAAGATGACACCTGCTGTGAGACTGGCACCCGAACCATCGATCTTGCGCTCGTCGGCCACCGTCATTGCATAGTTGCCGTTGGGGCCCTGCAACTGCTCTGTGTATTCGCCATAGTGACGATAGTTGATGTCGCTCAGTCCGACGGTTAGTCCAAGATACACGCGGTCGTTGATGTTCCCGCTGATATTGAAGTCATACT
Organism: uncultured Prevotellaceae bacterium; assembly: GCA_900316285.1. GTDB lineage: Bacteria > Bacteroidota > Bacteroidia > Bacteroidales > Bacteroidaceae > Prevotella. Next base: position 27,638 of record ONCG01000007.1, read on the forward strand.
GACCTACATAACCCTTGTGGGCGCGGTCGAGTGTATAGCTCGTTGCGGGATCGTAGAACCACATGTTCTCATCTGTGTCATAGTTCAAGTTACGAGCGTAGATGTCGTCGAGTTGGTTGCACGACACATAGGGATTGCTGAAATCAGGCACACCATCTGCATTGGCAGGGAAGAGCAGGCCGTTCTTCTGTTTTGCATACGTGAGCTTGTTCTGTGATGCATTGTGCAGACCATCTGCAGCCGAGAGAATGTAGTCGAAGTTACGGCTCTTGTGGTAATTGAAGCCGAAGTTCAGATACGAGTTCATTCCTGAGCGAGCAGAATAGACGAAGCCAATCTGGTCGAAGCTCATGTTGGTCTTGTTTCCCTCAGCAAAGTCCTGACCATCCTGCTGCGATACGATGCCAAACGATGTGCTGACAGCCGATTTGCGGAAGAGTCCGATACCAGCAGGGTTGGAAGAGATGGTCGAGATATCGGCACCGAGTGCCTCCATTGCACCACCCATACCCACATAGCGAGCCGTACCGTTCAGGTCTTGTGCCGAAACCTTTGCATTCTCGTAGGTTTCCTGTGCGAGCATAGGCACCGTTGTGAGTGCCATTGCTACAATCATCATATATTTCTTCATAGTTCTATCGAGTTATTATTGTCACATTATTTATTATTAAGCCATTTCATTACTTTGCCACTTGATGACGAAGAGCGAATTAGCGTCTGCCACCGAAGCCGCCGCCACCGGAGCGCGAACCACCGCCGCCACCGCCACCAGAGCGAGAGCCGCCGAAGGTGCCGCCACCACCGCCGCCACCGCTATAGCTGCTGCCTGACGACCGCGCGGGAGCGCTGTAGCTAGGCGAAGAGCTACTATTGGACGGAGTGTAGGTAGAGCGAGATCCACCAAAGTTTCCATTCGAATTGCTATAGGAGCGGTTGCTACGTGAAACTCTGATGCCATTGTTCGACGAAGCCGTGCTGCTAGAGTTGCGAGAGCCGAAACTGCCCGAGCGCGAACCGCCAAACGTACCGCTTGAGAAGGTTCGTGAACTACCGTTGAACGTGCCACGAGGTGCGTTGTAGGAAGCAAGACCGTGATTGCGCGTGCCGCTCACGCCTGTTCCGTAGTACGTGCCACCCGGGTAGCCGCCCCAGCCGTAACCATAATAGCCGTAATACCAAGGATCATAAGGTCCCCAACCATAATACCAGGGATAGCCGTAGTAGCCATAGTACCAGGGATCGTACCAGCCGTAGTAGCTATAGTACCAAGGATTATACCAACCCCAGTAGCCCCAGGGACGATAGCCCCAATGGCCGTAGAACCAAGGATCGTACCAGCCGTAGTAGCCATCCCAGCGGCTCATGCGACGGCTGTAGGCATAATCCTCATCATCCTGATACTTCTGCTTGGGCGACACCCACATCGTATCCACATACGTGGAGTCGGGATAGATGCCTGTGCCAGCCTGGAATTCGATGATGTCGTTGCCAAGCGAGTCAACGCCTATCTTCTGATAGGTGCTGCGGAACTTGCCCCGGCGGTTATACTCATCGACATCACGATTGCTGCCTACATAGTATGCAGGTTTATTTTCAACTGAGGAGCTCGTCTTCGCAACCTTCTTCGAAGGGGTGAAGTAAAGGTCGTCGTCCTGAGCCATCATCGAGAGTGGCATCGCTCCAGCAAGGACGAAAAGCAGAAATAATTTCTTAATCTTCATTTTCTTACTCCTTTTTTAATTATTATTCCGTTAATGATCTCGTTGTGAAGAGAGTTTCAGGTTCAAAGTTTCTAGTTTCAAGTTACCTTGTTATCTTGTTACTTTTTCACCTTGTTTTGGCCCTTATTTTGGTCCATTCACTCTATCACGATGCAAAAATACCACTATTTTTAATGCAAAATTAAGGAAAAACCCTAAACGATGATAGGTTTTTCCCTATTTTTAACTAAATTTGCAGAGAAATTTAACGCAAATGTCATGAATTACTTCGCCGCAACCTTTAAAATCACATGCAACGAGGAGCTGTTGCAGCCTTCGCGCGAGCTGTTGGCCGACGCTTTGGCCGAAGCAGGATTTGAGTCGTTCGAGGATACCGAAGACGGCATCGTCGGTTATGTACAAACCGATTTGCTCGACAAAGTCAGACTTGAGCAAGCCATCAGCGAGTTCCCCATTAGCGAGGCAGTCATCAACTACACCATCGAGAAAGCCGAACAAAAAGACTGGAACGAGACTTGGGAGATGGAGGGCTTCGACCCGATCTTCATCGGCGACCAATGCGTTATCTACGACGCACGCCAGCAAGGCAACACGCCCCTCTCGTCGCTCATTGCTCCCCTCCGCATCGGTATCGAGACTCGTATGGCTTTCGGCACAGGCACACATAGCACCACCCGACTCGTTGTTGCCACGTTGCTGAAACTCGACCTGAAAGGCAAACGTGTGCTCGACTGCGGTTGTGGCACAGGTATTCTCGGCATCGTCGCCTCGAAATGTGGAGCAAAAGAGGTTGTAGGCTATGACATCGACGAATGGAGCGTTGAGAACAGTCTTCACAACGCAATGCTGAATCAGGTTGAAAACATGGAAGTGTTGCAGGGCGACTCGCGTGTGCTCTCGCATGTCAGCGGTGTTTTCAATGTGATTGTTGCCAATATCAATCGAAACGTCCTCCTGGCTGACATGGGCCACTTCTGCGACGTGATGGCCTCCAATGGCGTTCTGATTCTCAGCGGCTTCTACGACGACGACTGCCCACAGCTCATCGGCGAGGCTACAAAACACGGTTTGCAACTCATCAGCACGTCATCTGAAAACGGCTGGTCGTGCATCGTGTTCCATAAGTAGAGTTCACAAATTAACAAGGTAATCACTAATTTTAGTAATTAAATAATGTAGGGACGCGACGTGTCGCGTAACTGGAGAAGAAAAACTAAATCCATTTACGCGGCCACCGCGTCCCTACATTATCAGGGTCAACTTTACATTGTTTCCACTTATACAAAACTTGGGTTTTTATTCCAACCCCCAACACATAAACGACCCGTCTCCCCCACCCTTTTTAGTTAAAAACCTTTAATTCGTAAAATTTTATTAAACATTTTCAGTCTTTTTGCATCTAATGCTTAAAGATTGATTGTTACTCGCATGCATTTTCGACGTCTATACACCATATTAATATTTATTCTGAGCGTGCTGCCCATAGCCGCCCAGAGAGAATCGTTGTATGGACGCGTTGTCGACAAAGCAGAAGGAAATGCTCTCGAAAAGGCTACCCTACAACTTTACAAACTCACCACGAAGCGTCAATCACAAGACACCACCTTCGTCAGCGGCGTGTTCACCGATGGCAATGGACGCTTCACTTTCTCATCGGTTTCGGCTGGTTCCTATCTGCTTAAAGCCACCTATCTGGGCTATCAGAATTACACAAAAAATCTTACGAAGGAGCGCGGACAAGCTCTTGCCGTAGGCGACATCCGGCTAGAGGCCGATGCTGTCCAACTCGACGAAGCCATCGTGACGGCCAATGTTCCCAAAATGGTGGTGAAGGACGACACCGTCGTTTATAATGCAGACGCCTTCAGCGTTCCCGAAGGGTCGGTCATTGAAGCGCTAGTGGAAATGCTTCCTGGTGCGAAGGTCGACGATAACGGCGGCATCAGCATTAACGGCAAGAACGTGAAGAAATTCAAGATGGACGGTCGTGACTTCATGACGGGTAACAACGATGCCGTAATGAAGAACCTGCCCTCGTATGTAATTGATAAGGTGAAGGCCTACGACGAGAAGAGCGATCTCTCGCGACTGACGGGCGTCGACGACGGCAACGACGACTTTGTGCTGGAGTTTGTAACTAAGCGTAGTGCCCGCAACGGCCTGCAGATGAATCCTGACGTGGGCTACGGTACCGACCACCGATATGGAATCCGACTGACGGCTATGAAGCCGTTTGGTGCAATGCGCTATACGTTCATGGGCAATGCCAACAACGTGAACGACCGTAACTTCTCAGGTCGTGGCGGACGAGGTCGTGGCAATGGCAACGGCCAACGTGACACGAAAACAGCCGCCCTCGACATCAGCTACGAGAACAACAAGGACTTGAGGGTGAGCGGCCGTGTGACGTGGACGCATAGCGGTTCCGACAACTGGAGTCGCACAGGGTCGGAGAACTTCGTCAACACGCGTGGTGGTGCCTTTTCGAACAATGTCAGCCAGAGCTATTCGCGCAACAACAGCTGGACGGGCAACATGAACCTTCAATGGACCATCGACTCGCTCACCACCCTCTCCTTCCGCCCGAACTTGAGTTTCTCGTCCAACGACAGTCGCAGTTGGCAGCGATCGGCATCGTTTAATGCCGACCCGTTCGACTACGTCACCGACCCGCTGAGCGAGGAAGGAATTGAGAAGATGGATGAGGAGAATCTCATAGTGAACGGCCGTCAGAATAAATCGATGGGCTACGGCGAAAACAAAAATGTCAGTTCGCAGCTGCAGCTCTACCGCCGTTTTGGCAACAAAGGTCGTAACGTAGCCATCAGTTCGAACATCAACTATCGGGACGGCAACAACCGTAATGCCAATCTCTCGATGGTGCGACTCTACCAGACTCCCGACCGCTTCGGCAACGACTCCACCTATCAGACCAACCGCTACACGGCTTCGCCCAGCGACAACTTTAGCTACTCGCTGGGAGCCACCTACACGGAAACTCTCTACATTTTCAAGAGGAAGCCTGAACCCGAGGACACGCTTAGCCGTGAGGGCTTCGGTCCGTTCGGTTGGGGCGGTCGTGGCGGTGGCGGCAACCGTCGGCGCGTGGGCGTTGAAGGCATCTATCTGCAGCTGAACTACAACTTCCAGCATAGCCATCAGAAGAATGACCCGAGCACCTACGACTTCCCCGATTATAACGATGCAGCCTTTGCAGAAGTGCTGAACGGCTATCGCGATTGGACACGCCTTTTCGGCTATCTCGACAACCCCTACGAAGACTATCTCTCGACGCAGCTGAGCCGTTTTTCGGAACGTACCGAGGACAATCAGAACATCGACCTGCAGTTGCGCGTGGTTCGTGAAAAGTATAACATGAATGTGGGCGTCTCGCTGCAGCCCCAGCACTCACACTTCGTGCAGCAGTATCTGGGCGTACCGGTCGATACCATTCGCACGGTGACCAACATCTCGCCGACGCTTAACATGCGCTATCGTTTCAATCAGCAAACCAATCTGCAGGTGACATTCCGTGGGTCTACAAGCCAACCCAGCATTACACAGTTGCTCGACATCTATGACGATACCAACCCGCTGAGCATCAACATGGGTAACCCGGGATTGAAACCTTCGTTCACGACCAATCTGAGCACGAACTTCCAGATGCAGCGCCGTCCGACGTATGTGGAAGACAGCTTAGGCTATACCGTTCCGAAGGCGCAACGCCACTGGAGCTTCAGCACCAATGCCAGCTTCCAACGCACGAGCAATTCCATCGGTACTGTTGTCACTTACAACGAAACAACGGGTGGACGCATCTCGCGGCCCGAGAACATTAACGGCAACTGGAACACAAGGGCAGGTGCATCGTTCAACATCGGTCTCGACACGCTGAACCGCTGGGACGTGAGCGGCTCGGTGAGTGGAAGCTACGATCATCGTGTGGGTTATGTTAACCTGAACCGAACGGCCATTCCCGATCGTAACATAACGCACACCATCAACGTTTCTCCTTCGGCATCGCTCAGCTTCCGCAACAAGTGGCTCTATCTTTCGCTCAATGCCAACACAACCTACGCACATACTGAGAACCGTCTGCAAGCATCGCGCAATCTGACAACATGGAACTTCTCGTATGGTGGAAACACACGAATCACCTTCCCTTGGGGCAGTAACATTTCCACCGATATCCACATGTTCAGCAAGCGCGGCTACAGCGACCAGACCCTCAACACCAACGAACTCATTTGGAATGCCCAGGTATCGCATAGTTTCCTGCGTGGCAAGAAGCTCACCGTGATGCTTCAGTGGTATGACATCCTGCACGAGCAGACCAACTTCTCGCGAACGGTGAATGCCAACGGCTGGACCGATCGCGAGGTAAACGCCATCACCAGCTATGCGATGTTGCACGTCAGCTATCGCTTGAACCTCTTTGGCGGCAACAATAATAGAGGTGGCGACCGATTTGGCGATGGTGAGCGTCGCGGACGTTTCGGTGGCGATCGTGAAGGCGGTCGCGGAGGACAGCGTGGCGGCGGTAACCGTGGTGGATTCGGTGGCTTTGGCGGTGGTGGCGGCTTTGGAGGCGGCGGCTTCGGAGGCGGTGGCCGATAAGCCAATTTAGTCATTAAAGAATTGTTTATTAATGTAGGGATGCGGCGTGCCGCGTTATTGGAGAAAGAAAAGCAAAAACCAATAACGGGCACGCCGTGTCCTTACATTCTACAAACCTCTTGACCGATTTGCGGTAAACAAAACCTAACAATAATAGCAGTTGTTATTTGGTGATGATATAGAATTTGACCTTAAATTGTATAGTGTCCCCCTCGGGGGGAAAGGCTACGGGTAGGCGAGCTCTGCTCGGGAATCAACAGATGAGCTATTTTTCTTCCCCTTAACAAATTTTAGTAGCATTTTTGCATGATTTCTGCAAGAATATTTGTATTTTTGCAAAAAAAGAACCGAATCTATCAACTAAAATTATAAAAACATGACCAACGAAGCAACTATTCGCGAACAGAGCGCAAGCCAGCGCCTGATGAATCTTGAAGAACAATATGGAGCTCACAACTATCACCCGCTGCCCGTGGTGCTGAACCGTGGTAAAGGCATTTATGTGTGGGACATAGAGGGAAAGCGCTACTTCGATTTCCTGTCGTCTTATTCGGCCGTCAATCAGGGCCATTGCCACCCGCGCATTGTCAAGGCGCTGAAGGACCAAGCCGACGTGCTCTGCCTCACCTCACGAGCCTTCTATAACGATGCCCTTTGCGAGTACGAGAAGTTCATGCACGACTTCTTCGGCTATGATCGCATCCTTCCGATGAACACCGGTGCCGAAGGTGTTGAGACCGCTTTGAAGCTTGCCCGCCGCTGGGGTGCTGTGAAGAAAGGCATCGACAACGATAAAATCAAGGTTATTTGCTGCGATGGAAACTTCCACGGGCGCACCGTCACGGTCATCACGATGAGCAACGACCCTAGCTCGTATGCTCAGTATGGCCCGCTCACGCCAGGTTTCATACGCGTTCCTTATAATAATATAGACGCCCTGCGCGAAGCCCTCGACAAATATGGCGATGAGGTTTGCGCCTTCATTGCTGAACCCATTCAGGGCGAGGCAGGTGTGTTCGTGCCCGACGACGGCTATCTTAAAAAGTGCTTCGACCTCTGCCACGAGCACAACGTGTTGTTCATTGCCGACGAGGTGCAGACGGGTATTGCACGAACCGGTCGCATGCTCTGCTGCGAGCACGATGGCATCCGTCCTGACATTGTCATCCTCGGTAAGGCTCTTGGTGGTGGTGTGCTGCCCGTTTCTGCTTGTCTGGCCGATGATGACATCATGTTGAACATCAAACCTGGTGAACATGGCTCCACCTTTGGAGGCTTCCCACTGGCCGCACGAGTAGCCGTCGAAGCGTTGAAGGTGGTGAAGGACGAACACTTGGTTGAGAACGCTGAGCGAATGGGACAAATCTTCCGCGAAGAAATCAAGGAGATTGACTCGCCGTTCATCGAGCAGATACGCGGTCGCGGTCTGCTGAATGCCATTGTGACGAAGCCCATTCACGGCAAAACAGCGTGGGATATTTGCCTGAAGATGATGGAAAACGGCCTGCTCGCCAAGCCCACCCACGATCATATCATCCGTTTCGCTCCCCCACTCTGCATCAACGAGGAACAACTGCGCGAGGCCATCGCCATCATCAAGCGTTCGTTCGAAGAGATGGCCGAAGGTTAAATCACTATCTTCATTAGCTACGTAAACACATCATCGACGAAAACATAATCAGCGAAAACATGATGGACGTGAGCCCGCAAACAACCAATAAGGTGCTGATGGTAAGGCCGGTGCGCTTTGCCTTCAATGAAGAGACCGCTGCCAACAACGCATTTCAGCAGAAGAGCGAATCGCTTGAAGCGGCCTTACAAGTGCAGCAGAAGGCAGTAGCAGAGTTCGATGCCTATGTGGAACTGCTTAGGCAGAACGGCATTTCCGTGGAAGTGTTACAAGACACCCCAGAGCCATTCACGCCCGACAGCATTTTCCCGAACAACTGCTTTTCTACGCACGTCACGCAAGGCGAGGATGGAAAGCTTGGCTGTTCGCTCGTGGTTTACCCCATGTTTGCCCACAACCGCCAAAAGGAACGTACAAAACTGCTCGCCCACAGCCATACTCTTGGCGAGCTGGCGCAGCAGACATCGGTCATTGACCTCACCCATTGGGAGAAGCAGGGCAAGTGCCTGGAGGGAACCGGCTCGCTCGTTCTCGATCGCGAACATCGCGTTGCTTTTGCTTGTCTGTCGCCGCGCACCGATGCCGACGTGCTGGCCGACTGGGCTCACCAGCTGGGCTACAACTTCTTCGTCTTTCATAGCGAGGACGAAACGGGTGTGGCGGTCTATCACACGAATGTCGTGATGCATGTGGGCACACACTTTGCCATTGTGTGTCTCGACTCCGTGAAAGACGCTGCTGAGCGCCAACAGCTGGTGGATCGCCTCGAGGCTTGTGGAAAGGAAGTGGTGCCCATCACGTTTGCGCAGATGCATCAGTTTGCCGGCAATATGCTTGAGCTGCACAACGACAAGGAAGAGAAGTTGCTCATCATGAGTCAGACCGCCCTACATTCGTTGACAGCCGAACAGGTGGCGTTGCTCGAGCAGGACGTTCGCATCGTCGCCCCTTCCATCGAAGCCATCGAGACGGCTGGCGGTGGCAGCGCCCGTTGCATGATCGCTGAGCTTTTTGGAAAATGAACCGTTGCGAAGGAAAGAAAAACGATGTAGGATTTGACCTAGAAATGTAGGGACGCGGCGTGCCGCGTTACTGGAGTAAGATATTCAACCCAAGAACGCGACACGTTGCGTCCCTACATCATTAAAGGCCAACAAGTCAATAAAGGAAGCACCGTATTTTTCGGATGGTAAAACCTTGAAAAGAATTGAAATAGTTTGAATATGAACAATACGCAACCATGCAAGGTCAGAGTGGCCTCTGAAACTGGACACTTGAACGCCGTGCTGCTTCGGCGACCGGGTGTAGAGATTGAGCGCATGACGCCTCTGAATGCAGCCCATGCCCTCTATAGCGATATCCTCGACAAACCCACCGTTGATGCGGAGTATGCCAATTTCTGTGGCGTGCTGGAACACTGGACGAAAGTCTACTACGTGAAAGACATCCTCGCAGAGCTCCTGCGCGACCCAGCCGTGAGGGCATATCTCGTCAACGAGAGCCTGCGCCACGATGGACGCCGTCGCACACAAGGCATGAGTCCTGCCGACTATGCCCTTGCCGAACAGTTCATGCAACTCGACAACGACGAACTTGTGCGCGTGCTGATAGAGGGCTACGAGAATCCATCGTGGGACGGCACATCGCAGAACCGCTACCTGCTACATCCGCTCTACAACCTGCTGTTTACGCGCGATGCCTCGTCAACCATCTACGACCGTGTGCTCATCAACTCCATGAGCTTCGAGGTGCGCGAGCGCGAGTCGCTGCTCTACGATTCCATCTTCCGCCATTTCTTCGGTGTCGACATTCTCAACGCATCGCAATGGGATGCCGAAGCGCACACCGAAGGCGGCGACGTGCAGATTGCTTCCGAGGACGTGCTCTGCATCGGACAAGGCATCCGCACCAATACGAAGGGCATCCAATATCTTGCCGAGACCTTTGCCCGTGAGCGCGAGCATTTCAGTATTATCGTGCAGGAGCTGCCTATGAAGCCCGAGTCATTTATCCACCTCGATATGGTATTCACGTTCCTCGGCAAGCACCACTGTATGGCATTCGAGCCGTTGCTGAAGAAAGAAGGACTCTTTGCCGACAAAGACACCACGCTCATCTCTATCGACGGAGGCAAAATCAGCTATCACCGCAAGGAAAACATGCTCGACGCGCTGAAGCATCTCGGCTGGGACATCGAGCCCGTGCTCTGCGGAGGTTCCGATCCGTGGATACAACTGCGCGAACAATGGCATAGCGGCGCCAACTTCTTTGCCTTGGGCGATGATCAGGTAATGGGCTATCGCCGTAACACGCACACCGTCGACGTTCTCGACAAGGCAGGCTTCGCCGTGCTGAATGCCGAAGACATTGTTGCCGACCGTGTCAATATGCACGACTACAAGCGATTTGTCGCCGTCTTCCCGGGCTCCGAGCTTCCCCGCGCCGGCGGAGGCGCCCGTTGCATGACCATGCCCATCTGGCGCGAGGATATTTAATTAGGTATATGTAGGGACACGACGTGTCAAGTTGCTGGATTATGCATTCCTTCACCGGTAACGCGGTACGCCGTGTCCCCACATTTTCTGGGTCAACTTGCATACTATCCCCTAAAAAATCACTCATTTCTTTTGTGCGGCACGTGTTTTTTTGTATCTTTGCAAAAGAATGTACAAAAGAAAGGACAACACATGATCAGACCATCAACGCCCGCCGACTTTGATGTCATCATGCAGCTCATCGAAGAAGGTCGTCAAAAGATGATAGCCGAGGGCAACACCCGCCAGTGGGCCAATGGCCACCCCAGCCCGGAAGTCATCGAGGACGACATCGTGCACGGCCATAGCTACCTGCTCACCACCGACGCGGGCACTCCCTTGGCAGCCTTCGCGCTGATGGCAGGCCCCGACCCCACCTATGCCCGCATCGATGGTGGCCGCTGGCTGAACGATGAGCCCTACTACGTCATTCATCGCATCGCATCCTCACCTAAGGCTCACGGCGTGATGCGAGAGGTGCTCCGGTTCGCCTTCACCATGACCGACAACATCCGCATCGACACCCATCGAGACAACCAGACCATGCGACGTCTGCTAGCGCACTATGGATTCACCGAATGTGGAATCATCTACCTGGCCAATGGCGACGAGCGCCTTGCCTTTCAACTTATCAATCATCACACCCTTTAGCATTCCTTATCATTATGGCAACAGTCGACGACAAGAAAGTCATTTTCTCGATGGTCGGAGTCAGCAAGACCATTCAGCAGAACCAGAAACAAGTACTTAAGAACATCTATCTGAGTTTCTTCTACGGAGCGAAAATCGGTATTATCGGCCTTAACGGAGCCGGTAAGTCGACGCTCATGAAGATCATTGCCGGACTCGACCAGCAATATCAAGGCAATGTGGTTTGGAGCCCGGGATATACCGTGGGCTATCTGCCACAAGACCCACCGCTCGACGAGTCGAAGACCGTTAAGGAGAACGTCATGGAAGGCGTGCAGCACGTCTACGACGCATTGGCGGAGTACGACGAAATCAATGTGAAGTTCGGTCTGCCCGAATACTACGAGGACGCTGCGAAGATGGAGAAGCTCATGAACCGGCAGGCGGAGTTGCAGGATATCATCGATGCCACTGATGCCTGGAACATGGATTCGAAGCTCGACCGTGCGATGGCTGCCCTAAACTGCCCCCCAGCCGATCGCGGTGTGCAGAACCTATCAGGCGGTGAGCGCCGTCGTGTAGCCCTCTGCCGGCTGCTGTTGCAGAAGCCCGATGTGCTGCTCCTCGACGAGCCCACCAACCACCTCGACGCAGAGTCTATCGACTGGCTAGAGCAGCATCTGCAGCAATACGAGGGCACGGTCATCGCTGTCACCCACGACCGATATTTCCTCGATGACGTCGCCGAATGGATTCTCGAACTCGACCGCGGTGAAGGCATTCCTTGGCGAGGCAACTACTCCAGTTGGCTCGAACAGAAATCACAGCGCCTGGCGCAGGAAGAGAAGGCTGCCTCGAAGCGTCGTAAGACGCTTGAGCGCGAGCTGGAATGGGTGCGCATGGCTCCGAAGGCCCGTCATGCAAAGGGTAAGGCGCGTCTGAACTCCTATGAGACCATGCTCAACGAAGAGCAAAAGCAGAAAGAAGAAAAACTGGAAATTTTCATCCCCAATGGTCCGCGCTTAGGCAACAAGGTCATCTTGGCCGAGCATGTGGCGAAGTCGTTTGGCGAGAAAACACTCTTCAGCGATCTGAACTTCATGCTTCCACCCAATGGCATCGTGGGTGTTATCGGTCCCAACGGTGCCGGCAAGACTACCCTGTTCCGACTCATCATGGGTCTTGAGACAGCCGACGCTGGCTCGTTCGATGTGGGTGAGACCGTGCGTCTGAGCTACGTCGACCAGCAGCACAAGGACATCGACCCCACGAAGACCGTCTATCAGGTGGTGAGCCAAGGCAATGAGACGCTGCGCATGGGCGGTCGCGATGTGAATGTGAGAGCCTATCTCTCGCGATTCAACTTCAGCGGTGCCGATCAGGAGAAGAAGTGTGCGGTACTCTCTGGTGGTGAGCGCAACCGCCTGCAGCTCGCACTCGCCCTGAAGCAGGAAGGCAACGTGCTGCTGCTCGACGAGCCCACCAACGATATCGACGTGAACACCCTTCGTGCACTCGAGGAAGGCCTCGAGGCGTTTGCCGGATGCGCCGTCATCATCAGCCACGACCGCTGGTTCCTCGACCGCATCTGCACGCACATCCTCGCCTTCGAGGGCAACGGACAAGTGTACTACTTCGAGGGCAACTACAGCGAGTACGAAGCCAACAAGGCCATGCGACTCGGCATCGACGAGCCCAAGCGTGCCCGTTATCGTAAGCTCATGGAAGAGTAGCCGCCAAGCATCATTCAATCTATAACCCTATAACCCCCCAATTAAAACTATGGAATGGTATAACATCGCATTCGTTGTCGTGCTGATCATTGCCGGCATCGTCATCTACAGAAACAAGAAGAATGAAGAGTAACACCCCTCTGAACACGCAAAATCACCCCGTGAAAACCTCATGTGGGTGATTTTTTCGTTAAAAAATTTGGCAGAAACGCAAAAATACTTTATCTTTGCACGCGATATTGGTCCATGGGAGGGCATCTCCGCAGCCAAATGCGGCCTTTGCATCCCGCCTCCAATTCAATAATAAGTCGAATAAATAACTAACATTTTAAAAACCTACAGCCTATCGAAACATCATTTACTTAAGAACCAAAACTTAAAGAAATGAAGAATCTGAATGATATGACCGACGAGCAGTTGGCCTTATCTTACATCGATGGGAATAACAGGGCATTCGACTTATTGTTGTCACGCAATCAGTCAAAGTTGTATTCTTACATCCTCTTCGTGGTGCACGACCGCGATCTGGCTGACGATGTCTTCCAGGAGACGTTCGTGAAAGTCATCTCGAAGCTTCAGGCAGGCCGCTACACCGCTTGCGGAAAGTTCTCCGCGTGGCTCATGCGCATTGCCCACAATGTCATCATGGACTGGTATCGCGAGTCGAAGGCCGACCGCATCGTTGAGCCTACCGCCGACAACGACCTTTCGAACCTCAGTGGCGAGGATCTCTGCGAAGGCAACATCGAAAACCAATATGTCAACACGCAGGTGATGAGCGATGTCAGACGCATCATGGAAAGCCTGCCCGCCCCGCAGCGCGAAGTGGTATTCATGCGCTTTTTCCAGCAGATGTCGTTCAAGGAGATTGCTGAGACCACCAATGTCAGCATCAACACATCGCTCGGACGCATGCGCTATGCCCTCATGAACATGCGCCGTCTGGCCAAGGAACACAACATCGCCCTGCAGCTCGACTGCTGATCCCTACAATGATTCCTATCCGCAAAACACAACCAAATGCGATGAAAAAGTCTGCAATCACTCTCCTCGTTGCCGCATTGGCAACCATTGCTATAGTATCGTGCAAGGAAAAGAAAACCTCCGAGCACATTATCACCACAAAGCCCGTCGAGGAAGCCAAGAAACCCACGCAGGAAATCGGCAACTACGACATGACAACACCCGTCGACTGGGTAGGCTCCACCTATCAGGTAGTCGTGGAGCGAAAGGCCGATCACTCACTCCCACTGGCCGACGATGGACAAGGCAACAAATACTTCGACAACCGAATCAGCCTAAAGATACTGCGCAAGGACGGCAGCGTCTTTTTCAGCCGCGTCTTTACCAAGAACGACTTCTCGCGATATGTCGACGCACTCTATCAAAAGAATAGCGCCCTGCTGGGCATCGTCCTCGATAGAGCAGAAACCGACCACCTGATATTTGCTGCCAGCGTGGGTTCGCCCGATAAGATGAGCGACGAATACGTTCCGCTGGTCATGAAGATCTCCCGATTTGGCGATGTCAGCATCAGCAAGGACACGCAAATGGACACGGGCTCCATAGAAAGCGGCGGAGAACAACCCGCCAACAATGAGATAACCGAAGAAGATGAGGATGGCGTTTAGTCATCCTCTTTTTTTTTCTTATATTTCCTCATAATTATGCGAACGCATGCCGCGGCATTTTCGGCAATGCATAATAAAGATAAGGATAAAGATAAAGATAAGGATAAAGATAAAGATAAGGATAAAGATAAAGATAAAGATAAAGAAAAGCAGCATAGCTGCTGTAAGCATTAGCGCTAATGCTAATATATAAGCAGCGGCGGCGGCTTAATTTAAAAATTTTAATCAAAAAAAAACTGTAATAGGACAACCTTAGCCAGTCGGAATATGCAAGCCACATCGAAAAGCATAACTCCCAGACACGAGAAGCATAGCCCCTGAACGCGGAAAGCATTGCTCTCAGATTCCAAAAGCATTGCTCCCAGACTCCAAAAGCATAGCTCCCAGATGCGGAAAGCATTGCTCTGAGACTCTAAAAGCTATGCTCTGAGACTCTAAAAGCAATGCCCTTGAAGTCTGAAAGCATAGCTCCACAACAATAGGAGATATACTCCACAGAATAGGAAGCATGCTCCGTAGAAAAACGAGTGATAAGCGAAGACGCTCTTCAATTTATTGATAGAAATGCAAGGGCGTCTGGGTGCATGTGCAGTTGTAGCCCTACCCTACTTCCGCTCTGCCAGCCAATGGATGAGGTCGGTGACCATTTGGCGATGATGGCGGAAATTCTCGCGGAATCCCCATCCGTGACCGCCTGATGCATAGACGTGGAGGGTGCACTCGTTGCCGGCTCGCTGCATGGCTGAATAGTAGGCGATGGCATTGGTGACGGGAGGTACGGCACCATCGTCGTTGCTGGTGAAGATGATGGCTGGCGGTGTGATCTTGCTCTTCACGGCACGGTCGCTGGAGAACTCTTCTACAAGTGAAGCATCGTTGCGACCCTCTCCGAGGAATCCATGAACAGAGCCGCGGTGGGTAATCTTCTCGTCCATCGAGATGACGGGATAGAAGAGAATGGAGAAGTTGGGGCGTGCATCGTCGGGTGCATGGGTGCTCACGGCAGAGGCGAGGTGACCGCCGGCAGAGAAGCCCATGATGCCCACATCGCTAGCGTTGATACCCCACACCTGCGCGCTGTCGCGTACCAGTCGGAAAGCTTCGTAGGCATCGCCGAGTGGAATGTTGCGATCGCCGTTCGGCATGCGATACTTCAGCACAAAGAATGCAATGCCCTTCGCGGTGAAGAACTCTGCCCAGTTGTGGCCTTCGTGCTGCATGGCGAGATGACTATAGCCTCCACCTGGACAACAGACGATGGCTCGTCCGGAGGGAACGTCGGGCAAATAGCAGGTGAGCATTGCGACATCAATTCCACCATCCTTCTCACCTTGGGGGGTGATGGCAGAGGGGATGCGGTCCTGCAGGAGGAGCGTGAACTGACGAGAGGTTTGTGCGAAGCTAGTGCTTGCATGGAGTGCACAGAGGATAAGGAGTGCACAGAGTTGTTTTATTGTTGCAGTCATGAGGTTTAAAGGTATAAAGGGTTTAAATGGGAGTGAAAAGGTCTGCCCCATCGTTGGGTGCGTGGAATTGAACGCTGCAGAGCAGCTTTGAACGTGCGAAGCGCTTTGAACCGCAGCTCTGCTTCTTTGAACTCCGCGCAAGGGCACGGATTATTCATGGAACTCTACTTCCACGATGCGGAGCTTTACTTCGCCATCGGCCATTCGGATGCGGTCGAGTTCACCCGTGTTGCCGCCAGCTAACTCCTTGATTTCGCCAAAGGCAGTACTGTTCTGGGCCGGACCGAGCATGCGAATGGTGAGCTGGTTGGTGGCGACGGGCTTGGAAATAGGTATGTGGACATAGCCGAGCGTGGCATAGGTGAGCCCCTCCCACAGCTTCTGCTTGCCGGCATAGACCGCCAGTGGATAGCACTTGCTGCGCCAGCCGGTGAGCTTCAAAATGACTTCGTTGACCATTGCCTTTCGAGCCAGACGATAGGTTGCCCATGCATGTTCGCGCTGACCGTCGCTCGCCCACTCGGAGAGTTCGTTGTCGTCGTAGCTATTGGCAAGCGAGGCTTCGTTGCTGCCACATGTGGCACTCACAATATCGACGCTCTGCGACACGTCGACGTAAGACGGGCCGGCAGGCGTTTCACCACGCGAGAGATTGAGGGCGAGCGGCTTGGGCTCGGCGGCTGTGGTCTGCATGTTGATGGTGACCAGCGGAAGACCTTCGGCGGCACAGCAGAGGGAGATGTCGCCAGGTGTGGTGGTGCTGCGCACGAGCACCCTGTTCACACCACACTCAACGGGTAGCGACGTCTCACGAATGTAGTTGCTAAATGCAGACTCTTGCCCAGGACCGTCGAGCAGCTGAGCGTTCTGACCGCTTCCAGCGTTTCGCTTGTTGGCATCAGAAGCACCCGACAGCTGTTCACCATAGGGCCAAGCGCCATGCGGAGTGGCGATACCACCCAGCCACTGACCTTCGCCCCAGAGCTGGAAGTGAACCATGCGATTGTCGAGGGGACAACGGCGGCCCTGCTCGTCGACCACCTCGAACTCCACAATGGCGATATCGGCCCCGTCGGCCCGGAAGCCCTGCGGATTCTCGATGGTCGTCACGTTGAGATGATGCGGCTTGCCAGCGGTCTCAACGGCATAGCGGCTCACCTCGCGCCCATCGCGATAGCTAACGGCCTCGAGGCGTCCTTCCTCGAATGGAATGTCGCGGAACGTGAAGAGATACTGGTAGCGTCGCTCACCCTTTCCCAGCGAACGGCCGTTGAGGAAGAGTTCCACTTCGTCGCCCGTGGAGACCACCTGCTTCGTGAGTTGACGCACGGAGGAGTCGTAGTTCCAATGACCGACGATATAGGTGCGGTCGCGCTCGGGTTCAACCCAACCGTCCCACATCACCTGATGCACGAAGAACGCATCCTTCGGCAGGCGCATCGCATCGGTGACACCGCTGGTACGATAGTTCGACTCACCGCGGAAATGGGTGTTGGTGTCGGAAAAGACAATCTTCGCTCCACCGCTGTTCACACGCCGACCCGTGCCAGGTCGCTCGAGCCAGTAGTCGTACCAACGGCGCACCATCTCGACGGCGAAGGCATCCATGTTGTGATTGTAGTCGGGAGCCGGCGCGTTGCGATAGAGCGGACCTGCGCCCTCTTTGTGATAAGGATAGCTCCATGCGTCCCAATACTTACGCAAACCTTCGTCGCGACAATACTCCATCTGCCACATCGGGTGCTTCGCCGACTTGTTCACATAGAGCATCTCTCCACCATACTCGGCTTCGTCGATGTCGAGCATCTCGCGAGAGCCGATGGCACGTCCTCCAAAGGGGTCGTACTGGTCGCGAACGGCTTTGAGTTCGAGCATGTGATTGCGGGAAATGGACTCGTTGCCGCCCTCGTAGAAGAGGATGCTGGGATTGTTGCGATTGTAGATGATGGCATCGCGCATGAGCTCCACACGCTGCTCCCAGCGACGACCCTCGACGTCTTTCTCGGCATCGCCGGCCGGCATTGCCTGGATGAGTCCCACGCGGTCGCACGACTCGATGTCCTGCTTCCAAGGCGTGACGTGCATCCAGCGCACGAGGTTGCCGCCCGATTCCACCTGCAGCCGATTGGAATAGTCGCTGAGCCATGCAGGCACACTCATGCCCACGCCGGGCCACTCGTTAGAAGTGCGCTGAGCGTAGCCATGCATCATGATGACTCGATCGTTGAGCCAGATCTTGCCTTCGGCAAAACGAGTCTTGCGGAAGCCCGTGCGGGTGATGACCAAGTCATTTGAAGCAGTCGCCGTCTCAAGTTTATCACGCAGATAGGTCTCCACCGTGTAGAGATAGCCATACCCCCACGACCAAAAATGCAACCCCTGCACTTCTTTCGCGGCCTTGACAATACCCGTTTCCCCTGGTTGCAGGGTTATGAAAGTGTCACCATTGAAACCAGCTACCTTATTACCATCAGCATCATTTATTACAACCGTCAGGAAGAATCTGCGCTCTTTTGTGTCGTCGTTCTTCACCTGACTCTCCACATGAACGATAGCCTTGTGGTTAGCTATGTCGAAGTCGGTGGCATAGACATAGGTTCCCGTAGTGCCGAGGTTGGAATAAAGAGGAAGTGTCTGATAGAGCAATCCGGTAGTGTGGAACCACACATTCTTCGGAATGCCGCCGTAGTTGGCGTTAAAGTTCTTGTTGTTCCATTGGAAGGTAGACCCCGTGGAACGCTCATGATAGTTCCAACTGTTGTCGGTGCGTACTGCCAATACGTTCTCACCTTGAACGATGTAAGGTGTCAAGTCGAAGCCAAAGGCCATGACTCCATTCTCTGACAACCCTAAGTGGTGACCGTTGAGATAGACGTCGGCACCAAAGCGTACGCCCTCGAACTCGATGAAGAACTTGCGGCCAGCGGTTTCATCGATGTTGAAGTGTTTGCGATACCAAACGATAGTATCAGATAGCTGGGCACAAGCGACACTGAAAGCTTCCGCCTCGTTCCATGCACGTGGCAAGGTAACACGTTGCCATTGGCGATCGTCTATGCTAGGAATTTGTCCATCTTCCACATCGCCTACTTGCATAAGCCAATTGCCGTTGAAAGAGATCCTCTCCCTTTCAACGGCATTGATACTTTGTGCGATGATGAGCAGCAAAGTGACTAATAGGCACTTCTTCATAAACACACTATTTGACTACGATCTTACGACCACGGACGAAGTAGATGCCGCGAGGCAGACCGCTGAGCGAACGTGCATTACGACGAACCACCTGACCGCTGGCGTTGTAGATGTCGGCAGCACCACCCTTCTCATCGGTAAACAGGCCGTCGATGCCCGTGCCCACGGTGATGAAGAGCAGACCCTCGCTGATGCGTGAGGTGTCCCACTCGAGTCCGTTGCCAATCTCGGGCAGATCGAACTGCGGATTACCCGTGAACGACTTCGCCTCGAAGATGCGGATAGAGTCGCCAGCTGCGAGCGAATGGCTTGGGATGAGGTTCACTTGAATGGTACCGTTCATCGTGATGCGGTTCACACCGCGAAGCGCCGTACAACCATTGAACGAAGCCGAAGCACAACGGCTTGCACCGATGATGAAATAGCTGTCGCGGCTGAAGGTGATGTTCTTATCGTTGAGCGTGATAGCACCCGTCGTAGAGTTCTTCGTGGAACCTACCTGCATCGTACCGTTGATGGTGTAGGAGCTGTTCTCGAGCGTACTTTTGTTCGACGTCACACCCGAGAGCGTAGCACCCTTCGCAACGGTGAGCGTGCCCTTGCCAAGCGACGAAGAAGATGTGATGGCGAGCTCGCCTTCGTTGACGGCTACATTACCCGTTGTCGTCCAAACACCCTTCGTCGTCATCTTGCCTTCGCCAATCTTCTGGAAGTTGGCATTCGACGTGACACGGCCGTCCCAAGTGAAGTTGGTGGCGTTGCCCACCTTCCACGTGTTGGCACCTACCGATGTGCCGTTGCTGAAAGTACAGGAGCCGCCGAGGCTACCTGTGCCCGTTACCTTACCGATGGTGAAGGTCTTACCCGAGTTCTGCACCTCTACGGCCGATGCTAGGTCGAAGGTGCCGTTCGGGCAACCGCCAGCGGTGTTGAGCGTGAAGCGAAGCAGAGCGGGATCGTCGACGCTCGACGTGGGTTTGATGGTTCCCGTGAAGTCGTTGAAGTTGCATTGCACGGGCGTGCGGGTTGCATAGTAGTTAGAACCCTTCTCCGTGACGCAATAGATGGTGAGCGTACCCTCGCCAGTGATCTTGTTCGTGTAGGTGGAGCGGTTAGCCATGTACCACGTGCCCGACTTACCCTGCGGCACGTTGATGCCGTAGCTCGTGCTGGTGTTTTCGCGGAGTGTGCCTCCTGTGTAGACTACGTTCTTGGCCGGCACGTTGGCATTGATGCATTGCACGGTGCCCGCGCCGACAACCAGCGTGTCGAGGCCGCCGTTGGCAACGTTGAGCTTCATCCAGCCGTTGCCCTTCTTCGTGAGTTTCGTACCGGAGACGGGCTTGTTGAGGATGAAGTCGTTGGCATTCTGAACAACACCGCCTTCAGGACCTAGCATCATCATGGGCGAACCTTGCGTGACGGCAGCCGTTGTGCGCAGCTCACCACCGTTCTCCATCACGAACTTCTGATTGCTCGAGACAACACCGCCGAGGTTGCCCACGGCTTGATTGGCGTTCGAAAGCGAGGTGACAATGACGGCACCACCAGCGATGCGTGTGCCACCCGTGTAAGTGTTGTCGGTCTTGATGGTGAGGTTACCCGTGCCGCGCTTCACAAGAACGGTGTTGCCCACGATGGAACCCGTTCCGCTGAAGGTGTAAGCCTTCGTGGCGTCGACGATGATGGAGTCGGCCTCGAGCTCGCTCGCCAGCGACACGTTGAACTGCTGTGCATCGTCGGTGAAGTAGACCTTGTCGCCGCTGACGAAGACATCGCTGTTCTCGCCGTCGGAGGTGAGGAAGTTCTCGGTGATGCCGAGGTCCCAGGTGTTGCCGGCAGAACCATTCCAAACAACGGTGCCTGCATCGCGCATGCCTGCCACCTCGAGATAGAGCTTGCCGTCCTCGACGAGGAGCTGCGACTTATGGGAGTTGCCCAGGCCCGTAATCTTCACGTCACTGAGGTTGCCCTCAATCGTTCCAACCTCACCCAGCAGATAGCGACCTTCAGCCAGGTCGGCATCGGCGCCGAAATGAGGCGTGAACTCGAAGACGGGCGTCATGTACTTCGGTCCATACTGCCAGTTCTTCTTCTCGATGGTCACCACACGGGCATTCAGCTGGTCGGCACGAAGGCCGTCGTTGTAGACGTCGATCACCACACGCGAGCCGAAGCCCAGACGGAGCGTGTCGACGGTGATGGTTCCAGCCTTATCAACACCACCCGGACGCAAACGAGAGTCGTAGTCCATCTTGATGCTACGGAAGGCGCCGCCATCGGAGTTCAGCTCAGCGAAGCGGTTGAGCCAAAGCGACGACTGGAGAAGTTTTCCATCGAAGTTGAGCACACCTGCCCAAACATCTGTATTTCCCGTGTAGGTCTGCTCGACGGCGGGCAGCGTGAGCGTTCCGTCGCCCTGCTTCACCAAGCGTGTGTCGCCCGTAAAGGCACCACCCTTGACGTTGCACGTGTAGTAGACGTAGTTGATTTTCGGATTTCCAGCCGTGTTGTTGCTATTAGTACCCTGTACCCACGAAGGAACATTGAACATAGCCACCGACGGGTTGGCGCCTTCAGCAACACTGATCTCGGTATCGTTGGTCTCGCAGACAAGGACGTGCTGCCCGTTGTTGGCCGAGCCGATGCTGCCGCCGTTGGCAATCTCCGTGCGACCAGTCATCGTGAAGGGCGGCGGAGCAACGGTGATGCCTTCGAGTTCGCCGATGAAGTAGCTGGCGTGAGGCGGCTGGTTGTAGCCTACGCTCTCCCAAACCATACCCTGACGATACTGATGATCGTGCCAAAGTGTGTAGTTGCGATACTCGGTGGGAATGTTCGTGGTGTAGATGCGAATGCGCTTGTTGTCCGACGTGCGAGCCACGATTTCCTCGCGCCAGTCGCCGAGGATGTCGCCCGTTGCTGAAGGAGTGTTCTTCGTCCAGTTGCAGTTGGCTGTGCCGTCGGCGGTGAAGACAATCGTGCCGTCGCCCTTGAACACACGCGAGGCACCTTCACGCGAGCTGGCTCCGTCGAGGCCTTCCTCCAGGAGGTCACCGTCCCAATAGATGCGGAAGTTGTTCGTAAAGCCCGTAGGACCGCCGGAGATGACCTTGTCGGCCACACATGAGATGGTTCCCGACTGGCTGGAATGACCGATAGCGCCAGGATAGGCATTCGAGAAGTTGCCGCAGAGGGCACGTCCGTCGTCGCTTGTCGACTGAAGGCGATAATAGATCTTCGACGTCGTTGCATTACGGTAGTTCATAGCAGGCTCGTCCTCGTTGCAGGCGAAGATTTCCTGACCGTGACGATAGGGGTCGAAGTCGGAGCAATGCTGGGCGTCGCCGTGACCGAGACCGGTTGTAGAGAGTCCGCGTCCGTTATCGTCGATGACCATCGAACCGAAGCAGATCTCATCGCGGCCGTCCCAGTCGACGTCGGCGATACCGAAGTTGTGATAGCCGTTTCCATACCAGGGGTCGCTCCAGCCGTTGTTGTTGGCCCACTCCCAATAGAGCGTGAGCTTATGGGTGGCGGGATCGACGCTGAAGGCCTTCATGTGATGCTTCGTGTAACAGCCGCGGCCGAGGAAGATGAACGGATGACGTCCATCAAGGAACGGCGCACCGAAGTAGTGCTTCGTGGAGCGGTGACCATAGCCGTCGCCCCAGTCGTTGGCGTTGCCGCGCGGAAGCGGATAGGTCATCCAGAGCGGTGTGGAACCCGAGCCGATGCTATAAGGCTTGCCTGTGGCGCCCTCCATATAGAGCAGATACTCAGCTCCGGAGTTGGTGTAGGCACCGTTGGCATCGTCGTGACGCACCGTGTTGCGCGTGTTCACGTTCATATTACCAATCTCGGTAGTCGTGCCGTCGGGATGATGGATGATCATGTTGTCGGCACCACGCATGAGCACCTCGGCCTTTCCATCACCGTCCCAGTCGTAGCCAACGGCGTCGTATTGCTCGTCAGGACCGCTCACCATGTTCGGTCCGAGGTCAATCCACCAGAGGCGCTCGCCCTTGATGTTGTAAACCTCGAGATGATTGTAGGCGGTCTTGTTGCTCTCGGGATATACACCCGAGGCGTCGTTGTCGGCACCGTAGTTGCGCTTCACGATGAACTCCGACACACCATCGCCCGTGAGGTCGGCCAACGCAATGTCGTTGATGTTGCAATCGGCGGTCATGTCCTTGCCGTCGCGCGCCTTCACGGAGGCTACGGCAAATTCGATGTATTGGAGGTTCATGCGGGTCACAGCAGCACACTTCTCCTGCTCCACACCCTTCACGACCGCTGCCACCTGGTACTTCGAGCCACTCTTGCCGGCAGCATCTACGTAGTTAGAGACGCGCAAGGGCTTGTCGTTGAGCTTCGTGCCGTCGCGATAGAGGTTGTACTCGGTGTTGTAATACTCTTCGCCGAAGATTCGCCAGCTGACGAAGGTTCCGCCGCCCGACTGAGCAGGTACAGCCACAAGTCCTCGGTCGAGCTTGTCGGTCACTCGTTGTGCGTGGATGGCCACAGAGCATGCCACCACCATCACAATCATTAATAAGAATCTTTTCATCTCGTTGTTATTGCTTAGTTATTCAAGTTATGTTTCAGCCGACAAAGTTACTGAAAAATTCTGAAACCGCCAGCTAAATAGCAGAGTTTTTTTGGTAATATCCAAAATGCGGGCTTGCTATCCATGATGAGAGCTTGCATTTATATCCGCTTTGCGGGCTTTAAGAAAACAGAAGAAAACACAAAATGACATATTTAGAGCCCCTTGATAAGGGGCGGCTATAATGCAGGGTTCCCTCATATTTATGAAATACTCTAAATGTTTTTCTGTTTTCTTTGTTTTGTTCTGTTTTCTTAGAGACGCGAAGCGTATCACACTCTGCATTGGACTTATCAGTTTCCATCGGGCTTCACCATTTCGTAGCGGTGGGAGTCGGGCCACACGAAAGATGACGGGCCGTCGGGTTCGGAGGGGTCGAAGCCCGTCCAGTCGGCGCGGATGTGTTCGGCCAACGGCAGGTGGAGCGTATTCATGCCTTGCACCACCATCTTTGCCACCTCATAGGCGCCATACGGGTTGAAATGCGTGTTGTCGGCAAGGGCTTTCGCCTGCCCGGGGAAGGTGTTTGCAGGATAATGCACAAGCGCCTGCGTGGAGCCGTTGTAGCCAAGGGTTTCGAAGAACGTGCGCGTCATCTCGTGGAGCTCAATCACCGGCACCTGCTCACGGCGAGCAACCTCGCGCATGGCCTGTGGATAGTCGCCGTGAGTCTCCAGGATGAAGCGTTTCTGCTCGTCGAAGGAGCGACGCTGAGTGGGCGTGCAGAACACCACGAAGGCTCCCTTCTGGCGTGCGCTGTCGATGAGTCGTTTTAGAGCGTAGGCGAAGTTATAGTAGGCACCGGAGCCTGGGCCGCGCTCCTTCTGGTCGTTATGTCCGAACTCGCACACCACGCAATCGCCTTCCCGTAGGGTGGAGAGAATCTTGTCGAAGCGCTTCTGGGCGAGGAACGAGTTAGCGGTGAGACCGCTTTCAGCATAGTTGGCGACGCAGACCTTGTCGTCGAACCATCGTGGTATCATCTGCCCCCACGATGCCCAAGGCTCGAAGTCCTGGTCGACGACGGTGGAGTTGCCGCAGAGATAGAGTGTGGCAGCGGTGGTGTCGCGCTCTATCTTCACTCGGCTCACCACAGGGCAAGCACCGCAGAACTCCAGTGTGAGCGAGTCGTCCCAGTTCAGATAGCCGCGCTCGCGAGGCTTGATGCGAATGGAGTCCTTCACAACCCATGTTCCATTGTCCGTTCTCCCCACTCCATTTGCATCGGCATTGCCATTTTCGGCTTTCCTACCTCTATATTCATAGATGATGGGTGAGCGCTTGTTCACCACGAACGAGAGCACCTTCTGCTCGCCCTTGCGAGTCTTCACGCTTTCGAGGAACAAACGGCGCGACTCACCGCGCACATAGGTCTCGCCAGCCATCTTCTTGCTGCCGATGGTGAGCGTCACGCGATAGTTGCCGTCGGGCACGGCTACGGAATGCCGGAATGCCTTGCCTGGCTCCTGGCGGCTCAGGTCGATGTCGAAGGACTGGGCTGTTGCCGTCATGAGAAGGCTCAGCAGCAGGGGTGTAAGGATGGTTCTTTTCATTGGATAAGTGGGATTTCAGAGTGATTGAATTGTGTGGAGGGTGTCGGACGGGTCAGACAAGTCGGACAAGTCAGACAGGTCGGACAAGCCGGACACGCCCTTAGAACTTCACCTCGCCATTAATCTTGACGTTCTTCGCCGTAGTCTGAGGAATCAGCGAGAGGTTGAAGGCCTGGCGCTCGTCTTGCACATCGATATCCTCGAAAGTGAAGGCCTCGAGCTTGTATTTCTCGCTGGTACCCACATCGAAGAAGTTGCGGCAGGTCATCCGGATGTTCTTCATCACGATGTTATTGCATTGCGAAAGGGGCATGTCGGGCCGGTTCTCGGGTTGGAAGAACTGCGTCCAAGGCCTCACAACGAGGAAGCTGCCCGTGCGACCGGTGATGTCGCTCACGGTGACATATTCGTAGTGCTGAGGCGTGTCGGGGCGCATCTTCAGCCAAAGCACGCGGTTGGCGTCGTCAGCCTGACATTGGCGGAGAATGACGTTCCGATCGTGGAGCGACTCGCTGCCCAGCGTCAGGCAACCATGTACGCGACCATAGTGGCATTGCTCGATGAGGATGCGCTCGCAGGGTCCGTTCTCAGGCATCTGGTCGGCCCATGTGCCCTTACCGCCCTTCAGCACCACAGCATCGTCGCACACATGCATGTAGCACCCGCGCACCACCACATCCTTGCAGACATCAATGTCGATGGCATCCGAACTCGGCGCCCCGTGCTCACGGCCGGCGAAGTCGAACACACCACCCGTTGGCGCATAGATGAAGCAATCGACATAGCGCACGCGCTCACAACGATAGAGGTGGTTGGTCCAGAAGGGTGAGTTGATGGTGCGAACACCCTGCACGGTGACGTTCTTCGAGTTCGAGAAATACACCAGTCGTGGCCGCTGGGCATCTTTGTTCGTGCACTGGGGGTTCCACTCGCGCCTGATCCAGAACTCCTGCCAGTAGTGACGGCCGTTGCCATCAATGGTACCGGGGCCGAGAATCGTAAAGCCGTCGAGGCCGTCGGCATTCACCAAAGCAGGGAAATACTTACATGTCTGACCCTCTATGCGCGTCGTACACACGGGGAAATCGGCGATGCGGTCGGAACCCTTCAGCCGCGCACCCTGCTGAAGCCAGAGGTGAGTGCCCTGTCGGAAGTGCAACGCGCCTGAGAGAAACACGCCCTGCGGAATCACCACCACGCCACCACCCTGCTCGGCAGCCTGGTCGATGACGCGCTGAAGGGCCTGCGTCTGCACCGTCAGCGAGTCGTCGCCTCGCACTCCATAGTCGGTCACCAGCCACTGGCGTCCCAGCTGGCTGACGTCGATGCGAGTGGTGTCAGTGAACCATGCTTCCATACGTGTGCCGTCGGGCCACGTGGGAGCTACTGGCTGTTGTTTCTTTTTAGCCTGCAGAGCCGTCGAGAGCATCACGAGCAGGCATAGCAATGAGAGGATTCGTTTCATATTGGGTTAGTGAAAAGTGAGTGATTCGACCAAGTTATCTTTCTTGATGCAAAGTTACAAAAAAATTTTGAGACGGCCAAATCTGAGCTCCCATAACTCGTTAAAATTTGTAAACAAATCGGGATTTTGAGCAATTATTTTAGAAAACTTACCTTCTCATGCTAACAACTCAGATGAAAAGGTCAACGTTTCCAGTACGAAGTCCACTAACCCGGGAAAAGGGACAACAAAAGTAGGAAAGCAGGCAACCTGTTCAGAGAGATAAGTCAACAGAATCAGTATAATAAACAGTAATTAACAAAACAACAACAAATCAAGGCTCAAAAGGAGTCAACACTATACAGGGAAAGACAATGCTAACAACGAACAATCGAACGAACAGACGAACGAACGAACAGACGAACAGTTATTTCTAAGACTTAGAATGAGACTTTATTATTATATTATATATAATATAATAATAAAACTTTCTAAGCCGTTTCTGAAAGAAACTGTTCAACTGTTCGTACTGTTCGTTCGGTTCATCAGGGGTGTATTTGTCCAATCAACAACGCGATCATAATTGCAATTAATATGGACGACACAAAGGCAATCGTCTCCACACCCAACGAGGAAGCAGTCGCCAACCAGCCACGAGAAGTCGGTAGCGCCAGTCGATGATGCGGATATGTGGTTTCTTTTCAATAGCGTTAACTATCTGATGAGCTACACTTTGTGCATTTAGCTTCAAGGGAAAGTTCGAGCCCTCGATGAGTGGAGTGTCGACAAAACCTGGACGGATATCGGTGATGCTGATGTCCAAACAGAGGTTCGTGGAGAGCTGTTCGAGGGCTTCAAGATAGGTGTTCTGGAAGGCTTTCGTGGCACTATACGAAGGAGCCGGACCGAGTCCTTTCGTGCCGGCAATCGACGAAATGGCCACAATATGACCGCCTTTTCTGCCCAATTTCTTGCATTTTTCGGAAGTTTTTTGAGCATTTTCGCCGATTTCATCGTGATTTTTATCGCGAAAATAGCGAAAAGCAGCACCCACCAAGCGGGTGAAACCAAGGCCGTTGGTGTCGACGGTAGCAAGTTCAATGTCTGACTCAAGCTCAAGATTTTGCTTGCCGATGCCCGACATATGGACATAGACATCCATGCCACCAAGACGGTCGATGAGTGCATGAAGGCGCTCTTCTGCATCAGGCTTTGTTACGTCAACTTGTTCTGACACAGCGAGTTGAGGATATTCGTTACACAATTCGTCGAGCGCATTTTTACGTCTGGCGGCCAAGCCCACATGCCAGCCTTTTGCCAGCAACAAGCGAGCCACTTCGCGCCCCATACCCGAGGAGGCGCCCATCACAATTGCACGTTTATTTGTTCCCATAAGTTGCGATTTTATAGTGAAAATATGGTCGAAATATATAGAAATACAACAAAATGTAGGGACGCGGCGTGCCGCGTTATTGGATTTTGCTTTCCCCCTCTAGTTACGCGGGCCGCGTCCCTACATCTGAGGCCCACCTCTATAGCATTGCTCCTTTGCCTCCAGAGCATAGCTCCTAAGCCTCTAAAGCATAGCTCCTAAACCTCTAGAGCATACCTCCTAAGCCTCTAAAGCATTGCTCTTAAACCTCTAGAGCATTGCTCTTAAGCCTCTAAAGCACGTCTCCTTCTGCACAAAAACATCCCTCTGATGCTCCAAACCACAGCTTTCGAGCGCATAAACACCCGCTTTTCGCCTACAAAAATACGATTATTATTTAATAAGGTGAAAGAAATGCATGATTTTTTTGCGATTTTTCAAAACATTTCGTAACTTTGCAAGTTAGAATATTCAACAAACAAATAAAACGCTTATGAAAGATTTCTTCAAGTATGTGCTGGCTACCATCGTCGGCATCGTGATTTTAGGACTGATTCTCACCATTCTGGGTGCTATGAGCCTCGTGGGAATGGTCGCTTCGGGTGAGGCCACAAAGAATGTTGGCAACAACTCCGTGCTGGTAATGAACCTCTCTGGAAGCATGGAGGAACAGTCGGGCGACGACACTATGTCCAAGTTCCTCGGCTCGGCAGCAGGCACCGTAGGTCTGCACGAGACCCTTCAGGCCATTCGCAAGGCCAAGGACAACGACAACGTAAAAGGCATCTACTTGGAGGCTGGCGCCTTCTCGTCGGACTATGCCTCGATGCAAGAGGTGCGCAACGCCCTACTCGACTTCAAGAAGTCGGGCAAGTGGATTGTAGCATATGGCGACACCTACACGCAGGGCACCTACTATCTCTGCTCCGTTGCCGACAAAGTTTGGCTGAATCCCAACGGTGAAATCGACTGGCACGGCATTGCCTCCGAGCCGATGTTCGTGAAGGATCTGCTGGCCAAGGTGGGCATCAAGATGCAGGTCATCAAGGTGGGTAAGTATAAGAGTGCAACAGAAATGTACACCGAAGACCGCATGAGCGACGCCAACCGCGAGCAGACACAGGCCTACATCGATGGTCTCTGGCGCAATGTGGTGAAAGCCGTCAGCGATAGCCGTAAGATCTCGGTAGACACGCTGAATGCATACGCCGACCGGCTGGTTATGTTCGAAGGTGCCGAAGCCCTGAAGAAGCTAAAGCTCGTCGACGGCCTGCTCTATCACGATCAGGTGAAAGCCGAGGTGAAGAAATTGCTCGAGATTGACGAGGACAAGAGCATCAGCCAGATCAGCATCGGCGACATGCAGTTTGTGAAGCAGAAGAACGACGGTGAGAAGATTGCCGTATACTATGCCTATGGCGACATCGTGGACCAGCCCGCAGAGGGAATCCTTATGGGCGGAGGCCATCAGATTGTCACTAAGGAGGTGACCAAAGACCTGCAGGCTCTTGCCGACGACGACAAGGTGAAGGCTGTGGTGCTGCGCGTGAACTCGCCGGGTGGCTCAGCCTATGCTTCCGAGCAAATCTGGCACCAGGTGGAGCTGCTGAAGGCCAAGAAGCCGGTGGTTGTCTCGATGGGCGGCTATGCTGCTTCGGGCGGCTACTACATCAGCTCGGGTGCCAACTACATCATTGCCGAACCCACCACGCTCACGGGTTCCATCGGAATCTTCGGCGTCATCCCCGACCGTTCAGAACTCATGACAAAGAAGCTCGGTCTGAAGTTCGATGAGGTGAAGACCAACCGCAACGCTGCCTTCGGCTCGAGCTCGCGTCCCTTTAACGCTGAGGAGCTGGGCTATCTGCAGTCCTACATCAACCGAGGCTACCAGTTATTCCGCAAGCGCGTCGCCGATGGTCGTAAGATGACCGTCGACCAGGTGGAAGCCATCGCTCAGGGTCACGTCTTCACGGGTGAGGATGCCCTGAAGATCAAGCTCGTCGATGAGCTTGGAGGCCTCGACAAGGCCGTCGCCAAGGCTGCCCAGCTGGCAAAGGTCGACGAGTACTACACCGCAGCCTATCCCACACAGCCATCGCTCTTCGAGCAGCTCATGAACCAGGCAAATGGTGGTAACTACCTCGATGAACAACTGCGTGTGACACTCGGCGAGTACTACAAGCCCTTCATGCTCATGCGCGAAGCTTCACAGATGAGTCCAGTACAGGCACGCCTGCCCTATTATTTGAACATCCGTTAAATCTAGAAACTCTAGAAACTCTAGGATATCTAGGATTTCTAGAATCTTCAGAAAAAGAAAGCTATGCGACGCGAGGGCGACTTCATCAGTATCAACGAATGGCTGCTGCCACTAAGCTGGATCTATGGCTTCATGGTGCGCTTCAGGAACCAGTTGTTCGACCTGGGCATTCTGAAGAGCCGCGCCTATAAGATTCCTGTCATCTCGGTGGGAAATATCACCGTGGGCGGTGCCGGAAAAACCCCTCACGTGGAACACCTCGTACGACTAATGCAGGACAAGATACAGGTGGCGGTGCTCTCGCGAGGCTATAAGCGGAAGACGAAGGGATATGTTCTCGCTAATGCCGACACCTCGGTGACCGACATTGGCGACGAACCCTTCCAGATGATGCGGAAGTTCCCCAAAGCCTATGTGGCGGTAGACAAGAAGCGCCGCAACGGCATCGACCGCCTCACCACCGACGAGGCAACCAACAACGTCGACGTCATCCTGCTCGACGATGCCTTCCAGCATCGCTACGTGAAGCCGGGCATCAACATCTTGCTCATCGACTATCACCGACTCATCATCTACGACCGCATGTTGCCGGCAGGCAGGCTTCGCGAGCCCTCGAAGGGCAAGCAGCGTGCCGATATGGTGATCATCACCAAGTGTCCGAAGGACCTGAAGCCGATGGAGTATCGTGTGCTCACAAGGGCTCTTGGCCTCTTCCCCTATCAGGACTTGTTCTTCACTACGTTGGAATACGGCTCGCTGACACCGCTCTTCCCCAACGAAGCAACAGCCATCAAAACCGCTGAGACGAATCAGAAGACGGAGTCGCCATCCTTGTCGATGATTCCCGCCGAGACGTCTGTGTTGCTGCTCACGGGCATTGCCTCGCCCCAGCAGATGATTGACGACCTCACGCCCTATTGCAAGGCCATTGCGCCCCTTACCTTCCGCGACCATCACTACTTCCGCCCGAAGGACATCGGTCGCATCAACGCGGCCTTCGAACAACTGCCTGAACCTCGCATGATCATCACAACGGAGAAAGATGCCGCCCGCCTCTATCAGGTGGAAGGACTCTCGGAGGAGGTCAGAAAGAACATCTACGCCTTGCCTATCAAGATTAAGTTCATGCTCGAACAAGAAGAAAACTTTAACAACAAAATCCTTAGCTATGTACAAAAAAATTCAAGAAACAGCATCCTGGTTAAAACAAAGGATGACATCAAGCCCAAAGATAGCAGTCATTCTGGGGAGCGGCCTCGGAGAATTAGCTTCAGAGATAACTGATGCCATAGAGATTCCTTATGGTGACATACCCAACTTCCCTGTGTCGACCGTCGAGGGACATAGCGGAAAACTCATCTTCGGAAAGTTGGGAGGCAAGGACATCATGGCCATGAAGGGTCGCTTCCACTACTACGAAGGATGGTCGATGAGGGAGGTCACCTTCCCGGAGCGCGTGATGTACGAGCTGGGCATCGAGACACTCTTCGTGTCGAATGCCGCCGGCGGCATGTGCCCGGACTTCCGCATCGGCGATCTGATGGTCATCACCGACCACATCAACTTCTTCCCAGAGCACCCGCTACACGGACCGAACTTCCCAACAGGACCACGCTTCCCCGATATGCATCAAGTCTACGACCCTAAGCTCATCAAGCTTGCCGACACGATTGCTGAGGAGAAGAACATCCGTCTGGTTCACGGCGTTTACGTGGGTGTGCAGGGACCGACCTTCGAGACTCCCGCCGAATACCGCATGTATGCGAAGCTGGGCGGTCAGGCCATTGGCATGTCGACCGTTCCCGAAGTCATCGTTGCCCATCATTGTGGCATCAAGACCTTCGGTATCAGCGTCATCACCGACCTCGGCGGCTTCGACCCACCCGTTCAGGTGAGCCACGAGGAAGTGCAGGAGGCTGCCAACCGCGCCCAGCCCATCATGACCGCTCTCATCAGCGAGATGATCAAGCGCCTCGGATAAATCCTTCCCCGCTCATCAGGCCCTACTTCGTTTGAGCCGCCCCGTTAGGCGTTCCCATCCGGTCTCGCCTCGTGTTCCCTATGTTGCGATACATCGCAACCCCAAACATAATAAAAAACAAATGGACATCGCAAAACTCGGTGAGTTCGGTCTGATCGACCATCTCACCAAAGACATCAAGCCCCAAAACGAATCAACCCGCTACGGCGTTGGCGACGACTGCGCCGTGCTTCACTATCCCCAGAGCGAGGTGCTCGTCACCTCCGACATGCTCATGGAGGGCATACACTTCGACCTCACCTACATCTCCATGCAGCACCTCGGCTACAAGTCGGCAATGGTGAACATCAGCGACATCTTCGCGATGAACGGCACACCGCGCCAGCTCATCGTGAGCATCGCCCTCAGCAAGCGCTTCACGGTGGAAGACCTCGAGGACTTCTATCGTGGCCTTCGGGCAGCATGCGAAAAGTGGAACGTCGACATCGTAGGCGGCGACACCACCTCTTCCTATACAGGTCTTGCCATTAGCATCACTTGCATCGGCGAGGCTGCCAGCGAAGACATCGTCTACCGGAAGGGCGCTCACGACACCGATCTCGTTTGCGTCTCCGGCGACCTCGGAGCCGCCTACATGGGCCTACAACTGCTCGAGCGCGAGAAGGCTGTCTACTATGGTCAGGTGAACGACCTTCAGAAGAAGATTGCCGAAGCCAAAACCGCCAACGACACGAAGCGCTACACATCGCTTCAAGAGGAGTTGGCCTCGTTCAACTTCCAGCCTGACTTCGCCGGCAAGGAGTATCTCCTACAACGCCAGCTGGAACCAGATGCTCGCGGCGACATCATCGCTCGTCTGCGCCAGGCAGGCATACGCCCTACGGCTATGATGGACATCAGCGACGGTCTCTCGTCGGAACTGCTCCACATCTGCAAGCAATCGGGAGTGGGTTGCCGCATCTATGAGAAGAATCTGCCCATCGACTACCAGACGGCTGTGATGGCTGAGGAGATGAATCTGAACGTCACCACATGTGCGATGAATGGCGGCGAAGACTACGAGCTGCTATTCACCGTTCCTATCGGCGATCACGAGAAGATACAGGACATCGATGGAATCCGTCTCATCGGGCACATCACCAAACCGGAACTGGGCACTCTTCTTGTAACCCGCGACAACCAGGAATTTCCGCTCCAAGCACAAGGTTGGAACCCCTTAAAAGGGTAAAAACAAGAAAAAAACGCTTTTTTAGAAAAAAAGTTCCGAAAAAGTTTGCAGGATTCGAAATATCTTCGTACCTTTGCAACCGCAAAAGAAAGGAAGTGTGGAAACACAGAACATGGTGCCTTAGCTCAGTTGGTAGAGCATCGGACTGAAAATCCGTGTGTCCCCGGTTCGATTCCTGGAGGTACCACTCCTCCTTTCATTAGGCCCGGTTATCCATTTGGAGCCGGGTTTTTTCATTCATATACTACCCGCCGACATCACTACAAACTATTCAAATAAACTAACGATATGAGAAAACTATCCTGCCTCGTGCTCATGCTGGCTGTCGCCATCAGCGTTGCGGCTATCCCGTCGAATAGCTCTACGCCTGTAGGCTGGGCTTCCGTTGGCGCTTCCGTAACGGGCGGCAATGACGAAAATCCCGTTGTCGTCACATCCCTTGCCCAGTTGGAGAGTGCTTTGCAAACAGCACGCAACAACACGAAGAAAGATGCCAATAGCAAGATGACCATCTACGTGAAGGGAGAGATTGAAGTCAATGGCTACGTAAATGTTCAGGACACCAAGAACCTCACCATCTACGGCCTTCCCGGCTCGGCGATGGTGAACAAGAACCGTACGGAAAAGGCAAAGACGGGCATCATGCTCATCAAGCGTTGCCAGAACCTCATCATGCGCAACATGACCTTCAAGAGCGCTGGTGCCTACGATATCGACGGCAACGACAACCTGACGCTTCAGTCGAGCGAGCACATCTGGGTCGACCATTGTGATTTCCAAGACGGCGTCGACGGCAATTTCGATTGCAACAACCAAGCGAACTATGTGACGGTCACTTGGTGCCGCTTCCACTATCTCATCGACCCCAAGGCAGGTGGCACGGGCGGAAGCGACGACCATCGCTATAGCAACCTCTGGGGAGGTAGCGATACGGCCTCCGACGAAGGTTACCTAAACACTACTTTCGCCTGCTGCTGGTGGGACGAAGGATGTCGCGAACGTATGCCCCGCATCCGTTTTGGAAAAGTGCACATCTTGAATTGCCTCTACTCCTCAACGCTTGCCAACTATTGTGTCGGCGTGGGTTATCGTAGCAATGTCTACATCGAGAAATGCGCCTTCACCAGTAGCAAGGCAAAGGCCACACCTTGGAAGAACTATGCCACGAAGAGCGGCTACACGGATTATAACGTAACGGTTGTAGGCAACCTCGGGGCTACAGACACGCAGAAGCGTTCGGGCAACATCGACTACTTCATTCCTTCCTCGCAATACACCTACGACGCCCTCGAGGCCAGCGAGGTGGAAGCTGCCGTTTCCGATCCTTCAACGGGTGCCGGCGCTACGCTCGACATCAAGGAAGGCGAGCCCTTCACGACTTCCATCAACGTGGAAGCAACCAGCGAGCCTACCGTCGTCGAAACCATCTACTACAATTCGGCGGGCATCAGGGTTTCATCCAACACCAAGGGTTTGCTCATCAAGACGGACGTGATGAGCGACCACACGAGAAAAACAAGTAAGATGATTGGGCGATGAACTCTTTGTCACCTCTCAGACTATCAAGAAGATAGCACGGTGAGCACTCCGTCGTTCACA
Source organism: uncultured Prevotellaceae bacterium (assembly GCA_900316285.1). GTDB lineage: Bacteria > Bacteroidota > Bacteroidia > Bacteroidales > Bacteroidaceae > Prevotella. The sequence continues at coordinate 62,844 of ONCG01000007.1, forward strand.
CGGAAATGAATATCACGACCCTCGAAAGGCATTCCATAAACCTTTTGGGGGTCGTTTTGGTAATGTGGACGGGGGTCGAGTTCGAGCGTGTGGCGTAATGCCTTCAGTTGTTCTTCGCTGAAGACCTCATGTAGCTCATCGGGCAACACCACCTGGAGTTTCGGCCACTGCCGCTTGTCGACAAACCCTGATCGGGCATCAGCATGACTATCGGCATAGACGATGTAGGGTTTGATGTCAAAGATAGGCGTACCATCCATCAAGTCAGCACCCAACACGTGGATGATAGGACCGCGCGCACTCTCCCACTCCACGCTTTCAATCTTCACCGACGAGAGGCCAAGCGGATTAGGCCGGAACGGCGAGCGCGTAGCAAACACGCCTACTCGCTCATTTCCCCCAAGAACGGGAGGACGCACAACAGGACTCACGGCCTTGTGTGGGTTGGCGGAAAACTCCCAGATGAGCCACAGGTAGTCGAATTCCTCGATGCCCCGCAAATAGTCGGCATTGCGGAAAGCTGGCTCGAAGACTATCTCTCCGCGTAGTTCTTCGACAAGTCCGCTCTGCTTGGGAATGCCAAACTTCGAGGTGAACGGCGAACGAAAATGGGCGATGGGTTGCAACTCCATAGGCAAGGATGATGATCAGCTGATGTGTAGAACCAAGGGTAAAAGCAGGAAAACGACCAGCGTGAGCAATCCTACGGCAATAGGCATATAGGGATGATTCATATCGGAAGGTGGTTCCACCTTGGTCGTTCTCCAGAAAACATAGTACACAACGCTTGCAACGACAGCACCCAGCATCATTCCTGCCAACAAGTCGCCGGGATAATGAACACCCAGATAGAGTCGCGAATAGCAGAGGAGCAACGCCCAACAGGCAAGAAACGTAGTGAGCACTCGTCGTCGCAATAGCAGGCCGACGAAAAACACAAGTCCCCAGCTATTGCTGGCGTGCGACGAGGGGAACCCATAGCGGCCGCCCCGATGGTTGTCAACGATGTGAATCATTTCGCTGATGGGGTTCTCGAGATTGCTTGGGCGCAAACGAGCCACCACCGGACGGATGAAATGAGACGAAACGGCGTCGGTCAGTAGCAATATCACACCCATAGCGACAAGCGAATAGAGCACCACGCGCCAATTGAAATTGCGGAAGAGCACATAGATAATCGACAAGTAGAACGGTATCCACTCGAACTTCCGGCTACACAACCACATAAATGTATCAAAGTAAGACGAGTGCATTCCGTTCACGGCAAGAAGAATCGACGAGTCGCCTTCCACCAACCATTGTGAGATATCAAAATAGAGTTCTTCCATGATTTCAATGTTTTTTCTTAATCATCAGAGAGTGTATCGGCAGACTTTTCATCGTTTTTCGATATCGTCATAAAGCTTCTGCAGATAGGCCTGGCCTTTCTTCAACAATGCTTCATCGTTGCTATCGCCAGCTACCACCTTTTGCGACTTATTGTCGAAGATGAGCCTTCCGTTCTCGCTGACGATTCCAAAGGCATCGGGAACGGTGAAGAAGGCAAAGTGTGGCGTGCCGCTATGCAACATGTCCTTGCTGAAGAGGAACTCCTCGTGGGAAATGCCGAGCTGGGAAAGCAATGTAGCCGCAAGGTCTTGTTGGGAGCCAACGACATCGACCGTTCGAGGTTCCTTCACCACACCGCCCACAAGAATCAGCGGAATCTCATAACGGCTGAAGTCGTAGTTGCTGATGTGAGGCGGATAGCAGCCGAGATGATCGGGGACGATCACCACCAACGAACGTTGCCAACGATTGCTTGCACGAAGCTTTTTGACAAAGTCGCCCACACAATGATCAGCATAGGCGAAGGCATTCAGCCGCTCGTCGGATAACTGATGATATGGTACATCGAAGGGTTCGTGGGAACTGGAGGTCTGCACAATGCGAAAAACGGGTCGCGACTTTCTCTCTGCACTTTGCCCACCGGAAGATGTGGAGCTCGCCAATTGTTCGTTAGCCAATAACCTATTGAACACCAGATGATCGGGAACGCCCCATTTGCTGAGCCTTTCCGACATCGGGAAGTCAACGTCAGAAACGATGTTGTCAATGCCTTGTGCCACCAAGTAGGAACGCATGTTCGTGAAGTCGGCATCACCTCCATAATAGTAACGAACATCGTAGCCCGCACTCTTCAGGCTCCTAGCAATTGAAGGCAACGTAGCCGTTTTGCGAGGATACTTCATCAGGCTCATCGTGGGTTGGGCAGGATAGCCGCTCAGAATAGAAACCAAGCCTCTGTCGGTTCTGAAGCTGTTGGCATGAAAGTGAGTGAAGAGCACACCCTGCTTTGCAAGGCTATCGAGCTCTTGAGCAACTCCATTTCCACCCAACGTCTTCATCAGCTTCGAAGAGAAGCTCTCGAGGATGAGCAGATAGATGTCTGGACGTTCATCCGTGAGCAGCTGTTCCGTCACTCCTTCTCCGCTCTCAGTCATTTCACGGAAGAGTTCCGCTGCTTCCTTATCATCAAGGAAGCGGTATTGCGATGCGAAGTTGCTCTCGTGGAGCAACGATTCCATCAAGCTGAACATCGGGTTCACGGCAGCATGATTCAGTTCCTGCCGCTCGCTGAAGTAGGCTTTGCCCGTATTCATCGATGAAACCGTCACGCCTCCCCTGATGCCCAAGAACATCAGTCCGCCTAATAATATATATAATAAGGTGGTCCATAGCTGATGGGCGACCAGCATCTTACGCCTTTTGCAGAACCGCTTCAAGCCGAAACTCCAACAAGCGCCGAAATAAATGATGAGCGACAAGGCGCAGAAGAGAAACACCATCAGCACAATTTCTCCCACGCCAACACTTGCCATCGCGTCGCTGGGCGAAGAGAAGAAGTAGAACAGTGGTGTGGAATCGAGCGGGAAGCCCCAATACTCGTAGAGCACCAAGTTTAGCAGGAACGTGAGCGCAACCAACACGGAAGCAAGGAAGAGCCACACGCGGCAACACTTCCGTAGCAGTTTGCTTGGAGCCCAGACGGCTATCAACGACAACACCAAAGGCACAATTGTGAGATAGCCGGCCATCGAGATGTCGAGTGGAAACCCATGCAGGCACACCCGGCACCAGTCGACCACCGATGAGTTGCCGAAAAGGCCCTTGTAGCAAACCATGAATATGGGCTTCTGTACGACGAACATCACCGTCCAGAAAGCCCATAAGCTAATCGTTTGCCAAAGGTAGGAGTTGCGTAAAAACTTCAAACCGTCTGGCTTCATACTTCTTGCTATCCAAAGACTCCAGACAATCTACTTGAGGTAGAACGCCTGGAGAGAAGTTAACATTCAAACTGATTATATTTCCCAACCTACGGCACTTGCGCCGAGCACAGCAGCACTCGAGCCCTCAAGTCCGCTCACGAGGAACTTAGCCTTGCCCTTGAAGATCTTCAGCACATTCTCGTCGTAAGCCTTCTCAATGGGTTTCATGATCAGGTCGCCAGCTTTGGTCATACCTCCGAAGAAGATGAAGGCCTCAGGTGACGAGAAAGCGGCAAAGTCGGCACAAGCCTCACCCAGCAGACGTCCGGTGAACTCATAGATCTCGTTGGCAAGCTTGTCGCCCTTACCAGCAGCAATAGCAACATCGAGACTTGTGATCTTTTCGGGATCGAGCTCACGGAGCAAAGAAGGCTGAGTGGTAGTTGCCAACAATTCACGGGCCGTACGTGCCACACCCGTTGCCGAGCAATAGGTCTCGAGGCAACCCTTACGACCACATCCGCAAGGACGACCATTCTCGCGGCGTACGATGACGTGTCCAAGCTCACCAGCAAAGCCGTCGCAGCCATAGACGAGCTGGCCGTTGATGACGATACCCGAGCCAACACCCGTACCCAGTGTGATCACGATGAAGTTTTTCATGCCACGAGCCACGCCGTAGATCATCTCACCGATAGCGGCGGCATTAGCATCGTTGGTCAGAGCCACAGGAATGCCCAAACGCTCCTTGAACATAGCGGCCAGCGGCACGATTCCATCATGGCCCCACGACAGGTTGGGAGCAAACTCGATGGTGCCGTTATAATAGTTGCCGTTAGGTGCACCAATACCCATTGCCTTGATCATGTCGATGCCTCCCACTTGTTCGATGATAGGCTCCAGAGCAGTCACGCAAGCGTCCACGTAGTCTTCCACTTTGTCGTAGCCCTGAGTCTTGATAGCGGTAGTGGCCTTGATCTCGCCACGACTGTCAACAATACCGAAGACGGAGTTTGTTCCGCCCAAATCCAAACCGATCACATACGGTTTCAATGTCTGTTGTGTATCCATACTTCTTATTACAAATTGGTTTTAGTTATTTGCGTATATGGCGCAAAGTTACAAAAAAGTTTCTAGTTTTGGGGTTCTCTTGTATAGTTTTTTTCAGAAAATCATGCGTCCTTTAACTTCTTTAACTCATTTCATGCAAATCTTTGAACTTTGGACTTTGAACTTTGAACTTTTATTTGTACCTTTGCAGTCGATATGCCATTCCATTTGCCTATCAACATATTGGATTTCATCTTCAAGGGACTGCTCATCGGCATGATTGCCTCTGCTCCCATGGGACCGGTCGGCGTGCTCTGCGTTCAGCGCACGTTGAAGAAAGGGCGTTGGTATGGTTTTGTGACGGGTGTGGGTGCTGCAGCCAGCGACATCATCTATGCCGCCATCACCGGTTTCGGTATGGCCTTCGTGATGGATTTCGTAAACAACGCACAGACACGCTTCTATCTGCAAATCATTGGTTCCCTGATGCTTATGGCGTTTGGTTGGTATACTTATCGAACCGACCCAACGAAGAATATGCACCAGTCGAGCCAGACAAAAGGAACGCTTACCTACAACGCCGTAACTGCCTTCCTTGTGACGTTGTCGAATCCGCTCATCGTGTTCCTCTTCTTGGCCCTTTATGCTCAGTTCGCCTTTGTGCTGCCCGACCATCCTTTCGAGATGATTGTGGGATTCTTGAGCATCGTTGGTGGCGCTCTCCTCTGGTGGTGGGGACTCACCTGGCTGGTCGATAAGATTCGCTCGAAGTTTGACGAACAGGGCATCAAGATTATCAATCAGGTCATCGGTGTGACCGTGATCATCGGAAGCGTTATCATGTTGCTGGGCACCACCACCAATCTCGTCAGAATTTAGCTATATTTGTTGAATCTCCAAATCACAGAATAACGTGTTCATCGCACAAGAACTTCGCAAGAAAAGCATCGCAGAATACCTGCTTTACATGTGGCAGGTAGAAGACATCATCCGCGCTTATGACTGCTCGCTCAGCCGTTTGCGCCGCGAATACATCGCCCGTTTCGACTACGACGACGAGCAGATCGAAGAAATGACCGACTGGTACGGCAACCTCGTCACGATGATGAACCAGGAAGGAAAGCGCCAATCGGGTCATCTGCAAATCAATCAGGTGGTGCTTCAACAGATGTCGGAATTGCATGCTCAGCTGCTTGCGAGCACGAAATTCCCGTTCTATACATCACAATATTATAAGGTGTTGCCGTTCATTGTGGAGTTGCGTAATCGCGGCGACAAGGACAAGAACGAGATTGAGACCTGCCTCGATGCCCTTTATGGCACGATGATGCTTCGCCTTCAGAACAAAGAGATTACTCCCAACACGGCTCACGCCATCAAGGAAATCACCACTCTTCTTGGCATGCTCAGCGACTATTACGAGAAAGACCGCACCGAAGGACTCGAGTTCGAATAGTATCGCATCGTTGTTTCCACTTATTTTTATTCTACGGTAGGGGCAGACTCCCGTGTCTGCCCGAGTCTCAACATGCTCCCCCCTACACAACCCCACGTGTTCAAATACTAGTGGGCAGACACGGGGCTGCCCCTACACGCCCATTATTGTCATACTCATAAATGCCTGGAAATCGAGGACCAATTACGCCCGATCTTGAAATTATTGGCGATTTTTCTTTGTGTTTTCTTCGTTTTTCACTACCTTTGCAGCCAAGTTATGCGATTCCCTCTTTGTATGAGGGTAGTATTAATAGTAATCAACTAAACACCAACATGAAAGTTTTAAAGTTTGGCGGATCCTCCGTAGGATCTGTAGAGAGTATTTTAAGTGTAAAAAGTATTGTTGAGAAAGAGGCTAAGCACGGACCGGTCGTAGTTGTTGTAAGTGCCCTCAGCGGCATCACCGACCAATTGCTGGCAACCTCGCAGACAGCCCTCAAGGGTAACGACAAGTGGCGGACGGAATTTCAGGATATAGTAGACCGTCATCACCGACTCATCGATGCAGTTATCACCGACACCAAAAGCCTTGAACAGCTTGTGTTCACGGTAGATTCTCTTTTTGACCAGTTACGTTCCATCTTCTTCGGCGTATATCTTGTTCACGACCTGAGCAAGAAGTCACAGGATGCTATCGTCAGCTACGGCGAGCGCATCAGCTCGCACATCGTCTCCTCGCTCATCCGCGGGTCGGTGCGCATGAATGCCCGCGACTTCATCCGCACAGAGCGCAAGCACGGAAAGAACCAACTCGACACGGAGCTGACCTATCGCCTCGTGAGAGAGTCGTTTGCCCACACGCCTCGCATTTCCATCGTGCCTGGATTCGTCAGCCGCGACCGCGATAGCGGCGAAACCACCAACCTTGGACGCGGAGGTAGCGATTACACGGCAGCCATCATCGCTGCAGCCCTCGATGCCGATGTGCTCGAGATTTGGACCGACGTGGATGGTTTCATGACTGCCGACCCGCGAGTCATCAAGACGGCCTATACCATCAACGAACTGTCGTATGTGGAGGCAATGGAGCTCTGCAACTTCGGAGCGAAAGTCGTATATCCCCCCACCATATATCCCGTTTGCGTGAAGAATATCCCCATTCGTGTGAAGAACACCTTCAACCCCAAGCATCCGGGAACACTCATCAAGCAACAAATAGACAACGACCAGAAGCCCATTAAGGGCATCTCGAGCATCAAGGGAACCGCCCTCATCACCGTAACGGGTTTGTCGATGGTGGGTGTCATCGGTGTGAACCGCCGCATCTTCACAACGTTGGCCTCGAACGGCATCTCGGTGTTCATGGTCAGCCAGGCATCGTCCGAAAACTCAACGAGTATCGGTGTTCGCGATGTCGATGCAGAAGAGGCTGCCCGCGTGCTCAACGAGGAGTTCGCGAAAGAGATTGAGACGGGTGCAATGTTCCCGATGATTGTCGAGAGTGGACTTGCCACCATCGCCATCGTTGGTGAGAACATGAAGCATACGCCCGGTATTGCTGGTAAGCTGTTTGGCACTCTTGGCCGCAGTGGTATCTCGGTCATTGCCTGTGCGCAGGGTGCTTCGGAGACCAACATCTCGTTTGTTGTTAAGGAGTCACTGTTGCGGAAGTCGCTCAATGTGCTTCACGACTCGTTCTTCCTGTCAGAATATAAGGTCTTGAACCTCTTCATCTGCGGTGTAGGAACGGTGGGTAGCAAACTCATCGAACAGATTCGCTCGCAATATGAAGAGCTGAAGGAACACTCGCGCCTGAAGCTGAACGTCGTCGGTATTGCAAGCTCCAAGTGTGCTATTTATAACCGAGATGGAATCGATTTGAGCAACTACCGCGAACAACTGCAGGCATCGGAGCCAAGCGACTCCATGAAGTTGCATGAGAACGTCATCGGCATGAACATCTTCAACTCTGTGTTCGTCGATTGTACGGCAAGCAAGGAGATTGCCGACCTCTATCACGACTTCCTGCTGCACAACATCAACGTAATCACCGCCAACAAGATAGCAGCCTCGTCAGATTATGGCAACTACCTGCTCTTGAAGCAGACAGCAATGGAGCGAGGCGTAAAATTCCGCTTCGAGACGAATGTCGGTGCTGGTCTGCCTATTATCGGAACCATCAACGACCTTTGTAACTCCGGCGACAAGATTCTGAAGATTGAGGCTATTCTCTCGGGAACGCTCAACTACATCTTCAATGCACTCTCTGCCGAAGTGCCGTTCTCTGAGACGGTAAGGCGCGCAAAGGAAGAAGGCTATAGTGAACCCGACCCGCGCATCGACCTGAGCGGTACCGACGTCATTCGCAAACTCGTCATCCTCACGCGCGAGGCTGGCTACCAAGTGGAGCAATCCGACGTGGAGAAGCATCTCTTTATTCCTGAAGAATTCTTCAGCGGAAGCGTGGAATCGTTCTGGGAGCGTCTGCCTGAGCTCGACGAGGGCTTCGAGACGCGCCGCCGCCAATTGGAGGAAGAAGGCAAACGCCTACGCTTCGTGGCAACGATGGAAGGTGGACGCACACAAGTTGGCTTGCAAGCTGTATCGCAGGGACATCCCTTCTACAATCTGCAGGGCTCCAACAACATCGTGATGCTCACCACCGAGCGCTACAAAGAGTTCCCGATGCTCATTCAGGGCTACGGAGCCGGAGCCAGCGTGACGGCAGCAGGTGTGTTTGCCAACATCATGTCGATAGCCAATATTTAATCCTCATAACCCGACATTTCGATGAAACACATTATTATATTAGGCGACGGTATGGCCGATCATGCCGTTGAGCGGCTGGGAGGAAAGACGCTGTTGCAATACGCCAACACCCCCTACATGGACTTGCTTGCCAAGAAGGGCCGTACAGGGCGACTCATCACCATTCCCGACGGATTCCAACCGGGATCGGAAGTTGCCAATGCTGCCATTCTCGGCTATGATCTGAACGAGGTTTACGAAGGGCGTGGACCGCTTGAAGCAGCTTCCATTGGCTACGAGATGCAGCCCAGTGACTTCGCGTTGCGTTGCAACATCATCAACGTGCAGAACGGACTCATCATCACACACAACGGAGGAAACCTCTCGACAGAAGATGCCGGACCACTCATCGAGTATCTGAACGAAAAGCTTTCAAACGATCCGGAAATCGTCAGCCACTTTGGCAAGAACCGTGTTCGCTTCATCAAGGGCATTCAGTATCGGCATCTGCTCGTTGTCAGCAACGGCAACAAGAATGTAGACTGCGCCCCACCCCACGATCATCCGAACGAAGAATGGGAGAAATTGTTGCCTGTTGCCTTGACGCCTGAGGCACAAGAAACCGCTGATTTGCTCACGATGCTCATCGTGAAATCGCAGGCTCTCCTGGCCGAGCATCCCTTCAACAAGGCTCGTGCAGAGCGAGGCGAGCGACAAGCCAACTGCGTCTGGCCTTGGGGAGGCGGTTATCGTCCGAAGATGCAGACGCTCATGCAGCAGTTCCCGCAAGTCAAGAGCGGCGCTGTTATCTCTGCCGTCGACCTCATTCGCGGCATCGGACACTATGCCGGCCTGCGAAACATCATCGTTGACGGTGCAACAGGCTTGGCCGACACCAACTACGAAGGCAAGGCAGCGGCAGCCATCGAGGCATTGCGCAACGACGACTTCGTCTATGTGCATGTGGAAGCAAGCGACGAAGCTGGTCATGATGGCAATCTGGAGTTGAAGATTCGCACCATTGAGAATCTGGACAGCCGCATCGTCAAGCCAGTCTACGAGGCCGTCAGCCAATGGGACGAACCCGTCTGCATTGCCGTCCTGCCCGACCATCCGACACCTGTAGAGGTGCGTACACACGTAAGCGAGCCCGTGCCCTTCCTCATCTATTATAAAGGCATCGAGCCCGACAGTGTCACCAGCTACGACGAAGTGTCCTGTGTCAGCGGTGCCTACGGACTGCTCCGCCTTCAAGAGTTTATGAAGACATTGATGAACATTTAGCAACAAATAACGCAATGAGATACTATTCCACACAGGGGCGTGCCCCTATCGCCACACTCGAGAAAGCCGTCGTGAAAGGACTGGCTGAAGATAGAGGCTTGTATATGCCCGAATCCATCACCCCACTGCCCAAGGAGTTCTTCGAGCAGATGCCCGAGATGTCGTTCCAACAGATTGCTTGCCAAGTGGCCCAGGCCTTCTTCGGAGAAGATGTCGAGGCAGAAGCCCTGAAGCAGATTGTCTGCGACACGCTTTCGTTCGAGAGCCCCATCGTCAAGGTGAAGGACAACATCTATTCGCTGGAACTCTTTCATGGACCGACGCTGGCCTTCAAGGATGTAGGTGCCCGCTTCATGGCGCGACTCCTGCAATACTTTATCAAGGCATCTGATAAGCCGAAAGGGGCCACTGTCAACGTACTCGTTGCAACAAGTGGCGACACGGGTTCGGCCGTTGCCAACGGATTCCTCGGCGTAGAGGGCATACACGTCTACGTGCTCTATCCAAAAGGAAAGGTGAGCAAGATTCAGGAGAGCCAGTTTGCAACACTCGGACAGAACATCACCGCCATTGAGGTAGACGGCGTTTTCGACGATTGCCAGGCATTGGTGAAGAATGCCTTCATGGACGAAGAACTCTGCCGCCACATGCAGCTCACGTCGGCCAACAGCATCAACGTGGCTCGTTTCCTTCCGCAGGCGTTCTACTACTTCAACGCCATTGCGCAAGCCATGAAGCTTCAGAAGGAAAGTGGAGAGCAACGTGAGTTTGTCGTATGTGTGCCAAGCGGCAATTTCGGAAACATCTGTGCCGCGCTGTTCGGACACCAGATGGGATTGCCCGTGAAGCGATTCATTGCAGCCAACAACGCCAACGACATCTTCTATCAGTATCTGCTCACGGGACAGTATTCGCCAAGGGCATCGCAGCAGACACTTGCCAACGCGATGGATGTCGGCGATCCCAGCAACTTTGCCCGCATCATCGACCTCTATTCGAAGCACCAGCAGCTCTCGCCGGTCGAAACCCACCAGCGCATCACCTCGCTCATCAGCGGAGCAACCTATAGCGACGATGAGATTCGCGACATCATGCGCCGCTGCTATGCCGAGACAGGCTATGTGCTCGACCCCCACGGAGCATGCGGCTATCAGGCCATCGAGGATCAGCTGAAGCCCGGTGAAATCGGCATTTTCTGCGAAACGGCACATCCCGCGAAGTTCAAGGAAACCGTCGACAGCGTCCTCGGCATCGACCTACCTATTCCCGAGCGTCTTGCCAACTTCATGAAAGGCACCAAGCAGAGCATTCCCATGAGCAAGGATTTCGCCGACTTCAAGCAGTTTCTGCTCAACCAATAGGCATTTCACATATCGCCATACACCATGTCTACCCGGCAAAAGTCAATGCTTTTGCTGGGTATTTTCGTATGCTGCAGTCCGATGTTCTCTGAAGTTCCAATTCCGACAATGCACAAGAGAAACATTTTTTAATAGTCGCTGGCGATAAAAAACGGGCAAATAATTTCTCTATTCGACCGAAAAAGCGTAAATTTGCAAACGAAGAAGGAAAACAAGTATAAAATACCTGATAAACAGGGAATGATTTACATAACGCTCCCCAGCCATCAGCCCCGAAAGCTGAGCTTCTATCTTGCATTGGAGGAACACGTTGCTCGCCATCTGAACACGGACGACGACTGTTTTTTCATGTGGCAGGTGGAACCGAGCGTCATCTTCGGTCGCAACCAGGTCATCGAGGCAGAAGTCAACCTGGAGTACTGTCGCGAGCACGGCATTGCCACCTTTCGCCGCAAAAGCGGAGGCGGGTGTGTGTATGCCGACATGTCGAACATCATGTTCTCCTACATCACGCGCGACGAGCAGGTGAACTTCACCTTCAACCGCTACATCAACCTCGTGGCGCTGATGCTCTGCAAACTGGGCATCGACGCAAAGACCAGTGGGCGTAACGACATTCTCATCGACGGCCGGAAGGTGTCGGGCAACGCGTTCTATCACATACCGGGACACAGCATTGTTCATGGCACGATGCTCTTCGACACGAACATGGAAAACATGGTGGGAGCCATCACGCCCAGCGATGAGAAGCTGGTGAGCAAGGGGGTGAAGAGCGTACGGCAACACATTGCGCTGCTGAAGGACTACACCGACCTGACCATCGGCGAGTTCAAGGAGTTCGTGAAGAGCACGCTCTGCAATCGGGAGTTGGTTCTCACCGAGCAGGACATCGCAGCCGTAGAGGCCATTGAGGAAGAATACCTCAGCGAGTCGTTCATCGTTGGCAACAACCCCACCTACTCCACTATTCGCCGACAGCGCGTGGAAGGCGTGGGCGAACTTGAAGTGAGGATGCAGGTGAAGGGCAGTCGCATCAAGGACATCAATCTCGTGGGCGACTATTTCCTCGTGGGCGACCTCGACGGACAGCTGCTCAAGCCCCTAAAGGGAGTCCAGCTCGACGCAGAAAGCATCTCTAATGCCCTGCCGGAGCGACTCGACAACATCATTCTGAACCTCTCGAAAGAGGCTTTCATACAATTGATACTTAATTATAAAACCCAATAAAACTTTAAACCAATGGAAGAAAAGAAAACCTGTCTCTATGACAAACATGTTGCAATGGGTGCATTGATGTCTCCTTTTGGCGGATTCATCATGCCTATTCAGTATTCAAACATCACCGACGAGCATCAGGCTGTACGTCAGGCCTGCGGCGTCTTCGACGTGAGCCACATGGGCGAAGTGCTCATCACTGGTCCTGATGCCGAACGCTACGTCAACCATATCTTCACCAACGATGTGAAAGACGCCCCCGACGGGCAGATCTTCTACGGCATGATGTGCTACCCTGACGGCGGCACCGTCGACGACCTGCTGGTCTACAAGATGGCTGCCGAGGAGTTCTTCCTGGTCATCAATGCCGCCAACATCGACAAGGACGTGGCATGGATGCAGGAGCACCTCGAAGGCTTCAACGTCACTTTCGAACACGTCTCCGACTACTACGGACAGCTGGCCGTGCAAGGTCCGGAGGCCGAGGCAGTCTGCGAGGAAGTGCTCGGGCTGGCTTGCAAGGACCTGAAGTTCTACACCGGCAAGAAGCTCGACGTGAACGAAGAGACCATCATCATCAGCCGCACAGGCTACACGGGTGAAGACGGCTTCGAGATCTATGCTTCACACTACCTCATCCGCCAGATGTGGGACAAACTGATGGAAAGCGGACGCTGCAAGCCCTGCGGACTGGGCTGTCGCGACACGCTGCGCTTCGAGGTGGGTCTGCCTCTCTATGGCGACGAACTCTCGGCTGAAATCTCGCCCGTGATGGCTGGTCTGTCGATGTTCTGCAAGCTCGACAAGCCCGAGTTCATCGGCAAGGAAGCACTCGTTGAGCAGAAGGCAAACGGTGTTGCCAAGCGCGTCATCGGCATCGAGCTGCAAGATAAAGCCATCCCTCGTCACGGCTATGCTGTGCTGAAGGACGGCGTGAAGGTTGGCGAGGTCACCACCGGCTACCACTGTCTGTCGGTCGACAAGAGCGTTTGCATGGCACTCGTTGAGACTCCCCATGCCAAGCTGGGCACCGAGCTCGAGATTCAGATTCGCAAGAAGACCTTCCCGGGCGTCGTCGTCAAGAAGCGCTTCTACGACAAGCACTACAAGAAGTAAGGAGCCTACCCTCAAGAGCAGGGAACTTGGGAAGGGTGTCGTGAGCCGGGCTATTGTCTACACTCCTACCCTCCCCCCAATAAAAAACGAAAATCATTAATCAACAATTTAAATAGTAAAAAGAATTATGGCAAAAGTAATTGAAGGACTCTACTACAGCGAGTCACACGAGTATGTACGCGTCGAAGGCGACTTCGGCTATGTGGGTATCACCGACTATGCACAGCATGCACTTGGCAACGTCGTTTATGTTGACATGCCTGAGGTCGACGACGAGGTAACGGCAGGCGAAGAGTTTGGCGCCGTAGAGAGCGTGAAGGCTGCCAGCGACCTCATCTCTCCCGTCAGCGGAACCGTCGTAGAGGTAAACGAAGCCCTCGAGGACGAGCCCGAGCTCATCAACCAGGATGCTTTCGAGAACTGGATTATCAAGGTTGAGCTCTCCGACAAGGCCGACCTCGACAACCTCATGGATGCTGCCGCCTACGAGGCCATTTGCAAGTAAAAACAGACGACCCTCCCCCCTGCCCCTCCCAATAGGGCGGGGAGTCATTGCTCACGCTAACCGCACGGGCATACTACTCCCCTCCATACAGGGAGGGGACGGGGGTGGGTCTTTTAAACTTCACACAAATGTACAAGTATTTCCCACATACCGACGAAGACCTGCAGGCGATGCTTGAGAAGTCGGGCGTAAAGTCGCTCGACGACCTCTATGCCGACGTGCCCGAGAGCATTCGCTTCCGCCAGCAGTACAACCTCCCAGAGGCACAGTCGGAAATGGAGTTGCGCCAGCTGTTCAACTCGATGGCTGAACTCAACGAACCGCTCACCTGCTTCACCGGTGCCGGCATCTACGACCACTATGCACCATCCATCGTGCAGAATCTCATCGAGCGTTCTGAGTTCCTTACCTCCTACACACCGTATCAGGCCGAGATTTCGCAAGGCACACTGCACTACATCTTCGAGTATCAGTCGATGATGACCGAGCTCACGGGCATGGACATCAGCAATGCCTCCATGTACGACGGTGCCACAGCAACTGCCGAAGCCGTGATGATGGCATTCTCGAATGCCAAGAAGGCCACGAAGGTGCTCGTCTCTGAAACCGTAGACCCGAAGACCGTGCGCGTTGTCAACACCTATGCCAAGTTTCATGGCATCGACATTGTGATGGTAGCAGCCAAAGACGGTGTCACCGACCACGATGACCTCCGTGCCAAGCTCGCCGAGGGCGGTGTGGCAGGCGTTGTCGTGCAGGCTCCCAACTACTTCGGAATCATCGAGGACTTCTCGGGCTTTGCCGATGCCGCTCATGAGCAGAAGGCACTCTTCATCATCAACAGCATCGCTGCCGACCTTGCCATCTTGAAGACTCCCGCCGAGTGGGGAGCCGACATCGCCGTTGGCGACGGACAGTCGCTGGGCATCCCCATGTCGTTCGGAGGCCCTGGCGTGGGCTACATGTGCTGCACCGAGAAGCTCATTCGCAAGATGCCGGGACGCATCGTCGGCATGACCAAGGACAACCGCGGACAGCGGGCATTCGTCCTCACGCTGCAGGCACGCGAACAGCACATCCGCCGTCAGAAGGCCACGTCGAACATCTGTTCGAACCAGTCGCTCATGGCACTCTATGTCACCATCTATCTCTCCGTCAT
Source organism: uncultured Prevotellaceae bacterium (assembly GCA_900316285.1). Classification (GTDB taxonomy): domain Bacteria; phylum Bacteroidota; class Bacteroidia; order Bacteroidales; family Bacteroidaceae; genus Prevotella. Next base: position 77,970 of record ONCG01000007.1, read on the forward strand.
GGGACGTCAGGGACTGCGCGAAGTTGCCGAGCAGTCGTATGCCGCTGCCCACTATCTCGCTGACGAGCTGCTCGCCACGGGTCTCTGCCACCTGACTTATGAACAGCCGTTCTTCAATGAGTTCTGCGTCACCTTCGACGACCTGAAGGCCGACGACATCCTCGACACCTGTGCCGACTGGAACATCGCTGCCGGTGTGAAGATCGACGACAACACGCTGATGCTTGCCGTCACCGAACAGCGCACGCGCGAGGAGATGGACGACTTAGTGAACATCATCAAACGAATCAAGGAGGACAAGGCATGAATAACAAACTATACGGAAACCTGATTTTCGAACTCTCGAAGACGGGACGTCGCGGCTACTCGCTGCCTAAAACCAACTATCAGCATTCAACAAGCGAACTGCCTGAAGCCCTCTGCCGTGCCAAAGAGGCCGAGCTGCCGGAGTGTGACGAGCTCACCGTGGTGCGCCACTACACGAACCTCAGCCACAACAACTTCGGTGTGAACGACGGGTTCTATCCGCTGGGCTCATGCACCATGAAGTACAATCCCATCATCAACGAGGAGATTGCCGCCATGAAGACGTTTGCAGGACTGCACCCGCTGCAGCATGCCGACACCTGCCAGCACGCGCTGGAACTCTACTACGTGCTTCAGGAATCGCTGGCCGAGCTCACTGGTCTGAGCGAGTTCACGCTGAATCCCTGCGCCGGTGCCCACGGCGAGCTCACGGGTCTGATGGTCATTCGTGCCTATCACATGAGCCGCCAGGACGAGCGTCGCACCAAGGTGCTCATCCCCGACTCTGCCCACGGCACCAATCCTGCTTCGGCAGCTGTCTGCGGACTCGACGTCGTGGAGGTGAAGAGCCTTGCCGACGGTACCGTCGATGTCGACGACCTGAAGCGCCTGCTCGCTGAGTGCGGACAGGAGGTGGCTGCCATGATGATGACCAACCCCAACACGCTGGGCATCTTCGAACATGCCATTCCCGAAATCACCAAGCTCGTGCACGAATGTGGCGGACTGATGTACTACGACGGAGCCAACCTCAACCCCATGCTCGGCGCCTGCCGTCCTGGCGACATGGGCTTCGACGTGTGCCACATCAACCTGCACAAGACGTTCTCAACGCCTCACGGCGGCGGTGGTCCCGGCAGTGGACCGGTGGGTGTGCGCGAAGGACTTGAGCAGTTCCTCCCCACTCCACGTGTCATCGTGCGTGAAGACAGCGAAGAAGGCGTGTCGTTCCATGTCGAGACGGGCGACTATGAGAAGTCACTCGGCAGCGTGGGCAACTTCTTCGGCAACTTCGGTGTGATGCTGAAGGCCTACACCTACATCCTTTCGCTCGGACGCGAGAACATCAAGATGGTTGGTCCGCTGGCAACACTCAACGCCACCTACATCAAGGAAGCGCTGAAAGACGTCTACGAACTGCCCATCGACGGCCTGTGCAAGCACGAGTTCGTGTTCGACGGCCTGAAGGACAAGTCCACCGGTGTCACCACCATGGACGTCGCGAAGCGCCTGCTCGACTACGGCTACCATGCTCCCACCATCTACTTCCCGCTGCTCTTCCACGAGAGTCTGATGATTGAGCCCACGGAGAACGAGTCGAAGGAAACGCTCGATGCCTTCATCAGTGTGATGCGCCGCATTGCCGAGGAAGCCAAGACCGATCCTGAGATGGTGAAGTCAGCACCCCACAACACGCCCATCGGACGTGTCGACGACGTGCTGGCAGCCAAGCATCCTATTGTGACCTGGCGACAGCTCAAGGCTGAAGCCGAGGGTTAACTCAAAGAGAGCCACTTCCGGTGAACGCTTTCGTGAGGGGGCACGCCTGTGTTGTCCCCCTCATTCCGAAAACCTCGAGTGGCAGAAAACAACGTTTTTTCACCAATTATTTCACGAATCAATGAAGAGCGATTTACTGATCATCGGCAGCGGCCCCGGAGGCTATCGTGCTGCCGAGTATGCAGCCAAGCAGGGCTTGCAGGTGGTCATCGTGGAAAGTGCCTTCGCAGGCGGCACCTGTCTGAACTGCGGATGCATCCCCACGAAAGCATTCTGCCACGATGCCGAGCTGGCAGCGCTGGGACAGCCTCTCGACTTCGCCAAGGTGGCAGAGCGCAAGCAACTCGTTGTAGAGCAACTGCGCTCGGGTGTTGAACTGCTCATGAAGCAGCCCGGCATCACCTTCGTGCATGGCCATGCCCACTTCGTCGATGCACAAACCGTCGAGGTGGTGTCTACCTCCATGCCCTCTGCCGACGAGGATGGCTGGGGCGAGCCGGAGACCATCGTTGAGCGCTACGAGGCATCGAACATCATCATTGCCTCGGGCTCACGCACAAAGATTCTTCCCATTCCAGGCATCACCGGACCGAACTGCATCACCTCCACCGAACTCCTCGACATACAGGAAGTTCCCAAGACCCTTTGCATCATCGGTGCAGGCGTCATCGGCATGGAGTTTGCCAGTGCCTTCGCCAGCTTCGGCAGCGAAGTGACGGTGGTGGAATACCTCAAGGAATGCCTGCCCGCCATGGACAGCGACATTGCCAAGCGTCTGCGCAAGCAGCTCGAGAAGCGCGGCATTAAGTTCTTCATGGGTGCCGGCGTGAAGCAGGTCGACGGGCGCGTGGTGTCCTTCGAGCGCAAGGGCAAGACGGAAAGCGTGGAGGCCGATGTCATCCTCGTGGCAACAGGTCGCACGCCCAACGTCGAGAACCTCGGCTTGGAGAAGGCCGGCATCGCCTACGACCGCCTTGGCATCAAGGTGAACGCCGATACCTTCGAGGTGGAGAAAGCAGAAGGACAGCCTACCACCGACACCCGCATCTTCGCCATCGGCGATGTCAACGGACGCCAGTTGCTCGCCCATGCCGCCACGATGCAGGGACGCCGTGTGGTGAACCACATCCTCGGCCACGCCGACACCATCCGACTCGACATCATGCCTGCAGCCGTCTTCACCTATCCCGAAGCAGCCAGCGTTGGTCCCACCGAAGACCAGCTGAAGGCCGATGGATGCGCATACACTTGTCACAAGGGCTACTACCGCTCCAACGGCAAGGCCCTCGCCATGGACGAAACCGAAGGACTCGTCAAGCTGCTCACCGATGCCGACGACCGCATCATCGGCTGTCACATCCTCGGTGCCCATGCTGCCGACCTCGTCCAGGAAGTTTCTGCCCTGATGTGTCGCGACACCACCCTGCAGCAGCTTCGTGACATCGTGCACATCCACCCCACCCTCAGCGAAATCCTGCAGGACATCGGCTGATCTGCCATGTGTAGCATCCTAAATTTTCCCCTTTGGTTCCCGCAAAAGGTCCAGAGGGGATTTTTGTATGCCCCCACGTGTAGGGTCAGACCCCTGTGTCTGCCCGAATCCCCATACAAACCCTACACAACCACGCATATTCAATGTGCGAACACACGGGCGGTCAGACACAGGAGTCTGCCCCTACGCACGGAGAACATTGCTCCTGCACTCCAAAAGCATTGACTTTAGAACACAAAAGCATTGACTTTAGAACCCAAAAGCATTGACTTTAGAGCCCAAAAGCATTGACTTTAGAACCCAAAAGCATTGACATTAGAGCCCAAAAGCTTTGACTTTAGAACCTCAGAGTGTTGTTTTTAGACAAAAAGTATTTCCGTTGACACAAACAATGAGGGCTCCCCCATCGGGAGAGCCCTTGCTGTTTTTCAGAAATCGAAAAGGGGAAGGATTAGCGGACCATCACCTTGCGCACGGTGCCATCGCTCATGCGCACGATGTTCAGGCCCTTCTGGGCATGGCTGATGCGCTTGCCGTCGGCGGTGAAGCGGGCCACTTCGACGAGTTCGCCAGCCTTCATGTCGGCGGGGTTGATGCCTACGGTGCTGCTCACTACTTCCTTCACGTCGGCATTGATGAAGCACTTGCGGTCGCGATCGTAGACCATGGCGGCAACATAGAGCTTCGTGGCCTTCTTGGCCAGCGTTTGGTTCTTGATGTTGAACTGGGTGCTATGGCTCTGCACCTGACCTACTTCAACGCGGTTCTTCAAACTTCCCGTCAGACCCGAGCTGATGCCAAGGGCATTCAGGGCTACATGGTCGTAGACGAGACCTTCCACATAGAAGGGCCACTCGGTGATTTCCTTCATGTACGGGTCGTCGTCGTAGCTGCCGGCATAGATGGAATAAATGTTCACCTGTGTCCAGTCGCTGGTGGTGCCTGTGAGTCCGTCGCCGATGAGCACGTAGCTCAGCAGGTAGGGAGCATTGCGGCGATTAATCTGGAACGTGACGTCGGTGGTGAAGTTGATGACACCCGTCGCTTCATCGAGAATGGGCGTAGAGAGGTTGACGCCAGCTTCGGCCAGCTTCTTTTGCTCGTCTTCAATGACCTTGCCAAGACCCCAGCCCTCGGTGCCTTCACCAATGTATGGGTCGACAGCGCGATAGCGGTTCACATCGGCTGAGGGGAAGTTGTGTCCGCTGATGACGGTGTTGAACACGCTGTTCTGCATCGGGTCGGAAGAGTTGCCGCTGCCGCTATGGATAGCCATGAGGACGATGTCGTTAGGATACTCGTCGTGAGCACGCTTCAGGCCTGCAATGCCACGGCAGCACATCATGCACCACGTGCCGGTGTACTCCTCGATGACGGTCTTGCGCGGCGACTCCTTGGCAATGGTCATGAGCTTGCCAGAGGCACTCGTGCTCTGCTTCGACTCGTTCTCCTCGCCATTGATCTTCTTAAGCAGGACGGAGCGTGTGACGATGCCCGTGATGGTGTCGGCAGGAATCTGGAAGTCAACGTAGCGCGACACGCCAATGCCTTTGATAGGCTCGGCCAGCTCCAGGTGCATCAGCTCACTCTCGTTGGCACCTGCACGCACGGTATAGTCGATGCTCTTCACACCTGCACGGCCCACACTCTTCATCGGCACGCTGACGGTGGTGGTGCCACCCAGCACGGCAGTAGCTATGTCGAAGGCTCCGATGGTGGCGCTGTTCACGGGGAAGTTCTCCACCACCTTCACGGCACGCTTGTCGGCATTCACCACCGCACCCGTGGTCTTATTGATGAGCATAGCCACCACGCTGAGCTGGTCGAGATTCGTCGTGAGGGCGTTGCCAGAGACGTTGATGTAGTTAGAATAGGTCTTCGTCTCACCTTCCACGATGGGAGCCTTCACGCTGCCCGTCAGACCATTGGCAATGCCCTTGCCAGCAATGGCCACGTGGTTGTAGACCTGCTTCATGTAGGAGGCACCCTCGTACCATTCCTTCAGGTCAGCATAGCCAGCCCAATCGGCAGCGTGCGAATAGTAGTTGGCCTGTGCCCACTTCTTCGTGTCGCCGGTCAGACCATCGGTGAGCACGGCAAATGCCAGGGCGTAGGGAGCCGTGTCGCTGCTGTAGTTGAACACGAGGTCGGTGCTGAAGGTAATCTTTCCATTGGCATCCATCTGCGGCTCGGAGAGAGCAATAGACGCCTCGGCAGGTATCTGCAGCTGCTCGGCCACGAGGTCGCCAATGCCAAACGGCGCGCCGTTGATTCCCAAATATGGATCGGCAGGCGTGGTACGATTCACAAAGGCATACGGGAAGCTCGGGGCCTCGATGCCATACTGGATGGCCATCGGGTCGTCGTTATGTATGGCCACCGTCACCACCTCATCGGGATATTTCTCATTGAGCTTGTTGAGACCAACAATGCCACGCGGACACCAGCCACACCACGTGCCGGTGAACTCCTCGACGAGGACTTTCTTCTTGGCAGCCTGCGTCAGCGAGACGAAATAGCCCTTGGAAACGGCAACACCATTCTCGTTGGGCACGCCATTCACCTTGTGTATTTTGATGGTGCGCTGTGTGCGACCCGACTGAGCATCAGCCGTGAGCGGAATGTTCACCACGCGCTGAGCACCCATTCCCTCGAAGGGTGCGAAGTCGAGATGGCGCTCCTCGCTCGTTCCCTCGGGAGTGGTCTCGGTGTAGTCGATGTTCTCCACCTTGCCCAAGCCGCGGCTGGTGAGGGTGATCTGAGCATTGGCGGTACCGCCCACGAGTGAGTAGACATCGATGAAGCTGCTGTTTGCCGAGACGGCGTTGTGGTCGAAATCACCATCGAGCAACACCTGCAGAAGCAGCTCGCCATAGCCCGACTCCGTGTCGGCAGGGTCTGTCCAGTCGGGAATCTTCGACGTGGTGCGAATGAGGATGGCTTCCGGCGTGTTCGTACCGTCGTAATTAATGAGAACGGGGAAGTTCGACACCTCATTGGTCTCGGTGATGGTGAAGGTGTAGCCCACGTAGAACTTTCTCGTCGGAACCGTGTAAGGCTCGGGCAGCTCCACCTCAATCATCTTGTTGTCCTTGATGAGCGACATGTCGACGGGAATTTTCATGTAGTTGGAGGGACCATCGCCAGGCAACGCCTCCGAAATCCAAAGGGAGAAGTCCTTCATGAACTGCGAGCCGGCAACCATGAAACGCACGGCCTTGATGACCTTATCCTGGCAGATGTCCTGCGACACGGGCACACCCATGCCGACCCAGTAGGTCTCGGCCTCGCTCGTTCCCAGACCGACGATTCTGCTTTCCGACTGGTAGTAGCCCCACCACATCTGCCGCTCGCCGTCTACCTCAATGGTGCGACGCTGGGGTGCAGCATGCCTCGGAGCCGAGAACATCGACTTCGACAATGCTGATTCCTGAGGAATGGGCTGCAGACGGAGCGGACCTCCGATGCCGTATTCCTGTGCACTTGCCACACATGCAATGAGCAGAGTGGCCATGAGTAAGTGTAGTCTTTTCTTCATGATTCTTTGTATTAATGATTTATGTATATTCGTGTTATGGTAACGGATTCGCATGCAAAGTTCGCAAAAAATCTTCAAACGGCAAAATGAATGACTTGCAAAAATCACATTTATACGGCATTTTGTTGCATATACCGAAGGTTTTTTGTAAATTTGCAAACACAAGAAATCAAACTAAACCTTTATACATGATGAAAAAGCAATTATTGACTATCGCCATGGGCACCATGATGGCCTTCACGGCAAGTGCCCAGGATGCCACCGTGAGCATTCGCACAGACAATGCCACGCAGAAAATCCACAAGGAAATCTACGGACAGTTTGCCGAACACCTCGGCACATGCATCTACGGAGGTCTGTGGGTAGGACCGGAGTCGCCCATTCCCAACACACAGGGCTACCGCAACGACGTGCTGCAGGCTCTGCGCGACCTGCAAGTGCCGGTGCTACGTTGGCCCGGCGGATGCTTTGCCGACGAATATCACTGGCGCGACGGCATCGGACCACGCTCGGAGCGTCCGAAGATGCAGAACAACAACTGGGGCGGAACCATCGAGGACAACTCGTTCGGTACGCATGAGTTCCTGAACCTTTGCGAGCTGCTTGGCTGTGAACCCTACATCAGTGGTAACGTGGGTAGCGGCACGGTGGAAGAGATGGCCAAGTGGGTGGAATACATGACGAGCGACGGCGACACGCCTATGGCGAAGCTGCGCCGACAGAACGGACGCGACAAGGCCTGGAAGGTGAAATATCTGGGCGTGGGCAACGAGTCGTGGGGTTGCGGTGGCAACATGCGACCGGAGTATTATTCCGACCTCTATCGCCGCTACCAGACCTACTGCCGCAACTACGATGGCAACCAGCTCTATAAGATTGCTTCGGGTGCCAGCGACTACGACTACAACTGGACGCGCGTGCTGATGGATCGTGTGGGCAACCAGATGAATGGTCTGTCGCTGCACTACTACACCTGCAGCGGATGGGATGGCTCGAAGGGCTCGGCTCTTGTCTACGACGACGATGAGTACTACTGGACGCTCGGCAAGTGTCTGGAGATTGAGGACGTCATCAAGAAGCATTGCGACATCATGGACGAGAAAGACCCGCAGAAGCGCATTGGACTCTTGGTAGACGAATGGGGAACCTGGTGGGACGAGGAGCCTGGCACCGTGCGCGGACACCTCTATCAGCAGAACACCATGCGCGATGCTCTCGTGGCAGCCATCTCGCTGAATGTCTTCCACCGCCATTGCGACCGTGTGCGCATGGCCAACATCGCACAAATCGTGAACGTGCTGCAGTCGATGATTCTTACGGACACGAAGGACGGAGGGCACATGGTGTTAACTCCCACCTACCACGTGTTCCGCATGTACGCCCCGTTCCAAGAAGCCACTTATCTGCCGCTCGACCTGAAGTGCAACGAGATGAAGGTGCGCCACGAGATGCGTAAGCAGATGGACGTAAGCAAAGACGATGGCTTCCGCCGTTTGCCGCTCATTAGCGCTTCGGCAGCCAAGACGAAAGATGGGAAAACAGTGGTTTCACTTTCCAATGTCTCGCTCGACAAAGCACAAGAAGTAGCACTCGAAGGGATCAGTGGCAAGTCGTTGAAGGGCAGCATGTTATGCACAGCAGACATTCGTGCCTATAACGACTTTGAGAACCCTGCACGCGTAGCACCCATAGAGTTTGCAAACAGTAAGCCGGGCAAGGACATCAGCGTGCCTACTGCCAACAAGAAGCAGCCCCTGAAGATTGACTTCGGCAAGGGAAAGAATGGCAAGATGACCATTCAGCTTCCGCCCAAGAGCATCGTTGTGTTCACGGTGGAATAATCGTTTCGTTCAAATGTAGGGACGCGACGTGTCGCGTTACTGGAGAAGGACATGCCAAATCTAGTAACGCGACACGCTGCTTTGTCGGGGGAATGCTAAATCCAATAACGCGGCACGCCGCGTCCCTACATTTTTAATACTACCTGCGTCGTTTCTTCTTCTTTGAGAGTTGCTGATAAAACGACTGGAGTGCCGCGCGAGGTGTTCCAAGCGCAACCAGGCGCTCAAGGTCTTCGCGGGCATCATCGTCGTGCTTCATGTTGATGCGCACCTGTGCTCGTGCCAGCAACCAATCTTTTTGGTCGGGTTGCAGGCGCAGGGCTTGAGTCAGGTCGTATTCGGCAGGCTCATACTGCTCACGCTGCATCTCTAAATCGGCTCGTGCGGCATAGACAACGGCACTATCGGGATGCTGACTGATGAGGAGACTCAGCTGGTCGTAGGCCTCGGTGTAGCGCTGCATCTGCTGATTGAGCAAGGCTAGTCCAAGCCTTGCCTCGAAGTGGGCAGGCACGATGCGCAGGAGTTGCTCGTAGTCGAGGCGTGCAAACTGATAGCGGCGCAGCTGCTGGTTAGCATAGGCACGGAAATAAAGCGCTGCCAGATGCCCGGGCTGCTGTTGCAGGACAATGTCGTACTCGTCCTTTGCCAGCTGCCATTGCTCCATCTGCATGTTGATGGCAGCCTTCTTCAAGCGGAGGTCGACGGAATCGGGATGATACTCCATGGCATCGATGGCAGCTTGAAGAGAGTCCTGAAGCGTCTGGGAATGAGCCACCGACAACGGCGCAAGCCAAACCGCCAGGGCGAAAAGGCACCAGCCCCCTACCCTGGCAGGCATTTTACAATGAAAAACACGTTTCATGTCAGTACCCTACTTACCGCTTTTGATGTAATCAATGATCCACTGGCCCACCTCCTTCGTGCCGTAGTGAGGTGCACCTTCCACCTGGATCTCAGGTGTACGCACGTTCTGTTCGAGCGAAGCATCGACGGCCTGGCGGATGACAAGTCCTTCTTCCGTTAAGCCAAAGTGCTCGAGCAACATGGCGGCGGAAAGAATCTGTGCAAGTGGATTGGCGAGATTCTGCCCAGCTGCCTGTGGCCACGAACCATGAACAGGCTCAAACAACGGCGTATGCAAGCCCAGACTCGACGATGGCTGCAGGCCCATCGAACCGGTGATGCACGATGTTTCGTCGGTAAGGATGTCGCCAAAGGTGTTCTCGGTAACGATGACATCGAAGAAACGGGGCTCGGTGAGCACGCGCATCGAGGCATTGTCGATGAACATATAATCGGTGGTGACATCAGGATAGCTGGCCTCCATCTCCTTGGCAATCTGTCGCCACAAGCGGGATGAGGCAAGAATGTTGGCCTTGTCGACAACGGTGAGGTGGCGCTTACGCTTCTGGGCATACTCGAAGCCCACCTTCAGGATGCGCTCAATCTCCGGACGGGTGTAGACATCGGTATCGTAGGCCATATCGTTGTCCTGGTGTTTCTCACCGAAATACATACCACCCGTGAGCTCGCGGATAACAATGAAGTCAGCACCACGAATGAGTTCGTCTTTCAGCGGACTCTTATGCAAAAGGCAAGGGAAGGTGGCCACGGGCCTAACGTTGGCAAACAGTCCAAGTTTCTTGCGCATGGCGAGGAGTCCCTGCTCAGGTCTGACAGGCGAGGTGGGATCGTTGTCGTAGCGCAAGTCGCCCACGGCAGCAAAGAGCACCGCATCGGCTCGCATGCACACATCGTGAGTGGCATCGGGATAAGGATCGCCAACAAGGTCGATGGCATGTGCACCACAGATAGCTTCTTCGTATTTGAATTCATGATGGAATCTCTCTGCAATGGCATCGAGGACTCCAATAGCCTGCGTCATGACCTCCGGTCCGATGCCATCACCAGGCAGTACAGCGATTTTCAGCTCCATAGTTCTTTTATAAAATTAGTAATGAGTATTTATGATTGTATTGAGTTTCTGCACCTGTCTGCTCTCGCACTGATGCGAGGGAAGAATAAGGTGTGAGCATTACTGCTGTTCGTTCTCGAAGATGTTGAGCATCTTGAAAGTAGCCTTGATGGCAGCTTCGGTCTGGTCGGCATCGAGTCCGCGGGTGCGCACGATACGATCGGGGAACTGCCAGGCGATGACGGTCTGCACAAGGGCATCGGTACGGCCACCCGGAGGGATGGAGACGGCATAGTTGACAAGGATGGGGAACGTCCGTCCGAGATACTTCTTGTAGATATGGCGCATGGCCTTTACGAAGGCATCATACTGTCCGTCGCCCGTTGCACCAGCCTCGAACTGCCGTCCGTTGATTTCAACCTTTACATTGGCACCTGGCTTCAAGCCGTAGGCGGTAGACACCATGTAGCTGATGAGGCGCACCCGGTCGCCAGGGACATGGTTGCGAAGCACGTCGTTGACGATGTAGGGCAGGTCTTCCTGAGTGACGATTTCCTTCTTCTCGCCAAGCTCTGTGATGCGGGCAGTCACCATGCGTGTTTGCTCGGGCGTGAGCTCAAGGCCCAGTTCTTCGAGGTTCTTAGCAATGTTGGCCCGGCCGGAGTTCTTACCCAATGCATATTCGCGCCGGCGTCCGAAGCGCTCGGGCACCAGTGCATTCTGATAGAGCTGATGCTTGCTATCGCCATCGGCATGCACTCCTGCCACCTGCGTAAAAACATTCTCTCCGACGATGGGCATGTTGGGTGCAATAGCAATACCGCTATAGCCCTCGACAAGATGACTCAGGTCGTTGAGTTTCTCCTCACAGATGTTGGTTTTAGCATTGAAGTGGTCACGAAGAATGGCCTGCACACTGGCTAAGGGTGCATTACCACACCGTTCTCCCAAGCCATTCACCGTTACATGTAGACCCTTACAACCACTCAACACAGCTGCCAGCGTGTTGCTCACGGCGAGATCATAGTCGTTATGTCCGTGGAAGTCGAAGTGATAGCCGGGATAGCGCTTCACCATCTTGCGCATGTACTCCACACATTGCAAGGGATTCATGATGCCGAGCGTATCGGAGAGCATGTATCGGTGGACGGGTTCGTGGCGAAGCGCATCGAGCAACTGATAGACATAATCTACGGAATCGCGCATGCCGGAGCTCCAATCCTCGAGATAGAGGTTCACGTCGAGACCCATCGCATGAGCATAGCCGATGGTTTCACGAAGGTCGGCAATATGCTGTTCAGGCGATTTGCGTAGCTGATGCACACAATGGCGGAGTGAGCCTTTAGCCAGCAGATTGATGACCCGGCAGCCACAAGAACGAATCCAATCGACTGAGCGCTTGCCATCAACAAAACCAAGAACCTCAACACTATTGAGCCGTCCAATGCGACTGGCATAGCGGCAAATCATGCTCACGGCCTCCTTCTCGCCTTCAGACACGCGGGCCGAGGCTACCTCGATACGGTCGACGTTCACCTCCGACAACAGCCGGCGGGCAATGACGAGTTTCTCATGAGGAAGAAACGACACGCCACTGGTCTGCTCACCATCGCGCATGGTACAGTCAAGTATCTCGATGAATCGGGCTTGGCGGCTATTATTTATTTGTTCTGACGTTCCCATGCTTCGGTTTTATCGTGATTGGCAACAAGAAAATCGATGTCATCAAGACCATTCATGAGGCAATGTTTCTTGTAGGCATTGATTTCGAAGGACTCCGAGCGACCCGTAGCCAGATTGGTGACGGTCTGTTGTGGCAAGTCGACTCTGACTTTCGTAGCGTGGTCGTTGGCAATGGACTGGAAGAGTTCCTGAAGGAAGGACTCGCTCACAACCACGGGGAGTACGAAGTTGTTGAGTTCGTTGTTCTTGTGTATATCGGCAAAGAACGAACTGATGACAACCCGGAACCCATAGTCGGCAATGGCCCATGCGGCATGTTCACGGCTGGAACCACTTCCGAAGTTCTTTCCGGCAACAAGGATGACTCCCGAATATGTAGGATCGTTGAGCACGAAGTCGGCACGGGGCGTTCCATCGGCATTGTATCGCCAGTCGCGAAACAAATTGTCGCCCATGCCAGCCTTATCGGTAGCCTTGAGGAAACGGGCCGGGATGATCTGATCGGTGTCAACATTCTCCAGCGGAAGAGGCACACACGTTGACGTGATAATATCGAATTTCTGCTTCATGTGTCAAAGAATGAATTGGGGATTTCAAAGTAACTCACGCGGATCGGTAATCACACCCGTCACGGCAGCAGCTGCTGCTACCAGCGGACTTGCCAATAAAGAGCGTGCACCTGGTCCCTGACGACCTTCGAAGTTGCGATTACTGGTAGAAACACAAAGCTTTCCGGCTGGCACCTTATCATCGTTCATCGCAAGACAAGCAGAGCAACCCGGCTGGCGGATGTCAAACCCTGCCGCACGCAATTCTTCGTCCAGGCCCTCGGCAACGATTTGCCGATGCACAGCCCATGAGCCCGGAGTGAGCCAAGCTGTCACGTGTGGATGCTTTTGTCTGCCCTTCACCATCGAGGCAAAGGCACGGAAGTCCTCAATGCGACCATTGGTGCATGCACCGAGGAAGACGTAGTCGACGGGCGTTCCCAATAGAGGTTTGCCAGCTTCAAAGCCCATGTATCGAAGACTCTTTGTAAACGACGCACGGCTTGCTTCAGGAACCTCGTCGAGAGCGGGAATGCATTCGGTGATGCCAATGCCCATTCCGGGATTGGTGCCATAGGTGATGCGTGGCTGGATTTCGGAAGCATCGAAGGCGATTTCCTTGTCGAACACGGCATCGTCGGAACTATTCAGTGTGCGCCAATAGGCAACGGCTCTCTCCCACTCTTCGCCTTTAGGAGCATACTCGCGATCGCGAAGGTATTGGAAAGTAACTTCATCGGGAGCCACCATGCCACCACGAGCACCCATCTCAATAGAGAGGTTACATAGCGTAAGACGGCCCTCCATCGACAACTCGCGAATGGCCTGCCCGGCATATTCAACAAAATAGCCCGTAGCACCCGAGGTGGTGAGTTTAGCCATGAGGAACAGAGCGACATCCTTTGCCGTGACACTCTTCTCCAAAGAGCCATTGATGCTGATGCGCATGGTCTTGGGCTTTTGCTGAAGGATGCATTGTGAGGCCATGACCATCTCCACTTCGCTCGTGCCAATGCCGAACGCTACTGCTCCAACGGCACCATGCGTACTCGTGTGGGAGTCGCCACAAACAATCGTCATGCCGGGCAAGGACAATCCTTTCTCGGGTCCTACCACATGGACAATGCCGTTATCGGGCGTATTCATCGCGAAATGAGTGAGCCCGAACTCCGCACAATTTCGTTCCAGCAAATCGACCTGCTTTCGCGATACGGGATCGGCAATGGGTTTGTCCTGATCATGGGTAGGTGTGTTATGGTCGGGCATGCAAATAATTTGCTGAGGCCTGAAGCACTTCAAACCACGCTCCCTCAATCCATCGAAGGCCTGAGGCGACGTCACCTCATGTACAAAGAGGCGGTCGATGTAGAGTTGCGTAGGGCCACCGTCGACAATCTGAACGACATGCCTATCCCAAATCTTGTCAAACAATGTGTTCATACCTCTTTTCTATCGTCTGAATTTGTTGATGCAATCAATGTAAGCCTCAACGGAAGCTGTCACGATGTCGGTGTTGGCGCCAAAGCCATAGTACATCTGGTTTTCGTATTCCACTTGCATGTGGACCTTACCCACATCATCAGAACCTTTCGAAATGGCCTGAATGGTGAACTCCTTGAGCGTCATTTGCTTCATAATGATCTTCTTCAGCGCCTTGATGGCAGCATCGACGGGACCATTACCCGTAGAGGCAGCTTCAAACTTCTGACCGCTGATGTCGAGTCCAATGCTGGCAACGCTACGCACACCCATACCAGTGGTGACCTGTAGGAAGTCGAGCTTCACGCCATGAGCCTCAGCGGTGTCGGCACCTGCTAGCACGAGAATATCAGCATCACCGATTTCTTTCTTGCGGTCAGCCAAGTCGAGGAACTTCTGATAAATCTTATCAAGCTTCTGCTCGCTAACATCTATGCCGTTGACATGCAAACGATACTTCAGAGCAGCACGACCGGAACGTGCCGTGAGCAAGATGGAATTGTCATCGAGGCCAATGTCCTTCGGATTGATAATCTCGTAGGTTTCCACATTCTTTAGCACACCATCCTGATGAATGCCGCTGGAGTGAGCAAAGGCATTCCTTCCGACAATGGCCTTGTTGGGCTGAACGGGCATGTTCATCAGGCTCGACACCATGCGCGACACGGGATAGATGCGTTGCGTGTTGATGTTGGTATCGATATTCAGATGCTTGTGACAACGCAATATCATGGCAATCTCTTCGAGCGATGTGTTACCGGCACGTTCACCAATACCGTTCACCGTCACCTCCACCTGACGTGCTCCATTGAGCACACCCTCGAAGGTGTTGGCTGTAGCCATGCCCAAGTCGTTGTGACAATGGGTGGAGATAATAGCCTTGTCGATGCCGTCAACATGGTCGATAAGATACTTGATCTTTGCGCCATACTCCTGAGGAAGACAATAGCCCGTGGTGTCGGGGATGTTGACTACCGTCGCACCTGCTTTGATGACAGCCTCTATCACACGTGCCAGATACTCATTGTCGGTGCGTCCGGCATCTTCAGCATAAAATTCCACATCCTCTACAAACCGCCTGGCATACTTCACCGCCTCAACGGCACGCTCGATGATTTCCTCACGATTGCTATTGAACTTGTATTTGATGTGCAAATCGCTGGTTCCAATGCCCGTGTGGATACGCTTGTGCTTGGCATATTGCAACGACTCAACGGCAACGTCGATGTCTTTCTGAACAGCCCTTGTGAGCGCACAAATGGTTGGCCACGTAACGGCCTTTGAGATTTCGATGATTGAATTGAAGTCGCCGGGGCTTGAAATGGGAAATCCAGCCTCAATAACATCGACTCCCAAACGCTCCAATTGCTTTGCTACCTGAATTTTTTCGACCGTGTTCAGTTGGCATCCTGGTACTTGTTCGCCATCACGAAGCGTCGTATCGAAAATAAACAATCTTTCGTTCATGTGCTTAAAACTTAATGAATGCGATTATAATATAAACCTATAGATTTTGTTTATTGTCTGCAAAGGTAATCATTTGGAACGATAAAACAAGAAAAATCGCAACAATTTTAAGTAAAACAGTTGCGATTTATCAGTTTTTGACACATATCAGAAGGGTACTGGTCCTGCAGGCGGTGCCTCGAAAGCCACGTCATCGCCATTCATGCGACTGCCCATGATCTCCCCGCCTCCATCAGGCAGAGGTGGAATGTAGCCGTCTTCTGGATTCTCGAAGCGAGTGAGATCGCCCTTGAAGCGCAAGACGACGTCGCCCGTTCCACCCTTACGGTGCTTGGCAATGATGATCTGTGCCATTCCTCGCAGGTCGTTGCCCTTCTCGTCTTGGAAGATGCGATAGTACTCTGGGCGATGCACAAACAATACCATATCGGCATCCTGCTCGATGGCACCCGACTCACGAAGGTCGCTAAGTTGCGGACGCTTACCTTCATTGCCCTCGCGGTTTTCAACGCCACGATTGAGCTGAGAGAGCGCAAGAATGGGGACGTTGAGCTCCTTGGCGAGGCCTTTCAACGAACGCGAAATCGTCGACACTTCCTCCTGACGATTACCGAAACGCATACCGTTGGCATTCATCAGCTGTAGATAGTCGATCATGATGATTTTCACTTCTTTCTCACGAACAAGTCGGCGTGCCTTGGTGCGCAACTCAAAAATGGAAAGACCGGGGGTGTCGTCGATGTAGATGGGAGCCGTCTGAAGCTTGCCGACATTTCGGTCGAAACGTTCCCACTCGGAACGATCGAGCTGACCATTCTGGAATTTCTTGCCGCTAACCTCACAAACATTCGAGAGCAAGCGGTTGGCCAGTTGCACATCGCTCATCTCCAACGAGAAGAAGGCAACGGGATACTGATAGTCGACGGCGATATTCTTTGCCAGGCTCAGTGCAAACGAAGTCTTACCCATAGCGGGTCGGCCGGCAATGATGACAAGGTCGCTGGGTTGCCAACCAGCCGTCATATCATCGAGTTTCGTGTAGCCCGTGGGAACGCCCGTCAGACCAGAGGTGTTCTGAGCAGCCTTTTGAAGGATGTCAGCCGCCTTTTCAATGACTGGTCCGATGTGCGTATAGTCGGACTTCATGTTCTTCTGAGAGATCTCGAACAAGCTTCCCTCAGCCTCCTGCATCAGTACATCGGGATCGATGGTATCGTCGAAAGCCTTCTCCTGAATGCGGCTGGTGTAGGAGATGAGTTGTCGCATCAGCGACTTTTGCGCCAGGATGTGGGCATGATACTCGATGTGAGCCGATGAAGCGACATGCTGGGTGAGGTCCATGATATAGGCCACACCGCCCACGTCGTCGATAGTTCCTTCACGTTTCAGCTCTTCGGTCACGGTCATGAAGTCAACGGGCTTGTCGCCCATGTTGAGGGTTCGGATGGCCGTGAAGATTTTCTGATGGCGAGGTTCGTAGAAAGTATCTGGATTGATGATCTCGGCAACAATCGAGAAGGCATCCTTATCGATCATGAGCGCACCGAGTACAACACGCTCTATATCAGTGGCTTGTGGCTGCAGATGGCCATAAGCACTATCAATGGGGGCAGACGAACGTCTGCTGGTGGAATTTTGATTTGTTTGAGGCATAGGACCGCAAAGGTACAAAAAAGTTTCAATTATTGAAAACCTAACGCCATATTTTTTTCAAAAAAAGCAATTATACCTATACCAATAGACCCCGCCACGAGTTTCTCCTCATGCGGGGCCTAAAGGTAAATCGTACGAAAAGAACTTTAGTCTTCATATTCCGTCGGGTCGTCGATGCCAGCCTCTGCCAATGCTTCGCGACGCTCTACACACGTGCCGCAACGGCCACAATGCTTCTCGCCACCCTTATAGCACGACCAAGTCTCGGCATAGTCAATGCAAAGCTGCTTGCCACGCTTGGCGATATCGCCTTTCGTCAAGTTTACATAGGGCGACAACAAGCTAACTCCGTTGAAGGTGCCAGCCTTGGATGCATTGTCGAACGCATCAACAAACTCAGGACGACAATCAGGATAAATGGTGTGGTCGCCACCGTGATTGGCCATCATCACGTATTGCAAGTTGTACGACTCGGCCAAACCCACCGCAATAGAAAGCATGATTCCGTTACGGAAAGGCACTACCGTAGAGCGCATGTTCTCATCGTCGTAGCTACCTTCGGGAATAGCCTCGGCCCCATCGAGGAGCGACGAACGGAAATAACGAGGAATGAAACCGAGAGGAATCACCATGTGGGTAACACCCAAACGAAGACAATGCGTTTTGGCACAAGCGATTTCCTTGGTATTGTGGTTCGAACCATAGTCGAACGAAACAGCTATAGCAATGCGCTCCTGGTACTCGTAGAGCATCGTGGTGCTATCCATTCCACCACTATAAATTAAAATGGTATCTTTCATTGTCGTGATGAGTTAAGTTGATTTATTTAATGGAATATTTTTCACCAGTTTGCTTCACGTAGTGGCGAGCATAGGGCGTTGGGTAACCAGGACGTGTAGGACGTGCACCAAGACCCGTCTTCGTGCGAGTGAAGTGACCGTCGGCCTCGGGTTTGATGATCATGTCGTTGTACTTCACAATAAGATAGGTGGCCAATTGTTTCCAACGATCGAGCATCTCTTGAGCCACACGATTGCTATAGTCGTTCAGGAATTCGATGGCTCGCTCCTGATTTTGGGCGTAGATGTTCAGAGCAGCCTCTTCCATCATCGGCTGATTCTTGAAGTAGCTCTGCTCGAGAGAGTCGCGAACAGCTTTCAACGAGGGGAAGAGTTGCGAATAGCGAGGATAAACCATGTTCGACACCCAGTTGCAAACCCAATAGGCATTCTTATCAGAGAAGGTCACGGCATCGGCACCAGGAGTGTTGTAGCACTCGGGTTGGACGGTGTTACCACAATAGATGGGCGTGTAGGCCACCATGTTGCCATCGTCGTTGCCGAACCAAAGAATACCACCAACCTGGCGGGGCAGCCACGAGCGCATCTGCGACACATAGGTGAAGCCCGTCTGCTGGGTACTGGTGGGACGCTCGTTGAAGTACTTCTTGCCATCTACCTCAAACGAGAGGGGCGTAGGACGATAAGGCATCTGCCAAATACCGCCGCCGATGGTTGTAGAGTCGAGAGCCAGAGCGGTGCCTTCATAGTGGTCGCGCATGCATTCCTCGATGTCCTGCACACTTACTTTGCGATTAGGCTTAATCCAAAGAGGCATGTCCTCAGCATTGGGATCTTCACCAAGGGCCCAAGGCAGATAGCGGTCGAAGTCGTTGTCGAAATGGCGGAAAAACGACCACACGCGGGCATCGCAATAGCGACGGCCACCGAAGTCGGGAGCAGCATAGGCACACTTCCACGAGAAATCGGCATCAGCACCCTCATACCATCCCATCAGGCGAGCATAGCGAACGACATCCTTCGAGTAGTAGAGGTCGGTCTGTTGGTTCTTGGCGTTGGGATAAACACCCTTCGGATTGATTTTCTTACCCGTGAAGAAGCGACCGATGCGACTTTGGTTAGCATGTCCACAGATGGCATCGTCGGGAATGCGCTGAGCCACCCACACCACGCGATTGAGCTTCTGTTTGGCCACGAGAGCCTTATCGCTACCCGTGCCCATCATCTCGAGGATCCAAGCCTCGTTGGGGTCGCAAATGGTGAAGGTCTCACCTTCTGAGTTATAGCCGTAGATCTCAACGAGCGAGGTCATCACGGCAATGGCTTCACGAGCTGAGCGCGAGCGCTGAAGCGAAAGATAGATGAGCGAACCATAGTCGATGATGCCCGTTGTGTCGACCATCTCTTCGCGTCCACCATAGGTGGTCTCGCCAATCGTCACCTGCCACTCGTTGATGTTGCCAATGACGTTGTAGGTTTCGGCGGCTTCGGGAATCTGACCCTGATAGACACCCGTGTCCCAGTTGTAGATTTGGCGCATGTCGCCCGCGGCGTGCTTCATGGCGGGATAATGGCAAAGGCCAATAAACATGCCATAGTCGTCGGCGTTGTAGGAACAAATCACCGACCCGTCTGTAGAGGCTTTCTTGCCAACAATGAAATTCGTACAAGCGCAAGCGAATGAGAAATACCCGCCAATGAGCGCAAGTGAGAGGAATAACTTCTTCATAGATAATCGTATTTTAATATGTTATTTTTGTCGTAACGGTTTTCTTGTTATGACGATTGTCCTCGGCGGTGAAGGTGAGCGTGCGAAGACCACCGGTAGGCTTCACCGATGAATGTCTGAGCCGGCATTCCACCGTAGAGGATTTGGCAACGGGCTCAAAGAGTACAAACTCGCCATCGATGGTGCCGCTATAGCTAAGGAGGCCACTCTTGGAATCGCTCACCGAAAAGCGCACCACCTTTTGTCCGCGCAACGTGGCGAGACCAAGAAACTGAACGGTGGGTGGCTGGTCGTCATAAGCCAGTTCGTAGACGGCACCCAACTCACGTGCTCTTCCTGTCACCCATCCATCGTGATAGGTGCCACCCATGTATTTGTCGCTTCCCCAATAGCAAACAACGTAGAGTTTCGAGGTGTCTTCCACCTTATTATTATTCACGCGCAAGGAGATGGGCTGATAGTCGAAGAGTTGGAACGACTTCTCCGATAGCTGGTAGGCATCGGAATAGCCTTGCGGCTGGTGCATGACCTTCGGACGATAAGACGTGTTCTTTCCCATCATCTGCGGACGCACAAGGAGTTGCATGCCTGGCAGGAAGACATTGTTCAGCTGGTCATGACGAAGCACATGCTTCGTTTGGAAGAGTGGTTTCCGTGGTATTTCAACGCGTTTGCCATCGACGGTAAAGCTATAGCGACTCACGTTTCCCTTGAAGTCGGTGAGCACAAAGCAGAGATGATACTCCCGCTCTTCATTGAAGCAGACATAGCCACGAGAATCATCGGTTTTGAGAATGGGTAACGATACACCGGGTTCTACAAACGCCTTCATGTACCACACATGCGAGCGCAGATAGTGGTCGTAGTCGCCCCACGCATTCACCTGCATGTTTTGCCTTACGGGAATGCCGCTGACATCCGATGAGAACACCTGCTGGTCGTCGACGTAGAGTTCCATACGGCGAATGCCATAATGATTGTAGGTAGCCTCCATGTAGTCGTTGGACCAGATGCCAAAGCCCACCTTACCCCATGCGGAATAATGGCGTTGTAGTTCGTGGGAGGAAAGTCCGATGCTTTGTTGGATAGTGCCTCCGGCAAAAACGCCCTCACCCTCTTGCGGATAGACCATCAGGGCATGTCCTTGCGGTGGCTGGCCGTCGATGAGATGATGGCCAATGAAGTCGAGAGGGTCGAGCATATCCCACGACTTCGTATCGTGAATCTCGAGATGCAGATGAGGAGCCGTCGAGGCACCGGTGTTACCGCTGATGGCAATAAATTGTCCTTCGGCAACAGGAAGGTCGGAAGGTCGGAAATGAAACTCGCCCTCAGCCGTTTGCTTCTGATATTGCTGCTTGCGCACCATTGCCTCAATGAGCGGAGAGAATTTCTTCAGATGACAATAGACGCTGGTATAACCCTCTGGATGATGCACGTAGACGGCATTGCCAAAACCCATCAGACCGATGGTGACCATCGACACGTAGCCGCCGGAGATTGAGAAAATGGGCTTACCTTCTACCCCACCCGTCTTGACATCGACACCACCATGGAAGTGGTTCGGGCGCGGTTCGCCAAAGTTTCCCGCCAACACCACATCGTAGTTCACAGGTGAGGAGTACTTGGGAAGAATGCGCCGATGATTGGCAGATGCTTTCCCTGGTGTCACAACTTCTTCCCCACTTGCCAGCATCGTAGCAAATGTAGCGAAGACAATAAGGAAAAGCATGACTTTCTTCATACCTTTAGCGAGTTAAGCGGCGCTTGGCTGGAGGTGGCAGCGGAACTGGTTCCTTCAGAGGCTGAGCACCTATGGGGTGGCTGGCTTCCGGCGAAGGCTTGGCAACTGAGTCGGAATCGAGTTTCGCAGGTTGTGCATTAGAAGGAGTGCCGATGGCTTCTTGCTCGTCTTTCTCAACAGGTTCGGCAGCATGCATTCTGATGAGCGAAAGTCGGTCGACGTGCAGGAGCTTCAGCGTGGTTTGAGAATCGTTGTTCTGATTTCGGTTCAAGACAAAGTAGCCGGTAATCTTCTTGATTCCAAGCCGCTCAGTGTCAGAAATGTCGAGTTTGTAGAGATTGTCGGACGACATGCGGGTCATGCGCGAGGTGACGCTATCGTTGTTGAAGGTGACGGCCATCAACGCTACCGCATCACGCATACCGTCCTGATAGATGAATTGCGTGTTGAATCCCAATACCAGACGATCGCCAGGCTTGAATGCCGTGTCGGCAACAACCGTGAACGAATAGACGTTGAAGCCACTCTGTTGGCTGAGGATGAACGAATGGTCGCCCGTCCAAACATTGGCTGTATCGCCCGTATTGGAAAGAGCCGTGTACTGGTTGACCTCGCTAGCTGACGCACCCAACGCGAGAGCATCGTTGCTCAGGCGCTTGGCCAGACGTTCGTAGATGTCGCGGAGGAGCGTGGAGTGGCGGGTATAATAAACGAGCGACGAATCGTAGTCGGCCTCGCTGACACCATATTTCTTCAGCACGGCAAGCTTATAGACGTGAGTCGTGAGCGTGTCACCATTCTGATAATCGTTGGAATTCATGGCACGCGCGATATGATAGTCGTAGAGGATGTCCTCCATCTCACCTGGGGAGAGATACTCGCTGGGAATGCCCGGCTTGCAACCTACCACAAGTGTGAGGGACAGCAATCCCAAAAGCCATGCTACGGAATATTTCATAGGCTTCGTCTATGCGTTAGGGGTGTGAGAGGTGGCCTCAGAGAGTGTGCTATCGGCCTCGGACTCGGAGGATGAACTATCAGCCTCGTTGTGCCCGTCTGCATCAGCTTTCGGCTTCTCGTCGCCGATGGTCAGCGTAGCTAGTTCCTTTCGGCAGAAGAGAAAGAGAGCGATGACACTCACGCTAACACAAGCATCGGCGAAGTTGAAGACAGGACTGAAGAAGACAAACTCCTCGCCGCCTACAAAAGGCATCCACTCAGGCCACGTGGTAACGATGAGCGGAAAGTAGAACATGTCGACCACCTTGCCCGTTAGGAATCCCGAATAGCCGTGGCCGAACGGCACCAGATAGCTGATGTAGCTGGGCGATGATGCCGTGAATATCTCACCGTAGAACATGCAATCGATGATGTTTCCGGCAGCACCTGCCAAGAGCATTGAGAGCAACACGACGTAGATGGAACGGGCACCACGACGTATCTGGTTACGCAGATAGATGCCTATCACTACGACGGCCACGATTCGGAAGATGGTGAGCACGTACTTATTGATGAACGAGAGGCCAAACGCCATGCCATTGTTCTCGATGAAATGAATCTGGAACCAGTCGGCAATCCAGATGCTTTCATAGAGATGCATGTTGGTCTTCACCCAAATCTTGATGACTTGGTCGACGACCATTAGGGCAATAATGAGCACAACGGCCAGGCAGGCAGTTTTCTTCTTAGTCATTTCTTCAAGGTTGATAGGTCGCTAAGGGATAGCGACATACGAGACTTTCGGAGCCGCTACAAGAGCGGCTTCACGAAACTTCTACTTCTTGTCGCGAGCCTGCTTGGAGGCAACGCTCAGCGTGGCATGAGGCACAGCGCGAAGGCGCTCCTTGGGAATGAGCTCGCCGGTGATGCGATCGATGCCATAGGTCTTGTTCTTGATTCGCACGAGGGCAGCCTCAAGGCCGGTGATGAACTTCTGCTGACGGTTAGCCATTGCCACCAGCTCTTCCTTCGACTGGGTTAGGCTACCTTCCTCGAGGGCTTTGTAGGTGGGTGACGTATCGTCGACATCATTGCCGTCCTGGTTCATGATCTGCCGCATCATTGCATCGTAGTCGCGACGAGCCAAGCGGAGTTTCTCGTTGATGATGGCCTTGAATTCTTCAAGTTCCTCATCTGAATAACGTTTCTTATCAGCCATAATAGTTTGGTTTTGCAAGGTTTATACTATATTTTTTCTATCTTGATGTTCAGTTTGAAATCGTCGAAGTCGATTTCGGCACCATCATTCTCGGCCACCGTGAGCGTGTCGGCCAACACCTGCGACTGGATGTAGTCGGCAAAGGCGGCAATGGCAGCATCGGTGTGCTCAGAGGGAGCGATGACAACCGAGATGTGGTCGGTGATTTCAAAGCCAGAGTCCTTGCGGAGATTCTGCAGGCGGTTGATGAGCTCACGAGCCATACCCTCCTGACGGAGTTCGTCGGTGAGCTCGACCTCGAGGGCCACAGTGAGGTTGCCTTCGTTGGCAACGAGCCATCCGGGGATGTCCTCGCTGATGATCTCGACATCTTCTTTCTCTACCGTAACCTCCTGACCTTCAGCCATGAGGGCGATGGTGCCATTGGTTTCAAGCTCTGCTATCTGCTCCTGCGAAAGCTCTGCAACAGCGGCGGCAACGGCCTTCATGAGCTTGCCGAACTTCTTTCCCATGGTTCGGAAGTTGCACTTCACCTTCTTCACCAGAATGCCCTGACCTTCAACGAACGAGAGTTCCTTCACGTTCACCTCAGTGAGGATGAGCTGGCGCACGGCCTCGATGTGCTTCTGCTGGTCGGCATCGACGGCAGGAATCATAATCTTCTGAAGCGGTTGGCGCACCTTGATGTTCACCTTACGACGCAGTGCAAGCACCATCGAGGTGATGCGCTGAGCCATCTCCATGCGAGCCTCGAGGTCGAGGTCGATGGCTGCCTCGTCGGCAACTGGGAACACATCGAGGTGCACGCTATCGCACTTGCCACCCAGGTCCTTATAGAGCTGGTCGGAATAGAAGGGTGCGAAGGGCGAGAGCAGTTTTGCAACAGTCATCAGACAGGTGTAGAGCGTCTCATAGGCCGAGCGCTTGTCGTCGCTCATCTCCTTACCCCAGAAGCGTTTGCGGTTGAGGCGCACATACCAGTTAGAGAGATCGTCGTTGACGAACTGGTCGATGAGTCGGCCGGCGCGAGTGGGATCGAAATTCTTCAACTCGTTGTCGACACCCTTGATGAGCGAGTTCACACGCGAGAGAATCCAGCGGTCGATCTCGGGCTTTTCTTCTTGCGATTGCGTTGCAACCGATGAAGGCTCCCATCCGTCTACGTTGGCGTAGAGGGCGAAGAAGGAGTATGTATTATATAAGGTGCCGAAGAGTTTGCGGCGCACCTCGTCGATGCCCTCGGGGTCGAACTTCAGGTTGTCCCAAGGCTCGGAGTTGGTCATCATGTAGAAGCGCACGGCATCGGAACCATACTTCTCAATCATCTCGAACGGATTCACCACGTTGCCCACATGCTTCGACATCTTGTTGCCCTTGGCATCGAGCACAAGGCCTGTAGAGATGACGTTCTTGAAGGCCACGGAGTCGAACACCATCGTGGCGATGGCATGAAGTGTGAAGAACCATCCACGCGTCTGGTCGACACCCTCGTTGATGAAGTCGGCAGGGAAAGCCAGGTTCTTATCGATGGCATCGGCGTTCTCGAACGGATAGTGCACTTGTGCGTAAGGCATGGCACCTGAGTCGAACCACACGTCGATGAGGTCGCTCTCGCGGTGCATGGGCTTACCGTCGTCGCTGACAAGTACGATGTCGTCGACATAAGGACGATGCAGGTCGATGAGGTCGTAGTTCTCCTTCGACATATTGCCAGGCACGAAGCCCTTGTCCTTCAGAGGGTTGCTCGGCATGATGCCAGCTGCAACGGCCTTCTCGATTTCGTTATAGAGTTCCTCCACGGAGCCGATGCACTTCTCGGCGGTGCCGTCCTCGTCGCGCCAGATGGGCAGCGGAGTACCCCAGAAACGCGAGCGTGAGAGGTTCCAGTCGTTCAGGTTCTCAAGCCAGTTGCCGAAACGGCCTGAACCCGTCGATTCGGGATGCCAGCCGATGGTCTTGTTGAGTTCCACCATGCGCTCTTTCTTCGCCGTGGAGCGGATGAACCACGAGTCGAGCGGATAGTAGAGCACGGGCTTGTCGGTGCGCCAACAATGGGGGTAGTTGTGCACATGCTTCTCGATGCGCAGAGCGGTGCCCTCCTGTTTCATCTCCATGCAGATGACGATGTTCAGGTCCTCAGCCTTCGAGGCTGCCTTCTCATCGTATTTGCCATCAACGTTGAATTCAGGGGCATAGGCGTTCTTCACATAGTCGCCGGCATGATGGCTGTATTTTTCTACGTCGACGCAAGCCTTCACGAAGTTGTTGTCGAGTTCGTCGACGAGATAGTACTTACCTTCCAAATCGACCATCGGGCGAGTTTCGCCACGCTTATTGATGAGGAAGAGACCCGGCACCTCGGCATCCTTGGCCACCTTGGCATCGTCGGCACCGAAGGTAGGAGCGATGTGCACGATACCCGTACCGTCCTCGGTTGTAACATAGTCGCCAGGGATGACGCGGAAGGCCTGCTCGGCCATCTCCACGAACGTGTCCTTGCCGTTCTCACCCTTGAACACCTTCTCGGGATGCTCGTCGGCGTAGCGCTTCACAAAGTCGGCAGCGTTCTGGTCGACCTTTGCTGAAGGTTTCACCCACTGCATGAGCTGACGGAAGTGCAAGCCCACGAGGTCGGAACCCTTGTAGCGGCCTACGATGCGATAGGGCACGAACTTCTCTCCTTTCTTATATTCGGGCATCTCGCCGTCGTCGCTGATGAGTCCCTCGGGGTTCAGGTAGGCACCCACGCGAGCCTCGGCCATGACGATGGTGATGGGCTCGGCATTGTAGGTGTTGTAGGTCTCAACGGCCACGTAGTCGATTTTCGGGCCTACGCAGAGTGCAGTGTTGGAGGGCAGCGTCCAAGGTGTGGTCGTCCAAGCCACGAAGTACGGCTTGCCCCAGCGAGTCCATTCCTCACGCGGATCAACAGCCTCGAAGAGTGCGGTCACCGTCGTATCCTTCACGTCGCGATAGCAACCCGGCAGGTTCAGCTCGTGACTCGAGAGTCCTGTACCGGCAGCTGGGCTATAGGGCTGGATGGTGTAGCCCTTGTAGAGCATATCCTTCTGGTAGAGCTGCTTCAGAAGCCACCAAAGGGTTTCGATGTACTTGTTATCATAGGTGATGTAGGGGTTGTCGAGGTCGACGAAGTAGCCCATGCGCTCGGTGAGGTCGCGCCATTCCTGCGTGAACATCATCACGTTCTCGCGGCACTTGCGGTTGTACTCCTCAGTAGAGATGTAGCGCGGCGACTGGTGGTTGTCGATGTCGGCCTTGGTGATGCCCAGCGCCTTCTCGACGCCAAGCTCCACGGGCAGTCCGTGCGTGTCCCAGCCAGCCTTACGATGCACCTGATAGCCTTTCATAGTCTTGTAGCGGTTGAAAGTGTCTTTCAGCGCGCGACCCAGTACATGATGGATGCCAGGATGTCCGTTGGCGGAGGGAGGACCCTCGAAGAATACGAACTGCGGACAGCCCTCTCGTTCTGTGATACTGCGGTGGAAGATGTCTTTCTCCTCCCACTCCTTAAGCACCTGCCGGTTTGTCTCGGTCAGGTTCATCGCTTTGTGTTCGGCGAATCGTTTAGCCATTGTTTTCTTATCGTTTTTTACGTTATTTTCGGTAGTTGTTCTTAAAGACGTGCAAAGGTACAAAAAAATAATGAAACCACCAAATTCAAAGGCCCGTAGCTCGTTAAAATTTGTAAACAAATTAAATAAGGTGGACAAGACGGACAAAAAAAAACTCACAAATCACGAATCACAAGCTGGACGCGACACCTCCGTTGATGACAAATGACAGTTATGACAGATGACAGTTTTTTGAAAATCGATTTGCACCGAGCCTTAGGATTTATATTATATATATTATATATAATATAAATCCTACCCACATATAACCCCCAATTTCAAAAAACTGTCATCTGTCATCTGTCATCGAGTGGGATAGGCAGAGGTGATAAAAATATGACAAAAGCACAAGCCATAAAGGCACGCTCTGTAGCCTGCAAGGACATGAAAAAAGAAAGAGAATGCGAAATGCTACCTCACCGTCAAATGGAAACAACCTTGCTTCACTTCGTATTTCACCCAGCAGCGGCCTTGGCGACGCAGGTCGTCGAGCACCTCCGAGAGCACCTGTTTCAGACGCACATCGGCCACGGTGTTCTGCTTCGAGTAAGGCTGATCGTTCTCCTCCACTCGCAGGAAGCGATTGTAGGCAATATCGACAGTTGTGCCATACATGTGGCAACTGTTCTCTGTGGCGTTGCCATTGTAGCGACGCATGCGCTCCACTTCCTCTTTCGTACGCATCACACTGGTGATGATAATCTTGCAAGCAGGCAAGCCCTTAACTTGCAGACTATCAAGGAAGTTACTACCGATATCTTGAAGTAAAACTGCAGCACGCGGAACCAGGTAGGGAATGCTCCAATAAAGGGGCTCAATAAAGTAGTAGGGATTGCTGCCAACATACACCAATTCCGACTTGCGCCCTTCGGCTTCGGCACGGTTCATCACTGGCGAGACACCCCACTTATTGGCTGCCACTATCTGCACATCCTGAGCATCCGGGAAGGCCTCTGAGTAGCTTCGCACACTCACAATGCGATGACGAGCCGGAGTGCCATCGGCATTGAAGAAACGACTGGGCTTCGCAAGCCCTACACCCGCTGTGCTCGCCTCCTGGCCGCCAGCAGCCGTTTTTCCATGTTTTTCAGCCTCTTTCCTCAGTTTCTCGGCCTCTTTCTCACGCTTTTCAGCGGCTTCGCGAGCGGCTTTCTCACGTTCTTCCTGAGCAGCCTGCTCGGCCTCCACCTTCAGCCTGAATGCATTTTCCAACGAGTCGCGAACAGCCTGAAGCGAGTCTTCCCGATGCTGAATGGAGTCGGCAACCCACTTCACGGAGTCGGCAACCCACTGAATGGAGTCGGCCACACGGCGCTCATCGACCGACATTCCCAAACGGGGCACAGCAGCACGAATGATGCCCAACACGACCACCACGAAACAAAATACTTGCAGATATCTGTTTTTACTAATCTTCATGAAACAAAAACATCGTTTTCTTTATGCCAAAGCATTGCCATATTGGTTGCAAAAGTACAAAATAAAACTGACCTTTCAACGAAAGAAACCTAACGTTTCTGCTCCCGAACGCTATGCTTTACATTTTTTAAGAGAATCACCCCACCAAATTAACGGATTTTTACACATTAGACACCCCCACTTTTTGGATATCTCGCAAATTATTTGTAACTTTGCACACGTTTTATATAAGTTCAATCATAACTCGGTAGTTAAATAAAAAAACTTTGACAGAAAAGCATATCGTTCTTGAAGACATCGACCCGCTAATGCTCTATGGGGCGGGCAACGGCCACTTGCAAATCATCAAGTCGCTATATCCCAAGCTGCGCATCGTGGCAAGAGACAACGTCCTGCGCGTGCTCGGAGACCAAGAGCAGATGGATCGCTTCGAACAAAGCATCGAGCTGATGCGGCAGCACGTGCTGAAGTATAACACCATCGGTGAAGAAGACATCATCGACATCGTCAGCGGACATAAGACGAAAGAGGAAGGCGTGAAGGGCGTGATTGTGTATAGCATCACCGGCCGACCCATCAAGGCTCGTTCGGAAAACCAGCAACGCCTCGTCGAAGCCTATGAGCAGAAGGACATGGTGTTCGCCATCGGACCTGCTGGAACAGGTAAGACCTACACCGCTATCGCTCTCGCCGTGAAGGCGCTGAAGGAGAAGACGGCACGAAAGATCATCCTCTGCCGGCCGGCCGTGGAAGCTGGCGAGAAACTGGGATTCCTCCCGGGCGACATGAAGGACAAGATAGACCCCTATCTGCAACCGCTCTACGATGCGCTGGAGGACATGATTCCGCAGGTGAAGCTGCAGGACATGATGGAGAAGAAGGTCATCCAGATTGCCCCTCTGGCGTTCATGCGCGGTCGCACGCTATCGGATGCCGTGGTCATTCTCGACGAGGCTCAGAACACCACTCCTGCGCAGATACGTATGTTTCTCACGCGCATGGGCTGGAACACGAAGATGATGATCACCGGCGACCTCACGCAGGTGGACTTGCCAAAAGGGCAGCGTAGCGGACTTCGCGAGGCCTACGACCTTCTGCGCGACATCGAGGGCATCAGTTTCATCGAGATGAACCAAAAGGACATCGTGCGCCACAAGCTCGTCACACGCATCGTCAACGCCTATGAGCGCTACGACCGCGAACGGCAGGACATCAAGCAGTATGAAATCAGCCCAAACGCCACCGAACAAAGCGATGAAACCCTATCGAAATAACGCGATTAAGTCATAAAGAAAATATTTCATTCAATCAATCAAAACAATGAAAGCATTAACAAAAACTGATTTCCAATTCGAAGGACAGAAGAGTGTTTACCACGGTAAAGTTCGCGATGTATACAACATCAACGACGACCTCATGGTGATGGTGGCTACCGACCGCATCTCGGCTTTCGACGTCATCCTCCCAAAGGGCATTCCCTTTAAAGGTCAGGTACTCAACCAGATTGCCGCCAAGTTCCTCGATGCCACTAGCGACATCTGCCCCAATTGGAAGCTGGCCACACCCGACCCGATGGTGACCGTTGGTTTGAAGTGCGAGGGGTTCCGCGTGGAGATGATCATCCGCGGCATCCTTACGGGTTCTGCCTGGCGCGACTATAAGAAAGGTGTCCGCGAGATCTGCGGCGTGCGTCTGCCCGATGGAATGCGCGAGAACGAGCGCTTCCCAGAGCCCATCATCACGCCTACCACGAAGGCCGACGAGGGTCATGACCTGAACATCTCTCGTGAGGAGATTATCGCTCAGGGCATTGTCTCGGCTGAGGACTACGCCGTGATGGAAGACTACACGCGCCGCCTCTTCGCTCGTGGTCAGGAGATTGCTGCCCGCCAGGGTCTCATCCTCGTCGACACGAAGTATGAGTTCGGAAAGCGCGATGGCAAGGTGTACCTCATCGACGAGATTCACACACCCGACTCCAGCCGCTACTTCTATGCCGACGGCTACGAGGAGAAGTTTGCCAAGGGCGAGCCCCAGCGTCAACTCTCGAAGGAGTTCGTACGCCAGTGGCTCATCGAGCATAACTTCATGAACGAGCCCGGCCAGCAGATGCCCGAAATCACCGATGAGTATGCCGAGAGCGTGAGCGACCGCTACATCGAGCTCTACGAGCACATCACCGGCGAGACCTTCAACAAGGCCGTTGAGGAAGGCGACATCGCAGCCCGCATCGAGAAGAACGTAGCAGCCTGGCTGGCCAATAGAAAGTAAATCCCTAGCTCATCCTAGGCTCTCCTAGGTTTTCCTAGGCAATCCTAGGCCCTCCTAGGCAATCCTAGGCAATCATATAAAAAATGTACCAGCAGGAAACCATCAAACCCTACGCCCAACAAGGCGACAAGACATCGCAGGTGGAGCAGATGTTCGACAACATCGCTCCAGCCTACGATAAGCTGAACCATCGCCTTTCGTGGAACATCGACCGAGGATGGCGCCGTAAAGCTATCAAGGCGCTCGCACCCTATGAGCCACAGACGATGCTCGATATCGCTACCGGCACTGGTGACTTCGCCATCCTGGCCGCACAGATGCTGAAGCCGAAGACACTCGTGGGCGCCGATATCTCGGAGGGAATGATGGCCATTGGCCGGCAGAAGGTGGCAAAGCTAGGGCTTCAGGACATCATCAAGTTCCAGAAGGAAGACTGCCTAGCGCTCTCCTACCCCGACGACACCTTCGATGCCGTCACGGCAGCTTTCGGCATTCGCAACTTCCAAAATCTCGACCAGGGACTTTCCGAGATGTGTCGCGTATTGAAGCCGGGCGGACACCTGAGCATTGCCGAACTAACAACGCCGGTCTCGTTTCCCATGAAGCAGCTATTCCGAATCTATAGCCACACGTTCCTGCCCATCTACGGACGTCTCATCTCGAAGGACAAGAGCGCCTATAGCTACCTCACCGCCACCATCGAGGCATTCCCACAAGGCGAGCGCATGGTTGAAATCCTCCAGAAGGCAGGCTTCTCGAAAGCATCCTTCCGCCGTCTCACCTTCGGCATCTGCACCCTCTATTTCGCCCAGAAATAGCCTCTCTCCTTGTTCAGTATGTTGCGATTCGCAACTCGCATCACCCCATCCCACCCCATAAACCAAAGAAAAAATCATGGACATCTACGGACTCATCGGCTACCCGCTCGGCCACTCGTTCTCCATCAGCTACTTCAACGAGAAGTTCCAGAACGAGAACATCAACGCTCGCTACGTCAACTTCGAGATTCCAAACATCGAAGACCTGCGTGAGGTGCTCGACTCCAACCCCGATCTGAAAGGGCTCAACGTCACCATCCCCTACAAGCAGAAGGTCATCCCTTATCTCGACGAGGTAAGCCCGGAGGCACGTGCTATCGGAGCCGTTAACGTGATTCGCATCACGCGAAAAGGTAGGAACGTGAAGCTGAAGGGGTTTAATAGCGACGTTATCGGATTCACCCAAAGCATCGAACCGCTGCTCGAGAAATGCCACAAGAAGGCGCTCATTCTCGGAACCGGTGGAGCTTCAAAGGCCATCGACTATGGTCTTCGGTCGCTCGGACTCGAAACCGTCTTCGTGAGCCGCTATCAGCGACCTGACACGATTCAGTATGAGAAGATTACGCCCGACGACATCCGCGAATACAACGTTATCGTCAACTGCACGCCGCTAGGCATGTACCCAAAGGTCGACACCTGTCCGAACCTGCCCTACGAGGCCATGGACCGCTCCACGCTCCTCTACGACCTCATCTACAACCCCGACGAAACGCTCTTCATGAAGCGGGGTCTCACACGTGGTGCAACCGTGAAGAACGGCCTTGAGATGCTTCTCTTGCAGGCATTCGCATCATGGGAGTTCTGGCAATCCGAAGATTAGCCGTCCCTTCATCGCCCCCCCTTAAGCTAGCTTATTCAGCACCCTCAAGTTTGCTCGTCCCGCACCCCTCAAGTCTTATCTGTATAGTATGTTGCGATGCCATCGCAACCCTCAACAAAAAAAGCCAACATGCCCAACACCACACCCAACACCCCCAAAAAGCAAGGATCCTCTGTGACAAAGCTCTTCATCGGCTTTCTCATAGTGGGGTTCCTGCTATGGATGCTCCCCATCTTCTTGGGCAACCACACCCACGTGAAGCCCAATCCGGAGGCTATCTTCCGTGTGTTCATCATCGCAAGCAGCATCATCGTGGGTCTTGGACTGCTGGCCGACCTCTTCCTGAATCCCAACGACCGACAGATTATCGGCGAGAAGCGCTCCGGTCTTTCGGCCATCGCATCGAAATACAATCAGCAGGTGAAGGCCTTGGAACGCGAATATGTCAAAGAGAAACAAGCTTTAACACTTGCCGGCTCGTTCAAGAAGCAATCATTGCTCAAGTCGTATTCCGCACGCTACGATGCCGTACGTGTTGAATATCTAAAGGAATATAAGGATTTTGTCGAGTTTTGGCTGAATAGCCACAAGCGCTATGCCATGTTTGGAAAAATCTGGGGATGGATTCTCGTCATCATTCTTTGTGGTGCCGTGTTCAGCTGCACTTATTCTATGGATGTGGCCGTGGACAATTGCCCCGAAACGGAGGAGGCCGCACCCACCTATTGGAATGCCACCAACATCCCCTTACCCCACTTGACCGATGGCACCCAGTATGTCTCCAATCCTGATAGTGTACTCTCACCAACAACAGTTAGCCGCATCAACGAGCGAATGCTTCAACTCGACAACGAGCTGGGCATCGAGACGGCAGTTATCGTGGTAAACCACATCGAGAACGACGATCCCTTCCGCCTCGCTCAAGACGTTGGCAACCGCTTTGGTGTGGGTCGCAACGATCGAGGACTCGTCATCGTCGTTGGCTATCAGGATCACTCCATCAACATGTCGCCTGGACGCTCACTCGAGGCCGATCTCACCGATGCCGAGTGCTATCAGCTTCAGCAACGCTATGTCGTACCCGGCATGAAGGCCGAGCAACCCGATAGCGCGATGCTTTATCTGGCTGAAGGTCTCTATGCGTTCATGAAGGACAAGCCTCTTCCCGAGATGAACATCGAACGCCCAGTCAAAGACGAGTCGATGGCGCTGGGTCTCTTCTTCTGGTTCTTCGTGGGCTTCCTCGTGCTTACCATGTTCCTTGAACACAAGTTTGAGTGGTTTGGCGTCTATGGCACAATGGCCCTGATGGCCAATCCCTTCATAGCCGCTCCCGTCTTTGTAAGCTCAGGCAACGGAGGGTTTGGAGGTAGCTCTCGTGGAGGCTTTGGTGGAGGTTCACGCGGCGGCTTTGGCGGCGGAGGCTTCGGAGGCGGTTATGGCGGAGGAAGCTTCGGTGGTGGTGGAGCCACCAGCCGCTGGTAGAGCCCCTCATCACTCCCATCATTCCCATCATTCCCATTCGCTCCCATTGAAATCATTAACAATTAAAATAAAAACATTATGAAAAAAGGTTTGATTATCGGAATCATCGCAGTCATCGTCATCATCGGTGCATGGGCTGCTAGTGCTTACAACTCAATGGTCGATGTTCAAGAGAAAGCTACGACCGAACTCGCCAACGTTCAGTCGGCCTACCAGCGTCGTGCAGACCTAATCCCCAACCTCGTGGAGACCGTGAAGGGCTATGCCAAACACGAGCAGGAGACGCTCGAGAACGTCATCAATGCACGTTCGAAAGCCACTCAGGTAACTCTCGATGCCGCTACGCTTACACCGGAGAAGCTGAAGGAGTTCCAAGAGGCTCAGGGCGAACTCGGTTCTGCTCTCGGCAAGCTCATCGCCATCCAGGAGAACTATCCCGACCTGAAGGCCAACGAGAACTTCCAGCAGCTGCAGGTTCAGCTCGAAGGCACGGAGAACCGCATCAACGAGGCTCGCAACAAGTTCAACACCGCCGTGCAGAACTACAACCTCGTCATCCGTTCGTTCCCGAAGAACATTCTTGCCGGTTTCTTCAACTTCGACAAGATGGCTAAGTTCGAGGCTGATGCCGCCGCCCAGAAGGCTCCTGAAGTAAAGTTCTAAGCCTAGCAACTTGCTATCCATAGCAAACCTCAGTTCCGTATGTCGCTATCGATAGCGACTCATCGTTAGTCTGTTGCGACTCCATCGCGACCTAAAAGTAAAACAATGACCAACAACCGCTACATGCAACGTGGTGTCTCTGCTGCTAAGGAGGACGTCCACGCTGCTATTAAGAACATCGACAAAGGGCTCTACCCACAGGCCTTTTGCAAAATCATTCCCGACATCCTCGGCGGCGATCCCGACTATTGCAACATCATGCATGCTGATGGTGCTGGCACAAAGTCATCGCTGGCCTACATGTATTGGCGCGAAACGGGCGACCTCTCCGTTTGGAAGGGCATCGCTCAAGATGCCATCGTCATGAACACCGACGACCTGCTTTGCGTGGGTGCTACCGACAACATCCTTGTTTCCTCCACCATCGGGCGAAACAAGATGCTCGTCCCTGGCGAAGTCATCTCTGCCATCATCAATGGTACCGATGAACTTCTCGCCGAGCTCCGCTCTATGGGCATCGGCATCTGGCCTACAGGAGGCGAAACGGCCGACGTGGGCGACCTCGTGCGCACCATCATCGTCGACTCAACCGTCACCTGCCGCATGCGTCGAAAGGATGTCATCGACAATGCCAACATCCGGCCCGGCGATGTCATCGTAGGACTTTCCTCAACGGGCCAGGCCACCTACGAACACCGCTACAATGGCGGCATGGGCTCCAATGGTCTCACCTCTGCCCGCCACGACGTCTTCGCCAAGTATCTGGCCGAACGCTACCCTGAGAGCTTCGACCACGCCGTGCCCGATGACCTCGTCTATAGTGGCAAGTACCGACTTACCGACTCCGTTCCGTATGCCGCAACCGAGTCGCGACCCTACACTCTTCCCGACATGGGCCAGCTCGTCCTCTCCCCCACTCGCACCTATGCTCCCGTCATCAAGCGCATTCTCGACGAGCTTCGTCCTGAGGTTCACGGCATGGTGCATTGCACGGGTGGAGCC
This sequence comes from uncultured Prevotellaceae bacterium, assembly GCA_900316285.1. Taxonomy (GTDB): domain Bacteria; phylum Bacteroidota; class Bacteroidia; order Bacteroidales; family Bacteroidaceae; genus Prevotella. The sequence goes on from ONCG01000007.1 coordinate 113,939, forward strand.
CAGACGAAAGTGCTTCATTTCGTGGGCGAGAACTGCCGTGTGGTGAAAGACAACATGTTCCCCGTGCCTCCGCTCTTCCGTGCTATCCACGATTGCTCTGGCACCGATTGGCGAGAAATGTATCAAGTGTTCAATATGGGTCATCGAATGGAAATCTATGTTCGTCCGGAAGTGGCCGAGCAAGTCATTGCCATCAGCCGCTCGTTCAACATCGATGCTCAAGTCATCGGCCACATTGAGGAAGGACCACGTTCACTCACCATCCGCTCTGAGTTTGGAGAGTTCAATTATTAACATCCGCAAACCATCAAAAAAAGGATATGAAAAAGAATTCTGCCTTCATCGCCATGATCTTAGCAGCACTTCTCCTCATTGGCAACCTCTACATCGTCTACGAAGGTATGCAGGCTGGCGTCACCAAGTGGGGAAACATTTGCGGTGCGTTGTGCATGGTGTTCGTGATCGCCTTCACGTACTTCATCTACAAACAGAAGAAAGGAAAGGATTAAGAAACAGATATGATAGAAAACAACCGAATATTACAAAAGCTCGACGGCCTTGAAGCTCGCTTCGAGGAAGTCTCTACACTCATTACCGATCCTGATGTTATCAGCGACCAGCAACGCTTTGTGAAACTCACTAAGGAATACAAGGACCTCTCCGACATCATGGACGTTCGCAAGCGATACATCGCCTGTCTGAACTCTATCAGCGAGGCCAAGGACATCCTTGCCAACGAAACCGACCCCGAGATGAAGGAGATGGCTCGCGAGGAGCTGGCCACCAACGAAGAACTTCAACCCAAGCTTGAAGAAGAAATCAAGATTGCTCTCGTGCCTAAAGATCCTGAGGACGCCAAGAACGTGCAGATGGAAATCCGCGCTGGAACGGGTGGCGACGAAGCTTGTCTCTTTGCCGGCGACTTGTTTAAGATGTACAAAAGTTTTTGCGAGTCGAAGGGCTGGCAACTCTCCGTCACCGACTTCAACGAAGGTGCCGTCGGCGGTTTCAAGGAAATCGACTTCGCCGTATCGGGTGCTGATGTCTATGGCACATTGAAGTACGAGTCGGGTGTGCATCGTGTTCAGCGTGTACCCGTCACCGAGTCGAATGGTCGCATGCAGACCTCGGCTGCTACCGTTGCCGTATTGCCCGAGGCCGACAAGTTCGAGGTACACATCAACGAAGGCGAGATCAAGTGGGACACCTTCCGCTCATCGGGTGCTGGTGGTCAGAACGTGAACAAGGTGGAATCGGGTGTTCGCCTGCGCTATATGTGGAAGAATCCCAACACGGGTGAGAGCGAGGAGATACTCATTGAGTGTACTGAGACACGCGACCAACCGAAGAACAAGGAGCGTGCCCTCTCGCGCCTCTACACGTTTATCTACGACCGCGAACACCAGAAGTATGTCGACGACATCGCCTCCCGCCGCAAGAGCCTCGTCTCCACCGGCGACCGTTCGGCCAAGATTCGCACCTACAACTTCCCGCAAGGGCGCGTCACCGATCATCGCATCGGCTTCACCACTCACGACCTTCAAGGTTTCCTCGGTGGCGACATCCAACCCATGATAGATGCTCTCACCGTGGCCGAGAACGCCGAGCGCATGAAAGATAGCGAACTATAATAGTCCCGTCTGTTGTTATACCATAACAACAACCATAAAGAAAGATAACCATGACCAGAGAACAACTCATCCAGCAAATCTTCGCGAAGAAGTCATTTCTTTGCGTTGGCCTCGACACCGATGCCAAGAAGATACCCGTTTGTCTGCTCGACCTGCACGATCCCATTTTTGAGTTCAACAAGGCCATCGTCGATGCCACCGCACCTTATTGCGTAGCCTACAAACCAAACCTCGCCTTCTATGAGGCACATGGCATTCATGGCATGAAGGCCTTCCAAAAAACCGTGGAGTACATCCGTGAGCAGCATCCACACCACTTCATCATCGCCGATGCCAAACGTGGCGATATTGGTAATACATCAAAAATGTACGCGCGTACCTTCTTTGAAGAATATGACGTCGACGCCCTCACCATTGCTCCCTACATGGGTGAAGACTCCGTCACTCCCTTCCTCGAGTATGGCGGCAAGTGGGTCATCATGCTTGCACTCACTTCTAACAAAGGTTCGCTCGACTTCCAGTTGATGCAAGACGAAAACGGAGAGCGTCTCTTTGAGAAAGTCATGCGCAAAGGTCAAGAATGGGGCACACCACAGAATATGATGTTCGTCGTAGGTGCTACGCGTGGCGAGATGTTCCGCGATGTTCGTCGTGTGGCTCCCGATCATTTCCTGCTTGTGCCTGGCGTGGGTGCTCAGGGTGGAAGTCTCGAAGAAGTGTGCCGTTATGGCATGACCAAAGATTGCGGTCTGCTCGTTAACTCTTCGCGAGGCATCATCTATGCTTCAAACGACGATCACTTCGCTGAGATTGCCGGCAACAAAGCCCGCGAGATACAACAGCAGATGGCGGCCGAGCTTGCCCGTTTGGGGTAAGCATAAGAACATACCTATCTTGGTCATACAATATCAAGGGGAAAAAGAAAAGAGGGTGTGTCAAATTGACACACCCTCTTTTTGAGCCTCTTGTCGGATTCGAACCAACGACCCCGAGATTACAAATCACGTGCTCTGGCCAACTGAGCTAAAGAGGCGGGTGGGCAAGCTACCCGTATCGCCCCACCCTGGGGGATTCACAGGGAGCTGGCCGTACGAGACTTGCCCGTTTATCAAAACGTTCGAGTGCCGCCTGCACTTGGCAAAGAACGACTTCTCTGCACGCACTCACGACCCTTGTTCGTTTTGCGGGTGCAAAGGTACAAATAAATGTTCAAAGTCCAAAGGCCAAACAAGAAAGTTTTTCGGAATTAACAAAAATTTCACACTCTAATGCATTATTTTCGCTCGTTTAGTGGCATTGGTGGATATTTTTTTGTAATTTTGCCGACTGAAACCATATCTTGCTAATAGTACATCAAAACAAATAGCTCGATAGGGTTCAAATAGCGCGTTGCGCGTTGAATGAGGTACATATATATATGATTTCACCAGATACGCTGATACAACTAAAAGCATTTGCCCGACAGGATGGGTTGTTGCTGGCCTTGTTTTGGACAGCCAGCTTCGCCATGACGATGATGGCACCCCAGTCCATCTGGGGCAATGTGCTGGCTATGGCGACACCGTTCTTCATGGGTTGGCGCACAACTCTTTTCCGCGATGGTGCTCTCGATGGAGTCATTTCATTCCGACGTGCAGTTGCTCACGGCATCTATAGCGTGTTCTATGCATCGCTGGTATTTGCGCTGGTTCAGTATGTGTACTTTCGTTTTCTCGACAACGGCACATTCATGGGCATCATGAGCGATGGCGTGAAGGTCATCGAGGATCTCTACAAGCAGCAAGGCCTCAACACCAGCGAGATTACACAAAGCCTCGAGACAATGAGGAGCATCTCGCCCGTACAATGGGCGTTTATGCTGATGCTTCAGAACATCACGATTGGCTCGCTTCTGGCCTTGCCCGTTGCTGCTTTTTGCAAGAGGAGTGTTCGTCGTGAACAGATTTAAAAGATAATTAAAGTAAAAAAGTAAAATATAAGAACGTATGGACATATCGGTCGTTATTCCTCTTTATAATGAGGACGAATCGCTCGGCGAACTCTATAGTTGGATCGACAAAGTGATGAAAGCCAATAGCTTCAGCTACGAAGTTATTTTTGTGAACGATGGCTCTACAGACCATTCGTGGCAGGTCATCGACGACTTAAGCAAGCAATCGAACAACGTGAAGGGCATTTCTTTCCGTCGTAACTATGGCAAGAGTCCTGCACTCTATTGCGGCTTCAAGGAAGCGCAAGGTGACGTGGTGGTAACAATGGATGCCGACCTTCAGGATTCGCCGGATGAGATACCAGAACTCTATCGCATGATCATCGAAGACGGCTACGACTTGGTATCTGGCTACAAGCAGAAACGCTACGACCCGCTCTCGAAGACGTTACCCACGAAATTGTTTAATGCCACCGCCCGCAAAGTGAGCGGCATTAAGAACTTGCACGACTTCAACTGCGGCCTGAAGGCCTATCGTCGCGATGTGGTGAAAAACATCGAGGTGTATGGTGAGATGCACCGCTACATTCCTTATCTCGCAAAGAACGCCGGATTCGACAAGATTGGCGAGAAGGTGGTCCATCACCAGGCTCGTAAGTATGGTTCATCGAAGTTCATGGGCTTGAACCGCTTTGTAAATGGTTATCTCGACTTGCTGACCCTTTGGTTCCTTTCTACATTCGGCAAGAAGCCGATGCACGTCTTCGGATTCCTCGGTAGCATCATGTTCCTCATTGGTTTCTTTTCGGTGTTAGGACTCGGCATCGATAAGCTCTGGTGTCTCGCCAACGGCATTCCTCAGCGTCTCATCACATCGTCGCCTTGGTTCTACATTGCCCTGACCACCATGCTCATTGGTACGCAGCTGTTCCTGGCTGGTTTCCTCGGCGACCTCATTAGCCGTTCTTCGCAAAACCGTAACGACTACCAGATTAAAGAAACGATAGGAATTGAGAGTTGAAAGTTGAGAGTGGAGAGTTTTGATAACCTTCGACTAGAAACTTGAAACTTGAAACTTGAAACTCGAAACTAGAAACTTGATACTATAATTTTTGAAACTTGTATAGAACTAGTGGATAAGCATTCGTACATCATACGTTGTTGCATGGTTTTGTGGGGCCTACTCGTTGTGTCCTGTAGCAGTATCGATTGCCCGTTGAACAATCGTGTCCACGTCATCTACAAACTACAAGGTGATGAGACACCCCTGAGCGACTCGCTGACCATTTCGACAAACCGTATCAACAGAAACGATACGGTGTTGCTCAACCATGTAGTCAACACCGATAGTTTCCAGATTCCCATCAGCTACCAGCGCCCAGAGGATGTGCTCTATTTCCGCCGTAGCAACAACACGGGATTGAATATGATCGACACGGTGATTATCAAAAAGGAGGACGTGCCACACTTCGAGTCCATCGATTGCAGTCCAAACTTCTTCCACACCATCAAGAGCGTCCAACATACTCGGCTTGGTATCGACTCTATCATCATCAATAAAGCAAACGTGACTTATGACACATCGAAGCCACACCTATTTATATATTTTAAGCATCTGTATCAGTAGTCTTCTGATGCTCAAGCCTTCGCCGATGCTAGCTCAAGACGCGGTGCCTGCCGCGCCTCTGAGAGGTGACACCACGGCTTTCTTCAGAGGGTTTTCCGTAATGACCGACCTCGTAGGACCGGCACAGCTTGCCTTTGGCGACTACGGGCAATGGGAAGTAGGTGCAAGGCTGAACATCAAAGATAAGTATTTCCCCATCGTTGAACTGGGTATCGGAAAGGCCGACGCCGACGATCCTGCCACTCACCTCACCTATAAGACCAGCGCTCCCTATGGCCGTATCGGTATCGATTTCAATCTCATGCGCAACAAGCACGACGACTACCGCCTCTATGGAGGCATGCGCTATGCCTACACCAAATATCAGTTCGACCTGTTCTGCCCGGGTGTTGAGGACCCGGTATGGCGAGAGTCTGCCGACTTCCGTGCCGACGATGTTGACTGCTACTACCATTGGTTGGAATTTGCCTTCGGCATCGATGCAAAGATCTGGGGACCTGTGCGCATGGGATGGTCGGCACGCTACAAGCGCCGTTTGTTCCACGATGATGGTTTTGTAGGGCGTTCGTGGTATGTACCTGGCTATGGCAAGCAGGGAAATGCACGCTTAGGCGGTACATTCAATGTGATTATAGAGTTCTAACCACTTACCTCCGATGCGAATGAAGCGAAAACTACTCTGGCAGATACCGCTATTGTTGTTCCTTGTTATTGGTACCATCTACATCGCACGGCAGGAACGCAGCAAACCCTTTCAGCATAACGAAGGTAGGATTTTCGGAACTATCTATCATCTGACCTATCAGTGTGAGCGCGATTTGCAGAAAGAGATCGAGGCTGAATTGATGAAAGTCGACCGTTCTTTGTCGATGTTCAACGACTCGTCCGTAATCTCCCACGTCAACAATGGCCAGCTTGAAATCCCCAATTCTGCCGAAGGAAAAATGTTCCTCGACGTTTTTCAGATGGCCATGAAGATTTCGCAAGAAACACAAGGAGCCTTCGACATCACCGTTGCGCCATTAGTCAATGCTTGGGGATTCGGCTTCAAGCAAGGCGACATGCCTTCTCCACAAACCATCGATTCGCTTAGACAATTTGTGGGGTTCGAACGCGTTCAGTTGATTGCTGATGGCCGTAAGCATCGCATCGCAAAAGACGACCCACGCACCATGCTCGACTGCTCGGCTATCGCCAAAGGATACGGAACCGATATCGTTGCCCGCTATCTCAGAAGCCGCGATGTACAAAACTACATGGTTGAGATTGGAGGCGAAGTTGTTGTCGACGGACACAACGAACGTGGCGAGCAATGGAGAATCGGCGTCAGCAAACCTACTGAAGACCCAACGAGCACAAGCAACGAGTTGCAGACCATTATCAGCTTACCTCTTACTGCATCTGGTAGCAATTCGCCAAAGCTGAAAGCACTTGCCACCAGTGGCAACTATCGCAACTTTTATTACAAGGACGGCAAGCGATACGCTCATACCATTGACCCCCGCACTGGTCGACCCGTACAACACAACATACTCTCGGCCACCGTCCTCGCACCCAGCTGCGCTATGGCCGATGCCTATGCAACTTCATTCATGGTGATGGGATTAAAGGAAGCCCAGCAGATTCTCGCACAACACCCGGAGCTCATGGCCTACCTCATCTATACCGATGAAAAAGGCAACTATGCCATTTGGCAATCGGAAGGAATGAAAACCGCGGATGATGCTGAAAACAATTAAGTTGATGAACGAAACCGGACGATTCGTTAGGAAGAAATCATTAACTATCAATCAATAATTATGTCTGAACAGCTGAACATATTCGATCGACTCCTGCTTCTACCGCTCTTTCAAGGTATGAACAGTACCGATTTGGGCTTGGTTGCTGGTCAGACAAAATTCGGATTCCATCATCACGAACAAGGGAAGACCATCATCAGCGAGGGCGACGTTTGCGACCATCTATGCTTTCTGATGAAGGGAACGCTCGAAGTGACGGCCACCTCCTCTGATCATGGCTACATGTTCTCCGAGTTCATACAAGCTCCCGACATCCTTCAACCCGAGCACATCTTTGGTCTTAATCAGCATTACACTCGAAGTTTTACAACCGTAACTCCTTGCAACATCATGACCCTCGACAAATCGGAAGTCATGATGCTCACCGACGAGTATCTGGTTTTCCGATTGAACCTGCTGAACATCATCTCCACACAGAGCCAGCGCCAGCAAAGAAGGTTGTGGCATACGCCCCCTGTCGACCTGCGGCAACGCATCGCCCGCTTTTTCGAATCACATTGCCTGAAGCCTGCAGGACCCAAGACCGTTCATATCAAGATGACTCGTCTGGCAGAAGAACTCAATGACAGCCGTCTCGACATTTCAGTTGCTTTACACGAGATGCAAGACAAAGGACTCGTCGTTTTAAAACGGGGATGCATAGAGATTCCCGACCTACGCCTCTTGCTTTCATAAAGAAAAGACGCTTTCAACATCAGCATTCTTGTGTGTTTGAAAAATAATTCGTACCTTTGCACCCTGAATTCAAACATGATCAATTAAAAGCATAAGATGAACATCCTGATTACTGGTTGCAACGGTCAGTTGGGCAACGAAATGCAGTTGCTCGAGAAAGAAGATGCCGCCAACAACTATTTCAATACCGATGTAGCTGAACTCGATATCACCGACGTGGAAGCCATCGAACAATTTCTTGCTGCCAACAATATTGACGGCATCGTGAACTGTGCCGCTTATACAGCCGTCGACAAGGCCGAAGCCAACGAAGAGTTTTGCACGCTGCTCAATGCAGAGGCACCGGGCTATTTGGCACATGCCATCGAGAAACGAGGCGGCTGGATGATTCAAATCTCCACCGATTATGTTTTCGATGGCACGCAACATATTCCCTATCAGGAAGACGAAGACACCTGCCCTAACAGCGTTTACGGACGAACAAAACTCGTCGGCGAGTTCAACGTGTTGAAACTCTGCCAGCAGTCAATGGTCATTCGCACAGCTTGGCTCTACAGCACCTTCGGAAACAACTTCGTGAAGACGATGATCCGCCTAGGCAACGAGAGGCCCGAACTTGGTGTTATTGCCGACCAGATAGGAACGCCCACTTATGCTCGCGACCTTGCACGAATCATCATGACGGCCATTAGCAAAGGCATCCAGCCAGGCATCTACCACTTCACCAACGAGGGTGTTGCCTCGTGGTACGACTTCACGAAAGCCATTCATCGCCTAGCTGGCATCACCACCTGTCATGTAAGACCCTTGCACACCAGCGAGTATCCTACGGCAGCACAACGCCCACCCTACTCCGTCCTTGACAAGACGAAGATAAAGCAGACCTATGGCATTGAGATTCCCTATTGGGAAGAGTCGCTGAAGGAATGCATTGATAAACTGATGACAAAGTAGTAGAACAACATCCATAATCCTATGAATCAAGAGATCGAAAGAAGACGAACGTTTGCAATTATTTCGCACCCCGATGCCGGTAAGACCACGCTGACAGAGAAGTTCCTGCTCTTTGGCGGACAAATACAGGTTGCCGGTGCCGTGAAAAGCAATAAGATTAAGAAGACGGCCACCAGCGACTGGATGGACATTGAGAAGCAGCGTGGTATCTCCGTCTCCACGTCTGTGATGGAGTTCGACTACACTCCCGAGGGAAAGGATATTGAGTACAAGGTGAACATCCTCGACACTCCGGGCCACCAGGACTTTGCCGAAGACACCTACCGCACGCTCACCGCTGTCGACTCAGCGATTATCGTGGTCGATAGCGCCAAGGGTGTGGAGACACAGACTCGAAAGCTGATGGAAGTGTGCCGCATGCGACAGACACCCGTCATCATCTTTATCAACAAGATGGATCGCGAGGGCCGTGATCCCTTCGACCTGCTTGATGAATTGGAACAAGAGCTGAAAATCAGCGTTCGTCCGCTTTCATGGCCTATCAATCAGGGTGCAAAGTTCAAGGGCGTCTACAACATCTACGAACAGAAGCTCGACTTGTTCACTCCCGACAAGCAGCGAGTCACCGAGAAAATAGAGGTCGACATCAGCAGCGCAGCACTCGATGAGCAGGTTGGTGAACGCGATGCCCAACAGTTGCGCGACGATTTAGAGCTGGTCGACGGCGTCTATCCTGAATTCCAGGTCGACACCTATCGCTCGGCTGAGGTGGCTCCCGTCTTCTTCGGCTCTGCGCTGAATAACTTCGGCGTGCAGGAGTTGCTGAATTGCTTTGTTGAGATTGCCCCGTCGCCGCGTCCCACAAAGGCTGAGGAACGCATGGTGGAACCAGAAGAAGAGAAGTTCACAGGTTTCATCTTCAAGATAACGGCCAACATCGATCCCAACCACCGTTCTTGCATTGCCTTCTGCAAGGTATGCTCGGGCAAGTTCATGCGCAACCAACCCTACCTGCATGTCAGACAAGGTAAGACGCTTCGCTTCTCGTCGCCTACGCAATTCATGGCACAACGCAAATCGACTATCGATGAGGCTTGGGCAGGCGACATCGTCGGCCTTCCCGACAATGGAACCTTTAAGATTGGCGATACGCTCACCGAAGGAGAGCTGCTGCACTTCCGCGGATTGCCTTCATTCTCACCGGAGATGTTCAAGTACATTGAGAACGACGATCCCATGAAGTCGAAACAACTTGAAAAGGGCATCAACCAACTCATGGACGAGGGTGTGGCTCAGCTGTTTGTGAACCAGTTCAACGGACGTAAGATCATTGGAACAGTCGGACAACTGCAGTTTGAGGTTATCCAGTACCGATTGGAGAACGAATATAATGCCCGTTGCCGTTGGGAGCCCGTCCACCTTTATAAAGCCTGTTGGGTGGAAGCCGACGACGACAAAGAGCTCGAAGCCTTCAAGAAGCGTAAGTATCAGTACATGGCAAAAGACCGTGAAGGACGCGATGTGTTCCTTGCCGATTCCGGCTATGTGCTGTCAATGGCTCAACAGGATTTCGAACACATCCGCTTCCACTTCACCAGCGAATTCTAAAGGGAAAGAGAGAGAGCTACTTGAAAGTAACTTTTCCGTTGAAGGCAACCTGCACGTCAACGGCATAGCTGCTGGGTGAATCGGGTTCGCAAATCAACGCGTTGTAGTGAATGCCATCTGCATCGACATGACTAAACAGCATGTCGCTCAAGATGCTACGCTTCAGGAAGTCGGCAGGCACATGCTTGGCAAAGTCGTTCTTGTGGAAATCGCTCGAGAACACACGCTGAGTACCCTGGAAAACAGCCAAGTTAATAATGTTATCAAAGTAGACGTTGCCCACTTGCACACCTTCATCGTTGTAAGTGGTCTTGATAACTTTATAGGTAGTTGGATTTACCTGCACATAGCAATGATAGCGGCGGCCTTCAACCGTGAAGACGGTGTCGCGCTTGATGAGCTGGTTCTGATTAATCGCCACAGGTTCGCCCTTATCAAATTGCAGCATTTCTTCTTCATCATCGCTCTTTACGAGTCGCACAATGTCGCCGTTCTGATTGCGGAACTCAAACACATGCGGCAGTTGTTTGACGATGGCGTAGCGCACATCGTTGACGCCATGCAGGACCAGTGTGTCGGCAAAGATCTGGAAGCGAACAGGAATGCTGGTGGAGTCAGGATAGTAAATGGTGTCGCCTAGAACCCGAAAGGCAGGGTCCTCGCTATCGGCATTAATCCAGATGCCCTGCAGCAACTGCTTGGCCTTGGTGTCTTCCTGCTGTTGCTCACTCGTTTCTGTCGTGGGTTTATTCTGACAGGCAACAACACCTAGCATGAATACACCACACAACATCAGCAGAAACGTTCTGGCAACTATTCCTTTTCCTATAACAAACCTATCCATTCTTTTTCCTATTTGAATAAGACATAGCTGTACACCAGCCATGCTACAACTCTCTTTATTTCTTACCAATGCAATGATACTCGAACTCTGCCTCTTCCAACTCGGCATGATCGAAGATGTTGCGACCATCGATGACCAGACGACGGTTCATGGCCTTGCCGACCACTTCCCAACTGGGCAGGCGGAACTCCTTCCATTCGGTGAGCAGCAATAAGGCATCGGCGTTGAGCACACAGTCGTACATGTCGCGGCAATAGTGAACAGCATCGCCCAAACGGCGGCGACACTCATCCATTGCCACTGGGTCGTAGGCCCGAATCTGGCAGCCGGCCTTCAGCAGCAAGTCGATCATTACAAGAGCTGTCGACTCACGCATGTCGTCGGTTTCAGGCTTGAACGACAATCCCCACATAGCAATGGTCTTACCAGCAAGCGTCTCACCCTCGAAGGCATTCTGCAACTTCTCGAAGAGAATCGTCTTCTGGTGTGCATTCACACGTTCAACGGCTTTCAACACTTCCATGGAATAACCGTTCTGATCGGCAGTCTTGATGAGGGCTTTCACGTCTTTCGGGAAGCAAGAGCCACCATATCCGCATCCGGGATACAAGAACTTGCGACCAATGCGAGTGTCGCTACCGATGCCCTGTCGAACCATATTCACGTCGGCTCCCACCAATTCGCAGAGGTTGGCAATGTCGTTCATAAACGAGATGCGCGTAGCCAGCATCGAGTTGGCAGCATATTTCGTCATCTCGGCACTGGGCACGTCCATGAAAATAACGCGGAAGTTATTCATCATGAATGGCTTGTAGAGACGCGACAGCAGCTTCTTGGCACGATCGCTCTCCACACCAACCACCACACGGTCGGGACTCATGAAGTCCTTGATGGCATTTCCTTCCTTCAGGAATTCAGGATTGCTGGCGACATCGAACTTTACGTCGACGCCACGCTTGTCGAGTTCACGCTGAATGGTCTCACTCACCTTCTGCGCCGTACCCACAGGCACCGTGCTCTTGGTGACCACAACCATATATTTATTCAAGTTCTTGCCGATGGTCTCAGCAACCTGCAATACATAAGTAAGGTCGGCAGAGCCGTCTTCGTCAGGGGGAGTGCCCACGGCAGAGAACACTATCTGCTGATCGTTGAGCACCTCGGCCAGCGAGGTTGTGAACTTCAGTCGACCGGCACGCACATTCTTCAGTACCAAGTCTTCAAGGCCAGGTTCGTAGATGGGTATGTCGCCCTGCTGCAGACGTTCAATCTTCTCAGCATCGACATCCACACACGTCACCTGAGCACCCGTGTCGGCAAAGCAAGCTCCCGACACCAATCCAACATATCCTGTTCCTACAATTGCTATATTCATAAATAATTGACTGTCAATGAAATTTGTTTAATTCGCTGATGAGTTCGTTCACATTGCATGAAGATCATCTACAGGCATTCTTAGAAGTACTCCGCTTCGCTGAAAGGACGTGCATGACGATCCTTCTCGCTGAGCAAGACCTGGCTGGTTTCAATCGGCCACTTAATGCCGATTTGCTCGTCGTCCCAGCGAATGGAGGCCTCTGCCTGAGGTGCATAGACGTTGTCGACCTTATAAGTAAATATGGCCTCGTCGCTCAACACCAGGAATCCGTGTGCAAAGCCACGGGGGATGAAGAACTGGCGTTTGTTCTCGGCGCTAAGCTCCGTCATGACATACCGACCGAAAGTCGGCGACTGGCGACGCAAGTCGACTGCCACATCGAGCACCCGTCCGCTGATGACGCGCACCAGCTTTGCCTGCGAGAACTCGCCACGCTGATAGTGCAAGCCACGCAACACGCCGAACGACGACTTCGATTCATTGTCTTGAATGAACTCCACCTTTCCTACATGCTCGTCAAATTCAGCCTTTTTCCAAGCTTCAAAGAAATAGCCTCTGGCATCTTCGAACACTTTCGGCTGTATGATAAACACGCCTTCTATCTCTGTCTTGATAAACTCCATAATCAATGTTGTCTGAAATCGCACGCAAAGTTACGCCTTTTTTTTCACTTTTTCGAAGATTCATTTGTTTTTTTCAATAAAATAGCGTAATTTTGCATTGTGATTCAGATTGAGAGACATATTGAGATACTATTATTGAGCAATGATTGTGTCATTGTTCCTGACTTTGGTGGGTTCATGGCTCATCATGTCGACGCGCGCTACGAGGAGTCGGAAGGACTCTTCCTGCCGCCGTTGCGCACGCTGGGTTTCAATCCGCAGCTGCGTCTCAACGACTCTCTCCTTGCACAATCTTACATCGAAGCCTACGACATCAGCTATCCCGAAGCCCTTCGACGCATTGCCAACGAAGTGGAAGAGCTGAAACAGCACCTTAGCAATGAGGGTTGCTATGAGCTCAACGACCTTGGCACCATCTACGTAAATGACGAGGGACGCTACGAATTCTCACCGTGCGAAGCAGGCATTCTCACTCCCAGCCTCTACGGATTGAGCTCTTTCGAGATGGCTCGTGCCGAAGCCAAGACAATGCCCGAGATGCCGTCGCTCACAGCCGTTGGCGCACAAGTGAAACCACTCGAGCCCGTTGTGGAAGTCGAGAATCAGGTTCCCGAAGTCGAGCAACCCACTACGGACGAAGCCGACGACACCCCAACGGCTCGCACCATTAGTATTAAGGTGAGCGTGTTGCGCAACCTCGCAGCTGCGTGCATTGCCGTTGTTGCCTTCCTTCTCTTCCCCAAGCAGCTCACGCCGTCGACATCGCAGAATGCTTATAATGGAGGCATCAACACCGAGCTGCTGCAACGCCTCATGCCTCGCAACCTCACGATTGAGAACGCGCCTTCAACTGCCAAAGCAGAGACCCCGAAAGCACCTGTGACCGTAGCGAAAGAAGCAAGCCAGAAAGCTACTGCCCAGCCGGAAGCCGAGAAGCCTGCAGCCCCTGAACATTACTATGCTATCGTCCTTGCCAGTCAGGTGAGCAAGAAGAACGCCAGCAATTTTGTCGACCAGCTGCATCAGAAAGGCTTCGGCGAAGCCCGCGTGGTGGGCACAGGCAAGCATACCCGCGTGGTCTATGGCCGTTACGATTCTGAGAACGATGCCTACAACGCCCTCCGTCCCCTACGCAAACAATCCTCAGAGTTTGCCGAGGGCTGGGTGATGAAATTCTAATTGTTTGTTGACGCTATGAAGAGAGTTCGCTGCCCGAAGTGCGACCAGTTCACGATTTTTGATGAAACGCTCTACCAGCCTGGTCAGTCGCTGGTGTTTCAGTGTGCCAATTGCGGTAAGCAATTTGGCATTCGCATTGGTGTCTCGAAGCTTCGCAACACCCAACGCGACGACATGAACCCTGACGAGCAGGCCAATGTTCACGGCTGCGGCTCGATTGTCGTCATCGAAAACGTGTTCCACTTCAAGCAGGTCATCCCTTTGAGCATGGGCGACAACATCATCGGACGTTACCAGAAAGACAGCCGCGTCAACTGTCCCATCGAAACCGTCGACCCAAGCGTTGACATCACCCATTGCGTCATCAACGTCAGCCGCGACAAGCACGGCAAACTGAAATACGTACTTCGCGACGGTCCGAGCAACACCGGAACATTTGTCGACAACCAGATTCTTGGCGACCGCGAACGTCGTGTCATTACCGACGGAACTCTCTTCACCATTGGTGCCACTAGCATCATATTAAGAGCTGAAGAGGAACAATCATAATTCTTTTTTGCAGGAAATGCAATACTCCGTTAGAGTAATGATCCGAGATGCCCAGAACAATGTCCTGAGGCTCTAAAAGCATTGCTTTGGGGTTCTGAAAGCAATGCTTTGAGGCTCTAAAGTCAATGCTTTGAGAGTCTAAAGTCAATGCTCTGAGAGTCTAAAGTCAATGCTCTGAGAGTCTAAAAGCAATGCTCTGAGAGCCCAAAAGCAATGCTTTGAGACCATCAAGTCAATACTCTTGGAAAATAAAAGAAAAATGCTCTATTTCGCTACTTCCTCAAGTAGCAATTCCACGAGTCGCGGGACGCCATATTGATCGATGTCGGCTTCTGGAATCCAGATATAATCGGCAGGTAAAGAAGGACGCTCGTCGCATTCCAAAAGATAAAAATCGGCCAAGAGGACACGATGGGTTAGGATGTGTTTGACGTTCCTTTTGAGCAACCGGAGCTTACCCAACTTGGCAAATTGACTTACAACCTTCGCTTCACATTCGTCAGGTTGGCCGCAGTCTTGCATGTCGGCGGGTGCCCAAGGCTCCCAAAGTCCTTGCCAGATGTCGCCCTCGCCACGACGGTGAATAGCCGTTTGTCCGTTGCATCGCACATAAATATATAATAGGTGTCGTGTTTTCACCTTCAGCGTCTTCAGTTTCACGGGGAGTTCGTTCACCCTACCCTCACGCAAGGCAACACACGATTCTGCCAACGGACACAGCTCGCAACGTGGCGATTGCGGCGTACACTGAATGGCCCCGAAATCCATCATGGCCTGATTGAATGCCGATGCCTCGCGTTTTGGCAGCAAATCGTTTGCCAAAGCCGTGAAGGTATGCTTGCCCTCAGTTGTGTTGATAGGTGTGTCGATACCGAAAAAGCGTGATAGAACCCGATAGACGTTACCATCGACAACGGCTTCAGGAAGGTCGAAGGCTATTGAGGCAATGGCGGCAGCCGTGTAGTCGCCCACGCCTTTCAGTCGTTTTATTTCTTCAAAAGTATCGGGAAAATGACCTAATGCCACAATCTGACGGGCTGCGGTGTGTAGATTTCGCGCACGGCTGTAGTAGCCCAGCCCCTGCCACATGCGCAACACCTCGTCCTCGGTGGCATTTGCCAAGTCTTCAACATGCGGCCATCGCTGCATGAATCGTTCCCAATAGGCCTGCCCTTGCTGGATGCGCGTCTGCTGAAGAATGACCTCGCTCAGCCAGATGGCATAGGGGTCGCGGGTCTCGCGCCAAGGCAGTTGACGGCCGTTTTTATGGAACCATTGCAGCAATATTGTAGCGAAAGAATGATGCATGTTGAGAATTTTGCGGCAAAATTAAGCATTTATTTTGAATAGTTTGTTCTATTCATAAATATTTTTAGTAATTTTGCACGCAAAATAAAAACGTAAAACGTAAATTATCAAATTGTTAATAGCATTATGTTAACACTCAAGCTCATCAACGAGGAAACAGAACGGGTGATTCGCGGCCTTGAGAAAAAGCACTTCACCGGTGCTCGCGAAGCAATAGAGAATGTATTGGCAGTAGATCGCCAGCGCCGTGAAGCACAGCGCGAACTCGACCAGACCAAGCAGCAAGCCAAGCAACTAGCTGCACAGATTGGTGCACTCATGAAGCAAGGCAAACGCGACGAGGCTGAACAGATAAAGTTGCAGGTGGCCGACTTCAAGCAGAAGGACAAGGACCTGCAGGAACTCATGGATCGTGCCGAGCAGGAACTCACCACGCTGCTTTGTCAGATTCCCAACATCCCGTATGACGAAGTGCCCGAAGGCCATGCTGCCGAGGACAACCACGTAGTGAAATCGAACCTGAAGGAGTGCACGGAGCAAGACACCGTGGGCAACTGGGACGTGAATCCTCAGCTGGGTATCGACAATCCCCTTCCCCACTGGGAACTGGCAAAGAAGTACAACCTCATCGACTTCGACCTCGGTGTGAAGATCACGGGCGCCGGCTTCCCTGTCTATATCGGTAAGGGTGCTCGTCTGCAGCGCGCACTTATCAACTTCTTCCTCGACGAAGCTCGCAAGAGTGGCTACACGGAGATTATGCCTCCGACGGTAGTCAATGCTGCATCGGGCTACGGCACAGGCCAGCTGCCCGACAAGGAAGGTCAGATGTATCATGCAGAAGTCGACGACTTCTATCTGATTCCCACCGCTGAGGTGCCCGTCACGAACATCTATCGCGACGTGATCCTCGATGAAAAAGACCTGCCCATCAAGAACTGCGCCTACACAGAGTGCTTCCGCCGCGAGGCTGGTTCGTATGGAAAGGATGTGCGTGGACTGAACCGTTTGCACGAGTTCTCGAAGATTGAGATTGTGCGCATCGACAAGCCTGAGCATTCGAAGGAGAGCCACAAGGAGATGCTGGAGCACGTGGAAGGTCTGCTGAAGAAGCTGGAACTGCCCTATCGCATTCTGTTGCTTTGCGGCGGCGACCAGAGCTTCACCTCCGCCATCTGCTACGACTTCGAGGTTTACTCCGAGGCACAGGGCCGTTGGCTCGAAGTGTCATCGGTCAGCAACTTCGACACCTATCAGGCCAATCGTCTGAAGTGCCGCTATCGCCATGCTGAAGACAAGAAGATTGAACTCTGCCACACGCTGAACGGCTCGGCCCTTGCCCTGCCCCGCATCGTGGCAGCTATCCTCGAGAACAACCAGACAGCTGAAGGCATTCGCGTGCCGAAGGCTCTCGTGCCATATTGCGGTTTCGAACTCATCGACGGAAATCCCTTTTAATCTATATCAAATACTGTAGGTTGCTACTATAGCAATCACGACAAGACCTAAAAAACAAAAACATTATGAACAAAATCGTTCGCAAAGAGCAACTCTCAGAGAAAGTATTCCTGCTGGAAGTAGAGGCTCCGCTCATTGCCAAGAGCCGCAAGGCTGGCAACTTCGTTATCGTGCGCGTCGACAAACTCGGCGAGCGCATGCCACTTACCATCGCTGAAGCCGACATCGAGCGCGGCACGATTACATTAGTTGTACAGACCGTAGGACTGTCATCAACAAAGCTGTGCCGTCTGAACGAGGGCGACATGATTGCCGACGTGGTTGGCCCGCTGGGCAATCCCACACACATCGAGAACTTCGGCACCGTGATTTGCGCCGGTGGTGGTGTGGGCGTAGCTCCTATGCTGCCCATCATCCAGGCCTTGAAGGCTGCTGGCAACCGTGTGCTCTCCGTGCTTGCAGGCCGCTCCAAGGACCTGATCATCATGGAGGATAAGGTGCGCGAGTCGTCTGACGAAGTCATCATTATGACCGACGACGGTTCGTATGGTGAAAAAGGTGTGGTGACCGTTGGTATCGAGAAGTTCATCCAGCAAGAGCCGCACGTAGACCGTGTCTTCGCCATTGGCCCTCCCATCATGATGAAGTTCTCGTGTCTGCTCACTCAGAAATACAATATTCCTACCGATGTGTCGCTGAACACCATCATGGTCGACGGTACCGGTATGTGCGGTGCTTGCCGACTGACCATCGGAGGCAAGACGAAGTTCGTCTGCATCGACGGTCCTGAGTTCGACGGACACCAGGTTGACTGGGACGAAATGTTCAAGCGCATGGGTACCTTCAAGCGTGCAGAAGTCGAAGAGATGGAGCACTACGAAGACCACATCTGCCCTCCGTGCGAAGCAGAAGCCAAAGCTGCCGAGGCTCCTCATAGTTCCGTAGGTAGCGATGCCACCGCCACTACTCCCGCCGATGAGCTCACCAACCGCGATGCCGAATGGCGCAAGGAGCTGCGTGCCACGATGAAGCCAAAGGATCGCACACTCATCCCGCGTGTCATCATGCCCGAACTCGACCCCGTCTATCGTGCAACAACACGCACCGAGGAGGTGAACATCGGTCTTACTGCTGAGATGGCACTCACTGAAGCTAAGCGTTGCCTCGACTGCCCGAAGCCTACTTGCGTGGAGGGTTGCCCGGTGAACATCAATATTCCGTCGTTCATTAAGAACATTGAGCGCGGCGACTTCCTCTCTGCAGCCAAGGTGCTGAAGCAGACATCGGCTCTTCCTGCTGTTTGCGGACGTGTTTGCCCTCAGGAGAAGCAATGCGAAAGCCGTTGCATCCACCTGAAGATGAATCATCCCGCAGTGGCTATTGGTTATCTAGAGCGCTTCGCCGCCGACTATGAGCGCGAGAGCGGACAGATTTCATTGCCCGACCTGGCACCGGCAAACGGCATCAAGGTAGCCGTTGTAGGTTCAGGTCCTGCCGGCCTTTCTTTCGCTGGCGATATGGCGAAGCTGGGCTATGAAGTGCACGTGTTCGAAGCCCTGCACGAGATTGGCGGTGTGTTGAAGTACGGTATTCCCGAATTCCGTCTGCCCAACAAGATTGTCGACGTCGAAATCGACAACCTGAAGAAGATGGGTGTGAACTTCCAAACTGACGTGATAGTCGGTAAAACCATCAGCGCACAAGAGCTTGAGGATGAAGGATTTAAGGGCATCTTCGTGGCAAGTGGCGCAGGTCTGCCCAACTTCATGAATATTCCTGGCGAGAACTATCTGAACATCATGTCGTCGAACGAATATCTGACGCGTGTGAACCTCATGGATGCCGCCAACCCGAAGACCGACACTCCGCTCAACGAAGCACACAAAGTGCTCGTTGTGGGTGGTGGTAACACAGCTATGGACTCCTGCCGCACAGCCAAGCGTTTGGGTGCAGAGGTGACCATTGTCTATCGTCGTTCTGAGGCTGAGATGCCTGCTCGTCTTGAGGAAGTGAAGCACGCCAAGGAAGAAGGAATTAACTTCATGACGCTTCATAACCCCATCGAGTATCTGGCCGACGAGAAGGGAGCCGTGCGAGCTGCCGTTCTTCAAGTGATGGAGCTTGGCGAGCCAGATGCAAGTGGACGCCGTTCGCCCGTTCCCGTTGAAGGAAAGACCGTTACCATCGATGTCGATCAGGTCATTGTGGCTGTTGGCGTATCGCCCAACCCGCTCGTGCCGAAGTCCATCGAAGGTCTGGAGCTTGGCCGCAAGAACACCATCGTGGTGAACGATGATATGCAGTCGTCGCGTCCGAACCTCTTCGCAGGTGGCGACATCGTGCGTGGCGGCGCTACCGTTATCCTCGCTATGGGCGACGGCCGTCGTGCTGCCCTCAACATGCACAAGCGTCTTAGCAACATGTAAGTTCAGTATGTTGCGGCCCCTTCGCAACAAATACAATTAGAAATGAACGGACTTTATACCATCATTTTGCTCATACTAAGCAATGTCTTCATGACACTTGCTTGGTATGGGCATCTTCGTTTACAGCAGTCGGGCATTAGCAACAACTGGCCATTGCTCGGAGTGATTGTTTTCTCGTGGGGCATTGCGTTCCTCGAGTATTGCTGCCAAGTGCCAGCCAATAGGCTTGGGTTCATCGGCAACGGCGGACCTTTCAGCCTTGTACAACTGAAAGTCGTGCAAGAGTGCATCTCGCTGGCTGTCTTTGCCGTTATTGCCAACATCATGTTTCAGGGCGACCATTTGCATTGGAACCACATTCTTGCGTTCCTGCTCATCATCTGCGCCGTCTATTTGGTGTTCATGAAATAACCACCCCACCCTACGAACCACGCTTTGAAGCTACTCCGCCTTCTCACAAAAGCCCTGCGGCAATATCGCCTGATTGACGACGGCGATCATGTTCTCGTTGCTTTGTCGGGAGGCAAGGATTCGCTATGCCTGCTACAACTACTGGCTCAACGCCGACATGTCTATCCGCCACGCTTCAGTTTGAGTGCTGTTCACGTCAGAATGGAAAACGTCGACTATGAAAGCGACACCTCCTATCTGGAAGACTTTTGCAAACGGCTCGACGTACCGCTCTACATTCGCACGACTCGCTTTGAAACAACGGCTTCAAACGAGGAGGAATCAGCGACGCACAGCATAGAGGAATCGGCAACTTCAAACGACGAAAATTCAGCTGAGCGCACACACATTCCCCACCAGCAGAAGACACCTTGTTTTCTCTGCTCGTGGAATCGTCGCAAGCAAATCTTCAACCTTGCGCAAGAACTCGGCTGCACAAAGATTGCCCTTGGCCATCATCAGGACGACATCTTGCATACAGCCCTGATGAATCTCACATTTCAAGGGCGGTTCGGTTCGATGCCCGTTCTGCTGCGCATGAAGAAGATGCCCCTTTCCATCATTCGCCCACTCTGCCTATGCCGTGAGGCCGACATTCGTGCCTTTGCCGAAGAGCAACACTATCAGCCACAACGAAAACGCTGCCCGTACGATACCGATACCCATCGCACCAGCATCCGAAACCTCTACAACCAAATGGAAGCGCTCAATCCCGAGCTACGCTATTCCCTTTGGCACGCCCTTGAGCGCGATAATAAACTCATAGAGCTATCATAGCCATCGAAAGCGATAACGAACTCATCACGTTATCATAACTTCCACCATCGTTCTTCGGTCATTATCCTATGCAGGTCAGCAGGCTTGTTATTACATTAATATTTGTTAATCGCCACGTAAAACATCAAATAAAATTCTTTGTTTTGCAAAAAAAGTAGTAATTTTGCATCGGTTTTTAAGAAGACCGTGTTACAGTTCTTGTAGCACCTTCATTATCTCCACCAACATCACTTTAAAAAAATCACAAACCATAATTCATATAATTATGTATTACAAAGACGACTTGTTAGCAAAAGACATCCGTGAACTTGTTGATATTGCGAACGAAATAGGAGCCGACGCAACCATCTCCGATAAGGAGGCACTGGTCTACGACATCCTTGAAAAGCAAGCTACTGCCGAGGCCGCTAAGAATCCCCTCGGTCAGAAGAGAAAACGCACACGCATTATCAAGAAAGACACCGACCACGTATATTCCGTTAATGGTAAAGAAGGTGAAAACTTCGATACGAAGAAAAATAAAAACGCAACGTCCGACCCTCTTCCTCTTTTCAAGGCTGTAGTCGAAGGAGCACAAAAGCCCGCTATCGCTGAGGCAGAACCTGCAGAAGCAGAAATTCCTGAGGCAAGCAACATTCCCGCTGCTGAAGAGAACAACGAGGCTCCTATCGACACGCAGGCTGAAGCCCAGCCCACCATCGAGGAACTTGAAGCTGAGTTGAAGGCTCTCTCAAAGCATCGCGGACGTAAGTCGAAGCGTGAGCTTGAGCTCATCGCTGCGATTGATGCATTAAAGGCCGCACAGCAAGACGGTGGTGACGCCACTGCCGACAATGCCGTTGACGACGAGGAAGGATTTGTTCCCGAAGCCATCTTCGGCACACGTCAAGAAGACGATGACGATGATTCGCCGGAAGCCGACAGCAATCTCTTGGCGCAACTTCAGAAGAAGGTGAACGCTCATAACGAGCAGAACATGAATGGCTTTGGCGAAGGCAACATGCAACCTATGGTTGATGGCGTATGGCCTGATGATCCTGCCGACGGCACCGACTTCATCACGGTTGTCGACCTGCCCATCGAGGATCACGGAGCTGTGCCTGCTTACGACATGTTCGACAACCCGCTGACTCATGCCTATACTGCTCGCCAAAGCAGTGTTTCCATGAGTAACATGGGACCAGAAGACATGCTCGAGGGCGACAACGACTTCGAGGATGAGGCTGAATACAATTTCGACGACCTGATCAATGCAAACGGTGTACTCGAGATCATGCCCGACGGCTATGGTTTCCTGCGTTCCAGCGATTACAACTATCTTTCTTCGCCCGACGATGTCTACGTGTCAGCCAACCAAATCAAGCGTTATGGCTTGAAGACCGGCGACGTGCTGGAGAGCACCGTGCGTCCTCCACACGACGGCGAGAAATACTTCCCCTTGACGGGTATTCAGAAAATCAACGGCCGCGAGCCCTCTGCCATCAGAGACCGCATGCCCTTCGAGCACCTCACACCGCTCTTCCCCGATGAGAAGTATACGCTCTGCGGTGATCCGAAGACCACCAATCTCTCTACCCGCATCGTCGATCTCTTCGCCCCGATTGGTAAAGGTCAGCGCGCATTGATCGTTGCCCAGCCGAAGACTGGTAAGACCATTCTGATGAAGGACATCGCAAATGCTATCGCCGCCAACCATCCTGAGGCTTACTTGATGATGCTGCTCATCGACGAGCGCCCTGAGGAAGTTACCGATATGGCCCGTACCGTGAATGCTGAGGTGATTGCCTCAACCTTCGACGAGCCTGCCGAGCGCCACGTAAAGATTGCCGGCATCGTGCTTGAGAAAGCCAAGCGTATGGTGGAATGTGGACACGACGTTGTGATCTTCCTCGACAGTATCACTCGTCTGGCCCGCGCTTACAACACCGTTGCACCTGCCAGCGGAAAGGTTCTCACCGGTGGTGTCGACGCCAATGCCCTTCAGAAGCCCAAGCGCTTCTTCGGTGCAGCCCGTAACATCGAGGGTGGCGGTTCGCTCACCATCATCGCAACAGCACTCATCGACACAGGTTCGAAGATGGATGAGGTGATCTTCGAGGAGTTCAAGGGTACGGGTAACATGGAATTGCAACTCGACCGTTCGCTTTCCAACAAGCGTATCTTCCCGTCAGTCAACCTCGTTGCATCGAGCACACGTCGCGACGATCTGCTTCAGGACAAGACGACGCTCGACCGCATGTGGATTCTCCGCAAGTACATTGCCGACATGAATCCTATCGAGGCAATGAACACTATCCACGAGCGTATGGCAAGCACCCTCGACAACGACGAGTTCCTGCTCTCCATGAATTCGTAAATTCCATAAAATCGATTGCCAAAGAAGCAATTAAGGTCATAAAACAAAGCACCCAAGCCAATTTTTTTGACTTGGGTGCTTTCGTTATGATGAACAACGATAAAATGCAAAAAGAAAGCACCCAAGCTATCATTTTAGCTCGGGTGCTTTGTTTATGAAGTCGGGAACAAACCGCTAAGGATGATTCCCTGACAACGTGTGACTACAGCTTCAGGCACTCCTTGATGGCCTCGAGCTTCTCCTTGGCACCAGCCAGGCAACGCTCGTAGCAGTTGGCGCAACGCATGGTGGGATCCTTCACCTCCACGTAGAACTTAATCTTAGGCTCCGTGCCGGAAGGACGCACGCTCACCTTCGTTCCATCGGTGCAGAACCACTGCAGCACATTGCTCGTGTCGGGCATGTCGAGTTTCTCAACACGGCCGTCGGCATAGCGAGCCTCGAGCGTCTGGAAGTCCTTCCACAGGCATACCTCCGAACCACCAAGGTCCTTGGGAGGATCATTGCGGAAGTTCTCCATCATCTGCTTAATCTCATCGGCACCCGTCTTACCCGGACGTACCACGTTGATAGTGTGCTCGAACGAGAAGCCATACTCTACATAGATGTCCATAAGCAGGTCATAGAGGGTCTTGCCGTTGTCCTTTGCCCATGCGGCAATCTCGCAGATCAAGCAGATAGATGCTGGGGAGTCCTTGTCGCGAACCTTGTCGAACGGCAGGAAGCCAAACGACTCCTCACCGCCACCGATGTACTTCTTCACACCTTCGTCCTTACGGATTTCGTTGGCAATCCACTTGAAGCCTGTGTAGCAGTCGCGAAGTTCCACACCATTCTTATCAGCAATCTTGCGGATAACCTCTGTGGTTACAATCGTCTTCACGAGGAACTCGTTGCCTTTCAACTGGCCGAGCTTCTTCTTGTTGGCGATGATGTACCAGCAGAACATCATGCAGGTCTGGTTACCATTGATGATTTCCCACTCACCCTTGGCATTGCGGCAAACGATAGCCAGACGGTCAGCATCGGGGTCGCTAGCGATAACGAGGTCGGCATTCAGGCGTGTGCCCAGTTTCATACCCAGCGTCATAGCCTCTGCATTCTCAGGATTCGGCGAAACCACCGTCGGGAAGTTACCGTCGATGACCATCTGCTCGGGCACCACGTGGATGTTCTGGAACCCCCATGAGCGCAAAGCTTCAGGAATGATCACGCGACCAGTGCCGTGCATCGGGCTATAGACAATGTTCAGGTCCTTCTGACGCAGAATCACATCCTGGTCGACCATTGCTTCCTTCACAGCCTGCAGGTAGTCCCAGTCCATCTCACCACCGATGATCTCAATGAGTTCCTTGTTGCCTTCGAACTTCACGTCGTCGATGGTCACCTTGTTCACCTCATCGATGATGCCCTTGTCGTGCGGAGCAAGCACCTGTGCGCCATCATCCCAATAAGCCTTGTAGCCGTTATACTCCTTCGGGTTGTGGCTGGCGGTAACGTTCACACCTGCCTGGCAGCCCAACTGGCGAATGGCATACGAAATCTCGGGCGTGGGACGCAGGCTTTCAAACAGGAATACGCGGATGCCGTTGGCTGAGAAAATATCAGCTACCGACTCAGCGAACATGCGGCCGTTGTTGCGGCAATCGTGACCAACCACCACCGAGCACTGCTTGCCGGGGAATGCTTTCAGGATGTAGTTGGCAAAGCCCTGAGTAGCCATGCCCACGATGTACTTGTTCATGCGGTTGGTACCGGCACCCATGATGCCACGCAGGCCACCCGTTCCGAACTCCAGGTCGCGATAGAACGCGTCGATGAGCTCCGTCTTGTCCTCATTGTCAAGCATGGCCTGTACAGCCTTGCGTGTCTCTTCGTCGAAAGCAGGCGTCAACCACTGCTTCGCTCTCGCCTCACACTGGGCGATCAGTTGTGCATTGTTGTCCATAAATATAAGCTAAAATGTTAATAGATGTTTTCTTATTGCGACATTGCAAAGATACATATAATAATTGTAATCTCCAAATTTTCATGGCAAAAATCGCCAATAAAAACAATCATGCAGGAAGAAGCCTGCTGGTCAGCGGTCGCCGAAGTTTAATCCCACATAAAAGTTTAGGCTGCCGAAGAAGCTATTGGTGGAGAACTGGCTCTTCTTGTAATTGTAGGAATGCAAGATGGCACTCCACCCTGCATACCACCGTGTGTTGTTCCACACCATACCGAAACGGCCTACTCCATCGAGGTTGAAATTGCGGAATGAGAAGTCGCGCAGTTGAAACGTGCCGCGGTCCATCTTACCTGTACTCCGTCGGTGGCCAACAGCCAGCGACAACGACGCTGCAGCCAGCCAGTTCTTTGCAAACACCCAGTTGTAGGCATAGCCTCCCGAAACAGAGAAGTCGGAGTAGCTCACCTTTGCTGCGACCAAGCTGCTGTCCATACTCACGGAATAGTCTTTGCCGAGATGCATTTCCAACAGATTGTTAAGCTGGCCAACGTCGATGTTCAGCGAATGTTGCGTGTAGCCGATGCCTACCAGCGGTGAGCCGCAGCTAATCTTCTGGCATGTGCTCTGATTGAATGCAGCAGGATAGGAGAAGCGCTTGTGATTCATGATATAATAGAGGTTGAATCCCTTGATGCTCGCATTGAATCCGCCAAAAGGCATGTTTCGTACGGCATCGGTAGAGATGTCCTCACCCAGATACACGCGACGCAGCTTATAGTCGTTACCCGTCTTTCTGTAGAACAGGTCGATGCCAATCTGGTTACTATAGAGGCTGATGTCCCAATCTTGCTTATGATGACCTTCGAAGAGGTGGAAAATGTCAATCGTGTAGCCCAGCACCAGCCATCGCCATCCCACATACGGACCCAGCTTCACGCTCGGCTCAGGCGAGAGCACAATCTCTTGTCCATCCTTATTGCTCAGTGTGTACGACTCGAAAGTGTTCGTATTTTGAAGCATCACCGTATAGTTGTAGTGCTGGGGTTCGATGTATTTCTTGTCAACACGACTGAAACTCTTAATCACCTCATACACTTTATCGAAAAACGACTTCTCTTTCTCGACCTTCGGTGCCGGCGTAACGACGCTGTCTTCAACACAGATGCTGTCGGGCACAACCACCATCCCGTTGGCATCCGCGCCAATGGCTACAATCATAAGCATACATATTATGAAGAAGCGTTTCAACATCGCTACAACTTATTAATAATCAATCGGTTCCGTTCTTTGGTTCAACAAACCCTATCAACTTCAGCAGACCGTGCTCTCTATATCATCAGAACTTACCAAGGATGCGATCCATCACCCAGTTCACGGGCGTAGCACTCACGCTGTTGCAACGGCACACACCAAAGCCCTGCAGGTCTTCAATGACCGAACGGATGATGGGCAACTGCACATAGGCGGGGTTCGGCACCTCGATGTGCTGCTCACCCTCGCTGGTGACCAGTCGGATGGGTTCGTAGCTGAACACCGAAAACGATACGATGCCTTTCTCGCCCACCACCTCGATGCGATCCTCACGCGCACTTTCATGACCCACGAAGCACCACGAGCCACTACCCACAAGGCCGTTCTCGAAATAGAAGCTGGCACTTACCGTGTCCTCAGCTTCATAGAGATGGGCACGATTGGTGCAATAGCCGTGGGCACGCACGATGACACCGAAGAAGTATTGCAGCAGGTCGAGCTGATGGGCAGCGAGGTCATAGAAATAACCGCCGCCAGCTATCTCGGGACGCAGGCGCCAAGGAAGGTTTTCCTTTGCCTGATAGTCTGTGGCTCGCGGTGGTACCGTTAACCTCACCTGCACATAGGCAAGATTGCCGATGGCTCCGCTGTCGATGAGTTCCTTCACTTTCAGAAAATAAGGCAGATAGCGCCGATAGTAAGCCACGAAGCAAGGTACACCCGTCTCCTCGCTGATGCGATTGATGCGCGCACAATCCTCATAGGTGGATGCCAGCGGTTTCTCCACATAGACGGGCTTGCCGGCACGCATCGCCATGATGGCAAACGTGGCATGCGAGCTGGGAGGCGTTGCCACATAGATGGCATTCACCTGTGGATCGTCGATGAGTTTCTGGGCATCGGTATACCATTTCTTGATGCCGTGACGCTCTGCGTAGGCGCGAGCGCGCTCTTCCGAACGGCTCATCACCGCTTCCACATGCGACCCCTCAACATCGTCGAAGGCTGGACCCGATTTCATCTCGGCCACCTCGCCACAACCTATAAATCCCCAACTGATGAGTTTCATATCTGCTGATTCTTTTGCTTTTTTCAATGCAAAGGTAGGAAAATATTTCGATATTCCAACTTTTCTTCGTAATTTTGCCACGAATAAAGAACAAAAACGATGGAAATAAAGTATTCTGAATTCACGCTGTCGGCTCCGAACGTCAACATGTGTCCTGCCGATATGAGACCTGAATATGCATTCATTGGACGGTCGAACGTGGGAAAGTCGAGCCTTATCAACATGCTGTGCAACCATAAGGGACTGGCCAAGACATCGGCCACGCCCGGCAAGACCCTGCTCATCAACCACTTTATTATTAATAAGGAGTGGTATCTTGTCGACCTGCCCGGCTACGGCTTTGCCAAGCGTTCCAAGACCGAGCGGCAGAAGCTCGAAAACATGATTCGTGGCTACATCCTGCAGCGCCAGCAGCTCTGCAACGTGTTTGTCCTAATCGACATCCGCCACGACCCGCAGGCCATCGACGTAGAGTTCATCGACTGGCTTGGTGAATCGTCGATTCCTTTCTGCATCGTGTTTACGAAGGCCGATAAGCTCGCTCCAACGAAGGTGAAGCCCGCAGCTGAAGCGTGGATGAAGCACCTCGAGGAGCGCTGGGAGGAACTGCCCCCCTACTTCATCACAAGTGCAGAGAAGAAGCTCGGACGCGACGAGGTGCTCAACTACATTGAGCAAATCAACAAGTCGCTGAAAGAAGAATCATAATCCACACTAACTCCCTGGGTGGCTCGTGCCACATGGAGTAAATAGCGAGAACATTGGCTAATCCGTTTGTCGACATACAGAATCTTACCAAATCGTTCGGTGCCCAGGTGCTGTTCGAGGATATCTCGTTCTCCATTGCCGAGGGCCAGAAGATTGGACTCATCGCGAAGAACGGAACCGGCAAGAGCACGCTGCTATCGGTCATCACAGGTAAGGAGGGCTACGACAGCGGGAAGATTATCTTCCGCAACGATTTGCGCATCGGCTATCTCGAACAGACGCCCCACTTCAATCCTGACGACTCCGTCCTCGATGCCTGCTTCAATCATGAAGGTAACGACGAGAAAGTGCTGCGTGCCAAGCAGATTCTCACGCAGCTGAAGATTCGCGACCTCTCGCAACCCATGTCACAGCTCTCGGGCGGCCAGCGCAAGAGAGTGGCGCTCGCAAACGTGCTCATCACCGAACCCGAACTGCTCATCCTCGACGAGCCCACCAACCACCTCGACCTCGAGATGATTGAGTGGCTCGAAGGCTTTCTCGGACGCGGCAACAAGACGTTGCTCATGGTTACCCACGACCGCTACTTCCTCGATCGTGTCTGCAATCTCATCATCGAAATCGACAACCAGACGCTTTATACCTATCGCGGAAACTACAGCTACTACTTGGAGAAACGCCAGCAGCGCATCGACAACATGCGAGCCGAGGTGGCTCGCGCCAACAACCTCTATCGCACAGAACTGGAATGGATGCGCCGTATGCCTCAGGCACGCGGACACAAAGCCAAATACCGCGAAGATGCTTTCTACGAACTCGAGCGCATTGCCAAACAGCGCATCGAGGAACGGCAGATACGCCTGAAGGCCTCCAACGTTTACATCGGCTCGAAGATTTTCGAGTGCCAATATGTGTCGAAAGCCTTCCGAACCGTCAACGAAGCCACTGGCGAGGAGAAAGTGACGACCATCCTCAAGGACTTCTACTACAACTTCGCACGCTTCGAGAAGATGGGCATCGTCGGAAGCAACGGCACCGGAAAATCTACCTTCATCAAACTCCTGCTGGGCGAAGAGCAGCCCGACGGCGGTCGCTTCGACATCGGCGACACCGTCCGTTTCGGCTACTTCTCGCAGGACGGACTGCAGTTTCGCGAGGATCAGAAGGTGATAGATATTGTACGCGACATCGCAGAATACATCGACCTTGGAAGCGGCCGTCACCTATCGGCATCACAGTTCCTCCAGTATTTTCTCTTCACGCCTGAGCAACAATACAACTATGTGGCGAAGCTCAGCGGCGGTGAGCGGCGCAAGCTCTACCTCTGCACCGTGCTCATGCGAAACCCCAACTTCCTCGTTCTCGACGAGCCTACGAACGACCTCGACATTCAAACGCTGCAGGTGCTCGAGGAGTATCTGCAGGACTTCCCGGGTTGTGTCATCGTGGTCAGCCACGACCGCTATTTCACCGACAAGGTGGTCGACCACCTGCTGGTGTTTCATGGCGATGGACGCATCCAGGACTTTCCTGGCAACTACACACAGTATCGCGACTGGTGTAAGAACGCCCCAGAAACCACCACGAAAGAACAGGACAAGAGTACCAAGAAACCTTCAGCAGAGCCTGCCCCAGCGAAGAATCAGAATCGCAACGCCCACAAGATGAGCTACAAGGAAAAGCGCGAGTTCGAACAGCTCACCCGCGACATCGAGGCACTCGAGGCCGAACAGTATCAGTTGGAGGAAGAACTCTGCAGCGGCACCCTTTCCATCGAGGCGCTCACCGCCAAGAGCAAACGCCTGCCGCAACTCAAGGACGAACTCGACGAGAAAAGTATGCGTTGGCTCGAATTGAGCGAACTGACATGATAGCGAACTCGTTCAATTGAGCGAACGGACATCATGAAACGCCCTTTCACTTGACATAAATCAAGAAATTAAGCATTTTGCTAACAAACATAAAGCAAATATTGACTTTTTGTTGCAAATTCGAACTTTTTACTATAATTTTGTAACCGAAAAGATTGAATTAGGTAATTATTTGTAATTTTAAACCCTCTTAAAGGTAAAAAGATTATGCAGGCAACAGCAGTCATTGAGAATCTGAAACAGCGATTCCCCAACGAACCCGAGTACATCCAGGCCGTAAGCCAGGTGCTGGGAACCATCGAAGAAGAGTACAACAAACACCCGGAGTTTGAGCGCGCAAACCTCATTGAGCGTCTCTGCATCCCCGATCGTCTCGTGCAGTTCCGTG
The DNA here is from genome assembly GCA_900316285.1 of uncultured Prevotellaceae bacterium. GTDB lineage: Bacteria > Bacteroidota > Bacteroidia > Bacteroidales > Bacteroidaceae > Prevotella. The sequence goes on from ONCG01000007.1 coordinate 144,749, forward strand.
TGACCTGGACCGACGACCAGGGCAACGTGCAGACCAACATGGGCTACCGCATCCAGCACAACAATGTGATTGGTCCGTATAAGGGCGGTATCCGTTTCCACGCTTCTGTGAACCTGAGCATTCTGAAGTTCCTCGCCTTCGAGCAGACCTTCAAGAACTCACTCACCACACTCCCAATGGGTGGTGCCAAGGGTGGTAGCGACTTCTCGCCGCGCGGCAAGTCGAACGCTGAGGTGATGCGTTTCTGCCAGGCATTCATGTCTGAGCTCTATCGCCACATCGGTCCAGACGAGGACGTACCTGCTGGCGACATCGGTGTTGGTGGACGCGAGGTTGGCTACATGTTCGGTATGTACAAGAAGCTCACCCACCAGTTCCAGGGCGTGCTCACGGGTAAGGGCCTCGAGTTCGGCGGCTCTCTCATCCGTCCTGAGGCAACGGGTTACGGCAACGTGTACTTCCTCGAGAACATGCTCGCCACACGCGGTGAATCGCTGCGCGGCAAGACCGTTCTCGTGAGCGGTGCAGGTAATGTGGCTCAGTACACCGTTGAGAAATGCATCCAGCTGGGTGCGAAGGTTCTGACGATGAGCGATTCCGATGGCTATATCTACGATCCCGATGGCATCGACCGCGAGAAGCTCGACTACATCATGGAACTGAAGAACATCGAGCGCGGCCGCATCAAGGAATATGCCGACGAATACGGTGTGAAATATGTACCCAACCAGAAGCCTTGGGCAGAGAAGGCCGACATCGCCCTGCCTTCTGCCACACAGAACGAGATTGATGAAGAGGCCGCCAAGAAGCTGGTTGCCAACGGTGTGATCGCCGTGAGCGAGGGTGCCAACATGCCTTCTACGCCTGGCGCCATCAAGGTGTTCCAGGATGCCAAGATTCTTTACTCACCAGGTAAGGCTGCCAACGCCGGTGGTGTTGCTGTGAGCGGACTTGAGATGAGCCAGAACTCTGAGCGTCTGCGCTGGAGCCGCGAGGAAGTCGACCAGAAGTTGCACGACATCATGAACGACATCCACGCCAACTGCGTGAAGTACGGCACCGAGCCTGATGGCTACATCAACTACGTGAAGGGTGCCAACGTGGCCGGCTTCTTGAAGGTGGCACGCGCCATGATGGCTCAGGGCATCGTATAATTCGACGGCGACCTTTACTATCTATCAGAATATTTAACTGCAGACAATGTCGATCATCATGTTTGGTCGACATTGTCGTTTTTTTAGGGAATGCGGGGTTAAACCCAAATGTTTTCTTCTGTCTTTTCTGTTTTCTTTTGTTTTCTTATAGCCCGCATTGCGGATTAATGTCAACTGCAGACGATATCAACCATAATTGTCCAATCCACTTCGTCTATCTGGTAAACATTGAGCAAATGAAGGTCGTCAAAGAATTGATTGCGGAGGAACTGGCGGTCGCTCATCTCTGCAGCATCGCCGACGGGTGTGATTGACATATAGCGTTTGAAGAGTTCTACAGCACGAGTGATTTTCCCCTGAAACCATTCGCAATAGCCGGCATTCAGAATATCTTCGGGCTTGGGCTTCTCCAGCAGCACCTCATAGTGCTTCTGTGCCTGTTCCAGTTGTTTGTCGAGCATCAATCCCCACGCCAACGCACGGCGCACGCGCAGGTCGTCCTCGTTCTCGAAATGCAAGCGGTAGAGGATGTTCAAGCTCTCCTCCACTTTTTCGTCCTCGAGCAAGATGGTGGCAATCCTCAACTCGTAGGCATTACTATGATCGGGATCAAGCTCCGTCAGTTGCTTGTAGTATTCGATGGCCTTCTCGTCTTCATGATTATAGTAGCAAGCATACGCCAGCGGCTTCAAGATGGCAGGGTCACCAGGGTTATCGTCGAGCGCAACACGCAATTCCACCATAGAGCCTTCGTAGTCGCCACGCTTATGCTTCAACAGTCCTGACAAGAAGGAAAAGTCGTCCATATCGTCAATGAGCGCATCTTCCATCGCATCCAAGTAGTCGTGCTTCAAAAGGAAGCGACACAACGGCGATGCCTTCTGCTTCAGCAACGTGCTGTAGTAGACATAATTGCGGAAAAAACACTTCCCCTCTTTCTGCAAGCGATCAAAGGGAGACGTCAGCTCACTACGATTGGGATGCAGCATGAAGAAACGGTATAGGTCCTGCAGATAGAAGCGGCGGATGTAGGTTGCCGACATTTGCTCCACGTTCGTCACCATCATTTCCGACACATTGTTCTGCTGCACAAGTTCGCGAATCTGCTGCGGCAGGTTCTCGTAGACCGAAGCAAATCCCAATGCAAACGAATACTTATCGCTGTCGCAAAGCGCCGCGTGTTCCATCAGTTTGGAAATTACACCCGACGCATCTTTGCTCTTATTCAACGCCTTCACAATAGCTGGATGCTCAGGCGAAAAAGGCATAAACCAGTTGCTGAGCGTGTAGAAGAACGCAAAGCGCTTCAGCTTCGAGAATCCACCGAAGTAGACGTCGGCACCTCGCTTCTCCATATCCTGCATCTTGCCAATCGTTGCCTCAAGTTCTTCCATCGCCTTGTCTTGAGCATCGGGATGCAGGATGTCCTCCATCGGGTCGTCCTCCTTCATCTCGATGCCACGATTTGTCACGCGGAATCCCTGATTCTTCATCAGTCCAGGCATGATGTCGCGCTCAATGGTATCTTTGTCTTGCTCTGCATTCAGACTATACACCATCTGCATCTGCAGCTCGAGCAACTCCTGACAGGTGGCATCGTTGTTGGCGAACCGAGCGGCCATTTCTTGGTACTCGGGAAAGAGATCCGGTACATCCCTGGGCATCGTGAATGCCAACGCTACGAGAGCACGCTGGCGAAGCGTCTCTTCTGTGGCTTGCTCGTAGACACTCAGCAACGTTCCGAACTTATGATAATCGGGTTCTATCAGACCATTCAGCAACAGGGCTCCAACAAGTGTGCATGCATCGTTGATGTCGATGGTTGGAGAGAGCAACAACAAGGTATAGAACTCCTCGTCGCCACGCGACCATTGCGGGGCGATGACTAGCGACGAAAACAATAGATTGAGGTCGCTTGCATGCTTCGCCCGAATGTCGTCGGCCGATGTGGCGTCGCCATCATTGCCGGCAGCAACTGCTTGTCCCAACGACTGCATCGCCATGTTCTGCACATACGACTCAAGCATCCGCCTCACGTCATCATGGTTTGGCGAGAACGTAGCCGTAAGCCGAGCCGCATCACGATAGAAGCCCGTGGGTTGAGAGCAGAGCACGCTCAGATCCCAGTCACAGGCCAGCCGGTAAGCACGGCGCTGCAGACTCTTGTAGAGCTCTTTCCGCTTGTCGTCTTGAAATCCACGCAACACGAAGTCGCGCATGCGCTCATAGTCCGCGCCAATATCCACCAGGCGCATCACCAGATCGCCATTGATGGCCTGCTGATGCTGGTTGGCAAATTCTCTCATCCTATCCAGCACCTCTCCCAATGGCCAATGGTAAAGTATCTTTTCTTTAATCTCTTTCATTCTGCAGCAATTTTAAATCCGCTACGCGGGCTTTTACAGCTTTCTAAACTTCACCTTCGGCAGGGCATCGAGGGTTTTCTGGTCGGTCTGGCAATACTTCACCACCAAGTCGGCATAGGCGGAAACGCCCCGCTGGTTCAACGAGTCGCAAGCCATGTTGTAGGCCTGCTTGAACACATCAATCTGTTTCTTCACACGCGCGTCGCCAAGCGCTTTGTCGCGGAACACCACGCGCCCTAGCCACAGGTTGTATTTCTCCGTGTCCCAGAGCACCGTGTGCCCATGCTCGCGAGCGGTCGTGGCTTGTGGCTCGGGCAGCCAAAGGGCATCCATCTCGTTGTTCAGCAGCATCTGCAGGCGCAGGGGCACATCGTTGATCTGCACGCGATACACCGTTGCCGTTGTCTTCACGCCCTTCAGCACATGGTCGGTGAGGAAGTCAGTGGCGGAATAGCGCGTCATCGCGACCATCTTATCGCCCAGCTGCTTCACCTCCTTCAAACGTGCCGAACGGTTGCCGACGAGCTGCCACGAAGTGTTCGTGGTGCCGACCTCCGTGAGGGCCGTTCCTCGGCTACGCATACGCGCCACGCGTACCGAGTCACTCACGGCACCCTCCACGCTACCCCCAATCAAGGCGGTGTCAATGTCCATCTGTGCCTTTCTCATCCGCAAGCGCACGTCAACGCCCAGCGTGTCGAAGAGGCGACGCTCCTTCGCAACAAACAACGGCATGCAGTCGAGTGTCGGCATCACGCCCACCTTCAATGCCAACGAGTCGGCAGTCTTCAGCTTGGCCCGTTCCGCACGCGTCATTCGCTGCTTGGTTTCATACGACTGTCCGCATGCCACCACAAGGGCGATGCACCAGCCACACACAAATATATTTCTTAGTTTCATCATCTTCATTTTTCACTTTTCGCTTTTCATTTCGCACGGCCTAGCAACCTCTTCACCAACAACTCCACATCGGCAGTCGTCACTTCGCCGTCGCCATCGTAGCCGTCGCACACGAAGGCATGTCCTCCTTCGCTACCTTGACCGCTGTAGTGCACAGGCCGTCCGTTGGCAAGTTCGTTGTAGATGAGCTCATCCCATGCATCGTCGGAGTAGCTAGAGCGCCACACATAGTGAGTGCCAGCATCGTAGCCGAAATAATCCTTCAACGCCGTAACCACATAGGACGACGAAGCGCCCGAGGCACTTGGCGAGTAGTCCATCTTCACCGAAACGCCACAATACTTCATCAGATTGGCAACCGCCCGTTTGGCGGCATCAGTCGAAGCATTGTCATAAGTATCGGTCATATCATTCCAGTCGATGGGCGAATTCTTCGGAATGCCTTGCACGGTCATCTTTCCATAGTTCTCCCAGTTCGTGCGGCACGTGTAGCTGGGAATGTCCGCTTGCACACTCCGCACCGAGCGTACGCGGTGGTAGTACATGATCTGCGCCATCGCCGTTGCCACACATCCCGTCACGCAAGTCTCTCCCGTATCGAAGAACTGCGGGCAATACATGTTATAGGGACTGCCCTGGTTCCACTGGCACGTGAGAAGCGCAGGAATGGCGGCATGCGTCGGAGCGCGCCTTGGCGCCTGCTGTCCACTCGCCTGCAACCGGCCGATGGCATCGCTATAGCCGTCGAGCCACCACTTCACGTTCGCAGGTAGGCTGTCGCCAGCGAAAGTGCCCCGGTCGGCATAACCCAGAATGGCAGGCACGCAGTCGTCGCCGGCAGCAATCACGAAGCCCTGGTCGTCGCCCACGTTAAATACGAAGTAGTTAGCCTCCACGGTCAGCACGCCATTCTTCACGGGTGCATGACGGAACGACCGCTCCGGCAGCACCTTTCCTTTCGCAGCAAAGAAGTCCCGTGCATTCTGCAACGCCTGTTCACGGCTGATGGGATTGGCGAGAGCACAATTGTGGCTCACACCACTGCAGAGGAGGAACCATAGCAGTAGCACTAATTTCATTTTTTGCGTTGTTTTCATATCACGAAACGGGTTGATGAGATCTAACCAGATAGACAATTCGTATTTAACGATGCAAAGTTACGAATAAGTGAGCGAAATGCAAAACAAAAACCTAAGTTTTTAATTTCATTTCCGCGCTCGGCGACGTAGGAGACGCTTTCAGAGCGATAGCCGTCCCTTTTCAAGGGACTCTAAATATGCCGAGATGGAGGACTCGAACTCGTTTCGCTTGCGTTTTGAGCAAGAAGTTCGCGACTTTAGGATACAGAGATATGCTCCATAGGATTCAGAGCTATGCTCCTAAGGATACTGAGGTGTGCTCCGTTCGATACTGAGCTATGCTCCATTTGACGTAGAGCTATGCTCCGTACGACTCAGCGCGAATGTCTTGATTTTTGTTTGTCATCATAACTAGGTTGAGGTTAAAGGTTGTTTTTGAGCTAGCTGGTGCAATTCGGAGCAAGGCGCGGGCGGATTCGGCATCCTGACCGGTCATTTTGGAAGCAAAAACGTCGTTGCCTAACATCATCATTACAAGTGCAAAGTTACGTAAAAAACTTGAAACTTACAAATTATAAGCAGAAAATTTTGGAATAATTATGCATTAGCGCTGTATCTTACTATGTATCAAACAGTTACAGAACACGTTTGTTAAAACATTGTGTACAAGGTGGTTTCGTAGTATTTTGAAGATGGTCGAATAGGCCGCATTTGGTACAGATGGCAGATGGCAGTTATTTTGGCGAGGGGGTATGATGGGCTATCACGCCGATTTTTTAAAAAACTATAAGTATATAATTTTACTATTTATATATAATATATATATTATATATAAATAGTAAGTATTCAATTTCCACTTTTTCGGTGCGTGATGTGGTCCATCATATAACTGCCATCTGTACTAACTGTACCACTGTACTTCTTGTATTTCCAACAATACACATAAGGAAGTTTTCTGCTTGCCCTTCTATACGTTTCTTATGTTGTACTATTCATTCACGTTAATAGCACTTGATGCGATACATGAAGCCGAGTTCGAAGCGGTTGGCAGCTGCGCCGAAGCAGCATAGTTGAAGTAGACGTTGAACATGTCGTTCATCTTCTCTATCTTCGCCACACGCTCAGCCAGACTTTGGTAGTCGCCATCATCGCCACCCATGCGAGTGTTGTTGCCCTGCGCACTTGTGGTGAGTGCTGCAACGAGCATGCAGCTGAGTAGGATTGGTTTCTTCATTTTTAATTGCAAGGATGCCCTTATCCGCTACGCGGGCTTTAAGAAAAAGGACGCAAAGCGTATTGCCATCTGCTACTCGAACACCTCTTCGATGCCGAACTCATCGATTTCGGAGTCTTCGGCCTGGCAGGGGTTGAAGTCCTCCGGCACATCGAACTTCGCATCGGGCGAGTAGCCCAACGACTTGTCGGCATACACCTTCTTCATGTAGTATGCCCAGATGGGAAGTGCCATCGTGGCACCCTGACCCATCGACATCGAGTCGAAGTGGATGTCGCGGTCTTCGCCGCCCACCCAGCAGCCACTGACAAGCTGCGGCGTGAGTCCCATGAACCAAGCATCGGAGTTGCGATTGGTGGTACCCGTCTTGCCACCAATCTCGCCCTCAATGTTATAGCGATGGCGGATGCGGCCTGCAGTACCTCCGTCGACAACACCCTGCAAGAGCACGAGCATCTTGTAAGCACTCTCGGCGCTGATGACCTCGTTCATGCGCGATTGGAACTGCACGATGAGATTGCCCTCGTTGTCCTCGATGCGCGAGACGAACATCGGTGCCGTGCGGATGCCGTGATTGGCAAATGTGGTGTAGGCGCTGACCATCTCAGCAACCGACACTTCGCAAGGTCCGAGGCAGAGCGCCATCGAGGCATGGATATCAGGATTGTTGATGCCATATTCGTGCAACAAGTTAACAAACTGCTGCGGATTGAGCTTACTCATCAGATAGGCGGATATCCAGTTGTTCGACTGCGCCAGTCCCCACTTCAGCGTGACCATCTGCCCATAGCGGCTGCGGGAGGCGTTGCGCGGTGTCCACGGCTTGCCAGCAACGATGTAGGTGCGCTGCACGTTGGGTGCATAGTCGCAAGGCGAAAAGCCATTCTCCATTGCAAGCGAATAGAGATAGGGCTTGATGGTGGAGCCCACCTGGCGGCGACCCGTCATCACCATGTCGTACATGAAGTGTGTGAAGTCGAGACCACCGACGTAGGCCTTCACATGACCAGTCTTCGGGTCCATGCTCATGAAGCCCGAACGCAGGAACGACTTGTAGTAGCGAATGGAATCCATCGGCGACATTACCGTGTCCTTATCGCCACGATAGCTGAACACGGTCATATCGATCTTCTTGTTGAACGCTTCGCGGATTTCCTCGTCGGAAGCGCCGGCAGCCTTCATGGCACGATAGCGCTCGCTCTGCTGCATCGACCGATTGAGAATCTGGCGCACCTGTGTCGGCGTGAGCTCGCTGGTGAACGGTGCATTAGGCTTGGAGCGCATGCTCTTATCGAACGCCGGCTGCAGGAACTTCACCACGTGCTGATAGACAGCCTCTTCGGCATATTGCTGCATGCGCGTATCGATGGTGGTGTAGACCTTCAGGCCGTCGGTGTAGAGGTTATAAGGTTTGCCGTCCTTGCGATGGTTCTTGTTGCACCAGCCATAGAGCGGGTCGGTCTGCCAAGCGATGGAGTCGATGACATACTGATTCTTGTTCCACGAGGGATAGTCGTCGATAGCCGGGCGCTTCGCCATCATGTAGCGACGCAGGAACTCGCGGAAGTAAGGGGCGGTGCCATCTTTATGGTCGGTGCGATGGAAGTCGAGGACGAGCGGTTTGTCGCTCGACTCCTTGCACTCAGCCTTCGAGAGATAGCCTGCCTTCTGCATCTGCGAGAGCACGACGTTGCGACGATCGCGACAGCGCTCAGGATAGCGCACGGGGTTGAACAGCGACGGGTTCTTGCAAAGACCGATGAGCGTCGCCGACTCCTCAATGTTCAGTTCGCGCGGTTCTTTATTAAAATAGGTGTTGGCAGCCGTCTTGATGCCCACGGCGTTATGCAGGAAGTCGAAGTAGTTCAGATAGAGGGAGATAATCTCTTCCTTCGTGTAGTTGCGCTCCAGCTTCACGGCAATCACCCACTCAATGGGTTTCTGCAGCAAGCGCTCGAGCTTCGAGTGGGCAGTCTCTGAATAGAGTTGCTTGGCGAGCTGCTGAGTGATGGTGGAGCCGCCACCGGCACTGGCCTGGCCGAGGATACCTCGCTTTACGATGGCACGGCCGAGGGCGATAAAGTCGATGCCGGAGTGATCGTAGAAGCGCTCGTCCTCCGTGGCTACCAACGCGTGGACCAGGTGGGGCGACATATTGTTGTAGGAAACGAGGATGCGGTTCTCACGGTTGTAGTTCCACGTTCCGATGACCTGGCCATCGGCCGAGTATATCTGTGAGGCCGACCGGCTGATAGGATTCTGCAACTCTTCGATGTCGGGCATGTAGCCAATGAGGCCGAACCAGATGGCTGCAAATGCCAGCGCCACGAGTAGTATGATTCCCAATAATGCCTTCCAAAGAAAGCGTATAAATGCTTTTCTCATTCGCAATAATCATTAATTTTCTGCAAAAATACAATTTTTCTTTCATAATAACGCCATAAATCGAAAAAATATGTGTACCTTAGCAGACGAAAACTGCATGATGAACTCTTGGGACGATGCTTTTCGGCATTCAAAGGGGGTAGAACGGCAGAAAAAGACAGGATTCTTCAACCACAATTTTCAGATGGAAAAACATAATTTTGTAACAATTGCCGACTTGTCGAAGGAGAAGATTATGTATCTCATCGACATGGCGAGCGAGTTTGAGAAGCATCCCAACAGGGAACTACTGAAAGGAAAAGTTGTCGCAACACTTTTCTACGAACCCTCCACCCGCACACGTCTGAGCTTTGAAACGGCTGCCAACCGTCTGGGAGCGCGTGTCATCGGATTCTCTGATGCGAAGGCATCGAGTGTCTCGAAAGGTGAAACGCTGAAGGACACGATCCTCATGGTATCTAACTACGCTGACGTGATTGCCATGCGCCACAGCCTCGAAGGGGCTGCGCAGTATGCCAGCGAGGTGGCTCCCGTGCCCATCATCAACGCCGGCGACGGTGCCCATCAGCATCCTTCGCAGACGATGCTCGACCTCTACTCCATCTACAAGACGCAGGGGACACTTGAGAATCTGAACATCTACTTGGTGGGTGATTTGAAGTATGGACGCACAGTGCACTCGCTCATCATGGCAATGCGCCACTTCAATCCTACTTTCCACTTCGTGGCACCGAAGGAGCTGGCTATGCCCAACGAGTACAAGATCTATTGTCGGGAGCACGACATCAAGTTCCAGGAGCACACGGCATTCAACGAGAAGGTTATTGCCGATGCCGACATCATCTATATGACGCGCGTGCAAAAGGAGCGTTTCTCCGACCTGATGGAATATGAACGTGTGAAGAACGTCTACATCCTGCGCAACGACATGCTCGGCAATGTGAAGGAGAACATGCGCATCCTGCATCCGCTGCCGCGTGTGAACGAAATCGCCTACGACGTAGACGACAACCCGCACGCCTACTACATTCAGCAGGCTCAGAACGGACTCTATGCCCGCGAGGCCATCTTCAGCTACTGTCTTGGCATTACGCTCGACGACATCCGCGCCGACAAGACCATCATTGGATAAAACATCAACGCTACTCATCATTCATACACTATGAATAAGAAAACAGAAAGGCTGGTTGCAGCCATTGAAAACGGAACGGTAATCGACCATATTCCTGCCCAGAAGACCTACCAGGTAGCACAGTTGCTGGGGTTGCTCGACACGCCTAACCTGACGACCATCGGTAATAACTATGCTTCCGAGAAGGTGGGCAAGAAGGGCATCATCAAGGTTTCCGACAAGTTCTTCACCGACGAGGAGATCTCACGACTCTCGGTGGTAGCGCCGAAAGTGGTGCTCAACATCATTCACGACTATGAGGTGGTTGAGAAGAAGACCGTCGACACGCCCGATGAGCTCTGCGGCATCGTGAAGTGCAACAATCCGGTTTGCATCACCAACAACGAGCCCATGAAGACCATTTTCCACGTCGTCGACAAGGACCGCGGCATCTGCAAATGCCACTATTGCGATATGGAACAGGACATGAGCAAAGTAAAGCTCTGCTAAACGAAACATTATCAACACATTTATTTATAAATTACACTTAAATGGAAAGAGATCAAGTAATTTTCGACCTGATTGAGAAAGAACATCAGCGTCAGTTGAAAGGCATGGAGCTGATTGCCTCCGAGAATTTCGTCAGCGATGAAGTGATGGAGGCCATGGGCTCGTATCTCACAAATAAATACGCCGAAGGATATCCTGGCAAGCGCTACTATGGCGGCTGTCAGGTGGTCGACGAGGTGGAAACACTCGCCATTGAGCGCGTCTGCAAGCTCTTCGATGCCGAGTATGCCAACGTGCAGCCGCACTCTGGCGCACAGGCCAATGCCGCCGTGCTGCTGGCGGTGCTGAAACCCGGTGACACGTTCATGGGCATGAACCTCGATCACGGAGGCCACCTGTCGCACGGTTCGCATGTGAACACCAGTGGTATCCTCTACAACCCCATTGGCTACAACCTGAACCGCGAGACCGGACGCGTCGACTACGACGAGATGGAACAGCTGGCCCTTGAGCATAAGCCGAAGCTCATCATCGGTGGCGGATCGGCTTACAGTCGTGAGTGGGACTACAAGCGCATGCGTGAGATTGCCGACAAGGTTGGTGCTCTGCTCATGGTCGATATGGCTCACCCGGCAGGACTCATCGCTGCTGGTCTGCTCGACAACCCCGTGAAGTATGCTCACATCGTGACCTCGACAACTCACAAGACCCTGCGCGGTCCGCGTGGAGGTATCATCCTGATGGGCAAGGACTTCGAAAACCCGTGGGGCCTGAAGACTCCGAAGGGCGTCGTGAAGATGATGTCGCAGATTCTGAACTCGGCCGTGTTCCCCGGCCAGCAGGGCGGTCCGCTTGAGCACGTCATCGCAGCCAAGGCCGTTGCCTTCGGCGAGGCTCTGAAGCCCGAGTTCAAGGAGTATGCACTGCAGGTGAAGAAGAACGCTGCCGTGCTCGCCGACGAGCTCATCAAGCGTGGTTTCCACATCGTCAGCGGCGGTACCGACAACCACTCCATGCTGGTTGACCTTCGCACAAAGTATCCCGACCTGACAGGTAAGGTGGCTGAGAACGCCCTCGTGGCTGCCGATATCACCGTGAACAAGAACATGGTGCCGTTCGATACCCGCTCTGCCTTCCAGACTTCCGGCCTGCGTCTGGGCACACCGGCCATCACCACACGTGGTGCGAAGGAAGACCTGATGGTGCTCATCGCCGAACTCATTGAGGAAGTTCTCAACGCTCCCGAGGATCAGGAGGTCATCGCAAGCGTTCGCAAGCGTGTCAACGACACGATGAAGGACTATCCCCTCTTCGCTTACTAAAAGGTGATGCAAATCGCAATCATCATCATCGTTGTAGCACTCTCTATTGCCTATGCAGTCTACAGGCTGCATCAGGCAATACAGGGTGCCAACGATCCTTGTTATGGTTGCAAGGGATGTGCGCTTCGCGAGCAAATGCGGCAAAAGCAACACAAAAAACAAGAAAAACCATCGTGTTACCAGAAAAAGTAAGCTAAAAAATTGGTTAAACCACCGTGTTACAAGAAAAAGTAAGCAAAAAATTTGGTTAAACCGATTATTTATTATACCTTTGCAACCGCAAATCAGAAAAACCCTCTGACGAGCGCAAGTGAAATGGTGCGTTAACAAAGCGGTTATGTGTTGGTCTGCAAAACCAAATAGAGCGGTTCGACTCCGCTACGCACCTCGCTTCAAACCTCGGGAAGCCCTTGAAAAAGGACTTCCCGATTTTCTTTTCCCACACAATTCTCAACTACTGAACAACGTCCATGTCCGCAACTTTTTCATAAACAGCAACACCAAGTACGAAAGGATGACGATGAGTGCATAGATCAACACCACTTGCCAGGCGGAAAGACTGATGCCTTCCACGCTTGCACCCGGAAAAGAAGCGACCCAAGAAATGCCTGCGTTCAGCAACCAGGCTAAGCCTGCAACGAGTTTCCCTACAACGATTTGCACCGATGGCAGGAAGCCGAGCAGGAAGAAAAGCAACGTGGCATAGAGGATAGGTGTGACAAGGGGCACGACGAGCAAATTGGTCAGCAGGAAATAGGTAGAGAAGCGACCAAAATAGAATGCCACCAGCGGTGCTGAGAGAATCTGCGTTGACAAGCTGAGTGCCACCATTCCCAACACACATCGACGCAACGTGATCAGGATGCCGCGTTTGGGCTCGCCCAACCGTCTTTTCTTCACGAAGAGCCTGATAAGGAACCGTTCATTGGCCGACCTACTAAACAGGGCAGATAGAAAATGATAGATGGGTCGATAGAAAATGACAATTCCTAGTACAGACATAAACGATAGTTGGAAGCCAATATCCCACAGGTTGAAAGGATTGGCGAGGAGCATCACAAAGGCTGCCAGCGAAAGTGTGTTGAGCGTGAAGGCTTGGCGTTTCAGCAGGATGACGAACGAATAGACGGAGAGCATCGTAGCCGCTCGCACTACCGAAGGCGAGAGGCCCACCATCAACGCAAACAGCCAAATGACGGGCAGCACAAATAGCTGACCTTCCGCTCGCCAGCGTTTACGGATGAAGACGAACGAAAGAAGGAAATAGATGATGCTGAGATGCATGCCCGAAAGTGCTAACACATGAGCAGCCCCGCTGATGCTGTATTCTTCACGCAGCTCACGCGACAAGCGTCCCTTATCACCCAATGCCATTGCCGCCACAACCGCTTCGCTTTCTGCATCGGCGTTGGCCAAATGCCATCGGTCGAGGAGTCGCTCACGAAACAGCATCAGCCTCAACCGTGCCCGTTGCAAATGCGTCAATCGCGAATACTGGGGAGCCGACAGCTCCCAGTTGTAAGGCGTAACGAAAGTTGTCGGAACCGCCTGCCTGCGTTCCAGCTTCAAAGCCGAACGCACGTTGATGCCTGCACCCAAAGCAAGCGCCAGATGATGGTTGCTCACCGTATCGCGAAGCAGGGAAACGTGAACGAAGAAAGGCTTTACGTTCTGGGATGTCACTATGGCATCAAACCGCATCACCTTGCCCCTCTCTGCAGGCGGAGTCACAATCACGGCTTCGAAGACGGTCACTTCCTTTTTGACTCGATGGTCGTCGGATGAACTGCTGCATTGCTGAAGCATCGACAATCTTGAACGCATCCTTTCATGGTTTGCATTCACCAAAAAGATTCCAAGGAAGAACACCGAGCAAAGGATGCATAAGCTGCAGAAAAGCGGGGCACCACTCTTCACAATATTTTTAGGCTTACGCAAGGGAAAGACTGCTGCCAGCAAAAGACAGACCGCCGACATCGCGAAGCTACTCCACACAACTCCACTTCCACCGAAGCACTCTCCGACGTAAATTCCGACAATCAGAATAACGGCAATTCTGAGCAACGGGTGGTTGTTCAGTACACGAATATCAAACAATTATCTCTCGATTATCACTCGGTTATCACACGACTAGCCCTCGGTTCTCAGCGGGTTCTGCTCCGACTTATACCACGCCATGAATTGCTGGATGCCATCATGTAGCGACCAATGAGGCTTGTAGCCACATTCGGTTTCAAGTTTCGTCGTATCGGCATTTGTCTGATAGACATCACCGGGCTGCATGGGCAGGAACACCTTCTCAGCTTCGCGGCCATAGGCCTGCTCGATTTCTGAGATGAAGTCCATGAGCCGAACGGGATGACTGCACCCAATATTATACACCTTATAGGGAACTCCATGTTCGCATTGCTCGGCAATGGGCTGATGGTCGATAACGCTAATGGTGCCTTCAACGATATCGTCGATAAAAGTAAAATCGCGAATCATGTCACCATTGTTGAAAACCTTAATGGGTTTCCCTTGGCTGATGGCGCTGGCGAAGAGCATCGGCGACATGTCGGGACGTCCCCAAGGACCATAGACGGTGAAATAGCGAAGGCCCGTCGTAGCAAAGCCGTACAACTTCGAATAGGCATGAGCCATGAGTTCGTTGCTCTTCTTCGATGCCGCATAGAGGCTCACGGGCGACACCACCTTGTCGTCTTCGCTATAAGGCACCTTCTCGTTCATGCCATAGACAGAACTCGATGAGGCATAGACGAGATGACGAATGCCGTTGTGCCGGCACGCCTCAAGAATGTTCAGAAAACCGACGAGGTTGCTTTGCAGGTAGGCATAGGGATTGGTGATGCTATAGCGCACACCGGCTTGCGCTGCAAGGTTGACCACCTTCTCAAACTTTTCCTGCTCGAAGAGTGCATCGAGGGCGGGCTTATCGTCGATGGCCAATCGCATAAAACGGCAGTTGGGTAGTCGCGAACTCACGAACATCATGCCCCACTCCATCTCGGGTTGCGGGCTTTCAATGCCACATTCGCGCAGACGGCCATACTTGTGCCGTGGGTCGTAATAGTCGTTAATGTTATCGATGCCCACCACTTCATCGCCTCGCTGCGCAAGCATCCACATCAGCTTCGAGCCAATGAAACCAGCTGCACCTGTAACCAGTATTTTCATTTCTATTTATTCCTTTCTATGGTTATCGTTTCAAGAATCATTTTGGTCATGCAAGCACTATTCAGCATCATGCAAACAGCCGCTTGGCCTCTTCGTAGCTATCGAGCGAACCGATGTCGAAGCGCCGACCGGGCATCACCCATGCATGAAGCGTGGTGACATCGGTGAGGTAATGAGCCAGGTTGCCGGGAGCATCGAAGCCGCAACCGTGATTCAGGCAGTCTTTGATAAGCGGCAGGT
This sequence comes from uncultured Prevotellaceae bacterium, assembly GCA_900316285.1. Classification (GTDB taxonomy): domain Bacteria; phylum Bacteroidota; class Bacteroidia; order Bacteroidales; family Bacteroidaceae; genus Prevotella. The sequence continues at coordinate 160,227 of ONCG01000007.1, forward strand.
CGCTGCGCTTATATATATAAAAAGGTGGAACTGCCCAATGGCTTACCGGCTTCTCGGGCTTTTCCTGCATAAGCAAAACGCGCATATCGTCGTCGACGGCAATCACGCCCGTGCGCTGCAACCTATAGAGTTCCGGCTCGTGGTGGCACATGATGATACTCGTCTGCTTCTGCTTGAAGAAGTCGACGAAGCCACGGAACGAGAAGTCAAGCAGATTGTCGGCAGCAAGCACCATCACATCGTCGTCGATGCGTTGCTGGTCGAGGGCCAAGAGCAGGTCGCGCACAGCACCGAGTCGCGTTTCGTTGGTCGATGTCCCGTCGTCGATGATGACAATGGGCTTGGCGCCGGGCTGTTGCATTCGCTTCGCGGCCCAATCACAGAATATCTGGGCGAACTTATGATTGGTCACCAAAATGTGTTCATCGATGTCGTCGATGCCGTCGAGGTCGTCGAGCATACGGTCGAGGATGGTACTCTCCCCGATCGTCAGCAGCGGCTTCGGAAAGTTCTCGGTGAGCGGATAGAGGCGCGTGGCATATCCTGCTGCAATGATTACGTTTTTCATTCGTGCGTTGTACTGTTATTGCAAAGGGGTGCAAACTACATGATGTCGATAGCAAAAGGGTGCAAACTACATGAAGTCAACACCATCGGCAGGGTCGCAGAAGAAAATCTCGAAGCTGTTGCGATACTGCGGATATTCGGCCAGATAGGCTTTGGTGACCGCCTCGCGAATCTCGTCCTCGCATGCTGGGTCGACGAGCGCGATGCAAGCGCCCTTGAAGCCAGCGCCGCTGAAGCGTCCGCCAAAGATGCCCTTGGTCTGACGCATAATCCGATAGAGGGCAATCAGCTCAGGCGAGCCACACTCGTAGTTGTTCATCGAGCTCTCACAACTCTCGAACACCAGTTGACCGAATTGCTCGATGTCACCATTCTTCCACGCCTCCACACCTGCTTTCACACGCTCACACTCAGTGTAGAAATGGCGGGCACGGCGTGCAAAACGCTCGGGCATCTGCTCGGCATGTCGGTCGAAGAGCTCACGTGGAACATCGCGAAGGAAAGTCTCACCCAGCTCCTTCAGATGGATATCCTCGTAGGCCTGCATCACCCAAGCTGCCGTCTTACACTCCGAGACTCGCAGATTGTAGTCGGTACCAGTGAGCTTACGCGTGACGCCGGAGAAGAAGATACCCAGTCGGAATGGCAACTCCAGCTGACTCTTCGTTTTCAGGTTCTGCCCGAAGGGAATGAGTTCATATTGTGAGTTCTCGGTATCGAGGTAGAGCAGTTTGTCGGCTTCGCAGAGCACAACGCATGCCTGGTCGAGAATACCATTGCGCAGCCCTACATACTCACGCTCGGCCTGCGAGGCATAGTGGATGATCTGCATCTTGTCGAGTCCCAGATGGTTCACCTTGTCGATGGCCATCACGAAACCGCACAACAAAGCTGCCGACGACGACAGGCCGCCAATGGGCATAGAGCCTTTCACGACGCCACGAACGCCGTGCTTCAAGTTAAAATCCTTCTGCAGCGCCCACACGGCACCACGCAGATAGTCGCCCCAGTTGTTCTGCTTCTCGTCGACGGGCCGTTGCACGTTGAATGTCATCAGACCCTCAAACGACAAGGAGCACATCTCCACTTTTCCCGTCTCAGTTTCCGAGAAGAGGAAGTCGATGCCGCTGTTGAAGGCAAAACCCGTCACAAGACCATGCTGATGGTCGACATGGGCGCCGAGCGGGCAGATGCGATAAGGTGAGAAAAGCTGATAGAGCGCATCGCCCTTCCCGAAGAAGGTGCGATACGCTTGAAAGAGTTCTGTAATGGTTTGCTGATTCATAGATTAAATGTCGATGAACAGAAAAAGAGATTACTGATGCTGTGGACGCAGCAGGTCGTTGACGGTCTTCACGGGATTGAAGGTCTCAAGGGGAACCTCCACGAAGACGGTCGACCAGTTGCTCATGGCACCATTCCAAAGGCCCGGCAGCTCAAGTGCCTGCAGCTCGCGGCCGTTCTTCGACTTCTGCGAGATGAAGCCGGTCTGCGGGTCTACAAACTTCGGAAGGTCGAAGGCATTGCCCTTATAGTCGCGGGTAGCACAGACGAGGTCGACGGGGTTGAAATGAGTGCCCTCGGTGAACATGCGCATGTACTCCTCGTTCTTCTTGTCGATTTGCGAGCTCTCAAGAATCTGCAGCGACACGGTTCCATCGGGGTTGTAGGTCAGGAACGGACCGCCACCAGGCTCACCAACGTTCTTCACCACACCACAGACGCGCATCGGGCGATTGAGCTTGTTGCGCAGATAGATGACCAGCTCGGCATCCTCGAGTTGCTTGATGTCGGCCTTGCGGCAGCAGAGGTCGCGCTGTACGAAGCGGATGATCTCCTCGAGCTGGGCGTGCGTGTAGTTGCCTGTGTCGAGCAGACGCAGATAAGCGAATGCCTGCTCCTGCAAAGAAACGAGGATACCGGCGAGCAGCTGCTTATATTCGACGGTGGGCTCCTTCAGACGATCGGGAACGACGTTATCAATGTTCTTGATGAACACCACATCGGCCTCAATCTCGTTCAGGTTCTCGATGAGTGCTCCGTGACCGCCCGGACGGAACAGCAGCGAACCGTCGTCCTGACGGAAAGGCGTGCCGTCGGGATTGGCTGCAATGGTATCGGTGGAAGGCTTCTGCTCGCTGAACGAGATGTTGTACTTCACACCATACTTCTCAGCATACTGACTTGCCTTCTCGGCTACCTTTGCCTTGAAGAGTTCCAGGTGGTCGTGTGAAACGGTGAAGTGAACATTGGCCTCGCCATTCGAAGCAGCATAGAGGGCTGCCTCAACGAGATGCTCCTCCATCGGGGTGCGCGGGCCTTCCTCGTAGTTATGGAACAGCAGCAAGCCCTTCGGCAGCTGACCGTAGTTAAGGCCTTCCTTCACCAACATCTGACGGGCGACGGCTTTGTAGTTGCCCTCATCGAGCAGCTCGCGGATGCTCTTGCCCTCGTTCTCGCGACACTTGTCGCAAAGTGCCTCGCGGAAGGCAAACTTTTTGATGCCATCGAAGTATTCACGCTCGAAGGCCGTCTGAGGCTCATCGTAGGGAGCATCGACGAAAGCGAACATATCTTTAAACATACGCGAAGCAGCACCACTGGCAGGCACAAACTTCACAATCTGATGGCCTTCGGCCTTATACTGGTTCCAGCGGTCGATGTAGCGCTGGCGCTCTTCTGCCGACGGGGCAAGCACGCCGTTGCCCACCGAAGCTGCAGCTTCGAGGCGAAGGAATGGGAAACCGGTTTTAAACTGTTCGAGCTGATGATTCACCTGCTCTTCTGTGATGCCGCGTTTGGCAATCTGCTGGAGGTCGTTGTTGTTTAGCATAATTAAATAGGATTTGTAGTAATTTAGGGCAAAATTACATCTTTTTTTGCGAAAAAAGAAATGTTTGCAAAAGATTTTTGTATCTTTGCATGAAAAAGCATCAAGAAGATTGTTGAATCTATGAAAATAGACCAAATATATGGAGAAGAAACTCACATTCACAAGACAGGAGCTAACCGAAATCAGGCGACTCGTTAAGTCGTTGCGAGAGGCGTTGGGCGACTCGTTGCTCCCAGGCGACGAGGCTGCCGTGAGGAGTCTTGTGCGCACGGCTCTCGAGAACGATAGCATCGAACGCGATATGTTCAACTTGAACCCTGTGCTCACAGCTCTGCAGACGGCTCAGGTGGCTGTCGAGGAGACTGGACTGCGCCGAGACGGAGTCATCGCCATCATTCTCTATAGAATCAATAGTGCTGAAACCACTGAGTTCGGTCCGTCGGTAAGCACCATCTTGCATGGCCTACTACGCATCAGCGACCTCAATAAGAAGAGTCCCGTCGTTGAAAGCGAGAACTTCCGCAACCTGTTGCTGTCGTTTGCTGAAGACATGCGTGTCATCTTGATCATGATTGCCGATCGGGTGAACCTCATGCGACAGATTCGCGACACCGACAACGAGGACGCCAAGCATCGCATTAGCGAGGAAGCAGCCTATCTCTTTGCACCCCTCGCCCACAAGCTGGGTCTCTACAAGCTGAAGAGCGAACTCGAAGACCTCTCGCTGAAATATCTCGAGCACGACGCTTACTACATGATTCGCGAGAAGCTGAATGCCACAAAGAAGAGTCGCGATGCCTACATCGAAAGCTTCATTGAGCCTGTGCGTCAACGACTTGAGGAGGTTGGGTTAAAGTTTCACATGAAGGGTCGCACGAAGTCCATTCACTCCATCTGGCAGAAGATGAAGAAGCAGAAATGCGGCTTCGAAGGCATCTATGACTTGTTCGCCATTCGCATCATTATCGACTCGCCCATCGAGAAGGAGAAGATGCAATGCTGGCAGGCGTTCTCGATCGTCACCGATATGTACCAGCCCAACCCGAAGCGCTTGCGCGACTGGCTGAGCGTGCCGAAGTCGAACGGCTACGAAAGCTTGCATATCACCGTGCTTGGACCTGAGCAGAAGTGGGTGGAGGTGCAGATTCGCACCGAGCGCATGGACGAGATTGCCGAGCGCGGACTTGCTGCCCACTGGCGCTACAAGGGCGTGAAGGGCGAGACGGGACTCGACGAGTGGCTCACCAACATTCGCACCGCCCTCGAGGCCGGCGACGACTTGCAGGTGATGGACCAGTTCAAGCTCGACCTCTACGACGACGAAGTGTTTGTGTTCACTCCCAAGGGCGACCTGCTGAAGTTCCCGAAGGGCGCCACCATTCTCGACCTCGCCTACCACATCCACTCGCATGTAGGCAACTCGTGCGTGGGTGGAAAGGTGAATGGAAAGGTAGTGGCCATCCGCCAGCAGCTGCACTCGGGCGACACCGTTGAAATCCTCACGCAGAGCACGCAGAAGCCTCGTCAGGAGTGGCTGAACATTGTGAAGACCTCGCGTGCCCGTTCGAAGATACGCCTCGCACTGAAGGAGACGCAGCAGAAGGACGGCCGTTTGGCGAAGGAGATGCTGGAGCGCAAGCTGAAAAACAAGAAGCTCGACTTCTCGGAGAGTATTCTGGCCCACACCATCAAGAAACTGGGTTTCAAGGAGGCGAGCGACTTCTACAAGCAGTTGGCCGAGGAGAAACTCGACGTCAACTACGTGCTCGAGAAGTATCAGGAGACGCGCGATTTCGACTTGAATCTCAACACGCCTGCTCAGACCCGAAGCGCCGAGGAGTTCAACTTCGAACGCGTCGACGATCATAGCCAGCACTCTTCCGACGACGAACTTGTCATTGGCAGCGACCTGAAGGGCATCGACTACTCGTTGGCCAAGTGCTGCCACCCCATCTATGGCGACGAGATCTTCGGCTTTGTCACCGTGAACGGAGGCATCAAGATTCATCGCACCACATGCCCGAATGCCCGCCATCTGCGCGAGAACATGGGTTATCGCATCGTGAAGGCACGCTGGAGCGGCAAGGGTGGTTCGCAGTATAGCATCACGCTGAACATCGTTGGAAACGACGATATCGGCATCGTGAACAACATTACGAGCATCATCTCGAAAGAGGAGAAAATCATGATGCGCTCCATCAACATCGACTCCCACGACGGCCTCTTCGACGGACATCTGACGGTGATGGTCGAGGACACCTCGCGCATGGAGTCGCTCATCAAGAAGCTTCGCACCGTAAAAGGTGTGAAATCGGTCACGCGACTATAATCGTTCACCACCGAAGATAAACTTTGTGGAATGTCCATCGTCAAAGATAAGCACAGAGGAAACGATTCACGTCAAGAAAAAAACTTCGAAACAATGCGACTACACTCCCTACCCCATATCGCCCTGATTCTGGCAGCCCTCGTCTTGCTCCCCGTGAACATGCAGGCGCAGCAATACCGCGAGTCCGACAGCGTGAAAGTGGCAACACTGCTCGACGAGGCACGCCAGCAGCCTGCCGACACCAACTGGATGCTCTATTTCGCCCGACGGCTCACGGGCATTCCATACGTGGCGAAGACGCTCGAGGTGAACAACGAGGAACAGCTCATCGTGAACCTGCGGCAGCTCGACTGCACCACCTATGTCGAGACCGTAACGGCGCTATCGCTCTGCATGAAGCGCAAGCACTACACCTTTGAAGACTATTGCCGCTATCTGCGCCTGCTGCGCTACAAGCGTGGCGAGGTGTCGTACGTCAACCGCCTGCACTATTTCACCTCATGGATTGCCGACAACACGTGCATGGGATTCGTCGCAGAACCCAACAAGCCCATCGAGGCTTTCCCGGGCACGCAGGAGCTAAACATCAACTACATGTCGACCCACGTCAGCCAATATCCGATGCTCGTCACGCATCGCGACTGGGTGGATGACATCCGCCAAACGGAAGAAGAACTCACCGGCAAGACGTTCCCCTTCATTCCCAAGGGCAAGCTGGCCAATACCGACGTGTTCTGGGAAGCCATTCAGGACGGCGACATTATCGCTATCTGCACCAACAAGGCAGGGCTCGACACGTCGCACATCGGTATTGCCGTTTGGCACGTCGACGGCCTGCACTTGCTCAATGCCTCGCAGATTCACAAAAAGACCATCGAGGAACCCATGACCATGTACAACTACATGCAGAAACATCCCTCGCAGACCGGCATTCGCGTCATCCGCCTCCTATAATTCACATAACTCCCATCAATTCCCATTACTCCCATCAACCTCCATCAACACCCATCATGGCAAGAAAGAAAAAACCCTTCCCAATACTTGAGAACGTAACCATCACCGATGTGGCTGCCGAAGGCAAGTCGCTCGTTAGAATCACCACGCCTGCCCACGACGGACAGCCTGAAAGCCAACTCGTCGTGTTTGTGCCTTGGGCGGTGCCAGGCGACGTCGTCGACCTGCAAATCCGCCGCAAGAAACACAGCTACGCCGAAGCAGAAGTGGTCAGGTATCGCCAGCTGAGTCCCATCCGCACTCAGCCTCGCTGCCAGCACTTCGGCGTCTGTGGAGGCTGCAAGTGGCAACAGCTGCCCTATGAAGAACAACTGCGGTTCAAGCAGCAGCAAGTCTACGACCAGCTGACACGCATCGGCCATCTGCAACTGCCCAAGCCGGGCACCTCCAACGACGACGGCACATGCACCTTCCAACCCATCATGGGCTCTGTGGAGCAATATGAATACCGCAACAAACTCGATTTCGGAGCCGCCAACAAACGCTATCTGACGAAGGAGGAGATTCAGCAACTGCCCGAACGCGAAGGCGCTGAGAGCGCAAAAAACATCCCTGCGCTGGGCTTCCACATCACGGGTGCTTTCGATAAGATTCTGCCCATCGAGCAATGTCATCTCATGCACCCGCTGCATAACGATATCCGCAACGACATTCGCGACTACGCCCTGCAAAACGGATTGTCGTTCTTCGACCTGCGTGAGCAGACGGGCTTGCTTCGCGATGTCATTATCCGCAACTCAAATACGGGTGAATGGATGGTCATCGTGCAGGTGAAACTGCAGGAGCCCGACGACCAAAAGAAGGTTTTTGCTTTACTTCAACACATTGCAGATAAGTTCCCGCAAATCAGCGCGTTACTATGGGTCGACAATCAGAAGTGCAACGACACATTTGGCGATCTCGACGTGCATGTCTTCAAGGGTAATGACCACATCATCGAGACCATGGAAGACCTGCGATTCAAGGTAGGTCCGAAGTCGTTCTATCAGACCAACACCGAGCAGGCTTACCACTTATATAGCGTTGCCCGCGAGTTTGCGTTTTCTGATTTCTCAAAGTACTCTGATTCATCCGAAAACTCCGATTCTTCCGAGTATTCCGAAAGTTCCGATTCTTCCGATAACTCCGAATCTTCCGAGCATTCTGAAAACTCCGACTCTCCCGAAAACTCCCTCCCACTCGTCTACGACCTCTACACCGGTACTGGCACCATCGCCAATTTCGTGGCGCGAAAGGCACGGCAGGTCATCGGCATCGAGTATGTTCCCGAAGCCATCGAGGACGCAAAGGTGAACTCGCAGCTAAACCATATCGACAACACGTTGTTCTATGCCGGCGACATGAAGGACATCCTCACCGATGACTTCATCCGCGATCACGGCCGTCCTGATGTCATCATCACCGACCCACCACGAGCAGGCATGCATCCTGATGTCGTGAAAACCATCATGAATGCCGCCCCGAAACGCATTGTTTACGTGAGCTGCAACCCTGCCACACAGGCTCGCGACCTCGAAATCCTCACTCAGGACTACCGCATTTCGCGCATTCAGCCCGTCGACATGTTCCCCCACACCCCACATGTTGAAAATGTAGTCCTGCTTGAAAGGCTGTAACAAAAATGTAGGGACGCGGCGTGCCGCGTTATTGGCGAGGAAAGCCGATTGATGTAGGGACGCGGCGGCCGCGTTATTGGAGAGGAAAGCCTGATCCAGCAACGCGACACGTCGCGTCCCTACATTTAAAACCGCAAAAAAATTGCTCCGTGAGCTCTAAAACATTGCTTTGTAACCTCTAAAACATTGCTTTGTAACCTCTAAAACATTGCTCCGTAACCTCTAAAACATTGCTTTGTAACCTCTAAAACATTGCTCCGTAACCTCTAGAGCATTGCTTTTGGACATCAAAAGCATTGTTTTTCGCTTCCGAAAGCATACCTTTCCGTGTCCGAAAGCATAGCTCTAGGCATCCAAAAGCATTGCTTTTAGGTTGCAAAAGCATAAGCTTTCAACGATTTACGGGCGTTCACGGGCAAGCCAGTTGTCACAACGTCACATTGTCACATTGTTACAATAAGCTCCTGCACATATGCACGCAGAAGAGAGGGAGTATGATTAATGAATAGTATTATTAATTAATATATATTATTATAAAATAATGTTAATTTTAAAAATACTAACCCTCTCTTTCAGTACTATACATCTTTTTATAATAGGAAACCTATATAGAATTTGACCCTTGAGAATGTAGGGACGCGACGTGTCGCGTTGCTGGAGTTAGCTTTTCTGGGCCCAATAACGCGGCACGCCGCGTCCCTACATCTGAAGATATATAGCAAAAACAGCCATGAAAACGAAGTAGGGACGCTACGAAATGCATTTTTGAAGAAGAAAACAACCAAAAACATGCCCGCTGCGCCCCTACATTCACACTGGCGAATGTGCCTAAAAGGGCAATTATTGTATATTAATACTTAATATAGATACTATATATAATAATTATACAATTATTTAAATATTTATGCATAAATCCACTTCCGTGCACATCGCAACCCCTTATTGTGACAATGTGACGATGTGACAAACAAGGGGGAATGGCCCATGCACATCACCACCCCCTTATTGTGACAATGTGACAATGTGACAATGTGACGAAACCGCCAAGGATGCCCACAAAGGAGAACTGCAAGGATGCCCACAAAGGACAACTGCAAGGATGCCCACAAGGGGCAACTGCAAGTGTCAGCCGCAAGCAATTAGTTCTTCCCGAACACAAACATGCGATCTACATCCTCGCGCTTCAGCTTCGGCGTGAAGAGGCTGGCGAGCCACACGACCACGAAGCCGCCGACCATAGCGATGGCACCGCAGTTGATGGGGTTCATGGGATTGCCCAGCAGCATATTCACAACCGTCAGACCTACGCCCCACACGAAGCAAGCCCAAACTGAAGCCGTGGTGACGCCACGCCAGTAGAGGCCAAGCACGAACGGCGCCAGGAATGCACCTGCCAGCGCACCCCACGAGATGCCCATGAGCTGTGCGATGAACGTCGGCGGATTGAGGGCTATGAGGAGCGAAATGGCGATGAAGAACACGATGAGCACGCGCATGACAACCACTTTTCGGTGTTCCACACGCTCTGCGACCACATCGTCGATGGTGCCCTCCTCCACCTCACCGGGCAGCGACTTTTTGTCGCGATAGATCAGGTCGAGCGTCATCGTCGACGACGAGGTTAGCACCAGCGAGGCTAGCGTCGACATCGATGCCGACAGCACCAACAACACCGTAAGTGCAATGATGAAATCGGGCAGCGTGGCCAACATGGAAGGAATGATGGAATCGAAGTCAAGACGACCATTGGGCAGCATGGGTGGTGTACCGAAGAGGCGTCCGAAACCACCGAGGAAGTAGCATCCGCCAGCCACGATGAAGGCGAAGACGGTTGAGATGATGGTTCCACGACGGATAGCACTCTCATCGGTGATGCTATAGAACTTGCCAACCATCTGCGGCAGGCCCCACGTGCCCAGCGATGTCAGTACAACAACACCCAGCAGATTCCAAGGGTCGGGGCCCCAAAGGGTGGCAAAGCCTCCATTCGTAGCAGCATTGTCGGCTGGCAGCGACGCCATCTTTTCTACGGCTGCCGACAGTCCGCCTTGCGACGACAGCACGGCTGCGATGACCGTTATGATACCAAACAGCATGATAACGCCCTGTATGAAATCGTTCATGGCCGTAGCCTTATAGCCTCCGAGAATCACATAGACGGCGGTGAGAATGGCCATGAGAATGACACAATACTCATAGGGCACGCCGAATCCCATCTCGAAAAGCGTGGAGATGCCTTTGTAAACGCCTGCCGTGTAAGGAATAAGGAACACGAAGGCAATGATACTGGCTACCACGCGAAGGCCCTGGCTCTGATAGCGCGTGCCGAAGAAGTCGGGCATCGTACGGCTTTCAATGTGCTGCGTCATGAGTTTCGTGCGCCGTCCGAGAACAATCCACGCCAACAGCGAGCCCACAACAGCATTTCCCACGCCAATCCACGTCGACGACAGGCCGTATTTCCAGCCGAATTGTCCTGCATAGCCCACGAAGACAACCGCCGAGAAATAGCTGGTGCCATAGGCAAAAGCTGTCAGCCAGGGACCTACGGTACGCCCGCCCAGCACGAATCCGTCAACACTGGCAGCCTGCTTGCGCGAGTAGAGTCCCACGGCAATCATTACGGCCACGAAGATAATAGTAAGAACAATCTTAATGAACATACCTATTAATTGATAATTGATAATTGATAATTATGATTACACTCTTTACGCTCTGCTCTACCGCTCATGGCTCCCCTCCTAGGAGGGGTTGGGGGAGGCTCTTGTACTTTCGTTTAGAAGGCGAACTGCACCTGCGCCTGCAACCAGCTGTAGTCGGTTTGGAACTGGCTCCACGTGTAGGTGTACTGCAGCTGCACGCGGCACTTCTTGTAGAACCAATACTGTAAGCCCATCGTCGCTTGTGTCTGGTCGTAGTCGAGCGATGTGTTGCGGTCGTAGTAGTCGGCACTTGCCACGAGGTCGATGCCTTCAATGAGCGGCACGCAAGTGGTGATGTAGCCACCCCGGCTGCCCACGTCTCCATCCTTACCGCCCAGCCACTCAGCACGCACGCTCACGGGCCGCGCCTCCTTGTATTTACCGGGCGCATAGGCACCAGTCTTCACTTCGGCACCAATGCTATAACGGTCGCGCGTGTAGTCGTCGCCAACCTTCACGCCAGGATTCCAGGCTGCTTCGCCCACGGCATGTCCCTTGCCCTTCTGACCTGAGACCACGAAGCGCACGCCATCTACGGGCTTCACCTCCAACTTTGCTATCAAGTCCTTATGTTTATTGCCGTCACGACGGTTCACGCCCTGGCCATTCATCACAGCGAGTTCGTAGTGAAGATGGCTGTTGAAGAGGTCGCCGAAGACCATCAAGCCCATGTCGCGTCCATAGTTCACGCCGTTCAGTGGGTCGGGACCCTCGCCTGCCAGGTATAGAACCGCCTGCGAGTAGACATCGACGAGTTCGAGCTGCGTGGGCGACAGCGGGTTCTCCATAGAATAGCTGTGCTTGAACTGTCCGAGTCGAACCGTCAGCGCCTTGTCGTTCGAGAACCGGTAGTCGGTGTAGTATTCCTGCACCACACTCGAGAAGTCGTGCATGAAGAGGAACGACCAGCGGTCGGTGATGCGCGCCTTCGCCCAGAGCAGCGTACGCTTCAGGTTGAAGTCGTTGCGGTTGATGTTGTTGGTGTTCTGCCACGAGTAGCCTGTTTGCGCATAGCCGTTGAAGGTGATGCGACTGGTGACGTCCTTCATCCAGTCGATGTCCTGTTGTGCCTTGACATTACTGCCCCCGAGCGCCAAGACAACGGCGAGCAAAGCCGTCTTGACGTGTTGTTTTCTCATTGTTGCTTGCATATTTGTGTATCCTGTTACTATTATCCTGTACCTATTGGTTACAAATTGTCGGCAAAGATATAAAATAATTTACAAACTGAAAAACATTTCAGCGTTTTTCTTTAATAATGATTAAAATTTGGGCTATCTGCCATACATAAGTGTACACATGACAACTCATGAAGACCTAAATGCGCTAAAAAGTGGAAAACGTAAGAAATAATGATAGAAATTTGCTCGTTTAAATAATTTTGTATATCTTTGCATATTGAAACAAAAAAAACACAATTATATTTAAAAATACCAAGTATGAAAAAAATCATGATGATCGCGCTGATGACAGCTATGACGCTGGCCGCAAGCGCACAAGAAAAGAAAACCATCGAACTGCCTGCATGGCTCAACAATGTGAAGCTGTCAGGTTATGGCATGGTGCAGTATCAGGCATCCGACAAGGAGGGCGACGAGCAGAACTCGTTCCAGCTGCGCCTGCTCCGTCTGTCACTCGAAGGCCGCATCCAGCAGGACTGGTATTGGAAGATGCAGCTGCAGATGAACGGTAACGTTTCGTCGCTGAATTCCTCGCCGCGCATCGTTGACGCTTTTGCCGAGTGGCAGAAGTATGAGTACTTCAAGGTGAAGGCTGGTCAGTTCAAGCGCCCGTTCACGTTTGAAAACCCCATGCACCCCATCACGCAGGGCTTCATGAGCTACTCGCAGCCCGTGTCGAAGTTGTCGGGATTCTCTGACCGTACGGGTGAGCACTCCTGCAACGGCCGTGACATCGGTTTGCAGATCCAGGGTGACTTCCTGAAGGACAACTCCGGTCGCAACCTCCTGCACTACCAGGTGGGTGTGTTCAATGGTGAAGGCATCAACACCAAGGACAAGGACAACAAGAAGGACATCATCGGCGGCATGTGGGTAATGCCTATCAAGGGCATGCGCATCGGTGCCTTCGGATGGACCGGTACACGCTACATGGCTACTACGCAGACCGTTGAGGGAGCCACCGTCAACAAGACCGAAAGCGTGCGCAAGAACCGCTATGCACTCTCTGTCGAGTATTCGCTGAACGACTGGACGGCACGTGCCGAGTACATCCACAGCCAGGGCTTCGCAGCCAACAAGGACAAAGGCGACAAGGCCGACGGTTGGTATGCTCTCGCCATCGCTCCTGTCATCAAGAACAAGATGCACGTGAAGGCTCGCTACGACTGCTATCGCGACCAGAAGACTTGGGCTTCCTCAAAGACTTATTATGAGGTCGGTGCAGACTACCTGCTCAGCAAAAACCTGCAGGTCAACGTTGAGTATGCCCGTGTGAACGAGCGTGCCACTCACTCCAACTACAATCTGGTTGACGTGGAACTCGACTTCAGATTCTAATGAACATAATATTAAATTATAATTGTTAAACAAAAACCTATTAATCTTATGAACAACATTCCAAGTGTATTCTGGCTGGTTCCCGTTGCTTCGATTGTGGCACTGGGTATGGCCTGGTATTTCTTCAAGAGTATGATCAAGGCTGACGAGGGCACACCTCGCATGCGTGAAATTGCAAAGTACGTGCGCGATGGCGCTATGGCATATCTGAAACAACAGTACAAGGTGGTGCTCTACGTGTTCATTGCCTTGGCTGCCCTGTTCGCCTTCATGGCCTACGGACTCGGCGTGCAGAACCCCTGGGTGCCGTTTGCATTCCTCACGGGTGGTTTCTTCTCCGGTTTGGCTGGCTTCTTCGGAATGAAGACTGCCACCTATGCCAGCGGACGTACCGCTAACGCAGCCCGCAAGAGCCTCGACGCAGGCCTGAAGATTGCCTTCCGCTCGGGTGCCGTGATGGGTCTCACCGTGGTAGGACTTGGCTTGCTCGATATCGCCATTTGGTTTGTCGTGCTGAACCACTTCGAGCATGGCGCACTCATCGCCATCACAACCACCATGCTGACCTTCGGTATGGGTGCATCGACACAGGCTCTGTTTGCCCGTGTGGGCGGTGGTATCTACACAAAGGCTGCCGACGTGGGTGCCGACATCGTGGGTAAGGTGGAAGCCGACATCCCTGAGGACGACCCCCGCAACCCCGCAACCATTGCCGACAACGTGGGTGACAACGTAGGCGACGTGGCTGGTATGGGTGCCGACCTCTATGAGAGCTACTGTGGCTCCATCCTCTCTACGGCTGCCCTGGGTGCTGCAGCCTTCGCCGCTATCGGTGGCGAGACGCAGCTCAAGGCCGTCATTGCCCCGATGCTGATTGCTGCCGTGGGCGTGTTCCTCTCGCTGCTCGGCATCTTCCTCGTTCGCACGAAAGAAGGCGCAACCATGCGCGACCTGCTGAAGTCGCTGGCTCTGGGCACAAACGTTTCTGCTTTGCTCATCGCCGTAGCTACGTTCATCATCCTCTACCTGCTGGGCATTGAGAACTGGCTCGGCCTTTCGTTCTCGGTCATCTCGGGTCTTGCAGCCGGTGTCATCATCGGTCAGGCCACCGAGTATTACACCTCGCACAGCTACAAGCCGACTCAGAAGATTTCGGAGGCTGGTCTCACGGGTTCGGCTACCGTTATCATTAAGGGTATCGGCACGGGTATGATTTCCACTTGCATTCCCGTCATCACCATTGGCGTGGCCATCATGATGAGTTATCTCTGCGCCAACGGATTCGACCTTTCAATGTCATCCGAGAGCCTTGCACATGGCCTCTATGGCGTTGGTATCGCTGCCGTAGGTATGCTTTCGACGCTGGGCATCACGCTTGCTACCGATGCTTACGGTCCTATTGCCGACAATGCCGGTGGTAACGCTGAGATGAGTGAGCTGGGCGAAGAGGTCCGCCATCGCACCGATGCTCTCGATGCTCTTGGCAACACCACAGCTGCTACGGGTAAGGGCTTCGCCATTGGTTCTGCTGCCCTCACGGCCCTGGCTCTGCTGGCTTCCTATATCGAAGAGATCAAGATTGCGATGGAGCGTGCCGGAACGGAGATGACCAACGTGAAAGGCGAGGTCATCAGCGCTGCTCAGGCCACAATCCCCGACTTCATGAACTTCTTCCAGGTGAACCTGATGAACCCGAAAGTGCTCGTAGGTGCCTTCATCGGTGCTATGGCAGCCTTCCTTTTCTGCGGTCTCACGATGGAAGCTGTGGGCCGTGCCGCACAGAAGATGGTCGTTGAGGTGCGCCGTCAGTTCAAGGAGATTGCCGGTATCCTCGAGGGTACAGGTACTCCCGACTATGGCCGCTGCGTTGAAATCTCAACGCGTGCCGCTCAGCACGAGATGATCTTCCCATCCATTCTCGCTATCCTCATCCCCATCATCGTTGGCTGTCTGCTCGGCGTGGCAGGTGTGCTGGGTCTGCTCGTTGGCGGTCTGGCCGGTGGCTTCACGCTGGCTGTCTTCATGGCCAATGCCGGTGGTGCTTGGGACAATGCAAAGAAGAATGTCGAGGAAGGCAACTTCGGTGGCAAGGGCTCGTTTGCCCACAAGGCTACCATCGTTGGCGACACCGTGGGTGACCCGTTCAAGGATACCAGCGGCCCGTCGCTGAACATCCTCATCAAGCTCATGTCGATGGTGTCTATCGTGATGGCCGGTCTGACTGTGGCTTTCATCTAAACGATTAGCATCAAAAAAACGACAAACACGTGGTGGGAGCCTTGCCCATCGGTTCCCACCACGTTCAGTAACCTAAACAAAAAAGCGTATAAAAAAGAGATTATGACTGAAGAAGAAAAGTCTTTGATAGGCGAAGAAAAATCTTTGACGGGTGAAGAGAAATCTGTATTAAACGAAGAAAAGACGTTGTCTGAAGAAGAAACCCAACACTCACACCACCACCATCATCACCACTCGCACCACAGCAGTAGTGATAGCAGTAGTAGTGACAGCAGTAGCAGCCACAGGCATCACCATAGCAGTAGTAGTGATAGCAGTAGTAGCCACAGGCATCATCACAGCAGCAGAAGGCACAGACACCAGGATGATTCAGAAGTGTTCAAGACTAAAAACCTAAATGCAAAGAAGCGCAGAAAACTGATTGGAAACACATTGTTCTTCATCATGAGTATGATAGCTATCATCATTATCCTCTATGTCGTGTATATCTATTCTGTAAACTAACGACAATTCTTTTCTTCGGTCACACAAAATACATAGCCACCTCGACATAAAGTCTGGGTGGTCTTTTTTTGTCACCAATCAAATTACGGTAGTCCTTATTGTCACCTCTCATCAAGTCCAAGCGGCCATTTCCATAGCAATGCTTCAGTCTGCACAAAAAGAAAAGTGGGAACCTCACACACGTTGTGAAAGTTCCCACTTGCTATGATTGACGGTTATCGTCAACAGCGAACGTATTCTTATCCGCCAAAGTTATCGTACATGATGCTTTCGGGCTCTACGCCGAGTGAGTCGAGCATCTGCACAACGGCATTCGACATCGGGCCGGGACCGCACATATAGTACTCTACATCCTCGGGAGCCTCGTGGTCCTTCAGATAGGTGTTGTACATCACCTGATGCACAAAGCCCGGAGTGTACTTCACGCCAGCGGCATCGGCTGCAGGATCAGGACGGTCGAGGGCCAGATGGAAGTGGAAGTTGGGATACTCCTTCTCAAGGCCGAGGAAGTCGTCGAGATAGAACACCTCGTTCAGGGCACGTGCACCATAGAAGTAGTGCATCTCACGATCAGTGGTATGCAAGGTCTTCGTCATGTGCATGATCTGTGCGCGCAGCGGAGCCATACCGGCACCACCACCAACCCAGATCATCTCCTTCTTTGAGTCGAAGTGTGGGTGGAAGTCGCCGTAAGGACCACTCATGATGACCTTGTCGCCAGGCTTCAGCGAGAAGATGTAGCTGGAAGCAATACCGGGGTTCACCTCCATGAAGCCAGAACGGTCGGGCTTGAACGGCGGCGTAGCAATACGCACCGTCAGCATGAACACATCGCCCTCGGCAGGATAGTTGGCCATCGAGTAGGCACGGATGGTGGGTTCAGGATTCTTACACTTCAGCGGGAAGAGTCCGAACTTCTCCCATGAGGGCAGATACTCATCGCCAATCAGGCTCTTATCGAAGTCCTTATCGTAGTCGATGCAGTCGAACTGTGGAATCTTAATCTGTGCATAGGAACCCGGCAGGAAGTCCATGTGGGCTCCGGCAGGCAGCTGCACCTTGAACTCCTTGATGAACGTGGCAACGTTCTTGTTGGAAATGACGGTGCACTCATATTCTTTCACGCCGAGAATCGACTCGTCGACATGAATCTTCAGATCGCCCTTCACCTTGCACTGGCAGCCCAGACGCCAGCCAGCCTTGATTTCCTTGCGTGAGAAGTGAGGACGCTCAGAGTCGAGAATCTCTCCCCCCCCCTCGAGCACCTGCACCTTACACTGGCCGCAAGAGGCTTTTCCACCACAGGCAGAAGGCAGGAAGACACCATTCTCGTTGAGCGTCGACATGAGCGATGCGCCCTGAGGAACATTAATGGTGCGGTCACCGTTGATCTCGATGTTAACATTTCCTGATGGTGAAAGATACTTCTTTGCAACCAAGAGGATTACTACCAGAAGGAGGATTAAAACAAGGAATACTCCTATACTGTATGAAATGAATTGTATCATATCTGTCTACCTCCTCTATTTAAATGTTAAGACCACTGAAGCACATCATAGCCATAGCCATGAGTCCTACGGTAATAAACGTGATGCCAAGTCCCTGGAGGGGTTTCGGCACGTCGCAGTACTGCATCTTCTCGCGAATGGCACCCAGGAGCACGATGGCCAGCGTCCAACCCAGACCAGAGCCGATGGCATAGACGATGGCATCCCACACGGAGGTGATGGCCTGCGTGTTACTCGGGTCGAGCAAGATGCGTTGCTGCATGAACAGCGAGGCACCCATGATGGCGCAGTTCACAGCGATGAGAGGCAGGAAGATACCCAGTGCCGCATAGAGCGACGGGGAATACTTCTCGACCACCATCTCTACAAGCTGCACGATACCAGCGATAACGGCAATGAAGAGGATGAACGAAAGATAGCTCAGGTCGACACCCTCAGCAAGGCAATCGGGACCAAGCACCTTGGTTTGCAACAGATAGTCGACAGGCACGGTGACCAGCAGCACAAACGTAACAGCCATACCGAGGCCGAGAGATGTCTTCACCGTCTTCGACACGGCCAGATAAGAGCACATGCCGAGGAAGAAGGCAAAGATCATGTTGTCGACGAATATCGAACGGAAGAATAAACTTATTGCGTGTTCCATAACTTATTTCTCCTTATAAAAGTATGCACGATGAATCCAAATAACACAACCTACGAGGATCAGGGCCATGGCAGGCATGGTCATCATGCCATTGTTCATGTAGCCGAAGTCGTAGCAGCCGTCGGGGATGATCTGGAAGCCGAGCAGCGAACCGCGACCAAAGAACTCGCGGAAGGCACCGACGATGACCAGAATCATAGCGTAGCCAAGTCCGTTGCCAATACCATCGAGGAACGAAGGCCAAGGCTTGTTCTGCATGGCGAAGGCCTCAAGGCGTCCCATGAGGATACAGTTGGTGATGATCAGTCCGACATAGACCGAGAGTTGCACGCTGACATCGTAGACAAACGCCTTCAGAATCTGAGAGACGATGGTCACAAGTGCAGCCACCACCACCAGCTGAACCACGATGCGAATGCGGTTAGGAATGGTGTTTCGCAAGAGCGAGATAATCACATTGGCAAAGGACGTAATCACGGTCACGGCCAAGCCCATGACGATGGCGGGCTTCAGCTGGCTGGTGACGGCGAGCGCCGAACAGATACCCAGTACCTGGATAAGTATCGGGTGGTCGAGGTTCAACGGATTGGTGAGAGCCTCTTTGTTTTGTTTACTTAGTAATGCCATAGTTTACTCCTCCTCTGCGTTAGATGGTTCGACTTTCTCGGCAGCGGCCTTCTGCATCTCCTGAACGAGAGGCTTCAGACCTTCATGAATCATGTCGTTGACACCGTTGGAAGTAAGCGTGGCGCCCGTCACACAGTCAACCTGCGTCTCAGGATCCTCCACTTTCTTCACTACCGACAGCGCAACATCATCATTGCCGTCCTTGAACACTTTCTTACCAATGAACTTCTCCTGCCATGCCTGCGAGTCTTTGATCTCGGCACCCAGGCCAGCAGTCTCGCTCTCATGGTTGAAGTAGGCGCCATAGACGGTGGGACCGTCTTGGTCGTGAATGGCCACGAAACCACTGATGCCACCCCAGAGACCCATGCCTTTCATGGCGAAGACACAAACATCCTCGCCATCGACATTGCAAAGATAGACGGTCTGACCGTTCTCAGTTTTCTCCTCTTTCACCACTTCGGCATATTTGGCTTCAGCCTCATGGCCGTCCAATCCGCGAATGTTCAGCGAATAGAGAATCTGCTTTTTCTGGTCGAGGGCCACATTAGCATCCTGCATGGGCTTCAATGCCTTGAAGATGAAAGCCAGCAGGAAGGCCACTACAATAACGAGTATCGAACTATATATAATAATGTACGCGTTCGAATTGGTATTCAGCTTACTCATTTGGTACCTCCTCTCTTCATACGTTTCGAAATATTGCGTGCAACGATGCAATGGTCGATGAGCGGTGCAACCATGTTACCAAAGAAGATGGCGAGCATCATGCCTTCGGGATAGCCGGGGTTCATCACGCGAATGATGACGGCCAGTGCACCGATCAGGAATCCATAGATGTACTTACCTGTTTCTGTACGGGCAGAGGTGACAGGGTCGGTAGCCATGAAGACGGCACCGAAGCAGAAGCCACCCAGAACGAGGTGCTCATACCAGGCGATGGGTGTCATGCCCAGCTGCTCGAACAGGCAGGCCATCAAGCCACCACCCACGAAGACGCTCAGCATGGTCTTCCACGAAGCAATGCCCATCCACAGCAGGATGACAGCACCAATGGCAATGGCGATGACGCTGGTTTCACCGATGGAACCCGGAATGAAACCGAGAATCATGTCGGAGAGCGACGATGTGACATCGGCACCCTGACCAATCTGGCCCAGCGGTGTAGCTGCTGTATAGCCATCAGGCAGCGTGTTGCCAAGACCGAAGATGCTGTTCTGAGCCACCCAGATGGTGTCGCCCGTCATCTTCGAAGGATAGGAGAAGAACAAGAACATACGTGCGGCGATGGCCACATTGAAGATGTTCATGCCCGTTCCACCGAAGATTTCCTTAGCAAAGATCACGGCAAAGGCGCAAGCCAAAGCCAGCATCCACAGCGGACAGCCAATCGGCAGGATAAGCGGGATGATGATACCGCTGACGAGATAGCCTTCCTGAATCTCCTCGCCCTTCCACTGAGCCCAGATGAACTCAATGCCCAGACCTACGATGTAGCTCACGAGAATCTTTGGCAACACAGCCAAGAAACCATAGCAGAAGATTTCAAGGAACGATGCCGAGGCCAGTGTGCCTGCGGCCAGATAGTTCTGATAGCCCACGTTGTACATGCCGAAGAGCATGGCCGGCATCAATGCGATGACCACCATCGACATAATGCGCTTCGAGTCAATGGCATCGTGGATGTGAGCACCACTCTTCGCCGTTGTATTGGGCACGAAGAGGAATGTCTCGAAACCATCGAAGACACTTCTGAAGGCATGCAGCTTGCCACCTTCCTCGAAGTTGGGCTTTATCTGATTGAGATATTTTCTTAATGCATTCATAAGGATATTTACGATTTACGGATTGACGATTTACGATTTTTACGCATTCTCCTTGCGCAGCAGGTTCAAGCCTTCGCGCACAATCTTCTGGAGTTCCAACTTCGAAGAGTCAACAAACTCTGCCACAGCAAAGTCCTCGGGACTCACCTCGTAGATACCCAGCTGCTCCTGACGGTCGATGTCGCCTGTGATGATGGCCTTGATGAGATACTCACCAAAGATGTCCATAGGCAACACGCTATCGTACTCACCACTCATAATCATGTGGCGCTCACCACCTTTCACACGGGCATCCAGACGATACTTCTTGCCAGGGAAAAGCCAAGAGAAGTAGCTGCGGTTGACAGAGAAGTCCTTGGTGCGAGGCATGATCCAACCAAGCATTTCGTCGTTGTCGTCGCCTTCTGGAATAGCACACACCTCGCTCGTGTGGGCTCCCAGATAGCCATCCAGCGAGTCCTTGCGCCCAGTGAGCGGGTTTCCATTGATAATACGCACATGGTCCTGCTTGTTCAGACGGCCATCAAGGATGTCCTTCAGCGGAGTTCCCACCAACACATCGGCATAAGCAGGATTGCTCACCTCGCTACCAGCAATAGCAACCGTACGGGTCAGGTCTACATGTCCCGTGAGGAACAGACGGCCGAAGAAGATTACTGCCGTGGGATCGACAGTCCAAACCACCTCACCCTTGTTGACCGGGTCGATATGGTTCACCTGCACACCGACATTACCTGTCGGACAGCGACCATCGAAGATGTTCACGTCAACATCCTTTGCCTTGTGAAGCACCTCGTTCACCTGAAGCAGACCAATGCCCAGATACGTCTTGGCCATTTTCGACAGAGCCGTCAGGCCAGCCTGGAAAGCCTCCTCGTTGCCTTGCAGCTCATACTCGAACTTTCCTGCCAGAGGCATGTCGCGAAGTGCGGAGACGAAGATGGCCTTCGGAGTCGTCGTGGGATTAGTGGCAACTGCATAGGGCAACTGGTTGATGTAGCCAAACAAGCCTGCCTCAAGCAACGCCTGCTTTACCTCATCGCCAGAAAGCGCCGACACATCTTTTTTGCCAAATTCTGCATACTCTTGCTCTGCATCGGCCTTCACCTTCACACAGAGCACCTTGCGTCTGTCGCCGCGAACCACCTCAGTCACTTCACCACTTACAGGAGAGGCAAAGCGCACGTCGGGGCAATTCTTGTCGACAAACAAAGGTTCGCCGGCTTTGACACGGTCGCCTTCACGCACCACCACTTTGGGAACGACACCAGTGAAATCGTCGGGCTGAAGAGCATACTCCTTCGCCTTCCCGATTTCCACTTTTGTCTCAATGGCAGCACCCTCCAGCTTGATGTCTAAGCCTTTGCGTAACTTAATTAAATTTGCCATAATTACAAAAAACTTATTTATTTAAGATTATAATCTCTAAAAAACGTTGCAAATATAAAAAAAAAACGGGAGATAACGAACAAAAAACTCACTTTTATTTCGACTTCACACATTTTTCATGTAAATTTGCAGCTGAATTGAAGAAAACAAGAAGAATAATCAGTGGAGTGATATGGACTATCGTAGGTCTATATGCACTTATCGTCATACTGTTGCAAGTGCCTGCAGTACAGAAGTCCATTGGTCGGGCGGTAGCTGGTGCGCTGTCTGACAAACTGGGTACAGAGGTCAGCGTAGGACGAGTGAATCTTGGATTCCTCAACAGAATCATCATCGACGATGTGCACTTGCAAGACCAGAGCCAGCGCCCTATGCTCTCTGCCGCTCGCCTCTCGGCCAAGTTCGAAGTGCTGCCACTCACGAAAGGCCGCATCGTCATCACTTCTGCCCAGTTGTTCGGTCTTCATGCCTCATTGCTGCAAGAAACCCCACAGGGAAAACCCAACTTCCAGTTTGTCCTCGATTCGCTGGCATCGAAGGACACCACCAGCCATACCCCACTCGACCTGAAAATCAATTCGCTCGTAATCCGTCGCGGAACTGTTGCCTACGACAAGCTCTTCAAGGCACCCCAGCCAGGAAAGTTCTCTCCCGACCACATCCGAGCCACCGACATCAGCGCTCACATCATGCTGAATGCCCTTCAGGACGACTCGTTGAACCTCAACGTAAAACGCATGTCGATGAAAGAGGCTTCGGGACTCAACGTCAAGAACCTGAAGCTGAAACTCGTTGCAAACCGCCAGCAAGCCGATTTGCAGGAGTTCTTCATGGAGCTGCCCCACTCGTTGTTGGAAATTGATCACGTCAATGCTACTTACCGGCACGAAAACGGCAAGTTCATGCCAGCCACGCTTCAATACGAATGCGCCATTCCAAAGGTTGCCATCACCTTGTCCGACCTGAAGGCTCTCGTGCCTGCTTTCGACAAGAATAACAACACCATCAACTTTTCATCGAAAATCGACGGCACCAGTACAAGCGTCCATGTGGGCGAGCTGAATGTGTCTTCACCTGAAGGCACCGTGAAGCTACAAGCCGACGGCTCTTTCAGCGACTGGGGGGCTCATCCACGGTGGAATGCGAACGTCAGGGAGTTGTTCCTCAACAGCGAGGGCATCAAGTTCCTGGCTTCCAACCTGCAAAAATCCGTCCAGATTCCAGAAGAGGTGACACGCCTGGGCGACATTGCCTTCGTGGGCACGCTAGGCGGCGTCGACAAAAACCTTGCCGTGAAGGGTCAACTCGAAACCGATGCCGGCAATGCACAGGTGGCAGTAGGCCTGAATGGACGGCAGTTCACGGGACACATCGCCACCAATGGCATCAACCTTCAGCGCATCCTCGAGAACAACCATCTGGGGTTTATCGAAACCGATATCGACCTCGATGGACAACTGGCCTCTGGCAATCAGCCACCTTCCATCAAGGCAAAAGGCATGGTGAAGCGGTTCGACTACAACGGCTACACTTACAACAATATCAATATTGACGGCTCTCTATCGGGCAACGTATATCAGGGCATGCTCGACGTCGATGACCCGAACATCTCGGCGATGCTCAACGGAAGCTTCAGTGCCAAGACTTCTTTGCCAGAAGCCGATTTGGTAGTGAACGTCAGGCACTTGAAACCGGCAGCCCTGCACCTCACCGACCAATGGAACGACAAGGTGTTGGGATTCAGTCTCTCTGCCAATGTGAACGGTCGAAATTTGAACACTCTGAACGGACGTGCCGAGGTGAACAGCTTCTCGATTGCTGACAAAGACAACTCCTTTGAAATCAATAACTTCACTATCGACACCGAAAGTAAAGGTTCAAATCAGGAATTAATACTCGACAGCGACTTCGGACACCTGGAACTGAGCGGGCGCTATGATATAAAAACACTGGCCCAGAGCCTTACCAATCATCTGGCGAAACGCATCCCCACGCTACCAGGATTCAACAAGGGCATAAAGGCCACCAACAACGAAGTAACTGTCAAAGCAAACATCAAAGACGGCAGATGGCTTCAGGAGTTCTTCAACATCCCACTGACACTCCACGAACCCTTGATCCTCGACGGCTATCTTGACGATGCCAACGAGCAACTCGACCTTCATGCCACACTGCCCAACTTTACCTACGACGACAGCAACTACAAGGATGCGGTCATCAACATCAGCACGCCAGCTGACAAACTGAAGGCACACGCCACCATCACCCGTCTGGCCGAAAACGGTCACACCCTCTCGCTGGAACTCGATGCCGATGCAGCCAACAACCACCTGGCCACCTCGCTCTTCTTCGACAACCAAGCTAAGCAGGTCATCAAAGGGCAACTGAATGCCGACACGCAGTTCTTCACCACTAGCGACAACCGCGATGCTGCCCACGTCGACATCCACACTTCCGAAATCTCCATCAACGACACCATCTGGCATGTGGAGCCCGGCAACATTGTCTATAGCAAAAACGACCTAACAGTCGACCATTTGGCCGTGAAGCATGAGAATCAACACATTATCATCGACGGACGTGCCACCAAGGAAGCTACCGACACACTGTTTGCCGAACTGAAGGATATCGACGTGAAATATATCCTCGACCTCGTGAATTTCCATTCCGTGGAGTTCAGCGGACGGGCCACAGGCCTCGCTCATCTCACTCAGGCATTCGACACTCCTGAGGCTGCCACTCAGCTACGCGTCGACGACTTCAGGTTCCAGAACGGACGTATGGGTGTTCTCACGGCCAATGCACGACTGAACAACGAGATGAAGCAAATCGACATCCATGCTATTGCCAACGACAATCTGTTCAGCCTGGAGTCCATGCAGCCGGCATTCCCACTCGAAAGCCAAAGCACCGATGAACGGCCATTCTCTTACATCAACATCAATGGCTATGTGTCGCCACAACGCAACGACATAGAACTCTTCATCGACCCCCACCATGCAAGAGGCGAGTTCCTTGAGTCGTTCTGCGGCAGCTTTATGAGAAATGTAAACATCGGCATCGATGGTAATCTGCGACTCTACGGACTGCTCAGCGCCATCAACCTCACGGGCACAGCCGTTGCCAATGGCACACTGGGTATCATTCCTCTCAACACCACCTACACCCTTCGCAACGACACCATCCAGCTCATCCCCAACGAAATCATCTTTGCCAACGACACCATCTACGACAATCGCGAGCACATCGGAATCGTCACCGGTGCCCTCCACCATCAGAATCTCAAAAACCTTACCTACGACATTGGCGTCGAGGCACAAGACCTATTGGCCTTCGATGTACGAGAGTTTGGCGACGACACCTTCTGTGGAACTGTCTATGGAACGGGTAACTGTATGATTCGCGGACGTAGCGGAGAGGTGACCTTTGATATCGACGTAACACCCGACAAGGGCTCTGAGATACGCTACAATGCCGCTAGCCCCGATGCCATCAGCAACAGCGAGTTCATTACCTGGCACGACCGCGATGCCCTCACCACTTCTAGTCCCCTCCCATCCGCAGACGACGGAAGAAGCAAGAATTCAGAACGAGACAACAAGCTTAGAGACATACCTACCGACGTACGTCTTAACTTCAACATCAACGCTACACCCAGTGCCACGCTAAAGGTCATCATGGACCAGCAGTCGGGCGACTACATTGCCCTCAACGGCAATGGTTCCATACGTGCCACCTATTATAATAAGGGGAGCTTCGATATGTTTGGCAACTACAACGTCGACCACGGCATCTACAAGCTCACCATCCAGAACGTCATCAAGAAAGACTTCCAGTTCCAGGAGGGCAGTACCATTGCATTTGGTGGTGACCCATACAATGCCGCACTCAACCTCAAGGCGCAGTATACCGTTGCAGGCGTTCCCCTTTCCGACTTGAACATCGGACGGTCGTTTACAAGCAATAACATTCGTGTTAACTGCCTGATGAACATCATGGGCACACCTGGACAACCTCGTGTGGAGTTTGATCTCGACATGCCAACCGTGGGCACCGATGCGAAGCAGATGATTTTCAGCCTCATCAACTCCGAAGAGGAAATGAACCAGCAAGTACTCTACCTATTGGCCGTGGGACGTTTCTATAACCAGAGCACCAACAATGCCAGCGAGGGAGCAGCACAGCAGAGCCAGACATCGCTGGCTATGCAAAGTCTGCTCAGCGGCACCATCTCCCAGCAAATCAACAGCGTCCTTTCTTCGGTGGTGAAGAACCAGAATTGGAACTTCGGAGCCAATATCTCAACTGGTGACCAAGGCTTCTACAATGCTGAGTATGAAGGACTTCTGAGCGGCCGACTGCTCAACAACCGGTTGCTCATCAATGGTGAGTTTGGCTATCGTGATAACCCCAATGCCACCAGTTCTTTCATCAGCGACTTCGACATTCGCTACTTGCTCCTGCCAAACGGAAACCTCTCCATCAAGGTATACAACCAAACCAACGACCGATACTTCACCCGCAACTCGCTCAACACCCAAGGTATCGGCCTGCTCATGAAGAAAGACTTCAGCAATCTGAGCGGCCTCTTCAACCTGAAGAAGAACACCGCCATTGCTCCCGCTAACACCATGAAGACGAGCAAGATAGCACCCGAAATGCCGTCAGAAAACAACAAAACTGCCGAAAAAGTAGAAAATAACGACAAATAATGTCACTTTTCTGTCGATTTCTTCTTGTGTGTCAATTATTTTTAGTAATTTTGCAGCCGATTTTAAAATTACACATAAAGTCTAACTTTATTTTAACAAACACTTTTAATTAACATTTATGTCAAATCTAAAAAACATTGAGCCGCTGCAGGACTTCAATTGGGAAGAATTTGAAAACGGTTCTACATCAGGCGTAAGCCGCGAAGAGCTTCAGAAAGCTTACGACGAAACACTTAACAAGGTAGCCGACCATCAGGTTGTTGATGGTAGAGTAACAGCTGTCGACAAGAAGGAAGTTGTTGTCAACATCGGCTACAAGAGCGATGGTATCATCCCCGCTTCTGAGTTCCGCTACAACCCCGACCTGAAGGTGGGTGACGTTGTGGAAGTCTACGTAGAAAATGCAGAGGACAAGAAGGGCCAGCTCGTTCTCTCGCACAAGAAAGCCCGTCTGTCGAAGAGCTGGGAGCGTGTCAACGCTGCTCTCGACAACGAGGAAGTTGTCACTGGCTTCATCAAGTGCCGCACGAAGGGTGGCATGATCGTCGACGTGTTTGGCATCGAGGCATTCCTGCCCGGCAGCCAAATCGACGTGCACCCCATCCGCGACTACGACGTATTCGTGGGCAAGACCATGGAGTTCAAGATTGTGAAGATCAATCAGGAGTTCCGCAACGTTGTAGTTTCCCACAAGGCTCTCATCGAGGCTGAGCTCGAAGCTCAGAAGCGCGAGATCATCTCGAAGCTCGAGAAGGGTCAGATTCTTGAGGGTACCGTTAAGAACATCACCTCTTATGGTGTATTCGTCGACCTCGGCGGTGTTGACGGACTCATCCACATCACAGACCTCTCTTGGGGCCGCGTCAGCGATCCTCATGAGGTTGTTGCTCTCGACCAGAAGATTAATGTTGTTATTCTCGACTTCGACGATGAGAAGAAGCGCATTGCTCTCGGCCTGAAGCAGCTCACTCCGCATCCTTGGGATGCTCTCGACAGCGAGCTCAAGGTTGGCGATCACGTCAAGGGTAAGGTTGTTGTCATCGCCGACTACGGTGCATTCGTTGAGATTGCTCCGGGCGTTGAAGGCCTCATCCACGTTTCTGAGATGTCGTGGAGCCAGCACCTGCGCAGCGCTCAGGAGTTCCTGCACGTTGGTGACGAGATCGAGGCTGTCATCCTCACCCTCGACCGCGAGGAGCGCAAGATGTCGCTCGGCATCAAGCAGCTGAAGGAAGATCCGTGGGAGGCTATCGAAACCAAGTATCCCGTGGGTTCGAAGCACACTGCAAAGGTTCGCAATTTCACCAACTTCGGTATCTTCGTAGAGCTCGAGGAAGGCGTCGATGGTCTTATCCACATCAGCGACCTCTCTTGGACTAAGAAGGTGAAGCACCCCTCAGAGTTCACTCAGCAGGGTGCCGACATCGATGTTGTTGTGCTCGAAATCGACAAGGAGAACCGTCGTCTGAGCCTTGGCCACAAGCAGCTCGAGGACAATCCTTGGGATACCTACGAGACCATCTACACTCCCGGCAGCGTCCACACCGGTAAGATCACCGAGATGATGGACAAGGGTGCCGTCATCACGCTCAACGAAGGCGGTGAGGGCTTTGCCACTCCGAAGCACCTCGTGAAGGCCGATGGCACACAGGCTCAGACCGGCGAGGAGCTCGACTTCAAGGTCATCGAGTTCGTCAAGGAGACCAAGCGCATCATCCTCTCTCACAGCCGCACCTTCGAGGAGGCTAAGGAAGAGACCAAGAAGGCTGCTCCCCGCAAGGCTGCTCCTAAGAAGGAAGCTGCTCCCAGCATTCAGAACGTTGCTGCCAGCACCACGCTCGGCGACATCGACGCTCTTGCTGAGCTCAAGGCTAAGCTTGAGAAGGGTGAGTAATTGACAGCTGATAGACGATAGTTGATAGTGACCGCTCGTCGCTCATCACTTCTATCATAACAAGAAAGAGATCTGCCACGCGGCAGGTCTCTTTTTTTCGACTAGCACTAAACTCAACGGAACACAAGTTCCTTTAAACAAATAAAATAGCTCTATACTATAAAAAGGTATCTCAATACCATAAAAAGGTATCTCAATACCATAAAAAGGTATCTCAATACCATAAAGAGGTATCTCTATACTATAAAGAGGTATCTCTATACTATAAAAAAGGAGGGCAAGTGCGAAACACTTGTCCTCTCTTAAGCTATAGCAGCTTTCACTTGCTGCTATACGGCTACCCGCCTTCGTTCCTAAGGAGTTAGAACGGCAGATCGTCGGTGCTCTCTCCTTCGGCAGCAGGTGCTGGAGCAGCTGGGAACGGAGCATCGGCAGGAGCGGCCTGGGGTGCTGCCTGAACCTGAGGTGCTGCAGCAAACGGTGCGGGCTGAGGAGCCACGCCACCTACTCCATACTGTGCAGGGTCTACCTGACGCACATCAAAGGCACGAATGCTGTTGTACCAACGGCCGTTATACTCATGGGCATCGATGTCGAAAGACACCAGAACTTCCTGCCCCACCTGCACATTGAAACGAGCCAGACGGTCGACGCCAAACACCTCGAACAGCATCTTCTTCGGGTACTGCTCATGGGTTTCAATGACATAGCCTTTCACTTTCCATTCTCCACGTGCTGAAGTACCGCTTCTTTCCTCGGTCTCAGCAATTACTCTTCCTTGTAATTCCATGTTTTATTTTTTACTGTTAATGTTGTTTTTATTGAATTCGTTTGCGAAATTACTAAAAATGTTCTAATTTAAGAAACTTTTTCACCATTTTTTTTGTATCGAACGATTGTTTTTTGTAATTTTGTACGTTAATAGCAAATAATAACAACAAAACCAATATACCCATGAGATTTACATTATCTAGTACTGCACTAAGCAGTCGTCTTCAGACATTGGCGAGAGTCATTAACAGCAAGAACTCTCTCCCCATCCTCGACAGTTTCCTGTTCGAAGTAAGAAACCAGCAGTTGTTCATCACGGCCAGCGATAGTGAAAACGTGATGCGCTCTGTGCTCGCCCTCGACCAAGTCGATGGAGAAGGCAATTTCGCCGTGCCCAACCGCACTCTCCTCGATGCAATGAAGGAACTCCCCGAGCAGCCTCTTACCTTCGATATCGACCTCAACACGCTTACCATTAAGATTATATATCAAAACGGTTTGTACAACTTCACGGCTCAGAGTGCCGACGAGTATCCGCGTGTGCAGCCCATCCCCGATGGAGCAACTGTCATCACCATCGACTCCCAGACGCTGGCCGACAATATCTCGCGTTCCATCTTTGCCACTGCTCAAGACGAGTTGCGCCCGGTGATGAACGGCATCTACTTCGACCTCACACCAAACAGCCTGAACGTTGTTGCCAGCGACGGCCACAAGCTCGTACGCAACAAGAACTTCACCATTAAGAGCGAGAATCCTGCTGCCTTCATCCTTCCAAAGAAGCCTGCTACGCTGCTGAAGAACGTGCTGGGCAAGGACGGTGGCGATGTGGTCATTAAGTTCGACGATCGCTCGGCTGAAATCAGCTTTGCCGATGGTGTCCTCTTCTGCCGTCTCATTGAAGGCCGCTACCCGAACTACAACTCGGTGATTCCGCAGAACAACCCCAACCAGCTGAACATCGACCGCCGTTCACTTATTGGTGCTCTGAAGCGTGTGCTCCCCTTCGCCAGCGAGAGCAGCCAGCTCATTCGCTTCCATCTGGAGGCAGGCAAGCTGGAGTTGTCGTCAGAGGACATCGACTTCGCCACCAGCGCTAAGGAGGTTGTCACTTGCGAGTATGCAGGCCAGTCGATGAACATCGGCTTCAAGGGCAGCTCGCTCTCCGAGATTCTCAACAACCTGCAGGGCGACGAGGTGCAGATTGAGCTGGCCGATCCCAGCCGCGCTGGCATCATCGTTCCTGCCCAGCAGCCCGAGAACGAGGATGTGCTGATGCTCATCATGCCTATGCTCCTGAACGACTAATTGACGGTTGCTCCAAAGTGAAACCATTAGTTTTCACATAAAACAAATTATATACAGACAGAAAAAACAATTTCATCATAATGAAACTAAATCTGAAAAAGCCCCTTGTTGTCTTCGATTTGGAGACAACGGGGCTTGACCTTGTAAAAGACAGGATTATACAAATATCGTATATCAAAGTTTATCCCGACGGACGCGAAGAACGCGAGAATATGTTCGTAAACCCCGAATGTGAGATTCCCGATATCGTCATCTCCCTGACGGGCATTACCAACGAGATGGTGGCCACGGCTCCTACATTCAAAGAGTTGTCGGCACACATCAACGAAGTCTTCACCGGTTGCGACATCGCAGGTTTCAACTCGAACCAGTTCGATGTGCCTCTGCTTGCCGAAGAGTTCCTGCGCGCAGGCATCGACTTCGACTTCTCGAAGTGCCACCTCATCGATGCACACATCATCTTCCGCAAGATGGAACGCCGCAATCTTGCTGCCGCCTATAAGTTCTATTGCGGAAGGAAGATGGAGGAAGACTTCCAAGCCCATCTCGCCGACCAAGACACGGAAGCCACCTATCGGGTGCTCATGGCTGAGCTCGACTACTATGCACCTGGCGTTCAGGAAGAAGAAGACCGTGTGCTGCATAACGATATGGCAGAGCTGGCAGCTTTCTCGAAGAACAACGACAACGTAGACTTTGCTGGACGCATCGTATGGCGCGATGTCACCGATGGCAATGGAAATGTGGTGAAGGACGCCGACGGCAACCCTCAGCGCCAAGAGGTGTTCAACTTCGGAAAGTATAAAGGCTGGGCTGTGGCCGACGTGCTACGTCGCGACCCAGGCTACTACAGTTGGATGATGACCAGCGACTTCACGGGCAACACCAAGCAAGTGCTGACGCGCATTCGCCTGAAGAACTTCAACAAGTAGTGAGCTGCCACCCCACAACGACGAGTGGGGTGAAGGCTCGAAACACGTAATACTCATCACTCTCCCACCCTATACAGAAATGAACATGTCAAGCATCAGAAGACTACTGCTACTGCTCGTGGCCATGCTCGCCACGGCCTCGCAAGCCTCAGCACAAGAGCTGCAGGCAAAGGTGACCATCAACAGAAATCAGATACAAGGAACTGATGCAAGTGTGTTCGAGAGTCTGCAGCAGACGCTCGAGCAGTTCATCAACGATAGGCAATGGACCAATCTGCAGTTCCAGAAGAATGAGCGCATCGTCTGCAACTTCAACATTACGGTGACGAAGTACAACCAAGACGACAACGCATTCACGTGTACAGCCCTCATTCAAGCCAACCGACCGGTCTACAACAGCAGCTACACCTCCACCTTATATAATAATAAGGACAACGACTTCAACTTCCAATTCTCGCAGTTCGACCAGCTGGAATTCAATGAGGAAGTCATCGACAATCAGCTCACAGCCCTTGTGGCCTACTATGCGTTCCTCATCATCGGACTCGACCTCGACTCGTTCGCTCCGATGGGTGGCGAGGATGTGCTGCAGCGATGCATGAACCTGGCCAACAATGCCCAGAACCTGAACTATCCCGGCTGGAAGGCCTTCGACAACGACCGCAACCGCTATGCTATCATCAGCGACTATCTGGATGTGGCTATGCAGCCTTTCCGCCAACTGCAGTACAATTACTACAGACAGGGACTCGACGAGATGGCCAACAATGCCGACCGTGGTCGTACTGCCATCACCACAGCCATTCAGGAACAGCTGAAGAAGTGTCATGAGGACAAGCCGCTGAGCATGCTTCCACAGATTTGGACCGACTACAAGCGCGACGAGCTGGCCAGCATCTATAAGGGCAAGGGAACACAGAAGGAGAAAGAGAGTGTCTACGATATTCTCTTCAGTATCAACGCCAGCTTGAACAATGCGTGGGAGAAAATCAAAGAGTAACAAACTGACATGCTGAAACAACTCTATATCAAGAACTTCACGCTTATTGACGAACTCAACATCAGTTTCAACCCGGGCTTCTCAGTCATCACGGGTGAAACGGGTGCGGGTAAGAGTATCATTCTTGGAGCCATCGGTCTGCTCTTGGGCAACAGGGCCGACACACGCCAAGTGAAGGCTGGCACCGAGCGATGCATCGTGGAGGCCCATTTCGACCTGCATAAATACAATCTGCAGACATTCTTCCAAGAACACGACCTCGACTACGACGAGCAAGACTGCATCGTGCGTCGTGAGGTGAGTTCCAGTGGCAAAAGCCGTGCCTTCATCAACGACAGCCCCGTCTCGCTGCAGCAGATGAAGGATTTGGGCGAAAGGCTCGTCGACATTCACAGCCAGCATCAGAACCTCCTGTTGCGTAAAGAGGACTTCCAGTTGAATGTCATCGACTTGATGGCTGGCAACGAGCGCGAGCGTAACGACTACACTACCTCCTACCAGAGCTACACCCAGGCACGCAGCCAACTGCAGGCCTTGAAACAGCAGATGCAGGCGAGCTACGACAACGAGGACTTCCTGCGGTTCCAGCAAAGCGAGCTAAACGATGCTCAGCTCACGGCAGGCGAACAGGAAGAGCTTGAAGAGCAGAGCCAGCTCATGAGCCACGTGGAGGAAATCAAGTCGGCCCTCTACGAATCAGACAACCTGCTGAACGCCGACTCAACGGGCATCGTCAACGGTCTGCGCTCGATTATCAATCAGCTGCACAGCATCGAGAATGTCTTTCCCGCTGCTGAGGAACTGGCCTCGCGCACCGATGAATGTTTCATCGAGCTAAAGGACATCAGCGAGGAAATCAGCAACCGACTGGAACGGGTGGACTTCAACCCGGCTGAGCTGGAGAGTATCAACGACCGTCTCGACCACCTCTACTCGCTGCAGCAGAAATATCATGTGAGCTCGGTGGAAGAACTCATCGACATTAAGCAGAACATCGACGAGCAGCTCTCGCAAATCGACAACAGCGACGAGCAGCTGAAGGAATTGCAAGACCAGCTCATCGCGTTGGAATCAGCCTGCCAGGACAAAGCCAAACGGCTGTCGGCAACACGACAGAAGGCAGCTCGCAAGGTGGAACAAGCCATGAAGAGCCGGCTGGTACCGCTGGGCATTCCCAACGTCAGGTTCGAGGTAAGCCTCAGCGAGAAGCCGCTCTCAGCCGATGGCACCGACCGCGTGGCATTCCTCTTCAGTGCTAACAAGAGCACGGCCCTGCTACCCGTGAGCGAAGTGGCATCAGGTGGTGAGATTGCTCGTGTGATGCTTTCGCTGAAGGCCATGATCAGTGGGTCGGTGAAGTTGCCCACAATCATCTTCGATGAAATAGATACGGGTGTCAGCGGACGAGTAGCTGAACAGATGGCAGCCATTATGAAGGAGATGGGCGATGCCGACCGACAGGTCATTAGCATCACTCACCTGCCGCAGATTGCCGCCATGGGCGCCACCCACTATCGCGTCTCGAAGGAAGAGCGCAAGCAAGGCACCACCAGTTCCATGGTGATGCTTTCGCAGGAAGAGCGCATCAGTGAGATTGCCCAGATGCTCAGCGGCTCAAACATCTCAGAAGCAGCCATCAACAATGCCAAGGCGCTGCTGCAGATTGGAGAGTAGATGTAGTATTAAACCAGAACAACGAAAAAATATGAAGACAAAGGTATTGCTCATCGCAGCATACGTACTACTTAGTTTTGCATTTCCAACAAACACCAGCGCACAACCTGCACCGGTACAGAAGGCTGGACGTTCGGTCTTTACACTCACAACCTTCAAGGCCGATGGCTCCATCCTCGCCTCCACTCACGGAGTGTTCGTAGGCTCCGCCGGCGAGGCCGTGAGTTCATGGAAGCCCTTTGCCGGTGCTGCGAGAGCTGTAGCCATCGATGCCGACGGGCAAGAACACGAGGTGGATGCCGTTTATGGTGCCAACGAACTCTATGACGTCTGCCGCTTCCGCGTGAAGGGAACCACCACGGCTGCCCCGCTCTGCAAGCAGAATGCCACGCAAGGACAGAAGGCATGGCTGGTGGGTTACGCCCTGAAGAAGGCGCCCTGCAAGCAATACGCCATCAAGAGCGTGGAGACATTCATGGAGAAGTACAGCTACTACATCCTCGATGGAAAGGCTGCAGAGAACTCAGCCGACTGTCCGTTTGTGAACCAAAACGGCGAAATACTTGGCTTGTGCCAGCTGTCGAAGGATGGCGAGGAAGTGCATGCCACCGATGTACGCTTCATTAACACATTCTCCACACGAGGACTCAGCATCAACGATCCACTGCTCCGGCAGACTGGCATCCGCGTGGCACTTCCTGCCGATGTCAACGATGCACGTCTCATGCTCATGATGGCAGGTGAGAAAAGCGACACCGCGGCTTATGTAGGTTATGTCGAGGACTTCATCCGACAGTTTCCGACTGAGGTCGACGGCTATTCTGCCAAAGGTCAGCGGCAGTTGGCAAACGGCAACTTTGCAGGCGTTGATGCCACGATGACCGAAGCCATTGCCAAGTGTACCAACAAGGACGAAGCCCATTCGTCGTATGCCTCGCTCATCTATCAGAAGGAAGTATATCTGGCTGACACCACCTATACGGCATGGAACTTGCAGAAGGCTCTCGACGAAGCAGTTGCTGCCAGCGCAGTCCGTAAGCTGCCCATCTACGAACACCAGCAGGCTCAAATTGTCTTCGCGATGGGAGAATATCAGGATGCCTACGATCGGTTCATCGCCCTCACTAAGAGCGACATCCGCAATGGTGAGTTGTTCTACGAGGCTGCCCAGTGCCGCACACATCTTGGGGCAACCAACGATGAAATTCTCACCTTGCTCGATAGTGCCGTGAATGTAAATCCCGACCAGTCCATTTCAGCCCCCTACTATCTGGCACGTGGGCGCATGCTCGACCAGGCTGGCGAATATCGCAAGGCCATCCTCGACTACAACAAATACGACACGCTGATGTTCAACCGAGGCAGCCATGAGTTCTACTACATCAAGTTCAAGTGCGAGATGCGCATCCGCCAGTACCAGCAGGCACTCAACGACATCGCACATGCCATTGTGCTCAATCGCACTGAACCCACCTACTATGCCGAGATGGCCTCGCTGCAACTGCGCGTTAACCAGCTCGAGGATGCCATTCGAACGGCCGACATGTGCATCGAGATTGAACCCGACTATGCCGACCCATACATCGTGAAGGGTATTGCACACGGCGAATTAAAGCAGAAGGCCGAAGCCCTACAGGCATTCGAGAAAGCCAAGGAACTGGGTGACGAACGCGCCGAAGGTTTGATTGCGAAGTACAAATAAACGCTGCAAATCTGGCAACCATGTGCCTTCTTGATGGCGTTTGAGCGCCTTCATAATAGCGTTTGAAAGCCATCTTGATGGCGTTTGAGTGCCTTCTTGATAAAAAAGTGAGAAAGAATTTTCGTATCTTCAATCTTTTTTGTAATTTTGCAGGCGCTTAGCGTATCATTTACAGACGCTTAGCAAAAAGTGTTGGTTCCGTAGCTCAGTTGGATAGAGCAACAGCCTTCTAAGCTGTGGGCCTTGGGTTCGAATCCCAACGGAATCACAAAAAATGGGAGCGTCAGCTCCTTTTTTGTTTCCTGATGGGAATCTCACCCAAGGGTTCTTTCCCCGCTTCGCTCTGAAAGCGTCTCCTTTTGGAGCCGAGCACGAATCCCAACGGAATCACAAACATAAAGAGGACTCTGAGATGAAAACTTGTTTTCAATCCAGGGTCCTTTTTTATGTTTGTAAGATTGGCCCGTGGCAGGGTTAGGGATGGACAAAGTCAATCCCAACGGAATCAC
This sequence comes from uncultured Prevotellaceae bacterium, assembly GCA_900316285.1. Taxonomy (GTDB): domain Bacteria; phylum Bacteroidota; class Bacteroidia; order Bacteroidales; family Bacteroidaceae; genus Prevotella. The sequence continues at coordinate 197,047 of ONCG01000007.1, forward strand.
AAAAAGGGAGCAGGTGCTCCCTTTTTTCTTTTCTAAGGAATCTGGGAATTTTGGAATAACATCCACACATTCTAAGGCGGCCATGTGGTATCGCAAGGCCGACGATGCGCAGAATGTTGATTGATGCCATCAAATAGGGCACAATCAACATCTCTTGGCAAACCATCTTCGTGGTCTTATCGTAGTTATTCCGGTTGCATCAATACTTCACAAAAATGGGAATCTGAGAGCAATTGCCGGACATAATTTTTGATGTCGTCTGGAGTGATCTGCTCAATGAGAGTCTGACGTCCGGTGTAGAAGTCCAAACCTTGGTCTTCTTTTCTCCAGATGGCATCAAGCCAGAAGCCATTGCTGGTTTTCACTATACTTTCGAAGGAATTCAGAAGGGTTTCCTTGGCATTTCTGACCATCGTTTCGTCAACGTCCTGAGCCATACTGGTGAAAGTATTCTTCATCAGCGTGAGAACCGAGTCGCATTTCTCGGGTTGCATTTCGCAATTAGCAGTAAAAACAACTTCGTATTCGTCTTTTTCGCCGCGTTTCAGGCTATAGCCTGCATGACATCCATAGGTTGCACTGTTTTCCTCTCGGACTATTTGATTATAGAGCTGGTTAAGTACATCACAAGTGGCCTGAATGGTGACATAGTTACGAAGGGTGAATGGGATGGATTCCGTGAACCACCCTACGGCTACCATAGGCTTGGGAGTCTCCATCTGACGTTTGAAATGACAATAAGCGTCATCCGTCAGCCACGACTTGATATACGGACCCTCAGAAAGCTATTTGCGGTTTGGCAGGGAGGCAAGATATTGTTCGATGAGAGGTCGTATGGTAGAGTCATCATAGTTGCCAACAAAGATAAACGTATAGTTACGGGCTGCCGAGGTCTGGTATTGCAGAATGGAAAGGATACGATCGTGACTGAATCTCACCAAGTCCTCCTCGCACAATGGCTTAAACCTTGGATGATGACTGTTTGATGTAACAAACAAAGAATCCACGAAGGCACTATTGGGATCTGTCTTGCTATTCTTGAGATAAAGAGCGATGTCCATCATGGATTTCCGATATTCTGCCGTGTCTTTCGTGATATTAGTAAAGTCTGCATGAATCATTTACATCAACGTCTCTAAGTCAGCAGGATTGGCGCTACCGGAAAACGAGAAATTACGCTGTGAGATATCATAACTTAAATGGACACGCTTTCCAGCCAGCAACTTATTGATTTGTGATGCGGTAAGGCCGTTTTTGCCAAAGGGGATGTTGGAAAGCATGAGGATGTTTGTATCGTCATCCTCGTCGTAAAGCGTCCACCCACCCTTTCCGTAAGCCTTAAAGAGTACCTGGCTCTCGTCGATGAGGGAGTGTTTCAGAAGAATGGTGGCACCATTGCTGAGTGTAAGCTTGGAGTATCCATAATCAGAGAACGTCTCCTCGCTGACGATAGAGCCCTTGGGGGGTAGTTCGTCCAACAGCCTAGCCTCTTTCAACTGTTCAACATATGGACTAGTTGGGGCTTTACGGCCAGCAATCAGGGCTGCTTCGAGTTCCTCCTCAGATGGATAGGTGACATTGTCTTTCTCGATGCTCCAGCAACCTACTACCATATTGTCGTTTTCCTCCGGCAATAGTTCTTTCATTCTGAGGTTGACCTCTTCAAGAGTGGTCGAACTGATGATTACCTTATTGATAGCAACATAGTCTTCGATGGAAGACATATCAGTACCATAGAAATAGTTGTTGTAGAATTCCTGAGCTAATGAAGCACTACTCCATTTGGCCGCTGTCATCAAAAGATTATCCAATATCGAGAGCTGCTCCGACTGATAGCGTTGATATTCCTCCTCCGTAAAGCCATAGTCTACGGCACATCTGCAGAACGTCAAGACATCCGTCAATGCTTTTGCCTGCATGCCATCCTTGGTAGTGCAAGAAATCTCAAAGGCATCTTTTGTACTTGACAAAAAATAGTTATCGTCATCCACTGAGGCAGAAATGAATGAGCAATCAGGTTTCAAGACTTCATCGGAGAGACGTGTATTCAGCATCGCGAGAGCAGCTTGGGTTTTGTTATGATCCCGCCAGTAGCTGACATACTTTAATTGTTCGCGTGTATAGGTTTCGTGCTTGAACAGCAGGAACACGGAATTACCCTGTAGTTCCTTGTCTTTGTCAAGTGAATAGATGACTCCTCGATGGTCAGCCACCTCTTCCCTGACCACCTTCCCTGCGTTGCCCTTGGGCTTGATATTCCCAAATAACTGCTTGATTTTTGCCTCAACATCGTCAATATCAACGTCACCCACAACTACGACACACTGGTTTTCCGGGTTATACCACTTTTCATAGTAACCCCTTAGCTCCTGATGTTTGAAATGATCTACGATGTCCATCGAACCAATAGGAAGGCGATGGCCATATTTGCTATTAGGATAGAGCAGTGGCAGCTGGCGTTCGTAGATTCTGGAGGTAGCATCTCTTCCTGACCTCCATTCCTCATGGACGACTCCACGTTCTTTTTCAATCTCAATAGAGTCAAGAGTCAGGCCGTTTGCCCAGTCGTAGAGCACTATCAGACAACTATCGAGCTTTTCCTGCCCAATGCGAGTGGGGATGTAGTCGATGTTATAAACCGTCTCTTCAATACTTGTATAGGCATTAACATCGTCTTGGGCGCCCAACCTCTCGAAGAACCGGTCTATTCCATTACCACTGAAGTGTTCGCTGCCGTTGAAGCACATGTGTTCAAGGAAATGGGCCAGACCACGCTGATTGTCCTCTTCCTGTAGGCTGCCCACACGCTGGGCAAGATAAAAGCACACCCTGTTTTCCGGCCAGTTATTATATCGCAAATAATAGGTTAACCCATTCTCTAATTTCCCGATTCTAATCCGTTTGTCAACAGGTATCAAGCACGTGTCTGGTATCTGATTCGAGGCTTGTCCATCGAAGGGGAAACAAATTGTCAGGCAAATAAGAATAAACCATTTAAGTAATCGCTCCATATAGATTCCTTGTTTTCCGGCAAAATTACGAATTATATTTCATTTCTGCAATAATCAAGATGCCTTATTTCGCAATAATTGCCTCTTTTTGTTTCAAAGATGGGAGATTTAGTGAATAAAGCATTGCTCCGTACCTGCCGGAACATTGCTCTGTAAGCTCTAGAGCATTGCTCTGCAAACTTTAGATCATAGCTTTTGAGTGCAATTTGCAAGTCGCAAGTTTTTGAGTTTGTAGATGGTGGTATCAAAAATTTTTTGTAAATTTGCAGGCTAGAAAAGCAGCATTGCGCATGCATCATTGTGCTTGCTGCTGACATCAATTATTATTTCATATAAGCGTATGAGAATTAGAGTAAGGATCAATAGCATTGTAGAGCCATGAAGAGAGAATAGGTATTCTCGAATTTATGACTATGTTATGCTCATAGCCATTGTGGTAGGTATCTTTCCATTGATGTTCAGGACCCAGTATAAGTTTTTCTGGTATTGCGACATCATCTCTGGCGTATGTTTCATCATAGACTATCTGCTCCGATGGGTGACATGCGACTTGCGTGATAAGAAAAGAAGATGGTACTCTTTTGTTCTGTATCCTTTTAAGCCGATACACACATATGTGACCCCTTTTAAGTCGAACAAGGGGGCACTTCGCGTGTGGAAGCACCCCCTTTGTTTTGCTGCGTGAAGCCCTTCTATTTCTTAAAGAACGAGGCTATCCACAGGATATTTGTGTTGGTTTTAAGTAAATAAATAATGAAAAAACAAAAATGCCCCCTGCACAAAACGGCAGAGGGCTTTTAAGGATAGAATCAGTTGTTGACAGTACCGCCAACAATGTCGAGCAGTTCGTTGGTAATGGCTTGCTGACGGCTCTTGTTGTACTGCAGATTGAGCTGGCGAAGCAGTTCGTCGGCATTATCCGTAGCAGTCTGCATAGCCACCATGCGAGCAGCATGCTCAGAGGCCACGCTGTCGAGAAGAGCCGTGTAGAGCATCAGGTGGGCAAGCTTCGGGATGAGCTTCGAGAGAACCGTGTCCATGTCGGGCTCCACGATGAAGTTGTCGTTCAGCGGCTTCACCGTTTCCTGCACGTGATCCTCGTGTCGCTGGCCACGCTTCTTCAGATACTCCTGGCTCTCCTTCGTGGCGATGATCGTCGTCAGGTCGCGTTCGTGGTCGCGTTGCAACTCGTCTTCCAAGTCGATGGGCAGGAAGGTCTTACGAGTAAGAATCTGACTTCCGGCACTCTTGAAGTGGTGGTAGACGAGTTCCACCTTGTCGATTTCACCATGAGCAAACTTCAGACCGAGCTCCATGGCAATGTCTATGCATTGGTGCACGTTGGGCTTGTCAGCCAAATCGGCAAAGTCACCCATGACCTTATACCCGAGCTTTCCCGCCTTTTCAGCCACTTTCCGGCCGATGGGATAGATCTCGATGTTCTCGAGTCCTAACTCAGCGTATTCGGAAACGACTTTCTGCATCAGCTTGATGATATTGGCGTTGAAGCCTCCGCAGAGCGACGAATTCGAGGAGTAGACCACAAGGGCAACTCTCTTGACAGGGCGCTCCTGGTCGAAAACGGTCTGAGCCTCTGCCTCTGCAGCCAAGAACGACTTCAGGATATGCTCGAGCATCGTCTCATAGGGCAGCATGTTTTGTATGGCCACCTGAGCATGATGCAGCTTTGAAGATGCAACCATCTTCATTGCCGAGGTAATCTTTCGGGTGCTCTTGACCGAAGCTATTCGGCCTTTAATCTCTTTGAGTGACGGCATAGGCAATTATGCTTTATAGGTGCCGGCGATGTCGGCCATCGTAGCCTCGATCTTGGCGGTTGTCTCATCGTCGATCTTTCCAGCGGCAAGCGTGGCAATCACCTCAGGCGAGGAAGAGCGCAGCTTGTCGAGGAACTGCATCTGGCACTCACGGACTTTATCGATGGGTACGTCGCGCATCAATCCATGCACGCCGCAATAGAGAATGGCCACCTGCTCGCCTACGGGCATGGGGCTATACTGCGGCTGAATGAGAAGCTGGTTGTTCTTACGTCCGCGGTCGAGGGTCATCGCCGTCACGGCATCCATATCGCTCGAGAACTTCGAGAACGACTCCAGCTCACGATACTGTGCTTGGTCGATTTTCAGCGTACCGGCCACCTTCTTCATCGACTTGATCTGTGCCGAGCCACCCACACGCGATACGGAGATACCCACGTTGATGGCAGGACGGAAGCCTTGGTTGAAGAGGTCGCTCTCGAGGAAGATCTGTCCGTCGGTAATCGAAATCACGTTCGTCGGGATGTAAGCCGACACGTCGCCTGCCTGTGTCTCGATGATAGGCAGAGCGGTGAGCGAGCCGCCACCCTTCACATGACCCTTCATGCATGCGGGCAGGTCGTTCATCTGCTCGGCAACCTCCTGCTGTTCGTTCATCTTTGCTGCACGCTCGAGCAGACGGGAGTGCAGGTAGAACACGTCGCCAGGATAGGCCTCACGTCCGGAGGGACGACGCAGAATCAGCGACACCTCACGGTAGGCAACAGCCTGCTTCGAGAGGTCGTCGTAGACCACGAGTGCGGGAAGTCCGCGATCGCGGAAATACTCACCGATGGCAGCACCGGCAAAGGGTGCATAGTACTGCATGGCAGCCGGGTCGGCAGCCGTTGCGGCAACCACGATGGTGTAAGGCATGGCGCCATGCTCCTTCAGCGTGCTGACGAGCGTGGCTACCGTCGATGCCTTCTGGCCAATGGCCACATAGATGCAATAGACGGGCTTGCCTGCCTCGAAGAAGCTCTTCTGGTTGATGATCGTGTCGACGGCAATAGCAGTCTTACCCGTCTGGCGGTCGCCAATGATGAGCTCGCGCTGGCCGCGGCCGATGGGAATCATCGAGTCGATGGCCTTCAGACCTGTCTGCAGAGGCTCTTTCACCGGCTGACGATAGATCACACCAGGAGCCTTGCGGTCGAGCGGCATCTCGAAAGCACCCGTGAGGTCGATGTCGCCCTTTCCGTCGATGGCTTCGCCCAGCGGATTGATGACGCGACCAAGCATATTGTCGTTCACGCGAATAGAGGCAATACGCTTCGTGCGCTTCACAACCATGCCTTCCTTGATGCCAGCGGTAGAACCCAGAAGCACACAACCCACGTTGTCTTCCTCGAGGTTCATCACGATAGCCATAGTGCCGTTCTCGAATTCCAGCAGCTCGTTGGCCTCTGCGTTGCGCAGGCCGTAGATGCGGGCCACACCATCGCTCACGGTGAGCACGGTGCCTACCTCGTCGAATTTCTCTTCGTTAGAGATTCCCCTGAGCTGATCGAGAAGGACCTGGGATACTTCGCTTGGTTTAATTTTATCTGACATAACTGTAGTTTACGTTTTTTTCGTTTTCACGTTCAGTCGTCGTCGCGTTTTCCGACGCTTTAGAGACGACCTACGATTTTAATGTGTTGAGAATGTTGCTGAGCTGTGACTTGACACTGGCGTCCATCCGATATGTGTCATACTCGAGGATGAATCCGCCGATGATGTCGGGATCGACCTCGGTTTCAAACTCCACAGTTCCATTAGTCTTGCTCTCCACCATCTTCCGCATCTTCTGCTCGGTAGCAGCAGTCACGGCCGTAGCGGTGATGAGCTTGCCGCGGATGATTTTCTTCTGTTGCCGGTATAGGGTGACATACGAATTAGCGATGAACTGCATCACGTTCTCGCGGTCTTCCTTCAGCACGAGGCTGATGAAGGCCTTGGTGAGCTCGGAAGGCTTCTCGCCGACAGCCGTCAGGAAAAGCGCCTCCTTCTTGTCCTTCGCTATCATCGGATTGTCTATCGTATACCGCAGCTGAGGCACCTCGATATAGCTCTTGGCCAACGATTGCATCTCAGCATACACAGCGTCCTCAATATGTGCATCGGTAGCACTCTTGAGAAGCGCCCTGGCATAGCGAACCGATATTACTCCTATATCCATAAGCGATTATTTGTTGTTAGAAGAGACGTCATCCAGCATGCGTTCAATCAAATCCATCTGGGCTTGGTCGCCGCTGAGATTCTTGCGCAGAATCTTCTCGGCAACTTCAACGCTCAGGGTGGCCACTTGCTTGCGGATATCGGCAATGGCAGCCTTCTTTTCCTGCTCGATGGCCACACGGGCATCGTCGAGCAAGCGGGCACCCTCTTCCCTAGCCTTCACCTGGGCTTGTTCCACAATGGCGTCGCGCGACTCGGCAGCCTCACGAAGTATCTGAGCCTGCTTCTCGCGTGCGTCCTGCAGAATAGCCTCGCTCTCCTGTTTGATGTTCTCCAGGCGTTCCGATGCCTCGTGTGCCTTCTTCAGGCTGTCGTCGATGTACTTCTTCCGCTCATCCACCATGTTGATGATGGCGGGGAATCCGTACTTGGCTAACACGAAGAATACCACCGCAAACGCCAGAAGCATCCAGAACAAGAGTCCCAGGTCAGGTGTCAGGATTGCTGGCAGTTTACTGAAATCCATTAGCTTAGTGTTTTATGAACTTACTTGATAAGGAATGCGCATGCTGCAATAGCGAAGAGGGCGCAACCCTCAACGAAAGCAGAAGTCAGAATCATGTTGGTCTGAATCTTACCGGTAGCCTCCGGCTGACGAGCGATAGCATCCATAGCGCTACCACCAATCTTACCAATACCCAAACCTGCACCAATTGTTGCAATACCTGCACCAAGACCGCAGCCCAGCTGTGCCAGACCTTCAGCGGCCAGTAATGTTGAAATAATCATAGTTTTGAATGTTTTAAATTATTAATTAATGAATTTGTTCTTTTACTTCAATCGTTATTTGTAAATTGTTGATTGTCAGCGTTTTTTTACTCTTCGCCATGTTCCTTATGGGCAAGCCCGATGAACACCGCGCTGAGCATTGTGAAGACGTAGGCCTGAACGAAAGCCACCAGCACCTCGAGCAGATTCATGAAGAGGAGCATGATGATGCTAAAGGCATTCAAGCCGAGGCCGAAGCCCACACCCATCGACCAACCGAGGAAGATCACGCACGTGAACGATAGTATCACGGCATGGCCTGCCATCATGTTGGCAAAGAGACGGATCATCAGGGCAAACGGCTTTGTGAATACGCCAAAGAGTTCGATGACAGGCATCACGGGTGCCGGATAGGCCTTCAGGAAGAGAGGCACATCGGGCCAGAAAATCTCTTTCCAGTACTCCTTGTTGGCAAAGATGTTGATGGCCAGCATCGTGCACAGGGCAAGGAAGAACGTGATGTTGATATTGCCCGTCACGTTGGCTCCAGCGGGGAAGATGGGAATCAGCCCGATGAGATTACAGGTGAGGATGAAGAAGAACACCGTCAGCAGATACGGGGCGTATTGCTTATAGTGCTTCTCTCCTATCGACGGCCTGATAAGATCGTCATTCAGATAGGTGACCAACATTTCCATCATGCCCACAAATCCCTTCGGAGCATCGCTCTTGGCGTCGCGTTTCTTATACCAGCGAGCACAAGACAGGAACACGATGATGAGGATGGCCACCACAATCCATATCTGCAACACCGCCTTGGTGATGCTGAAATCGAGCGGGCGAACCTCGCTACCATCTGCCAGCCGCTCATAGATCTTGCCGTGGTGCTCCTCGCTTATGAAGAAGCCGTCAGGCAAGTTGTGGGCTGTGCAGAAGTGCCATTGTCCTGTGTTCTTGCTGCGTATGATGACTGGTAGCGGAATGCTCAGGTGCTTGCCCTGGTAGGAGGCGATGTGCCACTCGTAGGCGTCGGCCAGGTGTTCCAGCACTATCTCTGGAATGTCCAACTCCTCGCCTTCGTGGGCCGCCTCTTCTGCATAGAGCTGCACCGGCAGTAGCGCAACCAGCATCAGGAGAATGATCGACTTTACTTTTTCCATTATAATATAATATGTGTATTCAACCTTTTGGCTTTAGAGTCATGAGCGGTTGCTCACGCGTGCGAAAAAGACAGAATGGTGGATGAGCGAAACTAGATAGAACGCCATGAACACCAGGAAGAACACCAACATGGCATCGCGGCCATTGACGAGGTAGTAGACAAACATGACCGCCAAAGCCAGCAGCATGCGGAAAGCAGAGGCCGCCGTGAAGAACGTGGGCAGGCTGTCGGGCGACTTCGTAGCCACCTTGCGCCAGATGACCGCCAGCGCCGTCGAGACGACGAGCGTGAAGGCAGCACTCACGATGACAGGCACGAGCAGCTCGTCAAGATACCACACCCGCATCACCAACAGCGTGATGAGGAACAGGGCAGCCGTGAGCAGCAATTCCTGCCTGGCGTAGCGTTTGCTTAGTTTGTCAATGTCGTTGACCATAGTTGTTGTTCTCTGTAGTAGCGCGTCTGGCTTAGGGGGCTTACACCTCCACGCACAGGCTCACCACGTTTTTCTGCACTTCAACGAATCCGCCAAGAATGTTGAACTGAATCTTTTCACCATCAGACTTTGTGAATTCCACTTCACCCTTTTCGAGCGACGAGATGATGGGGGCATGGTCCACAAGGATTTCAAAGCGTCCTAACGTGCCCGGCACCACGATGCTCTCGATGGTTCCGTCGAACATCACTTTCTCTGGTGAAACAACCTTTAACTGTAACATAATCTCAGCTTTTATTGGTGTTCATGCCTTATCCCTTGGCAGCTTCCATCAGGCGCTGGGCTTTCTCCTTCGCGTCTTCGATGGTACCCACGTTGAGGAATGCCTGCTCGGGAAGGTCGTCAACCTCACCATCGAGGATGGCGTTGAAGCCCTTGATGGTGTCTTCGATGGGAACCATCACACCAGGCAGACCTGTGAACTGCGAAGCCACCGTGAAGGGCTGCGAGAGGAATCGCTGCACACGACGGGCGCGGTTCACCGTCAGCTTGTCTTCGTCAGAGAGCTCGTCCATACCGAGGATGGCGATGATGTCCTGCAACTCCTTGTAGCGCTGCAGAATCTCCTTCACACGCTGAGCGCAGTCGTAGTGTGCCTTGCCCACCACCAGCGGATCGAGGATTCGCGATGTGGAGCCCAGCGGGTCGACGGCCGGATAGATACCCAGCTCAGCAATCTTACGGTCGAGCACGGTGGTTGCATCAAGGTGAGTAAACGTCGTAGCAGGTGCAGGGTCGGTCAAGTCGTCGGCAGGCACATACACAGCTTGTACGGAGGTGATAGAACCCGTCTTGGTAGAGGTGATGCGCTCCTGCATACTACCCATCTCAGAAGCCAGCGTCGGCTGGTAACCCACAGCTGAAGGCATACGTCCCAGCAGGGCCGATACCTCGGAACCAGCTTGCGTGAAGCGGAAGATGTTGTCGATGAAGAACAGGATATCGGCTGCGCCACCGTCCTTGCCACCGCCGTCGCGGAAACTCTCGGCAACGGTCAGACCAGAGAGTGCCACAGAGGCACGTGCGCCCGGCGGCTCGTTCATCTGGCCATAGACCAGCGTGGCCTGGCTCTTCTTCAGCTCTTCAGGATCAACAAGCGAGAGGTCCCACTTGCCTTCCTCCATAGCCTTGCGGAATTTCTCACCGTAGCGAATAACGCCCGACTCCAGCATTTCGCGGATGAGGTCGTTACCCTCACGCGTGCGCTCACCCACACCAGCAAACACAGAGAATCCGTTGTGACCCTTTGCGATGTTGTTGATGAGCTCCATGATGAGCACGGTCTTACCCACACCGGCACCGCCGAAGAGGCCGATCTTACCACCTTTCAGGTAAGGCTCGAGCAGGTCGATCACCTTGATACCCGTAGCGAGGATTTCCTTCTTCGTCGAGAGCTGTTCGAAGGTAGGTGCCTCACGGTGAATGGGATAGGCGTCCTTCATGTCAAGCGGGTCCATACCATCGATGGGCTGACCGATAACGTTGAGCATACGACCCTTAATCTGATCGCCCGAAGGCATCAGAATAGGCGTTCCCATAGGAATAGCCTCAAGACCACGATGCAAGCCGTCGGTATTATCCATAGCCACGCAACGCACGGTGTCCTCGCCGATGTGCTGCTGCACTTCGACGACCAGCATGCGCCCGTCACCACGGTCAATCTTCAAGGCATCATGAATCTTAGGCAATACTTTCTCAGCATCTTGGCCGGTGGTATCGAAATACACGTCGATAACAGGACCAATGATCTGTGAAATACGTCCATTGATTTGTGACATAAGCTTAAATAATATTTAAAGTTAAATTCTGATTTGCATGCAAAGATAGCAAAATAATCTTAATCTTGAAAAGATTTCGCCTGAAATTTGTATCTTTGCAGCAAAAAAGATAATATTTGTAGAAATTCATCTCGCGTCGACGAAGAGCAAGAAGCATGAAGACAGAACTCATCCTCGTGGGTAAGACCACCAACAAGCACATCGTGGCATGCATCAACGACTATGTTGAGCGCATCAGCCACTACATGCCGTTTGCCCTGACCGTCATCCCTGAGCTGCGACAGACGAAGAGCCTCACAGCCGAGCAGCAGAAAGAACGCGAGGGGGCGCTCATCCTTCAGAAGCTGCAGCCTACGGACGTAGTCGTTCTTCTCGACGAACACGGGCAGGAGCTACGAAGCATCGAGTTTGCCCAATGGCTGCAACGCAAACAACAGGTGGCACGAAGACTGGTATTCGTCGTGGGTGGTCCCTACGGTTTCTCACCCGCCGTCTACGCACGTGCCAACGAGCAGTTATCCCTCTCCCGCCTGACGTTCTCGCACCAAATGGTGCGTCTGGTCTTCACGGAGCAACTCTACAGGGCTTGCACTATTATAAAAGGTGAGCCCTATCATCACGAATAACAACGAAATCACACTTTATAATAAACATAGTACCTTACAACAACATGAAAAAGAATCCGCTGAATTGGTGCTGGCAAAAAATGAAAGCCTGCTGGCAATGGTATAAAAGCCTCTTCGTAGGACGTGCCTGGTATGTGAAACTCGCTTCGACCTTGGCGTCGTTGATTGTTGCATTCCTGCTCTATCTGGGCATGGTCGACATCAACTTCCTTGGTCTCTTCGGGCGCTCACCGGGTTTCATTTCAGGCCTTGAACCGCAAATCAGCCAGGCATCGGAAATCTATAGCGCCGACGGCGTGCTGATTGGCAAATACTTCAGCGAAAACCGCACGCCTGTGAAGTACGAGGAAGTGAACCCCAACTTCTGGCGCGTGCTCATCGATACTGAGGACGAACGCTTCTATCGTCACATAGGCATCGACCCGCTTGGCATGTTTGCTGCCGCCAAGGACGCCGTTCTTCATAATGACGCCCGTGGTGCTTCGACCATCACGCAGCAGTTGGCGAAGAACATGTTCAAGATGCGCACGAAGTACAAGGGAGGTCCGCTCAGCCGCATTCCTGGACTGGGCATGGTCATCACGAAGACGAAAGAGTGGCTCGTGGCGCTGAAACTCGAATACCTCTATTCGAAGGAAGAAATCCTCACGATGTATGCCAACACCGTCGACTTCGGTTCGAATGCATTTGGCATCAAGACGGCTTGCAAGACCTACTTCAACACCACGCCGAAGGATCTCAAGCTGGAGCAGTCTGCCATTCTGGTGGGAATGCTCAAGGCCACCACTTCCTACAATCCCATCTCTCACCCCGACCGCAGCCTGAAACGTCGCAACCTGGTGCTTCGCAACATGATTGCACATGGGCATCTCACAAAAGCTGAATACGACTCCCTTAGCCGTATTCCCATCACCCTCGACTTTAGCGTTGAGAAGAACTACGACGGTCAGGCTCTCTACTTCCGCGATGCCATCGCAAAGCATCTTGAAGCTTGGTGTGAGGACAACGGCTACGACCTTTACAACAGCGGACTGAAGATCTATACCACACTCGACACGCGCATGCAGAAATACGCCGAAGCGGCCGCCAAGAAGCAGATGCAACAGGTGCAGCGCAACTTCAACAGTCATTGGGCCGGTCATCAACCGTGGATCGACGAGCGCGGAAACGTCATACCCAACTTCATCGAGGATATTGCCGACCGCCTGCCCGTTTCGAAATACCTGAAGGCGAAGTTCCCCAACCAACCTGACTCCGTTGCATACTACTTAAACCTGCCACATCCTGTGAAGGTGTTCGACTATGAGTTGGGTAGCGTTGAGAAAGAGATGTCGACAATGGACAGCATTCGCTATATGGTGAGCTTCATGCATTGTTCTATGGTGGCGATGGAAGCTGAGACTGGTGCCGTGAAGGCATGGGTGGGCGACATCGACTTCAATTCGTGGAAATACGACAAGGTGACGGCTATGCGCCAGCCTGGCTCAACGTTCAAGCTCTTCGTCTACACAGAAGCCATGAACCAGGGACTCACACCTTGTGATAAGCGTCGCGACGAGTATTTCTCCATGCAGGTGTGGGACGAGAAGCAGAAGAAAGAGGTGACGTGGGCACCTACCAATGCCAACGGCTATTTCACGGGCGACTCCATGACGCTGAAGCGCGCTTTCGCACAAAGCATCAACTCCGTAGCCGTGCGCCTCGGACAGGAAATGGGCATTAAGCGTATTGCCGAAACCGCTCATCGAATGGGTATCGTGAGTCCGCTCGACGAAACGCCCGCTTTGGCTTTAGGCTCAAGTGATGTCAACCTACTCGAACTCGCCAACGCCTATTGCACCATTGCCGACGACGGTAAGCATCATAAGCCACGACTCATCGAGCGAATTCTCGACAAAGACGGCAAGGAGATTTATGTGAGTCCCATTACCATGGACCAGGCTATCCCCTACAAGAGTGCTTATCTCGTGCAGGAATTGCTGAAGAGCGGACTGACGGAACGTGGTGCTACGTCGATGAGTCTTTGGGGATACGTAGGGAAGTTCCGCGACACGGAGTTTGGCGGAAAGACAGGTACATCTAACAACCACTCTGATGCGTGGTTCATGGCCGTCAGCCCGAAGCTCGTAGTGGGTGCATGGGTAGGTGGCGAATATCGCAGCATACACTTCCGAACAGGTGCTTTAGGCCAGGGCAGTCGTACGGCACTTCCCATTTGCGGCTATTTCCTCGAGTCTGTTCTCGACGATCCCGCCTTCAAGCAATATCGCGTGCGCTTCAACAAACCCAAGGACGATGATATTACGGACGACATGTACAACTGTCAGAACACCTATTATTATCATTCGGATACCCTGCAAGCCGACACGCTTGAATATGAGGAAGACATCATGCTCGACGACGAAGGCAATCCCATTCCCAAGACTGTAGAGGATAACGAGGTAAATACGGATCCTGCCAACATCGAGGAAGATCCTTTCGAGAATCTCTGACGCAATAGGAAAATATAGGACATAATCATTCAGCATGCAGGGGCAGCCCCTCGTGTCTGCCCGAATCTATGACGTTTATCATTTTGGGGACAGGCTGACAAAGGGGACTGCCCCTACACGTGAAATGCCCTATTGTCACACTTGGAAAAAACAATACACGCCTACCCCTTTGAACCTTTTAAGTTAAAACTTGCAAACAAAAATAATATCGTTCGTAAAAATGCGTTATTTTTGCAGACGAATATCATAGATATTCAGCCATTCATTAAAGTTTAACTTAAAACCAGAGAAAGTATGAAGAAAATTCTTTTCGCAGTAGCAGCAATCGCATTCACATTCGCAAGCTGTGGTAACAAAACTCAGGCTCCCGTCGAGGCAGCTGTAGATTCTACCGAAGTAGCCGTTGAAGAGGCCAATGCTGCTGCCGACGAGGCTGTTGCTAACCTCACCGAGTTGCTCAACGGTCAGGATGTCAGCAAGTTCCAAGAAGCCCTCGAAGCCATTAAGGTGAAGGCTGCTGAGCTCGTTGCCAAGTATCCCGATGCCGCTAAGGAGTATGTCACCAAGGTTCAGAACTTCCTGAAGGAGAATGCTGACAAGGTGAAGGCTTTCGTTGGTGACAACGCCGCCGTGAATGCAGCCGTTAGTGCTCTGACTGCTGTTTCTGCTGAAGAGGTAGTAAACAACTTCATGTCGTCTGTTGGCGATGCTGCAAACAATGCCGTAGAGGGCGCTAAGGATGCCGTCGATGGTGCTGTTGACAACGCCAAGGACGCTGCTAACAAAGCTGTTGAGGACGCCAAGGCTGCTACTGTCGACAAGGCAAACGAAGCAGTTAACGACGCCAAGGAGAAGGCTGGCAAGGCTGTTGACGACGCTGCCGCTGCTGCCAAGAAGTCACTGGGTCTCTAATTCGTGAGATTCCACTATTACATAAAAGGTCAAGGTTAATCGCCTTGGCCTTTTTTCTGCTATTTACGCTTTGCCAATTCAGTCATTCAGAATTGGGTTAAAACACAAAGCGAAGGGAGGCATAGAGTTCTGCGGCAAGAACATAAAGAAGGAGCAGCGGGCTGGCTTTGCGAATTCCTCTGACAAGTGCATCAAGAAGCATCTCGAATGAAGTAAACTTCTCGCTAACGAAGCCATAAGAGAGCGATACAACGATGACAACGAAGCAGACAACGGGCAAGAGACTGTCGGAGAAGCTACTTGGGAAAAGCACGCCCGTAGCGCTGAGCAAGGGGGCATGGGGAATAGCGGTAAGCAGCAACAGGGCTGCAACAATAGCAATAAGCTCTAACGCCACTACTCGTAAAGCAAACCGCTGGCGATAGGTGGTAGGACTGCGCAACTCGAGAAGTCCACAGGCATCGAGGCACCCCCACCCCATGCTGAGCAATAGCAGGGCTGGAAGCACGGGTGTGGTGAGGTTCTGCATGAGCGAGCCGAAGAACCAACGCAAGCCTTCGTTGCTCAGCAGGGAGTGGATGGCCGACTGTGGCATGGCTGCTGCTATGAGCCACGATATGAGGATGAGCAGCAGCTGTGCCATGACGAGCACCACGACGAGGATGCCAAATACCTTTTTAGTTTTCATCGGATAAAAGTTTGTCGATGCCGAAGATGGGTCTTTTAGTTCTCATCGGGTAAGAGGTTGTCGATGTCGAGGATGTGCAGTTCAAGGGCGCGTACTACGAGGCGCGTTGCATTGATTCCATAGCGTCCGCCTGCATCGGGGAACAGCTTCTGCACGAGTTCGTTCTGTCGTTTCTCAAGGCTCTTCACGCCAAAGGGCATACCCCGCAGGTTTGTGATCTGCTCCTTGGTGTAGCCCAATGCGAGATGGCGAAGGAAACGCTCGTCATACTCGTCGATTTCATAGTCGATGAGGGCTTCCTGCCTGAGCAATTGCGAACCCACGCTACGCTTAAAGCGCTCTACAATCTTGGCAAGAATAGGCTCGTTAAAGACCATGCGCTTGCCGTCCATGACACTCGACACATCGCCGCGTGTGAGCAGTTCGCCACTCTTCAGGATGATACCGTCGCATCCGGCATCGAGCACGTCGACCCATAGTTTCTCATTAAGAATTTCGCCTGTGAAGATAAGCACTTTCACATTCGGATAGGCCTCTTTGGTATGACGGCAGATCTCCACTCCGATGGTCGTAGATCCTCCCAATCCCAAGTCGAGCAGCACCAGGTCTGGCAACTGTTGCTTGATGAGTCGCCAGTAGGCGGGTTCGTTCTCTGCTGTTCCGATGATCTCGGCCTCAGGGATATCGTTACGGAAAATGCCCACGGTACCTTTTAGCTCGAGGGGCACATCCTCTACAATGATGACTTTAAATGGTTCCATATCTGTTTGGTTAATGTGATTTCAATTGTTGGGTGACCGCCTTCCGCCCCTCCTCCGTCAGCAACGGGATGGGTGACGGCCTGTATGCCACACCCTCGAGCGCTGGCAGCCTCGCCGAAGTCGCGCATGATTTGCCGGCAAAGGAGGAAGTCGACATTCTGCGTGAAGGGTGTAAAGAGCTTGGCTGTTTGCTCGGCTGTCAGCGAAAGTTTGGTGAGCGGAATGCTTAGCTTCAGGTAGTTGGGGTCGTTCTGCTTCGTGCTGACTTCAGTCTGCTCACCGCCAAATCGCTTCAAGATGTTGAGCAGATACTCGAAGAGGTCGCTGTCGAGGCGCACAAAGCCCTCTGCAGCACGCGTGGCCTGCATGGTGAGGAGCGTGTAGATGTCCTTGTAGTAGGCAGTTACCTCGGCAAGTGCAGAGAGATGTTCATCGGAGCCGTCGGCAAGCTGACGAATGCGCGAGGGGAAATACATCGTCTCGTGCTTCAGCGTAGAGAGACAGTTGTCGAGCACGTTGTTACTAATGTGCAGGCGATCGTTCTCGAAGGCTACTCGGCGTAGCTCATCACGTGCCAAGTCGAGTGTGGTGTGCTGGTCGTTCTCCATAGCAATGGCCGACTCCAGCGCTTCGCAGATCTGACTCACGACTGCATTCAGCGGTTCGTGTTCAGAGTTTTCAATCTTTGCCTTTCCATTCCACAGTTCGCGAATCTGCTTGAGTTTCTCTTCTGCCGACACCCCACTCAGCAGCACTTTGTTGATGCCATTGATGCGTTCAACACTATAGCGATAGCTGAGCATGTGGCGATAATAGAGCATATAATAAGCAGGGAAGATGCTGAGCAGCAAGAGGACAAGAAGGATGATAGCCACGTTCTTGTTGGTCTCCGACTTCTGCATCACCTGACAATAGCTGGCAATGGACTTATCGGCCGACAACTCACGGAAGAGCTGCGTATACACCTTATTATTATATTGGTAGAGATTCCACTTGTGAAGGGCCAGCGCAGCCACAGCCGACTCGTTGCGCACGCTTTGGATGACATCGTAGTTCATGGGTAGGCTGTCTCGATACCATTGCAGCTCGGCAGGCAGCTCGGCATGGTCGGCATAGTCAACCATCAAGGCTGTCCCTTGTGGACGAAGCGAGTGATAAAAATCGTTGAGACATTGGCGACAACTGTCGGCGTAAAGGAGCGTTTCAGCATAGCGGCCGTGTATGTTGCAGCTATAAGCGCTGTCGGCATACTGTCCTGCCTTCAGCATCGAGGGAGCATTTGTCTGGCCAATAGCAACACTCATGGAGAGTAGCAGCAGGAGCGTTGTGATGGCACGTCCCAACGGCAGGCGGAAGAAGAAGCGGCTGCCACGTCCCGGCTCGCTTTCCACACCGATGTCGCAAACGCTGAATATCTTGCTGAGCTTGCGATATTTCTCAATAATACCCTTGCAGTTGCGCAGGCCAAATCCATGAGAGGGCTGCGCCGTAGGCTCCGTCGGATATACGGGTGGCTCCATGGAGTCGTTAGTCAAAGGAACGGCTCCAATATGTTGCGCTTGCGGCTTGAACACCGTTGCCTGCTGTTCTGGCGTGAGTCCAATGCCCGTATCGCGAATGGAGACTTCCACATAGCTATCAGTAGACGTGGCTCCAATGGTGACGCTTCCACCCTCGGGGGTGAACTTTCGAGCGTTGTCGGCAATGGTGTTAATCATGAAGAGTGTGAGCGTCTTATCGGCCTTCACCACGCTCTTTGTGTCGTCGACGATGAGGTCAATGCCCTTCATGCGGAATCCCATGCGGCCTCGCTTCACAATGTCGAAGAGTTCCTGCAGCGGGAAGCTCTCCACGCGCAGGCTCACCTCGCCTTGCCGCATCTGTATCCACTTGGTGAGCACATCGTTATAATCGTTGATGCGATCAGTGAGTTCAGCCACATAGGCATATCTCTCAGCACGTTGCTGTTGTGTGTCGCTACGGCCGTTCTGACGCACAAGACGATTCACTTCGCTAGCGATGCGGTCGACGAAAGGCATGATGCTATTGGCCAACGACACCTTGGCACGCTGTTCCAGATTGCGCTCTTTGTTCTGCAAAAGTTGCTGACGCATGAGACACGTCTGCTCGCTGAGCTCTTCGTGTTGCTCCTCGAGCATCTTCGTGCGCTCCAATGTCTTCTGTTTCCATTCCTCGAGCGGTTCGAGCAGAGAGACAATGGAGAAGTCGCGGTCTTTACGGCGGCGCATGCGATGGAAGATGAACAGCAGGAAGATGAGCAAACCTATCATGAGCACCACGGCCAAGAGCATGAGGTTGAGCATGCGGGCAGAGTTTTGCAGCTGGTCGTAGCGGGCTTCGAGCTGACGGTCCTGACGCGTCTGCTCCTGCATGTCAAGGAAGAGGTTGCGGTTGTAGTCGCTGCGCGGCTTATCGTCGATGGCCGAATAGACCAAGCTGAGCTGTTCGCGGATGCTGGCCACAAGGTCGGGTGCCTGGTTGATGGCGGTGTCTTTCTCCAGCGCATTGAGTAGGCAGATCTCAGCCGACTGGTAGTCGCTGATGCCCCAGAAGCACTCTGCAAGCGTACGATAGGCACCTGCCGTCTGATAGACATCGCCATATTTCGTGAAGATTTCGAGGGCCTGCTGTGCCAGATAGCCTGCCAGCAGCGTGTCGGGCATGTTCACGGGGTTGACGAGTGCGAGTGCCGGTGCGTTGTTGGCCATAAACCAGTTCATGAACTGTATGTTCTCCAGATGCTCGCCCATGCCCTGCAAGGCCTGAGCCTCGAAGAACGGATAGCCATGGGCCACTGCCAGCTGATAACACCTGACGAGATAGGAGAACTCCACATCGGCAATAGCCTCAGTGGTCTCCTCCTCAACTATGCCACCAGCGCCAATGTTGTAGAGGTAGTTCAGCAGTTGTGCGGTGTCGGCTTCGAGGTCGTCGTTGGGATTGATATGCTCAATGGCATCCACTGACTCCTCGGTAAGTCCCACATAATAGAAATAGGTGGACTCTACGATGTGGAACTCGCTTTCAGCATAGATGACGCGCCGGCGCTGGTGGTCGTTGAGTCGCGAGAGTTCTTCCTTGATACGGTTTAGACGTCGCTGGGCACGCTCGCGATAGTCGTAGAAGAGTTTGTTCTTCGACTCGCGTTGGCACAGGCGCATGCGCTGCACATCGGCCACGAGCAACTCAATCTGATTGTTGGTATCGATGCTGTCGAGCAACTCATAGGCCCGCGCATACTCCATCTTGGCAATGCTGTAGAAGGCCAGGTTGTTGAGAGCCTCGGCCCTACCGGCATCGTAGTCGCCAGCCAAGCTCAATGCCTGCTCTGCATAGACACGCGTGGAATCAAGTGAGCGGTAGTGGAAGTCATATGACCGCTCGTTCAGCTCGTCGACCACACGCAGAGCGGGGTTGCTACAAGCTGAAAAAACAAAAATGCCCAATGCGGAGAGCATCCACATTGAGCACTTCATAAGGCTATATTTACGAACGAGCCTTTGCAACGTATCCTAATGCTTCACGACACTTGTCGGTGACATACTGCCAGTCGCCGGCCTGCACCTTCTCCTTCGGGAAGAGCTTCGAGCCCATGCCTACGCAATAGACACCTGCCTTGAACCACTTCGTGAGGTTCTCCTCGTCGGGCGACACACCACCCGTCACCATGATCTTCGACCAAGGCATCGGAGCCTTCAGACCCTTGATCATGTTGGGACCTACAACGTCGCCAGGGAACACCTTCGTGAGGTCGCAACCCAACTCCTGGGCCTTGCCAATCTCGCTGACGGTCATGCAGCCAGGGCAATAGGGCACGAGGCGGCGATTGCAGACGGGAGCAATGTCGGGGTTGAAGAGCGGACCCACCACGAAGTTGGCGCCCAGCTGAATGTAGAGGGCTGCCGTGGGTGCATCGACAACAGAGCCGATGCCCAATGCCAGTTCTGGGCATTCCTTGTCGGCCCACTTCACGAGTTCGCCGAACACCTCCTGTGCAAAGTCACCACGATTGGTGAACTCGAAGGCACGCACGCCACCTTCATAGCAGGCTTTCACTACGTTTTTACAAGTCTCAAGATCTTTGTGGTAGAACACGGGCACCATGCCTGTTTCACCAATTTTCGCCATGACGGCGAGTTTATCGAATTTTGCCATTGATGCGATTTACAATTAAAAAAAATGACGGTTTAACAATCATAACGATGTGACGTTGTAAGGAGATGACGCGGCAACGTCCTCATGACATTACTCCTACGCCTTGATTTCTCGCCTCATGTAGAGCGTGCCGCTGTCGACAGCCACAAGCTCCCATCCCTCATAGCCCAGTTCGTTAAGCTTCTTCTCAGTGTTCATAAGCGAAACGAACACCTTGTATTCATAATGTTTGTTCATTGCTACAAGGTATTAGCGTTGAACACGTCCGTTGGCATTACCACCAGCCAGGCTCTCTACTTCAGCTGCAGACACCAGGTTGAAGTCGCCGGGTATGGTGTGCTTCAGGGCGCTGGCAGCCACAGCAAACTCAAGGGCCTCGCCCTGAGTGGCCTTCGTCAGCAAGCCATGAATCAGTCCGCCTGAGAACGAGTCACCACCGCCCACACGGTCGATGATGGGATTGATTTCGTAGCGCTTCGACTGGTAGAACTCCTTGCCGTCGAAGATCAGAGCCTTCCAACCATTATAGCTGGCCGAGAACGACTCGCGCAGCGTGGAAACCACATACTTGAAGCCGAACTCCTCGCGCATCTGACGGAAGATGCCCTCATAGCCGCTGGCATCAGTCTGACCACCTTCTACGTCGGCATCGGGCTTGAAGCCAAGGCAGAGCTCAGCGTCTTCCTCATTGCCAATGCACACATCAACATACTTCATAAGCGGGCGCATCACGCTGATGGCCTTCTCGCTGGTCCAGAGTTTCTTACGGAAGTTCAGGTCTACCGACACCGTCACACCATGGCGCTTGGCAGCCTCGCAGGCAAGGCGTGTGAGCTCAGCAGCACGGTCGCTGATGGCAGGTGTGATGCCACTCCAGTGGAACCACTGTGCACCCTCCATGATGGCATCGAAATCGAAGTCCTCAGGCAGAGCCTCTGCGATGCTGCTGTGAGCACGGTCGTAGATGACCTTCGAAGGACGCATCGAGGCACCAGTCTCAGCATAGTAAAGGCCTACGCGGTCGCCACCACGTGCCACAAAGTCGGTGTTCACACCATAGCGGCGCAGGGCATTCACAGCAATCTGGCCGATCTCGTGCTTGGGCAGCTTGCTCACGAAGTAGGCGTCGTGGCCATAGTTGGCCAGGCTGACAGCCACATTGGCCTCACCACCACCGGGGATGATGCGGAATGACTCACTCTGAATGAAACGGTCGTTGCCTTGTGGGGACAGGCGAAGCATGATCTCGCCTAATGTAACGATTTTTGCCATAACAGTTGTACTTTTTAGAATATGTTTCTATTGTTAATGATTTTTTTCTTTATCCGTGCAAAGATAGTAAATAAAACTCATTCCTGCAAATTTTCACGAGGGAAAATCAACGGCAACGCTCATAAAGCGGGCAGAAAAAGAGGTTGGTGCAGGATGCTACCAACCTCGAGGGACGATTTCGTAGAAAAATTCGAAATCTGAAAAACACACCGCAAATATAGAACTTATTCTTGTAAATTGCAAATTTTCTTTAAGAAAAGTGGTGATTTTAACATTATTCGCCCGAAAAACACTAACTTTGTAGGTGAAAACGACCTAAAATGTGATGTTTTCCTACGCTATTTGCTAACCCATAACGAACTACATAGACATGAAAAGAATTCTGACATTACTCTTTGCGGCGGTGGCCATGACCTTGGGCATCGCGGCACAAGGATGGGACGACAGTGCCTATCGGAAGATTGAAAACAGCATCCACGAACCACAGTTTGCCAATCGCGACTTCAACATCACAAAATATGGCGCAAAGCTGAAAGCCACGCCTGCCAAGAACCAGGCAGCCATCAACAAGGCCATTGCTGCCTGTTCGAAAGCAGGTGGCGGACGCGTGGTGGTACCAGCAGGTACATGGACGACGGGTCCTATCACGCTGAAGAGCCACGTGAACCTCTATCTTGAAGAGGGTGCCACGCTGCTCTTTGCCTTCGACACGAAACTCTTCCCCATTGTGAAGACACGCTGGGAGGGCATGGACCTGATGAACTACCAGCCCTGCATCTATGCCTATGGCGAGAAGGACATCGCCATCACCGGCAAGGGAACCATCGACGGCAATGGCTCGAACGAAACGTGGTGGCCCATGTGCGGCAAGGACACCTATGGCTGGACGCCCGAAACCGTTGAGAGTCAGAAGATTGGACGCCCGTTGCTCTTCAAGTATGCCGAGGCCGGAACACCCATCGAGGAGCGCCAGTTCCAGGGGAAAGGTCTGCGCCCACAACTCATCAACCTCTACGAGTGCGAGAACATCCTGCTTGAGGGCGTCACGCTGCTGCGCTCACCGTTCTGGGTGGTGCACCCGCTGCTGTCGAAGAACATCGTCGTGCGCGGACTCACCATCATCAACGACGGCCCTAATGGTGACGGCTGCGATCCGGAGTCGTGTAAGGACGTGCTCATCGAGAACTGCCGCTTCCAGACGGGCGACGACTGCATCGCCATCAAGAGTGGACGCAACGAGGATGGACGCCTCTGGAACATTCCCTCTGAGAACATCATCGTGCGCAACTGCACCATGGCCGACGGTCATGGCGGCGTGGTGATTGGCTCTGAGATATCGGGCGGCTGCCGCAACGTGTTCGTAGAGAACTGCGAGATGGACTCCCCCAACCTCGACCGTGTGCTGCGTCTGAAGACCAACACCTGCCGTGGCGGTGTGACGGAGAATATATATATGAGGAACGTGCGCGTGGGACAGTGCCGTGAGGCCGTGATGCGCATCAACCTGGAATATGAACCCAACGAACCCGCCAAGCGAGGCTTCATCCCAACGGTGAGAAACGTTTACATGGAGAACGTCACCTGCCAGAAGAGCAAGTACGGCATTCTCATCAATGGCTTGCAAGACCACGACAACATCTACAACATCAACGTCAAGAACTGCCGCTTCGACAGCGTGCAGAGTGAGCCTGTGAGGCGCACAGGCAAGAGCCACGACCTGTACTTCGACAACCTCTTCATCAATGGAGAACTCATCCTGCTGGAGCCGCCATTCGTACAGATGCAGAACGGCAAGCCCAAAATGGTTGACGGACTGCCCGTGCCCAGCTATTCGCAATGGCTGACGTGGTCGGAAATGAAGCGCACACCAGAGCCCTACTTGCTCGATTTTGCAAAGAAACCCCGCTGGAGCTACGTCATGGGCATCGAGCAGGAAGCCATGCTCGACACCTATCTGGCCTACGGAAACGAGGAAATTCTGCAATATCTGCGCAAATATCCCGCTAAAATGATTGACCAGGAAGGCAATATCACGGGCTATAAATACGAAGATTTCAACCTCGACAACGTTCGAACAGCCCGCTACATCTACCGTCTGAACAAACTCCAGCCGCAGGAAAACGTATGGAAAGCCCTCCGCACACTCTACCGACAACTGGAAAAACAGCCTCGAACAAAGGAAAAAGTTTGGTGGCACAAGGCCATCTATGCCAACCAGGTGTGGCTCGACGGCATTTTCATGGGCCTGCCCTACTACACCTTAGCTGCCCCCGACATGGTGAAGGGCAAGAAGGTGAATAAGTATTACGACGATGCTGTTGACCAGATCACGAAGACCGACCTGCGCACCTTCGACCCGAAGACAAACCTTTGGAAGCATGCCTGGGACGAGACGCACAAGATGTTCTGGGCCGACCCAACGACAGGTCAGAGCAAGCACACCTGGGGACGCGCTCTTGGATGGTATGTCATGGCCATGACGGAGGTTCTGGAGGCATTGCCAGAGGACTATGCACGCCGTCAGGAAGTCATTAACTTGCTTCAGAAAGCCATGACGGAAGTTGTGAAGCATCAGGACAAAAAGACAGGAGTTTGGTATGATGTGCTCGATGTGAAGGATGAGCGTAACTACTTGGAATCCAGCTGCTCAGCAATGTTCGCTTATGTATTACTGAAGGGTTCGCGCATGGGTTGGCTCGATGAAAGTTTTAAACAAGCAGGCGTCCGTGCTTTCAATGGAATCGTGAAGGAATTCGTCCGTGTGAATGCCGACAAAACCATCTCCCTCACCCGTTGCTGCGAGGTGTCTGGATTAGGTCCCGACAACAACCGTCGCCGTGACGGCTCGTTCGAATACTACATCTCTGAACCCATCCGCGACAACGATGCCAAGGGTGTTGGTCCCTTCATCTGGGCAGCACTCGAAATGGAGAGGTTGTAAGAGCCCCTATTCCCACTTTGGCATGTTAAGTTGTCTCCCGTTAACAGTTTTTTTGCGAGTTAGCGGGAGATAAATTTGGAGGTTACTAAAAAATGTCGTAACTTTGCAGTCAAATATACATTATAACTTAAAACCAAACAATTATGAAAAAAACTCTACGCTTTTCGCTGCTCAGCATGCTTCTGATGCTGTGTGGCAGTATTTATGCTGACGAAGTCAAGTTCGACTTCTCTACCGACGACGCGTATTCGCTGTTCGGCTTGTCTGGATTCTCCAGCAACGATTCGAATGCTGGCGACATCACGGAAGACAAATCTGTAAAGTCGGGCGATGTGACCATCACCGTCTCACCCAGCGGTGTGAAAAACCCCAACCGTATGTGGGCAGGTTCTCTTCGTATGTACGGCGGCACGCTGACCGTTGCTTCTGCTGGCAAAAACATCACAGCTATTGATTTTGAGCTGAATAATAGTAAGTGGGGATCTGGCAATACAGCCGACTCAGGTAAACTCGAGACTGGCAAGTGGACAGGCAATGCCAAGCAAGTTGTCATCAGTGTGGCTGCCAACACTCAGATTAAGTCAATGACCATCACATTGGGCGAGGGCGGTGACACTCCTGACCCAGATCCAGACCCTCAGCCAGGCGAAATTAAAAAGGTGACCGTTGCCGAATTCAACGCAGCTGCTGAGAGTACCGACGTGTGGTACCAGCTCTCAGGTACTGTAAAGAACCTGAAGGACGGCGACATCTATGGTAACTTCGACCTTGAGGACGAGACGGGCTCCGTCTACGTCTACGGTCTGCTCTCTGAGAAGGGTGGCGAGAAGAAGCTCTTCCAGGAGCTGGCTGCCGCTAAGGGCATCAAGAACGGCACGAAGATTACTATCATTGGTAACCGTGGCTCCTACAAAGACAAAATTGAAGTTTTGAATGCCTACTTCGTGAGCGTCGACGGCCAGGGCGAAGAGCCCGATCCTCAGCCTGAAGAGACCAAGAAGGCTACCATTGCCGAGTTCAACGCTGCTGCTGAGAGCTCTAACGTTTGGTATCAGCTCTCCGGCACTGTGAAGAACCTGCAGGATGGCGACCAGTATGGCAACTTCGACCTCGAGGATGAGACAGGCTCTGTCTACGTCTATGGTCTGCTCTCTGAGAAGGGTGGCGAGAAGAAGCAGTTCCAAGCTCTTGCCGCAGAGAAGGGCATCAAGAACGGCACGAAGATCACCATCTGCGGTAACCGCGGCTCCTATGGCGACAAGATTGAAGTGGTGAATGCCTACTTCGTGAGCGTCGACGGTCAGGGCGACACTCCCGATCCTCAGCCCGATGAAATCAAGGATGCTACCGTTGCCGAGTTCAACGCTGCTGCTGAGAGCACCAACGTGTGGTACAAGCTGAAGGGTGAAGTGAAGAACCTGAAGGACGGCGACCAGTATGGCAACTTCGACCTCGAGGATGCTACTGGCAGCGTCTACGTCTATGGCCTGCTCTCCGAGAAGGGCGGCGAGAAGGGACAGTTCCAGGCTCTGGCCGCAGCAAAGGGCATTAAGAATGGCTGCAAGATCACGCTCATCGGTAATCGCGGCTCATACAAAGATAAGATTGAGGTGATGAACGCTTACTTCGTGAGTGTCGACGAGGCTGCTCCCGCCGAGCTGACCATCAGTGGCGAGGCTAACTTCGATGAGTCTACTGTCGTAACAATTACCCCGTCGGATGTTGACCACGATGTTTACTACACACTCGACGGTTCAGATCCTAAGACTTCTAGCACCAATAAGCGCTACATGGAGCCGTTCACCATCACAGAGACGTGCACCGTGAAAGCTTGGGAAGAGGATGCCGACATCTATGCTGAGAAGAAGTTCACCAAGAACACTGTAGAGGTTGTTGAGGTGAGCGTTGAAGATGTCATTGCCGCTGCACCCGAGAACACCAATGCTGCCGACGGTCAGCAGAAGGTATGGGTGAAGGGTTACATCGTGGGCTATGTTGAGGGACAGGCCTATGCTACTGGTGCCCACTTCGATGCCGATGGTTGCGAGGTGAAGACCAACCTGCTGCTCGCCACCAACTACAACGAGACCAACGTCGAGAATTGCATCCCCGTGCAGCTGCCTAATGGCGACGTGCGCAACGACCTGAACCTTCAGGATCATCCCGAAAACCTCGGTAAGGAAGTGAAGCTCTACGGCTATGTGCTGAAGTACTTCAGCGTGCCCGGCTTCAAGAATGTCACCGCCTACGAGTTCACTGGCAACACCAGCGTTAACGCCATCAATGCCGACACTGTGAACGATGGCAAGATGTACAACGTGGCTGGCCAGCGCGTCGACAAGGCTTACAAGGGCATCGTCATCGTTGGCGGCAAGAAGATTGTCGTGAAGTAAAACACCACACTACCCTGCCCTTCACAAGCCAACAGGTAACCGGGCAGGAACCAACAACAGAGTGGCAGTATCTTGGAAACGAGGTGCTGCCACCTTTGTTTTGCCCCATTAATAAACAGTTATTTCCCTTTTACCAAACCATTATTCCCACCTGCAAATAATAATAATTAGTGTTTTTTCAACAAATATTTGGTATACTGAGTTTTTTTCCTTACCTTTGTCGACAGAAATAAACAACCATCAATCATTTATTAACTAATCTAACTCACATTAATGTATGTCTGGTAATTTCAAAACCATGCGAACGACACTCGTGTCGCTCCTGCTGCTGATGGCTGGAACGCTTTCAGCGCAGACCATTAAAGGAAATGTTGCAGACAATACCGGCGAGCCTATCATTGGTGCCACTGTCATGGAACAGGGCGTCAGCGGCAATGGCACTGTGACCGATATTGACGGCAACTTCTCGTTAGTGCTCAAAGGTTCGTCGAAGAAGCTGCAGATTTCATACGTAGGTATGAAGACGCAGACTGTCGACGTTGCCAACCAAAGCAATGTAGATGTAGTGCTCGACGACGAGGCCACAAGTCTGAACGACGTGGTGGTCATCGGTTACGGCACGGTGAAGAAAAAAGACCTTACGGGTTCCGTGGCTACCGTCAACAGCGATGTGCTGCAGGCTGTGCCCGTGGCAAATGCTTCCGAGGCCCTCACGGGTAAGATGCCTGGTGTGCAGATCACCACCACTGAGGGTTCGCCCGATGCAGAGGTGAAGATCCGCGTGCGTGGAGGTGGCTCCATCACCCAGAGCAACGACCCGCTCTACATCGTCGACGGCTTCCCCGTTGACGGTATCAGCGACATCCCTGCCAACGACATCGAGGACATCACCGTCCTGAAGGATGCATCCTCCACCGCCATCTACGGTTCGCGTGGTGCTAATGGTGTAATCCTCGTCACCACCAAGAGCGGTAAGGAAGGCAAGACCAAGGTCAGCTACAATGCCTACTACTCCTGGAAGAAGATGGCCAAGAAGATCGACGTCATCGGTGCACGCGACTATGCCACATGGCAGTATGAGCTCGCCCTGCTGAAGAACGGCAACGATCCTGAGAAGATTTCCTCCTACACCGACTACTTCGGAAACTATCAGGACATCGACATGTATGACAACATCGAGACCAACGACTGGCAGGAACTCGTCTATGGCCGCACGGGCAACACCTTCAACCACAACATCAACATCAATGGTGGTTCGGAGAACATCAAGTATGCCTTCAGCTACGCCCACATGAACGACAAAGCCATCCAGGTAGGTTCGAACTTCAAGCGCGACAACTTCTCGCTGAAGCTGAACACCAAGCCCACCAAGCGCACATCGCTCGACTTCCAGGCACGCTATGCCAACACCGACATCCGCGGTGGTGGTGCCAACGATGCCACGGGTTCCTACGACTCCGACCACCGTCTGCGCTATGCCATCCTCTATGCTCCGTTCCCCCTGAAGAACTTCGATGCTTCTGCTGGTAGTGCCGACGATGAGCTGGGTAACCTCTACAACCCCCTGCAGGTGCAGCGCGACAACGACCGCAAGAAGAACCGCAAGAACCTCAACATCGCCGGTGCCTTCGGTTGGGAAGTCTACGACAACCTCCGCCTGAAGACCGAGTTTGGCTACGACGACTACACCGAGAACGACAAGCGCTTCTGGGGTCTTTCCACCTATTATATTAAAAATGTGCCCGCCGTCAACGTGCAGAACATGCCGGCCATCCGTATCACCGATACCAACCGCCATCGCTTCCGCAACACCAACACGGCCAACTACGACTTCAAGAAGATTCTGAACAGCGACGACCACTCGCTCAACGTCCTGATTGGTCATGAGTACATCATCACCAAGAAGCATGTCGATGCCGACGAGGCTCACGGCTATCCTGTCGACTTCGATGCTCCTACAGCATGGCGACTCACCGCTCAGGCACAGTCACCCTTCAGCATCGACGATGCCTACAGCGCCGACGACAAGCTGCTCTCCTTCTTCGGACGTCTGAACTACAACTACCTCGACCGCTACCTCCTCAGCGCTACATTCCGCGCCGATGGCAGCTCGAAGTTCTCCGAGGAAAACCGCTGGGGTTACTTCCCCTCAGTAGCCCTCGCATGGCGTATCTCCTCTGAGCCCTTCATGGAAGGCACCAGCAAGTGGCTCGACGACTTGAAGCTCCGTCTGAGCTATGGTACCGCCGGTAACAACAACATCCCCGTGGGCCAGCTCGTACAGATGTATGAGCCCAAGACCACGTCGTGGGTGAACGGCATCTCCTCCTACTGGGCTCCCTCGAAGGTGATGGCCAACCCCGACCTGAAGTGGGAAACCACCATCACCCGCAACATGGGTCTCGACTTTACGCTCTTTGGCGGTGCCCTGAACGGTAGCATCGAGGCCTACATCAACACCACAAAGGACCTGCTCATCGAATTCCCTGTGGGTGGCACAGGCTACGACACGCAGTATCGCAACATGGGTAAGACCGAGAACAAGGGTGTTGAGCTCAGCCTCACCTGGCATGCCGTGAACAAGAAGAACTGGGGTATCGACCTCGGTGGAAACATCGCCTTCAACCGCAACAAGATCAAGAGCCTTGGCATCATGGACGACTTCGGATGGAACACCAACTGGGCATCTACCGAGATTGGCAACGACTACATGATTGCCGTTGGCGAGCAGCTCGGTACCCTCATGGGCTACAAGCTCGCTGGCACTGGCCGCTACGAGGTGAGCGACTTCTCTGGCTACGACGAGAAGGAAGGCTGGATTCTGAAGCCCGGTGTGCCCGATGCCACCAATATCGTTGGAACCGTGCGTCCTGGTACTATCAAGTTCATGGACGTGGCTGGCAACGAGGATGGAACTCCCGACGGACAGATCACGGCTGACGATATCACGAAGATTGGCACCATCAATCCCGACATCTTCGGCGGATTCAACATCTCTGCCCACGCCTATGGATTCGACCTGGCTGCCAACTTCAACTACAGCATTGGCAACAAGGTTTACAACGCCAACAAGGTGGAGTACACCAGCACTTCGAAGTACCAGTATCGCAGCCTCTGCAGCCTCATGGAAGCCGGCAAGCGCTGGACCAACCTCGATCCTGCTACAGGCCTGCTCACCAACGATGCCAACCGCCTGGCTGAACTCAACCAGAACACCACCATGTGGAGCCCCTACATGAGCAAGTTCGTGCTTACCGACTGGGCCCTCGAGGATGCTTCCTTCCTGCGCCTGAACACGTTGAGCCTTGGCTACACGCTGCCCACATCGCTCACCAGCAAGGTTGGCATTGGCAGCCTGCGCTTCTACGTCACCGCCTACAACCTGCTCACCATCACCGACTACTCAGGCTTCGATCCTGAGGCCGATGGTATTCGCAAGACCGCCCTCACGCCGAATTGCGACTACTCGTGCTATCCGCGCAGCCGCTCGTTTGTTGTTGGTTTGAACTTGAATTTCTAAACAATGAGGAGGACAACATTATGAAAAATTATATCAAGCTTTCTATATTATCGCTTTCTGTGATGGGACTGGCCTCGTGCGACATGGACGCACCCAGCATCTCCTCACTCGACGCCTCGTCGGTCTTCAGCACCTATTCACTAGCTGAAGCTGAAGTCATGTCGATCCACGTGTCGTTTGGCGAAACCAATTCCTATCGCGGACGCTTCCTGCCCTACTACGGCATCAACACCGACGTGGAATGGGGTAACACGCCTTCCTACAACGACCGTCTGTCCGACAAGCAGAGCCTTTGGAACTACAACACGCTCGATGCCAACGGACAGATGAACACCACCAACAATGCCTATGCAAAGTTCTACGAGGGCATTGAGCGCGCCAACCTCGCCATTGAGGGACTCCGCAACTATGGTAACATCGAGAACAATCCTGACATGGCACATCTGCTGGGCGAAGCGCTCACGCTGCGTGCCGTCATCTACAACGACCTCATCAAGGCCTGGGGCGACGTTCCTGCTCGCTTCCAGCCCAACAACACTGAGAACACCTATCTGCCTCGCTCCAATCGCGATGTCATCTACGAGCAGCTCCTCACCGACCTCGAGGAGGCCGAGAACTATTGCTATTGGGCAAACGAGAACAAGATCACCAAGACCACGGAGCGCATCAACAAGGACTTCGTGAAGGGTCTGCGTGCACGCATCGCCCTCTATGCCGGTGGCTATGGCCTGCGTGGCGACGGCTATCGTCTCTCCAAGGATGCCAACCTGGCACCTGCCAAGATGTACGAGATTGCACGTCGGGAGTGTGAGGACGTCATCGCCCATGGCTCCAGCAAGCTCGGTGCCTTCAAGGACAACTTCCTGAAGCTCTGTCAGGACAATGTGGCAGCTGGTGGCGAGAGCCTCTGGGAGATTCCCTTCTCAGCAGGTCGTGGCCGCGTGCTCTACACATGGGGTGTGCGCCATCGCGCTAAGGACCAGTACACACAGCAGGCACAAGGTGGTGTCAACGGCCCCACCCCAACCCTCTACTACGACTATGACGCCGACGACGTTCGCCGCGACATCACCTGCGTACCCTACGAGTGGAGTCAGCAGCTCACCGATGGCAAGTCTCACGTCACGCTCACCAGCATCTCACGCTGGATGTTTGGTAAGCTCCGCTACGAGTGGATGAGCCGCATTGTCACCTCCACCAACGACGATGGTGTCAACTGGCAGTACATGCGTCTGGCCGATGTCTATCTGATGGCTGCCGAGGCAGAGAACGAGCTGGGCAACACCAGCGTTGCATGGAGCTACATGAAGCCTGTGCTCGACCGCGTTCTTCCTGCTGCAAAGGTGGCTGCCCTGCAGGCAAAGTATTGCGCAAGCCAGAAGGCATTCCGCGAGGGCATCTACGAGCAGCGCGCCCTTGAGTTCGCTGGCGAGGCTCTCCGCAAGCCCGACCTCGTGCGCTGGGGCATCATCGACCAGAAGATGGATGAGGCAAAGGCCAAGATGAAAGCCCTTGCCAACCGCACAGGCGCCTACGAAGGTCTGCCCGACAAGGTGTTCATCTATCCTTCAGAGGATGCCAACGACATTCGCATCTATGGTCTGAACAAGGGTGAGGACGATGCAGAGCGCATCAACCTCCTCAATGCCGAAGGATGGGAGTCCAAGAACTGGTTCATCTCAAGTGGTTCCAATGCCCTCTCCGACGACATCATCGATGGTCTCTTCGTCGTGAAGCCCAGCACCCATTGCGTATGGCCCATCTGGAAGTGCTTCATTGATGCCAGCAACAACATGCTGAACAACGATGGCAACCTCGGCCAGCTGTCCGATTAATGAGATTGAATTCACAATATAACTACGTAAATACTGAATTATGAAATCAAATATCAAACAATTTATATCGGGACTCCCCTCCCTTTGGAGGGGTCGGGGGAGGCTCCTTATGCTGGGGCTGGCCACACTGGCCCTGGCATCATGTGGCGACGTGGCTGACGAGATCACAAGCATCATCTATGGACGCAACTTCTCGCCCACCAACCTCGAGGCACGTGTGGTCAACCGCACCAACGTACGCCTCACATGGACTCCCGTTGAAGGGGCCACGAGCTATAACATTGAAGTGTTTGCCAACGATAGCCTCTCCTTCCAGGGCACACCTGAGAAGACCATCACCGGCATCACCAATGCACAGATTCCCTACACTGTGACGGGACTCTATGGACAGACACAGTACTCCTTCCGCGTGCAGGCCGTCACCGAGGGTGCCGAGTCGCGCGACTCAAAGTGGAGCGGTGCCTATGCCAAGACTGAAAGCGAGCAGATCCTCTTCAGCGTCACCGACGACGACATCACAGCGACCTCTGTCACCCTGCGCTGGCCGGCTGGCGAGGCTGCCGACCTCCTCACACTCAACCCGGGCAACATCACCCACACGGTGACAGCTGCCGAGGTGGCTGCAGGTGCTGCTACCGTGACGGGTCTCTCTCCTGAAACCACCTACACCGCTACGCTCTCACGTCAGGGCAAGGTTCGTGGTAAGGTTGAGTTCACCACAGCCATCGACCTCGGTGGAGCCATCGCCGTCAATCCTGGCGACGACCTCGCAGCCATCGTGGCCTCTGCAGAGAATGGTGCAACGCTCGCCCTCTTCCCCGGCATCTATGGCATCAAGACTGAGGAAGCCGAGTTTGGTGGTTCGCTCACCATCGACAAGAACCTCTCCATCAAGAGTGTTCGCGCTGCCGACCGTGCCGTCATCCAGGGTCGTGTGAAGATCGACAATGCTAGCCTCGACCTCTATCAGGTTGTCCTCG
Organism: uncultured Prevotellaceae bacterium; assembly: GCA_900316285.1. Classification (GTDB taxonomy): domain Bacteria; phylum Bacteroidota; class Bacteroidia; order Bacteroidales; family Bacteroidaceae; genus Prevotella. The sequence goes on from ONCG01000007.1 coordinate 230,835, forward strand.
ACGGAACAGGCACCGATGGTGGCCAATGCTTCGACTTCGTTGCCGACGGAGCTGTCGATCATCTCGCCATCGAGGACTGCGAAGTTCGCAACTACACCAAGGGCTTCTACTACATCAACAAGGCCGTGAAGGTACAGAACATCACCATTAACAACTGCCTCATCCACGACATCGAGTGCTCGGGTGGTGACTTCCTCGACAGCCGTAAGGGTGTGTTCAAGAACCTCACCATGACCAACACCACCGTCTACAACTGCGCCAAGGAGCGCGACGTGGTGCGCATGGACAATGTGGGCGACTTCGCCGATGTGGCTCCCGTCATCAAGTTCGACCACTGCACCTTCGCCAACGTAGGCTCGGGCGGTGCCAACTACCGCTTCTTCTACGTGCGTCATGCCGGTAACACCATCACCTTCACCAACAACATCGTCACCGACTTCTGCAACAAGCGTGGCTTTGCCAACCAGAAGACCACCGATGCTAATCCGAAGCTCGAGAACAACTACTACTGGAACACCCAGAACCTGCTCTCGCTGGCCGAAGGAAACACCGAGGCTATCTCCTGGTTCGACACCGCTGGTAAGGAAGTTGACCCGCAGTTCAAGAATGCTGCTGCTGGCGACTTCACCGTTGGCAACGAGGATGTGAAGTACTACGGCATCGGCGACCCGCGCTGGACGAAGTAGTCAGCACTCCGGATGCTCCCCTCATAGAGCATTCCCCATACATCAAAAAGCCCCGGCCATTCCATCGTGAGTGGCTGGGGTTTCTCTTTTTCACCGAACATCTAAAATCGCGAAAACCACTACCGAAACCATATATAATTCCCCCAAATGTAGGGACGCGACGTGTCGTGTAACTGGAACCAGCCGAGCAACAGGAGCCAGCCGTGCAACAGGAACCAGCTATGCTCCTGCACCCCAAAAGCAATGCTCTCAGCCCCCAAAAGCATTGACTTTAGAAGCCCAAAGCATTGACTTTAGGACCCCAAAGCATTGACTTTAGAACCCAAAAGCATTGACTTTAGAACCCAAAAGCATTGCTCCTGAGGTGCCAAACCAATGCACCCAGCGTGTAGGGGCAGACCACCGCGCAAGCGCGAAGTGAAAAGTTAAAAACGAAAAGTAAAGACTGACAAACAAAAACGCACCCCCATTGCTGGGAGCACGTCTTCTGAGAGATTCAACCTTGCGGAAGTTTCAGTTTCTAGTTTCTAGTTTCAAATTACTTGTGCAATTGTCCACTTTTCACTTTTCACTTTTCACTGTTCACTTTTCACTCTCATCCTTCGGATGAGGCGTCCTTGTCGACATCGTTCTCGTTGGTCTCCTCGACCTGCAGGCCCTGCAGCATCGACTTGATGCGCTGACCAGCGGCGTCGATGGTCACCTCAGGCTGGAAGTTGATGCGAGCACCAACCACGTGCTTCGAAGCGGAGAAGTCCTTCGCAGTGTCGGCAGG
>ONCG01000022.1 GCA_900316285.1 uncultured Prevotellaceae bacterium
AAAAGTACAGCCAGGATATTACAGACGTATTGCAAGGGTAATAAAGAATTATTGCAACCTCACAATGTCATGAGATTGCAATAACCGTGAAACTGCATTGTCACTAATACCGAACATCTGGCACAGGCAAGTGCCATACGAAAAGCGGCAAGCAAAGTCTCAATGCCTTGCTTGCCGATTTATCTGTCCATTGGCATATCTGTTTTAAAGATTACACCTTTATTATTATTCTCTTAGAAGATGGCCGCAACGCGGCGAATCTGCTTTAGTTTCTCCATAAACGAGGCATCGCGTTCGGCCATCAGCATGTCGTATTCATTCTGCATTGCCAGTAGAGGGGCGGCATCCACACCGAGGGCTGCCTCCATCATCATGGCCAGTTCGGGACTAAGCGACCGTTTGCCGTTAAGCATTTCGTTGAAGGCTGAATAGGAGATGCCTATCTCCTTTGCCAGTCCGCGTTGCGAAATGCCACGATATTCCAGTTCGTCCTTCAGCACCTCGCCAGGATGGGTGGGCTGATAGGGCTTCAGGTTGTTTGCTATCATCTGCGGGTTTACTCCTTCAAGTGTGGTCATATCTCGTCCTCCTTCTACTTATAATGGTTTGACAATTCTGTAATGTTACATATCGTGGCAATCTGCTTGCCGGCTTCCATGCTTTCAGTGAACTCGATGCGGTATTGGTCGTTGACACGAACGGAAGATAAACCCTCTTTATCGCCATGCAGTTTCTCGTAGTGCAAGGAGCCGTACTTAGCCAGCCCTAAAACATTTTCCAGCTGTTTCATCAGGTTGACCACTTTTACATACTTGCTGACTATCTGAGGCTGAAAGCGGTGTTTCTTATCACTCGCCTTGCCCTCCGTATAGAGTTCCTGTAGGTATGTCTGCTCGAATGTAACTATCATACGGCTGCAAAGGTACAAAAAGTTTTGAATGTTCGCAAATATAAGAACAATTATTTGCTGAAAAATTATATTAAGTATGCCTTTGGGGGAAAATTACATATACCGTTTCATTTCTTCTCCCTCAACTCCTGCATACAACTCCAACAGGCTCTTGGCAGGACTCGACTGAATCTTGGAGCGAAAAAGTGCTGAAGGACAAACATTCTCCCCGCGATTTCTTGGAAGTCTCGGGGATTTTTCATAATTTTGTGGTTCGATAGCAATCAGAAAGGCCATGGACATACGAAACAATCTTGTATGACCTTGAAAAAGCGAGCAACGTTGCTCAAGAACATAGGCGACTTGCCTGAAAACGCGAGCAGCCTCGTTCTGAAACATAGAAAAACTTATGACAATAGAAGAACAATATCAGCAGCTATTAGAGGAAAATGCAGAGCTGGCAAACCACTTTCTGCAGTTGCCGATGGCTCCGCAATGGATTCATGCCATCCGCACCAGCATTGCCCCTTGGATAACGAAGGAGCATGATAAAGGCCTGTGGCAGGTGGTGCACTTCGTGAGCGGAGAGAAAAGATTCATCAAGAAGAAACTTTCGCGCCGCCTATTCACCGAAATGGTGATGGCCTTCTGTGGTGATGCCTTGGAGAAACACGAGACTGCGAAAAAGATAGAGGCCTCGATGGAGAAATACAAGTTCGCAACAAAGTTGGAACACTTCGACCGCCTGCCCGACGCCCATCTTGTGAGGAAGCACGTGAAGATTGTTGAGGACTTTTTTGCGGGCGCATGCCCCACAGACACCGATTCCAAGTCAGAGGCAACGGTGGCTTCTCGGCTGGAGGACTATCTGCGCCATACTTACAACCCCAGCCCGCACGGGGAGAACTTCTGGGTGCTTGTCAAACACCCTGACTATGCCGGAGCCACCCCCACGATGGCACTCGAGAAATATGCGAACGAGCGGTTCTTCAGACAGAAGATATGTTCCTTTATAATCGTCTTCGAGTGCATCAGCCGTCAACTCGACAAGGATTTGCTGAACCAGTTCCTCGGGTTGTATTCCGGTGAGGATGCAATCAAGCTATTCATCGTGGGCGAATATGGCCTGACCAACGACGTCTACGAGCGTGCAAAGAAACGTCGCGTTGGCTATATACAAATCAACCCGAAGCATGAAATGACGGCTGATTCATACGTGCTGCCGCGTTTCGTTGACTATTCCGACAACAGCTGGCGCCGCTATCTGGAAATGCTCATGGGCCAACGTCCTGCCGACGTGCCATTGCTTGTCTTCGACGGCCAGCTGGTTGACTGTTCGCTTGCCGATATGCTTCAGCGCGAGGGCGTAGCCATTCAGCAAAGCCATCGGCTGAAAGCCCCGAAAATGAAAAACGAAACGATTGAAGCGAAGGCAGACAGGCTCACTTGTGCCCATGTGGAAGAGTGCAAGCGCGCAATCTACATGTTTGACGCTAACTACCATGAAGGAACCAAGGTTTACTCCGAGGAAGCAGCACGCGTGCTATCATTTTTGATTCATCATGACGATCCGTCGGCGATTGAATTCTCGGTCGACCCCTATCCAATGATTTGCAACAACGGCTTGCAATGCGAAGAACGCGAGCTGCCTGCCAACCAGCTGGGGTTCATCAATCTGCAGGAGAAGAAGATTGTGCTGAACAGCCTCGGTAAGTCGAATGCTGGAAGGTATCGATTCACCATGGCTCATGAATTCGGCCACTACATACTCCATGAATACCTCCTGAAAGCACAGGGTGTCGTTTCGTTTAGCGATACCACCGATAGCATTATGAAAGCCCCCACCATCAAAAACGAAGACATGCAGTGGCTCGAGCGCCATGCCAACCGCTTTGCTTCTGCCCTGCTCATGCCCGAGGACCTTATTCGAAAGCTCTACGAGCTGCTCCATCGAACATTCTTGGGAGTCAGGTATGGCGACACGCTGCAGCCTTTGCACTATAGCGATGGGCAGAAAGAGACTTACAACCCCTATAATCAAATAGTGAAAACCATGGCGAAGACGCTGAACGTGTCACCTGATGCCATGGGAATTCGATTGAAACAACTCGGTCTCCTCGACCAAACACGCTACGACTCTTTCAATCAGGGTGGCCCCTTCAACTTCAACAACATAGGACACCAGCCGTTTAGCGACAAAAGAAGCCCCGATTTCAACGTCCCGATGCCTGATTTTTCCGACTGTCCATTCTGAAATGATTTCCGAATGCCACCCGCCCGTTCTGAATAAAGGAAAGTGCTTGTCAGTATCCGCCAGATGTTATAAATTTGCGCCGTGAAGTTTAGGCTTCGGGGCGCATTTTGTTTTTGCGTCTGTCTGGAGGCAAACCTTCCCACGCCAAGCTAGCAAATGCGTGGTTCACAGAATGTATTAAAATTAAAAAATTAAAAAGGAATGACAACAAATCATTACATCGGCCTCAATACGAGGCAAGACAAGAAGCTTGGCCGTTCCTGCATACAGGAAGTGGCCTTGGCAAACTATGACGAGCTGACTCGCGATGAGCGTCTCAGCTCACTGGCGGAGCAGATTGCATCTGCCACAGACGAAGAGGAACAGCGCCGACTGAAGGGAAAACTTCCCTTCCGCTGCCCTCACTACACGAAGTTCGCCGATGACTATCGCGACCGGCAGCACATCGTCGCAGCGTCTTTCACCTGGCAGACCTGCGTCGACATCGACGACAAGAGCCAAGTGGAGGGAGCCATCGGCAAGGCAAGGGAGCTGAACGAGGCAGAAGGCCTGTGGCATGGGTTGCTGCTGCACATGGACTACTCTGCACGTCGGAAACTACACATCGACATCCGCCTGCCTCTTGGCATGACGGTGGCCGAGGCCCAGCGAGCCTATTGCAAGGCGCTGGGCGTAGACCCCGACACGTCCTGCTTCACGCCCGAGCGGTTCATCTATATCACACCTGCAAGCTTCGAGATCTATCGTGCCGACGGTTGGTATGAGCAGCTCTCTGATGAGGAAGTGGCCATGCGGCAGAAGGCTTATCTCGATCGTGGTCTCACTGTCGACGGTCGTACGGCAGACGGCAGGTACTTCGACCCTGAAGACGGCAAAGCTGAACCCGAGAAAGAAGAGGTACGGGCAGGCGCGCATGAAGAAAGTCTGCAACTGTCGGCGGATGGCGACTATCCTGCTGAGTTCAAGGGCATCAAGTACAACGACATCATTGCCGAATACTGGAAGCAGCAAGGAGGCGAACCCACCGTTGGCGAACGCAACGACAAGCTGTTCGAACTGGCAGCTAATCTGCGTGCCATCTGCGACAATCAGGAGCAGTGGCTCATGGCCGTCATGCCCAGCTATGGCATCTCGCGCACAGAGTTAAAAGGTATTGTCCACTCAGCATGCAAGGAGCCGACGAAGGGTTCAAAGAAGATGGACGCCATTGTGGCAAAACTGTCTCGCAAGCATGCCGAAGAGAAGACGGCTGGCGAGGAGCAGAAGACTCGCGAGAAGACTGCCGGCGCCCTTCCTGCCTTGCGACCTAACCGATTGCCCATCGGACTGAAGGAGTCGCTGGCAGGTGTTCCTCAGACGATGCAGATGCCTGTGCTTTGTGCCGTGATGCCTATTGCCGGAGCCTATGCCGACGGGGTAGAGGTGCAGTATTGCGACGGCAACAGCCAGGCTCTCGGACTGATGGCGCTCATCTATGGCGAGCAGGCTTCGGGAAAGAGCGTCTGCAAGAATGCCATCGACATCTGGAAGCGGCAGATGGACGAGGAGGATGCAGCAGCCCGGCAAATTGAAGAAGAATGGAAAGCCAAGCGGAAGTGCCGCAAGGCCAGCGAGAAGGCTCCCGATGATCCTCACGTGCTAATAAGAAATGTACCCGTGACCATCTCGTGTTCCACTCTGCTCCGACGTCTGAAGAATGCACAGGGCCACACGCTCTTCAGCTTCTGCGAGGAGCTCGACACGCTCCGCAAGAGCAACGGGGCAGGCTCGTGGAGTGCGAAATACGACATCTATCGCTTGGGCTTCGACCATGGCGAGTGGGGTCAGGATTTCAACTCCGACGAAGCCGAGTCGGGTGTAGCCAAGGTGGCCTACAACTGGACCATTCTTGGCACCTTTGGAGCCGTTGCCAAGTGCTACAAACAGGACAATGTTGAGAACGGCCTCTCCGGACGCACGCTGCCTTCGCAAATGCCTGACACTTCTTTCTCGAAGATGCCTAAATACAAGAAGCGCACGGAAGAGGAAGTGGCACGCATTCAAGAGGCTGTGACAAAGTTGAAAAGCTATTCGGGCTACATCGATACTCCTCGCCTGCGACGTGCCATAGAGCAATGGGTGGAAGAGAAGCGCATCGAAGCAGCGAAGGACTTCGACAAGGTGAAGGACGTCTATCGCAAGCGTGCTGCCGTGATTGGTTTTCGCTGTGGCGTAATTCATCACTTGCTGTCGGCATCTCCCGTAAAGACCGACGACGGGCGATGCATCGCCGACAAGAGGGAGTCGAAGGCTACCTTATTGTTTGCCCTGATGATGGCACAATATTGCATGGATGAGCAGATCAAGGCTTTCGGCCCTACGCTACAGAAACAATACATCTTAGCAGAGGAGGAAGGCCAGCGGGCGACAGCCAATCACTGCATCTTCGACCAACTCGAGCCCGTGTTCACGATGGACGACCTCCGAAAGCTGAAGCAGGGCTTCTGCAACGATTCTTCGCTCCGCACCATCATCTATCGCTGGACGAAGGAAGGCTGGATTAAGAAGGTGGATGCCACGCATTGGGAGAAAGTAGAAATCGTTACAGTCAGGCAGTAGCATTCGGCGTTAGCAGCCTTCGTCACCTAGTTACCTTGTTACCTTGTCACTTTGTTACTTTGTCACATTGTCACAATAAGGTATTGCCATCATAGAAATGAAGTTGCCGACCATTGTTTGCCGAGCACAAAAAGGAGGGTTCCCGTGTGGGAGCCCTCTTTCTGTTTTATTACCCTCAATGCAGGCTATATTTCACGCTCAAAGGAGGCTATTACTTGCCCTTCAGCAGTTTGTAATACTCGCAGCCACCGAGAAGGAAGCAGCCGGTGCCGTAGTCCTCGAAGTCGGGGACGCGAGTGTAGCTGAGCGGCTGTCCGTCGGAAGGTTGCTTGCCGGTGCCTTGCACCCAGCCGAGGAAGCCGTCGGCATGCACGCAGTCGTGCTGCAAGGCCTGCCAGGCGCGGTCGCAAGCAGAGCGATATTGCTTCGCTGGCAGCAAACCATGATTGATGCCCCAGCTCATGCCGTAGAGGAAGAGGGCGGTGCCCGTGAGTTCCTTGCCTGCGAAGTTGTTGCTTGTGAGGCTTACGTTCCACATTCCGTCCTCACGCTGGCACTTCAGTAGCGCCTTGCTCATCTTCACGAAGTCCCTACGGAGGAGGCTCACGTCCTTCCCCTTCACTGTCTTGCTGTTGTTGACACCCTCCAGGCATCTCACCAATGCGGCATAAACCCATCCGTTGCCGCGACTCCAATAGCATTGCTGGCCGTCGGGCTCGCGATAGGGCGGCACGAAGTCCTTGTCGCGCCACCAAAGGCCGTCTTTCTCGTTGAAAAGTCCACCAGCGAGCGTGTTTCGGCTCCATTTATACATCTTCATGGCATGCTCGAAGTATTTCTTCTCGCCGGTGATTTGCGTCATCTGTACATACACGGGCATTGCCATCTGGATGGCATCAATCCACGTCCACCACGCATAGAGGTTTTCTTCCTGCGCATTTGTGCTGGCCTGTGTCTCGTCCCATTTGTTCTTGGGTACGAGTTTTAAGTTCGGTGTCTGCATCTGATGATCGAGATTCTGCCGTGTGGGTAGCAACTTCTCTTCGCCGCCCACCTGCATGTAACGCATCAGATAGGTTTGCGAGCAGCACTGGTTGTCGGCATCGCAGGTTTGGATGCCGTCGCGAGGTGTCCACTGGTGGAACGCGGCCCAGCGATCTACGTAGTCGGTGTAGCGCTGTTGCGGGTCGATGTCGTTGAGTGCCATGAGGCCCTCGTAGTAGACGGCACGCGTCCATAGCGAGCTCGGTCGCACCTTTTTTACATACGTGGCGCGTGTGGGGTCGTTGTACTTCGCCATGAAGTAGTCGTTGGCACGTCGGAGTGTGGCGAGCACGTCGCCGGCCGTTGTGGCTTCTTGAGCATGGAGGGAGGCGGCAGTCAGCAGCATCGCAATCCAGAGGGTCATCGTCTTTCTCATATATGATTTGTTTTGATGGTCGTGAAATCTATGCCTATTAATGTTTCGCAAAGATACGAATAAGTGAGCGAAATACAAAGCAAAAACCGAAGTTTTTGATTTTATTTCCGAACGAAAGTATTTTCGGCGGAGCCAAAGTACGAAATAAGTCAGCGAAATACAAAGCAAAAACCAAAGTTTTTGATTTTATTTCCGAACGAAAGTATTATTTCGCATCACTATTTTTAGGTATTTTGCTGATTATTTGCCCGAATGCAACCGAGTTGCGAAAAATTCTGAGTACCTTTGCAGAAGAAAACAAAAAAGCAGATAGCATGAAACTATCAGAACTGAAGACCGGCGAGAAGGCCGTCATCGTGAAGGTATCGGGCCACGGAGGCTTCCGCAAACGCATTATCGAGATGGGATTTGTGAAGGGCAAGACCGTGGAGGTGTTGCTCAATGCCCCGCTACAAGACCCCGTGAAGTACAAGATCATGGGTTACGAGGTGTCACTCAGACGCCAGGAGGCTGAGATGATTGAAGTGATTACCGAGGACGAGTACAGCGGACTGGAAAGCGAAGACCAGGAGGGAGCTGGCAAGGTGGTGATTGAGCGTTCGGTGCATCAGGACGACTACCTCCAGCACGGTGCTCTGCGACAGCGCCGAACCATCAATGTGGCCCTCGTCGGCAATCCCAACTGCGGCAAGACGTCGCTCTTCAACTATGCCAGCGGCGCCCATGCCCGCGTGGGCAACTACTCAGGCGTCACCGTCGATGCCACTGAGGCACATGCATCGTTCTTCGGCTACGAGTTCAACCTCGTCGACCTGCCCGGCACCTATTCGCTGTCGTGCTATTCGCCCGAGGAGCTCTATGTGCGCAAGCACCTCACGGAGAAGATGCCCGATGTGGTTATCAACGTCATCGACTCGTCGAACCTCGAGCGTAACCTCTATCTCACGACGCAGTTGGTGGATATGGACATCCGGTTGGTGGGTGCCCTGAACATGTACGATGAGTTTGAGCGGCGTGGCGATACCGTCGACCTGAAGACGCTCAGCACATTGTTTGGTATGCCAATGGTGCCCACATCGTTCAAAAACGGCATGGGCGTGAAGGAACTCTTCCGCGCTGTCATCCAGGTGTATGAAGGCACCAGTCGTGAAGCCCGCCACCTGCACATCAACTACGGTCATGAGATTGAGGATGGCATACGTCACATCCAGCAGTACCTGAAGGCCGACGAACACATCCGGCTGCGCTATTCCACTCGCTATCTGGCCATCAAACTACTGGAGAACGACACCGATGCGCAACAGTATGTCACACAGCACATGGCCGACGAACAGCGTACCGACGAGCGCCGACATCTGCTCGCCGCCCGTGCGAAAGCCGCCTCGCGTGTGTTGGAGGAAACTCATGTGGATGCCGAGACGGCCATTATGGATGCGAAATACGGCTTTATTAATGGTGCGCTCACTGAGGCAGGCTTCCGTACAGGCACGAAGGCTGATACCTATCGCACCACCCATGTCATCGACCGTGTGCTCTCAAACCGCTGGCTGGGATTCCCCATTTTCTTCGCACTGCTATTCCTGATGTTCCACGTGACGTTCGTGCTTGGTCAGTATCCGATGGATTGGATTGATGCAGGCGTAGCCTGGCTCGGCGACCTCATCGGAGCAACCCTGCCCGCGGGCCCGGTGCACGATATGCTCATCGATGGCGTCATTGGTGGAGTAGGGTCGGTCATCGTCTTCCTGCCACAGATTCTCATTCTCTACTTCTTTATCTCGCTCATGGAGGACTCCGGCTATATGGCCCGTGCAGCCTTCATCATGGACCGACTCATGCATAAGATGGGCTTGCACGGCAAGTCGTTCATCCCGCTCATCATGGGCTTTGGCTGCAATGTGCCAGCCGTGATGGCAACACGCACCATCGAGAGCCGTCGCTCGCGACTCATCACGATGATGATTCTTCCCTTCATGTCGTGTTCGGCCCGCCTGCCCATCTATATCATGATCACCGGCACGTTCTTCGCTTTGCAATATCGCTCGTTGGTGATGATTTCGCTCTATGCCACTGGCATCCTGATGTCAGTCATCGTGAGTCGCATCTTCTCGCAGTTCGTCATTAAGGGCGAGGACACGCCGTTCGTGATGGAGCTGCCGCCTTATCGCATGCCGACGGCGAAGGCTATCGGCCGCCACACGTGGGAGAAGGGCAAGGAGTATCTGAAGAAGATGGGTGGTATCATCCTTGTCGCCTCGATTATCGTGTGGGCACTGGGCTACTTCCCCCATCACGAAGAGCTCACCACGCAGCAACAGCAGGAGCAGTCGATCATCGGACACATGGGCAAGGCCATTGAGCCGGTATTCGAACCGCAGGGCTTCAACTGGAAACTCGACGTAAGCCTCGTGGCTGGTCTGGGTGCCAAGGAGATTGTGGCGTCGACCATTGGTGTGCTCTACTCCGACCAGTCCGATTCGTCCGACCAGTCCGACTCGTCCGACGGGGCTGAATCGTCCGACGATTCTGAGAACTACTCCCACCTGCAACAACTCATGACGGCCGATGGCATCACGCCACTTGCCGGCTATTGCTACCTGCTCTTCGTGTTGCTCTACTTCCCCTGCCTGGCTACCATTGCAGCCATCAAGAACGAAACGGGTTCGTGGCGCTGGGCGGTGTTTGCAGCCGTTTACACGACGGTTGTCGCATGGGTGGTTTCGGCTGCCGTGTTCCAGATAGGAAGCCTGTTATAAGAGTCATTGGCAAAGCGGCCTCGTGGGCACATCCCTTAATAAACTATAAACTTCTCGTCGAATGATGTCGGGTTCAAGATTTTTTGTGTATATTTGTCGTTGACAACAAAACAAAAACTCTTAACTTCGACATCACAATGAGAAAAACGATTTTTTTGCTTTCGGTCGTGTTGGGCCTGTTGGCGGTTCTGCCCGCAAGTGCGCGTCAGCCATCGAAACACATGCCCTCGGAGAAGAAGATGGGGGCTTACCTCTTCACGTTCTTCAACGACCCCACGCATAGCTTGTTCATGGCCATTAGCTACGACGGCTATACATTTACGGCGGTCAATGACGGACAGCCTGTCATCGCCGGCGACAGCATCGCCGACCAGCATGGCATTCGCGATCCCCACATCTGCCGTGCACCCAACGGCATGTTCTATATCGCGATGACCGACCTGCACGTGTTCGGCCAGCGAGCCGGCTATCGCACTACGCAATGGGAACGCCCTGATAAATACGGCTGGGGCAATAATCGTGGACTGGTGTTGATGTCTTCGAAGGACCTGATACACTGGACACACACCGAAGTACACATCGACGAAGCGTTTCCCGAGCACTTCGGGGAGTTGGGATGTGCATGGGCACCACAGACCATTTGGGATCCCATTCGCCAGCAGCCGATGGTTTATTTCACCATTCGCCAGCAGCCCGGCGGACGTACGAAGTTGTATTACAGCTATGCCAACAACGAGTTCACCAAATTGCTGACCGAGCCGCAGCTGCTCTTCGAATATCCCGATGAGAAGATACAGGTGCTCGATGCCGACATCTGTCCGATGCCCGACGGCCGTTACTTCATGACCTATGTGGCACAAGAGGATCCCGGCGGCATCAAGTACATGATTTCCGACCGCATCAATGCCTACAACGACTACCACCCCGAGCAGATAGACGGCGAGCGCGGCGCCTGCGAGGCACCGAACATGTGGAAGCGCATTGGCGAGAATCGGTGGGTGCTGATGTACGACATCTTCAGCATTCGCCCGCATAACTTCGGCTTTGTTGAAACCACCGACTTCAAGACCTTCAAGCCGCTGGGCCGTTTCAACGATGGTCCGATGAAGGCCACCAACTTCGTGTCGCCGAAACACGGTAGCGTCATCCAGATTACGAAGCGTGAAGCACGTAGGTTGGAAAAGTACTGGAACAAGAAAAGGAAGTAGCGCACTACTTCCTTTTATATTTTAGAGGGATTCCTATTCCTCTGAGAAAAAACGTTTGTGGGGATTCCTATTCCTCTGAGAAATCAACATATTCACCCTCGTCCTTTGGGATGATTTTCTTCGATGCATCCTCGGGCGAACGGCGGTCGATGACTACGTTTCCATCGACGTGCTGTTGCTGCTGGCTGCCTTGTTCGCGGAAGCGACGGTAGCCACTTCTCACCTGTTGCCATACCGACAGCAGGAAAATCGCAATGGCGACCAGTCCGAAGATGAAGAGGAAGAGCAGGAACTTCAAAATTATCATAGGCTACAACGGCTGATGGGCTTTAGTTCTTTGTGTGAAGATGGAAAGCACCACATACCATCCAATGATGATTGCGATGCCCGTTATGCCAAAGAAGGCCAGCAGGGGCACACAGGAGATGATGAACAGGTAGCGCACCTCGTTGCCTTTCCAACCCCATTGCTTAAACTTCAGCGCAAACATTGGAATCTCGCTGACGAGCAGGTAGCAACTGAAGAACATCATCACCAATAGGGTGGCAACGCCTCCGGGCAGTTGGTCGAGCCAACGATGGGTGCCAACGATGAGCGAACCCCAGTACAATGCGTTGGCAGGCGTTGGAAGTCCGATGAAACCCATGGCCTGGCGCTCGTCGAGGTTGAACTTTGCTAGTCGCAATGCAGAGAAGGCAGCCATGATGAAAGCTGCAAACGACAGCACCTGTGCCCAGGTCATCGACGAATAGGGTACGAGGGTGGTCTGCAGAGCTGCAGGCCAGTCCATCACGCTGAGTTGTTGATAGAGAATGGCCGATGGTGCAACACCGAACGTCACGTCGTCGGCCAGCGAGTCGAGTTCCTTGCCGATGGGCGAGCTAACGTGGAGCAGACGTGCCGTCATACCGTCGAAGAAGTCGAACACGGCGCCGACGACAATCCACAGCAGGGCGAGCCCTGCATCACCATAGATGGCCATCACCGTTGCAATGCAACCTGAAATCAGATTGCAGCAGGTAATCATATTAGGGATGTGTTTCTTCATTTCGGGGAGTTTTTCCTTAGTTTACGAGGCTTCTAGAAAATCTAGAATATCTAGGGCATCTAGAGTTTCTAGACAGTCTAGACAATCTAGTTTTTCTTCAAATGGGCAATGACAGTCTGGTCGCCTGTCGTCGATTGTCCCATCTTCACACACACCTCAGAGTCCAACGGCAGATAGACATCGACGCGCGAACCGAGCTTGATGAACCCCAGATGTTCGTCGATGTAGCAATCCTCGCCCTCCTTGGCATAGGTGACGATGCGTCGAGCCACAGCACCGGCAATCTGACGACAAAGCACATCGGTGCCGTCGGGCGTGGTAATCATCACATCAGAACGCTCGTTTTCCTCACTCGCCTTCGGCAGCCAAGCCCTATGGTAGTTGCCGTTCTGATGGCGGACAAACTTCACCTTACCATCAACGGGGAACCAGTTGGCATGCACGTTCAGCGGACTCATGAAGATGCTGATCATCAGACGGCGGTCGTGGAAATACTTGTTTTCCTCCACCTCTTCAATGACGACAATCTTGCCGTCGGCAGGAGCCACAACGATGCCGTCAGTGTCTTCCTTCGGGAAATATCTGATGGGGCAGCGATAGAAATTCACAACGATTCCATAGATGGTACCGAAGACAGCGAGGAATATCCAGAACGGCAGCTTTGTGTCCAGACGCCAGAGTAGTAAAGCAATGGCTGCAAGGGCGATGAGGCTCCAAACCAGTGTGTCGGTGCCTTCGCGATGCAGGCGTATTTTCTTGAGTTTTTTGATTTTTTCTCCCATGATGTTGTCATTACAGGCCTTTCCAACCTGCAAAATTAGTAAAATCTTTTTAATTACAACCCTTTTTGTCCTAAAATTTTCTTGAACGCTTTGTTTTTTGCAGTTTTGTTGTTTCCTTCGCGTTAATCTTCGCAAAAAGTTTGTTCCATCGCACCAAAATTTGTAACTTTGCAAAATGCGGCCCTTACATCAAGCTGCCTTTTCAAAGAATGGAAGATTTCATACATTTACACGTACATACTTATTACTCCATCCTCGACGGACAGTCGAAGATATCGCGACTGGTTGATAAAGCCATCGGTGACGGCATGCGAGGCATGGCCATTACCGATCATGGCGACATGTTTGGCATCAAGGAGTTTCATGATTATTGCATCGGCATCAACAAAAAGCGCAAGAGCGAAGGCTTGGAACCCTTCAAGCCCATTTTCGGTTGCGAGATGTATGTTGCCAAGCACGGACCGAAGGAGAAGAAGGACGGCAAGGAAGACCAGAGCGGCTATCACCTCATCGTGTTGGCGAAGAACTATCAGGGCTATAAGAACCTGATCAAGCTCGTCTCGCGTTCGTGGGTCGACGGCTTCTATATGCGTCCACGCACCGACCGTGCCGACCTGGAGCGCTTTCACGAAGGACTCATCGTGTGCTCTGCCTGTATTGCTGGTGAGGTGCCTCACAAGATTCTGGAGGGCGATATCGCCGGTGCCCGCGAGGCCATCGAATGGCACCAGCGCGTCTTCGGCGACGACTACTATCTGGAGTTGCAGCGCCACGAGGTGAAAGACCCCTATGTACGGGCCAATCGCGAGACATTCCCCTTGCAGCAGAAGGCCAATCGGGTGCTCATTGAGCTGGCTCGCGAGTATGGCATCAAGCTCATCTGTACCAACGACGCTCATTTCGTTGACGAGGAAAACGCTGAGGCCCACGATCACTTGCTCTGTCTGGCCACTGGCAAGGACCTCGACGACCCTACGCGCATGCTCTACTCGAAGCAGGAGTGGTTTAAGACGCGTGCCGAGATGAACGAGATTTTCAGCGATGTGCCTGAGGCGTTGTCGAACACGCTGGAGATTCTTGACAAAGTGGAAATCTACAGTCTCGACCACGATCCCATTATGCCCTTCTTTCCCATTCCGGAGAGTTTCGGAACTGAAGAGGAGTGGCGACGCAAGTTCACGGAGGAGCAACTCTTCCAGGAGTTCACCAGCGACGAGAATGGCGAGAATCCACTACCCCGCGATAAGGGTGAGGCGAAAATCCAACACCTTGGCGGCTATGAGAAGCTCTATCGCATTAAGTTCGAGGCCGACTATCTGGCGAAGCTTGCTTATGAGGGTGCAGCCAGACTCTATGGCACACCGCTCTCGAAGGAGGTCGACGACCGCATCCGCTTCGAGCTGCATATCATGAAGACGATGGGCTTCCCGGGCTACTTCCTCATCGTGCAGGACTTCATCAACTCTGCCCGCAAGGAGCTCGATGTGATGGTGGGTCCCGGTCGTGGATCGGCAGCCGGCTCGGTGGTGGCCTATTGTCTGGGCATCACGAAAATCGACCCGCTGAAGTACGACCTGCTGTTCGAGCGTTTCCTCAACCCCGATCGTATCTCGCTGCCCGATATCGATACCGACTTCGACGACGACGGTCGCGGCCGTGTGCTGAAGTGGGTGGAAGATAAATACGGTCATGAGAACTGCGCCCATATCATCACTTATGCCACGATGGCCACGAAGAATAGCATCAAGGATGTGGCACGTGTGGAGAAGGTGCCGCTGCCGGTGTCGAATGCCCTTTGCAAGGCTATCCCCGACCGCCTGCCCGATGTTGGAGGCAAGACGCCGAAGATGAATCTTCCGAACGCCATTCGTGCCGTGCGTGAGTTGCAGGAAGCCGAGGCATCGTCTGATCCCGCTTTGGCCAACACCATCAAATATGCCAAGATGCTCGAGGGAACTGTGCGTGGTACGGGCATTCATGCCTGTGGCTTCATCATCTGTCGCGACCCCATCAGCGACTGGGTTCCCGTCAGCACGGCCGACGACCCCGACTTCAAGGACCAGAAGACCAACTGTACGCAATATGACGGACATGTCATCGAGTCGACGGGTCTTATCAAGATGGACTTCCTCGGTCTGAAGACCTTGAGCGAGATGAAGGAAGCCTGTGCCGTCATCAAGCAGCACCGAGGCATCGACATCGACCTCGACACTATTCCCATCGACGACCCGAAGACCTACGAGCTCTATCAGCAAGGGCGCACCATTGGCACGTTCCAGTTTGAGTCGGCAGGCATGCAGAAGTATCTACGCGAACTGAAGCCCACCGTCTTCGAGGACCTCATCGCTATGAATGCCCTCTATCGTCCCGGACCTATGGGCTACATCCCGCAGTTCATCCGTCGCAAACACGGCGAGGAGCCCATCACCTACGATATTCCCGTCATGGAGAAATATCTGAAGGACACCTATGGCATCACGGTCTATCAGGAGCAGGTGATGTTGCTCAGCCGTCTGCTGGCCGATTTCACGCGAGGCGAGAGTGATGCGCTGCGTAAGGCAATGGGTAAGAAAAAGAAGGACATCGTCGATGCGATGAAGCCGAAGTTCATCGAGGGTGGAAAGAAGAACGGACACGACCCGAAGGTGCTTGAGAAGATCTGGAGCGACTGGGAAGCTTTCGCCTCCTATGCCTTCAACAAGTCGCATGCTGCCTGCTACTCTTGGGTGGCCTTCCAGACTGCCTACCTGAAAGCAAACTATCCCGCCGAGTTCATGGCTGCCATCATGAGTCGGCGTCGCGACCAGATTTCGGAAATCACGAAACTCATGGACGAATGTAAGTCGATGGGAATCGCCACGCTGGGTCCTGATGTTAACGAGTCGTACCTGAAGTTCGGTGTGAACCAGAAGGGAGAGATCCGCTTCGGATTGGCAGCCATCAAGGGCATGGGTGACAATGTGGCACAATCCATCATCGACGAGCGCGAGAAGAATGGACCTTACAAGGACATTTTCGACTTTGCACAGCGCGTCAACTACAGCTCGGTGAACCGCAAGGCGTTCGAGTCGCTGGCGCTGAGCGGCGGCTTCGACAGCTTTGGCATCCCACGCGAGGGCTATTTCGGTGCCGACGCCCGTGGCAATGTGTTCCTCGATGTCCTCATTCGCTATGGCCAGCTCTATCAGGCCGAGCAGCAGCAGGCTCAGACGTCGCTTTTCGGCGACGAGGGTGCCGTCGACATCGCTACACCGCCCATCCCGCAGGTAGAGCAGTGGAGTAGCATCGAGCGCCTCAACCGTGAGCGCGACCTCGTGGGAATCTATCTGTCAGCTCATCCGCTCGATGATTTCAGTATCGTACTCAAGAACTTGTGCAACACCCATTGCAACGAACTTGATGACAAGGAAGAACTCCTGAAGAAAGAAGAAGTGATTTTTGGCGGCATTGTCACTGGTGTGAAAGACCGTTACACCAAGACCGGCAAGCCTATGGGCATTGTGAACATCGAGGACTTCGAAGGCTCTGGCGAGCTGGCGTTCTTCGGTGAGGAATGGGGAAAGTGGCGCGGCATGTTCGTGGAGGGCAGCACGGTCTTCGTGCGTTGTAAGTTCTCGCAGAGATATGCCAACAGCCAGTATATCGATATGCGTGTAAACGATGTGCAGTATCTGCAGACCGTCCGCGATAATGCCATTGAGCGTTTCACCATCACCATCGACCGCGAAGCCATCGACGACAGTGTTGTCAACGACATCGCAACGTTGGTGGCCGACCGACCCGGTAAGACCGAACTCTATTTCCAAATCGTTGACCGCGAGCACAATGCAAACCTGTTGTTGCGCTCTTCGTCGAAGGCCATCACCCTCGACCGTGCGCTTCTGCAATACATTGAGAGCAACAGCCACATGAGTTATCGTGTGAATTGATGTTGAGAAGTTGAGACGTTGAGATGTTGCGATGTTGAGGCGTTGCGAAGTTTGGCATAGCTTTTGCAGTCAAGTCACTGAGAAGAAATCAGATAAACCCAATTATTCATCATTTAATAACAAAACATTATGGAAGTAACAATCACCAACGAGAACTTTGAGAGCTATCGCAATGGCGAGCTGCCTCTGGTTGTAGACCTCTGGGCACCTTGGTGCGGTCCTTGCCGCATGGTGGGCCCCATCATCAGCGAACTGGCTGCCGACTACGACGGACGTATCGTTGTAGGCAAGTGCGATGTCGACGAGAACGACGATGTTGCTATCGAGTTTGGCGTTCGCAACATTCCCACCATCCTTTTCTTCAAGGGTGGCAAGCTGGTCGACAAATTCGTGGGCGCAGCCACTAAGGCTACCCTCGACGAGAAATTCCGCGCCCTGCTCTAAGCAGTCGTGCATCATACCCGAAAGAAAAGTGACGGGGCTCCTTCGTGAAGGAACCCCGTTGTTTTTTTGGCTTTCTGTCATGAATTAGTCACCAGAAACTAGAACTTTTGGAGCAGCGAGCGCAAAGAGAAGCTTGCTTCATCTTTGCCGAGTCGTGACAAAAGTCATAACGAAGTTATAAACTAAAAACTAGAAACTAGAAACTATACTATCGGAATAAGTTGTCTGATTTCCTTCACCACCTGGGTGGCCCACTCTCTATCGTAGCCCACTGGCAGGTAGAGGCATGATGGTGATTCTTGTTTCAGCTTGATGACCACTTGATAGCTATCTTGGGAGTAGACGACCGAGGTGTTGTTGAACGTCACGTCTTCTATGTCATCAAATGATATCCCCTCGCCATTGATGATGAACCATCTGCGATTCATGTATACCAGTATCACTCCCTGTGCATCGTTGCCTCGTGTGGGGTCGAGTAGTATCACATCATCGGGCTCGCCATTTAGCAAAATCAGTTCGTCTACCGTCGACATGCTGTTTCGTTGCTCTGAGTGCAGTCCAGACCGTGGAGGCAAGTCGTCGTCGGAAGATTTCGGGAACTTTGTAAACAGCCCTACGGCAAACGAGCCCAGCGCTGTCACGATGGTTGCTGCCAGAGCCTTCATGGGTTCATCGGCTTTCGCCTCTAATACTACCGCCATGCTACCTATGATGATGACGGGCAGTATTTTCTTTAAAATGCAACCAACTTCTTTCACCTGCTACCAACTGATGATTCTTCTCCCGTCCGGTTCCTCGCTGATGCTAACGCGCAAGGCGGTATCGGGCAGTAGTTCTTCGATGAGTTCGGGCCACTCGATGAAACAGAGTGCATCGGGGGCGTAGAAATAGTCCTCGTAGCCCATGTCGTAGACTTCCTCCAGTCGTTTGATGCGGTAGAAGTCGAAGTGATAGATAATCCGCTCGGGGGCTTCGTATTCGTTCACGATGGCGAATGTGGGTGAGGTGATGACATCCTCCACACCAAGTTCCTCACAGAGCGCTTTGATGAATGTCGTCTTGCCGGCGCCCATCTTTCCGTAGAAAGCTATTACGTTGTGTTCCGCGAGCGCCTCGTTGATGAATTGTCGCGCTGCCTCGTGTATCTCATTTAAATCGTTGATTGTTATCATATTTATTTCACTGAAGTTTCGCAAGCTCAACTTTAAGGGTTTATAGGGCTTAAAGGGGAGAAAAGGGGAGAAAAGGGACGAATGCTTTGTGCTACTAGAGGGCCGGAGTGGGGCTCCTTCTCCCTCCCTACGGGGGAGGGCTGGGGTGGGGCTCACCTCTTCTTCGGCGTGAGCGTGGCCAGGGGCACGAGCATTTCCTCCATCGAGATGCCGCCATGCTGGAAAGTGTCGCGATAGTAGCTCACGTAGTAGTTGTAGTTGTTCGGATAGGCGAAGAACGCATCACCCGTGGCGAAGACGTAGCTCGTCGAGAGGTTCGGAGCAGGCAGATGGGCCTTGCTCGGTTCCTTGATGACGAACACCTCTTTCGGGTTGTAGTTCAGGTTCTTGCCCAGTTTGTAGCGCAGATTTGTGTTCGTGTTGCGGTCGCCGATGATTTTGCTTGGCCGCGAAACGCGGATAGACCCGTGGTCGGTGGTCACGAGAACCTTGCAATCGGTCTGCGACAACTGTTTCAGTACCTCAGCCATCGCCGAGTGGCGGAACCACGACAGCGTGATGGAGCGATAGGCCGACTCGTTGTTGGCCAGCTCGCGCACCATCTTCGACTCCGTGCGGGCGTGTGAGAGCATGTCGATGAAGTTGAACACCACGACGTTCAGGTCGTTCTGTCTGAGCGACTGCAGTTGTGTGAGTAGGCGCTCGGCATCCTGCGAGGTGTTCACTTTGTGATATGAGTACGAGTCGTGACGGCGGAAGCGCTCTATCTGCGTACCGATGAGCGGACCCTCGTTGAGATTCTTACCCTCCTCCTCATCTTCGTCGACCCACAGCTCTGGAAACATCTTTGCAATCTGCACGGGCATCAGACCCGAGAAGATTGCGTTGCGGGCATACTGCGTCGCTGTGGGCAGAATGCTCATGTAGAGTTCCTCCTGTGCCTCAAACAGGTCGCCAATCTCCTGCGCAATCATGCGCCATTGGTCGTAGCGGAAGTTGTCGATGACAATCAGGAACACCTTCTCGCCCTCGTCAAGCATGGGGAACACGCGGCGCTTGAACACGTCGGGCGACATCAGCGGCACACCCTCGCCTTGAGGAAGGGGCGTGGTGGCCACCCACTCAAGGTAGTTCTGTTTCACAAACTTCGCAAAGCCTATGTTGGCCTCCTCCTTCTGTGTGGAGAGAATCTCGGTCATCGAACTGTCGGCAGAGCTCAGTTCCAGCTCCCAATGCACCAGTCGGCGATACACCTCCACCCAGTCGTCGAACGTGCGGCACTCCTGTATCTGCATCGCGATATCCATGAAGTTCTGCTGATAGCCTGTCTGCGTCACCTCGGTGACGATTTCGCGCTTGTGGATGTTCTTCTTCAGCGTAAGCAGAATCTGCATCGGGTTCACGGGCTTGATGAGGTAGTCGGCAATCTTCGAGCCAATGGCCTGGTCCATGATGTTCTCCTCCTCGCTCTTCGTGCACATCACCACAGGCGTTGCCGGCGTAATCTGCTTGATGCGCTGCAGCGTCTCCAAGCCCGTCAGGCCCGGCATCATCTCGTCGAGCATCACCAGGTCGAACGACTGCTGCTGACATTCCTCGATGGCATCGGTGCCGTTCGACACCGTCACCACCTCATAGCCTTTCTTCTCGAGGAAGAGGATATGAGCCTTCAGCAGTTCTATCTCGTCATCTACCCAAAGAATCTTTCCGTTTGTCATATCTGTCAGTCTTTTCTTCTTCTACACTGCAAATTTAGGCAAAATCCTTCAATTATGCCACACACGCCTCAAGAAATTAAGTTTTCTTTAGAGGAAAGGGGCATTGAAGGGGGAATGTTTTGAATTATATAGTTTTATTTTTTTTATCAAGAATTTGAGAATGAGAGAATTTTTAAAGTGCAAACAGTACTGATAAGAGAATTCTTTATTATTATTGTTTCTATCATTATTAATTCTCTCATTCTCAAATTCTTGATATATAAATACTATTTATTTGACGACAACCTTCCGACCACCCACGATGTAGAGGCCTTTTTTCAGGTGAGGCGTGGAGGGGTGGGGGAGGGCAGACGACTTGCCCGCAGTCTTGTCTTGGAGGAAGGGGAGCTTGCGGCCCGTGAGGTCATAGATGGCGGCGTTGCCGACATTGGGTGTTGTCGCGATGATTTCTCTCACGCCAGTCGACTCAGTGGGGAGTAGCTGGAAGGGGAAGGCGGCGAGCACACGGGCAGCGTCGGTGGCGATGGAGCCGTCGTTGACGACATCCCAGAACCTTGGCGAGCTACTCGTGCCGGTATGGATGGCAACGAGGTCGGTGCCCAGTGCCTGAATAATGGTGAAGGGATAATTCGATGTCGTCGACATCTTAGCAATTGAACTCAGATGGAGGCTGTCGGCCATTGCCGTGCTCAGGAATCTGTATTTGGGAACCTCCGACCGCTCAACGAACCACACTTGCGCCTCCTCGCCCTCGCTACGGGGTTCGAAGGTGGCATAGCTGTTCTGCTCATGTGCGGTGAGATAAGTGTCGTTGCCGATATGGCGAATGAGATAAGGCCCAGGCTCGATGTATGAGGCACCCGCAGGGCGTACCAACACATCGAAACGGAAGATGTACTTCACATTGCGCAGGGTAAACGTGGCGGTATAAGAGCCCGACGACTGCAACCCCTCGATGGTGATCGTGCTACCCGTCGCCCCATTGCTCCAGGCGACGTCGGCAGGTTTCACCGCGGTTGGCAGGTTCAGACCGAGGACGACGGTGCCGCCTTCCGTGCCGATAACCTGCACGGTGGGTAGTCCCTCGATGCTATCCACCTTCGTCACCGTACTGCTACCGACGGTGGCCCAGGGCTCGGCGGCAATCATCTGGATGTCGAACGCCTGACTGCTGACGGCACCCCCTTGGCTCTTGAAGTCTACGGTGATCTTCGTGTCGGCGGTGATGGAGCGGGTGATGCTCTCCGTTGTAGCGCCCGTGCTCCACTTATAGGTGCCCCATCCTATGGAGGGAATGGCGGCGAGGGTGACGCTCTTGCCGTAGAGCACATCGACCTTCGTCGCCTCGGTGGTCTTATCGGCATAGGTGATACGGGGGGTAAGCACATCGGGCACGCAGTCGCCGGCAACAGCGATGGGGAATGCCTGCAGGCTCTCGATGCCGTTTTTGTTCGTATAGGTGACACGATAGATGTAGCTGCGGTCGGTGCTGACGGTGATGTCGCGTGTGGTCTCGCCCGTGTTCCACGTCCACCGACCGGTATCCTCCTCGCCTTCGGGCAACTGCGGCATGAGCTTCAGCGTCTGACCCTTCGGCACGGTGGTGTTGTTATTGATTTGGAAGGTGTTCACCAGTCCACCCAACTCGTTGTGATAGATGGTCTGACCGTCGACGAGTTTGCGTGTGCGCTCCTGACCTACGCTCGGGATGAGACTCGAGGAAACCGCCCCGCTGTACTCCATCTTCGGCGTGAGCTCCGTGGGCACCTGGTCGGCGGGACAAAGCTGTACGTCACGAGTGTTCATGAGCACGCTATAGCCCAGGTGGTCGTAGCCGCCGCTGGTGCTACCCAGTCCGCCACCATCGATGCCCATGCTCTGATAAGCTTTCTCCGAGAATGGCATCGGCACACCCTTCACGCCCTCGTAGATGCCGATGACGGTGCCCCAGTACGGACGGTTCTGGGCTCCGAGCGCCGGACCTTCCATCACATAGGCTCGCGAGTCGCTATAGTAGTAGCCGCTGCTGCCATACTGATAGTTCGTCCAGGGCAGGTTGGCAACGCTCTGTGTCTGTGCCGCCACATATTCGATGCCGGCCGCCAGTCGGTGGTTCATATAGGCAAAAAGGTCGTCGCCCTGATTCCATCCCACCTTTGCCAAGTCCACCGCGAGTCCGAGCGCCATTGCTGAGTGGCCCGTGTCGCGTCCGCTCTCGTTCATCTGCCCGAGATAGCCGTAGGCGCCTGTCTCAAGGTCGCTGCTAACCATCGTCACGACGAGATTTCCCAGAAACTCCGTGAGGCCGTCGTTCTTGATGGGTACGTCGGTTCGGTTCTCGCGGAACGTGCCACATTGGTCGTATTTGAAGTACGACATCGCCTGGTTATAGATGAACACATCGTCGCAGAGAATGCCAATCATCGCCACGCAGAGCGCATTGCACAATCCCCAGTTCGACCAATAGTGTCCTGGTGCCTGCCACCACTTGCCTTGATTCTCCCATGTGCCGTTACGGCCACGCAAGAAGCCCAGCGCCTTCGGATACCACACTTGCAGCATCCAGCGCTTGAACAGTTCGAAGTCCTCCCGTTCCCAACCTTCGTAGTCGCGCATGAGCTCGGCAGCCTGCGCGAACTGATAGCCGTAGAGGCCGCTGGCGAGAGCATAGTTCGAGTCGCCCCTGATGTCCTTCGTGGTGTTCGCCCAAGCCATGAGGATGCGTACGGCGGCATTGGCGTTCGCCTTCGTGCCGGCAATCTTCCAGCGCAGCGCGTTCTGATAGGCCATAGCGGCTCCGCGGCAGGCGTTCATGTAGTTTTCGCCCGAACCGCCTCCGCGCACGATGACCTCCACGGGATTTGTCTGCACGCCCGACTGGGAGTAGGCTGCCGAGGTAAGCACCCGATAGGCTTCCTTCACGGTGGGGTTGCCGGCTTCGAGTTGTGCCTTCACGCGGTCGAAGTCGGCCTGTGTGTGGAGTCCGCCGGGATGAATGAATCCGCGGTTGGTGTCGTAGTTGGTGGTTTGGGCGCTGGCGAGTTGCACGGCCAGCAGGGCGAAGGTGAGGAGCAGTTGTTTCATGATGTTTTTTTTTCAAGAATTTGAGAGATTTGTCGAAGACCCACCGAACGAAGGTAGGTAATGAGAGAATTTTCCTTTGTATGGGGAATGATTAAGAATTTGAGAAAGAACCCCTCCTTCCGAAGAAGGGTTCACGCTGGGTGTGCCTGCATTCTAGGTTCCCCTCCCTTCGGGAGGCGACTGGGGTCTTTAGAGCAGCCACTGGCGTGGCTGCGGCCCCACAAAGGGGAGCGAATCCCTCATTGTTTCTCCGCTGTCGCTACGAAAGCGGCAAAGCCGAGCGCACGACGGAGGAGTTAGGGGTGGGTACTATGTGTCATCGTGCGAACGATGTCGCGTTCGGGATCGAAGTGTCGGGAGCCGATGCGCACGTCGCCGATGGTGAAGTTGCGGACGCGGCGTGCGGGGTCGTAGTCGTCGACACGCGAGGGCATCAGGTTCTCGTCGGGGGTGTCGGCATCAACGGTGATATGGTCGAAGTGGATGTCGTCGATGAGCTCTCCCGGCGCGCGGTTGTACTTCTCGCTGAACAACACCCGCAGGTCGAAGATGCGGCCTCGCTGCACGCCCTCGATGCGAATGCTGTCGAAGCGCACGTCTTGAATGGTGTTTTGGTCGCCACACTGGATGGCCAGCAGCCCTTGCTCGCGACCGTAGAGGATGTCGCAGTCGTGGATGCGCACGCTGCTGAGCAGCTCACCCTTCGGGGCGCGGTCGTCGCCGTGTGAGCCGATGTTCACGGGGTGGGCTACATCCGGCCAGAAGATGCAGCGCGAGATGTCGAAGTCCTCCGAGCCGCCCCAGTACCACCAGCGGTGGTTGTAGAGTGCTATGCAGTCGTCGCTGGTGCGCAGGAAACAGTTTTCTACACGCACGTGGCGGCAGCACATCAGGTCGATGCCGTCGCTCCACGAACGTGCCGAGAACGACTTGATGTTGCGAATGGTGATGTTCTCACTCTGTCCTCCGAACACGGTGTAGTGGGCGGGGTTCAGGATGGTAATACCGTCGACGAGCACGTTCTTCGAATATGTGATTTCGATGCCTCGCAGCGGATGGTCTATGATGCCGCGACCGACGATGCGCACGTTTTCCGCCCGGTCTACGATGAGCCGGGCTTTCACGATGGCACCCGGAGCCAAGTAGACAGTACAGTTCGATGGAATCTTGATTTCCTCGCTGGGCAGGTCCTTCGGCTTGTGCACGCCCGGACCGAAGTAGATGAGGCGGGCGCCTTCCACGAACACGTCCTGCGAGTTCGGAGCCACCCAGTCGATGGCCTTCGGCTCAGCTGGAGAGTGGTGTTCGGTGAGTGGTGCGTTCGCCAGCACATGCAGGTTGTGCAGGCGGTCGCCGCCAAACTCCACGCTGAGGTATTCCGGTCGGTCGAGGCGCAGCAGCACGGTGCTGTCGTTGAGGCGCTCGGCCTGCAGCCGTCGCGAGTGTGGACGCACGTCGACGGCGGCAGCCTGCTCCGGTCGGTGGCTGGTGATGCGAACGACGACGGGCTCCGACATGTCGAACTCGGCGAACGCCGCTTGCTGCACACGGCGTGTGTCGACATTGCAACGCAGCACCGGAACCGTCGTCCACTCGTCGGCGTTGGCTGCGGCGCGTCGAATCTCAACGTGATAGTCGGCTGAGAGGGCGGGCCCGTCCTTCTCGGGCAGTGGGCTCACACAGTATGGAGGCAGCACGGGCTGTGAAGCTCCACCGTCGACGAAGGCAGGCAGCCCGGCCTGCTCGCGCACCAGGAAGGTGGTCGCCACCTCGCCTTCAGCAAATGTGTAGCCGTTGCGCGAACGTGCTCCCTGCGGTTCGTATTCGTAGACGTTGCCATCCTGCCGCACGGGCAGCAAGTCCCAGTATTCGGGCCAGCAGTCTACGGTGCACACGAGACTCAGCCGAGGAGCATCCTCCAGCTTGATGACGGGTTCCGTCGAAACGTTGTAAGGCCGGCGCTTGTTCACCTTATAAGTAATAGGAGTCGGCACAGCGGTGAACGCGTCCACCTCCGTGCCCTGATAGAACAGCAGCGAGCCGAAGCCCGGGTTGTCGCAGGTGAAGCCTGCCCCCTCGGGACGTACGTAGTGGCCCAGCGCCAGACTCGTGGCGGGCATCGCCAGATGGCGGCGGCCAACGTAGTGGTTATAGGCAATCTCGAAGACTGCCCGCCACTGTCCCAGCGCACCCTCGGCGAGCACGGTCCAGTTGCTGTATTTCCCGGTGAGGTCTTTCCATGTGGCGAACGGCACGTCGAGTCCGAGGTTTGCACGCGACGTGTATTCATAGCCTGCCAGCAGTCGGTTGTCGAGGTCGCCATAGAGGTCGTCGCCTTGGTTCCACGCCACCTCGCACGTCTCGGCGAGCTGTCCCAGTCCGAGCATCACATGAGCCTGGTCGCGTCCCGACTCCTGACATTGTCCGCTGGCGGCGAGGTAGTTCGGCAGCGACCCGTTGTCGGCCCCGTGTCGGTAGTAGCTGATGGCGCGGGCATACTGCTTCGCATCGTTCGTGTACACCGCCAGCGCCAGGCGCATCTTGTTCACCGCGGCTCCCCAGTTGCCGTTGGCATAAGGCGAAAGGCGGTCGAACTCGTCGAGCACAGGTAGGAAGGCCCGTCGCAACATGCTTTCGGTGGAGCGCGTGTCGTCCTTCGTCCAGGCAGGGTATTCGTAGCGCAACAGCTCGCAGGCATTCACAAGTATAAAACCTTGCAGACCGGCGCAGAGCGGACCGTCGTGGCCGTCGATGGCTTGCAGGCTATTGGCATAGGCGCGAATAATCTTCATGGCTGTTGCTGCATGCGCCTCCTCGCCCGTGATGACGTAACGGAGTGCGTTGTAGTAGGCAGCGAGGAAGTCGTTCTCGCTCGGCCCTTTCGTCCTGCCATGCTGCCCATCGCGGGCGATGATGTCGAAGGGTCCGGCCATCTGATAGGATGCCGATGCCTTCGGGTCGGCAATGAGTTTATGGTACGACCCCATTGCAACGGGGTTTTCGTGCTTCACCCATTGGCGCGTGCGCTCAATGGCCTCGCTGCTATGCAGCAGACCGGGATGACGGAATGTGCGGGCGCTGAGGCCGGAAATGGTGAGTAGTAGGATGAAAGTGAGTAGCAGTTTCTTGTTCATGAGGAGGAGCGCCTGAGGCGCGAGTAAGGGCGCCTGTGGCGCGGTTGAGAATCGTTTAGAATGGTTGAGAGGCGCCTGCGGCGCAGTTCTTTCTCCGCTGAAGCTACGAAAGCGGCAAAGCCGAGCGAAGAATGGTTCAGAGTAGTTTAGAATGGTTGAGATCAACGGTAGAGACAGACTAGAATCCGTCGAGTTCGAAGTATTCGTCTTCGAGCTCGGTGCCATCTTCCTTCTCGTCGCTGTCGGTGATGATGACATCGGTTTCGTCGTCGGTAGACGTTGTTGCTTCGTCGTCGTCGAGGATGATTTCGTCGTCGTCGGTGGCAGTACCCGTGGTCGTTGTGTCGTCTTCCAGAATGATAGAGTCGTCGTCTGTTGTTACAGGCGTGGTGGGTTCGTCCTCGGTGACAACGATGTTATCGTCGCCAGTCGTTACAGGCGTGGTGGGCTCGTCGTCAGTGATGACGATATTGTTATCGTCGCCCGTAGTTACAGGTGTGGTGGGTTCATCCTCGGTGACAACGATATTGTTATCGTCGCCCGTGTTTACAGGTGTGGTGGGTTCATCCTCGGTGACAACGATATTGTTATCGTCGCCCGTGGTCACAGGTGTGGTGGGTTCATCCTCGGTGACAACGATATTGTTATCATCGCCCGTGGTTACAGGTGTGGTAGGTTCATCCTCGGTGACCACAATGTTATTGTCGTCGCTCGTCGTTACAGGTGTGGTGGGCTGAGCC
Organism: uncultured Prevotellaceae bacterium; assembly: GCA_900316285.1. Classification (GTDB taxonomy): domain Bacteria; phylum Bacteroidota; class Bacteroidia; order Bacteroidales; family Bacteroidaceae; genus Prevotella. The sequence goes on from ONCG01000022.1 coordinate 27,177, forward strand.
TCCTTCGGCTCACCGAGGTCGTCGTCCTCGCTGACGATGATGTCGTCGGGATTCGTCTTCTCGGCAGGCTCACCGGTGTCGTCGCCGAAGAACTCGCCGCCTTCAGCATTGCCGCCACCCTCGCCGTCGTCAACAGCTTCGCCTTCAGCGCCCTCCTCGTCGGTGTCGCGACCATTGAGCATAGGCTCCTTCTCGTAGCCAATCTCGGCAGGCTCGGAGAGCAGCGGACGCTTGTCGATTTCCAATGGCACGAAGTTCTCCTCGTAGAACTCCGCATAGTCGTCGTAGCTGAACTGCTTGCCCAGCAGCTCGAGGTTCGGTTCGCTGATGAGCAAGATGCGTGCCACCGCCAACGAGTCGGCCTCGCTGGCTGTCTCTCCGGCTGGTGGAATCTTCAGCAGTTGCATGATGTGTTCCTGCTTGTGCAGCTCGCGGGCATACTGCAGCGCCTCGTCGTAGCTCAGGAATCCGCTCACGCGCATGTGGGTTGGGCCTTCGGTGTCGACAATTTCGATGTTGAAGTTGCGCACCATGTAGTTGGTGAAGTTATAGCGGGCGAGCTCGAAGAGGAGCTTGTTTTCGTTGATGGAGTCGGGGTTGTAGGCAACGATGTAGAGGAACTTCTCGTTGCGTTCGGGCGAGAGATCGCGGGCGGCAATAGAGTCGCTGTCGCTGAGCACCACCGAGCGTCGGCTCCAGACGTTGCCCAGGTCGAACTTTCCACCATGCAGGCGGCGTCCTTCCTTCACACCGTTCACAATCATACCCGCCATCTCGGCGAGCTTGCTCTGCGGGAACTTCTCCACGAGCAGTTTCATATCGGCCAGACAGCCGTCGCCATCGCCGTCGTTGAGTTTCGAGAGTCCGCCGATGAAGATGAACTTATCGCGGTTCAGTCCCATCGGGAAGCGCTCCTCCGAGAGGCGTGCGTTGCTGCGTACCTCGCTATAGCGGTCGTCCTTGAATGCGACGTAGGTGGCACCATAGAGCGAGTCTTCCACATGCTCGCCAAACTGTGCGTTCTCCTTGAAATACGGGTCGGTGAGCAGCGTTGTCCACTGACTCTCCGGGAACTGCTCCTGCAGTCGTGCCACATAGCCTGCCGCCAGGTCGTGTTCCTCCTTTCGCGAGTGGAGTAGGAACATGTGGTAGTAGACGTCGTCCATCTTCTCGAACTCCGGGAAGTCGGTGAGCAGACGTGTGAGTGCCTTCTCGCTGAGCGGCAGGTTGTCGAGTTTGTCCTTGAAGATGATGCCCGAGTTGTAGAGTCCGTCCTGAATGACGAGGTTGCTGGCTGCCACCTGCTCCTCGGTGAATGGAATCTGTGCCAGGTAGTATTCGCGCTTGTGCGGGTCGTTTTGTGCGCTGTCGGCCACCTGCTCCAGCGAGTCCTGTGCTGCTTCGACACGAGCGATGGAGTCGAGGGCTTCCTGCGAGAGGTCTTCGCCGGTACCCGTGCCACCCATTCCTGCCACAACGGTCTGGTTCACGCGCTGCCAGTTGTCGACGTTCTCGCGCTTACCCCACTGCCTCTCGAAAGCCTGCTTACCCTGCTGCACGGCCATTGGGTTGTAGAAGTACCACTTGCCCTGTTGCTGTGAGTTTTGTTGAGCCTGGTTGATGGCGGTGTTGGCATTGTTGCGGTTGCCGGTGGCACCATTGCGCTGCAGGGTCTGCTGGGCGTTTGCCTCCGCCTGCTTGCGCTGTTCCTCCTTTTCCTTCTTCTTCAGGGCTTCGATGACACGGTCGATGGCGGCATTGCGGTCCTTCTCGCTCATCTTTGCCAATGCCTGCAGCGAGTCCTGCAGATGCACGGCATCGGTGTGCGGCACCAGTTCGTCGAGCACCTTCGAACGGCGCGAGAGCTGTTCGTAGTCGTCGCGCTCCTTGTCGAGCAGGCCGATGGCCTCGCCATAGCAGCGCTGGGCATCGTTGAACTTCTCCTGCTGCCAGTAGAGGTCGCCGAGCTTCAGCAGCAGCACACCCTTCTCAATGCCTGAGCGGGTGGCCTTCTCGTTGCCCTTCTCATAGGCACCGATGGCGTGGGCGGTGTCGCGCTGAGCGAGATAGATGTTACCAATGGCGTAATATACCTGGTCCAGGTAGTCCTTGTTCTTATCCGATGCTGCCATGCGCTTCAGACGGCTGATCATCTGCTTTGCCTGGCTCGCTGCCATCACTTCCGTCATTGCGATGCGAGCATTGAACTCCACCTCGTACGGCGGGTTCTGTGCAACCACCTTTTTATAGGCTTTATAGGCCTCCTGCTTGTGTCCGAGCTGCGACTCCAGCTGTCCGAGCAGGAAGTATTCGCGAGCCTTCTGGCGCTTACGCATCTCGTGCTTGATGACCTTGCGCAGATAGGGAATGGCCTCTGCATAGTCGCCGGTGTGGATGTAGTAGTCGGCGAGCGTGTAGTCCCATTCCTTCTGGGCGCGCCAGTGAATGGAGTCGCGGCGCATGTTGCGGATGACGTCTTCGGCATCGTAGATCCAGTCCTGCTCAATATAGCACTTGGCAAGCCAGGCGCGTGCCCGACCGTAGATGGCGGGCTGCGTGGAGTAGAGGCGGCTCATGTAGTTGAAGGTGGAGGCGGCTTCGTCGAAGGCACCCTTGTAGAACTGCGAGCGGCCCATGAGCATCCATGCCTTCCAGAGGAACGGGTTATACTCCTTTCGCGACAGCCACTCCAGGTCGCGCTCCGTCTTGCGGCGCTTCTTGTTCCATTCCGGCTTATGCTTGATGCTATGCAGCTTGATGGCCTTCTGACATTTCTCGATGGCTTTCTCGTAGTTTCCCTTGCCAATCTCCTTCGACTGCTTGTTGCCAACGGTGTAGAGGGGAATGACTTCGGTGAAGTTGTCCTTGTTGCCGTTTTCCTTCTCCAGCGAGGCGTCGATGTAGGCAAGAGTGCCGTTGTAGTAAGTATTATATCGAGCATTGAACGAGTGCCACCAACGGCTCTTCGCAGTATTCTTCTGCGTAGAACATCCTGCCACCAGTCCTGTCAAAACCAGCAGCAAGAGCAACCGTATGGCATTTTTCTGCTTAATCTTTCTTTGCTCTTTGATTTACTATATAACGCATCTCGGTCTTTTTTATTGCATCAATCGCTTTTTTTATGAAATAAGATTCAAAAAGGAACAATAGAAGCTGAAGGAGGCGGAAGCATAGAATCAGATGTGCGGAGTAGTCTTTTTGTGTGGCAAGAGCAGTCTTTTCGTGTGTCGAGAGTAATCATCTGATGAGACAAGTGCAATGAGATGGAAAAATAAATTAACTTAATTTGTTCGGTAAATTAAGTTATTTTATTCAGTAAATTAAGTTATTTTACTTATCAAATTAAGTTAATTTACTCATCAAATTAAGTTAATTTACTGATTAAAATAAGTTGATTTGTAAAATCGAAGCATTACTATCGCTATTTCAAAGCAATACTCCTGCTACACGAAAGCACTACTTCAGTCACACGAAAGCACTACTCTAGCCACACAACAGTTCAGTTTCTGAACCACACAAAAAAGGAACGAGGAGTGGGCTCCCCGTTCCTTTCTTCTATGACGATATGGATTATGATGCAGATATGGATGCTGGCGGGCTTTACAGGGCGTACTCCAGCATGGTGAACGAGTAGGCAGGAACGTCGATGGTGGCCTTCTTCTGCGCCTTCACCGTGGAGGTTTGCGGGGCAATGGGCTGCTGGTCGAAGTTGTTCTCCTGATCGGCCTTTCCAGTAAGCACGGTCTTCGTGGCGACCTTCTTCAGCGACTTGAAGCGCGAGAGGTCGAGCTTGGCGGTGGTGGCCTTGTCGCTGGCGTTGCAGACCTTCACGAAGAGCTTGCGCTCCTTCACGTTGAGGATGACGGACTGCTCCATAAGGCTGTTGGCGTTGGCAAGCTGCACGCAGTCACCGTAGTAGTACTGTCCGCTGGATTGTCCGAACATCTGCTGCACGTAGTAGCTGCAGGTGAGGAAGGGGCGGTCGTTGTCGAAGTAGATGAGGTCGGGGTTCCAGTTGGTGGCGTTCTTACGGGCGAAGAGGGGCGCATAGCTGGTCATGCAGACCACGTCGCCGTTGCGCTCCACATGCAGCAGGTAGAGGCCTTCGGCGAGGGCGTCGATGAGCTTCTTGTCCTTGGCGGCATACTCACCGAGATAGACTTTCGTCTTGCGGTCGCGCGGATACTTGTCGTACTGGCGGCTCTCGAGGAAGTACTTGTTCGGCTCGTAGTAGTGTTCGTCGAGGATAGGCAGGCCGATTTCCTCTGCAAGCTTCCAGCCGGTTTCGAAGTCGTTGTTGCCGGGATGCGAGCCTGGGCCTGCTGTGCCGACGATGATGATTTCGGGATGTGCCTCGGTGACCTTCTTATACATGTACTTGAAGCGCTCGATGAACTCCGGTGAGATGCGCTCCTCGTTGCCCAGTCCGAGATACTTCAGATTGAACGGAGCGGGATGACCTTGGTCGGCACGCATCTTTGCCCACTTGCTCGTGGCGGGATCGCCGTTTGCCCATTCGATGAGGTCGAGGGCATCCTGTACCCACTCGTCCATTTCCGACATGGGAACAACCTCCTGAGCCTGGTCGCGCATGCCCCAGCCGCCGTTCATGCCCTGACACGACACTCCGCAGGGCAGGATGGGCACGGGCTGCATCTGCAGGTCTTCACAGAACTGGAAGTACTCGTAGTAGCCCAGCCCCATGGACTGATGATAGCCCCACGTGTTCTTCAGCTGACGACGCTGCTCGCGCGGACCGATGGTGGTCTTCCAGCGGTAGGTGTTCCAGAAGCCGTCGCCACCGCCATGCACCACGCAGCCGCCGGGAAAGCGCATGAACTTCGGGTGGAGGTCGGCAAGGGCCTGTGCGAGGTCCTTGCGCAGGCCGTGACCCTTATAGGTGTCCTCGGGCATGAGCGAGACTTGGTCGACGTCGATGACGCCCACATTCAGCGAGAGCACCTGCAGCACTGCATGCTGAGAGTCTTCGGTTGGCGTGAGCACGGCCTCGTATTTCTTCCAGCTGTTGCCGCTGGCGTCGATGGTGGCTTCAGCCAAGAGCTTCGGGTCGCGGCCCCATCCCTGCTGCGGTTCAACGAGGACGACGCGCAGACGCGGTGTGAGGGTGGCGTCTTGTCCCTGCAGGGTGTATGCCTTATTCAGTTGCGGCACGCGCAGGAACATGGAGAAATCGTACTTCGCGCCGGCCTTCACGGAGATGCCGTCGAAGCCGTCGTTCTGCAGGCCGAAGCCCTTCCAACCCTTATAGTCGTAGTACTCCTTCACACGCTCGGTGTGCAGACGCATGTAGGTGGCGTTGTTGGCATGCAGGGGGGCATCCATGCGAGCCTCCATCCAACCGGTGGTGTGGCCGGGACGCACGAGGCGCCATGCGGTGCCGGGTCCCCAGCCGTCGCGTTCGACGGGACTGAATTCGAACGAGCCGTTCTGCAGGAGTTCGGCGTAGAGACCTCCGTCGGCAGCCGAGGAGATGTCCTCGAAGAAGATGCCGATGAGTTCATCGCTGATGGCCTTGCCACCGGCGGGTGCCTTCATGGTCTTCTGGGCCATGATGGGCAGGAATGCTGTCAGCAGGGCGACAGCCAGGAAAGAAATTCTTTTCATAGTCGGTGTTGTTTTGTTTATGTTTGTCTCAATAATCTATGCTCGGTTGACTGATATGCTCTATGCCAGGGCTTCTCTATGCATTATGCTTGGCTGTCGCGTAGCATGATGAGCTCGTCGCGCAGCTGGTCGGGCAGGTTGATGCCTCGCAGAACGAGACTGCGGCTCCACGCGGCCACCTCGTCTTCGCGCATGGTGTGGAGGATGTAGGCAAACTGCTCCACCTCGTCGTCGGTGTAGTCGGAGGCGGCACGCCCGATGAAGGCATCGAGTTCTTCATCGTCGAAGTATTCGATGGGCTTCGTGGCAGCCTCCATCATACAGGCCTGCTCGCATCGCGGACTCTCGGGAGTGCATATGGCGCAGTCGCCCTCGCCGATGACGATGGGCTCCTCGGTGCCGTCGGGGCGGCGGTTGCGGCCGAAGATGTAGGCGATGGCGCCCAGCGTGACAAGCGCGATGATGGCTATAATGGTGATTTCGGTCATATTGTTATTCTCTTTGATCCGCTTTCAAAATCCGCTTTCGCGGCGCTTTGTAGTCCCCTCCTCCGGGGAGGAGGGGGCAGGGGTGGTAGCGAGAAACAATGTTCGACATATTTTATAATAGGTAAGGGCTGTATTTTTCTCTTCCCCCGTCGCTGCGCTCCCCTCATCGCTCCCTCCTCGCGCTTCGCCACCCCTTACCCCACCAAAGGAAGGAGGGGACTACGTTGGGTGTATTCTTTTAAAAGAACGCGAAGCGTATGAATCCCTTGCAGTTATCCCTCTGTCAGGTTCTTTACTTCCGTGATTTCTACCCCGACTTTCTTCATCTCTTCCCAGAAGCGGGGATAGGACTTTGTGACCACCTGCGGATGGCTGATGGAGAGGCCCGGAAAGATGATGGACAGCGGGGCAAACGACATCGCCATGCGATGATCCTCGTAGGTCTCGATGGGCTCGCCGGTGGGTTCGCAGCGTGTGCCGTCCCAGACGAGGTCGTAGTTCTCCTCCACGCGGATGACAAAGCCCAGCTTCCGCAGTTCGTTGCGCAGGGCTTCTATGCGGTCGGTCTCCTTGATTTTCAGCGTCTGCAGTCCGTGGAAGTGGAACGGGATGCCTTTGGCAACGCAGGTGGTGACGACGGTCTGCACGAGGTCGGGGGAGTTCACGAAGTCGTAGTCGAGACGTGGCACCACACGATTGTTCTTGCGCAGCACCACGCTGCCATCCTTCGCGAACATGGTCTTCACACCCAGGATGGAGAAGATGTAGCGTGCGGCAGAGTCGCCCTGCTTCGAGCCGTCGGTGAGTCCCGGCAGCTGTAGCTCGGCATCGGGGTCGTCGGTGAGGGCCATCATCTCATACCAGTAGCTGGCCGAACTCCAGTCGTTCTCAATGAGGTAGTTGCACGGCTGGTAGGGAGTGGGGCGCACGACGACGGTGTCGCCGCTGGTCCAGTCGGCATCGGCTCCGAACTCGCGCATCATCCATAGCGTCAGGTCGATGTACGGTCGTGAGATGACATGACCTTTCAGTCGCAGCTCCAGTCCGTTTTCGAGCACCGGACCAATCATGAGCATCGCCGACACATACTGCGAACTCATGTCGCCGGGAATGTCGATGATGCCGCCGCTGAGCGGCTTGCCCTTGATGCGCAGGGGTGGGAAGCCTTCCTCGCCCTCGTAGCTGATGTCGGCGCCAAGCTGTCTGAGGGCATTCACAAGGATGCCGATGGGGCGGTGCTTCATGCGCTCGGTGCCCGTGAGCACGTGTTCACCCGGCATCACGGCAAGATAGGCGGTCATGAAGCGCATGGCGGTTCCTGCCGCACGGATGTCGATGACGTCGGGATTATCGCGCAGCGCCTTCACGATGACGGCGGTATCGTCGCAGTCGGAGAGGTTTGCTGGTGCCTGCTCCCAATCGAGTGGGGTGGGGGCGGCAGCGTCCCTTTTTCGTGCGAGGGCATGTATGATGAGTGCTCGGTTCGAGATGCTTTTCGATGCGGGCAGCTGTACGGTTCCTTGCAGCGTTTTTGGTGCCCGCAGACTATATATAATAGGTGAATGGTTCATGTTAATTCGTGACTTTTGACGCAAAGTTACTAAAAAACTCATAACAACCCGCCAATAACTGCAATCTTTTTCTTACCTTTGCAGAACTTTAAGTTTTTTTATCACTAGCAACATGGATTACACCCACATCATCATACGCGGAGCCACGGAGAACAATCTGAAGAACGTCTCGCTGCGGCTGCCGAAACACCAAATCACCATCTTCACCGGCGTATCGGGTTCGGGGAAGAGTTCGCTGGTGCTCGACACGATAGCGGCAAAGTCGCGACGCGAGCTGAACGACACGTTCCCGACGTTCGTGCAGCAGTATCTGCCGAAGTATGGGCGACCGCATGTGGAAAGCATCGAGAACCTGCCCATCGCCATCGTTATCGACCAGAAGAAACCCGCGCAGAACTCACGTTCCACCGTGGGCACCTATACCGACATTGCCGCCCTGATGCGCCTGCTGTTCTCGCGTGTGGGAAAGCCCTTCGTAGGCTATTCGGAATCGTTCTCGTTCAATCATCCCGAGGGTAGCTGTCCGCGCTGCTCGGGGTTGGGCGAGATTCGCGAGCTGGACATTCACAAGCTTGTGGACTTCGACAAGAGCTTGAACGACGAGGACACCATCCACTACATTGCGTTCGGCAAGGGTGGCTGGCGCTGGATTCGCTATGCTCATAGCGGCCTCTTCGACCTCGACAAGAAAATCAAGGACTACACGCCCGAGGAGCTCGACCAGTTCCTGAATAGTCCGCAGATCAGGTTGAAGAACCCGCCTGCCAACTGGCCGAAGACGGCGAAATATGAGGGTCTGATACCACGTATGTATCGTTCCATCATCAACTCCGAGGAAGGTCTGCTGCATGCCGCCGTGCTGAATCCGATGTTGCGCATGGGCACTTGTCCTGACTGTGGCGGCACGCGACTGAGCAAACGTGTGCTTTCGTGTAAGATAGACGGAATGAACATTGCTGAGGCTTGCGCGTTGAGCATTACGAAACTTAATCGTTGGATCAGTTCCATCGCCGACCCGCTGGCCGCGGACCTGAAGGCAGCCATCGGCGCAAGGCTCACGGCGCTCGAGGAGATTGGGCTGGGCTATCTCAGTTTGGATCGTGGCGTGGGAACGCTCTCGGGTGGCGAGGCGCAGCGTTGCAAAATTGCCAAGTACATCAACTCATCGCTCTCCGATGTACTGTATATCCTCGACGAACCCAGCACGGGTCTCCACAATCACGATATCCAACTGATGAAGCGTTCCATCCAGCGGCTGCGCGATGCGGGCAACACCGTACTCCTCGTAGAGCACCATCAGGAGATGATTCGTATGGCCGACCATATCGTTGACCTCGGGCCCGGCCCGGGCATCGACGGCGGCAGAATCGTCTTCGAGGGCACCTACGATGAGTTGTTGCAAAGTGGCACCGCGACGGGCGAGATGCTGCAGCGAACGGGCGACTTCAAGTTGCAACCCCGACAGCCGAAAGCATTCTTCCCTTTGCGACATGCCTGTCTGCACAACCTGCAGGACATCTCTATCGACCTGCCACTGGGCGTGTTTGCCGTTGTGGCGGGTGTTGCTGGCTCGGGAAAGAGTTCGCTCATGGAGAGCTTGATGAGGGCTTGTGGAGAGGAACAAAAGACGGATGGGGAACTCCCCATTTACATCTCGCAAAAGAACATCGGTGTGAGTCTGCGCTCCACACCCGCGACCTATATGGATGTCGCTCCCGACATCCGAAAGATGTTCGCACGCAAGTACAAGCTGAAGGAGGCCTATTTCACCTTCAATGGAAAGGGTGCCTGTCCCGTCTGTGGAGGAAAGGGCGTCATCGTCTCGGAAATGGCGTTCATGGACAACATCGAAACCGTCTGCGATGCCTGTGGCGGCCTCCGCTACTCAAAGGAGGCGTTGCAGTATAAACTATCCCCTCAGCCCCTGCAGGTGAGGGAGGGGAGTGAAATGCCTCTGCAGACGGAGAGTCAGAAAGAAAGACCATCTGCTCCCCTCAAAAGCTACCCTCCCTATGGGGGAGGGGCAGGGGGAGAGGCCCGGGAGGGGCAGGGGGGTGGGTCTTCTCTCTCCATCGCCGAAGTCATGGACCTCTCTGTTCGGCTCGCTTCCGACTTCTTCCGTGGCACCGTCATCGAGCAGAAGTTGCGACCGCTGATGGATGTCGGGCTGGGCTATCTGCATCTAAACCAAGCGCTTTCCACACTCTCTGGTGGTGAGCTGCAACGCTTGAAGATTGCCTCCTATCTGGGTGAGCGCGGCAAGACGTTTATCATCGACGAGCCCACCGACGGCCTACACCCGAAGGATGTGCAGCGCCTCGTAAACCTCTTTGAACAAATGGTCGACGAGGGAAACACGGTCTATGTGGTGGAACACAACACCGATGTCATCAAGGCTGCCGACTACGTCATCGAACTCGGACCGGGTGCCGGCGAGCAGGGTGGCCGCATTCTCTTTGCCGGCAAGCCTCGCGACCTCCTCGGCTGTCGCGAAAGCGTCACCGCAGAATATCTATAGTCCCCCTCAATCTTCCGAGGGGGAAAGGGATAGAAGACCGAAGGCCTGACTATGTTCTGCCTTTATTTCATTGCTATTTGCATCATCTACGAAACAAACTCTTACAATCAACCCAAACACAAACATGAGACGAAAACTACTATCCTTGCTACTGATGCTGCCGCTTGTCGCCGGCGCACAACAAACAACAACAACCGATTTCGTGAAAGGTGCCGACGTGGGATTCCTCACTGGGCAGGAGCGGCACGGAGTGAAATTCCACGACCGCAACGGACGCGAGCGTGAATGTCTGGAACTGCTGAAGAACGACTACCAGATGTCGGCCATCCGCATGCGTGTGTGGGTGAATCCACGGGGCGGCTCGTGCGACAAAAACGAACTCCTTGCGATGGCGCGTCGTGTGAAGGCGCTGGGCATGCAACTCATGGTGGACTTTCACTATAGCGACTCGTGGGCAGACCCCGCCAAGCAACCTATTCCCAAAGCCTGGGAGGGACACAGCTATAAGCAGATGAAGCGCGACCTCGCACAGCATACCATCGAGGTGCTTACGTTGCTGAAAGAAAACGACATCGAGCCTCGCTGGGTGCAGGTGGGCAACGAAACCGCCAACGGACTGCTCTGGCCGATGGGACACATCGAGAAGAATCCAAAGCAGTATGCGGGCTTCATCCGTGCAGGCTACGATGCGGTGAAGAAGGTGTTTCCAAAAGCCATCGTCATCGTGCATCTCGACCGCGGTCATAAGCAGTCGCTCTACGACTGGAATCTCGACATCGTGCGCAAGTATGGTGGTCGGTGGGATATGATTGGTATGTCGCTCTATCCCTATTGGGCGATGGAAGGACACCCCGAACTGAAGGCTGACGACATTATCACCGATTGCATGAGCAACATTCGTCATGTCAGCGAGAAATACAAGTGCGACGTGATGATTGTTGAGACGGGATTCGAGGTCGATGAGCAGCATCCGGAGAAGATGGAGGAAGGCCGCCGACAACTCACTCGTGTCATCAAAGAGGCACGCAGCATGACTAATGGTCATTGTCGCGGCGTGTTCTACTGGGAACCGCAGTGCTTGCCTGGTGGCTATAAGCTCGGCGCCTTCGACCACAATGCCGCTCCCACCGCCATCATGGAAGCGTTCGTGGAGTAGAGGAGCCCCACCCCAGCGGTAGGGGCAGCCCCCCGTGTCTGCCCGACAGAGACCCCCTTACCTGCTAAGAATAAAACTATAGTGATAGGGCTGGTCGGCAGGGATGGTGTATTGGGGAAGGGTGCGCTGGCCCCAGGTGTCGATGCCTCCGACGCCATGAACGTTCAGGTCGATGTTCAGGTTGACAAAACGGCCACGTTGGATTTCGTTGGGGTGCTTGGCACCTTCAAGGTCTTCTTCTCCATAGTCCCACGCACGGATGCAGAGGGGCTGACAACCATCGATGCGCAACTTCTGTGCGGACGACGAAATCTCGAACCAGCGAATGTCGCAGCGGTTGCCGTTGTCCTGCGGATGAACGTATTCGGTCTGATAGTCGGAAAGCGGCATCTCGTAGCGTCCGAGGAAGGCAGAACGCTTGCGGTCGGGATAGTTCTCCCACGGGCCTCGACCATAATAATTAATATGAGTCATCTCGGAAGGCAGACGCATGCGCATGCCGAACTTCGGAATCAGCATCGCCTCTTTCTCGAGGGAAAGAGCCGTTGGCTGATAGTCCATCTCTACCTTGATATGATCGTCGCGAGTGATGGTATAGGTCAGCGTGACATCAGCGCCCACGGGTAGCGACATATCTACAATCACTTTTTCACCTTCTATGCGAAGAGCCTTGATGGTTCGCTTTTCTGCAGCATCTTTCCATACTGCCAGACGCTCAGCAAAGTGGGCTGCATGTTGGTTGTCGTTCTCTGGCTTCCAGAAGTAGGGCTCGAGGGGAGCCTGCAACAACTGCATGCCATTAACCAGCCAACTAACGAGTGCGCCCATTGGGTCGATGGTGACCGAGCCGTGGTCGGTGGTGACGACGATGTTTCCGTCTTGTTTCTGCACCTTCCCTGCCTTTTCCGCCATCTCTGAGGGGAAGGCGTATGGCTGCAGCACAAACTGCTCGCTGGACACCGCGAAGCCTGCCTTTGCCCAAGGGGTGTCTCGACGCAAACGAGCTGCGACGTTCAGCAAGGTCTCGCCATCGATGTGAAGGGTATCGTAGGTGATGTCGTATTCACTCGTGTCGGTGAAGCTGTCGTGGTTGACGATGCGGATTTGGTCACCCTCTTTCACAAACTGCAGAGGCTGATAGACGTGCTGCACTTCGTAGTAATGCGGATGAGGCTTGCGGTCGGCAGCAATTAGGCCATTGAGGCAGAAGGCTCCGTCGTTGGGCTTGTCACCGAAATCACCGCCATAAAGGAAATCCCCCTTCATACTCCCCTCCCTTGGGGAGGGGTCGGGGGTAGGCTTTAGCCCTTGGTCCACCCAGTCCCAGATGGCTGCGCCGCAAATGCTGGAGTCTGCATAGATGACATCCCAATATTCCTGGAAGTTACCCACAGAGTTGCCCATGGCGTGGGCATACTCGCGCATGATGAATGGGCGGTCGTTGACCTTCTTGGCCTCTGCAGCGAGTCTTGCGGGTGAGAGATAGCTGTCGTCGTAGATGTCGCTCTGGCTGCGGTCGGTGTCGCAGAAGGGTAGGGCGATGGTGTCGAGAGCCACGACTGCATCGCGCATTGCCTTGAGATTGGGACCAACACCACCCTCGTTGCCCATGCTCCAGAAGATGACGCTGGGATGGTTCTTGTCGCGATGAACCAATGAGACGGCACGATCTACGTGAGCATCCTTCCATGCAGGGTCTTCACCCATCACACGATTAGCATAACCATAGCCGTGACTCTCCTGATTGGCTTCGTCCATCACGTAGATGCCCCAGCGGTCGCAGAGCTCATAGAGGTATTCGCGGTCGGGATAGTGCGATGTGCGCAGGAAGTTGATGTTGCCCTGCTTCATCAGCCGGATGTCTTGCTCGTAGGTGGCATCGTCGACGTAACGACCCGTTACAGGATGATGGTCGTGGCGGTTCACACCGCGCAACTTTACGTTTTTGCCGTTAATCTTGAAGACCTCGCCGACGCATTCCACGCGCTTTACGCCGAAGTGATATTCAAACGCTTCATTGTCCTTGATGTCCTTTCCATAAAGTTGCACGGTGAAAGGATAGAGCCAGGGCTTCTCGGCCGACCACAGGCGAGGTGATGGATTGTAGTGGTCGCTGAGCTCGACATGAATCGTATCGCCAGCACGCAGCTTGGGGATGCGGTGATTGGTGACGTTCCAATGATTTGGATTGACATTGACGCCATAAAGCTCGGGACAAGCAATCTGCAGCTGGACCAGCAAGTTCTTGGCGGTTTTCTTGCCGACATTGCAGATGGACACCTTGGCTTTGACAGTGAAGTCCGTGAAGTCGGCATTGGTGATGGCCTCCACCTTGTAGTCGGCAATGTGTACCAATGGGCGCACCCACAACTGCACCTCGCGGAAGATGCCCGAGAGACGCCACATGTCCTGACATTCCAGATAGCTGCCGTCGCTCCAGCGATACACCTCCACCGCGAGTTTGTTGCGACCCTTCCGCACATATTTCGTGATGTCGAACTCAGCAGGCGACATCGAGTTCTGACTGTAGCCCACTCGCTGACCATTCACCCACACATACATCGCTGAATGAACACCACCGAAATGCAGGATGAGGTCCTTCGAGAGCATCTCCTTCGTCACGTCGAAAAATGTTACATACGAGCCGACGGGGTTGCGGTGGTCGTAGGCATACCAGTCCTTCGGCGGCTCACCCGTCACGCTGGGTCGGTCGCGATGGAAGGGATATTGCATGTTTACATAGATGGGTTTGCCAAAGCCTTGCAGCTGCCAGTTGCCCGGAACGGTGATCTTGTCCCACTTGCTCACATCATAGTCCTCGCGCTCAAAGCCCACGGGTCGGCTCTCCGGGTCTTTCGACCAACGGAACTGCCACTGGCCGTCGAGTGAAAATATCTCCGCGCAATCTTTCCATTTCGATGGCAGTTGCAGGGTGGCGTGATACGGCAGTTTGTTGATGCCCAACACGGCTGGGTTTTCCCAGTCGTGTGTTTGGGCAGATGCTGATAAACAAAGCATCGCGGCTAATAATGCGAGGACTCTTTTCATTGATTACTTCGTTTTGATGGTGAGCGAGGCTGTCGGCAGATTGCTCTTGATGCTTACCTGCACATTTCCTTTACTTTTGTTGCTGCGCACGACGAGCAGGGCGCGACCCTTCCAAGTGGTGGCGCGTGAAGTGGTCTTCGGTTCGCGGTCCTTTAGGTCGGCGGAGGCGAATGCCAAGAGCTGTCCCTGACCCTTCACAATAGCCTCACAGGGGATGGCGGCATCAGGACACACGCGGCCGTTCTTGTCGACCACCTCAACGGTGATGTATGCCAAGTCCTGACCGTCGGCAGTGATGATTGGCCCCACCCCAGCCCTCCCCCGTAGGGAGGGAGTATCGGCAGTGAGTCGCAGACGAGCGGGCTCACCGGCGGTAGCGAGTGTGACGTTCTTTCCGCCTGCCTCTGCACGCAGCTCACCCGTTTCATAAGGCAACTTGAACACCGCCTTGAACTGTGTCTCACGGCTCACGGCCTTCGTCTCGGCGAGTTTGTCGTTCAGATAGAGTTTCACTTCTGGCTGTTTGGTATAGACCTCCACCTCGATGGGCTTGCCTTCCCAACCCGGCCAGTTCCACGACTCCCATGTGGGCCACACGCTCCACTGCGTCTCGTGAATCTTGCCGCGATAGCCATCGGGCTCCTTCACAGCCATATAAAGAGGAGTGTTCTCGTTCCACAGCATGTCGCGATAATGGCTGATGGGCCGGCGCCAACCAGTGATGTCGACGTCACCGCAGCAAGCGCCGTGCCAGTCGGGTTGTCCGCCTGGGGCATAGCTCTCGCCCGGACGCTCGCCCTCATAGTAGTAGCGGCCGATGCCCGACTCACCGAGGTAGTCGAGACCCGTCCAAACCATATCGCCCACGACGTAAGAGTTGTCGTTCACTGTTGCCCAGTTGCGGAAGGCGTCGCGCGGATAACTCTCAGTCTGCCACATTACGCGCTTGGGGTTGCGCTGGTGGTCGCTGGTGTGTTTGAAAATCATGTAGTTGTAGCCGGCAACATCAAGTACGTCGAAGTGCGGGTCGTAGATTTCCCAGTCGCGGTCCCAAGCACAAAGGGCCTCGGTGATGGGGCGTGTGTTATCTATCTCCAAAACGGCATTCTTCAGCAGACGTGCGGTATGGACAACACGCAATTCCTTACGTTCAATGACCTCGTTGCCCAAGCTCCAAGAGATGATGCAGGGATGGTTGCGGTCGCGCAGTACCATTGCGTGAACATCCTCGCGATAGCACGAGTCGATAAGGGTGGAGTAGTCGTACTTCAGCTTGGCCGAGCGCCAACCATCGAAAGCCTCGCCGATGACCAGCATGCCAAGCGAGTCGCAGGCATCGAGGAACGCACGCGTGGTGGGATTGTGCGAGGTGCGAATGAGGTTGAAACCAGCCTCCTTCATCAGTCGTACTTTGCGAATCTCTGCAGCGTCGAAGGCTCTTGCTCCGAGTACACCGTCGTCGTGATGTACGCAGGCGCCGTTCAGAAGCACTGGCTTACCATTGAGCACAAAGCCTTTCTCTGCATCGAACGAGAACGAGCGGATGCCGTATTTTGCCGTCTGACGGTCAATTGCCTCATCCTTCATCATCTCCTTCAGTTCCACGGTTGCCTTATAGAGGTAAGGGTTATCAGTAGACCACAGTTCCGGATTCTGGACAGTAAAGGTGGCTGCGACGCTTTTTGTACTATGAGCTGGTATTTTTACAGGCAAAACCTCACTCAGGGAGGTCTTCAGCTGTGTGCCGTGAATGACAACGGTCGCTGCACGTTCTTTGTCCGACTCATTCTCAACAGTCACCTCCACGTTGACGGTGGCTTTGTCGGCCTTCACCTCGGGCGTTGTGACAAATACACCGTTCTGGGCAATATGCAGCGCCGGCATGGTCTCGAGCCACACATGGCGGTAGATGCCCGAGCCGGAATACCAGCGGCAGTTGGGCTGGAGGCTGTTGTCAACTGTGACAAGCAGTTCATTCTGCCGTTTGTCTTTATATAAATAAGGAGTGATGTCGACGGTGAACGGCGTGTAGCCGTAGCCGTGCTGACCGGCCTTCTGTCCGTTCACGAACACCTCGGCACGCTGATAGACGCCTTCGAAGAGGAGTTTCACCACCTCGCCTGCAGGAGTTTTGAACGACTTGAGATACTCGCCTTTGCCGCCTTGGAACCAGCCGCCGCCAGTTCCGGTGGCACCTGTCTCAGGGTTGGGTGCGTCGAAGATGTCCCAGTCGTGGGGCAAGTCGACCGTAGTTGTTTTCCCATCGCGGGTGAACTGCCAACCGCTGTCGAAGAGTTCTTTGTTTGACAAGGATTTGTTCTGTCCTGTTTTTGTTGCTTGGCTGTAAGCCTGCATCGTCAGCATGGCCAGAAATACGACCGTGGCTGTCTTTTTAGTGAATTGTTTCATAAGGTAGTTATTTGATGATTTTATTATTTGTATTCATATAGTTGAATGTGTAGGATTTTCCAATCTCCGACGCTGATGCGGGCGTGACGGCCCTGATGACTCTGGTCGCCGTTGTCACGGCGGAGGTAGTGCATCTGTCCTTGTTCGTCGATGCGAACTTCGTCGACGGAAAGTAGACCGAGACGAGAACCGGTGAACGGTTTGATGGGTGTCTGCGATGTGCCTCCTGCTTCGGCAAAACCGTCCTCGCCCAGTTTCTTCTGCTGTTCTCCTACGCCTGCACGCGACGCTTCTTGCTCTTTCTCTGTACGCGTCTTGAAATCAATGACGACACCGCTGCCAGCCAGCAGATAGTCGTACTTGCCCAGTCGCACGAGCATCGCTCCGCCTTCAGGCCAAATGGAGCCGTCGGTGGCACGAGGGTCCCAAGGCAGCGTGAAATAGTGGCGACAGGTCATCAGCACACCCTCGTCGTCGATGATGCGCTCGCGGTCTTCCTGGTCGAAGAGCAAGCCCCAGGTGTTCTGTGGCTTTACTCTGAAGACTTGCGACAAGAGGTTGTACGCCTTTGTTACCGATTGCGTTTCTTCTGGCGATGCTTGGTCGATGGCAAAGGGTGAGAAGCCCAGCGCCTGATGCTCACCGAAGGCATAGAGGGCACGCACACCGCTATTTGTGCAGCAGCGGCTCTCGGGGATGAAGAGGCGGTTCTTTATCTCGCGGCTCTCGCGGCCCATGCTATACTTTTTGTCTGTTGCCTTCAGGTTTTCCTGCGGTCGTAGAGGCATTGCATATTGTGCGGCCCACGACTTGAAGCCTGTATCATAGATGTCGGGGGCGAGGAAGTCGATGCTGGGAGCACCAGCCTTCCAAATGTCGGCAAGATGAGCCAACGGGCCTGCCGACGGATATTCGCCAGGCTTGCGCCCTCGGCTGTTCATCGCGGCATTCACATAGAGTGGTATGTTGTGAATGCGTCTCGCTGCCTTCGCCAGGTGTTCCACGTAGCAGGCATAGTGCCAGGCCATGAATTTCTCGTCGGCATAGTCGTCGGTGCCAAACACCTCTGCCCATGTGCCTTTCTTCTTGCTGTTCAGCGCTTTGAGCAATGTTGGTGGCACAAGTTGTCGATAGGCTTTCTCAGCCAAAGGAGAGTGGTCGCGAGCCGATTCCAGCATGCCAATCTCGTTCTCAATCTGCATCATCACAACCACCTCGCGCTGTGGGTCCTTCTGAGCGATGTGCTGCATCAGGGCGGAGAAAGCCTTCAGGTCGGCCTGCAACACGTTGTCGCTGAAACAGGAGGCAATCTCCAATGGCTTGCCCTCAGACGTCACCGCTCTTGGGAAGCGTTTCACATCGCGTTTG
The DNA here is from genome assembly GCA_900316285.1 of uncultured Prevotellaceae bacterium. GTDB lineage: Bacteria > Bacteroidota > Bacteroidia > Bacteroidales > Bacteroidaceae > Prevotella. The sequence continues at coordinate 45,360 of ONCG01000022.1, forward strand.
AACCACGCTGGTGCATAGCACGACATAGAATTTTTCCATACGCCGAACCAGAGAGGCACGATTTTCAGTCCTTGCTGCCGGGCTACATCAATGGTGCTGTCTACGAGTGTGAAGTCCCAGTGTCCCTCCACAGGCTCCATCAGTTCCCAATAAACGGGAACCAGCACCGTGTTCAGCCCCAGCGCTTTCATGCGGGGTAGCACTTCATCGATATCCTCCACCGACGTCGCTGCCGAGTTACTCAGCTCGCCGCCAAGAATACGGAAGTTGTTTTGCTGTGCGCTGACGCATATAGTGATGAACATCCCTACCAGGATGGATGTGAATCGTTTCATTGTTCTCTGTTTCAGTAATTATTTCCTTTTTACTATCGACCGTAAAAGAATGTGGTGACAAAGTTACAAAAAAATAATCAGAATGTTTCTTTTCTTCGCAAGAAATCATTAATTTTGCACTTGAATCCAATAAGGTTGGCTCTTTTTGATGAAGTGACACACCATTTTGCGGACTCAAAAGAAAAACAATCATGAAGCAGAAAAAACTGATGATGATAGCCCTGATGCTTGTGACGCTTCTCCTAACGGGATGTGTCCAGAAGCATCGTGTGCAGCATTATCCAAGCCCTACTGATACACTCTATACGGAGAGTAAGGCAATGGACATCTATGGGCAAGACCCTTTGCGGGCTCTGCAAATCATAGACTCGGCGGAAGTTGTTGGCAACTTGTCGGCATTTCGTGCCAGTCTGCTACGTGCGGCGGTGTATTCCTACCCAGGCGAAGCCATCAATCCTGATACAGCACGACAAATCTGCGTGTCGCTGCTCGAACACGACTCTGTGCGTCTGAACACTGAAAACCATATGGCCGTACTGCGACTGCTCACCGATGTGGCTCGTATCAGCCTTGACTACGAGGATCAGGTGCGTTGGTCGACGCAACTCGCCACGCTCTGCCGCAAGTGTTCGAAAGACGAGCATAGTGCCGAAGCCATCGAAGCATTGCGTGCGGAGTCGGAGATTGGCATTGCCCTCACGCATCTGGGACAGCGTGAGGAAGGCTTTGCGATGATCGACCATGCTATCGAAGAACTCGACAACGAACGCCACTTCAACGAACTCGATGCGTGCATCGTGGCTATGAAGCGCAAGCTCACGGCACTGAGCTTGTTACCGGCTGTCTCCCTGCCTGACGATTCCATCACTGCAGAGAAACGCTACGCTGACATCATTCAGTTGGCTGAACGTTTCATCGCCAAACTCGACGACTACGAGCAACATCCTGCCGACTATGCCGACGGTTCGGAACGCGAACCCGACATCGACGATGTGCCTGGCTATTGCGACTTTTATCGCTCGCAGGCCTATGCCTTCCTGGCTAATGCCTATGCCAATAGCGGTAAGAAGTCGAAAGCGAAGGAGCTTGTATCTCTCTTCGAACAGACTGATTTTGGCAAGACCCTCAACGGTCGCAATGCCATAGCCGGCACTCAGTGTCTGCTGGGCGATTATGACAAGATGTTGGCCACCTACGACGAGATGGACCGTCTCGTGGGTGCCGACACGCTGAGTTCAAACTATGTGAACGAGTTGCGCAATCGCGCTGTTGCAGCTGCTGCCCGCGGCGACCAGACGGCCAGTCAACAATACTGGCAGCGCTACGCAACATTGTGCGAGGTGGTGAACGACCAACTGCAGGCCAGTCAAGCTCACAACTATGCTGCTCGCTATCAAGCGCAAGAACTGCAGATGGCACTGCAGAAAGAGAGCGCTGCCAAGTCAAGAAGCACGTTAATCAGTGCCATCTTCGGCCTCGCCTTCTGCTTCACGCTCGCGTTCCTTCTTTATTTCTTCCGTCAGCGCCGTGTGTTGAAGCGTAAGAATCGCATCCTCGTTCGCCAGATTACGGAAGCGATGAAGTATAAGGATATGTATAGGAATCAATCCCTGTCTCTCCAAAAAGATGGGGAAAATGCATCCCCGTCGATTTCTGGACAAGACTCGCCCGTTCCCGCTCCGACAAGCAACGCAAGCACCACCGATGGCCAGACACCTGCAAAAGCCCCTGCTCGTCACCCCAAGAAAAGCACAACACCCTCAAAGACTAATGAAGCCCCCTCGGGGGCGACTGGGGTCTTTAGAGCAGCCACCGGTGTGGCTGAGGCCCCACAAAGGGGAGCAAATCCCTCATTTGCGACGGAGGGCGTAGGGGGAGCTTCCTCTCTCTTCAACCACCTCAGCCAAGTTATCATCGACGAACAGCTTTTCCTCAATCCCGAATTCGACCGGCATGCTGCTATGGAACGTTTCCATCTGTCGAAGGAACGCATCGGCACCGCTTTTGCACAGGGCAGCGACTACGCTTCGTTGGCAGCCTTCATCACAGCTTGTCGTGTGGAGTATGCCGCCCGTCTGTTGCGCCAGCAGCCCTCGCTCCCTATCACACAAGTAGCTATAGCCAGTGGCTTCTCCAGCACCAACCACTTCGGTCGCGCCTTTAAGTCCATTTATGGCCTCTCACCCACAGAGTATCGGGCAGCCAAGGTTGATCAGTAAACCTCAGCGAATCCTCGAGTTGTCAATTCAATTCATTGATTCATCGAGTTCTTCTATCATACTCATCACAAAAGGCGTGCCGTCGGTGCGCCTTTTTTTTGTTTTGAACCCCACAGCAGCTGCATTGAAAAGTCGTAATTTGCCTCCTATACCCTGCAATTTGTCCGAAACGACCCTGCAATTTGTCTTACGTATTGTCTGTGTACACCAAAATTGCTAACTTTGCGCGATAATAATGTCCACGCATGTGTAAAGAATCAAAGTATAGATAATATGAAAAAGAAAGTATTTTGTATGATTGCAGCCCTGTTCACCATGGTGGCAGGCATGCACGCTCAAACCGAAGAAGTCGTTACCAGCGGCACGTGTGGTGACTGCACCTGGAGTTTCGACGCGGACAAAAATGTAATGACCATCAGCCCCGTCGCAGGAGGTACAGGACGTCTGGCGGACTTCCCCGACATCATGGAGGCCGTGAATCAAGGAGGTGTTGACGAAGAGACTCAAGCAGAGCTATTTAAAAGGCCATGGGGCGATTTCAGTCAAGACATCAAACAATTGATTATTGAAGACGGCGTGACCTACATCGGTAAGTGGTGCTTCATACTGATAGCCCTCGAAGAGGTCGTTATCCCACAAAGCGTGACTGAAATCGGCGCTGGGGCCTTTATGTGTAATTTCGGCCTCAAGAAAGTCGTTATCGGTGAAGGTGTGGAAACAATCGGCAAGATGGCCTTCTTTATGACACGCCCCGAAGAACTCATCGTCGGTTCCAACGTAAAATATGTGGGCGAAGCGGCCTTAGGTGTTAGCGAACGTATAAATGTTACCTGCCTCGGACCTGCTTTTGAGGAATGGGATGAATACACTGAAGACATTGACGCAAAGTCGACTATTTATGTCTTGGAAAACAAATATGAGGGATGGGCGGAAAAATATCCTAAGCTAATTGACAACTTCCGCTATAATGTTGAAGGAACTCAATGGACGTCGGGCGATTGCCATGTACAGCTGAACACCGACAATACGATTACCGTCAGCGGCACAGGAGCTATGGCCGACTATGCCAGTACCGACGATGTGCCTTGGAAAGAATTTAGCACCAAGGTGAGAAGAGTCACCTTTGAAAACGGAGTGACAAAGATAGGCAAAAATGCTTTTGACGGTTTCACCACGGCATTGAATGTTGAGGTAGAAGGCGACCAACTTGCTACATGGGAAGGCGCAGCCACCGACTTCAGCGAAGGCACCACATTCCACTTCAACAAGGATGGCCAATGGCTCGAAAAGTTCCCTGCCTTGCTCAATCGCTCATACGAGATAGCTTGCGGTGGAAGCCTCTACTGGAACTACGACAAGACCAACAAGGTGCTTAACTTCTACAAGAAAGTTTACGAAGAGTCGGGCGAAATGAACAACTATGGTGACACTGATGAAACAAGGCCCTCCTGGTATCCTCTGCGCGAAGTCGTGGACACGGTGAAATTTGCCCATGGCTTGAAATACATTGGAGCCTACGCATTCAACGACTTCATTCATCTCAAGGCTGCAGATATGCCAAGCACACTGACCAACTGCGGCGAAGCGGCATTCCAGTATACAAGCATCGAGCGCTTCGAGTTCCCGTCCTCCATGACGACCATCCCTGCCCGCATTTTCAACACGGCACACTTAACGGATGTAATCATCCCCGAAGGCGTGACCGAAATCGGCGAAAAGGCATTCCAGTTCTGCAGCCATCTTGAAAAACTGTATCTGCCGAGGACATTGAAAACCATCGGTGCGAATGCCTTTAACCTTGTCATTGACAATATTGATGTATATGTCACGTCGGCAAAGCCCAGCGACATCACATGGACATCGGAGTCAACGGACTTTGGCCCCAGTACCCGTTTTCACGTGCTGTCGGGAATGACGAGCGTTTGGAACGCTGCTCACCCGAATGCCCTGGTGCAGTATGTGGAAATGACCTATACCGAAGACAACCCATATGAAGTGAGGACCATCGACGACTGGCGGCACCTGCGCGATATGGTGAACAATGGTGCCAGACCCATTTACGCCAAGATGATGAACGATATCAACATGGGCAACACAAGCGACTTCCTGGGCACTCAAGAACACCCGTTCAATGGCGTGTTCGATGGACAAGGCTACACCTGGAATGGCGACTTTGACGAAGCACCGCATGGCCATAACTATCGCGCTCCGTTCCGTTACATTAACGGGGCCACCATTCGTAACCTCAGAGTGACAGGACGACAGCGGAACTATACTGCACGTGAAGGCTCCCCGTCAGGCCCTGGGTTGAGCTATACGCGTATCAATGCATCGAATTATTGCGGTGGCATCGTCGGCATGGTCTCGGGTACTGACAACGTCATTGAAAGTTGCACGATGAGCGGCAGGTTCCATTATGGCAACAAGTATTGCGGTGGTATCGCAGGCTATGTAGCTCCCGAAGGCAGTCTCGATATTCGCAATACCCTTTTCGATGGCAAATTTGAAATGGGTGCTGATTACTATCATGGGTGGTATGCACCTCAAGGTTATCAATATGATGGGCCGAAGCCCGTCGCTTGCTCGCCTTTCGTAGGACAGAACGAGGGCACCCTGAATGTCACCGACTGCTATTATGCCGGCTTTGCCGACACGAAATGGAACAAAGGATGCAACGTCATCGTCGGCGAAACCAAAAGCGGTGCACAGACCAATGTCGACAACTGCTACTATATCCTTAACGGCGACGAATTGGATGCGCCGGAAGGAACCACCGAAGCTAAGGACATGGAGGTTGGTCAGATTGAAAGAGAACTCGGTGCTATGTGGCAACTGGACGGCGAGACCACCGTCAAACCCTATCTCGTCGTCGAAGACTTCGAAGGTGAGGGGACAAGGGCTAAACCATACCTCATCAACTCTGAGCACAACTGGCGCCAATACATCTATCACTCCCGCTTCTATCCAAATTATTCCGATAAGATGTGGAAGCAGACGGCCGACATCACCACCACCAAGTGGGGTGCGAAACTACTCCAAAATGATAACGCTCCCATCTACGACGGCGACAATTACACGCTGAATATCGATATAGAAACGACGAGGCCATTTGCTGCTCCATTCAGGCTTATCAACAATGGAACCATCAAGAATCTGATGGTCAAGGGCAGCGTCAAGGGCGGCTTGCATACGGCTGCTCTGGTGAGCGAATGCACAAACTATGCCACTGTTGACAACTGTGCTGTCGAGGCCGACGTCACCTTTGGCGGTAGCACCATGAACAATGCCCATGGCGGAGGTGTCATCGGTCATATCAACAGTGCCACGGCACGCCTCTACGATTGTGTCTATAGCGGCAAGCTGACGGCCACTGACAATGGTCTCAGTGACGGTACATGGGCTGGTGCTCTCGTGGGATGGGGAGAACAGGATGCCGACTTGCGATTTGAGAACTGCTACGAATTGTGCGAATTCGATGAAAATGTTAAGTATGCCGACTTCTACTGGCTCAACAACCAAAGCGTCTCTAATCAAAAACCTGCGACTGGGGCATTGCTCACCAAATGCTACTACGCCAAATGCCAAACGATTGGTGCCACGAAGGTTACACGCATTGGCGACAAGGAAGCTTTGAAGGATGTCCCGTCGGCATCACACACCTGCTATACCCTCCTCGGCATAGATCTCTACATGGTTCAGGAAGGCACACCTTCTATATGCTATCTGACCTATGGCGACAACTCATATGTTACCTATGGGCTCCTGCTCAACGATGCCGACAACAAAAATCTTATCGAGACCTACAAAGGCGGTGCCAACGACCTCACCATCTACGGCCGCACGCTCTATAAGGACGGAGCATGGAACACGCTCTGCCTGCCATTCTCCCTCTCGCAGGAACAACTGCAGGCCGACGATTGCCCGCTCAAGGGTGTTTCCATCAAGACGCTGGACACCAGCACTTTCAATGAAGAAACTAGCACACTGAAGCTCAACTTCCGCGATGACAATAGTATTCAGGCCAACACGCCATATATCATCAAATGGAATAAGCCCACCGACGAGGTTGAGAGCGCAACCGTTGTCAATCCCACATTCAAAGGCGTCAGTATCGAAGATCCTATTATGTCTGGAATATTGCCTTATGTCGATGCCGGCGATGTTCAGTTCATAGGTCGGTTTGCACCAAAGGAACTGAAGGCCAACGACAGAACAATCCTATACATGGGCTCCAACAACAAGCTCTACTATCCCACCGCCGACATGAAGATCGGAGCCTTCCGCTGTTACTTCAAGCTTGTATTCCATACTGTCGATGACCTGAAAGCAGGTTCGAAGAGCATCGTGCTCGACTTCGGCGACGGAGAATCTACGGGTATCGTGGAAATGGGCAATGGAAAGTTGGCTGAGGACAATGGTACATGGTATGATCTCAGTGGACGGAAAATGGCAAATAATAAATCCGTAAACGGTCATTTCCCGAAGGGAATCTATATCAATAATGGGAAAAAAGTAATTATCAAATAAAACAATCGTATGAAAACAAATTGCATGAAGAATGTTTTACTCCGCTCCATCACCGTGAGCGGCAAGAAGATGAGCCTCCTTTTGGCCTTCCTCTTGCACCCGTTTGCTCAGAATGCATGGGCTTTTTGGTACTATGATCACGTATGGGATGACAAGGAGAAGAAAGTGATTAGGTGGGAGGGCTCACTCGCCTTCCATGAGTACGAAGCCCTCATAGCCAAAGATCCAGAAGCATGGGTTGAACTCACCGCAGACAAAAAATGGGCAGCGTCGGACGATGGTCAATACAAGGTACTCCACATCAAGGACAAGAATGTACACCTCTATCTTTGCAATGGTGCAGAACTCGAAGTGAAACATATCAAGTTAGAAAAAGGCGCATCGCTCCATATTCACTGCGAATCCTCTGGCTATGGCCCCCACATCGGTAAACTCGTCGTTAACAACGATTTCTATGAAGGGGCCGCAGGCATTGGTGGCGGAAATGGTGCTGATGCCGGCGACTTGTATATTCATGGTGGCAATATCATTGTCACGGGTTACGAAGGTGCTGCGGCCATCGGTGGCGGCAAGAACGGATCAGGTGGCAATGTGGTTGTCTTTGAAGGCTCGATTACTGCATATGGTGGTGAAAAGGCTGCCGGCATTGGTGGCGGCGAGGGCAAAGGCTTAGCAGAAGGCTGCTCGATCGATATTCATGGCGGTACGGTTACTGCCCGCGGAGGAGCGCAAGGAGCTGCTATCGGCGGTGGAGCAAATGCCGATGGTGGCAATGTGACCATTACCGACGGAACAGTTAACGCCTTCCCGGGAGAATCTGGTTTTGGCATCGGACGGGGGTATGACTGCAGTTCTAACAATGCAAAGACTACCATTACCAGCGGTACGGTTTATGCGGGCACTGAAGACAATATACGCGGTTATTCCATGTCAGGCACACTGATATTGAGCGACCAACTGAAGGTCTTTAGAGGAGATAAATCCACAGCTTTAGGAAGCACTCCTGTTGCCTGCGCTGAGAGGGTCAACACCTGTGTGTATGACGGCGGGATGCAATGCGTAAAGATAGAACCCTGCACAGACCACCACTACGTTGATTATATCTGCGCCTACTGCGGCAACGAATACTACGCCTCAGTCTCCGGCACATGGATGGACGATGACGTCCGTGCGGCTGCGTTCTCCGTAGAGGACACCGGCGCGAAGACCATCAGCATCACCAGCGAGGCCGAACTGGGACTACTTGCCTACAACATCAGTCGTGACGTAGAAGGCCACGGCTACAGCGGTTACACCATAACCCTGGCCAAGAACCTCAACATGAGCGCTCACCACTGGGCCGGCTATGGCACTTTCAAAGGAACCTTCGACGGACAGGGCCACACCATTAGTGGACTCATCTATTCCAAGAACAACACGGGCACAGCAGGACTGATTGCCAACAACTATGGTACGGTGCAGAACGTGAAGGTGGCAAGTTCTCTCATCGTGGGCAACAGATACGTAGGAGCTATAGTTGGGCACAACGACGGCATCGTGGAGAACTGTTATGTAGCCGACGATGTATCCGTCTACGCTTCCGACGATGACGATCTCAGCAAGGCTTGCGGCGGTGTCGTAGGATGGCAGTACCTGAGCCCCCTGTCTAACGTCACAACTACAGCGACGCGCGGCTGCTACTCCGAGGCGTCGGTGGTCGGCTATGACAATGTGGGCGGCATCATCGGCCGCCTAAGCTCTGGCGTGCTCAAACACTGCGTCGCCAAGGCTACTGTCAACTGCAAGACCGACGCAGGCAAGAAGGATATTATCGTGGGTCTTGTCGAGGATGGCGCAACCCTCTCCGACAATTTCTACCTCGCAGAGGCCACCATCGCGAATGCCAACGGCAAGCGGCTTTACGGCGTGCGGCTCTCCAACGAGATGCAGGCCGACGGCCATCGGTTCAACAGCGCTGGCACTGCCGAAGCGGCTTACGACGTCAGCCGCTTGAACATCTACGGCAGTCAGATAGCTGTTGCCAACGACTGGTATATAGCCGAGGAGGGCTCCTTCACGTTCGCTCTTGAAGCAGGCTCGCCCGACGTTGCATTTAAATACGTAGCGGTGAACGGCAACGAACTGACAGCCACAGACGACCATTACACCTTCGCGGCAACCACCGAGGCGACGGAGTATATCATCGACGCCACGACATGGGAGGGCGAAGGCACCGAGGCGAGTCCGTATCTGATACAGACCTTAGCCGATTGGAACGCTCTCTGCCGCGTCTTCAACGGCTCATCTGCTGGTGAACTGTTCAGCGGCAAGTACTTCCGACAGACGGCCGACCTCGACATCACGCAGGGCATCGGCGTGACGGGCCAGAGCAGCAGCAAGGCCTTCTGCGGCACCTACGACGGTGACAAGCACGTGCTGAACTGCAGCCTGACGAATCCGCAAGAGTCGTCGACCGAAGCCGTAGCTCCCTTCCATCGCGTGAAGAATGCCAACATCAAGAACCTGCACGTGACGGGCTCCGTCAGCGGCGGCATGCACAGCGCCGGACTGGTAGCTTATACCGAAGGCAAAGTCGAGATCAGAGACTGCCGCGTATCGGCCACCATCACCTGTACGGGTGTCGGCGTGAACGATGCTCATGGTGGCGGCTTCGTCGGTCATGCCAACGAGAGCGACCTCTACATCGTCTTCGGCCTCTTCGATGGAGCGCTCATTGCTGTGCCTAACGGCAAGGGCGACATCCGCTTAGGTGCCTTCTCCGGCTGGGCTGGCAGTAGAGTGCGTGTGAAATTTAGTGCTGAAGCCGGCAAGTACAGCGGCATGACCGACAAAAGCCAGACGGCCTTCAGCTGGAGGGGCGAAGGCAGCACTAACTTCGACTTCGAGACCGACGAGAACGACCGATGGACCAACATCTACATCTCCGACCTCGGGCACGACAGCCAAGCCTTCAAGGGCTATAAGGTCGTCAGCGGCACCGAAGGGCTCGTCCTCGACTTTAGCCCGAATGGTTGGAACCACGACTACCTCGGTGGAGCTGTACGCACGGCGGATGGTTCTTACATCATAGCGGATACCTTCTATCTCAGTGAATACAGTTCGGATTATATCAAGTTCAAGGTGAGCTATCCTTCAGACAAGGTGCTCAAGGGACTGAGCGTCAACGGCGTCGAGCCCAAGGCCGAGTCCGACTACTATGTCTTCGAGAGTGACCTATGCGACTTCACCATTACCGCCTCCTTCGCTAAATACCGTTGGACCGACGAGGGCAAGTATGCCACAGAGTTTGCCAATGTTGACGACAAGAAGAAGATTGTCACCATCACCAAGCCCGAGGAACTGGCACGACTGGCCAAACTGGTCTACGACGGCACCGACAGCGGCAAGGACTGGACCTACCTGCTCGATGACAACCTCGACATGAGCCTGTACGACTGGACACCCATTGGTAATGGACTGGAGCATCGCTTCTGCGGCAAGTTCGACGGACAGGGCCACACCATCAGCGGCATTAACATTCCCGATCCGGACAAGAACTATGTCGGTCTCTTCGGCGTGGTCAACGGAGGTGTGTATAACCTGAAACTGGTCAATAGCAAAATTGAAGGCAAGGGCTATGTCGGCGGCATCGCTGGCATGGTTCGTTACGATATCGTTAACTGCTATGTCGGCGACGATGTAACGGTAACAGGCAGCTATGAGAGCTGTGGCGGCGTCGTAGGTGCTGTGAGCAGCCAGAACAATGAGAGTGGTGGTTATGCACAGACCGATGCATGGGTCCGCGGTTGCTACTCGGCTGCCACAGTGAGTGGCGAGTCGCGTGTGGGCGGCATCGCAGGCAACCTGGCTGCAGGCACCGTGCATTGGAACGTGTCGAATGCCAAGGTCAGCAGCACCAACGGCACCGTAGCCTACGAAGTAGGTAACAAGGCTTCAGGAGCCACGATGGAGTGGAACTTCTACATCGGCAAGGAGGACAAGATCAACGATAACGACACACATACCTACAAGATTACGCTCCACCCCAACCTCCTTCTCATGGGCTTCGCGTTCAACATCAGCAAGGATCACGACTTCGATGTGAGCGGAGTGACCATAGACAACAACGCTACCGTCAAGGTGGGCGACGACCTGTATGGCACAGCCAACAAGCACATCGACTTCTCCATCCCCGACATTAGCGGCGGCTGCAAGGTGGAGAACGTGAAGGTGAACGACGATGAGCCTACGGATATAGGCAGCGGAGTATACCGCTTCACACTCACCGCTGACAGCCAAGTCGCGGGCGACGCAGCCTTCAACCTCTACGACGACAGCAACTGGAACGACCCCGATGAGCTCCACAACAACATTGCCATACTTGGTTACAACAGATACCGTTTGGCAAACGTCACCCTCCAGGGCCGCAAGCTCTACAAGGACGGCTGCTGGAACACCATCTGCCTGCCCTTCGACCTTCTTGACGAGGACAGTTCTGACGACCTCACGTTCACGGGCACTCCGCTCGAGGGAGCCACGGTGAAGACACTCGAAAGCAGCTGGTTCGATAAGAATACGGGCACGCTGAATCTTACCTTCTCGGAAGGAAGTAAGAAGAGCATTGAGCCAGGTATTCCTTATATTGTCAAGTGGCCCAGCGATGGCACTGTCATCGAGAACCCCAAGTTCAATCACGTGGTTGTTGAATTCGACCCCGAGGAAGATCCTAAAGCCATCGGCAACGAGGAAACTGACGCCGCTATCTTCTACGGCAACTATGTTCAGGTTGTATTTCCTGAAAATACAGATCCGGATACATTCAATAGGATCCTCTACATGGGCGCCAATAACAAGTTGTACTATCCCAAGGCTAACGGTAACGTGACCATCAATTGCTTCCGCGGCATCTTCCAACTGCGCGAAGATCTTGCAGCCACCGATCTTCAGGATAACTCCGTGAAGAGCATCGTGCTTGATTTCGGTGATGGAGAGACTGACGGAATTAGCATCCTTACCCCCACATCCTCTTCAAAGAGAGAGGGTAGTGGATACTTCATGCTCGACGGACGCCACATCAACGGCAAGCCTTCTCAGAAAGGCCTATATATAAATAATGGTAGAAAAATCATCATCAAATAAATCAATTAAACAAAAATGAAAAAGATATATCAAGAACCAACGGTGAAAGTGTTAGCATACCAGGCATTAACTCTACTTGCCGCCAGCGGCGATGTTTCTGGCATCGATACCAATGTCGATGACAATAATGATGGTAACAGCGACATCGGTTACGGTGGAGGTGGCGATGGCACAGGTGACAGCACGCCCCGAGCCCGCGAAGGATGGAGCGTCTGGGACTAATAACCTAAAGGAATGAAGAGGACGTGACATAAGAAATAACGAACTTGCAGCGCATTGCTCCAGTACTTTCGGGGCACTGCTCCATAACCTATAGAGCATATCTCTGGATGTCGTGGAGCAGTGTTTTCAGGGTGCTGGAGCTATGCTTTTGAGATACTAAAGCTATGCTTTCTAGGTGCTATAACTATGCTTTTGAGGTGCTAGAGCTATGCTTTTGAGGTCAAAAAGCTATGCACTAGGTGTCTTGAAGCAATGCTTTCAAAGGCAGGAAGACATGCTTTCGGCATCTTGGAGAATGCGTTGTTGTTTTCAATTGTTTACAAATATTCGAAAACTTCCTTCGCGCCCTCAAAAAAACGGTCACAGGTTCTCGGCCCCAAAACGGTCACAGGTCACAGGTGTGACCATGTTACCTTTCGGCAACAAGGGGGGAATGAAAACCAAAAATGCAGAATGTAAGCAAAGAAGATAATTTGCTTTACTATTTGTCACAAAACAGCATATATATTAATCAAAATGTCAAATCCAAATGGTCACACTATTTGAATACAAAATGATAAGGAAAATAGTAATATATAGTTAAAGTATTGATTATCAAGTGTTTGCTTCATTTTGCGCTCCCCACTTGGCAGAAAGGGTACATGGTCACACCTGTGACCTGTGACCGTTGTAGAGAACCATTTGGACATGGTCACACGTGTGACCTGTGACCGTTGTAGAGAAACATTTGGTGACACGCATGATATTTCAACATACGGAGCAGTGCTCAAGAGGTACGGAGCAGTGCTCTGTTGCTTTCCCACTAAGAATCCATAGCTTTCCAAACCGAAGTCTTGAACAGCTAATCATGCACCATAAACCGCTAAAAAATAGCCTCAGACCCTGCAATTTGTCTGAAATGACCCTGCAATTTGTCTTGCATATTGTTTTATTAAGCGAAATATCTTAACTTTGCATATTACTTGCGAGTGCACGCGTGTATTTTATTATGTGCGGGCGTACGCATTAAACTGAAAGAAATCAATTAAATAAAATCAAAAATAATGATGACAAACATGAAACGATTAAAATGGCTAACGGTCTTCCTACTTTTGATAGGGCAGACCGCATGGGCTTGGGATGGCGAAGGCACATCCAGCAATCCCTATCTGATCAGTTCGACTTCCGACTGGAAGCAACTGGCCACCGACGTTTCGGCTGGCAACAGCTACAGCGGTAAGTTCTTCCGACTGACCGCCGACTTCGATGCCGATGGGCAGTCGGTAGGTACAGAGAACTCGCCGTTCAGCGGCACGTTCGACGGCGACGGTCACACACTGACCTACGACCGCGGCGGCAACACGGATGCTGGATTCGTGCTAGTCGACGACTACTGCGCCCCGTTCGTCCGTCTGGACGGTGCCACCATCCGTCACCTGAACGTGACGGGTGGCGTTTACAGTAACCATAAGTTTGCTGCCGGCATTGCCTCGATCATCAACGGCAGCAAACAGACGACCATCATGGACTGCCATGTGAGCAGCATCCTGTATGGCGGCGAGGGTGTCAAGGCCGATGCCACATTCGGCGGTCTCGTAGCCGAGGTGAAAAAGGAGTGCACGGCAGAACCTGTCATCAAGGACTGCTCGTTCACCGGAAGTATCACGATGTATGCCGCAGGCAGTAGCGGCATGGTGGGATATGCGCACCGCTCTGTCAAATTCGAGAATTGCCTTTTCGACCCAAAGGAATACCCCTATGCCCCCTATGTCAACACCTGCGCCACCTTCGTGCGTATGCCGTCGGGTGTGGAGTCTACTTTTGAAAAGTGCTATTTCACCATCCGTATGGGAACGCAACAAGGCAAGTGCATCTTCTCGGAAGTGGAGGCGGCCGGCGACTGCAAGGCCGAGATCATCAGTGAGCCTTTGATAAGGCTCTATGGCAAGAAGTACTATGGTTCTGGAACCAAGGTACGCCTGACGGTGCCCGAAGGCACACCGTTCGACCACTGGATTGACAACAACGGCTGCTTCATCAGCGACCCGTGGACGGCAAACGGCGTGCACACCATCAGCGACGTACATGCAATGCCCTCACTCGGCATCGCCACCTCGATGCCTGCGACGGTGAAGAGCAACGCCGAGCGCTACGGTGTCAACTACCGCTATCTCTCCAAGCACGACTACAAGCTCTTTATGAGCGACTCGCTCCGCGAGGCCCGCGGCTATAAGTTCGACAGCGAGGGCAGTCTCTACGTCACCGACGCCGAGGGCACCGACACCTGGATTACCGTTGTCTGGGATTGCAACCCCGACAAGATGAACGACTACTTCTACCGCGACGGCTGGTTCTGGAAGGACAAGAACTTCGAGGGTAGCATCATCTTCAACGACCTCGTGGCCGACTCATGGCTCCACTCCCATCTGTTTGCCATAGCTCCGCGTGCCTTCCAAGGCGTGAAGCAGCTGAAGCGCATCATGTTCCTGAGCGACATCAGCCCGGTCCTGCGCGGTCATGCCACGATGCCCCTGGATGTTGCCATACAGGAGGGTGCCTTCAAGGACTCGGGCATCGAGGAGCTGGTGATGGTCTACCGCGACGAGGAGCACGACGCGTGGGTAGAACTCGGCCCGACGTCGGGCGTGACAATTGCTGCCGATGCCTTCGAGGGCACTGACGGCCGCATCTGTGTGGCCCCCACCATCTACCAGACCTACATGGGCGATAAGCAGTGGCGCACCCTCCACAGCCGCATCAACATCTATGCTGCCAAGGTACAGGATATCAAGCAGGACGGAGTCGTCTACAGCTATTGGCGCAACAGCAGCGGCGAGCCGCTGAAGAACAACGCTGAAGGTCACGCAGTCCTGATGAACACGCTGAAGACGTGGAATGCCAACTACCAGAACTTCAATGCTACCGAACTGCTCGCCGAGCAGGACAACGAGAACGTCTGGTATGCTCAGATTATCGGCGTCGACGACTCGAGCCTCGACAATGGTAAGATGATTATCCGCAACGACCCAGGTACCTATTATAATTATAAGACGCTGAACATCGCGCCCAACGCCTTCGCCGGCAACGAGAACCTGAAGTACATCGAGTTCGAGCAGGTCGTAGGCAACCGCAACTCCTATTCCGACCTGAAGTTGGTCATCCAGAACGGTGCCTTCAAGAGGTGCAAGAACCTGAAGGAGCTGCGCATGTTCTATCACGTCAACACCAATAGCGACGGCTCCAGCGGTAATCTCCACTGGTTGTCGCTCGGTCCGGAGGATGTCATCCCCGGCGACAACATCTTCGGCCTCGACCTTCTCACCCAAGATCAGATTGCTAGAATTGCCAAAGGTGAGGACATCAGCAGTGAGCTACAATACAACGGCGTGCCGGAAGACTTCCGTATCCTGGTAGCGCCCGAGCGCATGGCAGAGTTCATGAAGGATCCCAACTGGGTACCCTATCTCCAGTACATCGTGGCTTCCGACCTTACGCCGACATCTGAGAGCGACGAATTCAAGATTGACGGCTCCAAAGGCCTCACCTATGCCTACATCACCAACCTGGGCGGCATCCGCGAGACGTCGCAGACGGTCAGCCAGGATCTCTCGTGGTGGACTCTCCCGCGTATAGCTGTTGAGTTGGCGATGCATGTCTATACCATAAGCCTCTCGTTTGCGGCGGCGGCCAGTAAGAGTGTATCGGCAGACGCCTTGTTACAAGCGGCCAATAAAGTGACAGATTGTACCACAGCTGAAACCACGTTATCTGCTGTTTCGAAAGCTACTAATGACGCGTTAGGAAAAGTGGTTATCGATGCAACCGGAAAAATTGATTATGGCTGGATTAAAAATACGGCTGTGACCTTTTTTACCAAATACCACGATCTAGAATATACAAAAATTTCCTTTTTAAAAAGTTATATAACAGATGAAGTAAAGGAAGGTCTCATCAAGTATAACTGGCTGGATAAAACGAAATTCACATTTGCAAATGAAATATGGGGTCTTACAGATGATGAGGTCTATCAAGGTTGTCTCCTTTTAAAAAAACCTTTAGAAGATGCTCTTACTACAGCTTCCAATGCTGTCACGGCAGCTACTATGAAACAAGCTGGGCTTGTCAGAATAAATAATGCTGTTTTCAATAGTATGCTGGATGCACGCATCGCACAAGGCATTTCAGCTATGACCGTGGCTTCCGGCTTCGTGGCTCAGGCAGCGTGGGGCGGCCAGTACAACGGCGAGGCGCTGAAGAAAGGCATGCGCGCCAACATCCTCTCGAATATCCACGAGTTTAGCCTCCAGGGCGGCAGCTACATCATTATGACACCGACGAAGAACCTCGTCTACCATACCTATCTGAAGCGCGTCGCCGACGACACACAGGATGCTGTCATCTATGCCGGTACCGACAAGAAGCAGGGCAGGGATGCCTCGGCGGTGACGATGACCTTCGCCCGCGACGCCTTCCAGAATCATACCAACCTGAAGACGATAAAATTCCACGAGAATAATATCAACTCACACGAGGGCATGTCTATGCTCCTCACCATTCCCGACTCAGCCTTCTACGGCTGCACCAACCTCGTGGAGTTCAGCACCATCGTCGAGAGCTCCAACGGCTCACAGGTCCTTGGTCCCGAAAGCTTCATTCTCGGCGGCGACAGCGTCTTCGTTGGGCTAGACCCCAAGAAGTTCCACATTCTCATCGACGAGAGCCGTAAGGATGACTACCTCGCCAGCGAGTCATGGGCTCCGCTTGCCAAATACTTCCAGTACACCAACACCAAGCCTAACACCGAGTACAACGAGTACGGCGGCAAGTATGCCTATGCCTACGAGAACGGCTCCCTGCAGAAGATTCACAAGTTACAGGGCCACACCATCGAGCACATGGTAGTCTCCGAGCCAGACGACAACTTCCTGACGGGACATCAGGGCGGCTTGAAGCTGTGCAATGATATCGGCATCTTCAACAACTTCCAGCTCGACGCCGTGCGCTACAAGGCGTTCTTCGGCAACAAGAACCTCCGCGTGGTCAACTTCACCGACCTCAAGGGCAGCACCATCTTCGGCGACACATACACCGAACTCGACATAACGCTCCAGGACTCCTGCTTCGCCAACTGCACCAACCTCGCCAACCTCGATATGCTCTACCTTGTCACTGATGGTACGAACCGCATCGCCCCCCTCAAACCACAACAGGTGAAGCTTGGCCGGGGCGTGCTCTACGGCACTACCGCCAAGATTAAGATGATGCCGCAGCAGGTGGAGTGGTTCCAGAAGGACACCACATGGGCTAAGTACTCCGACCGCTTCCTGCCCTCAGTCATCAAGGTGGCCGACGACGACGTCCGCGACGTCCTCAGTGAGATGGCTTACTACGACTTCGCCCACACAGGCTTCGACGACGCGCTCTGGACCGACTACATCGACCTGGCACGCATAGCAGGCTGCATCCATGGATTTGACTGGCTGTCAGGTAAGTTCAAAGGCAAGGGCATACACTCCTTCAACGAGTTCCGCCTCTTCGAGAACGTAGGGCTCAACTTCGTCGGTATAGGCTGGTTCCAGAACTGCTCCAACCTCACCAGCATCTCGCTGCCCTCTACCCTCACCAAGATCCTCGACGATGCCTTCAACGGCTGCACCAGCCTCACCGCCATCGAGATTCCCGAGAATGTCAACCAGATATGGAGCGGAGCATTCGCCGGCTGCACATCTCTTCAGACCATCCGCGTGCGCAGCCGTGTACCCGCCGACTTCTACAAGCGCACCAACGCCAACATCTTCCCGAAGAACGAAGGCATGAAGATCTACGTCCCCGACGGCACCGTCGACACTTACAAGCAGAAGTGGGCAGAATACAAGGACTACATCGTTAGTGATAAAACATTGAAGAACCGCAAGGTCATCACCGTGACCGAACCCGGCCAGCTGGCACAGCAGCTCGAGCTCACCGCCTTCAAGGAGAACAATAAGGTGCACTACCTACGCGGTGAGTATGCCAGCATAGACTCTCTGACCATCACTGGTCCCCTCAACGGCGAGGACCTCGGTGTCATCCGTCACCTCGCAGGTGCCGACGCCTACGACAGCGATCCCACCGATGGCTGCCTCACATACCTCAACCTGTGGGATGCCGACATCAAGAAGGACAAGACCAACTCCTACAACGGCAACGGCGGCGACGAATATATCGATGCTGACAACAAGGTGCCCGACTACCTCTTCGAGAACTGCACCTCCATACAAACCGTCATCTTCCCGAAGACGGCTACCTACATCGGCGAGAACATCTTTGAGGATGCCACCAACCTCCGCAAGGTCTGCGTAGGCTATGCCACCACAGGTTACGAATGCGACATCTTCCAGAGCCTGCAGGGCGTTGAGGAACTCATGCTTCTCACCGACGGCCACGCCACCAGCGAATACAAAGACCCGTGGGAAGCCAACATAGCAGCCACTTACACCACCAATGCACAGTTAGGCAACTACATGGGTGATATCAACCTCACCCGCCGCACACCGTATGTGATAGCTCCGTTCTCTGACGATGCGGCCATACGTATCCTGGCTGGTAAGGGACTTTTCTTCCCCAGCGAGTATATAGAAAAGGAAGACGTCGATGGACTCTTCTCCGACAACAACACCATCACCGACCTCTCCGACTTCAACCGCTTCACAAAGGTGAAGAATCTCAACAACACCTTCACCAACGCCTCGAAGCTGCGCATCGTAACGCTGCCCGATAGCATCAAGACCATCAGCGCTGTAGCCTTTGCGGGTTGCACCAGTCTCGACTCTATCAACGTCTCTTGCGACTCTGTGCCTGAGATGGCAGCTCATGCTCTGAAAGACCTTCCCAACAGCTTCCGCATCTTCGTGCCGAAGCGCCTCTGCAAGCTCTACCGTACGAAGTGGGCCGAATATGCCGACCATATCAACGTCGATGAATCGCTTTACGACCAGAGCGACATCATCACCGTCAGGCTCGACACACGCAACACGCTCGCCGAGAAACTAGGTCTTAGCAAGACAATAGTCAGCAATTTTGCGAATACAAGGCACATGATGGATCTCTCTGGCGACTACAGCCATATTCGCAAGCTCAAGGTCATTGGCGATATTTCCGGTACCGATTTTGATGTCATACGCCATCTGGCAGGTTATTGCCCGTGCATACACAGGCGCAACCTGGCAGGCCACCTCGAATACCTTGACCTCTACGATGCCAACATCGAGGCATCCGACTTGGGCTACATCGGCGAGAACTCTGCTGCAGACGGCAGCAGCGGCCATATATACTTGGTCGAAGAAGACAACGTGATGCCTTATCAAGCCCTGCTGAAGGCCTACAACCTGAAGACGCTCATCCTGCCGAAGTCGTGCACCAAGGTCGATGCACGAGCACTGCAGGAGTGCGAAGGCCTAGAGGTCATTGTCATCGGCGACAACACCACCGAGTTCAACTGGAACGCCCTCGACGACGATGCGTCACTCACGCGCATGTACTTCCTCTGCAATGAGAAAGTAAAGATATCAACTCAGAACGCCCTTTGGCGTAAGCTCTGCAATAACTACAACCCGACGTTCGACGCTTTCTACGTGCGTCCGTCGCAGCTTAATGACTATCGTAATGATCCCAACTACACCGGCAAGTCATGGCAGCGCACCAATAACATCCAGTGTGGTATCTTCACCGACGACGAGCAGTTCCTGCCCTTCGCCGCACACGCTGCCGTCACCTACGACGACCTCGCCTCCGTCACCGACGTCAGCGGATGGTTCTCGGCACATAAGGACATCAAGGACCTGTCGGCACTGGCCTACACCTCTATCAACTCGCTGCGCTATAGCGACCTTCAGGAACTCAAGAATCTCGAGAAGATAGAGCTACCCGCTACCTTCGAGGAATTCTACGATAACACCATTCAGTACGATGAGCAGGGCACCGCCATCGCCGACAAGCTCGACCATCGTCCGTTTGCCTATGCCGACAACCTGCGCTATCTCAACATGGTGAATTGCGATTCGACGACGGTCATCGACGACCTTCGCGGTGGCATCAAGCAGAAACTCGGCATCAATGCCAAACAGGCGCTCATCTATCTGCCCAGCTCCTACGGACAGAGCGACGATACGAATGTCGTGGTCGGCACTGCTGACGGCAAGTACAAGGCAAGGGCATACCTCATGGCCGACAATCAGGAATACTTCGTGCCGATAGCCTTTGATACTGACACCGTTAAGAACACGCGTGCCCTGCCTACTGCAACCTCGCCCTACACGGTCTGCGTGCCCTACAAGCTGAAGGTGCCTGCCTACTCGCGTGCCTACCAGCTGAGCGATCGCAGCGGCAACACGCTGGTGTTTAAGGAGGTGACGGGTGAGCTGGAGGCTATGCGTCCCTACCTGCTGAAGGTGGTGGGCAACAAGCGCCTGCGCAAGACTTCCACAACTCTCAATACCGACATCCAGCAGACCATTCCTGCCAGCGGCGGCAGCACCTACGGACGTCAGGATGATGCCCCAGGCTACTCGCTGCGTGGCACGTTCAATGGCATCGACAACAAGACGGCCGGCGAAATGGGTGCCTACATCCTTCAGAGCGATGGCGACTGGCATCCCGTCCTCTCGTCGACCGATGCTGAGAAGAAGGCAGAGATCCTGCCGTTCCGTGCCTTCCTGCTGCCGAGCGTTCGCAATGCCAAGGCCCGCATCGGCATGACGTTGGAGGATGCCGACGATGTTGACGGTATCGACACCATCGAGACCATCGACGAGGACGGCACCGAGCGCTACTACGACCTCAACGGCCGCCTGAGAGCTACTGGAAACCAGAAACTGGAAACGCTCCCGAAGGGTGTCTATATCCATAACGGCAAGAAGGTCATGGTGAAGTAAAAGCTCGCTGACTGTAGGGACGCGGTGTGCCGCGTAACTGGAGGGGAAAAGCTAATTCCCAAAATGCGACACGTCGCGTCCCTACATTTAACTGATAATAATTATAAAAACGAAAGATAAGATGAAGAAAATCTGGATTTTTATGTTTGCATTGTTGGCGATAGTCAGCTGCAAAGACGACGACCCCAAACCTGCTACAGCAGAACAGTTGCAGAAACTGACAGGTCATTGGTATGCCGAACTGCCTGCCAACGGCGAGACTGCTAACTGGCGCACCTTAGAAGAGGGAGACATGACAAACTACGACCACATCGGAGTCGTCATCTACCTCAATGGAAACACTCCTACCGAAGAGGTCAGCTATTGGGGTTACCTCTACCTGCAAGAAGGTGACATGGTGAACTACGCTGGTCTCATGAGCGAAAGCCATGAGCAGTCTTCCTTCAGTTTCACGATGGACGAGGAGTACAACATCACGCCGTCGAGCCATCTGAAGGATGCACCAAAGGTGACGAAAATGCACTACGACAGGGAGAAGGACATCATCACTGCCGAAGTCAATTACAAAGGAGAGACCTACTACCTCACCTTCACACGTCCCACGGGCGACAATGAGACTCTGCTCAACGAGTTCTGGGACATGCTCATCGAAACTGGCGAGATTGGTGGTAGTGCCGACAAGGGCACAGAAATAGACACTGACGTCGAGGAAGGCGGTGCAACGGAATCGTCAAGAGCGAAAGGCTTCTTCCCTGCCCCCTAAAAGAATGACGATTATTTTTCCCTCTATTCCCTCTAATAAATAATAATGTGACGTGTCAAGTCAAAATAATGATAATTTATAATTGCAAATGAAAAAATTCAATATATTATTCGCCATTGCCTCCCTGCTCATATTCGCACAGGGGGCATGGGCGCAAACACAAATAGAAGGACTGACATACAACGATGATGGTAAGTTCTACGAAATTCCAAATGCGTCTGCCCTTAATATGTTGGCTACTTATGTCAACGCTGGTAATAGTTGCGAAGGCCTGACATTTAAGGTGACCGACAACATCACGTTTGCTCAGGGTACAGAGTTCACTCCTATTGGCACTGGTGATGACTTTGAAGGCACTCCGTTCGCTGGAACCTTTGATGGTCAGGATAAGACCATCAGCGGCATTCAGTACGAAGACAGTGAAGGTGCCAGCATAGGTCTTTTTGGCCATATCAGTAGTGCTCTCATTCAAAACGTGAAGTTGGAAGACTGCACGTTCACAGGTAACTTTTGTGTAGGTGCTATTGCAGGTCTGAATAGTGGTTATGACGATAAGGAAGGCAAACAAGGCATCTATAACTGCACCGTTGGCAGTGGCGTTACCGTGACAGCAGAAACAGTGGAAGAATTTGCTGGAGCCTTCGCTGGTGGCATAATTGGCGACTGCAACAACACGACGATAAGCGGTTGCGTTAGTGCGGCCAAGGTGAATGGCGTTGAGTTTGTTGGCGGTATTGCCGGACGACTGCTGAGCAGCAAAAATGGCATTGATTCGGAAGCTCAGGAGCGTGGAGTTATCGAAGAGTGTTATTTCACAGGTAAAATCAATGGCGACGACAAGAAAATTGATGCCTTAGGTGCCCGTGGTCCCCTTGAAGGGTATGAGTATGACCCGGACACGGAGCCTGACGCAGGCTACACCAATGGACTCGTAAAACTAACCCTCTTTGCCGATGACAGCGAGCAGACCATCAAGAATTCAACTCGCTTGAACAACTACAATGGCCAGACCGCTAACGTCACCATGTCGGGACTTAAACTCGCGAACGACAAGTGGAGCACAATCTGCCTGCCGTTCGAGATGAGTGGTTTCAACGGCACACCTTTTGCAGGTGCTGATGTGAAGGTCTTCAAGGCTGCTGAGTATAAAGGCAACACGCTGACAGCTACCTTCGAAGACGCAAGCAAAATAGATGTCGGCATACCTTACATCGTTAAGGGAGCAGCAGTCGACAGTCCAGAGTTTGAAGGTGTCAAGGTTGGCATCGAAGCAAGCGCTGCAACGTTTGATCATGCTACGTTCATAGGAACGTTCAACCCCGTCACCTTCAACGAGAACGACAGAACCATCCTCTACCTGGGCGACGACAACAAACTTTACTTCCCCAAAGAGGCGATGACCATCAACCCCTTCCATGCCTACTTCAAACTGCAGAACGGCATCAAAGCCTGTAGTAGTGATGGCAATGTGAACGGCGACGAAAACGTGACGGTTGCTGACATCACTTCACTTGTGAACATCATCAAGAACCCTGTTTCCCAACCAGAAAAAGCAGGCGTCGCCGATGTGAACGATGACAACAACGTAACTGTCGACGATGTTGCAGCACTCGCAAACATCATCCTTGGAAAGGATATCGAAGGTGCGATGAGAGCCATTAAGACCGACGATGCTATCGGCATCAGCTACGGCTTCGGCGGAAGCAGCGAAAAACCTGCCCCCGCCCGTAAGATGTAAGGCCCACCTTGTCAATCTGGATAAAAGCACAGGTGTGGTGACACATGGCTGTCGCTGCATCTGTGTTTTTTGTATCATGCCACAGACATATCTTTATGATGCATGCGTGCGCGTGAGTTTAATTAGGAGAAATCTATTATAATAATCTACAATAATGATGACGAGTATGAAACGATTTAAGTGGTTAACGGTCTTCCTACTTTTATTAGGGCAGACCGCATGGGCATGGGAAGGTAGTGGCACCAGTACCGACCCCTACCTGATTCAGAACCTCGATGACTGGAAGAGCCTGTCCTACGACCTAGCTCACCAGCAGAGCCATGAAGGTGAGTTCTTCCGTCTGACCGCCGACCTCGACCTGGAAGGCTACAGCCTAGGCGGCGAGATGCAACCCTTCAGTGGCACCTTCGACGGCGACGGCCACACGCTGACCTACAACTGTGGCGGCGCTCGCGACGACCGTTTCGAACTCGTCGACGACTACTGCGCGCCTTTCATCCGCCTGGACGGTGCCACCATCCGCCATCTGAACGTGACGGGCTCCATCTATAGCAACCATAAGTTCGCGGGAAGCATCGCCTCCATCATCGACGGCGACAAGGCGACGACGATCGACGACTGCCATTCCGACTGCGTGCTCTATGCCGGCGAGAAGGTGAAGGGCGACGCCACGTTCGGCGGCTTCGTGGGCTATGTGAACGCCAGCTGCAAGGCAGACCCCACGATTAAGGACTGCACGTTCACAGGCCATATCACCATGTATGCCTCCTGCAGCGGTGGTATGGTGGGCTGGACGTACCGTCCCATCAAGTTCGAGAACTGCTTGTTCGATCCTAAGGAGACACCCTACACCGACGGCTGTGCCACCTACGTCCGCATGGCCGATGGTGTGCAGTGTACCTTTGAGAAGTGCTACCGCACGACCTTGATGGGCACCGCGCAAGGCATCCCCGTGTTCTCGGAGGTGTTGGTTCCCGACGGCTGCATGGCCGAGCTTCTCGGTGAGCCCCTGATGAAGCGCGACGGCAAGAAATACTACACGTCTGGTGCCCAGGTGCTGCTGACGGTTCCAGAAGGTACGCCCTTCGACCACTGGGTGACAGAGGGTGCTCCGGGCTGCTTCGTCAGCGACCCGTGGACGGCCAGCGGTGTGCACACGCTCTCGGACGTACGCTCGAAGCCCATGCTCGGCATCGCCACAGCGGCGCCCCAGACGGTCAAGAGCAATGCCGAACGCTACGGTGTCAACTACCGCTACCTCTCCAAGCGCGACTACCTGCTCTTCATGAGCGACTCGCTCCGCGAGGCCCGCGGCTACAAGTTCGACAGTGAGGGCAGTCTCTACGTCACCGACGCCGAGGGCACCGACACGTGGGTCACCGTTGTTTGGAACTGCGACCCCGATGAGATGAACGACTACTTCTACCGCGACGGCTGGTTCTGGAAGGACAAGAACTTCGAGGGCTGCATCATCTTCAACGACCTCGTGGCCGACTCGTGGCTCCATTCCCATCTGTTTGCCATCGCCCCGCGTGCCTTCCAGGGCGTGAAGCAACTGAAGCACGTGATGTTCCTGAGCGACATCAGCCCGCACCTGCGCGGTCATGCCACGATGCCCCTGGACGTGGCCATCCAGGAGGGCGCCTTCAAGGACTCGGGCATCGAGGAACTGGTAATGGTCTACCGCGACGAGGAGCACGACGCGTGGGTGGACCTCGGCCCGACGTCGGGCGTCAAGATCGCCGCCGACGCCTTCGAGGGCACCATCGGCCGCATCTGCGTGGCACCAAAGGTCTACCAGGCCTACATGGGCGACAAGAGCTGGAGCGCCCTCCACAGCCGCTTCACCATCTACGCCGCCAAGGTGGAAGACATGAAGGTGAACGGTGCCATCTACAGCTATTGGCGCGACAGCAACGGCGAACCTCAGAAGAACGACGACGCCGGCCACCAGGCGATGATGGACATCCTGAAGTACTGGAACGCGGACTACCAGCAGTTCACCAGTTCCAGCCTGCTGAGCAGCAGCGATGAGAACATCTGGTACACGAGGGTTGTCGGTGCCGACGACGACTACCTGAAGTCGAACGACGGCGTGATGCGCATCTACAACGACCCGGGAACGCAATACAACTATAAGACTATTACTATTGAGCCCTACGCCTTCAAGGGTAGCCAGGAACTGAAGGCCATTGAGTTCTGGCAGACCAACGGCTACAGTTCCAACAGCTATAGCGACCTGAAATTGGTTATCCCAGATGGCGCCTTCTACGGCTGCACCAACCTGAAGGAGTTGCGTATGTACTACTACGTTGAGGACGGCGACAACCACTGGGAGGTGTTGGGACCGCAGGACGTCATCCCCGGCGACAATATCTTCGGCATGCCCTCCGACGAGCAGTTCGGCCGGATGACCGACGAGGAGCGGGCTGCTTGGCCGAAGATGCACAATGACTTCCGCATCCTGGTCTCGCCCTCGGTCTACGACGAGTTCATCAACGACCCCAACTGGTCGCACTACGCGGGCTTCATCGTGGCAGCCGACTACGAGCCCACGTCGTGGGACGCCATCGACGAGGAGGGGCTGACCTACGACTATGCCTCCAAGACTATCAACACGGCGTCCACTAATCAGGTGGTGACGCAGAATCTCTCGTGGTGGAATCTGCCTATCAAAGTCATGGAGGCGGTCACCGTCTACAAGCTTTTCTCTGCGTTGGCGAAGTCGGGAATCATGCAGTTTGCCCAGGAAGCGTATGACATTCTCGAGGGACACATCAAGAGGTCTCTCAGCGCGATACAAGTCACCAAGCAGGGTGTCACGAGTGCAGCCATGCTCGAGAGTGCGGATGCTAGCGTGCGCAAATCAGCCGTCGATTTCATCATGTCGCGTCAAGCCGACAATTTCTTCATGCCGATATCCAAGGCTGCAGAGATCGTTAAAAAAGAAGGACTTGTCATGGTGGGACGTAACAATCGGTGGGCGTGGACAGAAGTTGCTAGGGACCTTCTGCTCGATGAGGGTAAAGATGCCCTTCGGAATACGGTAGCAGAATCCATTCGAACGACATTCCCCACTTGGATGAAGAGAGCCAATAAAGAAATCACTGCGATGGTGATTCAACAATTTAAGGTGAGCTGGCAAACCAGCAACCTCAATCCCGGGCGGCGACTCGCCAACTGGTTGGCCATGAACGTAGTCGTCGGTGCGGCCTATGGAGCTTTTCAAGTCATAGGTTCCGAGATGACCGAAGAGCAGTTCCAGCACGGACTGATCGAGAACATCAAGGCCAACATGCACAATGTATCCTACGAGAACACGCTGATCTACACCCCCGACAAGAAACTCATCTACCACGTCTATGTAGACAAGGTCACTGACAGCAAGAAAGACAGCATTACGATCTACAACGATATCGGCCGCGCCTGGAACTACCGCACGGTGGCCATCAAGAAGAAGGCCTTCCAAGGCAACACGAAGATCAAGAAGATCGGCTTTGCCGAGAATGCCGTTGCGGGCAGCGACTCCTACGTACCCATGCAGCTGGCCATCCCCGACTCCGCTTTTGCCGGCTGCACGGGGTTGGAGCGCTTCAACCTGCTGTTCAAGACGCGCAAGGGCGGTCGCCGCGGCCTTGGCCCCGAGAACTTCATCCTTGGCGGCGACAGCATCTTCGCGGGCTGCGACTCTACGAAGCTTCAGATCGTCATTGCCAGCGACCGCAAGCAGGACTTCCTCGACGACGAGATCTGGCGTAACTACAAGCGCTTCTTCGTCTATGAGGATGTGAAGGATGAAACGGAATACACCGAGTACGGTGTGAACTACGCCTACCTCTACGACCGTAACACCACGCAGCGCGTGTCGAAGGTGAAGGGCCACAAGATCGAGCACCTCACCGCCGTGTCGGCGGACAACGAGTTCCTCGACGAGCACCAGGGCAGCATGGGCCTTTTCAACGACATCGGCTCTTTCAACAACTACAAGCTCGACTTCATCAACAAGAAGGCGTTCGCCGGCAACGACCATGTACGGAATGTCTCTTTCTGGGACCTGAACGGCGGCGACGCCTACACACAGCTCGGCCTTCAGATGGGCGACTCCTGCTTCATCAACTGTAAGAACCTGAAGAGCCTCGACATGCTTTACTGCGTGACCGACGGCGACGACCACCTCGAGACGCTCCGTCCTGAGCAGGTGCGTCCGGGCAAGGGCATGTTCGACGGCTCCCCCGACTGCGTCATCAAGATGCTCCCGAGCCAGCTGCCGTGGTTCGAGTCCGACACGGCATGGACTGCCTACAAGGACCGCTTCCTGCCGTGCATCATCAAGACGACCGACGAAGGCGTGTGGAAAGCGCTGAAGAAATGGTGCTACTACACACCCTGCTGCTCTCCCTATTACTGGGACGGCTATGTAGACCTTGCGCGCATCGCTGCCGCCGGTTTCTCGTGCCTGAAGAACACGTTTAGCGGATTCCGTAACGCCATCCGCTCGTTTACCGACTTCAAGCAGTTCGAGGTGGTGGGCCTGGACTCGGTGGGCCGCAGCTGGTTCATCGGCTGCAGGAAGCTGAGCAGCATCGTCCTTCCCAAGACCATCAAGGCCATCCACGGATATGCTTTCTACGGCTGTTCCTCGCTGCCGGAGATAGAGCTTCCGGCCGGCGTGAGCAGCATTGACGAAAGCGCCTTCGAGAACTGCACGGGCCTGAGGCGTATCATCGTGCACAGCAAGAAGCCTGCCAAGCTTGAGCAGAAAGCGTTCCCGAAGAACGAGGGCATGAAGATCTACGTGCCTGCCGAGAGTCTGAGCGACTACCTCCGTGAATGGTCCGAATATAAGGACTACATCGTGAAAGATGACGGTTCTATGGTAAGCAAGGTTGTGAAACTGGAGCAGGCGGGCACGCTTGCCGAGAAGCTGGGTCTGGAAGTGGAGTGGAGCTACACGGGCACCGTGGTCGCCGGCGACGAACCCTACTGGCTGCACGGCAACTACGGGCGCTACGACTCGCTGACGGTGAGCGGTCCAATCAACGACCTCGACCTCTGGGTGCTCCGCTACATGGCCGGCAACAACGGCTACGAGCGTGGCGGCGGTACTCCTACCGACGGTAAGCTTCGCTACCTGAACCTGTACAACGCCGACATTAAGAAGGACAAGGACTGCAAGGCTAACTATATCAACATGGGTGAGTATTACAGCATCGAATGGTGGGACACCCCTGCCGACAACCACGTTGGCAAGTTCCTGTTCAGAGGCTGCGGTGTCCTGGAGGCGCTCATCCTTCCGAAGAGCGCAACGACGATCATCACGGCCATCTTCGAGGGCTGTACGAACTTGCGACGCCTTGCCATCACTGGCGCAACGAGAGAGTACGACGGTTGGGAATATCCGACCCATATGCTCGGGTACCCGCTGGAAGAACTTGTGTTCCTGACCGACGGCATTGCCGGCAGCTCGGCCAAGAATCCATGGGGCCAGCCCATTTCTCAGGTGTTCACCAAGCAGTCGCAACAGAACGACTACATGAACCAACCGTTCCTGACCAACCAGGCCAAGATGGTCGCGTCCCTTTTCGAGGACGACGCCGTGATGGAAGCTCTTGCCGCCAAGGGTGAGTTCTTCCCCGGCATCTATACGAATCGCGAGGACGTGGAGGGTATCTTCCCCCACACGCGCGACCTTCGCCGTTTCAAGGACTTCAACGTGTTTACGAACGTCAAGTCATTGGGCGACGAGTCTTTCCGCGACTGCTTCAACCTGGAGGTCATCTCGCTGCCCGACTCGCTGAAGAGCATCAGTGCTGGAGCCTTCGCCAACTGCTACAGCCTCGACACGATCTACGTGGCCTGCGACTCCGTGCCCAAGCTGGCGGAGGATGCCTTCAAGAGCCTGCCCAACGACTTCCGCATCCTCGTCCCGAAACAGCTCTGCAAGCTGTACCGTGAGAAGTGGGCGCAGTATGCCGACCACATCAACGCCGACGACTCGTTCTATGCCAGCGACGAGATCCTGACGGTCACCGTGAAGGAGCCGAATACGCTGGCCAAGGAACTGGGGCTGACCGTTACGGAGTATCACAATCACAACATGTATGTAGACCACAAATGGCTTAACGGCGTGAACGGCGACTATCATCATATCACCCGTCTGAAGGTGATCGGCCCGATCTCGGGCGCCGACCTGTGCCTGCTGCGCTATCTCGCCGGCTACTGTGCGTGGAGCAACTGCCGCAACTACCTGGGTCACCTGGAATACATCGACCTGTACGACGCTGACCTCAAGGTGTCGAATTATAGTGTAGCCTCCGACGTCAGTTCCACGCGGAGCACCTATGTCGACAAGGAGAACGTGCTGCCTGCGTACTCGTTCCTGCAGTGCTACAACCTGAAGACGCTCATCCTGCCCCGTACCTGCAAGGAGGTTCGCAGCCGCGCCCTGCAGCAGTGCGAGGACCTGGAGGTACTCGTTCTTGGCGACGACATGGAGGAGTTCAACTGGAACGCGCTCGACGACGATGCCTCGCTCACACGCATGTACATCCTGTCGAAGAAGAAGATGAAGATTAGCAGTGAGTTTGCCGTCTGGCGCTGGCTGTGCAACAACTACAACCCGACGTTCGATGCCTTCTACGTGCGTCCGTCGCTCTACAAGGAGTATGTCAGCGACAATGCCTACACGGGTTCTTCCTGGCAGCGCACGAACAACATCTCGCGTGGCGCCTTCACCGACGACGAGTCGTTTGCCCCCTTCGCCGCCCATGCCGCTGCTACGGCTGACGACCTGGGAAGAGTCACGAGCGTTGACGGCTGGTTCGACCAGCATCCCGGTGCGAAGGACCTCACGGCGCTGGCCTTCACCTCTGTCGACACCCTTCGCAAGGCCACCTTGGCTCCGCTGACACAGCTGGAGCGCATTGCCCTGCCGGCGTCGCTCGAAGGCATGGAGGACGGTCTGCTGGAGAACGCCAAGGGTCTGCGCTATGCCGATTTCCAGTTCTGCGACTCCACGAACATCGTCTCCGATTTGCACAACGATGGCTTCAAGCGTCTCGGCATCGACACCGGCAAGACGCTCGTCTACGTCCCTGCCACCTACGGCGAGAGCGACGGCACGAATATCGTGGCCGCAACCACCGCCGGCACGTTCAACGCCAAAGCCTTCCGCATGGTCGACTCGCTCGACTATCTCGTGCCCTACGCCTTCGAGGCCGACTCGATCATCAACACGCGCGCCCTGCCTACGTCATCGGTTCCCTATACCGTCTGTGTACCTTATAAATTGAAGGTACCTGCCTACTCGCGTGCCTACCAGCTGAGCGAACGTAGCGGCAACACCCTCGTGTTCAAGGAGGTGACAGGTGAGCTGGAGGCTATGCATCCCTACCTGCTGAAGGTGGTGGGCAACAAGCGACTTCGCAAGACCTCTACCTCGCTCAATACCGGCGTTGAGCAAACCATTCCAGCCAGCGGCGGCAGCACCTACGGACGTCAGGACGACGCCCCAGGCTACTCGCTGCGCGGCACGTTCGATGGCATCGACAATGCTACTGCTCATGAGTTGGGTGCCTATATTCTGCAAAGCGATGGCGACTGGCACCCTGTTCTCTCGACGACCGATGCCGAGAAAAAGGCCGTAGTGCTGCCGTTCCGTGCCTACCTGCTGCCGAGCATGCACTATGGCAAGGCGAGCATCGGCATGACGTTGGAGGACGCTGATGTAGACGGTATCGACACCGTCAAGACCATCGATAAGGACGGTACCGAGCGCTACTACGACCTCAACGGCCGCTTGAGAGCTACTGGAAACCAGAAACTGGAAACGCTCCCGAAGGGTATCTACATCCACAATGGCAAGAAATACGTAAACAAGTGAACGATCATGAAGAAGAAATGAACAAGAAAAGAGGGAATGATAGATTACAAATGTAAAAATTCAATATATAATTCGCCTTTGTCTCCCTGCTCATATCGGGGTAGGGAGACGTATTTAGGATGATGAAAGCGAACTCTCTTTGGGAAGAGTGACGGAACTGGCTTCTAATGGAATGAATGTCTGTTCGATGAAAGTACAGGTGTGGTGACGTACTGCCGTTGCTGCACCTGTTTTGTTTTTTTTGCTCTTCTCTGCAACTTTTTCACTTTGCATTGCGTCAAATAGACAAAGCACAAAGGGAAAATGCTTTTTAATAAAAATTAGCACTGAAAAGTGTCACAAATCGGACAATTTTGTGTCTAACGTACAGACGCCAACAAATGAAGATGAAGGATGAAAAGTAAAAGATGAATGCAGATGAAAAGTAAAATGATGAAAGATGAAGGAAGAAGGATGAAACGACGATTCAATGATTATTACAAACATTATTAATTATAAACAAATAAAACAAACAAAATTATGAAAAAGTTATTTTTTGCAGCAGCTATGATGCTGTTCACAACCGCCGCCAGCGCACAGACCATCACCAACGAAAGCGTCATGAAGACTTATCTCGACGCAGTGCAAACCGAGAATGCCGACTACGCATACAATGCCGACATCGAAAACGGAATTCTCACCACACAGTACATCTTCTGCAAGTCGCAGAGCCATCGTGGAAAGAAAGCCTACACCATGCTCACACCGCACGTTAAGCACTGCTACAGCTACGATGCTGAGGGACGACTTGCCAATCGCACCACTTATTTCTGGAACACTACTGCCGGCGACTGGCAGACCTCCTATCGCCTCGATTACAGCTATCAGCCCGGACTCAGCATCGTGGAGTGCAGCAAGTGGAACGCTGCTGCCAACCGCTTCTCTTCGCCCTCCGATCGCATGGTCTATGAGGTGACACCCGGCACCGATAGCGGCCTCGTCAGCAGCTATCATCGCAAGGTCGGTCGCAGCAGCTTCCAGCTCACCGAGACGCTCGCTATCCCCAGTCAGTACTTCTACGGACAGACGCTAGACATGGTCAAAGGCAACGACTTCGTGTCTCAGCAGTAAGGAAGCCTGCTTCTCATCGAAGAAGACGATGCATCAAATCGCCAGAATCACAAACAAGGATAAAATTCATAGTTATAAATATCTCTCTTTAGTAATTATTTGAAGGCTTTAGTAAGTCATGACAACCGGGCGGGATCTGCGAAGACCCTGCCCGTTTTCATGCGTTTCTCATGCTGAAAACAAGCGAAAAACAAATTTTTTGTGAAAAAACCGCGAAAATACTTGCACGTATCATAAAAACTTTGTAACTTTGCACCCGCAAACGAACCAATAGGTCAGTTGCTAAGCTATTAAACGGATCGGGATTTAGCGCAGTTGGTAGCGCACACGTCTGGGGGGCGCGAGGTCGCTGGTTCGAGTCCAGTAATCCCGACCAAACGTAAAAGACTGAGAATCATATGATTCTCGGTCTTTTTTTTGTGCTTTTAGTATAGCTTATATAAATTTTTAAATATATATAGGGAAAACGCTCTCGGTTTTAATTCTTTTTCGTAACTTTGCAGAATCTATAATAAAATAATTTCGCGAGTTATGAGAAAACTATGGACTATGTTGCTGCTGAGCACTCTGACGATGAGTGCCGTCTATGCCCAAAAGTCGCATCCCGTGGGAGTGAGGATGGAGGTGGCTGAGGCCGAAACCGAACGCGGTGAATATTCCATTTTCACTTATAAGGATGCCGACGACACCTTTGGCTACTACCTGGGTGTTTCGCGATCGACCGATACCTTGGGCACCGACAATGTGCTTGGGTTTGATATGAGTGGTTTCCGGGAGATTGCCATTTGGCTCGGAGCCACCAGCGATGAGGCGATGAGCGCGCTTGCCTCCCTTCTCGACCTCTGCGGCAAAGACGTGGAGACCTCGGCAGAGTTTCGTGGCCGTGCGGCCACTGCTGGCGAACGTTTAGGCGAACCTGTCACCACCCTTTGTGTCGTGACGAAAAAGCCGCTGGGTGGTAAGCGTCTGATGTTCGTCTTCCCCCACGGCGAGCATCAGGCACATGCCTACCTTACCAAGTCGGTGATTAAGCAGTTGCGCTTTAGTTTCAAAATCGATAGAAAACTTCATCCGAAACAACACCAATAATCAAAAGCAATGAAAAAGATTCTTTTCTTGGTTGTCGCCGCCATGATGGCTGCAACAAGTGTGAATGCACAAAACAGTTTTGACGAACCCAAGCAAGAAGTGGCTATTAGCTTAGGTGGATTGTCGAATTCTGATATCATCACTGGGTTCGAGAACCTAGGCGCTGGCCTGATTGGTGTCACCGTCGATAATGATTCGTTCCTTGGTCCTATTTCAGCCGAGTATTTCTACCACGTGAAGCCTTGGCTCGGCGTCGGTGGCATCGTCGTTTATGGCCAGATGTCCCAAGACGTCTACCTTTGGGGCAAGGATAAAGGCAAGGATGGTGATCTGAAGAATCATTATTTCACCGTGATGCCTGCAGTGAAGTTCGACTGGCTGCGCAAGAAGAATGTCGGTTTGTACTCGAAGCTCGCCATAGGTGCTACATTGCGTAACGAACAGGTTGACTACTTCGATGCAGACAAGGAAGACTATAACGAAAGCGATTGGCACGTGAACTGGCAGGCATCGCTCATCGGTGTCGAGGTAGGCGGTGTGAATCTGCGTGGCTTCCTGGAGCTGGGCACTGGTGAGCAGGGCATCGGCCTGATTGGTCTGCGCTACAGGTTCTAAAGGCTTTTGCAGGGAGAGCGGCCTGGAAGGCCAATAAGCACATAGCCCAGGGCATCGCCCTGGGTTTTCATGTGTGGCATCTATTATCGCCCTGAAAGGGCAAAAGCATTGATTATCTAAGCTTTTGCCCTTTCAGGGCGAAATAACTATTCTGCTTGATACCCAGGGCGATGCCCTGGGCTAGTGGCTGTTGGCCTTTCAGGCCGTTTGGCGACGAAAGGTGCTCCTGGGCTATGCCGCCCCTTTAAGGTTTTACGCCCAGCGCAGCCTCCCCCCTTACTTCATCTTCTGGTTCTTCTCCAGCGTCCAGTCTTTGCGCTGGGGTAGGGTGCACTTCTTGCCTTTGAACATCTTGGCCGACTTGCGATCGCCCTTCAGTTGCCAGTTCAGCCAGGCGAGGGCCACCACTGAGAATTCGCCGCCGTGTGGCTGACGATAGGTGCCGCCGTGTCCGACTGGGAAGTTTGCTGCGCAGGCAGGCACATGGCTGATGCGGTGGAAGTCGTCCATGCCGTTCTCGTAGGCGATGTCTTCCTTGCCACCGAGGATGTAGATGATGGGCGAGTGTATCTCCTTCAGCTTTTCCTTTGGGGGCATGGGCATGCCGCCCACGGCACTACCGGCGTTCTGGCGGTTGAAGAGTCCGCTGTTGCAAATCATCAGCGTGGTGATGCGTGGGTCGGCGCAGTTGTAGAGCGTCTGCAAACCGCCACACGACATGCCTGCGGCACATATGTTTTTCACATCAATCTTTCCGAAGAAGGGCGACGACGGGTCGCTGTTCTGCGCGATAGCCCAGTCAATCGACTCCACTTGCTGCTGCGTTGTCGACATCGGTCCGCGATAGGGATCGTCGTTCATGGGGATGTAGCCCGTTGCCAACACGAGATAACCATATGAGGCAATCTCGTTCAGGAACTTGTAGTGTTCCCACGGCGAGTTCGTGCAGGCACCGTTGCCCCATACCAGCACGGGCAACTTCTGCTTCTTGCCGAACTTCGTCAGGTCTTGTGGTGCAAACACCGTGTGGGCCGGCAGCGTGGGTTCTTCTTTCATGATGGCCTTGTAAGGGCCTGTGCCACCGTCTTCCACGATTCGCGACTTGCTTTCTTCTCCACTGCTGAAGCTCATGCTCACCAGTGCCAGCGCTGTCAGCATCGTGACAGCATAAAGTGTTCTTAGCGTTTTCATTTGGTTGCAGTTGAATGGTTGTTGATTTGTAGTTTCGAATTGCAAATATATAAAAAAGTTTTTATTGCGCATCAATTATCTCACTTTTTAATTGTTTTTCTTTGACATTTCTATCATTTTTCGTATCTTTGCCGATACATCAGCAACGAAGTCACATATAACATGACATACCAACACAATGAAAGGATTAAGTAATACCATCATCTGGCTCATGAGCCTGCTATTTTCGGCCGTGAGCGTCAGCGCACAGGAGGCGGCAGAAGCCGCTCGTGTCGTGGTGAGTGGAGTGGTGACCGATGCTTCGACCGGTCGCCCTGTGCCGCAAGCAACGATAGCCGTTGCCGGAACCCATGTGTCGGTTGTGAGCAACGACGATGGATTTTTCACCTTGAAAGCTGCTGCTATGCCCCAGGGCATCGTCGTCTCCTGCGTGGGCTATCAGTCGCAGGCGGTGAGGGGACAGAGCTTATTCCCGAAGGGCAAGGGTGGTGACAATGGTCGGGCACTCACCATTGCGCTGAAGCCCACAGCGATTTCGCTCAGCGAGATTGTGGTATGGACGGAAGATCCACGCGAACTCGTGCGAATCGCCATGAGCAAGATTCCGCAGAACTACAGCCGTGAGCCTGAACTCTTCCGCGGCTTCTATCGTGAGACGGCGATGAAGCGTCAGCACTATATCTATGTGGCCGAAGGTGTTGTCGATATGTACAAGACCGCCTACGACCACAACAACTACCGCGACCGTGTGGCCATTCGGAAGGGACGCCGCCTGCTCAGTTCGAAGCAGGGCGACACGCTCACGGTGAAGGTGATGGGCGGTCCGCTGCAACCCGTTCAGCTCGACGTCGTGAAGAACCACGACTTCCTGCTCAACGCACAGGAACTCAACAACTACAACTTCGAGATGCTTCCTTCGACGACCATCGCCGACCGCTTGCAATATGTCGTTGCCATCTCGCCGCGCTGGCCTGTGGAGTGGCCCCTCTACAACGGACGGCTCTACATCGACCGCGAGACGCTTGCCTTCACGCGTGCCGAGCTTTCACTCGACGTCAGCGACCGCGAGAAAGCCACCCGCTACATGCTTATCAGAAAGCCGGCCGGCGTGCGCTTCCGCCCAAGGGAGCTCTCCACGCTCATCGACTATCGCTACGACCAGGGCGTCACGCGCATCAGCTACATCCGCAACACGTTCCGCTTCAACTGCGACTGGAAGCGCCGCCTCTTCGCCACATCGTTTGCCGCTTGTTGCGAAATGGTCGTCACCGACCACGAGCCTGCCAAGGGCCGTGCACCCATCAGCGGCCGCGATTCCTTCGACTCGCGCGATGCCTTCTACGACAAAGTAGACTTCTTCCTCGACCCGCTGTTCTGGGAAGACTACAACATCATCGAGCCCTCCGTCTCACTCGACGAGGCCATCGACAAGCTGTTGAAGAAGCGAATCAAGCGATAGGGAATGAGGACTATCTCCCACGCATTCAAATCATGACTAGAATGCGGCCATAAAACGTATTTCTTTTTACTACCAAATCAATGCTCCGGAGCAACTATCTCAATGCCCCGGAGCAACTAACTCATTGCTTTCGTGCTTCTAACTCAATGCTCCAATGATGCAAGAGAATTGAGGTGGAAAAGTAAATTAACTTAATTTGTGCGGTAAATTAAGTTATTTTATTCAGTAAATTAAGTTATTTTACTTTGCAAATTAAGTTAATTTACTACGCAATTTAAGTTAATTTACTAAACAAATTAAGTTAATTTGCTGAATAGGAGTATTGCTCTCGTCTCATGATAGCATTGCTCCAGTATCATGAAAGCATTGCTCCAGTATCATGAAAGCATAGCTCTAGCATCGCAAAAACAACGCCATGTGGCACAAAATGGCCT
The DNA here is from genome assembly GCA_900316285.1 of uncultured Prevotellaceae bacterium. GTDB lineage: Bacteria > Bacteroidota > Bacteroidia > Bacteroidales > Bacteroidaceae > Prevotella. The sequence continues at coordinate 82,953 of ONCG01000022.1, forward strand.
GGTGGAAGACCCCAAAGGGGTCTCATGTGCTTAACCGCAGGTCTTGACCTGCGGGGGGACAAAACGAACACATGGCTACGACCCCAAAGGGGTCGCACAATAAGAATAATGGTGCAATAGTGCGACATCTTCGAAGTCGTTCTCTGCATAGTTACACCTACCGCAGGTCAAGACCTGCGGTTAAGCATAGTGTGACCCCTTTGGGGTCTTTTTGCGAGGAATCATGGGCATCGCGTAGCGATTTTGAAAAAAAGTGGCCGTATAGTTGTGTTATTCAAGAATTTTGAGTATTTTTGCGGTGTTCAAAGCAAACAAGACGGAAACCCAATAGAACAATGACAATGATGAAGAGGTGTGCTTATTTTCGATTGCTGTCGGCACTGGTGCCGATGGCGGTGGCGGTGGTGCTGATGACGGCCTGTGCCACAACGGCTGAGACACGTGAGAGACGGGCTGCAGAGCAGCAGCGCATTGCTCAGGCGGTGGAAGAGATTGTTGCCAGTGGCGACTTCACGGTTGAAATGAACTACGTGAACCCACAGCGCATGCGGTCGAAGATGCTTACTGGCGAATATGGTGTGACGGTGAAGGGCGACTCCATAGATAGCTACCTGCCGTTCTTTGGACGCGTCTATCGGGCAGAGTTCGGCATCCAGACGGGACTTCGCTTTGAAGACAAAATCGCGCAGCGGCAGGTCAAGCGGGCGCGGAAGGACTATTATGAGGTGGACCTGGTTGTCAAGCGGCACATGGAACACCTGTTCTATAGCTTCGACATCTACGATAATGGCAAGGTCACACTTATGGTGAGAAGCGATAATCGTGACACGATGCACTTCTCGGGTGATCTGGTGGTAGAATAATAAATCAAGATATGAAAAGAATTATTGGTGTTCTATTCCTTTTGCAGCTTGTGATTCCTGGCTGCATGGCGCAGGAAAAGGGCGACTATTTTGTGCGTTACATCAAGGAGCATCTGCTCTATAGTCAGGGCGACGAAGTGAACGTGATAGATGTGGACCTGGAATGGCCCGACGCTGTTGACGGCGCCGACTTGCGTCCGCTGCATACCTACCTCATCAAGCATCTCATGGGGCAGCAAAACGATGACTTCGACAAGGCATTCGGGCAGTTCAAGGCGATGTTTGGTCAGCCCGTGACGCAGCAGTTTGCCTCCACGCCCGATGATACGAAGATGTGCTATGTAGACCTGTCGCTGAAGCTGGTAGCCCACGAGCCGGGCCGCTATGTGTCGTTCGAGATGAAAGGCTCGTGCCGACCGGGCAAGGCATCGTCGCATGTGGCATCGAATGTGTCGAATCTGCTGACGTTCGATTTGGTTGGACTGGGTATCCTCACGCGTGACGATATCATTCTGCATAAGCGTATGGAAGATGGTTTCACGAACATTGAACTGCTCTTGCCTCGCAATTTAGAAGATCGGATATTCTCGAACCTTTCGGTGAACGATGCTTGTCTGGCACATGGTAGGGTGTTGGTGTATAACAGCATCAACGATATGTATGGCAACGATGTGTCTTACAAGTTGAAGATTGCCCCTGCTGACCTGGGCCGTTTTCTCTCGAAGGAGGCAAAGGCGCTGCTGAAGCCACTGAAGAAAAAGAATGACGTTGCTCTGCCAGGACGCGATTTGTCGGCTACGGGACTTCCTTCGGTGAGCGTGGCGGACCTCTGCATGAATCCTGACGAGAAGCCTCAGTTCCAGGTTCCAGGACGTAGCCTCACGGAATATATGACCGATGAGGTGCGTTCCGTGGTGGATGAGGTGGATGGGAAATGCTATGGAACCATCTTGGTGCGCCTGACCATCGACAAAGAAGGCATCACGCGTTATATCAGTGTGCAGCAACCGCTGGCACCTGCCTACGATCGTGAGGCAGTGCGTGTGGCGAGGAGCCTGCCGCGATGGAAGCCGGCGATGCAGGGCGGGCAGCCTGTTCCTACGCAGATTGTCGTGGGAATAGAGTTCGTGAAATAGCTGTTTCCCGTCATTGCAGAGGAGAAGAAAGGTTGTCTGAATTCGTTAGGAAGAAGAATGTTTATCAGGAAGTAGAAGGTTTGTCAGAATGAAGAAACTGTCGTATTTCATTTCCTTCGTGCTCATCGCCGCATTCTTGCTGGTGGTGGGCATTGCCGTTCACGACGTTTTCTTTCCTGATGACCAGCTTTTGCTATCGGCAATCCTTAATGGCTCGTCCAGTCGCGAACCGAGTTCGGACTGCGACGGCATCGATGTGAGCCACCATCAGGGACTCATCGACTGGGAGGCGGTGTCGGCAACCAAGGTGCAGTTCGTGTTTCTGAAGGCAACGGAAGGCAGCACGCATGTCGATCGTCGCTTTGCCCGCAATCTGCGAGGTGCACGGCGGGTGGGAATCCCCGTGGGAGCCTATCATTTCCTGAATGCAAAGAGCACGATTGCCAGCCAGTTTGCGAATTTCTATGAGCATGCCTCACCCTCAGAACTTGACCTGCTACCCGTGGTAGATGTGGAGTGGAGTGGGGTGAGAGGCTGGAGTTCGCAACAGCTGCAAGACAGTCTGTCGTTGTTTGTGCGCCTGGTGGAGGAATACTATGGATGCCAGCCACTCATCTATGCCGATGAGAAATTCTTCTATCGACACCTGAAAGGACACTTTGATAGCTATCCGCTGTTCATTGCCCGATACCAGAAGCAGCAGCCACAGTTGCCATTCGCTCGCCGGTATTACCTTTGGCAGTCGTCGGAGAAGGGGCATGTGGCAGGCATCAGCGGACATGTAGACCTCGATATGTTTACCCCCGGCACTACGATTGACGATATTAGGGGGCCCCACCCCGTCCCTCCCCAGTAGGGAGGGGGGAAAAGAAGTCCGAAGGGCTTCGTCCCCTGCCTGTGTTCTGTCGCACCTTCGGCGCTCGGTTTCGTGCTACGCACTCCACCGCCTGCCTGCACGATTGGTCCTCACCATCGTCTTATGTCAGCCCTTCGGGCTTATTCCTTTCGTGTTGATGTATTCCTGCAATTCCTCCTTGGTGCCATTAAACAGGTTAATATCAACCACATTGTCAATAATTCCCCAAACATGCCCATCATGAGTAAATTGCCAAAACTTACAGTTTGGCACATCGGGCATCTCACCTCTTGGCTTTGCCAACCACAAGTCATGTGAGTTGAGTATCGGGTCGTTCTTCACCCATTTTTCATACATGTGCATATTGGTATAGATGATGGCTTTTACACCACATTCCTTTTCTACCATCTCCAACCATTCTTTCGCTTTCTCAATGATAGTGGGGGAATCAATCTCAACATCAAGCACGGGTGGTAAATCGTTGGGTTCAAACTGCACATGCGACAGGAACACATCAGCCTGTATCTTCCCTGATACTGAATCAGTCAGAAAGTGATAGGCTCCACAAGGAATACGTTGTTTTTTTGCCTCATTGTAGTACTTCTGATAGAGCGAGTCTACAATGGAATGGCCCTTCGTAACCCTGATAAAGGCAAACTGCACCGGACGAAGATTACGAGGCGCTGGTATCTTTCCGCTTACAAAACCAGCATCATCACAAGGCAATGCCAGCTGGTCCCATCGAATGCTTCCTTGCCAAAAGGACACGTCGATGCCATAGACTTGTGGATAATCGTTTTCAACAGCCGTTTCCTCATTGCTTGTTGTTTCATGCCTTTGAACAAGGAACGAAAATGCAGCACCTATAGCTAGACCGCACAAAAATTTGCAAGCGCTTGTGAGGAAGTTCTTTTGTCGGTTTGTTAATGTTGTTCCCATCTGTCCTATTCTTTATGTTCCAGTTTGCGTGTTCGTAGTCCCCTCCTGAAGTGACTACGATGGGTGCCCATTCATTCCAAAAATAACGGGCAGACACAGGAGTCTGCCCCTACCGTTGGTTACCGACACCGCTGGGTGCGTGGTTTCCACCCTTTTGAGGGCTCTACACGTCCAACTCCAGTTCTACTGGGCAGTGGTCGCTGCCGAGGATGTCGGTGTGGATGCGGGCATCGAGGAGTTGTGGGCGCAGCCGCTCGGAAATGATGAAATAATCGATGCGCCAGCCTGCGTTCTTCTGTCGTGCCTGGAATCGGTAAGACCACCACGAATAGGTGACCTGCTCGGGATAGAGCGTGCGGAACGTGTCGATGAATCCCGAGGCGAGCAGCGTCGTCATCTGCTGGCGCTCCTGATCGGTGAAGCCTGCGTTCTGGCGGTTGGTCTTCGGGTTCTTTAGGTCAATCTCCTCGTGTGCTACGTTCAGGTCGCCGCAGAGGATGACAGGCTTCACAGCATCGAGGCGCTGCAGATAGGCGCGGAAGTCGTCTTCCCACGTCATGCGATAGTCCAGTCGGCGCAGTCCGTCCTGCGAGTTAGGCGTGTAGCAGCACACCAGAAAGAACTGTTCCATCTCCATCGTGATGACGCGCCCCTCGTGGTCGTGCTCGTCGATGCCGATGCCGTAAGTGACGTTTAGCGGCGTGTGGCGTGTGTAGATGGCCGTTCCGGAGTAGCCTTTCTTCTCGGCATAGTTCCAATACGACTGATAGCCGGGAAACGACAGGTCGAGCTGTCCCTCCTGCATCTTCGTCTCCTGCAGGCAGAAGAAGTCGGCATCGAGGGCGGCGAAGGCATCGGCAAAGCCTTTTCCGGCACAGGCGCGGAGGCCGTTCACATTCCAGGATATGAATTTCATGCGGTGCTGATGTTTGCTTGGTTATTTCGTGCCCGAGAAGGCAATCATCGTGTTGGCGTAGTACATCGGCCCGTTCTCAACGGAAATCTTCTCGAGAATCATGTAGAAGTACATCGCTTTCTGATTGTCGAAGGCTCCTTCGGCATAGAAGGCGTTGCGGAAGTTGGTGCCAAACTGCAGGGTGGTATTCTTTACTTCGCTGCCAAACGTCATAGGAACGGTGACCTTCAACTGTTCCGTGCCTTTGGGAATGGCGTTGAAATAGGCATTGGAAAGCGGACCGCTGGTTCCCCAAGGGCGATAGAGGTAGACGCTCAGCTTCAGCGTCTGCGTGCTGTCGTTGCTGAATGCCTCTTTCATCTCCAGGTTGTCGATGGCCGAGGTGAACGCTTTCATCGGGAAATTGTTGATGGTGATGAGTGAATCGCTGGCCGTAACGGTCCAGGAGGCTTTCACGGAATCGGTGAATGCCAGGTAGTACAGGTCGGGAGCAAAGAAGCATTTTCCTTGATAGGTTCCCTGCATGTGGTTGATTTGCTCCGCCTTTTCGGCCGGAGTCAGGGGAACGTAGATGTAGGAGTCTTCGTTGTCGTCGCTGTTGCAAGCCACAAGTGCCATCAAGGCGATGACCATCAGGGGCATAATTGTTTTCTTCAATGTATTCATTTTCTTGTTTTGTTTTTGGTTCGAATATATAGTGAAAACTACCTTTCTGCAAAAACCTTGCACGAGAGGTAGCTTTTTTTTAGATTCTTTTCGATTCGCCACGCAGCAGGTTCATGAATTCCTCGCGCGTCTTGGCTTGGTTGAAGGCTCCGCTGAAGTCGCTTGTGGTGGTGATGGCGTTCTGCTTTTCGATGCCTCGCATCATCATACACATGTGCTTGGCCTCTATCACCACCATCACCCCTAGTGGTTTCAGGGTTTGCTGAATGCAGTCCTTGATTTGCTGCGTGAGTCGCTCCTGCACCTGCAGGCGATGACTGTAGATGTCGACGACACGGGCAATCTTCGACAGTCCGGTGATGTAGCCGTTGGGGATGTAGGCCACGTGTGCCTTGCCGTAGAAGGGGAGCATGTGGTGTTCGCAGAGCGAGAACACGTCGATGTCCTTCACAATGACCATCTGGTTGTATTTCTCGGCGAAGAGTGCATCGGTGAGCACCTGGTGCGGATCTTGCGAATAGCCGCGTGTGAGCACCTGCATGGCCTTTGCCACGCGCATGGGTGTCTTTTGCATGCCTTCGCGGTTGGGGTCTTCGCCCAGCAGCTGGATAATCGACCGGTAGTGGGCCGCCAGTTCGTCAACGCCTTCGCGCACGTAGATTTCGGTTTCAATCATAGTTTCAGATTCGTCGGTTAGTATTGCACGGTGATCTTTCCCTTCACGACCACCGCTTGTTTGTAGCCAAGCTTCTTCACGTTGGCGAGCATTCGGTTGGCCTCGTCGAGTGTGCGATAATTACCCATGCGGCAAATCCATCGCGGCGAGTAGAAGTGCACGTAGATGGGCTCGGCAGGATAGGCGCGCTTCACAACACGGCCGGCCTCCTCGGCTTTCTGCTTTGCATCGCGCGAGTTGCCACCGGCATACACCTGAACACGGTAGCCGTTCACCTTCTGTGCACCGCGCAGCACCTTCTTGCTCATGTCCACTTCCACCTCGCCCGTGCCTTCAGCATCGGTCTTCGGCATGTCGGGACGCAGTGCCTGGCGCTCTTTCGGTTCCTCCTTCTTTTCTTCCTCCTTTTCCTTTTCCTCCTTGGTGTTGTCGGCTACGTTGGTAGGCTTCGCCACTGGTGCTGGCGGCAGTGTGCCATTCACCAGGTCCGTGATTTCCTTGCTCTGCGTCACCGACACGCTGCCCAGTCCCTGCACGTTCTGTTGCAGGTGTTCCAGATAGGTCTGGGCGCTAATAGTCAAGGTAACAAAGTAACAAAGTAACAAAGTAATCATTCTCTTTGTTACATGTCCCTCAAAAAAAGTAAATTTCATTTCTCTGATTTCCATATTTCCTCGTTACTTAATTTCCTTGTCACTTTGTTACCTTGTCAACTTGTAATTATTTCCAAGCGTCGATGATGCCCTTGAAGTCAGCAGCCTTCAGCGAAGCACCGCCGATGAGGCCACCGTCGATGTCGGGCTTGGCGAACAGCTCGGGAGCATTCGATGCCTTGCACGAACCGCCATAGAGGATGGTGGTGTCGTCGGCAACAGCCTCGCCGTACTTCTCAGCGATGATCGAGCGGATGTAGGCGTGAATCTCTTCTGCCTGCTCAGCGGTAGCGGTCTTGCCAGTGCCAATAGCCCAGATGGGTTCGTAGGCGATGACGATCTTGCGGAAGTCCTCCTCGCTCAGGTTGAAGACGCTGCCCTCGAGTTCAGCCTTCACCACCTCGTTCTGCTTGCCGGCCTCGCGCTCTTCCAGGCTCTCGCCGATGCAGAAGATCACCTTCAGGTCGTTCTTCTGAGCCAGCAGCACTTTTTCGCGAAGGATCTCGGGAGTCTCCTTGTAGTACTCGCGACGCTCGGAGTGGCCGAGGATGACATACTGTGCACCCGTCGACTTCACCATCTCTGCCGACACCTCACCGGTGAAGGCACCCTTCTCCTTGTCGGCGCAGTTCTCAGCACCCAGGCCGATGATGTCCTGGTCGAGGAACTGTGCGATGGAAGCCAGATGGATGAACGGTGTGCAGATTACCACGCCGCAGTTGGGCTTGTCAGCCTTCAGTGTTTCGTTCAGCTCCTTAGCCAGAGCAATACCGTCTTGCAGGTTCATGTTCATTTTCCAGTTGCCTGCTACAATCTTCTTTCTCATTGTCGTTACTTTTTTATTGTTGTTGATTTAACTAATGAATATCATTTATCGTGCAAAAGTACAAAGAAAAAATGAAATACGGGCAAATAATAGATGAAAACACTTTGTTTCGTCGAAAAAAAAGTATTATTGCTCGTTTGTAGCACCCGTTTCTTCGGCTTTCGGCTCCGCGTCTTTTTTCCGTTTCATCCTGAGTCGTCTGCGACGGAACCACTTCGTCCAAGCCCATGTGCGGTCGGCAAGGGTGAGGATGGCCAACGGCAGCACAAACCATAATAGGATGGTGGCGATTTTGCGCGGGGTGCTATCAGCAGGCTGGTGGCCGATGGGCAGCTGTTCGAGCGTCTTTGCCGACTGTGCCGGCGTGATGTGTGGCAGGTCGTTGTGGCTCCACTTGCCGATGACGGTGCCTGCCTTCAGTAACACCAAGCCTGGATTCGAACGGATGATGGTCTTCAGCGTGGTCTCGTCGGTGGTGCAGAACGAGTACTCGGCACCCGTCAGCTCTATCCATCGTTCGATGGCCTCGTTGGCAGAGGCGGTGAGGCAGTAGAACGGATAATTGTGTTCCTCAGCATACTCGTACACCTGGTCGATGTCGCCGAAGTTCGAGTCGTCGGCCTTCTCCAGATGTGGCGAGCACAGCAGGAATGTGTAGCCGGGGTTCGAAAGCACCTGGTCGGTGATGTCGAGTTCCTCTGCATCTTCCTCGTCGGCAGGCTCTCCAGTTGCTGCGCCATTAGCCGATGCTTTCGAGTACTGCGGATTCAGCACGATGGAGAAATCGTGGATGGGTGGCACATAGCCTTTTTCTGTCTGTACGGTCTTCGAATCGATGAAGGTCCAGGTGGAGTCTGGATAGTTGTCGAGAGTGAATTCTTGCCGCTGGCCGTCCTTCTCCATGATGAATGTTGTTTCGAACTTCGGCTGCGGTGCCCCTTCGGGAATCTCCATTCCCTTGCTAATGTTTGCACCAAGGTGGTAGGGACGGAAGTCGAAGGGCGGCAGCGTGTAGAGACTCCACAGGCTGGAGACGACGATGAAGATGATGGTGTAATTGATGACAATCCATTGGTTCGACTCCGAGATGAAGCGCACCATCTTCATGGGCCGCCACGCCACCACTGCAGCACATGCCAGCAGTACGAGGTTCTTCAGCAGCGTCTGTCCGTTGGTGAGCTTCAGCGCATCGCCAAAGCAACCGCAGTCCTCGATGGGGTTGGCGATGTAGAGCCACAGTGTGACCAGTGTCATCACCGCCAGAAAGGCCAGTGTCAGTCGTGTTGTCAGCCTTCGCTGAATGGCGAAGAGCAAGAAGATTCCCAGGCAAAACTCCACGGCCGAGAGCGCCACCGATCCTGCCAGCGTCAGCCAGTCGGGGGCCAGCGCCGACAGTCCTGCTGCCGTTGCATAGTCGTGCAGTTTGTACTGTGTGCCCAGCGGGTCTATCGCCTTCACGTAGCCCGAGAAGATGAATACCACCGCCAGCACCAGCCTGCAGATATTAATCAGAATGTTTTTAATAGAAAGTTTCACTATTCAATAATTTTCATATTTATGGCCTGAAAGGCTAGCTTACATCCAGTTGTTTTATTGTCCTCTACGGCCTGAAAGGCCAACGAGCTCTTAGCCCAGGGCAACGCCCTGGGTATAATCGCCCGTTTAAATATCGCCCTGTAAGGGCAAAAGCGTTAATCTGTAAAAATATATCTCTCATCATATTCCACATGATACAGCTTTAAAAATTTTATGTATTCGTCATGAAATGACACCTTCTTATGATGTTCCTTCTGGCTTTTTACATATTCAATGGTCTTATCAACAACAGACTGGCTCACGGAGAAAACGGCATATCCACCTTGCCACTCAAATAGTTGATAATATGGGTCGATAGTTTTTATCCACCTGCTACTGTTGCGTTTAAGCTCTTCAACAAGGTGCGAGACAGTCTCATTTCTAGAAAGCAGACATAATACATGGACATGATCTGCCACGCCTCCGATTCGGATAGCTTGGCAACCCGTCGAATTGACAAGTTGTCCTATATAGCTATGCAACCGATCCCAATGGTCTTCTTTTATCGTAGGACTTGTCGATTTGATATGGAAGACAATGTGCAGATAGATTTTTCCAAGTGATTGAGACATGATTCAGGTGTTGGGATAATGGCTTTTGCCCTTACAGGGCGGATATTTGTTTCCCACTTGTACCCAGGGCGTTGCCCTGGGCTGTGAGCTGTTGGCCTTTCAGGCCGATTATTTTATACAACACAAATCATAATTATCAATTGTTCGCTCGGCTATGCCGCTTTCAGAGCGACAACGGGGAAAGAATTGTAAATTATTAATTATCAATTATCAATTGTGCCTTCCTCTCCCAGCTTGATGCACCCGAACACGGCGTAGTTGATGATATCCATGTAGTTCGCGTCGATTCCCTCGCTGACAAGTGTCTGGCCGCCCAGGTCCTCAATCTCTTTGATGCGCTGCAGCTTTGTCAAGATGAAATCGGTGTAGGAGCTCACACGCATGCCGCGCCACGCCTCGTCGTAGTCGTGGTTCTTCTTCAGCATCAGCTCCAGTGCCTCCTGTGCGTGGCGGTCGTAGGCGGCCAGCGCTTCGTCGGGCGACATGTCCACCTCGTCGACGTAGCCCAGCTCCAGCTGCACCAGTCCGACGATGCCGTAGTTGATGAGCGCGATGAACTCCGGGCGGATGCCTTCGCCCACCTTCGACACCTTCTTCACCTCCAGCGAGCGTATGCGCTTTGCCTTGATGAACAGCTGGTCGGTGAGCGACGACGGACGCAGGATGCGCCACGAGGCACCATAGTCGTGCAGTTTCTTTGCAAACAGCGATCGGCACTCAGCCATCACGCTGTGGAATTGTTGCTCTGTTCTGCCCCCTAAAATAGGGGGTTGGGGGTCTTGTGGTTTATTCATAATTGTCTATTTTATCCTTCTTGATTGAAAGGCAGAGTCTTTCAGTTACTTATTACTCACTCCCTATTTTGCGGGCTTTCTTCCATTCGTTTCCTGATGATGCGCACCTCGCCGATAAGCGCTTCGTAGCGCACCTGCAGTGAGTCCTTCTTCACGCCGAGCATGTTTCGTTCATAGATGCGGGTCTCGGCCTGCATCTGTGCTGTCACCGCCTGCAAGGCAGAGTCGGTGAGGGCGATGTCTTGCTGCGCAGCCTTCAGCGATGCCTCCTGCCAGATGCGCAAGGCGCGCTGCCGTTCGGCAATGGCCTTTGGATACCGCACTCGCAATAGTTTGATGGAGTCGAGTGCCGCATTGTAATTGCCTTGCTCGTAGAGTTGTTCAATCTCGGCGAGCATGGTTGCAGCGCCATCATCTTTCTTCTGTTCACAGCTTGTTGCCGTCAGCATCGCTACGACGGCAGCGATAACGATGTACTTATTCATGCTGCAAAGTTACGAATAAGTGAGCGAAATGCAAAAAGAATTACAGTTTTTTTTATCCCGCGTTCTTCCCCCGCTTTGCTCTGCTGGAAATGTAGGGACGCGGCGTGCCGCGTTGTTGGAGCAAGAAAGCTTAATCCAGAAACGCGGCACGCCGCGTCCCTACATGTGAAAAGCATATAGCTCACTTGATAAATGTGCAAGGTGCAACTCTTTCCTGCCCTTTGTGCCTTGCTTAATTGACCCTCTTTGTTTCATTTTGTCCAGAAAAGCGTAAATTTTCTTTCGTTTTGAAAAGAAATGAGGCGATAATGTTTGTGATTATTATTATTTTTTGTATCTTTGCACCCGAAAAAGATTAGTGATAACGAACAATTACACGACAAATTTCAGTTTTATCAGTTATGATTATGTCAAATGACCATTCCGTTATTGGATTAAAAATCAGAGGAATCAGAGAAACCAAAAACATTTCTATCGAAGAAGTGGCAGAGCGTAGCGGCCTGTCGACAGAGCAGATTGTGAGTATCGAGAACGATGAGAATCTGCCTTCGCTCGGACCTCTTATTAAAATAGCGCGCGCGTTAGGTGTGCGCCTGGGGACGTTCCTCGACGACAACGATGAGCTCGGTCCCGCCGTGTCGCGTGCCGACGAGCGTGCTGGTAGTAGCATCAGTTTCTCGAACGATGCCGCCGATGCGCGCCGCCACATGGAGTATCATCCTCTGGCAAAGCATAAGACGGGCCGCCATATGGAGCCGTTCATCGTTGACATCCATCCGTGTGAGAATGCCGACTTCGCTCCTTCTGAACACGAAGGCGAGGAGTTCATCTACGTGATGGAGGGCGAGGTGGAAATAGACTATGGCAAGAAGAAGTATATCCTGCGCGAGGGCGACAGCATCTTCTACGACTCCATCGTGAAGCACCATGTGCACGGTGCCTATGGTAAGCCGGCAAAGATTCTTGCAGTGGTGTATATTCCGGCATAAGCGAAGCCCTATAGTTTCTCCCCGGGAGGGGACACGAAGGCCAAAGGCCTGTCTCGATAGCAAAAAAATACAACCAGAAATTATGAGTGAACAACGTCTATATGAGCGCACACTGGGTCAGTGGCTTGAACACTGGGCAACGGTGGCGCCCGACAGGGAATATATTGTGTATAGCGACCGTGACCTGCGATTCACGTGGGCCACGTTCAACGAACGTGTCGACAACCTTGCGAAAGGCCTGCTCGCCATCGGTGTGAAGAAGGGCTCGAACGTAGGCATTTGGGCTACGAATGTGCCCGACTGGCTGACGTTCCTCTATGCTACGGCGAAAATAGGAGCGGTGCTGGTGACGGTGAACACGAACTACAAACAGGCGGAGCTGGAGTTCCTCTGCAAGGACTCCGACATGCATACGCTGTGTATCACCGACGGTACGTGGGAGTGCGACTACGTGGACATGACGTACAAAATGTTGCCGGAGCTGCGCGACTGCGAGCGCGGCCACCTGGTGAGCGAGCGCTTCCCGTATATGAAGAACGTGGTGTACATCGGCATGGAGAAGCATCGCGGCATGTTCAACACCGCCGAGCTGTTGCTGCTGGGTCAGAACATCGACGATGAGGAACTGACTGAGGTGAAGAGCAAGGTGACTTGCCACGATGTGGTGAACATGCAGTACACGAGTGGCACGACGGGCTTCCCGAAGGGTGTGATGCTCACGCATTACAACATCACCAACGATGGTTTCATCACAGGCGAGAACATGGCATTCACAGAGAAAGACAAGCTGTGCGTGTGCGTACCTTTGTTCCATTGCTTCGGCGTGGTGCTGGCCACGATGAACTGCCTCACCCACGGCTGTACGCAGGTGATGGTGGAGAAGTTTGACCCGCTTGTGGTACTGGCATCGGTGCACAAGGAGCGCTGCACGGCTCTCTATGGTGTGCCCACGATGTTCATTGCAGAGTTGAACCATCCGATGTTCCCGATGTTCGACATGTCGTCGCTGCGCACGGGCATCATGGCAGGTTCGCTGTGTCCGGTGGAGCTGATGAAGGAGGTGTCTGACAAGATGTTTATGACCATCACCAGCGTGTATGGCCTTACGGAGAGCTCGCCTGGAATGACGCAATCGAACATCAACGATACGTTCGAGCAGCGTTGTACCACCGTGGGCCGCGACTTCCCCTTCGTGGAGGTGAAGGTGCTCGACCCTGAGACCGGTGAGGAATGTCCCGTGGGTGTGCAAGGCGAGATGTGCTGTCGTGGTTTCAACGTGATGAAGGGCTATTACAAGAATCCTCAGGCCACAGCAGAGGTCATCGACAAGAACGGTTTCCTGCATAGCGGCGACCTCGGCGTGAAGGACGAGCAGGGCTACTATCGCATCACCGGTCGCATCAAGGATATGATTATCCGTGGCGGTGAGAATGTCTATCCGCGCGAGATAGAGGAGTTCCTCTACCACATGCCTGGCATCAAGGATGTACAGGTAGCGGCGGTGCCGTCGAAGAAATATGGCGAGGAGGTGGGTGCGTTCATCATCCTGCACGAGGGCGTGACGATGCAACCGGAGGACGTCAGAGACTTCTGCCGAGGAAAGATTGCCCGCTACAAGACGCCGAAATATGTGTTCTTCGTCGATTCGTTCCCGTTGACAGGATCGGGCAAGATACAGAAATTCAAACTCAAGGAGCTCAGCCTGCAGCTTTGCGAGAAGATGGGGATAGAGGTCATCTAACGCAGAGCATCTGTTCCTTCATTTGCGCAGAAAACCAATTCAGTTTTGGTTTTCTGCGTTTTTTTTCGTCGCTTTGGCTCCGCCGAAGATACTTTCGTTCTTTCTCCGCTGCGCTTCGAAAGCGTCTCCTTCGTCGCCGAGCGCGGAAAAACTCAAATACATTTGGTTTTTCGCTCACTTATTCGTAACTCTGCGATAAAAATCGCGAAGTTACTCCATCTCGGCATAAAAAAGAAACGAGTTTCTTTTGTTCTGCGCTCGATTTTTCGTAACTTTGGTTTCACCGAAATTACTTCCGTTCGGAAATGAAATCAAAAACTTTGGTTTTTGTTTTGCATTTCGCTCACTTATTCGTAACTTTGCCGGCCGAAAGCAAAAAGACAATGAAACTATATAGCGATCAGGAACTTGCAGAGATACTTGATCAGGACATTTTCCACCTGATAGGCAACTGCGCCGACGAACTCGGCGTGGAGTGCTATGTGGTGGGTGGCTACGTGCGCGACATCTTCCTCGAGCGTCCGTCGAAGGACATCGATGTGGTGGTTGTGGGAAGCGGCATTGAAGTGGCAAAGCTGCTGAAGAAGAAACTCGGCCGTAAGGCACATTTGAGTGTGTTCAAGAATTTCGGCACAGCGCAGGTGAAATCGGGGACTCTCGAAGTGGAATTCGTCGGTGCCCGTAAGGAAAGCTACAGCCACGACTCGCGAAAGCCTATCGTGGAGAACGGTACGCTGGAAGACGACCAGAACCGCCGTGACTTCACCATTAACGCAATGGCCATCTGCCTGAATAAAGATCGTTTTGGCGAACTCGTTGACCCCTTCGATGGCATCTACGACTTGGAAGATGGCATCATTCGCACGCCACTCGATCCCGACATCACCTTCAGCGATGACCCGTTGCGCATGATGCGTTGTGTGCGCTTCGCCACCCAGCTGGGTTTCTACATCGACGATGACACCTTTGAGGCGCTGTCGCGGAATGCCGAGCGACTGAAGATCATCAGTGGTGAGCGCATTCAGGACGAACTGAACAAGATCATCATGGCTCCGCATCCCAGTACGGGCTTCGACTACCTCTACCGCTCAGGTCTCTTGCAACTCATCTTGCCCGAGCTCACCGCTCTCGACGATGTGCAGACCGTTGGTGGGCGCGCCCATAAAAACAACTATTATCACACGATGGAGGTGCTGGAGAATGTTATTAAACGACCCACCCCCCAACCCCTCCCTGTGAGGGAGGGGAGTGATTACTCTTCTCAGCAGTCGGGGCATTCTACTCCCCTCCCTCACAGGGAGGGGCAGGGGAGTGGGTCGTTGTGGTTGCGCTGGGCCGCCCTGTTGCACGACATCGGGAAGATGAAGACGCGGCGCTGGGAGCCGGGTACGGGTTGGACGTTCCACAACCACAACTATGTGGGTGCGAAGATGGTGCCGCAGATTTTCCGCAGGCTGAAACTGCCGATGGATGCAAAGATGAAATATGTGGAGAAGCTCGTCGACTTGCACATGCGACCCATCGTGATTGCCGATGAGGAAGTCACCGACTCGGCCGTGCGACGTCTGTTGAACGATGCCGGCGACGACATTGATGACCTGATGACGCTTTGCGAGGCCGACATCACATCGAAGAACTCACAACGCAAGCAGCGATTCCTGCAGAACTTCCAGACGGTGCGCGAGAAACTTGCCGACCTGAAGGAACGCGACTACAAACGTCTGCTGCAGCCCGTCATCGATGGAAATGAAATCATGGAGATGTTCCATCTGCAACCTTCTCGCGAAGTAGGAACGCTGAAGCAGACACTGAAAGATGCCGTGCTAGATAATCGCGTGCCCAACGAGCGTGAACCCCTCATGCAGCTACTCATGGAGAAGGCCAAAGAGATGGGACTGGTTTCAAAGGACTCGGCTCTGCCGCTTTCGTAGCGAAGCGGAGAAAGAACAAGGTAACAAAGTAACAAGGTAACATTGTTGCAGAGTAATAAAGAGTATTCAGAACTATCACAGTCTATTAATACAAAAGGGTCGCATACGTTTGTGACCCTTTTGCATAGATATTTTGTTACCTCGTTCTTTCTCCACTCCGTTCCGAAAGCGGCAGAGCCGAGTCCTTCGTTACTTTGTTACCTTGTTCTTGCGCTCCGTAGGTGCTCAGGCGAGCAAGCTCGGAGTCCTTTGTTACTTCGCCTTCACCCCCGTCATCTGCAGGATGAGCTTGGCGTCATCGTCGCCATCGGCAGCGTCTTTGCGTAGTTCCTGGATGATTTGCTTGCCGTCCTTTTCGTTTTTCACCGCTTTCAGAAAATACGACTTTGCTTTCGCTTTGTCGACGGCCACACCACGGCCTTTCAAATAGCATTTTCCCAGTGCCAGCTGCGCATCGCCGTTGTCCTGCTTGGCCGCCAGCGAGAAATACTCGAAAGCCTTCTTCACGTCTTTCGCTACGCCTTCGCCGTTCTTATAGCACTTGCCCAGCTGATACTGAGCTTTTGCATAGCCCTGTGCCGCCGACTTGGCATACCATGCAACAGCCTGCTTGTCGTCTTCTTTCACGCCGTTGCCTTTGTCGTAGCAGCGCCCCATGCGATACTGCGCCTTCTTATGGCCTTTCTCGGCAGCTGCCTTCAGCTTGGGGAGGGCCTGCGTGTATTTCTTCGCGTCGTAGAGCGCTTTTCCTTCGTCGTAGAGTTTCTCGGCGGTCTGTGCGCCAACCGCTGTGCAGAGCATCAGCAAAAAAGTTGTGAGTAGAGTCTTCATTGTTTTGGTCTGTTTGGGTTATGTGGTTGCAAAGATACTGTTTTCTTTTGAGAATTCCAAATAAATGAGGAGAAAAGAGTGGACACACGATGTAAAGCCCTCTACATGTGGGCTTGCCGGTTCAAAAACGGCATAAACAAACGATTTGCGTTATATCATGTTAAAAACGAAAGCAATAGCAACGATAAAAGAAAAATTATTTATAATTTTGCAGTCTGAAAAAACTTGCGAATCATTTTCGGTTTTCTTATGCCGAGATTATTGGCCGTTTTTATAGATCATAGTCGATAACAAACAAAACAGTATAATTAGTTATTAAGTTATGAGAATTAAGACTTATTTCATGATTGCAGCCGCTGCTGCATTGCTAGCCTCTTGTGGAGGCAAGCGTGGTGGTCAGCCTAACTTCGGCGACGACGAGTATCCCGTTGTGACTGTCGGCACGTCGTCATCGGCCTCGCAGACCACCTATCCCGCTACCATCAAGGGTGTGCAGGATGTAGAAATTCGCCCGAAAGTGGCAGGTTTCATCACAAAGGTGAATGTAAGAGAAGGACAGGCCGTCGGTGCCGGTCAGGTGCTTTTTGTTATCGACAACGCCACGTATCAGGCAGCCGTACGCCAGTCTCAGGCTGCCGTGAACACCGCAAAGGCTCAGTTGAACACCGCAAAGCTTACCTTTGAGAATAATCAGAAGCTTTTTGAGCAGAATATCATTGGTGACTACGAACTGTCGACAGCTCGCAACGCTTACGAGACTGCCAAGGCAGCTGTTGCCCAGGCTGAAGCCGCTTTGGCATCGGCACGCGAAACGCTGAGCTTCTGCTATGTGAAGAGCCCGTCGAGCGGCGTCATCGGCAACCTTCCTTATAAGGTGGGTGCGATGGTGAGCTCGGCCAGCACTCCTGCTCTGACCACCGTTTCCAACAACTCTGCTATGGAGGTATACTTCTCGATGACCGAGAAGGACATCCTCGACATGACCAAGACATCAGGTACCGCCCAGGCAGCCATCTCAGCTATGCCTACAGTGAAACTGCAGCTGGCCGATGGCACCATCTATAACCACCCGGGTAAGGTGACGAAGATGAGTGGTGTGATCGATGCCGCTACAGGTTCAGCCCAGCTCATTGCCGTGTTCCCGAATCCTGAGCGCCTGCTGAAGAGCGGTGGCTCGGGCTCGGTCATTGTTCCTCACGACAATTCGTCGGCCATCGTCATCCCGCAGGCATGCGTCAGCGAGGTGCAGGACAAGAAGTTTGTGTACACTGTGACCAAGGATAACAAGGTGAAGTACACTGAAATCATGGTGGCTCCGCAGAACGATGGAAACAACTATGTTGTGACACAGGGTCTGAAGGTTGGCGACCGCTATGTCACCAACGGCATCACCAAACTCACCGACGGTCAGGAAATCAAGCCTATCACCCCGCAGCGCTATCAGCAGAAGATAGACGAGCAGGCCAAGGCGATGACTGCCGGCGACATTGTGAATGCGATGAAGAAATAAGGAGCCTCAC
The DNA here is from genome assembly GCA_900316285.1 of uncultured Prevotellaceae bacterium. Taxonomy (GTDB): domain Bacteria; phylum Bacteroidota; class Bacteroidia; order Bacteroidales; family Bacteroidaceae; genus Prevotella. The sequence goes on from ONCG01000022.1 coordinate 100,922, forward strand.
CCCGGCCCTCCCCAAAGGGGGAGGGTGTACGGCTTCACCTCAAAGCTCCAACCCTCCCAGTAGGGAGGAAGTCACTCTAAAATCGTAAATTCGTAAATCGTAAATTCGTAAATACTAATGACATTTACAACATTTATCAAACGCCCGGTGCTCTCGACGGTGATCTCCATCGTCATTGTGCTGCTGGGTTTCATCGGACTGGCCACGCTGCCTATTGAGCAATATCCTGACATTGCTCCGCCTACCGTCGTGGTCTTCACCAGCTATCCTGGTGCCGATGCTGAAACTGTAAAGAACTCCGTGCTCGTGCCGTTGGAGGAAAGCATCAACGGTGTGGAGGGCATGGACTATATCTCTTCGTCGGCCTCTTCTGGTTCGGCATCGTTGTCCATCCTCTTCCGTCAGGGCATGAACCCCGATATGTGTGCCGTGAACGTGCAGAACCGCGTGCAGCAGGCCCAGGCTCTGTTGCCGGCTGAGGTGACTCGCATCGGTGTGACGGTCATGAAGCGTCAGACGTCGCAGGTGATGATGTTCACCCTCACCAGCGATGGCCGTTACGACGATAAGTTCCTGACGAACTATAACAACATCAACATCATCCCCGCCATCAAGCGTATTCAGGGTGTGGGCGACGTGCAGAGCCCTGGTGTGAAGACCTACTCGATGCGCATCTGGCTGAAGCCGGAAGTGATGAAGCAGTATGGTCTGATGCCCACCGACATCTCTGGTGTGCTGGCCGAGCAGAACATCGAGGCTGCACCGGGTACGTTCGGTGAACAGTCGAATGTGGCCTACGAATATTCCATGCGCTACACCGGTCGTCTGAAGAGCGAGGAGGAGTTCGGTAACATCATCATCTCGAGCGATGCCAATGGCAACACGCTGCGCCTGAAGGATGTGGCCAAGATTGAACTCGGCGGACTGCAGTACTCCGTTTCGATGAAGAACAACAACATCCCGTCGGTGATGGGTATGGTGCAGCAGATTGCCGGTTCTAACGCCAACGAGATTGCCAAGCAGGTGAAGAAAGAACTGGAGGAACAAGCAAAGCTGTTCCCTCCAGGCATGATCTATAAGATTAACTACGACGTCACGGAGTTCCTCTACGCCAGTATTGAAGAGGTGGTGTTCACGCTGCTCATGACGCTCATCCTGGTGTTCATTGTCGTATACATCTTCCTGCAGGACTTCCGTTCGACGCTTATTCCGCTTATCGCAGTGCCTGTGTCGCTCATCGGTACTTTCTTCTTCCTGAAGGTGTTCGGCTTCTCCATCAACTTGCTGACGCTATCGGCCTTGCTCTTGGCTATTGCTATTGTGGTGGACGATGCCATCGTGGTGGTTGAGGCCGTGCATGCGAAACTCGACCAGGGCTACAAGAGCTCACTCACTGCATCTATCGACGCCATGAACGAAATCTCGGGCGCCATCATCTCCATCACCCTTGTGATGGCCTCGGTGTTCATCCCCGTATCGTTCATCGGTGGCACCAGCGGAACCTTCTATCGTGAGTTCGGTGTGACGATGGCCGTTTCCATCTTCATCTCGGCACTGAACGCTCTGACGCTGTCGCCGGCTCTCTGCGCCATCTTCCTCAAACCGAAGGACGAGAATGGCAACGAGCGCAAGATGTCGCGCATCGACCGTTTCCACGAGTCGTTCAACACGGCTTACGACAAGGTGCTGGGTAAATATAAGAAAGGTGTGGAGAAATTCGTGCGCAAGCCGTTGGCCATCGGTATTGCCGTGCTCATCGGTATTGTTGTGCTGGCTGGTACGATGTTCACCACGAAGACCGGTCTGGTGCCTGATGAGGACACCGGTACACTCTTCTGCACTGTCTCTATGCCGCCTGCCACCTCTGTGGCTCGCACCAAGCAGGTCATCAACCAGGTCGACTCCATCTTGGCTGCCGACCCGGCCATCCAGAGCCGCGAGCAGATTCAGGGTTATAACTTCATTGCCGGTGCCGGTTCCGACCAGGCCACGTTCGTCATCAAGCTGAAGCCGTTCAGCGAGCGCCAGAAAGGTTTCTGGTGGAAGCTCAGCGGACTGTGGCAGGGCGACGGCATCTATCGTTTCTTCCTGAATCCGTTGGAGGCACAAGGTGTGTTGGCACAAATCTTCATTAAGACGGCCCACATCAAGGATGCCAAGATTCTGGCCTTCGCACCGCCAATGATTCCCGGCTTCTCAGCCAACAGCGGTGTGTCGCTCGTCATGCAGGACCGTACGGGTGGTTCGCTCAACAAGTTCTTCGGTGTGGTGCAGGACTATCTGGCCGAGCTCAACAAGCGTCCGGAAATCCAGATGGCTATGACCTCCTACAACCCGAATTATCCGCAATACATGATTCATGTCGATGTGGCGAAGTGTAAGCAGAGTGGCATCTCGCCCTCTACCATCCTCACCACCCTGCAGGGTTACTATGGTGGACTCTATGCTTCGAACTTCAATGCCTATGGTAAGCTCTATCGTGTGATGGTGCAGGGCTCGCCCGAAACCCGCATGACGCCCGAGTCGCTCAACAGCGTCTATGTGCGCACGCCCAGTGGCATGTCGCCCATCCAGGAGTTCTGCAAGCTGGAGCGTGTCTACGGACCTACCAACATCACCCGCTTCAACCTCTTCACCTCCATCACCGTCACCGCTACGGTGGCCGACGGCTACTCCACGGGTGAGGCCATCAAGGCCGTGCAAGAGGTTGCCGCCGACTATCTGCCTGCTGGCTACACCTACGACTATTCGGGTCTGACCCGTTCGGAGGCCGCCTCGAGCAACTCTACGGCACTCATCTTCCTGCTGTGCTTCATCTTCATCTATCTGATTTTGTCGGCACAGTATGAGAGCTACATCCTGCCGCTGGCCGTGGTGCTCTCCGTGCCGTTCGGTCTGGCTGGTGCCTTCCTCTTCACGCAGCTCTTCGGCCACTCCAACGACATCTACATGCAGATTTCGCTGATCATGCTTATCGGACTGTTGGCCAAGAATGCCATTCTGATTGTGCAGTTCGCACTGGAGCGCCGCGAACTCGGTATGGCCATCTCCTGGTCGGCCGTGCTGGGTGCTGCTGCCCGTCTGCGTCCTATCCTCATGACTTCGTTGGCTATGGTCATCGGTCTGCTGCCTATGATGTTTGCCTCGGGTGTGGGTAAGAATGGTAACCAGACGCTGGGTGCTGCTGCCGTAGGCGGTATGCTCATTGGTACGCTCTGTCAGATCTTCGTGGTGCCCACGCTGTTCGTTATCTTCCAGTCGCTGCAGGAGAAGTTCCGTCCGATGAAGTTCGAGGACGAGACCGATGCCGAAGCTGCTGCCGAACTGGCTCAGTATGCTCACGGTGTGGTTCCTAAAGAATATAAGGTGCAAGAATAGTAGACCCACCCCTAACCCCTCCCTATGAAGGAGGGGAACAAAATGAAGACAATTAATTAGAAATCAATATGAATAGAATAACAAGGAACATAGTATCTACTCCCCTCCATATAGGGAGGGGCTGGGGGGAGGGTCTGCTACTGGCATCCATGTTCTGCCTCCTTCTGACGGGCTGCAAGAGCCTCTATGGAAAATATGAACGTCCCGATGTGAAGACGCAGGGACTCTATCGCGACCCCGTGTCGCTCACCGACACGCTGGCCGTGCAGGACACCACTTCGTTTGGCAACATGCCCTGGCGCTCGGTGTTCACCGACCCGCAGTTGCAGAACCTCATCCAGACCGCTCTCGACAACAACGTGAACATGCTCAATGCAGCACTGAACGTGAAGATGGTCGAGGAGGCACTGAAGGTGGCTCGTTTGGCCTTCTTGCCGTCGGTGGCCTTCACGCCGCAAGGCACCATCGCCCGTTTCCAGACCGATCCGGCTGTGACGACGAAGAGCTACCAGCTGCCGCTGTCGGCATCGTGGAACGTCGACCTCTTCGGCAATCTGCTCAACGCCAAGCGTTCGGCGCAGATGCAGCTGCTTGCCACGCAGGACTATCAGACCGTCGTGAAGACCAACCTCATCTCGGGTGTGGCCAATCTCTACTACACGCTGCTCATGCTCGATCGTCAGGTGCAAATCATCACCGAGATGGAGAATCTCACCAAGGAGACTTGGGAGAAGATGCAGGTGATGAAGGAGACGCGTGCCGGCTATCGCTCCACCGCCGTGCAGAGCTCCGAGGCTGCCTACTATTCCGTACAGGCTCAGCGTGTCGACCTGCTGCGTCAGGTGCGCGAGATGGAGAACCAGCTCTCGCTGCTGCTCGGCCAGCCCGCTCAGACCATTCAGCGCGGCACGTTCGACGGTCAGTATCTGCCTGAGAACCTCGCTACGGGTGTTGGCATCCAGTTGCTGAACAACCGTGCCGATGTGCACGCCGCCGAATTGAAGCTCGCACAGTGCTTCTACGATGTCAACCAGGCCCGTTCGCGTTTCTATCCGCAGATCACCATCACGGGCACGGGTGCCTTCACGAATAACAACGGTCTTGTGAATCCCGGAAAGCTGCTGCTCTCGGCAGTGGGTTCGCTCGTGCAGCCCATCTTCCAGCACGGACAGATTGTTGCCGGACTGAAGGTGGCAAAGATGCAGTACGAACAGGCCTTCAACACTTGGCAGAACACCATCCTGCAGGCTGGCAACGAGGTGTCGAACTCGCTCGTGCAGTACAACTCGGCTGCAGAGAAGTCGGAACTCGATGCCAAGCGTGTAGAGGTGCTGAAGAAGAATGTTGAGGACACCCGCACCATGATGGCATCCTCGGCCAACATCTCTTATCTGGAGGTCATCTCGGCTCAGTCGAACCTCCTGAACGCTGAGATTGCAAAGGTCACCGACGACTTCAATAAGATGCAAGCCGTCGTGAACCTCTATCAGGCACTGGGTGGCGGTGCGAAGTAAAGACCCACCCCTAACTCCACCGTCGCGAATGAGGGATTCGCTCCCCTTTGTGGGGCCGCAGCCACACCGGTGGCTGCTCTGAAGAACCCAGTCGCCTCCCGTGGAGGGAGGGGAACAATTACCAACAAAAACGGAAAGCAATGAATACAAATTTTGACAACAGAGTATCTACTCCCCTCCCTTCACGGGAGGGGCAGGGGGGTGGGTCTGAAATAAGTCCACGTGCTGAGGTATCGCCCAAGGCGAAAATCGGCGACAACTGTAAGATATTCCCCTTCGTCTACATCGAGGACGATGTGGTCATCGGCGACAATTGCATCATCTTCCCCTTCGTATCTATATTAAATGGTACGCGCATGGGACGTGGTAACAAGGTGCATCAGGGAGCTGTGATTGCTGCCCTGCCACAGGAATTCAACTTCCAAGGCGAGATGTCGGAGTGCGTCATCGGCGACAATAACGTCATCCGCGAGAATGTAGTCATCAACCGCGCTACCCACGCTGGTTGCAAGACCGTCATCGGCAACGGCAACTTCCTCATGGAGGGCGCTCACATCTCGCACGACACGAAGATTGGCGACAACTGCGTGCTCGGCTATGGCACGAAGATTGCCGGCGATTGCGAAATTGGCAATGGCGTCATCTTCTCGTCGAGCGTCATCGAGAATGCAAACACCCGTGTCGGCGAAGGCTCTATGATTCAGGCTGGTACGACATTCTCAAAAGACGTGCCTCCCTACATCGTAGCAGGCGGAAAGCCCATCGGCTATAATGGTCCGAACAACACCATGATGACGGCTTATGGCATCAGCGAGAAGGTGCAGAAGCACATCGCCAATGCCTATCGCCTGGTGTTCAATGGTCAGGGTAGTCTCTTCGATGCCATCCTGCAAATCAAGGATCAGATTCCCGACAGTCCTGAAATCCAGAACATCATTCGTTTCCTGGAGTCCACGAAGGCGGGAATCATGACGAAATTGTAATATGCGCCCCTTTAGGCTCATCACCCTCTCCCTGCTGCTCCTGCTGACGAACCTGTCGGCAGAGGCAGCAGTTTGTTTTACCGATCAGGGCGATTCTGGGCGCCTCGCCCTTGTTTTGGGTGGCGGTGGCGCGAAAGGCGCAGCTCATGTTGGGGTGCTGAAGGTGCTCGAAGAGGCAGGCGTGCATCCTGATATCATCGTCGGAACAAGTATCGGTGCCATCGTGGGCGGCCTCTATAGCATCGGCTACAGTGCCCATCAGCTCGACTCGCTCTTCCGCTCGCGCCAGTGGCTGCAGCTGTTCACCCGTGAAGCCATCAAAGGCAATGCCATCAAGTCGATGCTCGACAGCCTCACGTCTCTATCCGGAAGGCCCTCCTCCCCTTCGGGGAGGTCGGGAGAGGTTCCCTTTGCTTGCGTCGCCTCCGACCTGCCTACGTTCTCAGAGGTCGTGCTCACGGGTGACTCCCTGGCTCGTAACATGCGAGCCAGCATGGCCATTCCCGCATTGTTCAAGGCTGTGCGCTTCGACGACTACGTGCTCTACGACGGTGGCATCTTCAACAATCTGCCTGTCGACGTCGCACGACAGTTGGGAGCAACAAAGGTTATTGCCGTCGACCTCACCGTGAATCATCCTGACGACGACGATGACGCTCCTTCAGAATTCGTGCAGCTGCTCGACGACCTCCTCGGCCTTTCCAGTGCCGATGGCATCGTTGGCTGGCTCTTCAACCGGCCCGACTTCAAGAAGTATCGCAAGAACTGCAAGGATGCCGATGTCTACATCAATCCGCCGCTCTACGAATACGATGCCACCGACTTTGGTCGCAAGGCCATCAGCGAGATGATCTTCCTCGGCGAGCACGAAGCTCGCAAACAGATGGATACCCTCCGTTCTTTTCGGTAGGAGCAACAGATGAATAATTATAATCAGTCATTAGCGAATATTCCTAATGACTGATTTTGTTTATCGGAATATGATAGTTGTCAAATTGCGGTAGGGGCAGACCCCCGTGTCTGCCCGAACAACAACGAACACCCAGCGACGCCCCAAAGGGGCAGCAGCTAACAGCCCAGGGCATCGCCCTGGGTTTTTGTGTGGGCGTTGGTTTTTCGCGCTGTAAGTGCAAAAGCTTTTCCCAAAACATATTATTTATCAAGAATTTGAGAATTTGAGAATTTTTTCTTCATGCAAATGAATTGACAAGAATTCGTCGCAAGCGACGAGACAGGAAATTGCTTGCAATTTTTTCTCAAAATCTCATTAATTCCCACTCAAGAAAAGAATAATTCTCCAATTCTCTAATTCTTGACCTTAATAACTTACAATTGCAATTTTGATTGATTTTTGAATCAGATTTTTGAATGATTTTGAGGCCGATAGGCCGACCCTTCTTTACTTTCTCAACAGCGCGCAGCGCATCTTAACCCTGCCCCATAAGGGGTCAGACTTGCACGTGAACCCACACGCTGCGTCTTTTCTTCTCTATAATCACCTTATCCACATACTTATTTTGTCTCAATATGTCAAAGATCACTTTTGCGTAGTCGAGGTTGTCGCAATGGATGTCGGCAGCCTTGCCTTGCAGATGTCGGGAATTCAGTACGCCCCCGACTCGGGCGTTCAGTCGCTTCGAGCGATACCCGCTATTGATATAGACGGGAGAGCCTATGGTATCTCTTAACGGCTGCAACACGAGGACGCAAAGCTTCTGCAGGTTCTGCACCACCTCCAGCGCCGGTGTGTCTTGCAACTTCCGATGGCTCGTCGCCACCATCTCCTCTAACGTGAAATTCTTACTTAATCGCATGTCTTTTTTTTATCAAGAATTTGAGAATTTTTCCCTTCGTGGCTCCCCTCCTTTCGGAGGGGTCGGGGGAGGCCCCTACACCAGCGTGCTGAGGTGATGAAGCCAGCCGGTGCCCACGATGGTGCCGCCCAGCAGGGCAACACCTTCGGCAGGGGCACCGGAAGCAGCGGTGGTTACT
>ONCG01000010.1 GCA_900316285.1 uncultured Prevotellaceae bacterium
CTCGCCAGTCAGTTCCATGTCGTACATGGCATCAATCTCCTCGTCAGTCAGGTATATCTCTGCTCGCTTGTCTATCTCTTTTATCGTCCTGTCTTTCCAAACTCGTAGGGAAACAGCATTCTTGTTGTACCCTTCCATAGCTGCGAGGTTACAGAGTTTGCGAAAACAAGAAACCTTTTTGTTGATGGTATTCGGCATATAGCCTTGTTTCTGAAGATAAAGCGTGAATCTGTCAGCAAAAGGCTTGTCAATATCTTCAAAAGAGATATCCTTTTTACAATACTCCTTTAGGTTCTCACCGAAAGCTTTCCACACGACAACTGTACCAGAGGAGTAGTCTGAGTTATCGCCATGACGGATGGAACCATCAGAAATACCTGCAATGAAATAATCAAAGAAACCCAATACTGTTTCCCTCGATTTGGCAGTAACAACCTTGGCAGTTTGCTGGATTTCCTCTACTGTCCCATGGACAACCCGTGACAGGGCTTGTTCCAACACAGGCTTATCCTCCTTAGATTGCACTTTGTTTTCAGCATAAAGTACATCAATGGTTTTCATAACCTCTACTTGAAGATCATGAACGCGTACACCTTCGTCAGTTCTCTCGTATCGTTGCATAGCCGATAGACTCTTCTGGGCCTTCGTCCATTCCTTTACGTCAACCATGATACCAGTACTCACACAAAACAGGATTCCCTTGCGTCGAGTTCTGACATACAGGGGAGCTTTGCCATCATTTTTATTAGTTCTCAAAAAGAATTGCGACATAATATTGTGATTTTGATGGTGCAAAGATACATATTTTCCATGAAAGTTGTAGCCAATTTGTAGCCATTTTTTGAAAGTTAGCGAAATTTTAACTTTTGAGAACTTTTTTCTCAATTCAGTAACTATCTGTATTTTAGTTTCTTACAATTTCCAAAGGTTTCTAACGATTTCATCTTCTTGAATCCAAGCCCATCCTGAAGCGCAAAAGCCGAGAGAGATCTCGGCTTTTTGCTTTTTCTGTGGGCTTTCACCAAGGTTTTCTCCTTCGCTCTAAGGGTTTACCCCGGCTTCGCCGACTGTAAACGCTCAGTCGAAGGGTCTCTTTAAGACAAATCTCAAGCCCATCCTGAAGCGCCTTAAAAAACAAGGAGTTGGAGAAATCTAACTCCTTTTTCTTTTTCTTAGGTGAAACGAAAGTGAAACGGTTTTTGGATATTACCGCCGTGTTTTTGCTGTTTTGAAAGCTGGTGAAACTAATCGGGCAAATATAATTTTCATTAATATTCTTCCTTTTCAAATTTTATTTTTCAAACAATCAACTCTTTTTTGTATTTTTGCATTGAAGAAAAGCGCATCCCTGTTGACTGTTGATTTCTACTAGGGATGTCAACCTGTCAACTTATCTTTTAAAATAGTCATCTCAATTATAATAATATATGGTATGAAAGCTGGCAACAAAGTGGCAACAAAGAGGAATTAATGCAGAAACTCAAAATCTGGCATGATGAAAACACTGACACATACATAAAGTTTAAGGAATCTGTCAGAAAGGCCCATAATGATGATATGGGATTCTTTAATGATAATGTGAACATGCTGGGATTCGATGTCCAAGAGGAGATTGATCAATCTGGGAGTGCGGACATAGAATTCTTTATGGCAAGTCAACTATTGGAAAAGACAAAAGCACACAGCCAGGAATACGCAGAGAAAATAGTTCAAAATGCTTTTAATGATGATCCCCATACACTCTGTATACTTTACCAAGACATACGTTGTGCGGCATTATTCAATGATGATTTCATCAAAATACATCCAAGGGACCTGCGGTCTTCACTTCGAGTTACGCGTGGCCCCCAACATTTCTTGTAGCTTGCGCAACAGGCGAGGTTTCTTCTGGCTGAGGTCGTTGGTTTCGCCGATATCTTTTCTGATGTCGAAGAGCTGAGGGGCTTTCAGGTAACCCGTTTCAATCTTCGGGCCCCACGGGATCATCGGACCACCATCAGACGGCTCGATGTATTTCCATCGCTTAGTGCGTAGCGTGAGGCTCCGGTTGGCCGCCATCGAGACGACATACGGACACGATTCCCTGCTCAGTCCCAGCCACGTGGCGAGGCAGTCGCGGCTGTCGGAGGCAACACCCTCGGGCAGACTGATGCCTATTAGCGCAGCCATGGATGCGACACCGTCGGTAAGCGACAGCAGGGCATCGCTTTGGTGACCCTCTGCCGTATGGCCTGGCCAGCTCACGATGAACGGCACGGCACTGCCGGCTTCAAACGCACTGTACTTCCCACCACGGAACGGACCGCCCGGCCGATGGTCGCCAGCCAGTTCAACAGCATGATCGTCGTAGCCGTCGTCGAGCACGGGACCATTGTCTGAAGTCAGCACCACAAGCGTATTCTCCGCAATGCCCATTCGTCGGAGAGTGGAAAGGACTTCACCCACCGTCCAGTCGAATTGCATGATGGCGTCGCCTCGCAGCCCCATCTCGTTCTTCCCGCGGAAGCGGTCATGAGGATAGCGAGGAACATGAATGTCGTTGGTGCACAGATAGAGGAAGAAAGGCCTGCCTGCCGACTGCTCGATAAAGCGTATGGCATGTGCTACGATGCTGTCGGCGATGTTCTCGTCTTGCCAGAGCGCCTTGCCGCCCCCACGCATATAGCCGATGCGACTGATGCCATTGACGATACTCATGTTATGCCCGTGGCTGGGGTGCAGTTTCGTCAGCAGTTCTGGGTTCTTTGCTCCTGTCGGCTCATTGGGGAAATTTTCCTGATACGACACCTCGATGGGTGCCGACGCATCGTAGTTTGCCACACGTCCGTTCTCGATGAAGACACAGGGCACCCGATCGGCCGTCGCTGCCATGATGTAGCTCTCGTCGAATCCAAGGTCGGCAGGGCTCTCGTCGAGCACCCCGTTCCAGTCCTGCATAGCAGTTTTGCTGCCCAGTCCCAAATGCCATTTGCCGATGGCTGCTGTCCTATAGCCAGCCTGCTGGAAGACGTCGGCAAGCGTGTACTGCTCCGGTCGGATAATCATCCCTGCATTCCCTGCCGCCACATCCGTCCCCTTCCGTCGGAACGGATACTCCCCCGTGAGCAGTCCGTAGCGCGAAGGCGTACTCGTCGAGGCACAAGCATGGGCGTCGGTGAAGCGCACGCCGTGTGCTGCCAACCCGTCGACGTGAGGAGTCTGCACCCTTGTGGCACCGTAGCAAGACAGGTCGCCATATCCTAGGTCGTCGGCAACGATGAAGATCACGTTCGGCCGTTCCTGCGCCGTCGCTGCCGCTGGCACCATCGCCAGCAGCGCCACCTGTTGCAGGCCTATCGGGAGTCTCGAGGGGCTCTTCTGAAACGCCCTTTCTCCTGCCGGGAGAGGCAAAATCCTTTTCATGTTCTGAGATAGATTATTCTACGATGATTTCGTCGAAATACATCCACGGAGCCTGCCCGCCGCGAAGGAAACCGACAGGAATGGTACCGGGATGGATGGCTTTCACGCGAATGTAGCGGCTGGCAGTGCCATCGACGGCGACGCTGACATCCGCCTTGTTGGGCAATTTGCAGAAGATGCTGCTGTCGTCGAGGGTCTCGCGGCCGATGAGCGTGAAGTTCTGATTGTCATTGCTGCCATAGACATAGATGGCGCACGGCATGGCCACGGTCATATTGCAGTTGGACAGCGTGCCGATGGTGACGCTCGTTGCCGCCACCGGCGCTCCAAGGTCGATGGTGAAAACGGCATCGGCGTTGTACCACCCAGCCCACTCGAAGTCGCTGTGGCGGTCGGTGCCTCTCAGTCCGTTGGTTAGGACGCTGGCGAGGCCGTTGGTGCAGTTGACTGCTGTGACCTGGCGCCCCGTAGCCTTATTGGCTGCAACGGGCAGCGTCAGCGTCTTCCCCATCTGCTTGTTTCCCTTGAAGGTGGCAGCCTTCACGAGGCTGCTTCCCTCTACCTTCAGGCCAGCAGCCTTTTGGAAGCGGGCCGACTGAGCCGTGGGCTCTGTTCCGTCGGTGGTATAGCATATCTCTACGTCGTTGCGCTCGCATTCGAGGCTCACTTCCAGCCGCCCGTCGCCCGTGGGCGTGACGCTGTGCTGAATGTTGTACATGGAGCGGGCATAGCTGATGCCTTTCTTGCTGAGAGCAGGCAGGAAGGCGTCGAGGGCCTTGAGGAATCCCGGCCAGTCCTCCTGTCCCTGTGCTCGCCAGGCGTTGTCGGCAAGTGCCATCAGGCGCGGGAACAGCAGGTACTCCACGTCGTCGGCTGTCTGGCAAAACTCTGTCCACAACGATGCCTGCAGGCCACGCAACAGCGCCTGCATCTCTGGCGTCCAATCGTCGGCCACGGGTTCGTAGCTGTAGACGTCGTGCAGGGTGTTGTTGCCAAAGTAGGTGTAAGGTTCAAACCACTGCGGTCCTTGATATCGTATGAGATAGAGCTTGCGGGCAGGCGTGAGGATGAAGGGCCGGCCGTTTTCGCGCGCCTCCTTCACGGCAGCCTGACCGTAGCCCTGCCATCCGAAGATGGTGATGTCTTCGCTGGGATGCCCGAGGGTCACCTCGTCCCACCCCATGGCCTTCCGCCCCTTACTCTTCAGATGGCGAATCATGCGGTCCATGAAGTAGCCCTGCAGGTGTTCTTCGTCGGCGATGCCTTCCCTCTTCATCAGGTCTTGGCAGCGACTGCACGCCCGCCAGTGCGACTTCTCGGCCTCGTCGCCTCCGATGTGGATGTATTCCGACGGGAAGATGCCGATGACCTCGTCGAGGATGTCTTGCAGGAAACGATAGACCCTCTCGTTGCCGGCGCAATAGATGATGCTGGCATCCTTGCCGCCGATGCCGGGCAGCACGCCGATGAAGCGATTGCCAACCACGGGGCACGTCATCTCGGGATAGGAGGCGATGGCAGCCACGCTGTGGGCGGGCATCTCTATCTCCGGGACTACGTTCACATGTCGCTTCTTGGCATAAGCAACGATGTCGCGCAGCTCCTTCTGCGTGTAGTAGCCGCCAACGGGTGTGGGCTCTCCTTCGCGCGGATTCTCGCGGTTGGGGAAGGAGGCGTCGCGGGCCACGCGCCAAGCTCCTGTCTGGGTGAGCTTGGGGTATTTCCTGATTTCCACCCTCCAGCCGTTGTCGTCGGTCAGGTGCAGATGCAGGTTGTTGATTTTCAGTTGCGAGGCGACGTCGATGACTTTCAGTATTTCGTCTTTCGGGATGAAGCACCTCACCACGTCGAGCATGAGTCCCCGATAGGCGAATCGCGGCTCGTCGCTGAGGGTGAGGCAGCGCAGCGACTTGCCGCCCGACTGGCTCACAATCTGAGCCAGCGTCTGTTCGCCATAGAAGAATCCCTGCCGGGTGGAAGCGCTGATGGTCACTCCCTTCTCGCTGATGCTCAGCGCATAGGCCTCCTTGCCGAGCGACGGGTCTTTCTGATGTCTGGCCTGACGGGCTGTCCACCCTTGTGGCAACTCGTAGGAGCCTTGGCCGTAGTCGATGAGCTTCGGCTGCGGAATGATGTGGTAGTCGCGCTGTGCCAGACTGAATGCGGGCAGCAGGGCCAGGAATAGCAGGAGTCGTCGCATGATGGGAGGAGTGCTGAATATGATTAACGCTCTATGGGGTCGTCGTATTGCTTCTGCAGCTTGCGCAGCTCCTTCATCATCTTCTTCGTCACCTTCTCGGTGCCGGGCTTTCCGTAGAGGTTGTGCAGTTCCTGCGGATCGTTCCAAAGGTCGTAGAGCTCCCACTCGTCGATGTCGTTGTAGAAATGAATGAGCTTGTAGCGCTCGTTGCGCACACCGTAATGGCGCTTCACGGCGTGCTCGGCCGGATATTCGTAGTAGTGGTAGTAGAGGCTTTTGCGCCAGCGCTTGGGATGCTTTCCCTCGAGGAGTGGCACGAGCGACACGCCCTGGATGTCGGCAGGCACCTCCACCCCCGCCAGCTCGAGGAATGTAGGCGCATAGTCGATGTTCTGCACCAGCTCGTCGACGTCGCCTTTCCTGGTGTAGCCCTCAGGCAGACGCATGATGAGCGGCGTGCGGAAGCTCTCTTCATACATAAATCGCTTGTCGAACCATCCGTGCTCGCCCATGTAGAACCCTTGGTCGGAGGTGTAGACCACCAGGGTGTTCTTGTCGAGTCCCCGTGCTGCCAGGTAGTCGAGAACGCGCCCCACGTTGTCGTCGAGGCTCTTCACCACCTTTGCATAGTCGCGCATGTAGCGCTGATACTTCCATTCCGCCAGCTCCTTGCCAGTCAGATTCCTGGCATAGAAATCGTTGATGATGGGCCCGTAGAAGGCATCCCACGCTGCTTTCTCCTGGGCATCCATCCGGTTGTAATAGGATTCGTAGAGCCTCTTCAGGCGGCTCCTCTTGTCGGCGCGGTTCATCTTCAGGTCGTAGATCACGTCCATGTCCTTGATGATGCTCATCTCCTGCTGCTGCGCTGCCACGCGGCCCTCGTAGTCGTCGTAGAACGTCTCCGGCACGGGGAACACCTTGTCCTCGTAGAGTTGCAGCTCGGGCGTGTTGGCCATCCAGTTGCGGTGGATGGCCTTGTGGTGAATCATGATGCAGAAGGGTTTCGTCTTGTCGCGCTCGTGCTCCATCCAGTGAATACTCTTGTCGGTGATGAGATTCGTCAGATAGCCTTTCACCCGCACCGTGTCGCCCGTCATCCTGATGAAGTCGGGATTGTAGTAGTTGCCCTGTCCGGGAACGATTTCCCATTTGTCGAAGCCCTGCGGCAGACTCTCTAGGTGCCATTTGCCAAAGATGGCCGTTTCGTAGCCCGCCTGTCGCAGCAGGGCGGGAAACGTCTGCTGCGAGGCGTCGAACACGCAGGAGGTGTTGTCCGTGAATCCGTTCTTGTGGCTGTGCTTACCCGTCAGCAGGCAGGCCCGCGACGGACCGCTCAGAGAGTTGGCAACGAAGCTGTTGGTGAAACGGAGTCCGTCGTTGGCGATGCGGTCGAGATGGGGTGTTTCGATATACCGGCGGTCGTAGCAGCTCATCATCTGAGCCGTATGATCGTCAGTCATTATGAACACGATGTTGGGTCGCTCAGCCCGCTGCGCAAAGGTGCTCATGGCGGTCAAAAGGAGCGAACCGCCCAATGGTAATCTGTTGTTCATTTTTTTTATTGTTTGGAGTTAGTATGGCAGTGGGCAGACTAACGCCCTTATCGTAGGGGCAGACCCCTGTGTCTGCCCCTACATTGGCACCCAGCGGGCAGACACGTTGCATCGCCTACCCGCAACTGACAGTGATATCCAAGCGTTTTCTTATTTCGCAATGAATTTCTTTCCGTTCTTGATGTAGATGCCCTTCTTGACCTTATTCACCTGTTGGCCGGCGAGGTTGTAAATCTTGTTGTCTTCCACGACGACCTTTCCTGCATCAGCAGTCTCAATGCCCACGGTGGCACCCACCATATAAGCAGCAACCTGGAAGCCCACCTTTGTCTTCACGGCTTCCTCCTTCACGGTAGGCGAGGTGACGACAACGCGCTTGTCGGCGGTCAGCATGCCGGTAATCTTGAGCAGGTTCAGACCCTGGTTCACCTGAGTGAACACAGGCTCATCGGAGAAGCCTTCGCCATCGCCGGGAGCATATTTCACCACGCAGTTGTCAAGACCGGTCACGGTCACCTCGTCGAGCGGACAGTTCCAGCCGAACAAGGTCGTGTAGAGCGTCACGGCATCGCCCTCTGCCTGTGCATCGAGGAGCAGCTCCAGATTCGTATTCACGGCAGCATTCGAGTTGGCAGCAACCTTCAGGTTTGTACCTTCCGACATGTCGGCAGCGGT
The DNA here is from genome assembly GCA_900316285.1 of uncultured Prevotellaceae bacterium. Classification (GTDB taxonomy): domain Bacteria; phylum Bacteroidota; class Bacteroidia; order Bacteroidales; family Bacteroidaceae; genus Prevotella. The sequence goes on from ONCG01000010.1 coordinate 7,834, forward strand.
GAAGGTGATGCCCGAGAACTCGTTCAGCTCGGCCAGTGCAGCCTCGTTGGTCCACGTGCCCATGACGGGCTGCGCATTCCAGAACTTACCCACGCCGGCAGGAGTCTGGGTGATAGCCACCTTGTTGCCGTCGGGCAGCACGTCCGACTCCCATCCGTTCACACTGGCAAGAATGGTCTTTGCCACGAAGGCACGCTCGTCGGAGTCGTTTCCGAAAGCAATGGTGTAGACAGGCTTTACGGGAGCGCTGACCTTATAAGCAGCAACCTGGAAGCCCACCTTTGTCTTCACGGCTTCCTCCTTCACGGTAGGCGAAGTGACGACAACGCGCTTGTCGGCTGTCAGCGTGCCGGTAATGACAATCAGGTTCAGGCCCTGGTTCACCTGAGTGAACACAGGCTCATCGGAGAAGCCTTCGCCATCGCCGGGGGCATATTTCACCACGCAGTTGTCAAGACCAGTCACGGTCACCTCGTCGAGCGGACAGTTCCAGCCGAACAAGGTTGTGTAGAGCGTAACATTATCGCCCTCTGCCTGCGCATCGAGGAGCAGCTCCAGGTTGGCATTCACGGCAGCGTTAGAGTTGGCAGCGACGTTGAGGGTCGTACCTGCAGACATGTCGGCTGCGGTGAAGGTGATGCCCGAAAACTCGTTTAGCTCGGCCAGTGCAGCCTCGTTGGTCCACGTGCCCATGACGGGCTGCGCATTCCAGAACTTACCCACGCCGGCAGGAGTCTGGGTGATAGCCACCCTGTTGCCGTCGGGCAGTACGTCCGATTCCCATCCGTTCACACTGGCAAGAATTGTTTGTGCCGTGAAGGCACGCTCGTCGGTGTTGGTGCCGAATGCCACTACGGCATCGGCCATTGCAGTTGCCGTGCATGCAGCAAAAGCAATCATCAATAACATTTTCTTCATAATTTCAGGTTTTTAAAAGATTGTCAGTAGTTAGTCGCAATTGTAATTATAGTCAGCAGGACCGTCGGCATCGACAGGCCAGCCGGGATTCTGATAAAGCACGCTCATGCCAGCCGAGGTAGGCGTCACACCGTCGGCGCTGATGTTCAGCAGGAACTCCGAGATGGGCAGCGGGTCAAGATAGTGCTGCTTGGGGAACGTATAGCCCTGATAGGCAGCCGACGTCGAGCTGATTTGCAGAGGACGGATGTATTCCGACACATTGCTCTGCGATACCACGGTGGCATCAATCTGCTTGCTGTCGTACATCTTCTCCAACGGCGTGTTCCAGAGATGCATGCCTTCAGGCTGATAGTTCTTCATCATGTCGAGCGCTCGCCAGCGGCGCAGGTCGTCATAGCGCAAGCCTTCGGCAATCAGCTCGCAGCGACGTTCGCGACGGATGTTGTAAAGGGTGGCATCCACCTGCTTGCCATGCGAATAGATGGCAAGGTCGTTTTCCTTCGCGAGGTCCGTATTGCTGATGGTCTTCCGATAGTCGGTGTCCACACCGGCACGCTGGCGCAACGCCTTCCAGTACTTGTCGCAGTTGCCTCCAAGATTGCCATGACGCTCGTAGTAAGCCTCAATGTAGTCGAGATAGCACTCGGCGGCGCGGAACAGCGGCACGGCCGTCGTCGTGTAGTACTGCTTCTGCTGAGTGCCGTCGCTGCTGAGCCACTTCTTCAGGTCGTAGCCCGTCGTCGACTTTTCGTTGCCTGCTATCCAGAGCTGCGGGCGATAGAAGTAAATCGTGTCATTCACATACTTGCCTGTCGTCGGGTCCTTCTCTGTGTTAATGAAGCTGCCTGCAGCGCGCACGGTGGCCGTCAGGCGCTCGTCGCGCCCCAGCAGTTCCTCGTAGGTGGTCTGGTCGCCCTGATAGCCACTGCCTTCCACGTAGATGGGCAGACCGTTCTTCATCAGGAACGTGTTCACGGCAGCACGCGTGACGCCGCAACCACCGCCATTCTTCAGGAAAGCCGAGCAGCTGTGGGCAGCGACGCCGTTCTTGTAATAACGTGCCAGAATGACCTCATCGTCGTCGGCAAACTGCGTCTCCCAATTCGTGAACATGCCTACGTAGTCGTTGTCGAGGCTGCGTTCGTCGGCCACCTTCGCTGCGTATTCTATCACCTTGTCAAGGAAGAAGTTAACCTCGTTTTCAGCACTGCCGGAGGCAAACTTGAAATCGGGCCAGGACTTTGCGCCCACCCACTTGCTGTTGCCCGGCACGAAGCAGGTGCCTGCATGGTACTTCTCCCAGGTGGCCTCAAACAATGCTACGCGCGATATCAGTGCGTAAGCCGCAGTCTTGCAGAGGCGGCCTGAAGCAGGAGCTTTCGGCAACATCAGTTCGGCTGCCTTCTCAAGGTCCTCGATGATGAAACGGGCCACCTCGTTGCGCGGATGGCGCTTGCTGGCAGCCGCGAGCACAGCCTGGTCGTCGGAGAGCAACCCCGTCAGGATGGGGGCATCGCCGAACGTGCGGAGCAGGCGGAAGTGGTCGTAGGCCCTGAACCAGTAGCCCTCGCCTACGTAGTGATTAGCCAGTGCCTTGTCGTCGCTGATGCCGTCAATCGTCTCCTCGGCCTTTTTCAGGAAGAAGTTGATGGCGCGCAGATTCGAGAAGTACCATCCCGACGCACCTTGAGCCACGGTCTTGTAGTTGCCGTCGCTCAGGAAGATGGACTGGTAGCCGTTGCCAGCCTGGTTGTCGCTCTTGATGTCCTGCGTGTACAGACCGCCCCACAAGGTGTTGTTCTTGGGCAGCATTTCGTAGAAGGCATTCACCGACAGCTGGTAGTCATAGGCTGTCTTGAAGTAAGAAGCCTCACTGCCGTACGACAATGGTTCGCGCTGCAGGAAGTCGTCACAAGATGCCAACATTCCCGTGAGCAGCAGCAAAACGATTCCTATATTCTTTTTCATATTCTTATGCTTTTATATTGTTGGACATGATTAGAACCTGACATCAGCACCAATAGAGAACGTACGATAGTTCGGATAAGCCTTACCGGCACCCCAGTCGCTACCGTTGAGAGCCTCCGGGTCGAATATCCTCAGACTGGTGAACGTGAGAAGATTCTCGCCCGACACGTAGAGCCGGCAGTGCTTGATGATCTTCTTGGCAGCGCCCTTGAAGGGAATGGTGAAGCCCAGCTGCACGTTCTTCAGGCGGCAGTAGGCAGCATTCTCCACGTAGCGGTCGCTCACCTTGATGTTGTTTCCGTCAATGCGCAGGCGACCATAGAAGGGTTCCGTATTCGCACCCAGCTCGCTGCCGGCAAAGCGGAAATAGTCGAGATGTTCTTTGTAGAGCGTGCGCTGCCATTCGGCGGCAATACCCCAGTAGGGAGCTGAATTCGTGAACACGAAGTCGCGTTTGCCGATGCCTTGAATGTAGACGCGGAAGTCGAACCACTTGTACTGGCCGTCGAGTGTCACAGAATAAGCATAGTGAGGCGTGCTGTTGCCGATGCGCTTCAGGTCGCCGTGGTCATCCAGCGTGTAGCTGCCGCCATCCACCTTTCCGTCGCCATTGAGGTCGGCATACATGATGTCGCCGCCGCCCCATTTGCTGCCAAGTGCCGACTGGTCGGCCACTTCCAGATGGGCGTTCATCTCGTCGTCACTCTTCGAAATGCCCTTCACCTCGTAACCCCAAATCTCGCCCACGGTCTTTCCTTCATACCAGTAGGTGCCGTTGCTGGCATTGGTGCACTGGCCGGTGGAGTTGTAGTACTTCGTGATGACCGAATTGTAGTCAGAGAGGCTGAATCCGATGCCATAGTTGAATTTGTTGATGTTGCCGTGCCACTTCATTTCCAACTCCCAACCACGCGTGCGCAGCGTGGCATTGTTCGTCTTGGGAGCCGCAGCTCCATAAAGAGCCGACAGGGCGGCAGCAGGTCCCACCATGTCCTTCGTCGTGCGCTGGAACAGGTCGAACGAACCCGACAGTCGGCTGCCAAACAGTGCGAAGTCTACGCCGAAGCCCGCATTCTCGATGGTCTCCCATGTGAGCGATGTGGAATAGGGCGAATAGACGGGCAGCATGTTCACCTGGTCGCCACCGATGACGACCGACGAGCCCACGTCCTTCATCTGCTGATAGTAGGGATAGCACGAAGTGGTGTTCTGGTTGCCCAGCGTTCCGTACGACCCACGCAGCTTCAGCATGTCGAGGAACGACTCCTTGACCGTCTTCATGAACGGCTCCTCAGCCACATTCCAACCTGCCGACACCGACGGGAAGTAGCCCCAGCGTTGGTCGGTGGGGAAACGGGAGGCGCCGTCAGCGCGGAAGTTCAGCTCCAGCAGGTAGCGGTACTTATAGTCGTAGTTCAAGCGGGCAAAGAAGCCCATCGATGCCCAGTCCTCCTGGTAGTTGGTGGGTGTCATCTCGTGCTTGATGCCCTCGTCCACGTATTCCTTCGTTGCCTTGTCCACGTACTTTGAGTAGTAGTAGCCCGTGCGGTCGGTCTCGCGCTTCCAATACTCCGTCTGCTCACCCAGCAGGAACGTGAAGTTATGAGCATCGTTCAGCGTGAGCTTATAGTCGGTATAGACATTGTTGCCGAAGAAGTTGACCTTCGTCTCAGCATCTTCCTGATAGGTTTCACCATAGTCGGGAATGACGGAATAGGTACCGTTGGCATTCACGGTGTGCTTCGGGTCCACACCCTCGTTCACCAACATATAGCTAAGCCGGCCGGAAGGCATGTGGAAGGGCAGCGGGTTGAAATTACGGGAATATGGATTCCATTCCAGGCGGCTGTTGACCTCTACATGAATCTTCCAGTTCTTGATGGGCTCAATGATCAGGCTACCCTGATTGTAGAGCTTCTGTGTGCGCTTGTTGAGTCGACCGCCATCTTTGACGGCCGGAATCATTGAATCCTCAGAATACTCACCACTCATCGAGTTGATGACAGGCACCACCGAGGCGCGGCGACCCAGATTGTGGTAGAACAGTCCCTGATCGTCGATGGCCGATGGCTTGTCGTAGCCGTCAGTGGCATAACGCACGCTGTAGCCTATCGTCACTATCTTGTGTGGCTTGTACTGGAACTTACCAGCGATGTTGAAACGCTGATACAACTCATCTGCATAATTGTAGAGACCTGTCTGGCTCAGATAGTTTCCGGAGATACGATAAGTCAGCTTGCCCACGCCGCCACTGACCGCGAGGTTGTGTTCGGTCGACACCGTCTTGTCCTTCACATACACATCATACCAGTTCGTGTTGCCGAAGCAAGCCTGATTCTTAAACCACGTGTCCAGTTCGGGGTAGTAGTCGGTGTTCTCCGTCGACGTGCCGTCCATATAGGCCTTGATTCTCTCTATCTGCCTGGAACTGAAAGGAGCGTTGCCACCCGAGTTGACGTAGGCATCGTTCATCATGTAGGCAAACGTCAGACCGTCTACGGGGTTCGGAATGTTCACTGGCTGATTGATTCTCACGTTACCCGAGTACTGTACCTCGGGCACTGCGTTCTTGCCCGCTGAGCCACTCTTTGTTGTAACCAGAATGACGCCGAATGGGGCACGCGAACCATAGACGGCTGCTGCTGCGGCATCCTTCAGTACTGACACGTTCTCGATGTCGGCAGGGTTCAGTGTGCTCAGGTCGCCTTCCATGCCGTCGATCAGGACGAGCGGCGAAGAATTGGAACCATCGCCCAGGTTACCCACACCACGAATGTTGATATTCATGGCCGTACCAGGAGCGCCACCGGCATCGTTGGTGATGTTCAGACCGGCAATGGCACCCTGCAGCGACTGCACGGCATTCACCGTAGGACGGTCTTTCATCATCTCGTCGCCAATGGTCTTGACGGCTCCTGTGGCATTGATTTTCTTCTGTGTGGCAAAACCCACGATCACGACATCGTCGAGCCCCACTGCCGAGGAATGAAGGGTGACGGTCACTTTGTTTCTGCCTCCCACCTGAACCTCCTGCGGCTCAAAGCCTACGTACGATACGACCAGCGTGGCCGATGACTTGGAAACCGTCAGGGCAAAGTTACCTTCAATGTCGGCAATGACACCATTCCGCGCATTTCCTTTCTCAACGATGGAAGCACCGACGGCTGGCTCACCTTCATTGTCGAGCACAACACCCGTTACCTTGTGCTGAGCCATCATTGCTACTGATACGAGCAAACAGCTCAGAATCGTAAATAATCTTTGTCTCATAGCGTGTTCTCTTTACGTTTACTAGTCTTTTTCGCCTTTCTGACCAAATACGAAATGGTACATCACCGTTGAATCGGAAGTGAAGATGTACTGTTCGGCCTTTTCAGAACGCGACTTGTTCTTGTTGCGCGTAGTGCGGAAGTAGAAGTAGCCGTCGCCACCACCGTAGAGCGAAGTGCCGTCGGTCTTCAGGTTGTAGTTGAAGAACCACTGCGTCTTCTTGGGCTTGAACTGCGGAGCCTTCCACAGAGCGTTGCTCGTGATGTGCACGGTGAATGTGTCGGCATAAGATGGGAACGTAATCGTGTCCATCTCGTAGTAGCGAGCCACCTTACCTGTCTTGAAGTAGATGGTGTCGTAGTTGATGACAATCTTACCGTCTGGGCCAATCATGGGTTCGCCATTGGCATCGAAGGTTGTGTCATTCCTGGTATAACTGCTTACAAAAGCAGTATCCTTCTCACTGAGCACTTTGAAATCGTAGGTGATACCATCTACTTTAGAAAGTGCACTCGCAGGACTGAAACTTAATGTGGCTTTGACACTGAAATCGCCAGGATTCTCGAATTCCTCCTCACAAGCGACAATGCCACATAAGCATAATCCAATGATAGCGAAATAAAGAATTTTTTTCATGATTACGGATGATATTTGTTGTTAATATAGTTTGTTCATTTTCTCGGAAACCCTTTTCCCCTGTGAGTTTCTGCCTTTTATGATGTAGAAGCCACGAGGCAATTGGGCTATAGCCTCCTCCTTGGTTGCGGCCTTGCTGACCAGCACGCCCATCATGTTGTAGATGCTGACCTCACCTGCCATCACCGTCTCGTCGCCGGTCAGACGCATGTCCCTGACACCTAAAGATGCATCATACGGCTTGACATCGACATGTGTGACGAGTGTGTCGACATTGGCATTCAGCGCATAGCTGCACCATTTTGCCAAATTATACTGATGCCTCACTGGCACATCGTTTCCCATATCCCAGTAGAAGATGCCGTGATACTGGTTGTCAACAACAAACTTGGCGCGCTTGTAGGTTTGCAGAGGGCCGGTGAAGTAATAGGTCAGACCCGTGGCGTCAGTCCATGAGTCCATTTCTTCGTTGGGTGTGAAGTCACCCTCCATCATGCCGTTGCGTACGCCTTTGATGATGGAGCTTGCCATCGTCCCACCCGTATAAGGCCCAGAGGTGGTTGTGCTGTACGAGGCATAGATTTTTTCTTTTGCGTAGCCGTAGTTTTCCATCGCCGCGAGCGTAGACCTGAAGTTGCTCATAGAGAACCAGGTCTTTTGCGGGCCGTATTGTTGCACGGTGAAGGCATCCACAGCACCCATCTTTGCTGTGGGATATTTATAGTTGTAGGCATGAACAGAGACTTCAAAACTCTTTCCTTCGGGCAGCGCTGCACGAATGGCTTCAGCAAGCAATCCGTAATTATGCCAACTGCTCGCCCACTCAAGGTCGAGTTCCACGCCATCGTAATGCTCGCTCAGCCGGGCAAGGTCGGCAGCAAAAATCTCACGTCGGCTTTTGTTGCTGATAGTGTTTTCCCATCCGTCATGACTCTTCACTGATATGCGGAACCTGGCGCCGCGATAGCCTTTATATGCTGATTTCATAATAGCAAGCCATTCGTCTTGGGAATAAAGGTCATAGCCTGGGTCATCCTCTTTGTCAAATCGCCACAAACTGTTGTAGCAGCGCATCTGTTCTGCAGTAACCTCCCCACCAACAGCCGGCATCCGGAATCGGCCTTCCATATTCGCCTTGATCTCGCTGCTGTCGAAGGGGCGGTTGTTCCAAATCATGATGTCGTCCATTTTCCCCTTTAGTCCTTCGCCTATGTAAGCTTCGAACTGGCTGGTATTGGTAGGTCTGTTGTCGGCAACAGGGTCGCTCATGCTGTTCTTTCCTAAACTCATGGTGCCGTTATATACAAAACCGAACTGTTGCGAGGAAGAAATTGACGTACGGCTGACTATTGCAAAATGCATCCACTCTCCGACGGCCAATTTGCCTGCGTGTCCATAGTCGCGGCCATCGACACGCACAAAGACCTGTTGCCCCTCGGCGTCACCCAGGCGGATGCTTAAGCCCTGTGTGCCATCCTCATTTTCTTTGCGGAAAAGATAAGCTCCTTCCGTCCATTCGTCGAGGTATAGCCAGCATTCAAAAGCATAGGCATTGGTGGCCTTTCCATTGCTGTCTTCTGAAATGAGCATAGCATTCTTGCCAACACTCATCTTGCCATTACCTTTCAACGACAGCACACCGTTGCGACCTTCAAACTCAGTCAGCCGTTCGCAGTTTTCTAACGTTCCATGATTACAGGGAGTGCTGAATCGCAGATGCCCGTCTTTGAAAGATTCAATTCCTAATATAATAAGATCGTTGCTAAGCAGATACTGCTCGCGAGGAATGCTGCGGTCATAGAAACGTTCGTTGTTCGTATATGCCCCGTGGACGAGATAAGGAAGTCCTGTGTTGTCAGTAACCTTTGCTTTTTTCGCGTCGCCATTGAGTATGCCATGATAGTTGTATCCGCTGTCAGGAGTGTACACCCCCTTGTAATCAACAAGGTTTTCACAGAGATCCTGATCCATCTTAAAATAAGCCACCAGGTTGTCCCAATCGGGATTGAACTGATTGATGGTGGTGTGACGGAAATAGTCGAATTCGTCGGAAAGCGCAATCTTCCAGAAACGCATTTCATCAATGCGTCCATTGAAGCCCTCGCCTATGACGAGCCCCGAAGCAGTCTTGGGGATAGCCGCCAAAGTTCCTGAACCACATTTCACAGCGTTGGCATAGACCTTGGCTGCGCCCTCATTGCAGAGCAGGGTCACCTGAGCCCAATTACCTACAGAAAGTTGTTTCTTGGCAGTTGCTTTCAAGATAGTCGTTCCAACAGTGAAAACGATACTGCCTTCCGTGCCTAAACAGGCTGAGAAGTTGTCGCCGCTTTTAAAGATGACAGCTCCCTCATTCCATTCTTGAGGACAAATCCAGAACTGAAAAGTGTAGGATTTTTGCTGCTCAATCTCCACCAGTTCACCGCAATGCACACTTCCTTTGCCTGAGAAACTTAAGGCAAAGTTATCTACCTGTGCATGCGCGCATAGGGTTGCTAACAACCCAATGACACATAGAACCAGCGACCTCTTCATTTTCTGAAATAGCAAATAAGGTAGTAGGGCCCCCCCCTACTACCTTATCATCATGTAATCCTATTACTTAACAACGAACTTAACACTCACACCGTTAATCTTGGCGATGTAAGCACCAGCTGCAAGCTGTCCCTGAGTACCATCGAGGACTCTCTTGCCATCAAGTGTGAACACTTCAGCTCTCTCAAGTGAGACAAACTTACCATTCTTCACATCGAACTTAGCGGCGGTCTGAACAGTCTTAATGGCATCAGTAACCTTGTTGGGATCCGGATTCCACACCTCATAAGTACGCTTATGGTTAGTCTGGCTCGTGAACTCCTCCGAATCTTTGGTGTAATCGGTTGTCTTGAACGTGAGTTCCTTAATGAAGAGCACCACATTGCCGAAGGAACCGCCAGTCCATAACTTTGCCTTCACAGCGTTTGAGTAGGGCCAATCCTCGGTATCCTTCGCCAATGTCTTGACAAGCGTTGTAAGACGCAGCCAGCGAGTGGGATCGTAAATGGCATTCTCATCGTCATCGACTACGAGGTCGCCCTCTTCGTCATACTGGCAGAAGTCCGTAATCGTAAGCGTGTTACCATCCCAGCCATTAGCGTTCTGAGGAGTTACGTCATTGGCCGATGTCATGTGGTAATAGTTGGCCCAGATGACCTGGTCAGGAGCGGTGTTGTTGGCCCATGCATTCACAACAATGTCTGCCTGGACAATAGCTGCTTCCGGGGTTGTCGACGGGTCGGTGTACATGTTGATCTGCATTTGGCCGAGGCCTTGCTCAGGCTGGTTTTTCACAGCACCGAGGCCAGCGGCAGCGTATGCCTCATTAAGACCTTCCATGCTTGCACCTGTGAGAGCGAGTACGTGACCTACATTACCGCCGAGGTCGACAATACAAGTAGCGTTCATTCCTGCATTCACATCCGAGTTGGCATTAATCGTCACAAAGCCTCCGTTAGGTGCTTCAGCTTCAATAGCTGCGGAGCTCATGGGAGGAGTGTTCCACGTAGCATCTGAGTGCTGCATGATAAGCTTCTCGCCAACTTGGCGCTGCGAGAACTTATAAGCATCAGGTGTGAAGTCCATCTGTGCATTCATTGTCACAGAGAAAGCTGCCAAAGCAGTGAAAAGTAAAAATTTCTTCATAATGTTAATGTTTAAATTAGTAAAATAGTTAATTAAAAACTCTCCTTTGATTAATGGTCACTATTTATTTGAGTCTACTGCCTGTCACAGTGTATTCTCTGCCATTGTGCAGAATGACGAGGCGGTTGTCTCTTACCACTTTCCTGACTGCTGACTCTCGACGCTGGTCATCCTTCGTCCAAAGCCCGCCATCTTCCTTGATAGAAGCTGCTTGAGCATCTTCGACGGTTATCAGCTTCCACCATGCCGAAGCCTTGCTGGTGCCTGAGGTAGAGACGATGTAGTCTTTCTTTTCATTGAGGATGAGGGCTCGGCTGCCATCGACAAAGGTGGCGGGATAGGTGTCCTTGGCATAGTCGAAGGCCACACCCTTTTCTTCATCGCGAAGAATATAATAAGGTACACCTCCTTCACCCAACGGAATGGCCTTGTTGTTGACGGATTGGCTCATCACCCACTTCTGCGACTGCGTACGGATGTATTTCTTCGTTCCTGCATCCATCGAGGGGAAGCAGAACAGGGCATCCGGGTCGGGATTCTGGAAGTCGATGTCGGTCGTGCCGACCAACCCTTCTTCGGAAGCCGTCATGTAGTATGTTGGTTCTTCCACATTCTGGATGAAATAGTACTCGAGCTTTTCTTCCTCAGCAGGAGCTTGGAAGATGCGGACGTAATCAACCGTCATCTCGTAGGTGAAAGAAGGGTCAGGGTCTTCGTTGCCCCATCCTGAGTTGCTGCCGAGTGCCTGGTCGAGGATGATATAGTATGCCTCGTTATAGGGGAATTGGGCATGCTCGTATTCTGGATGCTTCTGAAGGTCCAGACTGCCGTCTTTTTGGTATTTGAATACCTGTTTCCCATCGCAATAAAACGTGAGACTGCTCTTCGTCCAGAGAAGCGAATAGATGTGGTAGCCGGTATCGACCCATTTGCTGCCCGACCAAGAATAGTTCTTGCCCACCTTCTGGTCGTAACGCGCTCCGAGATGCACTGTGCTATAAATCGTGCTGCTCGTACCCACCTGCTCCATGATGTCTATTTCTCCACAGTTTGGCCAGCCACCATAAGGGTTGGAAGGCATCATCCAGACGGCAGGGAAGTTCGACTTGTGGGGATTGCATTTGGCCTTTATCTCAAAGATTCCGTATTTGTAGCCCTGCTTCATCTTGATGCCTGAGGTAATGCAGTTGGTCTTGGTGCCATCAAGAGAGAGGGCGAGCAAACGGAGTTTTCCGTCTTCGCAGAGGTGAACCTTCGCACGGTCTTCATCGTTCTCAGCCATACGCATGTTCCACTTCGAAGTCTGGCGGGGACAGTAGAGCCAGTTGCGTTCGAAGTTCTCTGTGCTGAGGAAATCGCCAGTACAGCACTCCAGCTCTTCATCGGTGAGGTCCATTGCTGCGGAAGCGGCTTCCGGCGACTCCGATGAATAGACAAGATGATAACCGAACTTGTCAATCTGCGCCAATGCAGCGGCATTGGAGAAAACAAAAAATAATATCGATGTCAATAATCGGTTGCGTAGTAGTTTAGTCATAGGCAGTTCTTTTTAATTTTATTTGCAAATATAAACATTATTCTTGAAAAGATGCAAAATGTCAACTTTTTTTATGCATATTTAACAGTCCACCTTAATAGTTCTCTTTATCCATTTTCTCTTATAATTGTCTTTATACTTTAATAGGGAACAAAATGATGACACACACATTTCGATTTCCTTTAGTTAGTATTTCATATTGCTTGCGAACGGATATTTTTAGAATCTCATTTCTTTGGATAGTATTCTTTATTACCGTAATTGCCATTTTTTAGCGGTACAACTATTGCTCAAATGCTCCTGAAAAGCGAGCTCGTTCACGCTCAACAAAGCATGAGCAAGCTCTGTTTTATTTTCGCTTAACCACGACCTTCTTGCCGTTTTGGATAAAAATCCCATGCTGGCCATTATATCGCTGGCCTGTCAGGGAATAGGAAACACCGTCGTGTGCAGTACGAGTGCTAACGCTACGGACTGTCGTCGATTGTTTGTCAAAACCCAACCGATTCAGCCAGTTCTTGACGGTCGTCTTAGAAGACTCATTGCGGATGCTGCTGCCACTGATGCCGAGAGATTCAAGCACGGTAGCATTTGGATAATATTCCTTGATGAGGGTAGAGTAACTGCCTACACCACTGCCGCCATGCGTGCCGAAGGGAATAATGGTCTTATCGTTCAGTTCGCCAGCATGTTTCTCGAAGAAAGTACGGAAGATGTAGGGAGGCTGTCCGCACCAGATGGGGCCGCCAATAAAGATATTGTCGTAGTCGGCCATGTTCTCAATGTCATCCTTGTATGCCGGACGCAGATTCTGCGGAATCTCGACGTCGTTTACATAATTCACGCACTCCATGTAGTTCGACGGATAAACCACCTCAGGCACGATCTCAAACACGTCCACATCGGCCAGCTCTTGAATATAGTCCACCATAATGGCCGTGTTGCCGCGCTCAACGTTTCCCACTTGCCAGTTCTCTCCAGCTCTTGAGAAGAATATCACCAGCGACCGTTTTCCTGTAGCAGAACCATTACCTTCACCGTTCTGCTCGGTGGCACTTGTCACTCCGTCCACCTCCGGGTCATTGCACCCGCATGCGAGAGCAACAACCGTAAGGCAGAAGGTTATCCATGTCATGAAAACTTTCTTCATTCCTATAATAAATTATTAGTCTGTTGGATTATACTGCGAGAACCACTTCACCTGGTCTTCGTAGGACATATTGAAGTAACGCTTCTCCTTGTTCAACTGGTGTATGCGCTCCATCTCATAGTTTGATAGGGCGAAGTTGAAGGTCTCGATGTTCTCGTGGATGTAGTTAGGGTTCGAAGCTCTAGCTCCTATTTATTCAAGATAACGGAAGTGGGTGGCTGCTTAGTGTGTCGCTTTAAGGTATTGCAGATCACCATACCAATAGGAAGCCGTACAGCCTCCGTCAATTAGGAAGTCGGCACCGCTGATGAAACGCCCACGCGAAGACATCAGGAACTCAGCAAGGTCGCCCACCTCGTCAGGTGTTCCGGCTCGACGCGCTGGCATACCCTCAATCATCTTCAGATAGCCGTCCTTGCGAGGACCGTGCAATTCATCGTTGGCCAATGGCGTGATGATGATGCCTGGTGAGATGCTGTTGATGGTAGCACCACGACGACCCCAGCGGGTAGCCTCATACATCACTCTCAAAACATTGCAACGCTTCGAGTATTGATAGGCTTTCAACGTGTCGTTGATTTCCCTTAGGAATGGTAAATCTAACAGTTCATCTACGGGAGTTGTGGCCAGAGCATCGTTCTGCTCTTGCGGCAAAGCAGGCAGGCGATGACCGCTTTGTGATGAGATGATCACACCTGATCCTCCCTCCGCAATCACCTTGCCGAATTCCTCTAATAAGACACTTGTGCCGTAGAGGTCAACACGAAGAATCTCAGCTACAGGCGCCTGTGAGGGCGATACACCAGCGGCATTCACCAAGTTTGTCACTTTCCCCTTGCTGGAACCAAATTCCACCAACTTCAGAATGTCCTCCTTTGAGCCGAGGTCGCATTGAATAGTTGAGCACTCAAAGCCTGCATCCTCCAGCGTCTTTGCAGCTCGCTGAGCATTCTCCATTGAGTAGTCAGCCAGCACGATGTGTTTACCAGCCGACACCCGACGGATAATGGCTTGTCCGATGCTGCCTGCACCTACTAATACCGATACCTGTTTCATAGTCTTAATATACTCTTGATGTTCAAATTTGTATGAGGTTGGGTTTCACGGTGCAAAGGTACGATATGTTTCTAATATTTTGTTTTCACAAATTGCGTCGTTATTTTCACTTTTTGCCGAAAACGTTCATTCCTATTGCCAGAGATTATCTAGCCCTATTTTTTTAAATCTCTACGTGAGTTCGACGAATTCAGAATCATGCAAGCAGTGTGTCTATTGTTCGTTATTTCTCAAAAAACTCCTGGGGGCCGGTGGTGTAGAGATTGCCGAAATGTGCGGAGTTCACGATATGCACATGCGAGCCAAGGGTGCGCTGGGCGCAAAAGAGGTAGAGGTCGCGGTAGGTTGTTGTGGGCGATGCCGTCAGGTGAGTGACGAGATTCCGGCTGAAGCGGTCGCAGCGCCACACGCCGAGCTCTGTACTCCAGTTGTCGGCAAACGACTGCTCGAAGGTGCCGGCACTCGACATTGCCAAAACACCAGGAATGCCTACCAAGGGTGTGATGACAGCCTCAGAGAAACACGGTTCTGTCAGGACGAACATCTTGCGATAATGCCCTTGCTGATGCATCAGGCTGATGGTCTGCCGCAGGAGGTCGGCGGTCATGCCCCGTCCGACGTCGGCATTGCGCCAAGCCAACTCATCGGCACCATTGTTTGCGTGGTTATGTCCGTGCCCGCTCCAGAAGAGAAGCACGTTCTGTCCCGCATCCTTGGGTAGTACCACTGGCGTCTTGTCCGTCTTCACTCCAAGCAGGATGTTACTGATGTCGGAGGGAGAGATGTCGGCATTGTCGTAGTCCATGCTGCAGCCTGCCAATAAGTCGTTGCCCCCATCTTCGGCGCGGATGATGCCCGGCTCGGGATTCATTGCGTCCGATGCAAGCGCCTTGTCGATGATCAAGATGATGTGGTCGTCGTCGAATCCTTTCGTCTTGAGCATCTGGTAAACGCTGAGCACATCGGCCTGATGACGGTAGTTGTTCCAGCCGTTGCTGCCTTGTACGAGCACGGCATATTGCGCTGTAAGTGCTGGATAGCTGATGCCAGCATCCTTGTTCTCGGCACTTCTGGCAAATGCTTCTTCCGCATTCTTCGCCAGCCAGCTCCAGGCGGCCATCGTGGAACTGGTGCGATGACTGCCGTCGCTGCTCAGATAGTTGCGGTGTTGAATCTTTCCGTCATGTATCTGCCAATGAACGTAGGTGGTATGAATGGCCGAGGTGTAGGTCTCGTTGTCGAAGCGTATTTCGCCCGAAGCCCCCTTGAAGTCCATCAGCTGTCCCTGTTCCAAAGCGGAGAGATAGAGTTCCATTGATGTCTGGCTCCAAGCCGCACTTCTCAATTGCTCGGCATGTGGGGTGGTGATGTCGATGATGGCCTGGTTGATGTCGGTCACGTCGGCATGATGCTCAGCGTATGAAGCGGCAAAGGCGGCGAGCATCAGGGCATCATAGAACTTGCATTCTGCAAACGTGGGCTTATTGCCAAATTTCACCTCGTAGCTCTTCTCGAAGCCTGTCGTCGGGTCGGCGTAGGGTGAGAATCCTTGATAATACTGTAGCACGTCGAGTGCTTGCGGTCCGAGAGCATCGAGACTCTCTTGCGTCAGATTACTGAAGGCAAACCAGATGCGCGCCCAGCCCTCCAGAGTCTCCTGCATTTCATTTTTGTCTTCTTCGGGAAACGGCTCATCAGGATCTTCTCCCCACCACTCCATACGCAGGCGGGCCATATCAAGCAACTGCTGGGTGGTCTCGATCACACAGAAATTACCTGTTAACACACTGCCGAAGTACGACAATTGGTCTAATTCATCATAGTAGGCTTTCATGCGTTGGCGCAAATCGGCATCGCTGGTATACATGTCGTTGTGCGAGAAGCGAATGCCCATCTCCTCAGCCTGATAAGGTCCCCAGTCGTAGAATGTACGCCCATAGCTGTCGTTGGGTGCGAACAATGCTGCAGGTGTGCTTTTGTCGTGTACGAAGTTGAGTGCATACGATGCATACATGTTCATCAGCACTTCGCAGAAGGTGATGTCCGTCTCGGTGAGCGACCAGAGGAAAGGCTCTTTGTTCGACACGCCTGCGGTGCCCACAGCAAAGCGGCGGATAATCTCTTCGCTGGTGGCTGTCGGTGCTATCACTGGCTTATGAGTCTGCTGACAGCCAGGTGCCAACAGTGCCACACCGTCGTTGCTGAAAGGACCGATGACCGCCATCACATCCTCGCGTTCGCCCAGTTCCTGTCCAAGCCGTGTGAGGTCTTCAGTCAGTTCATCGTGCCACTCCAGCTTCAAGTCAATGCAGAGGGTGTCGTGCAGCTGTGCCTGGTGCAGGTTGCCGAGAAACCATTGCACCGTGCGCTCAAAGCGGGCTTTCGTGGCAGCGTCGGCACTCATTGGTGCCACCACAGCCACCGTCTTCTCCACCCATCGTCGCGACTTTTGATAAACGATGGTGTCGTCTTCCTGCTTACAGGCGGTGAATAAGGTCAGCGCCAAAAGCACGACGGCAACAATCTTTTCACTTCTCATGCTCTTCCTCCTTTCTCAAAGCCGTTTCGTGTATCTCTTTCAGCTTCTCGTCAGTAAGCTGTTCAAGCACCTCAACATCGTATGGAGAGAGATAATCCTTGTAGGTGTGCACCACCTCCGTATAGCCCGATGCCAGACCTAACGACTGGTGCTTCGGCATTCCCTCGGCAGAAAGCCACTGGCGGATGCAGAGATTCATAGCGCGGTCGATGTGTTTCACCACCGACATGTGAGAGCGGTTTGAATGGTATTCGTTGTCGACACCCACGATCATCAAATCGCCTAACTCAATCTCGTTCATGCGCCGGAATGTGTTGAAAGCGCCACCACAAATGGGCACGATGCAATAGAACCAGTCATCAACCCACTGATGAATCATGCGCAAGGCTGTTGTGTCGGCGACGTTGTAGCCGCCGTCGCCCGTTTCATCGAGGTAAGTAGTGCCCAGGTATTTCTTGGCTTTTCCCGTGACAGAGGTCATGTCGGCATTCCATCCGTCGGTGAAGCCTTGTATGGCGTCAACCACAGCCTGCTCACGTCGGTTGGCACCAATCAGCATTACCTTTGGTGCCAGCGGAGGCATGATCGCGCCAGCCTCGAACATTGCCCCGTAATAGGGCATATAGAGTGTGGAGCCTTTGTCTGGCAGCGGCGTCTTGGTCTCGAGATATAGCAGGTCGGCATATGGATTCCCGGCTAAGCGATTGCTGTTTTTACGCAGATACTCATCGTAAACAGGCGATGTGACGATAAACAGTCGGCGCACCGAGTCCTCGGCCGTCTCCATCTGCCGGAACATCAGTTCCAGATATTGCAGACCCTCTTCCGTAGATCGCGGCGATAACTGCATGGTGCGCAGCCCCAACTCCTGAGCCGTCTGTTCCACACCCTCGTAGATCATGTCGCAATATGAACGGTCGCCCAGCGAGTTGTCGCCGTAGATCACTGTCACCAACGGAGCGCTACTTGCCTTTTCCTCATCAGGATCGGGCAAGTAGATGGTGTCGCCGTCTTTCGTGCAGGCTGCCATCAACAGTGCTGCCGCCAACCATACGAAATACTTCTGCATTGCGTAGCGCTTATTGCTTGATGTTGTCCAAAATGTCTTTTATGAATCCGTTGCCATCCTCGGGCCAACGGTCGATGAGGACATATCGCAGGCAGCTGATGCCTGTGGCAGACTTCACCTCCTGACTGAAGGCAACTTCTGCACAATAGTAAACCGTTGCGCTCTGTGAGGGCTGGTAGGTGATGGTGCCCTGCGACTTTCCGTCCTTATCGGTCAGCCGACAGGTGATGGTGCCGTTCTTGGCAGTGCTCAGGCCCTGATGTGCAGAGCCGCCGGGGATTAGCTTGTAAAATTCCTCCTGTGCCCGGGCTGTGGAGGCTACGGGGCGGCTCACGATGTCTTTCGTGTCGGTGCCCAACTGCACACCATAGACCAGCGAGCCTTCGTTGGCAATGCGCTTCTGCAGGTAGGCCAGGTCGTCAATGCCGTTGCCGGCCGGCTCGTCGTCATCGCTGCCACAGGCAGTCATCGTTGTCATCATGAAACCGCAGGCGAGGAGCATCACTCCACACGAAAAGATGGCGGTCAGCATCTGGGATAGATTCTTTTTCATCATTATTGTCATTTAAAAAAGTTTCACTAACAAAATGGGCAGCGCTCCTACTGCCAGCATCAGAAG
The DNA here is from genome assembly GCA_900316285.1 of uncultured Prevotellaceae bacterium. Taxonomy (GTDB): domain Bacteria; phylum Bacteroidota; class Bacteroidia; order Bacteroidales; family Bacteroidaceae; genus Prevotella. Next base: position 26,280 of record ONCG01000010.1, read on the forward strand.
AAGCGTCAGCGCGAAGGTGAGCACCGTGCGCCATAGGGCAGGCCAGAAACGCAGGTTGTAGAGCTGGGCATAGTCGTAGCACAGCAGGGTGACGCCGATGAACATCGGAACGGCAAAGGGCGGCAGGTTGTAGTAGGCTTCGCTGCCCGTGATGAGCACCCACAGCGAACCGACGATCTGCATCTGGCTGGAAATATATATCTGCGAGAAAAATACCTCGATGAACGACATCTGCCGCAGGAACACAATCCATGAGGCAACGATATAGAAGATGCCTGCGGTGATGGCCGAATAGGCTGGATGGGTATGTAGCCAAATCAGCACCTTGTCGATGCGTGCGAAGAGGCTGACGACCCAAGGCGTGTTACCGTGTCGGATGAACACATCGCCATAGACAAAGGCGTCTTCTGCACTCGGCTCAACACCTCGCAGCGAACAGATGAAGGCAAAGAACAGCGTGATGATGATGAGCATCTTGAACGGCGGGAAGTAGAGCGGCTGATGGCCGTTCAGGTAGTCGCGAATCATATAGCCTGGCCGCCAGAACAGCTCATGGATGCTACGCAACATCGGTCGTGATCCCATGCCCCAGATGTCGAGAAACCCCTGAGCCACGTTTTTCCCTGTCATGCGATGACGGTTGGCCAGCAAGCCGCACTGTGGACAAAACCGCCCCACGAACGACGTGCCGCAGTTGGCACACGTGTGCTGTTCATCGGTAATCACCGTGTGCATCGTGGGTTGTTGCTGCCGCTTGTCAAGCTGCTGCCACCATTCGTCGATTCTATTCAGTACTTTCACGCCAATGCTCGCAGTTGTCCTCTATGGTTTTCTTGATGATAGTTCGTGATGATGGTAGGTCAACACATCGTGACTTGGGTGCAAAGTTACCATTTTATGTTGAAATCTGAACTTTTAAAGTTTTGTTTTTTTTATTTATGCCCCTTTTTTCCACTTTTCCCCACATTTTTTATATGTAACTGACGGTGATGACATACTTCCTGACCCTCAGCTTTAGGGTCGCAACGTGTCGCGTACTGGAATTAGTTTTTCCTCTCCAGCAACGCGACACGTCGCGTCCCTACATCTATGGGGAACAATCAGGCGATAATATCACGGGGCAATGATATAGCAGTTCTTTCTCCGCGGCGCTGCGCACTCCACCGCCTGCCTGTATTCTTAACGCCCCTCGGGGCTGATGCGAAGGTGTAGCTTATGGCTTCTTCAGGAACTGCTGGAGCTGTTCCATCTCCTCTTGGAACTCGTGGGGTTTGAAGCCGTGACCGGCGCCGGGGATGACGTGGAGGAGGGTGCCGGGACGGTAGAGCTGCTGGGCGCGACGCGAGTCGTCCATCGACACTACACGGTCGGCATCGCCTTGCACGATGAGCACCGGCCCGCGATACTTACCGATGAGGTCGAGGGAGCGCATGTCGTGAATCTCCTCGAAGAAGCGGCGCCCCATCTTCACGCCCCATAGCTCGGTGACGTCCTGAATGTCCTCGAGGCGCGGATAGCGCTGGCGCCAGTTGTCGGGGATGCAGAGGGCTGGGAATACCAGCACCAGCTGGCTCACCTTGCTTTTCAGGTCGGCGGCGGTGAGTGCGGAGACCAGTCCGCCCTGGCTCTCGCCGATGAGCACGATGTGTCGGTGCCCCTGTTTGCGGAAGTGTGCGACGATGGCCTTCAGGTCGCTCACCTCGTCGAGTATCGACATGTTCAGCGTGTTGTTATCGCTGCGGCTGCGCACCGAGCCACACGGGAAGTCGAAGGTGTAGCAGTCGTAGCCCAGGCGCTCCATTGTCTTGAAGTAGTTGCGCCCGTAGTCGAACGTGCCGTTGAAGCCGTGAGCGATGATGGCGATGGGCCTCTTGGCGTTGCGTTTCTGAGCGTTCTGCGCAGGCGTGAACAGCTCACCGAAGATGCGGCGGCTGCCATTCTCTATCCATAGCTCCTGTACGCCGGCCTGCGGTTGCGGCTTGTAGTTCTTGTGCTCCATCGTAAAGCCGTCGTAGCCGGTGAGGTCGCCTCCAATGAAGAGCTTTTCCTGCTCCTGCTTGCCGCGCAGTTGCCAGTCGAGCCAGGCCCGCACCATACGGACATTGGCACCGCCGCTCGGCTGCTCATAAGTGCCACCGTGACCGCTCTGGGTGTTGTCGGCCAGCACCACCGGCACATGTTTGATGGCTTTGTAGTCCATCTGCGCATTCTTCCACGCCACATCGGTGGTTCCACCGACGAGGTAGAGGATGGGCCCGTGCAGGTTCTTCAGCGACTTCGCGCTGGCATCGGCCATCGTCATCTTTCCCATGCCAGCATTGAGGATGAGGTAGGTCTTCAGGCGTGGGTCGGCAGCGTTGGCGAGCACCTGGGCACCTCCGCACGAATGTCCGGCCGCAGCAATCTTCTCGGTGTCGACATATTTGTAGTAAGGCGAGGAAGGATTGCAAACCCAGTCGAGTGCCTTTTTCACCATCGACGATGGCGTGTGCTGGTCTTTTTCGTGCTGGGCGAACATCTGCAACTCACCGATCGCCACGACGACATATCCATAGGAAGCAATGTCGACGAGCATGTTCTCATAGCCGATGCTTGTGTCCATACAGCCGCCGTTGCAGAAGATGAGCACGGGCAGCTTCTCTTTCTTGGGTGTTCCCGTTTCAAACATGCCGGGCCTGCCAACAGTCATCGCGGCATCCAGGTTCATCGGTCGATAAACCACGAAGTCAGCCAGCGACTTCTCGCGCACAGCTATAGCCTTGTGTGGTCCGCTGCCGCCGAAGTCGGGCACCTTCAGTTGTCCGAACGAAACGCTGGGGTCGTCGTGCTTCAGATGGCGAGCATAGAAGGCATCCATCGCAGGACGGGTGAACTCCAACTGCTGGTCGAAGGCCACACCATGCTGTCCATGCACCTTCACGTAGTCCACCGATGCACCAGCCCGTTGCATCTTCGTCACCCAGTCTTCGGTAAGGTTTGGCCTCACCACCGGGTCTTCACCACCTTGCAGCACCAGGAACGGCGTCTTCGAGGCACCAATGTAGCCGATGGGCCACCATTCAGTGTGGTCGGCCCACTCACCGGCGCGACCAATCTCCGTGGGAGGCGCTCCACCGGCGGCACACGCCACCGAGCAGTCATATTCACGCCACGGGTCTTTCTCGTCGGCGAAGGCCTTGCTCTCAGCCGCCACGCCTGCCATCAGCGACAGGTGTCCACCCGCAGAGTGGCCGTAGGTGCCGATGCGGTTGGGGTCGATGCCCAGTCGGCTGGCGTTCGCCTTCATCCAGCGGATAGCGCAGCGCACATCCTCGATGCAAGCGGGCAGCGGAGCCTCCTGCGTGAGTCGGTAGTTCATGTTGCACACCACGTAGCCCTTCATGGCGTAGTCCACCATCAGCGTTCGGTAGACCATATCGTTCTTCGACCCTGCACTCCATCCGCCGCCGTGGATGATGAGAATGGCGGGTCGGTTCTGCTGCGGTCCGAAGAGCGGTTGTGCCAGGTCGAGCACCGTGCTCGGCCCTACGTCGGTGCGGTAGGCGATGTTCTCCGTGACGGTGATTTGTTTCTCCTGTGCCTGTGCTGTCAGCACGAACAGGAACGCAAGTACGGTAGTGAGTAGTTGTTTCATTGTTATTGGGATTAATAGTGGATGCTAATTGTTATCAGTTGGTTTGCATGGGTTTGCTCTTACAGCCCAAGCAGCTCACGGTCGTGGTGCTGACGCGGCTCGCACTTGTTGTCGAGAATCATCGTGATGCCCGTCTCGTCGTTGTAGGGTTCCCACTTGGGAAGTCCCTTCGTGTTCGGATTGCCCGTCTTGATGAATGCGAGCCAGATGCTGCTGATGAGTTTCTCAAATTTATAGGCAGTGGGTGAGGCCCCTGTCATCTCGCGTTGCAGACTGACGTTATGCAGCATGAAGGGAAGTTCCATACCGTGCGAGGCACCGAGGGCATTGCTTTCCGGCTTCCACGTGAACAGATAAAGATAGGCAGGAGCTCCACCTTGTGCGGCCTTGGCTGCAGCCTGGCGCACGGCTCCGGCCCGGAAGCCCGTGTCGACATACGTCATCTCTTTCGGCTCGGCCTTGGGATAAGCCTTCTTGAATGCTGCGATGTATTGGTCGGCCTTCTCGCCTTGTCGCTGGCGCACGGCGGCCTCGGCCTCTTCCCACGTCATATCACGGATGATGTCGAACGTGAACTCGTTGAAATCGGTACCGATGAGCATGGGTACATCCTTCGATACGGGCGACGCAGGCTCAAACGGATGCTGAGGAAGGATGGTTCCATCCACCACTGGCGAGAAGCCGCTGCGGATGCCCCGCTGTGCCAAGCGCTGCACGGCAAAGTTCAACTCTTCGTAGGTGTATTTCGAGAAGTCGGCCTGGGCGGTGGCGGGCTGTCCTAACTCCTGGGCGAGGGCGATGCCAAACTGCCGAGTCTGCTCAGGCAACGACTGGCGCAGCGTAGACCCGCTCTGCACAATGGCTCGCTTGAAGAGACCCTTGGCCGAGGGCATCGCCAGCAACGTAGACACCTTGCCTCCGCCACCCGACTGCCCGCCGATGGTCACCTCGTTGGGATTGCCGCCAAAGCGGGCGATGTTGTCGCGCACCCACTCCAAAGCCTTCACGATGTCCTGCATGCCCAAGTTCACACTTTGTGCATACTTGCCACCAAGTCCTGTGAGGTCGGCATAGCCAAGAATATTCAGGCGGTGGTTCAGGTTCACTACCACAATGTCGCCGGCCTCTGCCAGCCCACGACCCTCGTAGCACGGCAGGTCGTGTCCCGAGCCGCCGGAGTAGCCGCCGCCGTGAATCCAGATGAAGACGGGGCGCTGCTTCTGGTCGTTGATGCTTGGCGTCCAAACGTTCAGCACCAGGCATTCCTTCTCGTCCATCGGCTCCGTCACAAACTGATTTCCGAAGCCATAGTCCGTCTGGCTGTTGCGGCTGTTCCACTTCAGACTCTCGTTCTGCGGTGCCTGTGGTCCGTACACCTTGCATTGCCTGATGCCCTCAAATTGGTCAGGGGCCTGTGGCGGCATGAACCGTTCGGCCTTGGCATAGGGGATGCCTTTAAATGTAAAAATACTTCCGTCCTGATAGCCCTCAATGGTGCCATAGGCGGTCTCTACGCGGGTGTGCTGTCCTGCCGTGATGGGCTGTGCAAGCATGTGGGTTGCCGTCAGCGGTAATGCCAGCAATAAGGAAAGCGTTACTCTTTTCATGTCGTTATGTTTTTGTGATTTACTGAATATTCGCAAACTCCATTTCCCAAAGGCTTAAAAGGGCTTAAAGGGGAGTGATAAGGGGAGTGAAGGGACGAATGCTTTGTCCTATTTCGTCGCGGTGAAGGTGATGGAAGCCGTTTGCAAGCCGTCGGCCTCTGCGGTGATGGTGACGGGACCGGGCTTGTCAGCAGCCACGATGGCCAGACATTTTCCCGACCACGCCTTGCGTTCAGAGGCGAGTACGGAGCCGAGATCGGTCATATTGCCATTCTCCACGCCTACGAGGCGACCACCCTTTACGTTAAAACGCACCAGGTTGTCGGCAAGTGGACATAGATTCCCGTCTTTGTCTAATACCTCGATGGTGATATGTGCCACATCGGCAGGAACGGCACGGAACGACGGCCTGTCGACGGTGGCGCGCAGCTGTGCAGGGGCTCCTGCCGTGCGGATGACCTCTTCGAGGGTGGTGCTATCGCGGACGGCAACCACCTTGATTTCGCCCGGCTGATATTCCACGTCCCACGTCAGATGCAGGTCGGCGGTGGTGGCGAAGTGCTTGCCTGGGTCGTAGGATGCCCAGCTGGGGTTGACGCCCCGTCGTGGGAACTCCGTGGTTTTCTTGCCGTAGGACTTCCCGTTGACGAACAGCTCTACTTCCGCGCAGTTGGTGTAGCAGGCCACTTGCATGATTTGTCCCTCGTGGCCTTCCCAGTTCCAGTGTGGCAACAGGTGGAGGACGGGTTCCTCGCTCCAGATGCTCTTGAAGAACCAATAGCCGTCCTTCTTGAAGCCGCAGTTGTCGAGATAGCCCGACTGGCTGCCGCGCGACGGCCACCCCGACTCACCGTAATAGTCGATGCCTGTCCACATAAAGTCGCCGATGACGTAGTCGTAGGCCGTCGTGAAACGCCAGCGATGCTCCACGTCAATCAGTCCGCTACTGATGATGCCGTGCTGAATACGTCGGAAACGACGCTGCGGCTGCTGCTGTTGCGGGCTGAAGCCGTCGGCTCCCGCACCGAGCTGTGGCGGGGGTGTTGTGCCCGGCCATTGGTATTGTCGGCGCGGGCCACCCAGTCCACTCGACTCCGTTGCCACCACGCGGCGGTTGGGGTAGTCGGCTTTGTCGAGGGCATAGAGCACTTCGCGACGGGTGCGCCAACGGTCGGGATAGTTATAGCCGATGATGTCGTTCTCAAAGGCTGCGAGGAATTCTGGCGAGGTAGGGCTGTTCGAGGCAATCTCGTCGTTGCCGCTGGTCACCAGCCGCGTGTCGTCGAGTTGGTGGCAGAGGGCAATCATCTCTGCGGCAGCACCAGGGCCTTCTGCCGAGCGCTGGTCGCGAATCTCGTTGCCGATGCTCCACATCACCACCGATGGATGGTTGCGGTCGCGTGCCACCATTGCGGTGAGGTCGCGCTCGTGCCACTCGCGATAGTAAAGGTGGTAGTCTTGCTTGTTCTTCCCATTAATCCACTGGTCGAAGGCTTCATCCATCACGAGGAAGCCCATGCGGTCGCAGAGGTCGAGAAACTCCGGTGCCGGTGGGTTGTGAGCGGTGCGGATGGCGTTGCAGCCGCCGCTTTTCAGAATCTCCAGTCGTCGCTCCCACACCCGTTCGGGCACTGCAGCGCCTACGGCACCCCCGTCGTGATGCAGGTTCACACCTTTCATCTTCACTTGCTTGCCGTTCAGCAGGAATCCTTTGTCGAACGGGTATTCGATGGTGCGGATGCCGAGCGTGTTCTCAACAACGTCGACGATGCGCTTACCGTCGAGGAGTGTGGAGCGCAGCGTGTAGAGATAAGGATTCTCTAAGTCCCACACATGTGGATGAGCCACCGCGAGCGTCTGCTCGTCGGCAGTCGAAGCAGACGCTGTCAGGTTCACGGCCTGTTCCGTCTTCGCCACGCAGACACCCGTAGCGTCGACCACCTCGTGGCGCAGCGTCAGACGTCGGCTCCCAGCTTCCTCGTTCTCCACTTCTGACTTCACCCGAAGAACGGCCTCGTCGTCGTTCAGCGTGAGCGTACTGTTGAATACACCCCACTTGGCTAAATGTGTCGCTGCCGTCTCTACGAGTCGCACATGCCGATAGATGCCCGAACCCGTATACCAGCGGGAGTTGGTCTGCTGCGAGTTGTCCACCCTGACGGCCAGGACGTTGCCTTTCGGCTTCAGATAGGGCGTCAGGTCGTAGGAGAAGCTGCTGTAGCCATAAGGCCATGTGCCCAGCTCATGACCGTTGAGCCATACGGTACTATTCATGTAGATGCCGTCGAATTCAATGCTGTAGCGTTTCCGCTTGTCGTAGGTCTTCACGTCGAACGTCTTCCGATACCAGCCCAGGCCCGTAGGGAAGAAGCCGATGCTGCCGCCACCGGGATTGTCACGCAAGTTTTCGCCCTCTATGCTCCAGTCGTGCGGCACATTGAGCAGGCGCCATCCTGCATCGCTGAGGGATGGTCTTTCCGCATTTTCTACGTCGCCCAAGTGGAAGCGCCACCCGGCATCCATGTTCGTCACCTTGTGCATCTGGGCATTTGCCGTGATTGCTGTCAACAAGACCGCCAGGCAAAGGAAGGTTAGTTTTTTCATCATAAGTCTTTGTTTGTTTATGGTTTAATAGATTCCTTCACTTGTTCGGACATCTTGATGTCCTCCGAATTTTATCGCAAAGATACGAAAAATGTTTCAAAAACATTTGCATTGATGTAACATCTCAATGAAAATATGTAACTTTGGCGTTCTTTTGCTTTGCATTTCGCTCACTTATTCGTATCATTGGCGTTCGCCGAAGATACTCTTGTTGACTTTGTCTTCAAATGTCACGACTCGGCCAATCAAACAAGTTTGTTGGCTCTCGCTGTTCCATTTGTTCGGAAATGAAATCAAAAAAAGTTTTTTTTTGCTTTGCATTTCGCTCACTTATTCGTATCTTTGCATCGATTATTTTGTGACGACAGCAATGAAATACTGTAGAGTTCTGCTATTATGGGCTGTGCTTCTGCCGCTAACGTGTTGGGCGCAGGAGCGGCACCGACTTGCTCTGCCTCGGCAGGAGCAGTTGTCTTCGCAGCGGGTGCTGCAAGTGATGCAGGACTCTGAAGGATTCCTCTGGTATGCCACCGAGGGAGGCGGCTTGTGTCGCGACGACGGGCGGCAGATGCTGGTGTTTCGCAGCGATGCTGAACACCCCGACCTGCTGGGAAGCAACGATGTGTCGTGTGTGGCTGAGGCTCTTCCTGCCCCCAGCCCCACGGCGAAGGACCCCCTGAGGCAGAGGGGCAGACACATGATCATTGGTACGTTTCACGGTGCATTCGTACTCGATAAGCACGACTACAGCATCCGTCGGCTGGCGGAGGTCGACGACAAACGGGTGGACGACATCATCGTGACGGCTAACGGACATTGGTGGCTGACGGCCAATAAAAAAGTTTATGAATATAGCGGCGACGGCAACCTGCTGAAGACCTATCCCGCTGGCGACAAATATCTCGCCCGCTTGCATGAGGACCGACAAGGCAGGCTGTGGGCTTCTCAGTGGGAAGGCGGACTGCTCAAGCTCGAAGGCGGACAGTTTGTGCCGGCCTCGTGGCCTTTGGACGCTCCTCCGACCGCCATCGACGACAATCCCTCTGCCGACGGCTTGCTCATCGGAACCATCGGTCGAGGTGTGGTACGCTATCAGCCAGATAGCGGCAGCCTGGAACTCACCGACCCACAGGACAGCGTTTGCATGAGCCGGGTCACCCTCGACCTACAGGGCCGCATGCTTGTTGCCGACGGACTTGGCAATTGCTATGTGCTGTGCAGCGACGAACAACCTTCGTGGTTCAACGGGAGGATTCTCTCCAGAAGCGTTGCCGACTCCCTTCGCGCAGCACGTCATCTGTCGGCACGTCCTACGGCGTTAGCCTTCAGCGGCGGCGACGACCTTTGGTTCAGCACCGGTCGCGACATCCGTCGGCTGGTGCAAGGAAGAGAAGAGGTGGTGTTGCCCACCACGAAAGATGTTTCGGCAATGGCCTTCACCCCCGATGGAACACTTTGGCTGGCCACCATCTTCGGCACCCTGATGAGCTACAAGCACGGACAACTCTCCACCGACGACTATGCCTCCAACGAGCACGGCGATGCCGTCTTGGCCCTGCAGGCCGACAGCGCGGGGCGGCTTCTCATCGTCAGCGACCGCTACGTACGGCTCTACGACCCTGCCCGTCAGACCCTTCGCCAGCAGAACATCGAGGAGGAGGGCGTTTACCGAATCGAGTTGCAGGAGACGGCTCCCGCCAGCCGCTGGAGTCAGCCACGCGAAGAGGTGTTGGAACGCATGCCGCAGTGGGTGTGGTGGATGCTTGCCGTGCTGTTGGTGGTGCTGGTGGCCCTCGTCGTCTACGTGCGGTTCCTGCATCAGCAACGGAAGCGATTTCTGGCAGCCATGAAAAAAGACGCTCCTGCGTCGGAACGTCCTGCTGAAGAGTCACCAGTCCTTCATGACGAGTGGCTGCAAAAAGCCATCGAGGCCGTCGAGCAGCACATTGCCGACGACGACTATAGCGTGGAACAACTGGCCAGCGACCTCTGCATGAGTCGCATGACCTTCTATCGGAAAATACAATCGGCAACGGGTCAGAAGCCCACGGAGTTCATTCGCACCATCCGTCTCAGACGTGCCACCGACCTGTTGCAACAAGGACACATGACCGTCACCGAGGTGAGCTACGCCACGGGCTTCTCCTCCGTGAGCTATTTCAGTCGCTGCTTCCGAACAATGTTTGGCGTGCCGCCCACGCAGTTTGGCAAGACCACCACGGCCGACGACTTGTCGCCCAGCGAGATGCCTAATGCCGACTGAGTGGTGACACCGAGCAGCACTCCGGAAAGACTATACACCTCAATCCTCTCCTCTTTTTCTTCACAGGCTGGCGAAATGCCGGTCAAATCAGTCTGCGAGGGCACCGTCTGGCCTTCGAGGGGGAAGATGCGCAGGGAGGCGATGTCGGGCAGTCCTGTGCTGCCGGTAGCAACGAGTTGCAGCGTGTATTGACCTGCCTGCGCAGTCTCGATGTCGTGTGTCTGGTAGGCGTCATTGTTTTTAGAGAAATAGACTCGGCTGATGCTGTCGCCGTCGAGTAGTACATCGGTGCCACGAAACGACGGACTGCTATACTTGAACACCAGACGGTATTTGCCTGCCTCGCTGAAGGCCATGCCCCAACTGGCTGTGCCGCCCTTCTGGCTGGCGTCTTCAACAACGGCATCGCCGAACAGCGCCGATTCGCCGACGAAGAACGTCACGGTGTCGGTGGGCTGCGTGAAATTCGAGGTGTCGGTGGCCTTCGCCCAGGCGGTGTGAACGCCAATGGGAGCATCGGCCAGCGTGAACGAGGCAACGGTCGTCGTGGGCACGTCGGCAAGGCACTCGGGCTGATAGGTTCCTACCTTCTTCTTATCGAAATGAAACTCCACCGACTGGATGCGTGCCTTGCGCCGATGCTGAACCTTTGCCTGCAGCTCCACACTGCCGGCGTCGACGGTCTGCTCGGCCGTTGGCGACTGCATGGAAGCCTTCATCAGCCACGCCACCTCCGTGTGCTTCACACCAAGGAAGGCATCCATCATCACCGTCGGTCGGCTGGTGCTCTCGTCCCACGCTCCCATGTCGTAGCCGCCCATCGACTCCGGTTCCCAATAGAAGCAGCCCAGGTCGCCATTCTTAATCATACGGTCCATCACGCCCACCAGATACTGGTTGCCCGCGACGGCCTCAGAAGGATAGTGACCCGTCTCCACAATCATGCAAGGCTTGCCGTAGCGACTCTTCAGGTCGTTGATGTTGGCCATCACCTTTGTAATCATCGTCGGACCGTCGAGGTGCGACCAGCGCGGATAGGCCGACAGGCCGATGATGTCCCACTTCGCACCATTCTTCTTCAGTCCGTCGAAGATGCTACGATAGAGCGAGTTGTCGTGGCCGTCGGGCAAGTGTACGATGACCTGCATCGTGGAGTCCACCGCCTTCACGGCATTATAGCCGCTGAGCACGAACTTTGCGAACGCCACCGAGCCGCCTTTGTTGGTCTGGCCGACGGGGTAGAGCATGCCGCGCTTCGTCTCGTTGCCCACCTGCACCCATTTCGGCACCACGCCTGCCGCCTTGATGGCCGACAGCACGTCGTAGGTGTGGTCGTAGATGTTCTGTGCCAACGCCTCCACGCTGTGGTCGGTCCACGCCGAGGGGATGGTCTGGCTGCCTGGGTCGGCCCATGTGTCGCTGTAGTGGAAGTCGATCATCACGCCCATGCCCTTAGCCTTTGCGCGTCGGCACATCGACACCACCTCCTGCTTGCTGCTGGCACCGCTGTTCACCGTCCACACGCGCAGGCGGATGTTGTTGATGCCTTGCTCCTTCAGAATCTGCAGAATGTCCTTTTGCTTCCCGTTCTTGTCGAGCCACTTTGTGCCCCAGCTTTCCATTTGTGGCACAAAGCTCACGTCGGCACCGAAGGCAAAGTCCTCATGTTCCGAGCGGTTGAAAAGCGTGTCGGTTACCGTGATGGCCTGGGCTCCTATCGTAGCCCAAGCCATCAATAAGATTAGTAGTAGGTTTCGTTTCATTGTAAAGTATGATTGTTGCAATTGTGTTGTTACAAAAGTTGCAAAAAAACTGCTGCAAAGGTACGCTTTTCCTTTGCAACAGCCTTTCACAATTGTAACAAACGGATTAAATCATGTAACAAAACAGCGCGCACCCCTCAAAAGAGGTATCATATAGAGTGGTAAGTAATTCCAGCCTCCATCTTATAGTCAGCGGCATGCAGCACAGTCGGGGTGGTCATCAAAGTGCTACCTCACCGTGTCTTTTCTCCTTCCAGTCAAGGAGTTGTTGATATATTTTCCTTTTCAGAACGATGTCGTTTGCACCTTTTTGAGATTTTTCGCTTGCCATATTTACACCTTTTTGAGATTTTTGACGGTTCAATTATACACCTTTTTGAGTTTTTTTGCAAGTTTTTCAGTATAAAAATAGCGACATCGGTTGTTTTTTCCCTGATTTTCCTTTTCCTGCCCGCTGTTGCGGGCATGGTGGTTTAAGGTATGGAGCTATGCTCCGTAGGATAAGGAGACGTGCTCTGTATGATATAGAGACGTGCTCTGTAGGATATGGAGACGTGCTTTGTTTGCACAGGAGGCCCCCCATTCAGCCCCCGAGGGGGCTACTAATGCCCCGTCTGCTGATAACAATGCTATAGTGTCCCCCTCGGGGGACGACAGGGGGGCTATAAGTCAAAGAACGCGGTTGTATGTGGTTGTGAAGAATAGAGAGAAGAGGGTGACGGGTGACGGGCGGCAGGGAGATCGATGTGAGGCAACTGGAGGGCGGCGGCAGGGAGATCGATGTGAGGCAACTGGAGCGTTATGGGTGGCGAAAGTGTGGGAGTGGATGTGTGCTTCCAGTGGTTTCTGGCTTCTTTACACGCTGCGGAGCAGCTTTACACCTTACCCGTGCGAAGCACTTTACACACCGAAGGTTCTGAGTGCAAAGTTACGAAAAAACCTTGAAACTTCCAAATTGTAAGTAGGGAAAACTGCACTTTCGGGGACAAAAACTGCACTTTCGGGTCCTTTTGATGTTTTCTTGGAGAATGTAGAAGTGCAAAGGTGTTTCAGGTGATTTACAACCCCATGTAAACTACCATTTTAATCCCATTCTGATTACAGATTACAGATTACAGTTTATTTATGAGCCCATCATCTGGGGGGTGGAACTTGAAAAACATCAAAATATGTAAGTAAAAATATTTACTATTATATATATAATATATATATTATATATAAATAGTAACCTTCTTTTTCACCCTCTTTTACCCCTCCCCTACAAAACTGTAATCTGTAATCTGTAATCGGAGAAGGGTGAAATGAGGGGTAAAGCCTGCGGCGTTTAAGGCCCTTCGGGCGTGAAAGGTGCTGTGCACGGGTAAAGCCTGCGGCGTGTAAGGCGCTACGCACTGGTAAGGCCCTCCGGGCGTGTAAGGTGAGCTGATGGGGCGTCGCGTTTTACGACCCCCTTCTTACATGGGTGTTAGTGAAAACTGCGTACACAAAATTGGAAATGGAACTACTCCTCAGGGGGTGATGCGCGATGCATGTGGACGAGGATGATCAGCGCTGAACGGATTCATTAGCGCCAACGATTGAGTCGTGTGAAACGCCCTGTAGCAAAGGAAAGTGAAGGTTTGTGGAAAATAAAGTTAAGGTTTTTGCCAAATTATTTGCATATATTAAAATTTTTTCGTAACTTTACACCGTAAAATTAAGTACTAATCTTTTAAACACTAAAAAAATATGAAAACTATAGGAAATATGCGGAAATTATTCCTGCTGCTCGCCCTCATCGTGGCGGGAGTGCAGAGCGCCTCGGCTGACATTTATAAATACGAAAGAGACACTGTTATAATGAATGGTGTGTATTATGAAACAAATTTTCTAGTTTATAATTATTCTCTTTCGGGTAGTAATAATTTTTACGATGCATCTATTATACACTTACTAACCGCAGGCACCTCATTAAGTGTACCATCAGAAATAACGATAGATAATAAAGCTTACAAAGTTAGATATGTAGGCAAACACACATACTTAAAAGGCTATCCGACAAGGTATTTTTTTGATTCCTCAGTTCCGACTAACCCTGGATGGAGATCCGAATGGAAGGATAATACAGGATACCACTCTGGATCCAGCGGTGCTTTAGATACCGATTGGGAATATAGCGCAGTGCCAGTATATAATAGTAATAGTGGGCTCAAGAATCTGACTTTTCAAGGTGGTATTGAGATTTATGGACCGTTTACGTCAAACTCGCTTGAAACGCTCAACTTTCAGGGTGATGCCACCATTAAAGGCGATATGCTAGTGGTGGGTCTGAGGAATCTTAACCTTAAGGGTGCATTGGACATCAGCGGAACCCTAACAAGCGATCGCCTTACGGAGATTCATTTCAACAAGCTTACTTGTAGTGGAAAGTTTGAGTGCAGCTCTCTTACGGATGTCTATTTTCCAGCTCTCAAAAACGAATGGGTTCTTTTTAGTGGTAATGTATTTACAGGAGTGTCATTCTCCGGCACCCAATGGGAAGACCATTTCCCGTCATCGTTGAAGAAAAAAATCCGGGCCCACGTCTGGGATTTAACGTCCGAACAGCTGGCTAAATTAAAGAATAGTGCTATATGGTGTGACTTTAAGGAAATCGTCAATCACAAGAGCAACGTCAACTACACGATTACTTCCGACGGCAATGCCAGGATTAACTTTGTAGAGCTTAAGGGCAATGCCAGTTATGTATCTGCAACAGGCATATCGCAGATTGCCTCTGCCTCTAGTGGCTCTAAATCAGGCACTGTGAAGAGTGGTGGCAACTACGCCGTAGAGATAAGAGACGTGGATTTCGACACCAAGAATGTACAATTGTTGCGCAATGGCTCTGTGGCGACCCTTGAACCTTACGAGGACCAGGGTCAGCCGTTAAGGTACCACGAAGACCTGGACCTGCAGCAGAATGTCAGCTACGAAGTCTCCGTCAGCGACAAGGTCTGCACAGTTAGCTTCGCCCAGACGGGCTACACGGGACGTATCATGTATCAGAAGACTTGGAACGGCACGACTTCTACGGGTGTTGTCACCAGCATGTCGCCAACGGTGGTCTGTGCACAAGGCAGCCAGCTGAAGCTCACCATCCCCTATGACCAGTACACGCCGAACGTACTTCGTCTGAATGGAAGCACGGTGTCGATGACGAAGGCTAACGGCGAAGCCACAGCCACCATCACCGTGCCGGCGGCAGCGACGGCCGAGGTGGATCTCACCTGGCAGGCACCGCAGCAGACCTTCGAATCCCACCAGCCGCAGATTATGATTATGCGCTCGGGCGAAGGACAAGTGGTGTTCAAAGGTGCAATCTGTCTTCCTTCGGATGAGTGGTCCCAGTATCTCGACGATTATGAACAAAGCGGTTTGCTATTATCCGGCCGTGATGGTTACGAAACATGGGTGATGACTGGCAATGGACCCGTTAGTTGTACCCAGACCGTCACCAATGTGACTGCACCCTGCGTGGATCCTCGCGGGGAGGACTCCTTAGATGAAGGTAGTTGGGGATTCATCATTGAGATGACGCCTGTTGCGGGACAGAAACTGAAAACCCTCTTGTTAGGACGCATAAGTGAAGATGAATTGTCTTGGGAAGAAATGGTTTCCGGTGACTATTCGAATGGATCCTATGTCACATACGACGCCTCTACCAACACCTATACATTCGATATCCGTGGCGACTACATGAATTTCGGTGTTGGCGACTATGTTGTCAACATCGCCATGGGCCCGGAGGAGACTGCCGTAGAGACGGGCAAGACGCTCAACTTCGTTCGTCAGGGCGGACGCGGAGATTCGTTCATCGAATGGTACGACGAATCTGGTCGCGACTTCTACTTCGAAGAGGGAAGCACCAGCAAGACAATCCCCAATGAAGAGTTGCAGGACGACGACCTGAAGATGTACATTGACATAGAGGAGGGCGAGGTGCTTCATGTGTATAAGAACGGCGCCGACATCACCAGCCAGTTCCAGTTGAACGGTCAGAGCACAACGCAGTATTGGGCACCGCTTGAAGAGGAATCGGCCACCTACACCCTGCTCATCGACGACGCACCCGATGCCAACCCGACGTGGAGCATCCACAACGAGACGGAGGGCGATGTGATAGTGGAGCGTACTTTGAAAGATGGCACTACGGAGACAACCACCTTTGCGGGCAACCTCAACGACCTGGTCATCGATGACACTCAAGTCAGTAAGGTAACCCTGAAGGTGTATGCCGAGAACGCAAACGAGGCCAAGCCCGTGCGCGTGCTGGTGAACGGGCAGGACGTAAGCTATCAGTTCAGCACAATGCCGAACGACGGCGACGGCTTCCGCCTCTGCTACGAGGTGCCAGTAAGCGAGCTGACGAACTGCAACTGGGACATCTCGTACAACACCGACCACGCCCAGACCTTCGTCGTCAAGGGTGGCACAAGAGATCTTCTTGTGGATTTTGATCGTGAAATCTTGTATGGTGGACCTGTTTTCAGTAGCTTCCGCAACGACGGTCCCGCAACTATCTACCTGCCTCCATTCAACAGTGAATACAACTCGTATATTGACATGATGGTTTATGCCAATGCAGGCGAAGGGGTAACTATCAAGCGTAATGGTGTCGACGTCACAGCACTTTTCGAAGAGAAGGCAGAGAGCGGCTATAAGTACTACGATTTGGATATCAACGATGCCGACTTCGAAGGCGACAACACCGTCTCGCAATTCGGCTTCGACATCCGTGATGCTGCCGTGTGGGAGATTGTGTATAAGAGCGTCGAGGAACAAATGAAGACGCTCCGCGTCAGCAACACCGACCAGATGGAGATTGTCTATGAACGCCTCTATACAAATGGCACTACCGTTCCTGAGTACTTCAAGAATTCGCAAACTGGCGAAATCGCCAAGTATGTTGAGCGTTTCTTCGACGATTCCGACCGCGAGAACACCAGGTTCATCTATCTGCATGTGCCCATCCCCGAGAGTCAGCCTATCCGCGTGCTGTGCAATGGCGAGGATGTCACATACAGCAAGCATGA
Organism: uncultured Prevotellaceae bacterium; assembly: GCA_900316285.1. Lineage (GTDB taxonomy): Bacteria > Bacteroidota > Bacteroidia > Bacteroidales > Bacteroidaceae > Prevotella. The sequence continues at coordinate 43,205 of ONCG01000010.1, forward strand.
TGAATGGATTAATGGAGATTGGGTCACTTATATAGCTTCTATGACTCAAGACCAGACGTGGGACATCTCTTATGACACCAGCCACAAGCAAACCTTCATCGTCAAGGGTGGACTGTATCCCGAAGTCAACTACGAATATAAGGCAGGTGATATTACCAAGGATGTGCAGGTCGGTGGAATTACAGAGGTTTGCTTGCCTGATTATAACCCCGATTACGACAATACTTATGCTGACTTCACGATAGGTACGTTACCGAATGAATCATTTACGGCCCTCCGCAATGGTGTTGATGTTACGGATAAGTTTATAAAGGAACTTCGGGATAACATGTGGGTTTATAGATTTGACTTTGATAATGCTGAAGTTGCGGCTGCCCTTGGCATCGACCTCCGCGATCCCGCCGTGTGGCAGATCACCATCGGCGACACCGGTCGCTACGACTTGAACAACGATAACAAGGTCGACATCTCCGACGTCACGAAGCTCGTGAACAAGGTGCTCAACAGATGACGCGAAACTGAGAACCCACCCCCAACCCCTCCCGAGGGGAGGGTGGTCTCAATAGCCTTAACCCGCACTATGGGTCCCTGATTTAGGGACCCATAGTGTGGCAGTGCAGGCAAAGGGTAGGAGCAGACCGCCGCGCAAGCGCGAACAAGAAGGGTCGGCCTATCGGCCTCAAAATCATTCAAAAATCTGATTCAAAATCTTTCAAAATAATTAATGGATAATTTACGGCTCATTCATGGGAATTATATGTTGCGCCGCAGTGCCCTCCTCTCTTGGAAGCAAAGCGAAGAGACTTTCAATCCATCCGGCCAAAGGTGAAGGGCTGCTGAGAAGACCACCGTTAAACTGAAGGTTCAGCATAGAGAAACGGATGCGATACTGGGGATGATACTTCTTGTTATACTCCGAGAGGCTGTTGCCGCTGATGTTGTCCTCTGCCTTCACTTCAATGGGGATGACATACTCTCCCCACTGAATGACAAACTCCACTTCGGCCTTTGCGTCGGATGTCCAATAGCAAGGCACTTGGTCATCCAATAAAGACATTATGGATTGCAGAACAGCATTCTCGGCCATAGCACCCTTGAACTCAGTGTAATTTGCTATTGGGTCGGTGACGACCGTAGCTGGCAGGTGAGCGAGTCGGCGCAGAAGGCCGCAGTCACAGGCATAGACCTTGAAGGCATCTGTTTCCTGATAAGCGGACAGTGGCATTCCTGGTTTACTGATATCGTACACCCTATAGATCATACCGGCATCCTCCAGCCACATCAAGGCATCCTCATAGTCCTTGCTACGGGCTCCGCTTTTGATGACGCGATAGATAAACTTCCGATTCTCCTTTGAAAGCTGAGCAGGCAGCGAGTGCCAGACGGCATGAATGCGCGGTATTTCACGTGGCTCTGCATACTTGGCAAAGTCGAGTTCATAAAGGTCAAGGATATCCTGAAGTGTGGACTCAACAACCCCGACACCCCTGTCCTCAAGCAAAGCTACAATAGGCTCAGGCATTCCTCCGGAAACTTGATAGCGGCGGTATTCAGTACGTAGCTTATTAAGGATGATTTCTGGCAAATGACGTATGCCCTCCAAAGTCTCGATGTATTCAAAAGTCTTTGGATCGCTGACACGAAGAAACTCTTTGAATGTGACGGGAAACATTTTCATTACCTGCACCTTGCCTACAGGCACCGTCATCTTCCGTTTCTTAACTGCAACGCCAAGCAAAGAACCGGCTGCAATGATATGGTACTGAGGAGCATCTTCACAGAAATATTTCAGACTGTTGAGAGCTTCCTCACATTCCTGAATTTCGTCAAATATCATTAACGTCTTACCGGGGACTATGGGGTGCTCGCAGTAAAGGGCAAGTTCTTTGACCAAACGGTCAGGCGATTTTGTCGTCTGGAATACAGACTTCAATTCCGGCTGACGGTCAAAGTCGAACTTTACGCAGTAGTCAAAGCACTCACGGCCAAACGTCTCCATTGCCCACGTCTTGCCGATCTGACGTGCGCCCTTCAGCAGTATTGGCTTCTTGTCAGGAGCATCTTTCCACTGCTTGAAAGCATTGATTATATCTCTTTCTATTCTCATATTACTCAAAATAGTTCGTTTTTGTGTATTTCAACAACACTTTTCCGAACTTTCGAGTGCAAATATACTGTTTTTTTTCGAATTCACCAAGAAACTCTCTCTAAATATCATGATAAGCTATCATTTTGTGTGAAATTTACCACGCTGGGTGCCGTAGGCAAAAAAAGTTTTAACATGAATTATCTTGAATTGAACATGAATTTTTTATGATTTTTTTCTCCATGGATTACACGGATTCTCACGGATTCGTTCGTATCATCCGCAAAGAAGAATTTCTGGATAATTTCTGATAATTCATGTTGCGCCGCAGGCAGAAAAAGTAAACCCTGCATTCTTTCCCCGCTTCGCTCTGAAAGCGTCTCCTACGTCGCCGAGCGATAGCCGCCCCTTATCAAGGGGCTCTAAATCTCGCGAAGCGATTCCTTTATTATTCGGGCAGACACAGGGGCCTGCCCCTACGCGTGGGATGCGGTCGAAGGTAGGATGCGTCGAGACAATGAAAGAAAAATCAATTTTTTCTTTGCATTGTGCTCAACTTTCACTACCTTTGTCTCCTGAAAATAGTAACCAACCTAAAACGTAAATAGAATGAAAGTCACAAAGAGTTTGTTTTCCGCGGCAGAATGGTCTGTCTTCGGGGTGCGAGGCATGAAGTGTCGCACGGAGAGGAAGTGTCCTCATGTAAAGAATCTTTTCTTCCTGCTGGTGTCGTTGTTGCTGCTGATGGGCAAGGGCGAGGCCTGCGCACAGGAAGCCCAGCCCGCAGCGGCAGAGGCACCGGGGACGGTGTATATGGTGGCCGATGCCCATTTGGACACTCAGTGGAACTGGGATGTGCAGACCACCATCCGCAAGTATATCTGGAACACGATGGTGCAGAACTTCCACTTGTTCCGACAATATCCCGACTACATCTTCAACTTCGAAGGCGGCGTGAAATACGCCTGGATGAAGGAATATTACCCGTCGCAGTATGCTGAGCTGAAAGACTGGATAGGGAAGGGTCGCTGGCACATCACCGGCAGCAGCTGGGATGCCAACGAGACCATCATCTGCTCGCCGGAGTCGTGGATTCGTAACATCCTGCTCGGCCAGACGTTCTTCCGTCAGGAGTTCGGCAAGGAGGGCACCGATGTGTTCCTGCCCGACTGCTTCGGCTTCCCCTATACGATGCCCACGCTGGCCAAACACTGCGGGCTGATAGGTTTCTCGTCGCAGAAGCTGGTGTGGCGTGACAAGCCGTTCTACGAGGGCGGCCGCCGCTATCCCTATCCCTTCGGCGTGTGGGAGGGCATCGACGGCAGTAAGATCTTCATGGCCCACGGCTATAACTACTCGCAGCGGCTGCCCGACGAGGACCTGTCGAGCAATGCAATGCTGCTGCGCGAGGTCGGCGAGAGCGATCTGCGCCTGACGTACCGCTACTATGGTACGGGCGACATCGGCGGTTCGCCAACGGTGCCCTCGGTGCGTGGTGTGATGAAAGGCATGAAGGCGGGCGGTCCGCTGAAGATCATCAGCGCCACGAGCGACCAGCTCTACAAGGACGCCATCGCCAAGGGGCTGACGGAAAAACTGCCCTCGTTCCGCGGCGAGTTGTATATGGACCTGCACGGCAACGGCTGCTACACGTCGCAGGCAGCGATGAAGCTCTACAACCGGCAGAACGAACACCTCGGCGATGCTGCCGAGCGCTCGGCGGTGATGGCCGACTGGATGGGTGCCTATCGCTATCCCATCGGCCTGATGACCGACGCCTGGCGCCGCATCATCTGGCATCAGTTCCACGACGACGTGACGGGAACGAGCATTCCGCGGGCGTATGAGTTCTCGTGGAACGACGAACTGTTGTCGCTGAAGCAGTTTGCCGACGTGCTCACGACGAGCATCGGCGGTGTGGCTCGGCAGATGGACACGCAGGTGAAAGGTACGCCCGTAGTGGTGTATAACAGCGAGGCGTTCCCCGTGAAGGGGCTGGTGAAGGTGGACGTTGGTGACAGGGCATATAGTGTCGTAGATGGTGCAGGACGGAAGGTGCCCGCACAATGTGCCGACGGAAAGCTATTATTTGAGGCAGACGTTCCCTCGACGGGTGTGGCGGTATATGGAATTAATATTGTAGGCAAGATGCCAAGGGTAGCCCCGCAGCCGCAGCGCGAGATAGAGAACTCGGTGTATCGCCTGCGTCTGGACGAGCACGGCGATATGGTGTCGCTCTACGACAAGCGGGCACAGCGCGAGCTGGTGGCACCGGGACGCAGCATCCGACTGGTGGTGCTCGACGACTGCAAGTCGGAAGCGTGGCCGGCCTGGGAGATTCATAAACGCACACTCGATAAGGACCCGCTGCCCATTCATGAGGGTGTGAAGATGGAGCTGGTGGAGAACGGTGCGGTGCGCAAGACGCTGCGCGTGAGCAAGCAGTATGGGCCTACGGTCATCCGTCAGGACCTGCACTTATATGAAGGTGCCGATGCCGACCGCATCGACTTCGAGACTACCGTTGACTGGGCTGCGGAGAATGCATTGCTGAAGGCGGAGTTCCCGCTGGGCGTCGCCAACGAGATGGCGTCCTACGACCTCGGCCTGGGCTGTGTGCAGCGCGGCAACAACAAGGAGAACCAATATGAGGTGTACTCCCACGAGTGGACCGACCTCACCGACCGCTCAGGCACCTATGGTGTGACCATTCTGAATAACGGCCGCTACGGCTGGGACAAGCCCAACGACAACACGCTGCGCCTCTCGCTGCTCTATGCCCCGAAGCCCGGCAACAACTTCGTTTATCAGGCTCATCAGGACAAGGGACACCATGTGTTCACCTATAGCATCATCGGCCACGAGGGTGCGCTGGATGTGGCACAGACCGCCCGTCGCGCTACGGCGTTCAACAGTGGGCTGCGCGCTTTCACGACCACGCGCCACAAGGGTGCGCAGGGTCGCCGCTTCTCGTTTGTGTCGAGCGACAACGACAACGTGCTCATCCGCACGATGAAACAGGCAGAGGTGAGCGATGAATATGTGGTACGCGTGCACGAGCTCGGAGGTAAGGAGTCGCAGAAGGCGACGCTGACCTTTGCCGCCGACATCGTGGCAGCCGTTGAGGCCGACGGTACGGAGAAGACCATCGGCGCCGCCACCTTCGAGGGCAACCGGCTGCAGGTGGACGTGAATGCGTTTGGCGTGAGAACCTACAAGGTGAAGCTGCGGAAACACAACGCGACTGCCATCCGTCAGCAGGCGGTGGAGCTGGCGTTTAACAAGCGCTGTGCTACGCCGAATGCGTTCCGTACGGATGCCGACTTCGAGAGCGGCTATAGCTATGCTGCCGAGCTGCTGCCCGAAAAGCTCACCGTCGACGGCATCGCATTCCAGCTGGGCGACAAGGATGCCGCGAACGGCCTGGCCTGTGAGGGCGACACGCTGCAGGTGCCTGCGGGCTACAACCGGCTGTATCTGCTCGCCGCCAGCAGCGAGGGCGACCGCGAGGCAACGTTCGGCGTGGGCAAGACGCGCCAGACGGTGGAGGTGCCGTTCTACAGCGGGTTTGTTGGTCAGTGGGGCCACACGGGTCAGACGCAAGGCTTCTTGAAGCCGGCACAGGTGGCCTATGTGGGTACGCACCGCCATTCTATCGACGGCGATGAGCCTTATGAGTTCACGTATATGTTCAAGGTGGCCATCGACCTGCCTGCTGGCACGAAGGAGGTGATACTCCCGAACGACCGTCATGTGGTGCTCTTCGCAGCTACGGTGGCGAGCGAGAACGACGGCGTGAAGGCGGCAGGACAGCTGTTTGAGACGTCGAACGTGGCCACACAGCCCATCGACATCAAGCGCAGCGAGGTCAGAGCGCCGAAATCAGAAAGCCTGCTGAAGGGCGTGCAGCCCATCCTCTGCTCGGGCTACGTGAACGAGCGGGAGTCGCCGGCGATGCTCACCGACGGAAAGAGCGACACGAAGTGGTGCGATACGCATGCTGCACCGAACTTCATCGTCTACGACCTCGGCGAGGCGAAGAGCGTGAGCCGCTGGCGCCTGCTGCATGCCGGTGCCGAGATGCGCGACTACATCACGCGTGCGGTGCTGCTGCAGGGTCGTAACACGCCCACCGAGGAGTGGCGGACGTTGGACATGCTCGACGGCAACCGTCAGAACGAAACCGACCGCACCTTCGCTCCACAATCGGTGCGCTACGTGCGCTTGTATGTGGTGGCTCCCACGCAGGAGATCAATGGCCTCGCCACCCGCCTGTATGAGTTTGAGTTGTGGTGAAACCTAGAACCCACCCCCAACCCCTCCCGAGGGGAGGGTGGTATGAATAGCCTTAACCCACTCAAAAATATTATTTATCAAGAATTATAGAATTTGAGAATTTTTCGTTGGATGAGTAGGATTTATTGAGAATTGGAGAAGAAATTGCTGCAATTTCCTGTTTTCTCGCTACCATTCTCGTCGCTTGCGACGGATTCTTGCTAATTCATTTGCATGAATAAATAATTCTCAAATTACCTCCCCTTCGGTCGGTGGGTCTTCGACAAATCTCTCAAATTCTTGACAAGAATTATATATCTAACATATCGGGCAGACACATCCTCATGTGCCTGCCCGATATTATTTATGTCCTTTATTTGCCTATTGAGCGGGCAGACACGGGGGTCTGCCCCTACGGTAGGATGACGTCAACGCTGGCGCGCGACTCCCCTCCTTCGGAGGGGCGGGGGAGGTTCTCCCCTCTCTTGGGAGGGGCTGTTTACGAATTCTTATAATCCCTCGGTGTCATGCCGTAGAAGCGTTTGAAGATGGTGGAGAACGATGCGGAGTTGCTGAATCCGCATGCGTACATCACTTCGGTGACGTTCATGTCGCCCGTGGAGAGGAGGTGGGCGGCCTGCTTCAGTCGGATGTTGCGAATGAAGTCGTGCGGCGTCTGACCGGTGAGCTCCTTCATCTTACGGTGCAAGTGTACGCGGCTGATGCCTACGGTGGAGGCAATGGTGTCAACGCTGAGGTCGCTGTTCGAGATGTTCTCGTTGATGACCTTCATAATTCGCTCGAGGAGCTTCTCGTCGGGCGATTTCATTTCCACCTTCTGCACCTTGCTCTCCAACTCGTCGTTGCGGCCGTATTTCAGTCGCAGCATGCGACGTGAGCTGATGAGGTTCACGATGGTGCGTCGCAGGATATCCATGTTGAACGGCTTCACGATGTAAGCGTCGACGCCCGTGCCGAGACCTTCCAGCTTGTCCTCGTCGCGATTCTTAGCGGTGAGCAGTACGATGGGAATATGATTCGTCTGCGGATTCGTCTTCAGCGTGGCAGCAAGGGTGTTACCGTCCATCTCCGGCATCATCACATCGCTGAGCACCAGGTCGGGCTGGCACTTCAGTGTCTCGGTGAGTGCCTCGCGCCCGTTTGTGCAGGAGCGGATGTCGTAGTCGCCCGAGAGCTCCTGTGTGAGGTAGTCGCGAATCTCGTCGTCGTCCTCGACGATGACGATGATCTGTCGGCGGTTCTTCTCAGCATTCCATTCGGCTGAGTCGTTGTCGAGCAGCTTGTTCATTTCCTCTTCCTCGACGCCGTTGAGCTCGGCCTGGGCGAGACTGTTGTCGGCAGGTGCCTCGACGTCGATCTCGTCTTCGGAGAGGTGTGCCTTTCCTAACGGGATGGTGACCACGAACTCCACACCTTGCTTGCTGTCGCCCGTGAGCAGGGTGCTTGCCTCTTCGGCATTGAGGTTGCGGGCAAGGATGGTGCCGTGATGCAGCTCCACGAGCGAGCGTGTGAGGTCGAGGCCAATGCCCGTGCCCGTATTGCGGTCGTTGGCGTGCGTTGTGGTCTGATAGAAGCGTTTGAAGATGTGCTGGATCTTGTCTTCGGGAATGGCCTCACCGTTGTCGCTGACGGCGATGGTGGCATGCTGGTCGTCGTGGGACACACGAATCAGGATGTCGCCACCCGGTGGTGTGAACTTGAATGCATTCGAGAGGATGTTCACGACCACCTTGTCGAACTGCCGGCGGTCGATCCACACGGGCAGCTGGTCGGTGTCGTGTTCGTAGCGGAACGAGACGCGCTTCATCTGTGCCTGGTGCTCGAAGAGCGTGTAGATGTCCTGCACGAACGGCACGAGGTCGGTCTTCGACATGTGCATCTGCATCATTCCCTTGTCGATTTTTCGCAGGTCCATGAGCTGGTTGATGAGGCTGAGGATGCGCTCGGCGTTGCGGCGAATGGTCTCGTAGACGCTGCGGCGGTGCGGGTCGTCGTCCTGCTTCATGAGCGAGAGCAGCGGTGTGATGATGAGCGTCATCGGCGTGCGAATCTCGTGACTGATGTTCATGAAGAAGCGCAGCTTCGCCTCACCCATCTCCTCGGCGTGTATGTGCTCCTGCAGGCGCAGGCGGTCTTGCTCGCTGCGGCTGCGCTGGCGCAGATACTGCCAGATGCCCACTCCGAGCAGGAGGGCGTAGAGGCAGTAGGCCCACCACGTGCGGAACCACGGGCTGTGAACCACGACCGTAAAGACACGCTCCTCGGTCTGCACGCTGTTGCGCTCGGCCTTGATGCGGAACTTATAAGTGCCCGGCGTGAGGTGGGAGAAGGTGATTTCGTTCTTGCCCGGTTGCAGTCGCACGGGTGCCTCGTTGTTGATCTGATAGATATAGGTGATGTGCTCTGGGGTGTCGTAGGTGAGCGTCGACAGCTGAATGGTGAACGAGTTGTCGCGATAGCTCAGGTCGAAGCGGTCGCTGGCAATCACCGAGGTGTCGCACACGTTGTAGTGTCCCGACCGGGTGGTGCTGCCGATGTGCTCGCCGTTGATGAGGAAGGCGGTGAGCTTCACCCGGGCCTTCCACTCCTTCTGCGATATCTTCAGCGGGTCGAACCACGTGATGCCGCCCACGCCGCCGAATAGCATCAGGCCGTTGGGAGCGGCCCACGACGCTCCGGCCGAGAACTCGTTCGACTGCAGTCCGTCGTCGACGAAGAAGTTCTCTGCGCTGCCCGTCTTCGGGTCATAGCAGCACAGGCCGCGATAGGACGAAATCCACAGTCGGCCGCGCTGGTCCTGCTCCATTGATGCCACGCCGCTGCCAATCTGCATGTTGTCGGTGGCATACTGCTCCATGCGGTGGGCGAGCAGGTCGTAGCAGAGCAGGCTGTCGCTGGTGGCCATGAGCAGGCGTCCGCCGAACTCCTTCACAGTGAACACCGAGGTGCCATACATCAGGCAGTTTTGTCCGAACGTGGTCACCCAACTCTCGTGCTCGATGTCGAGGCAGCAGGTGCCCATCGTGGTGGCGAGGTAGATGCGCTTGCCGTCGGGCGAGAGCGACATGTGGGAGATATAGTCGTTGGTGAGGCTGTTCAGATGGCGGTTGTCGATGGCTTCCGACTTCATCGTATACGACTTCACAGCACCGTCGGCAGCGATGCGGATGAGACCGTTGCCCATCGTTGCCAGCCAGACGTCGCCCTTCGGGTCGCAGGCAATGCCGAACACGCTCACGCGCCAACCCTGCGGCAGCTGCTGCTGGTGGTAGTTGCCGCTGGCGTCGAGCCATCCGCAGCCTTCCTGATAGCTGCCCAGCCAGATGCGCCCCTGCTTGTCTTCGTTCAGCGAGAGCACCGTTGCCGGCACGTCGCTGGTGTAGTGTCTGACGAGCGAAAGCGAGGGCGAGAGCTGGTAGAGTCCGTCCTTGTCGGTGCCCACCCACACATTGCCTCGCGAGTCGACCATCGTGCTGGTGACGCAGGCCTGTCCGATGATGTTGTTCTTGCCCAGACGGTAGCCCATATAGGAGAAGCCACCCTGGCTGGCCGGCTGCATGTAGATGCCTTTCTGCAACAATCCCAACCAGAGATTGCCACTATGGTCCTCGGTGATGGAGAGCACCTTACCCTGCGCGAGGTCCAACATACGGCTGTAGTAGGGATTCTCCACGATGCTGCCCGTTGCGGGGTCGTAGATGGCGAGTCCGGCACCGTCGTAGCCAATGACAACCTGTCCGTTGCTCCTGCAATAGATGACGGGCACGGGCTTGTTGGCTGTGCCATCGATATGGGTGAACGTGTTGCCGTCGCGACGGAACACACCCTGTCGAAGGGTTCCAATATAGATGTTCCCAGCCTTGTCGAAGCAGATGCTGCGCACGCAGGAGCGGAGCGGCTCTTCCTGGAAATAGCGCTCCACCACCTTTCCCTTGTGCCACACCAGCACACCCTGCTGATCGGTTACTATCCACACGCGGCCCTTGCTGTCCTCGGCCATGTTGTGTACGGTGGCCACCTGCGACAGGTCGCCGCCCAGCTGGTGGGCTTCCTTCAGCGACGTCATCTGCAGCACACCGCAACCCGACGTGCCCACGAGCATCTCTCCACTCTTCCGTTCGAGGAAGCAGATGATGTAGCACGACGACTCATGCCCGCTCAGGTCGGTCACCTTCACAGTGCTGAACGTGGAACCGTCGTAGGTCTGCAGGGCCCCGAACATGCCGAGATACATCAGGTTGTGCCGGTCTTGGGCGATGCAGTTCACGTAGTTGTTGGCCATTCCCGTTCCGCTCTCCTTGTTGAAGATGCGGAACTGATAGCCGTCATAACAGCAGAGGCCGTTGCGGGTGGCTCCCCACAACAGTCCGTCGTTGTCAACAAACACTTGGTTGGTGAAACTGCTCGGCAATTGGTTGTCGGCATTATATAGATTGCCCATTTGGGCATGTGTGCTCATCAGTGCCGACATGATGAGTAGTGCTATCAGGATAGTACGTTTCATGCTCGTAGTCGATGGTAAGGTAGAGCTGGGACGGGGTGCCTCCCAGACTTTTTCGGTGCAAAGATAACATATTTTGTGAAATGCACCAAAAATTTTGTTACATTTCGTAAAACCTCTGTTACAAAAAATCGTATCTGTTTGGGGTTTTCTTCGTAACTTTGCCGAAGTATTATTTTTTACGTTTTATGATGAAAAAGATTGCTACTATCGTCTTGTTGCTCAGCACGTTTTCGCTTGCGGCAACAGCCCAAAATCCGATTATCGGCCACCTGTTCACCGCAGACCCCACGGCGCGTGTGTTCAACGGAAAGGTCTATCTCTATCCTTCGCACGACATCTTCCCACCGGAAGGACAGCGACAGGACTGGTTCTGCATGGAAGACTACCACGTGTTCTCGTCGGAGAACCTCACCGACTGGACCGATCACGGTGTGATTGTCACCCAGAACAAAGTTCCTTGGGTGAGGCCAAACTCTTATTCCATGTGGGCACCCGACTGCGTCGAGCGCAATGGTAAGTATTATTTCTATTTCCCGTCGGCACCCAAAGACGGTCGAGGCTTTGGTATCGGTGTAGCCATCGCCGACAGCCCGGAAGGACCGTTCGTTCCCGAGCCGGAGCCCATCAAGGGCATTAGCGGCATCGATCCTTGTGTGCTTCAGGCTTCCGACGGCAATGCCTACATTTTCTGGGGTGCAGGCCGTTGTGCCAAGCTGAAGCCCAATATGAAGGAATTGGCCGACGACACGCCGAAGGAGAAAGTGAAATGGGGCGAGCGCGAGTTTGAGATGTATGGCGTGAACTGCCTGAAAGACCTGCCCAATCGCCAGGCTGAAGGTCCGTTTGCCTTCGAGTATAACGGCAACTATTACCTCACCTATCCTTACGTGAGGGAGAATACAGAGGTGCTCGGATATGCTATGAGCAAGAATCCGATGGGACCCTACGAATACAAAGGGCTGATCATGGCTGAGCACGAAAATGGCTGCTGGACCAACCACCACAGCATCGTCAACTACAAAGGGCAGTGGTATCTGTTCTATCACCAGAACGCTTTCTCGCCCCGCGACGACAAGCGCCGTTCGGTACAGATTGAGAAGCTGTATTTCAATCCCGACGGTACTATTCAGGAGGTGAAGAAGACGATGCGTGGCGTGGGTGTCAACAAGGCCACCGAGAAGATTCAGATTGACCGCTACAGCACAGCCTCTGCGGATGTTACTACGGCGCTGATCGACACGGTGAACACCTTCCGCAGCTTCCAGGCCACGCTGCCCGCAAAAGGCAGTTGGCTGAAATACACCGACGTTGACTTCAGCTGCATCAAGGACGGCTATATCGTCCTGAATGCCAAGGCTGCCGACGACACCGAGTTCTGCATTCGCGAGAAAGACGCGAAGGGAAAGGTCATCGCTCGCTTCAAGATGACGGTGCGTCCGCCAGAACCTCCTGCTGGTGCAGCCGCTAATCCGATGATGGCTCGCTTCCGCCGCGACCTGCGCAACCAGTGGCTCACACAGACGGCTGCGCTGGAATATACGCCGAAGAGCATTACCGACCTCGTCATCACCAATGAGGGTAGTGGTGCGCTGTCGGTAGACTGGGTGCAGTTCAAGAACCGTCCCGACTACTTCTCGCCTGTGGCTGCCAAGGCTCCCGCCGCTAAGCCCGACGAAGAGGGCTTCATCCGCCGCTGGATGTTGCTAGAGCCTATCGACAAGCCGAATAGCGGAAACACCGTGTTCACCGACAGCTATCTGCGCGAACATTTCAACCGCGAGTATTTCAAGGGTCAGCAGACCATTCTGCCGAAGGACGGCCAGAAGGTGACGGCTGTGTTCAAGCAGGAGCAGGCGCCTGCCGGCTTCGGTCGCGGTGCGCAGCAGATGCCTGAAGGCCCGCAGGTGAAGACGGTGAAGCAGACGCTCACCTGGCACGCTCTGGATAGCAATATGTTCAACGTGAAACTCTTCCGCTTCGCTGAAAAATGGGGAGAGAAGGTCTATGGTGTGCTGTTCTGGGCGGTGACCATCATCGACTGCCCAGAGGATATAGAGAACGTCCGTTTGGCCGTTGGCAGCAACTCCGCTTCGATGTGGTGGCTCAACGGCGAGGAAGCCCTGCTGCTCAGCGGTGACCGTCGTATGGTGAAAGACGATGCGATGTCGCCGCGCCTCACGCTGAAGAAGGGCCGCAACGTCTTGCGCGGTGCCGTCATCAACGGCCCGGGCATGAGCGACTTCTGCGTGCGCTTCATCGACGAGAAGGGACAGCCGGTAACGAACTATCAGGTGTCGGTGCCCTCGAAGTAAAATACGATATAACGGAACAACAAAAATAACGACAAAACGAATTCTGAAGATTATGAAGACAAAATATTTGTTCGGACTGTCAGTAGCCATTTATCTGTTGTCAAGTAACCCAGTGAAGGCACAAGTGGGCGAGCCTTATATTCACGACCCGTCGACCATCGCCGAGTGCGAGGGTAAGTACTACACTTTCGGAACCGGTGGCGGAGGTCTTATCAGCGAGAACGGCTGGAGCTGGCACGGTGGTGCCGATCGCCCGGGAGGAGGTGCAGCACCCGACGTGCTGAAGATTGGCGACCGCTATCTCTGCATCTATGGTGCCACGGGTGGTGGTCTGGGTGGCGGCCACAACGGTCGTATCCTCACCATGTGGAACAAGACGCTCGACCCGAAGAGTCCCGATTTCAAGTGGACGGCGGCTGTGGAGGTGTGCAGTAGCGACGGTATGGAAGATCAGGATGCCATTGACCCGGGTCTGCTCCTCGACCCGACCACAGGTCGCCTCTGGGCCAGCTATGGCACTTATTTCGGTACGATCCGTCTTATTGAGCTTGACCCGACGACCGGCTTCCGTGTGGCTGGAAACAAGGAGAAAGATATCGCTATAGACTGTGAGGCCACCGACCTCATCTATCGTAACGGCTGGTACTATTTGCTCGGCACGCACGGCACTTGCTGCGATGGTGTGAACTCGACGTACAACATCGTGGTGGGCCGCTCGCGTAGCGTTGAGGGTCCATATATAGATAATGTGGGTCGCGATATGTATCACGGTGGCGGTCGTATGGTCATCGCTGCCGGCGACCGTAAGACCGGCCCCGGACACTTCGGACGTACCATCATCGACGAAGGCGTTGAGATTATGTCGTGTCACTTCGAGGCCGACTTCGACCTGAGTGGCCGTTCCACGCTGGGCATTCGTCCGCTGCTCTGGAAGAACGACTGGCCGTATGCCGGCAATCAGATCAAGGAAGGCACCTATGCTATTCTCTCTGAGCGTCGCGGCTACTCGCTGGAATTGGCTGTGGACTTCGTGCGTATGACGCAGGAGCGTCAGGGATGGTTCAATCGCGAGCAGATGCAGCAGCCTGTGAAGCCTGTGGCTAATCAGACGCTCGCCGATGTGCAGGGCAAGTGGCCCGAGGGTGAGATTGCTGTGCGCTGCAGCGACTACATGTTCCGTCCGTGGCAGCGTTGGCAGGTAGTGCCCGTTCCTGAGCGTGGAGGCACCATCTGTGGACCGCTCTACGTAATTCGTATCGAGGGCACCAATCGTGCGCTCACCGCTACTGATAAGCTGGAGGTTACAACGCAGCAACTCGCCGACCGCGATGAGCAGCTCTGGCGCATCGAACAGCTCACCGATGGTACCTTCCGCATCATGCCTTATGTCATTCCTGGACAGGAGGGCAAGAACCAGAAGTATTGCCTCTATTCGGCTGGCGATAGCACGCCCACGCTGGCTCCCTACGACTTTAGCAGCGACAATTCCAAGTGGAATTTCTCCAAAGAGTAACGTCGTTTCAATCGTTCCGCATACGGTAGGGAAGTCTGCCGCGCGATGCGCGAAGTTAAAAGTTAAAAGTGAAAAGTGAAAAATAAGCAACAAGAGTGTGCAGCAATGTGCACTCTTTTTGTTGAGCCACGCGCCAACGGTAGGGGCAGACCCCCGTGTCTGCCCGTTTTTTCGGAAATGATATTGTCACAAAAAATAACACAAGATATGGTTTAAGCGGGCAGACACGGGAGTCTGCCCCTACGGTTGTAGGCAATGTAGGGACGCGGCGTGCCGCGTTACTGGTGGGGAAAACAGGATCCAGTAACGCGGCACGCCGCGTCCCTACATCAACAAATTAAAACGGATTGTGGAATGGGAAACCGCCGTTGAATTGTGGCATTTTGATTTCTTTTGGAATCTGGATGTGTGGCTCCCAGTCTTTGTCAAATCGTTCGATGTTGCGATCAAGGAATGCAAGCCGATTGGCGAGCCACTCTTTCAGCGTGGCGATCTCCTCGTCGTAGGAACTAACGCGATAGGCCGCAAACCAGCTGATGGCATTTCCACCGAATCCGTCCATCATTGGGAATCCACCACCCATCATCGGGAATCCTCCCATCGGCGGGAAACCGCCGGGAAATGCTGGAATAGAATCAGGCATCTGGAACCCTTTAGACAGAGAAATGGAATCCGGCATGTGGAATCCTCCCATCATCGGGAATCCACCCATTGGTGGGAAACCACCAGGAAATGCTTGAATGGAGTCCGGCATATGGAACCCTTCGGGCATCTTGAACCCTTCGGGCATATGGAAATCTCCCATCGGCGGAAAACCGAAAGCAGGTGGAGTAGGGGTTTGCCCTTTCTCTTCTTCTGAGACCAGCAGCTCAGGGTATTTCTCGAAGTGGCGGGCGATATATGGGGCCAATAGCTTAGCGTGCTGGTCGATGTAGCTATTAATGGATTTGTTGCTCAGCACCCCTTTTCGCAAAGCCTTGTAGCGCATTTTTACTGCTTTTCGGAAGGCAGGGTCCTGCAGCAGCCGTTGCCAAAAGGCTGGTGTGGGCTGCGTGTTTCCACCCTCGAAGCACCACGCTTCCGGATTATTGGCATTGCAGAAATTGCAATTGCCATAAGCGAGGTTATAATCCCACACGGGTCCTGCCACGAGTTTGCCGCCCGTGCCGTCGGCATGTAGCTTCTCCTTGTAGAAATAAGCGCTACGCTTGTATCCATCGGCATTCAGGCTAAGCTCCGTATGGATGAAGTAGTCTACGAACGAGGGCACATCAATAAAGTGTGCGTAGCCGCGCTGCGGATCGGCGAAATCGTCCGACTGAATCACCAATTCCATCGAGTCTACAAACTGTTCGATATAGGCCAGTTGCTCGGGCTGTAGCTTCTTCTTTTTCGGATAGATGCACGACCAAGTGATCTGACTCGTCATGATTCCCTCCCCGATGCCAGGCACCTTCGAAGGGAAGGTTGCGTCTTCCTCGTCGTAGGTGTCGATGCGCAGGATATAGCCACCCGTCACATCACGTCCCGCAATATCACTCTTCTTTAGTTTCGCGATGTCCACACGCATGGAGTCGCGCTTGATGGCTTCCGAAAGGATATAGATGCCGCGATAGTCACCGTTCAGCGTCAGCTCTACCATTCGTGTGCGTGGGGCCCAGTGTCCCATATCGCGCCACAACTGGAACGCCAGTGGGTCGCGAACGGCCGACACGTCGTTATAAGGAGCCAACAGCACCCAGTCGCTATGAGCGGGCATACCAAGGAGCGACGCCTCAACGTCTTTTCCACTCTCGTCGCGCAGTTCGATGGTGTATTTCTTCTGATTGAACGACAACGAGCTGTTCCCTCTCAGTTTGATGCCGATAGGTCCCTCGTAGCCGTCGGCCTTCATGTGGGCTGTCACTTTCTGCTGAGGATTCAGCGTGGCCTCTGCCGTGATGCTAATCTGCTCCACGGTGGAAGTAGCCTTCCTTTTCGTTTGTGCCTGTCCCGATAATGTAACAAGGACAAGCATAAGAGATATGATACATTTCTTTCCCATCATTCGTCGGTTTGTCGTGCAAAGGTAGGCACTTTTTCTAAATTTGTTTCATTTTTGGTGGACAAATTTATGTCTGGAGTTGGATTTTTCTGCTTTTCTGACTGCGATGAATCATTTTTTAAAGTGTGGGCCTTAATAAAAACTTTTCGTAGAGTTTCAAAATGTTAATGATTTGTAACATCTGTTTCTTTGAGTTTCAAAATCAGAATTTTTTGCAACGCATCGTAAAATGAACATTTACAATTATAAATAATTTTGCAACGTCGAAATATCGTCCATCCGGTTAGCAAAATCATCCAATGAGGCTGATCTGGTGCTCCATCGACAAAATATGTGCACGAGTTATTTATAATTAATGTGACCAAACCTAACTATTCAAATAATTATTTTAAAAGACGTTAAACAAAAACCAAGAGAACTATGAGTTTTTTAAAAGCTTTGGGGAAACCCTTCATGATGCTATTCCTGGTTAGCTGTCTGTCTTTGAGCGCATGGGCTCAGGGCACAGTGAAAGGAACTGTCGTCGATGAGAATGGAGAGCCCGTGGTTGGTGCCACGGTGCGAGTAAACGGCACTCAGGCAGGTTCGATTACCGACCTGAATGGTGCATTCAGTGTGTCTGCATCTCCGCAGGCTACGCTGAGCATTTCTTATGTTGGTTTCGAGCCGCAGCAAGTGCGTGTGGCTGGTCGCCAGCAGGTGAACGTCGTATTGAAGGAAGACGCTGCTACTTTGAAAGACGTGGTGGTTGTCGGTTACGGTACGATGAAGAAGAGCGACATCTCGGGATCTGTGGCCACTGTCGACCAGGAAGCTGTGATGAAGCGTGTGCCCACGAACATCGGTCAGGCCCTGCAGGGTGCTGCTGCCGGTGTGCAGGTGTCGATGCAGGACGGTTCGCCTGACGGCAAGGCCGCCATCCGCATCCGTGGTATCGGTACCATCAATGGCGATGCTTCACCTCTTTATGTTGTAGACGGTGTGCAGGTTGGCACGAGTGCCGATTTCGTGAACCCCTCCGACATTGAGCGCATCGAGATTCTGAAAGACGCCTCGGCTACGGCCATCTACGGTTCGGCAGGTGCCAATGGTGTTGTGATGATCACCACCAAGCACGGCTCGAAGGGTAAGACCAACATCAACATCACGGCCGATTTCGGTCTGCAGACTCTGCCCTACAAACTCGATGTGCTGAGCCTCGACGAGTATGCCAAGGCTATCAAGGAAGCTAAGGCTAATGATGGTTCGATGTTCATCAACCAGCTTTGGAATCGCGCCGACATGAAGGGCGTGAATGCCGTTGACTGGCAGAAGGAGATGACACGTGCAGCCCTGAGACAACAGTATGGCGCTTCGCTGAACGGCGGTAACGACAAGACGCAGTATAACCTCTCGATGGGTTGGCTCGATGTCGACGGCCTGGTTGTGAACACCAACTACAAGCGTTTCACCACTCGTGCGAACATCACATCTAAGGTGAACCGCTTCCTGGAGATTGGTGGCGACATCAACTACACCCACTCTGAAAACCACGGTTCGAACATGGGTCTGGGTAACAACCAGAACCTGTCGTCGCTGCGTGACTTTGCTTCACTCACCCCGACTTTGGACTACATGGACGAGAACGATCCCAACAAGCAACTTGTGAACGTGAACCTCGTGAACCCCGACGGCACCTATGGCTCGGGCTATCTGATGACACCGAACAGCTGGGAGGGTAACACGTCGATAGGTGCCAACCCCTATGCTACGCAGATGGAGAACGCCGAGCGCGCCCGCAACGGCTTCGACCGCATCCAGACCACGGCCTTCATCGACCTGACCTTCCTGGACAACGACCATCACAAGCTCGACCTGCGCTCGCAGGGCACCTATACCTACTGGGGCAACAACAGCTCTGACTACACGGGTGGCCGCACGCGCTATAACCAGATCAACGGACAGTGGACGGAAGTGCTGCTGCCTTCAGGCTCCGACCAGAGCTACTCCTTCTCGCTGAACAACAGCCACGGCTACAGCCTTGGCCTGCAGACCTACCTGACCTACCACCTCACCTATGGCATTCATGACCTGACGCTCATGGCTGGTAACGAGGTTGGCAAGTCGTGGGGACAGTGGATTGGCGGCAGCGCCCGAAAGTTCCCGTCGGTCATGAACCGCAGCTTCGCCCTGACTGAGGATCCCAACTCGAAGAGTGTGAACGGCGCCTACAATGGCGACGTGCACACCATCTCTTACTTCGCTCGTGCCAGCTACAGCCTGATGGACCGCTACATCGTGACCGGTACCATTCGTCGTGACGGTAGCTCGAACTTCGGTAGCGGCAACCGCTGGGGTACCTTCCCCTCACTGGCAGGTGCATGGCGCATCTCTGAGGAGCCGTTCATGAAGGGCATTGAGGCTGTGAACAACCTGAAGCTGCGTCTCGGCTGGGGTCAGACCGGTAACGCTGGTAACATTGCTGGTAAGGGTGTCGCAGCCCTGAGCGGTGATGCTGCCTACGCCTTCTATGTAGGTGGCGGTGGTGTGTCTGGCTACTGGGGCAACCGCACGCGTGAGACTGGTTGGTTTGCTCCGCTGGTGGATACCAACCTGAAGTGGGAGACCACCGAGATGACCAACATCGGTATCGACTTTGCATTCCTCAACGACTGGGACATCACGCTCGACTACTTCGTGAAGAACACCAAGGACCTGCTGCTGGTTCAGCAGATTCGTCCGACCGCAGGTTTCACCTCTGTCTATACGAACTATGGTGAGATTCAGAACAAGGGCTTCGAGTTCGCCGTGGGCTATCACAAGCAGTTCACAAAGGACTTCTCGTTCAACGCTCGCCTGACGGGCTCAACCATCAGCAACAAGGTGAAGAAGATGGGTGACCCGCTCTATAGCGAGGCTACCGGTGGTAACAACGCCAACGCAGCAAGCGGCTTCGACGGCTCTCAGGTGGGTGCTGTGGATGGCAACGGTCACTGGGCACGCCACTCCATCTGTATGGAAGGCGAAGCAGTGGGCTCGTTCTACGGCTTCCTGACCGACGGTCTGATCAAGGACGCTGCCGACCTGGCTGAATACTCAAAACTGGTCGACGACTACTCGAAGGCCAACAACGAGCACCCGCTGGCCATTGGCGACGTGAAGTTCCGCGATGTGAACAACGACGGTAAGATCGACGACGACGACCGCGTGATCCTCGGCAACGGCTTCCCCGCACTGAACTTTGGCTTGAACCTTGGTGCCTCCTATAAGGATTGGGACTTCAGCATTTATATGTATGGTGTACTGGGTCAGGACATCCTGTCGTACTCGGCCATGAAACTGAGCTCGATGACACAGCTCGACGACCAGACCACACCTAACATCCTGAGAGATGCCTACAACGATGCATTCCGCAATGGCGGTGGCACGCTGCCTCGCCTGTCAATCGGTGACTACGCTCGTAACACCCGTGTCAGCGACCTGTGGGTGAAGAACGGCGACTTCCTGCGCATTTCTAACATTCAGGTTGGCTACACCCTGCCTAATGCCCTTTGCAACAAGCTGTCGGTTCAGAAAGCTCGTGTCTATGTAGGTGTCAGCAATCTGCTCACCATCTCTGGCTACAACAAGTATGGCGATCCCGAAGTTGGTACAGGTTCAATCCTGTTCCAGGGCCTCGACACAGGTCGTTATCCTATGCCTCGTACATTCATGGCTGGTTTGAACGTAACCTTCTAAGCAAAGTACCAAAGGACCACGAGCTCTGCTCGCTTTCGTAGCGCAGCGGAGAAAGAACAAGGTAACAAAGTAACATAGTTAATTAAGCAAAATAAAGATATGAAGACAAGATATTATATTTTAGGTGCAGCATTGTGCATGACGGGTCTGGGCTTCACATCCTGCGACAACGACGAGTTCCTGGATGTAGACCTCTATGACGTCATTGCCAGTGATGCCATGTTCGAGAACGACGCCAATGCCAAGAAGGGTCTGAACGGCGTCTACGACATGATGTTCCCGAATGGTGCCAAGGATGCCGCCAACAAGGATCTCTACGACGGCGACTGGGGCTTCAAGCCCAACCTCTTCACAGGTTGCCACCCGACCATCGACACCCAGGCTACGGGCTGGGATAAGAACTGGAATGTGCAGCAGTGGAACTCCACCAGCACCGAGCTGCTGGCTGGCTGGCGCCACGTCTATGCCGGCATCAGCCGTGCCAACGACTATCTGGAAGGCCTGAGCAATGCCGAAAAGGTGTCGCCTGCCGTGAAGCAGAAACTCGAGGGTGAAGGCCGTGCGCTGCGCGGATTCTTCTATCACTGGCTGGCAACAACCTTCGGCCGCGTGCCCATGCTGGCTACCGGTGAAACCTACTCGAACACGCCCACCAAGGCTAAGGCTGAGACCTACAGCGAGATGTGGGACTTCATCATCGAAGACTTCAAGGCTGCTGCCGACCTGCTCGACTGGAAACCTATGGATCAGGAATATGGACGCGCCACAAAGGGTATGGCCCTGGCCTACCTGGGCGATGCCTACATGTGGAAGGCTTACCGTCTGACCGACGGTGCCAACGGCCAGCAGCAGGATGCCACCGAGGCTCAGAACTGCTACAGACTGGCTCAGGAATGCTTCAAGAAGATTCTTGACAGTGGCACGTACAAGCTGAACGAGTCGTTCACCACGCTGTGGGATCCTGCTTCTGCATGGGGACCCGAGGCCATCTGGGTGGAGCAGCTCGACGAAGGCAACAACTGGGGTAAGTGGGACGACCTCACTTCTAATCTCATGCTGAAGTGGTACACCGCATGTCCTGAGAATGGTGGTTGGGGTTCGCTCTACCTCTCGTGGGAGTGGTACAGCTGCTACGAGAAGGGCGACAAGCGCCGCGAGGGTTCCTGCTACACGGGTGCCGTGCCTCAGATTGACCCGAGCAATCCTGCCTACGATCCTCAGTACGAGGGCTGGTACGAGCCTGCCATCTACGGCGTGAATCCCTACCTGCAGGAAGTGCTCGGCAAGGGTGCCACCGGTACTACCACCAAGCAGTTCCACTTCAACAACGGCGAGTGGGCACCTGCCATCTGGAGTTCGAAGATGTGGCGTACAGCCTCTGCCAACTACAAAGCCTGGGCCGACGGACACTGGAGCCCGACTCCCATCTACTGGAAGCGTCTGCCTAACGTGATGCTCGACTATGCAGAGTGCTGCTTCCGTCTGGGCAACGAGGCCGAGGGCTGGAAGCAGATCAACGAGCTGCGCCAGCGTGCCTTCGGTAAGCTGGAGGACGGCAAGGAGCAGGCTCTGACCGAGAAGTACATGCCTTACTACAACTCGTTTGCCGAGTGGGTGGGCCGTGACGAAGGCATGAGCGACGGCGGCATGTTCTACAAGCACCGCGACGAATATCCTATCCCCTTCGGAAGCACCGTCGACAAGGTGGAGGATGCCAAGACCTACTACACCCGCTATGCAGCCGAGAAGGGCTTCTCGTCGGAGGTTTGGAAGGTTGCTGTCAACACCGAGCGCCGCAAGGAGTTCAACTGCGAGTGGTGTCTGCGTCCTGACATGCAGCGTTCGAACTTCATGAAGGACCACGTGCTGACGAACTATCCGAAGCGCAACGTGGAAAACCTGAAGGATGTGCCCTGGACCAACCGCGACTACGAGTATCAGGAGTGGAAGATGGACATGCCGATTCCGAAGGACGAGATCGTGAAGAACCCGGCTCTTGTTCAGAATCCCGGCTACTCGGATGATGAAGAATAGGCCTATGGCCCAGGTCGGAAAGACCAACGAAAACAATAGATAGAGTTATTTTAGTTATTAGGTTAGTTTATTTAAAATAGTAGTGAGTATCAGACAACTCTTTTTAAGTCGATGGAGAGTGTGGCGTCGTGACGACGCTGCACTCGCCTTTATTGGCTCACGCCGAGGACTCCTGCTGTTGCTCGTTGCCGCACTTGTGGCGGTTGCCTGCTGGCTCTTGCTGGCTTCCTCCTCACCCTTTGCCGAGAAGTATTCCGGCACCCGCGAGGAACGCCTCTTCGACAAATGGCAGCGACAAGGACGATGGGACAAAATCGTCAGCCACAGCCGCGAGCATGCAGTTCAGTCGCTGGCCTGCCAGAAGGTGGCTTTGATGGCACAGTGGCGCCAAGGCAATACGAGCGTCGACTTGAAGGAATGTCTCACCGACTCACGCGAAGTGCTAACCAGCCAGACTGCCGCCCTGATGATGAGCGACTCCTACATGCTTCTCGGCATGCCTGCAATGGCACAACGTGCGGCCTTCGATGCGATGGTGAAAACCAATGGCAAGAAGTTGCGCGAACGGCCGCTGCGCCGACTCGTTGAAGCCGCCCTCGTCATGAACCAGCCGCAGCTGGCAATGAAATACATAACTATCCTCGAAGACTATTCCAGCAGTAGCGAATGGGCACAGTCCATGAAACTGTTGGCTCGACACCCCGAATTAATCTATCATTACCCTACGCTATCGAAACTACGCAAGTCGTATGAAAATGCACAAGATGCTTTTTTCTTATGACCGAGCCATTCTTCAGTTGAAGTTGAAGAAGGTGAAAACACTTATTTGGGAATTACCCTGCATGCTCGGTTGGCTGCTGCTCGTTGCCTGCAACGCGCAGCCTGCCAACGAGCGACAGGCAGGCACCCAGCCTGACATCTTCCCAGACTATATCGGCGTGACCGTGCCCGTCGACATTGCGCCGCTCAACTTTGCGATGGCCGATGATAGTGTTAGCAGAATCGATGTTACCGTGAAAGGAAGCCTCGGCGGTAGCATTCATGTTGGAGGCGACTATGCCGATTTTCCTATCGACGAGTGGCACGAGCTGCTCAATCAGAACCGGGGCGCACACCTCAGCGTGTCGGTGGCTGCCTGCCGCGAGGGCCGTTGGACGCGCTATCGCACCTTCCTCATCAACGTTGGCAACGACTCCATCGGCGCACGTAGCATCA
Source organism: uncultured Prevotellaceae bacterium (assembly GCA_900316285.1). GTDB lineage: Bacteria > Bacteroidota > Bacteroidia > Bacteroidales > Bacteroidaceae > Prevotella. The sequence goes on from ONCG01000010.1 coordinate 66,926, forward strand.
CCTACCGGCGCATCGCACCGGGCTATGAGCAATACGGCCACATGGGCATCTACAAGCGGAGCCTTGCCAGCTTCGATGAAACGGCGCTTGTCGACAACAGCTCGCGTCCGGGCATGTGTGTGAACTGTCACACCAACAACGGCGGAAACGGCGAGCAGTATGTGTTCCACGCCCGTAACGAGAATGGCGGCACGTTCATCAAGCACAATGGGAAGCTCGCCCGCGTTGTCATCGACAAGAAATCAGCGGCGGCACCACGCTCGTTTGTTTATCCCGGCTGGCATCCTAGCGGTCGCTACTGTGCTTTCTCGACCAACAAAACCTCGCAGATGTTCCATCTGGCGAATGCCCCAAAGCGCATCGAGGTCTACGACTCAGAGAGCGATGTCTTCGTCTACGATGTAGAGAAGCATCGCATCATTCGTGACACACTCACCATGCGTCGCTATTGGGCGGAGACCTGTCCTGTCTTCTCTGCCGACGGCCAATGGCTCTACTTTGTAACTGCCCGTCGCCAGCTCTATCCCGTTGACTACGACAAAGAACAATACGTCCTCTGCCGCGTAGCTTTCGACGAGCGAACAGGGCGCTTCTCCAGCGATGTCGACACACTCATCAACACGCCCGACCAGCCGTCCGTCACCTGGCCGAGGCCGTCTGCCGACGGACGCTATCTTATGTACACCGTTGCCGACTGGGGCTATTTCACCATTTGGCATCCCGAAGCCGATCTCTGGCTGCTCGACCTGCAGTCGGGTGAGCAACGTCGCATGGATGAAGTGAACAGTCCGCGTGCCGACAGCTTCCACAACTGGAGTCCATCGGGCAACTGGTTCCTCTTCACCAGCCGTCGTGGCGATGGCCTCTACACCCGTATTTATTTCTCCCGACTTGGCGACGACGGCCGCGCCACCAAGCCTTTCCTCCTTCCTCAGCGCAATCCCCGAGACTACGATGTGCAGTCGCTCTATTCTTTCAACACACCGGAGTTTGAGATGTGATCATAATTTATAATTTATAATTGACAATTATGATTACCTTTGACGGTTTATCCCCATTCGCTCATATTTATTGATGTAGGGACGCGGCGTGCCGCGTTCTGAAGGGAGAAAGCTGGTCTATTTACGCGGCACGCCGCGTCCCTACATTCCTTTTCTTCCCATTTATTCCCTAAAACTCAACATTTGCAACAAACAAAAAACTTTTCGCTACATGTGAAGTGCTGTATGTGGAGAAAAGATAGTAATTTTGTAGCCAGATAAATCTATCAATAAAAATCAGTATAATCAAAACATTTCAACACAAATGAAAAGACGAAACATTTCTCTGTTGACGCTGCTCTTGCTCCTGCTTTGCAGCGCAAATGTAAACGCGCAGGGCCCACGCTTTGGCCAGCCTGAGATGCCAGGTGGCATGAAGGACTCCTACAAGGACTACTTCGCGATTGGTGTGGCCGTGAACCAGCGCAATGTGTCTAACCCCGATCAGATTGCTCTCATCAAGAAGGAGTTCAACTCCATCACGGCTGAGAACGATATGAAGCCCGGCGAGATTCATCCTAAAGAGGGTGTGTGGAACTGGGAGCGTGCTGACAAGATTGCTAACTTCTGCCGCGAGAATGGTATCAAGCTGCGTGGCCACTGCCTCTGCTGGCATTCGCAGTTTGCCGACTGGATGTTCACCGACAGCAAGGGAAAGCCCGTGAAGAAGGAAGTGTTCTACGAGCGCCTGCGTGAGCACATCCACACCGTTGTGAACCGCTATAAGGACATCGTCTATGCTTGGGACGTGGTGAACGAGGCAATGGCCGACGACGGTCGTAGCTGGCCGGGTCGCGAGCAGAGCCCCTATCGTCAGAGCCGTCATTTCCAGCTCTGTGGCGATGAGTTCATTGCGAAGGCCTTCCAGTTTGCCCGCGAGGCCGATCCGAATGCACTGTTGTTCTACAACGACTACAGCTGTGTGGACGAGGGCAAGCGCGAGCGTATATATAATATGGTGAAGAAGATGAAGGACGCTGGCGTGCCCATCGATGGTATCGGCATGCAGGGCCACTACAATATCTACTTCCCCAGCGAGGAACAGCTCGAGAAGGCTATCGTACGTTTCAAGGAATTGGTGAACCACATTCACATCACGGAGCTCGACCTGCGTATGAATCAGGAGATGGGCGGACAGCTACAAGGTTTTTCGCGCGGCGAGGCCAAGCCCATTCCTGCTTACATGAACACCCTGCAGACCGACCAGTATGCTCGCCTCTTCAAAGTGTTCCGCAAGCATAAGGACGTCATCGACTGTGTGACATTCTGGAACCTTGGCGACCGCGACTCGTGGCTCGGTGTGAACAACCACCCGCTGCCCTTCGACGAGAAATATCGTCCGAAGGCCTGCTATCGTGCTATCCGCAACTTCGACCCCGCTCTCGACAATGCTATTCCAAAGGAAGACTTCCGTCCGAACGAGCTGAACCAGCAGGGACAGGAATATCCTCAGGTGAACAGCGAGGGCTATGCTCGCTTCCGCATCGATGCTCCCGATGCCAAGTCGGTCATCGTAAGCCTTGGCCTCGGCGGCCGTGGCGGCACCGTGCTGCACAAGGATAAGGACGGTGTGTGGACAGGTACCACCGAAGGTCCGATGGACGAGGGCTTCCACTACTATCACCTCACCATCGACGGAGCTACCGTCAACGACCCAGGTACGAACAACTACTTCGGCTCCACCCGTTGGGAGAGCGGTATTGAGATTCCCGCCCACGACCAGGAGTTCTATGCCCTGCGCACCGACATCCCGCATGGCAACCTGCAGCAGGTGCTCTTCCCCACCAATGTGAAGAACGATCGTGGCGAGAGTGGCATGCGCCGTGCATTCGTCTACACGCCTCCCACCTACGGCAAGAACAAGAAGGAGCGCTTCCCCGTGCTCTATCTGCAGCACGGATGGGGCGAGGACGACACCACATGGGGCATGCAGGGACGTGCCAATATCATCATGGACAACCTCATCGCCGATGGAAAGATTCGTCCGTTCATCGTTGTGATGACCTACGGTCTGACCAATGGCATCCGCTTCGGTGGCCTCCGCGAGTTCACGGCCAAGGAATTCGAGACCGTGCTCGTCGACGAACTCATTCCTTACATAGATAGCCACTTCCTCACCATCGCCAACCGCGAGAACCGCGCAATGGCTGGTCTGTCGATGGGTGGCATGGAGACGAAGCTCATCACCCTGCGTCGTCCGGAGGTGTTCAGCGCCTATGGTCTGCTCAGCGGTGGACAGTATGAGCCCTCCGACTTCACTGAGGGCATGCCTCGTCCCAACGTAATCTTCCAGAGCTGTGGTAGCAAGGAGAATCCCGATGGCATCCGCCAGTCTACGGACCGTCTGAAGCAAGCCGGCTTCAATGCTCATGGCTATGTATCGGAAGGCACCGCCCACGAGTTCCTTACCTGGCGTCGCAGCCTCTACGAGATGGCTCCCCTCCTCTTCCGTGATGGCAAAAAGAAAAAGTAATCACGCAGCAAAGCATGTGATTGTGCATCTTAGCATGTGATTGCTTATCAAAGCAGGTGAATATCAACGGGCTACGAAACAAGATCGGTTTCGTAGCCCTTTTTTTGATTAAGATATAGCAATGGTAGCCCGTTATTTGATCATGATATAGAATCAGAATCAACAAAGCACTGAAAGTGCGGCAGAACATAGGCAGTTGGTGGAGCGAAGCGAAACCCCTGCTATAAGTGCCGCAAAAGTAAATAAGTGCCGAAGGCCCGACAGAATTTCTGTCACCCCGTCGGGGTTTTTAATTCCTTCTTGCATCCTTAGCAGGGGTTCTTTCTCCGCGACGCTACGAAAGCGTCTCCTTCGTCGCCGAGCGTCGCTTCGCTCCACCACCTGCCTGTATTCTGTCGCCCCGTCGGGGCTTGAGGAATGCAATTGTTCGTATGGAGCATGCTTCTTGTTCGTGTAGAGCATGCCTCTCGTGCAACGAGATGAATGCTTCGGTGAAGGTGGAGCAATGAGGTGGAAAAGTAAATTAACTTAATTTGTGCGGTAAATTAAGTTATTTTATTCAGTAAATTAAGTTATTTTACTCAGCAAATTAAGTTAATTTACTATACAAATTAAGTTAATTTACTTCGCAATTTAAGTTAATTTACTGAACGGGAGCATTGCTTTCGCCACACCAAAGCATTGCTCCTGCATCACGAAAGCATTGCTCTTGCGACATGAAAGCATTGCTCTAGCCATGTAGGGACGCGGCGTGCCGCGTAACTGGATTTTGCTTTCCCCTGCCACGAACCCGCCGTGCCGCGTTCTTGGATTATGCTTTCCCCTTCCACGAACCCAGCGTGCCATGTTACTGGATTTTGCCTTTTCCCACCGAAAACGCTGCCTGTCGCATTACTGATTTTACCTTTCCCCCACCAGCAACGCGGCACGCCGCGTCCCTACATTATCACCAAACGAAACTCATTTTTTCGGTCTTTTTGCCTTCATTTATTGAAAAAAACGGAAAAAAATTTGCATATTCGATATAAATGTAGTAATTTTGCAGCGTTCAGTGGAATGAGGGGCTCGCACAGAGCTCCTCATTCGTTTGTAAATGGCGTTTAGCGCCCCTCTTAAGAAGAGTGTTTTTATTGTTTAGAATCGAGTTTTATCAACAGTATATAGAGAAAGATGATTGACAAAAATCTTGTAAAAGAAATCGTTGGAGAGTGGCTTACTGACAAGGACTATTTCCTGGTAGATGTAGAGGTGAGTCATGACAATCGCGTAGTAGTTGAAATCGACCATGCCGACGGCGTGTGGATAGAGGACTGTGTGGAGCTGAGTCGCTTCATCGAGGATCGCCTGAACCGCGATGATGAAGACTTTGAACTCGAGGTGGGCTCTGCCGGCCTTGGCCAGCCTTTCAAGGTGGCGCAGCAGTATGTGAACCACATCGGCAAGGAGGTTGAAGTACTTACGCTTGACGGCAAGAAGCTGAAGGGCATCCTGAAGAGCGTCGACGGCGAGCAGTTCGTCGTGACGGTCGAGGAGAAGGTGCGCGTGGAGGGCAAGAAGCGCCCCGAACTGCAGCAGAAAGACTACTCGTTCGAGATGACGGGTGTGAAGTACTGCAAGTACCTGTTCCAGGTGTAAGCCGTCAGTCCCGGATCGTCAGGACTCTTCGGAACCCCGTAAGGCCCCGGCTATCCGGTATGATGTGAATAACAATAACTAAAAAATAAATATAAATGGCAACAAAGAAAGAAGAACCCCAGAGTATGATCGATACCTTCAGAGAGTTCAAAGAAATGAAGAACATCGATCGCACCACTTTGGTGAGTGTGCTGGAAGAAAGCTTCCGCAACGTGTTGGCGAAGATTTTCGGCTCTGACGAGAACTTCGACGTGATTGTGAACCCCGACAAGGGTGACTTTGAGATTTACCGTAACCGTATCGTTGTTCCCGACGGTGAGGTGGAGGATGAGAACAAGCAGATTTCGCTGAGCGATGCCCAGCAGATCGAACCCGACTACGAGGTAGACGAGGAGGTGTCGGAGCGTGTTGACTTCACGAAGTTCGGCCGTCGTGCCATCCTGAACCTTCGTCAGACACTGGCTTCGAAGATTCTTGAGTTGGAGCACGACTCGCTCTACAACAAGTACAAGGATCGCGTGGGACAGATTGTCTCGGGCGAGGTCTATCAGATGTGGAAGCGCGAGGTGCTGGTGGTCGATGATGAGAACAACGAACTCATCCTGCCGAAGTCCGAGCAGATTCCCAACGACCAGTATCGCAAGGGCGAGACCATCCGTGCCGTCATCCATCAGGTGACCAACGAGAACAACAACCCGAAGATCATCCTAAGCCGTACGAGCCCCGTGTTCCTGCAGCGTCTGCTGGAGGCTGAGGTGCCCGAGATCAACGACGGACTGATCTCCATTAAGAAGATTGCCCGCATGCCGGGTGAGCGCGCAAAGATTGCCGTTGAGAGCTACGACGACCGTATCGACCCCGTAGGAGCCTGCGTGGGTGTGAAGGGTAGCCGTGTGCATGGCATCGTGCGCGAGCTGAACAACGAAAACATCGACGTCATCAACTACACCGCCAACACGAAGCTGTTCATCCAGCGTGCGTTGAGTCCTGCTCAGGTGTCGAGCCTGAACATCGACGAAGAGAATCGCAAGGCCGAAGTATTCCTGAAGCCTGAGGAGGTGAGCCTGGCCATCGGCCGTGGCGGTTTGAACATCAAGCTGGCTTCGATGCTCACTGAGTACACCATCGACGTCTTCCGTGAGGTTGGCGAAAGCGAGGCCGACGAGGACATCTATCTCGACGAGTTCGCCGATGAGATCGACCAGTGGATCATTGATTCCATCAAAGCCATCGGTCTCGACACCGCCAAGGCTGTGCTGAACGCTCCGCGTGAAATGCTTACCGAGAAGGCCGACCTGGAGGAAGAGACTGTAGACCAAGTGCTGGAAGTGCTGAGAGCTGAGTTTGAGTAAATCCTACAATCAGTAATCAGAAATTCTGTAAAACAGTAAAAATCGTAAATCGCGTAAATCAAAACATAGATGGCCATAAGATTAAATAAAGCAATTAGAGAACTGAACATCGGACTCCAAACGGCAGTGGAGTTCCTGGAGAAGAAAAAGGAACTGGGTGAGGTGAAGCCTGAACTCGCCTTTAAGCTCAACGATGCTCAGTATGAAGCACTCGTGGAAGCCTTCAAGCAAGACAAGGAGGTGCGCACGCAGGCCGACAAGCTCTTCCAGAAGAAACCGAAAGAGAAGAAGCCCGCCGAGCAACCGAAGGCAACACGTGCCGAAGGTCTTCTGGAGTCGTCGAACCAGCAGCAGTTCAAGCCGCTGGGGAAGATCGACCTCGACGCCGTAGGCAAGAAGCCCTCGGAGAAGAAGGCCTCAGAGAAGAAGGCTGAAGAGGTGAAGCCCGCGGCAAAGGCCGAAGAGGTGGCACCCGTAGAGACCAAGAAAGAGCGTTCTGAAGAGGCCGCTCCTGCTGCTGCCGTCAGTCAGGAGATGCCGAAGGAGGAAAAGCCCGTTGAGGCTGCTGTTGCCGAGAAGGCACCGGAAGAGCCCAAGGCCGACATCTCGCAGGAAGCCGAAACTGCTGCTCCCGCTGAGGAGACGCCCGCTCAGGACACCCCTGCAGAGAGCACTTCCACCGAAGAAGAGAAGCCGAAGCTGTTCCAGCTGAAGATTGATAAGAAGCTCGCCAACGCCCCGCAGCTGAAGATTCAAGGTAAGATAGACCTCGACTCGCTGAACCAGAGCACTCGTCCGAAGAAGAAGTCGAAGGAGGAGAAGCGCAAGGAGCGTGAGGAGAAGGCTGCCGAGCAGCGCGAGAAGAAGAAGCGCGTGCGCATCGGCAAGGAGCGCGTCGACATCAATGCTGCCGCCAACCAGCAGCAGCCGTCGAGCCAGCCTGCCGACCAGGCCGGCAAGAAGAGCGGCAAGAAAAAGAAGGCCCGCGGTCGCAACCAGAAGCCTCTGGAGGTGAACGAGGAGGACGTGGCACGTCAGGTGAAAGAGACGCTGGCACGTCTGACCAACAAGCAGAGCCAGAACAAGAAGGGCGCAAAGTATCGTAAGGAGAAGCGCGAAGCTGTTCAGGAGCGCTTGAGCGAGGAGCTGTCAGCCGAGCAGGCACAAAGCAAGGTGCTGAAGCTCACCGAGTTCGTCACCGTGTCGGAGCTCGCCACGATGATGAATGTCAGCCCGATGCAGGTCATTTCCACGCTGATGTCGGTTGGAATCATGATGTCCATCAATCAGCGCATGGATGCCGAGACCATCAACCTCGTTGCCGATGAGTTCGGTTTCAAGACCGAATACGTGAGTGCCGAGGTGCAGGAGGCCGTGAGCGAGGAAGAGGACGACGAGAACGATCTCATCCCGCGCGCACCGATTGTCACCGTGATGGGTCACGTCGACCATGGTAAGACCTCGCTGCTCGACTACATCCGCAAGACCAATGTCATCGCCGGTGAGGCCGGTGGTATCACGCAGCACATCGGTGCTTACAACGTTCGTCTTGAGGATGGCCGCCGCATCACCTTCCTCGACACCCCGGGTCACGAGGCCTTCACCGCCATGCGTGCCCGTGGTACACAGGTCACCGATATCGCCATCATCATCATTGCTGCCGATGACTCGGTGATGCCTACCACGAAAGAGGCCATCGCCCACGCCCAGGCTGCCAATGTGCCGATGGTGTTCGCCATCAACAAGATTGATAAGCCCGGTGCCAACCCCGATAAGATTCGTGAGGACCTGGCACAGATGAACCTCCTCGTCGAAGAGTGGGGTGGTAAGTACCAGTGCCAGGAGATTTCGGCCAAGAAGGGTATGGGTGTGAACGACCTGCTGGAGAAAGTGCTCCTCGAGGCCGAGATGCTCGACCTGAAGGCCAATCCGAACCGCAAGGCCACGGGTTCCATCATCGAAAGCTCGCTCGACAAGGGTCGCGGCTATGTGTCGACAGTCCTTGTGTCGAACGGTACGCTGAAGGTTGGTGATAACATCATCGCTGGTACTGCTTGGGGACGTATCAAGGCTATGTTCAACGAGCGTAACCAGCGCATCCAGGAGGCCAAGCCCGCCGAGCCGTGCATCATCCTCGGCTTGAACGGAGCCCCGACTGCCGGCGACACATTCCATGTGCTCGAGACCGAGCAGGAGGCTCGTGAGATTGCCAACAAGCGTCTGCAGCTGCAGCGCGAACAGGGTCTGCGCACGCAGAAGAAGTTCACGCTCGACGACATCTCGCACCGCATCGCCCTGGGTGAGTTCCATGAGTTGAACATCATCGTGAAGGGTGATACCGATGGTAGTATCGAGGCCCTCTCCGACTCGTTCATCAAGCTCTCCACAGAGAAGGTACAGGTGAACGTCATCGCCAAGGCTGTCGGTCAGATTTCTGAAAACGACGTCATGCTCGCCTCTGCTTCCGATGCCATCATCGTGGGCTTCCAGGTGCGTCCGTCGGCCGATGCCCGCAAGGCTGCCGACCGCGAAGGCGTTGAAATCAATACCTATAGCATCATCTACGACGCTATCGACGACATCAAGTCGACGATGGTGGGTATGCTCGACAAGGTCATCAAGGAACAGGTGACCGGTCAGGTAGAGGTGAAGCAGGTGTTCAAGATTTCGAAGGTGGGTACCGTTGCCGGTGGTCTCGTCACCGAAGGCAAGGTGCACAACAAGGACAAGGCCCGCGTGGTGCGCGATGGTATCGTCATCCATACCGCTCCCATCGATGCGCTGAAGCGCTACAAGGACGATGTGAAGGAAGTGGCCTCGGGCTTCGAGTGCGGACTTTCGCTCGTCAACTTCAACGACATCCAGGAAGGCGACATCATCGAGACCTTCACCGAGATTGAGATTGAACAGAAACTGTAAGAATGAAGCAACGCAAGTTCCACCATTTCTCACGAAGACTTACCAAGAGGCTTGTGCTCACACTACTCATAGTGATGGGCCTTGCCTCTTTATGGGTTTTCGCGGTGGGTCATACTTTGCTAGTCGACTTTAAGCAGAAGCTCAACGAGGACATGTTGGAGATTTCGGCCGAGCAAGTCAGCCGCATGGCCTCCGACGTCAGTGCAGGGGCGCTGAACCTCATTCCACAGGTGGAAGAAAGCCTTGACAACCCCGCCCGGCTGGAGATGCTGCTGGAGCGCATCCTGAAGCAAAACCCCGGCATGCGCAGTTGCGGCATCAGCTTCGTGGAGAACTACTATCCGCAGAAGGGACGCAGCTACGTGCCTTATGTTTATCGGCGCGACAGCACCCATATAGAGGTCGTCAACCACGCCATGCAGAAGCATAACTACCTGAAGGACGAGTGGTTCGTGCAGGGACTGCAGGCCGAGGAGGGATTCTGGTCGGAGCCCTTCTTCGAGGCCAACGACACCACGAAGGCACCTCTGGTTGCCTACTTGCATCCCATCCGCAACAAGCAGGGACGCGCGGTGGCTGTGCTTGGTGCCGACCTGTCCATTGACTCGCTGTATATGAAGATGGACGCGATGGACGAGGAAGTGTTCATCAGTGGGTGGAGTGGCAATGGCGATAAAGACAGGCGGAAAGAGCGGAAAACGCGGAAAGCGCGCTGGGTGCCCTATAGCTTCCTGATATCGCAAAACGGCACGTTCATCGTGCATCCCAAAAAGCATCGCATCGTCCTCGACAACATCGAGAACATGGCGAAGGCATCGAAAGACACGGCTGCCATTGCATCGGTAGCGCGCCGGATGATGGCGGGTGAAAAGGGCAGCTATGGAAAGGAGATTGATATGGACATGGCTGCCGAAGTGGATGTTGAAGGTCTTAATAGCTACGTCTTCTTCACGCCCGTCAAGGGTACGGGATGGTCGATGGGACTTGTCGTTCCCTATCTGGTCATCGACATCATGGCTTTCATCGTGGCAGGATTGCTCGTGTTCTTTATCCTGCTGGCCGTACTCATAGTTTGGCTGGTTAGCTGGTATGGCATCCGACGTGCCACCAAGCCGCTGAAGCAGTTGACGACATCGGCAAACGAAGTGGCGAAAGGAAACTTCGACACGGTGTTGCCGGAGGTTAAGCACAATGACGAGATTCGCCTGCTGCGCGACTCCTTCGAGGACATGCAGCATTCGCTGACGAAATACATGGAAGACCTGAAGGCGACGACGGCGTCGAAGGCCGCCATCGAGAACGAACTGAAGGTGGCCCACAACATCCAGATGTCGATGCTTCCGAAGATATTCCCGCCCTATCCGGAACGTAAGGACATCGATATCTACGGCATGCTCACACCTGCCAAGGCCGTTGGCGGCGACTTGTTTGACTTCTACATCCGCGACGAAAAGCTGTTCTTCTGCATCGGCGACGTGTCAGGAAAAGGTGTTCCGGCATCGTTGGTGATGGCGGTCACGCGTTCCCTCTTCCGCAACGTTTCATCTCATTCTTCTGAACCCGGCCAGATAGCCACGGCTCTGAATAAGGCCTTGAGCGAGGGAAATGAGACCAATATGTTCGTCACGTTCTTTGTTGGTGTGTTGAACCTGACCGATGGCAGTCTGCTGTATTGTAATGCCGGCCATGAGGCACCGCTACTAGTGGGAAAGGGCATCGGCACTTTGCCATGCGATGCAAACCTGCCGCTTGGCATCATGTCTGACTGGTCGTTCACACAGCAGCAGGTGACCATCTATCCGCAGACGGTCATCTTCCTCTTTACCGACGGACTCAGCGAGGCAGAGGATGCAGACCATATGCAGTTCGGCGAAGAGCGCATCTTGGCTATTGCCGAAAAGGTGCTGTCGCAGCAGCAACTGCAGTCGCAAATCTTCATCGACGAAATGGCCGATGCCGTCAATCACTTTGTGGGCGATGCCGAACAGAGCGACGACCTAACGATGCTTGCGCTCCAGTATAAACCCAACATGAAATAGCCGGCACGGGTCTTTTTCCCCTCAATAAGAAATAAATAGGTGAAACTGCTAATAGTTTCATCTATTTTTTGTAATTTTGCATCATCTTCGAAAATCGGACAAATGAAAGACGATCATAACAACGACATACAAGCCATTGACAACAGCCCGGAGAGCGACAACGAGCTGGTGCGCCGCATCGCCGAGAAGAAGTATGAGTTCGGCTTCACCACCGACGTGCATACCGAGGTAATCCCCGTGGGACTCAACGAGGATGTGGTGCGGCTCATCTCGCAGAAGAAGGGCGAACCCGACTGGCTGCTGGAGTTCCGCTTGAAGGCATTCCGCCACTGGCTCACGATGAAGCAGCCGGAGTGGGGACATGTGCACCTGCCCGACATCGACTATCAGGCCATCTCGTACTATGCCGACCCAATGGCGAAGAAGCCGGCGGGTGATGGAAAGATTGATCCTGAACTCGAGAAAACTTTCGACAAGCTGGGCATTCCCCTTGAGGAGCGTTTGGCGCTGAGTGGCAACACCGCCGTTGATGCCATCATGGACTCGGTGTCGGTGAAGACCACGTTCAAGGCACAACTGCAGGAGAAGGGCATCATCTTCTGTTCCATCGGCGAGGCCGTGAAGGAATATCCTGAATTGGTGCGACAGTATCTTGGAACGGTCGTGCCCTATCGCGATAACTTCTTTGCTGCCCTGAACTCGGCTGTGTTCAGCGATGGCTCGTTCGTCTATATTCCAAAGGGTGTGCGCTGTCCGATGGAGCTTAGCTCCTACTTCCGCATCAATGCTCGCAACACGGGTCAGTTTGAGCGCACGCTCATCGTTGCCGATGACGACTCTTACGTTTCCTATCTGGAAGGCTGCACGGCACCGATGCGCGACGAGAACCAGTTGCATGCGGCCATCGTTGAAATCATTGTCAACGACCGTGCCGAGGTGAAGTACTCCACGGTGCAGAACTGGTATCCCGGCGACGAGAACGGCCGAGGCGGCGTGCTGAACCTCGTGACGAAGCGTGGCGACCTTCGCGGTGTAGACTCAAAACTCTCCTGGACACAGGTGGAGACGGGCTCGGCCATCACATGGAAATATCCCTCGTGTGTGCTCCGCGGCGACAACAGTGTTGCTGAGTTCTACTCCGTGGCCGTGACCAACAACTACCAGGAGGCCGACACTGGCACGAAGATGATTCACATGGGATGCAACACCAAGAGCACCATCATCTCAAAAGGTATCTCCGCAGGCCACTCGCAGAACTCCTATCGTGGCTTGGTTCGTGCCACTGCGAAAGCAGACAACGCCCGCAACTACTCGTCGTGCGACTCGTTGCTGCTGGGTAGCAATTGTGGTGCTCACACGTTCCCATACATGGACGTCCATAATCCCACCGCTATCTTTGAACACGAGGCCACAACGTCAAAAATATCCGAGGACCAACTGTTCTACTGCAACCAGCGTGGCATCCCCACGGAGCAGGCCGTTGGACTCATCGTAAACGGCTATGCCAAGGAAGTACTCAACAAACTACCTATGGAGTTTGCTGTTGAGGCCCAGAAACTCCTCAGCGTCTCGCTGGAAGGAACGGTCGGGTAGGCCGAAATTGATAATTGACAATTGATAATTGATAATTATGATTACCATCCGCATCCGTTTTATCCGTGAAATAAGTGGTCGCAAGATGTTGCTACCTCTGCTGCTCATGGCTATGACAGCCAATGCTCAGGAACTCAACACGAGAACCCCTGGGCAGCAATGGATGGACTCTGTTTGCCAGACCGTCCAACTCACTCCGATAGTGTTTACCCATGAGGTCCCTCTCATTTTGGAAGACCAAGCTTCAAGCATCATGACGGGTCGGCGGTTTCCGAATCGGGAGGTGGACCTTTCGCATTTTCGCTGCGGACCGTTTTGGGTGCCAGACCCACCCTCCTTGTTCGATGACCCCTACACCGTCTACCAAACAGATTTCTCGTTGGGGCAACTCGTGATGGAGAGTTTTGTCGAAGGGGTTCTCGACACAGTCTTTAGCAAACCGAAGAAATCCGGCAAGAAGGAGAAGAAGAGAATTGTGAATTATTAGGTAATAGATAACAGGTTATAGGTTAAAGTTATCATCATGTTAGAAGTCAAGAATCTGCATGCCACCATTGCTGGCAAAGAAATACTGAAGGGCATTGATCTCGTCATCCGCGATGGCGAGACGCATGCCATCATGGGCCCGAACGGCTCTGGTAAGTCAACGCTTTCGGCCGTGCTCGTGGGCAATCCTCTCTATGAGGTTACTGAGGGCGAAGCATGGTACAACGGAAAGAATCTCTTGGAGATGAAACCCGAGGAGCGCGCCCACGAAGGGTTGTTCCTCTCGTTCCAATATCCTGTGGAGATTCCCGGTGTGTCGATGACGAACTTCCTAAAGGCTGCCGTCAACGAGAAGCGCAAGGCTCAGGGACTGCCCGAGCTGAAAGCCTCTGAGTTCATCAAGCTGATGAACGAGAAGCGCAAGATTGTCGACCTCGATGCGAAGTTCACGCGCCGCTCGGTGAACGAAGGGTTCAGCGGCGGTGAGAAGAAGCGCAACGAAATCTTCCAGATGGCCATGCTCGAGCCTTCGCTCTCCATCCTCGACGAAACTGACTCCGGTCTCGACGTCGACGCCATGCGCATCGTCGCCGAAGGCGTTAACAAGCTGCGCAAGCCCGATAGCTCGTGCATCGTCATCACCCACTACGACCGTCTGCTTGAGATGATTCGCCCCGACATGGTTCATGTGCTCTATCAGGGTCGCATCGTGAAGACCGCCGGTCCCGAGCTTGCCAAGGAGATTCAGGAGCGAGGGTATGATTGGATAAAGGATTCAATTGATAGTTGACAATTGATAGTTGATAATTATGATTACTCCTACTCCAGATAAACAGTATATTGAACTTTTCCAGCAGGCGCGCGACCTCATCTGTCAGCATTCGTCGGACGTGATGAATGCCCAGCGCGACGATGCCTTCGAGCAATTCAAGTCGAAGGGTTTTCCAACACGGAAGGAGGAGCGCTATAAGTATACGAACGTGCAAGAGCTGTTCGCGCCTGACTTTGGACTGAACCTGAACCGCTTCCAGATTCCCGTCAACCCCTACGATGCTTTTCGTTGCGATGTGCCCAATCTCTCTACGTCGCTCTACTTCGTCGTCAACGACGGCTTCTATGAGGATGCCCTTCCCAAGGCATCGCTTCCTGAAGGCGTCATCGTCGGTTCTCTCTCAAAAAATGCCCATCTCATCGGTGATTATTACAACCGTCTGGCGGCTAACGATGATGCGGTCAGCAGTCTGAACACCATGCTTGCACAGGATGGGTTGCTCGTCTATGTGCCCCGAGGTGTCGTCGTCGACAGGGCTATCCAGGTCATCAACATCCTGAAGACTCCTTTTGCTACCCTTCCTTCTGGGGAGGGACAGGGGGTAGGGGCCTCTTTCATGGTGAACCGGCGTGTGCTCGTCGTGGCAGAAGAAGGTAGCTCGGTGACGTTGTTGTTCTGCGACCATACGGCCGACGACCTGCATTTCCTCACCACGCAGGTCACAGAGGTGTTTGCCATGCCTGGCTCTACCGTTAACCTCTATTGCCTGGAAGAGACGCATGTGAAGAACGTCCGTGTTAGCAATGTCTATGTGGAGCAGCAGGCCAACAGCCATGTCACCCATAATGTCATCACCTTGCACAATGGCACCACTCGCAACCGACTCGACCTGCACTTCCGCGGCGAGGGTGCTGAGTGCTGGCTGGGCGGTTGTGTCATTGCCGACAAGCAACAGCATGTAGACAATAATACGCTTGTTGTCCACCACGTTCCCCATTGCGACAGCCACGAGCTCTATAAGTATGTGCTCGACAACGATGCCACGGGTGCCTTTGCCGGGCGGGTGTTGGTTGAACATGGTGCTCAGCAGACTTCTTCAGAGATGCGCAATCAGAATCTTTGCGCCTCACGCGAAGCCCGCATGTACACACAACCCATGCTCGAAATCTATGCCGACGATGTGAAGTGCTCGCATGGATCCACTGTCGGACAACTCAACGATGCCGCCCTGTTCTACATGCGCCAGCGAGGCATCACCGAGCGCGAGGCACGCCTGCTGCTGCAGCAAGCCTTCGTGACGGAAGTCATCGACAACATCGCCCTCGAGCCCCTGCGCGACCGCCTGCGCTACCTTGTCGACAAGCGTTTCCGCGGTGAACTCTCGAAGTGCGAGGGCTGTAAGCTTTGCCGCTAATGGCTTTCGTACGTCCGCGATTTGATATCCTATCACACGATTTGTGCTTGTTTTTAGGCACAATTCTGCTTCGTTTTAGAGGCAGAATTGTGCAGATTATGCATTTCTGCTGTTTAAGCGTTTTGACTTTGCAACTTCTTTATTATCAAGTGTTTGCATTTCGAAAATGTTGCAAAATTGCAAATGGCTGTAAAGAAAAATGATTGTTTTATGCAAAAATTTGATTCGAATTGACAAACGAGCTATCATTATTCTGTGTATCTTTGCAGCACAAATCTAAAACATACCGCTAATATTGGCGATCGTTGAGATCCCCTGAGCTCTGCCTGCTAACATGCAGCCGTGGATTCATGAGATGGACATTTATTATTGTTCCACGGTAGCACAACATGATAATAAATAGAGCCAATAGAGTTTTTTCTGGCATTCTTTTGCAGTGATGTACAAGGATGCTGCAGGTGGAGCACTTTTTGAGTATTATACATATCTATATATTATTAGCAAAGAAAAAAAATCCCGGTTTCAACGATGAAACCGGGATTTTTGCGTATTTAGACTTGTTGATTAGTCAATGTCCAAGCTGTGGTCGAGCAGATCGCTGAAGTCCTTCGGCTCGTTGTCGGCAGGAGCTTCGTTGACGTTGCCGGCCGGCTGCTGACCACCCTGGAAATTGCGATGGTGGTTATTGCGGTCGCCATGACGATCACTGTGACGATCACCGCGCTCGCCGCGCTCACGACGGTCGCCGCGCTCACCACGCTCACGACGGTCGCCACGCTCGCCGCGGTCGCCACGAGGACGACGCTCACGCTCTACATATCCCTCGGGTTTCGGGATGAGCACGCGATGCGACAGCTTGTACTTACCAGTCTTCGGGTCAATCTCCAGAAGCTTCACGTTGATCTTGTCGCCTTCCTTCAGTCCGGCTTCCTCAACGGTCTCAAGACGCTTCCAGTCGATCTCCGAGATGTGGAGCAGACCATCCTTACCCGGCATGATCTCTACGAAGCAGCCGTAAGGCATGATGCTACGAACAGTACCCTCGTAGACCTCGCCCACCTCGGGAACGGCCACGATGGCCTTGATCTTGCGGATGGCAGCGTCGATGCTATCCTTGTCGGGAGCGCTAACCTGCACCTTGCCCACACCGTCTTCCTCATCAATGGTGATGGTAGCACCGGTGTCTTCCTGCATCTGCTGGATGATCTTTCCGCCCGGGCCAATAACAGCACCGATGAACTCCTTCGGAATCTCGAAGGCAACGATGCGGGGCACGTGGGGCTTCAGCTCGGCACGTGGCTCAGCCATGGTGTCGGTGATGCAGTTTAGGATGTGCTCACGACCGGCCTTAGCCTGCATGAGTGCTTTCTCAAGGATGTCGAACGACAGACCATCGCACTTGATGTCCATCTGCGTGGCAGTCAGACCGTCGCGAGTACCAGTGGTCTTGAAGTCCATGTCGCCCAGGTGGTCCTCATCGCCGAGGATGTCGCTGAGCACAGCATATTTGTCTTCACCGGGATTCTTGATCAGACCCATAGCGATACCGCTCACGGGCTTCTTGATGGGAACACCAGCATCCATCAGGGCGAGTGTGCCGGCGCAAACGGTAGCCATTGAGCTGGAACCGTTCGATTCCAGAATCTGGCTCACCAGACGTACGGTATAGGGGAAGTCAGAGGGAATCATGTCCTTCAGGGCACGCCATGCCAGGTGGCCGTGACCAATCTCGCGACGACCTACGCCACGCTGTGCCTTGGCCTCACCCGTGCAGAAGGGCGGGAAGTTGTAGTGCAGCAGGAACTTCATGAAGCCGCGGTCGAGAACATCGTCAACCAGCTTCTCGTCGAGCTTCGTGCCGAGTGTGCAAGTAGAGAGCGACTGCGTCTCACCACGCGTGAAGATAGAGCTTCCGTGAGGCATGGGCAGCGGGCTCACCTCGCACCAGATGGGACGAATCTCGTCGGTCTTACGACCATCAAGACGAATTCCCTCGTCGAGAATGCAACGGCGCATGGCGTCGCGCTCCACGTCGTGGTAGTAGCGGTCCATCATAGCATACTTCTCTTCCAGCTCGTCCTCGGTGAGGTCGGCATGTGCGGCGGCATAAGCCTCCTTGAAGTCGGCGAGGATCTTCTCGAATGCCTCGGCACGAGCGTGCTTCTCCAGGGCCTGCTTCGTGATGTCGTAGGCGGGCTGGTAGCACTCCTTCTGCATCTGCTCGCGCAGTTCCTCGTCGTTTACCTCGTGGTCGTACTCACGCTTCACGTCGGTGCCGAGTTCCTTCGAGAGCTCAGTCTGCAACTCACACATGGGCTTGATGGCATCCATGGCAGCCTTCAGGGCACCAAGCAAGTCTTGCTCAGACACTTCCTTCATCTCGCCTTCCACCATCATAATATTCTCAGCAGAAGCACCAACCATGATATCCATGTCGGCATGCTTCATCTGTTCGGTAGTAGGATCAATCACATACTCTCCATTCACACGGGCTACGCGTACCTCACTAATGGGGCACTCGAAAGGTATGTCGGAGCATGCCAGTGCAGCTGAGGCGGCAAAGCCTGCCAGTGCATCGGGCTGGTCGACACCGTCGGCAGAGAGCAACATCACATTTACATACACCTCAGCATGATAGTTGCTGGGGAAGAGCGGGCGCAGCACGCGGTCCACGAGGCGGCTGGTGAGGATTTCGTTATCGCCTGCTTTTCCTTCACGCTTGGTGAAGCCGCCGGGGAAACGACCTGCGGCAGAGTACTGCTCACGATAATCAACCTGCAAAGGCATGAAATCTGTTCCTGGAACTGCATCTTTTGCGGCGCAGACAGTGGCGAGGAGTACGGTGTTGTTCATGCGGAGAACAGCGCTTCCGTCGGCCTGCTTTGCCACTTTACCGGTTTCAATTGTGATGGTTCTTCCATCAGGCAACTGAACACTTTTCGTAATTACGTTCATCTAAATAACTTACTTTTGTCTATAAAACATCTAAATAATCAAAGTCGATTTCAATAAAAATCGTGCAAAATTACACAAAAAAGGCTAAACCACAAAGATTTAGCCTCTTTTATTATTGTTTTTTAATGATTGACTCCCCATAAATCTGGCGACTCAGCGGAGCAATCAGAAATCTCGGGCAATTAGAATGCTGCAATGAGCTCCTCGTTGCTATAGGCGTCGGCGCCATAGCACATCTTCAGATAAGCCAGTCCGCCGAGGTAGTCTTCCTCAGTGAACGAGTCGGTGGCTTCCTTGGCAACAACCACGTCGTAGCCCAGGCAGAAGGCGTCGGCAGCGGTGTGGCGGCAGCACATGTGAGTATGCAGACCAGTGAGGATGACGGTCTTCACACCAAGCTCCTTCAAAAGGATGTCGAGATCGGTCTGGAAGAATCCGCTATAACGGCGCTTGGGAACTACGTAGTCCTTTTCGCAGAGGTTCAGCTCGGGAATCACCTCGGCACCCTTGGTACCAACAATGGCGTGGTCGCCCCAGATAATCAGTTCACGATCGATGCCGGGCAGGTGAGCATCGTTGCAGAAGATGACGGGTACGCCGGCTGCACGGGCTGCGTCGAGCAGTTTTGCGGTAGCGGGTACGATTGCCTTCCCTCGGTCGCAAGCCAGGGAGCCGGTCACGAAGTCGTTGAGCATGTCAACAACGAGGATGGCGGGTTTGTTCAGTTTTTCCATTTGTTTTCTTTGTTAAAAGTTTATGAATGCTCATTTGCGGCGACAAAGATACGAAGAAAATTGATATCGAAGAATGGATAACGGAAAAAATTCAGAAAAACTGACCTGCTTTAACGTCTTATAACGTCTTTACCGTCAAAATTTAAACATTGCACTTTGAACTTTGAACTTTTATTTGTACTTTTGCACGCAAATATTCACAGAAAACGTAATCAGAAGATAAGATGAAAAGAAGTATCAGTACGATTTTTGCAGTTTCGGCAGCCGTTGTGCTCACCATTTGTTCATGCACGGGGCGGTCGTTCAACGTCAGCGGAACCATCACCGAGGCAAAGGACTCGGTGCTTTATCTGGAGAACATGAGCCTGAGCGGCCCCGTGGCTATCGACAGTGTGAAGCTCAGTGAGAGCGGAACGTTCTCGTTCAGTCATCAAACCCCGGAGGCTCCCGAGTTCTATCGGCTGCGCATTGCCGGCCAGATCATTAATCTCGCTGTAGACTCCACTGAGCAAATCAAGGTGGATGCACAGTATCCCACCATGTCGGCCGTCTACGATGTGAGTGGTTCCGACGAGTGCGCCAAGATCAAAGAACTGGCATTGCACCAGATGGACCTCCAACGGCAGGTGGATGCCATCGTAGCAGCTCCCGACCTGGGTGTCGAAGCCGTTCGCGACAGCGTGGAGCGTGTGGTCACAGCTTACAAGGAACAGGTGAAACGCGATTACATCTTTGCTCAGCCCATGCGTGCCTATGCTTACTATGCATTGTTCCAGACGCTCCGCCTGGGACAGATGGAGTCGCTCATCTTCAATCCGCGTTCCAACGAACAGGATGTGAAGGTGTTTGCTGCCGTCGCCACGTCGTGGGACACCTACTATCCCAATGCCGAGCGAGGCAAGAACCTGCATAACATTGCCATTGAGGGCATGAAGAATATTCGAATCCTGCAGCAGCGACAGCTGTCGAACATCGATCCCAGTCTTGTCAATGTGTCGAACGTCATCGATATCAATTTGCCTGACAACAAGGGACAGCAACGCCGTCTGACCGACCTGAAGGGTAAGGTCGTGCTGCTCGACTTCCACGTGTTTGCCAGCGAGGGCAGTACAGCACGCATCATGCAGCTGCGCGACATCTATAATAAGTTCCACGCACAGGGACTGGAAATCTATCAGGTGTCACTCGATCCCGATGAGCATTTCTGGAAGACGCAGACGGCCGCCCTGCCATGGGTATGCGTTCGCGACGAGCGTGGCCCGCAGAGCGACTATGTTGTTTCCTATAACATTCAGTCGATTCCCACATTCTTCCTGCTGGGACGTAACAGCGACCTCTATAAGCGCGACGCACAAATCAAGGACCTCGAAGCCGAGATTCGCTCGCTGCTTTAGTTCATAGGGTAGGGCAGGGCACACCGTGTCTGCCCACCCCCAAAATGGCACCTCGCATGTCTTCCCGTGATGGATTTAGGTTATGAAGATTTCCATCATCATATTTGCCAGTTTGTTCTGCTGTCTGCCGTCGCAGGCACAGACGTTCAGCGTGGAGACCAAAAGCGACTCGCTCAGCTATCTGGTGCTCACCACCGATTCCACCGCCGACCGTTGGCAGTTGCCCTATCCTGTCTACCAGTTCCAAACGGGCGACGTGGATGGTGACGGAAGCATTGATGCCATGGTGGGAGTCGTCAAAAAAACGCGTTTTCATCGGGAGTTAGGGCGCCGTTTGTTCATTTTCAAGAACTATCGCGGGAAGGTGCGCCCTCTGTGGATGGGCTCGAAACTCGGTGGCGAGCTGGTGGATTTCCGATTTTTGGAGGGAGGGCTTATCCGTGCATTGGAAACGGGTACCAATCACCTTTATGCCATCACCGACTACCGTTGGGAGGAGTTCGGTATGGTTTTCGACCATTTCATCGAAAAGAATATTGACCAAAAGAATATCGCCTATGAAAAATTTCATTCTGACAGCACTGACGGTTCTCGTTAGTCTGACAACCCAGGCCCAGCAACCTGGCAAGCATGTCTACATCCCCGGTCGGGGTCATCTCGATGTAGAGCAGTTCATCAAACCCATTGACACACGCATGGATATCTCGCGCCTGTCGCTGGCTGAGCTGCGCATCTTGCGAAATGCCTTCGCTGCCCGCCAGGGTTTTGTGCTGAAAGACGCCGACCTGCGCCACATCTTCTCTCAGACATCGTGGTATGATTCACTCGTTTGGGTGAACTTCGATTTGCCTGAAGAGCAGATGACCGATCCTTCCACCAACGACTGGGAGTTCTTCAGCGGCTACTCCGAGTACGCCCAGTCGGTGAAGCTCACACCGCAGGAGCGCAAGTTCATTAAGAGGATTTGCGACCGCGAAAACAACTTGCGTTGGCAAGGCGCTCAGAACCTACCCGAGGGATGGCGCTTCCCAACGGATAACATCCTGAATCCGTTCCAGTTGGAGAAGATGGACTCGCGACTTGTGGAGGCACTGGGCCGCAACAGCTTCGCCATCGTTCCTGGCCGAAAGATTCAGCTGTTCCATGTCTACGAGAAGAACGACTACAGCGACTTCCCGTCGTTCGTCACCACCGACCTCTATCTGCAACTCTTCCACATGTATTTCGACTGCATGGTTCGCGAAATGGAGCAGCATGGCCTCTCGCAGGCCGTTGAGCGGTTCAGCCATGCCATGTATGAGAATACAACCGGCTGGAATCAGGCCTATTTTGCCATTGCTGAGGCACTCATCACGGGCAAGAGTCCGCAGGCTGTCGAGTCGAAATATGCGCAGATGGTTGCCGATGAAATGGGGAAAATTGCTTCTTCACAGGATGGATATTCCGATTTCCTCGACTATCGTGATGTGAAGTTTGGCTACTCGCTCTTCCGTCCGCGAGGCCACTACACCCGCAACGACTCGCTGGGTCGCTACTTCCGTGCAATGATGTGGTTGCAGCATGTGCCCTTCGGCACCGATAAGCCCGAACAGCTGGCCAATGCCCTGCGAATGGCCGATGCAATCGGTAAAAACGCCGAGATGCGCAAGATCTATGCACAGCTCTTCGAGCCCATGACGTTCCTGTTTGGCAAGCCCGACAACCTGACCATTCTGCAGGTCTATGATGAGATGCAGAAGACGGGTCTGCCTGTTGAGAAACTGCTGAAGAACAAAAAGGCAATGGCTGCTTTGCGGCTGACGCTCGATGAAATGGGCGAAAATCAAACGCGCATCCGTCCGAAGTTCGAGCATACGAGTCATGTGAAAATCAACCTCATGCCCCAGCGCTACATGCCTGATGCCGAGGTGATGAACGAGTTGGTCGATGCCGATGCCGACCCGACCCGCCGTGGTGTCCCCAGCGGACTCGATGTGTTCGCTGCGATGAATGCGGGAATAGCAGAGCAAGTGCTCACAGGTGAGCTGCGCGTGCAGGATGCCTGGCCGGACTACCTTCCCATGCTGAAGAAGATGAAGGCGCGCATGGAGGAAATCGATTGGAGCGAGACACTCAGCAATCGCTGGCTGTCGGCACTGCAGACGCTTCAAGACACTACCTATTATCATCGTTTTGACATCTACGACGAGAACGAAAACCAGATGCCGGCATTCATGCGCACCGATCAGTGGGCAAAGAAAAACCTGAACACGGCTCTGGCATCATGGGCAGAGTTGAAGCACGATGCCATCCTCTATGCCAAACAGCCAGTTGCTGCCGAGTGTGGTGCTGGTGGTCCTCCCGACCCAGTGGTAAAGGGTTATGTGGAGCCCAACGTGAACTTCTGGAAGCGGGCCGTGGCACTGAACATCGCCCTCGAGGACTTCATGGAAAAATACAACATGAAGACTCCGAAACTGCTCTCCACGGGTGAGCGCATTGGCGAACTGGCAGAGTTCTTGTTGCGCGTCAGCCGTAAGGAGATGGGATATGGCCGTGAGCTGACCGATGAGGAGTATGATCAGATTGAAATCATCGGTTCTACCGTCGAAAACATCTCGCTCGACCTAATCCGCGAGCCCGACCAGTACCTCGATGGCTGGGACAATGTGCAGGGAGCCGACCGTAGCATTGCCTGTGTGGCAGATGTCTACACTGCCAATGGCGACAACAACCCGAACAAGTCCATTCTCTATGCTGCCACCGGTCCTGCCTACGAAATCTATGTGGCTGTCGACATCAACGGCAATCGTTATCTGACACGCGGTGCCGTTCTGAGCTATCGCGAGTTCCAACGTCCGTTAGGTGAGCAGCGCCTCACCGATGAGGAATGGCAGGAGCAGCTGAAGGGCGCCCCAGATCGTGGCGTGCCAGCATGGATGAAGGAAATCATCGTGCCTCTCGACGGCGAATTGCAAGATAATGAGGAATTGTTCTATAGCTCTGGTTGTTAGCCTGCTGGCATTCCTCGGTGGGGACGGGGTTTCTTCCCCGTCCGCAAGTGCAGCTATCATCAATCCTGCTTGCGGACGGGGAATAAACCCCGTCCCTACATGCAATAGCGATTCTACCCTCACCATCCTCTTCACGGGCGACATCCTGCTTGATCGTGGTGTGCGCTACTATCTGGAGCATGGTGGGATGCGGCGTGTAATCCCCGATGAAACCGCCGATTTTTTGCGTTCGGCGGATGTGGTGGTGGGCAATCTCGAATGTCCTGCTACCACTGTTCAAGCACCAGCCTTCAAGCGCTATGTCTTCCGTGGCGACCCGCAGTGGCTCGACAGCCTGCGCGCTTATGGCTTCACCCACTTAAACCTTGCCAATAACCACAGTGTCGACCAAGGTCGCCAGGGCCTTCGCGACACCCGCGAGAACATTTTAAAAGCCGGTCTTATCCCCATCGGTGCCGACTCAACGATGCAGGCAGCGGCAACAGCAATCACCCTCATGAAGACCCTCCCCCAGAAGACCCTCCCCCCTGCCCCTCCCTGTATGGAGGGGAGTAATATGCCTTTGTCAGCAGATACAGCAGAAAGACTATCTACTCCCCTCCATACAGGGAGGGGCAGGGGGGAGGGTCTCCTTCTGGGCCACGTCTATCTCCTCGCCTCCAACCACCTTCCCTTGGAGAGCTTCGCTTACTTGCCCGACCGCGAGAGCGTCAGCCAGGAGCCATTTGACTCGTTGCTTAATAGGGTAAAAGCCATCAAAATGGCCGATTCCATCGCAGTTGTCATCGTTAATCTGCATTGGGGAGCCGAGCATACGCTGCGCCCTCTGCCTCAGCAGCGGCTGGAGGCTCATGCGCTCATCGATGCCGGTGCCGATGTCATCATCGGTCACCACACCCATACCCTTCAGACCTCTGAAACCTATCGTGGCAAACCCATCTTCTACGGCATCGGCAACTTCATCTTCGACCAGCAGAAGCCGCTCAACACCCGCGCCTGCATCGTCCGCCTTCGCATCACCCCAGAAAAAACAATGGCCGATGCCATTCCCGTTCGCATCGACCACTGTGCACCCCGACTGGGTCGCTAAAAAACACTTTCGTTTTTCACGGAGCCCGATGGTTGTTCCGAGAACTCATCGCCCTCGCCCTACATGCCAGGCCCCGTCTTCTTACAGACGGCCATAGATGAGCAGTCCGGCTTCTTCGATACCCGATTTCTTTCTTAACTCATCGTCAAAATCCGTTTCGCCATGGCGATAGCAGATGAGGCGTTTTCCCTCGTCGCCATCAACGATCACACCATAGGCATTCAAGTCGTAGACGCGCTTGCATTCGCTGCATGTTGCCAAGCATTTGTGAAAGTCCACCGACAGTCGGCAGCCACCGTCTTTCTTTCCCAGACAATTGGGACATTCCTGGTCGTAGGCAATCAGTCCGTAATAATTGTCACCTTTTGAAAGGAAGTCGTCAGCGAATATGGATGAGTAGCCCAGCAGCAGAGCTCCATTCTGTCCAACCTTGTAGTTATGCTTCTTGTAAGCATGGCTCTTGCTCTCCTCCTCGCCGTTATAGAATCTCCATTCCAGGCTGCTCCAACTTTGCTCGGGGTTCTCCAATCCGAGGGTCAGTTGCCAAAACTTCCCACCCTTGTCTATGTCGTATGTTATTTTGCTGAAGGGAATAAGTACGAGGCAATCGAGATTTGAGTATTCTATCAGATTGGTTGCTATGACATAAGACTTGCCCTGATGCTCTATTTCAGCACTGTAGGTGCGCCACTCATTGCCAAAGACAAAGAATCCCGTCTTCTCCCGATTCAGTGTGTATTTATAGACGTGGTGGTTGGGAAATTCCAATACCAACTGGAAACTACCCTTCGACCCGGGATATTCCTTATAGCTGAGCGACTTTCGGGCGACTCGTCCACCATTGTCGCGCAGCTCTTGCATGGCCTCGCGTGTGACGTGCAACGACTTCTGGTAATACTTCTCGCCAGTGGCGGGATTGCGAATGGCGAAACAAAACTCGCCATCGTTTTCAAAGTCTAGGTCGGAATATAGCGACCATTTTGCCGACATAATCGAATCGCCCAAGCATTCTGGCAAGATGGCAGCAGCCTCTCTCTTCCCATAGAGATCGAGCAGATAGTAAAGGTTCTTATCGGCATCGTACATATAGTAGCTTCCGTCTTCATTGAGTCGGATGAGTTCCTTCCTGTTAAATCCAAAAGCATAATTGCCTCTAGGACTGGTCGCACTAGCAGTGTATATGTAGTGGGTGCCGTCCTTGTAGATCATCGGCAATAGTATTTTGCAACCGTCGGCAGAGAGGAAGAAAGGCTTGTCGGGATCAAGTTTGAGGGGTTCTCCTTCCTCAACATTCCTCACACTATCAAACCTTCCGCCCGAGAAAACAAGTTGTTGCTTATTCAAAAACAACTCGATGCAAGCTCTTGATGTAACTACATTGAAAGACGTGAACACTTCCAACGAATCGCCTATGGAGGCACACCAGCGATTTTTGTAGTTTTCCAAATCGGTCAGCCCGTGTTGTTTGAACAGTCTGTCCACGTCCTTGGGCTTCACCACCTCTCTGAAATAGCCTCGCTGAATGGTTTCGATGGAGTCGAAAGTCAATGGCTCGTCGTCGCCGCACGAAACGAATGCCATCATAGTTGCAACGGCATAAACGCATAAAACACTGAACTTTTTCATCATATTCATCATAGTAAAACTTCTTGATGGTAAGACGTGGCAAAGGTATAGAAAAAAGTGGAAGCAGCAAAAAAAACTGAAAGTTTTTATGGATTATTGCCCAATAAAGAGTAACTTTGCAGTCATGAAACATCCATTAGACAAATTCCACTACTGCCCCGTGTGTGGCAGCGAGCGGTTTGAGGTGAACAACGTGAAGAGCAAGAAGTGTCAGGCGTGCGGCTTCACCTACTATATGAATCCCAGTGCTGCAACGGTGGCGGTGATTACTAAGGAGAGCGGCAGGGGGGAGGGTCTCCTCCTCGTCGTCCGTCGCGGCAAGGAGCCGGCAAAAGGCACGCTCGACCTGCCGGGCGGTTTCTCTGATATGGGCGAGACGTCCGAGGAGGGCGTGGCTCGCGAGGTGTTGGAAGAGACCGGTCTGCGTGTCACGCGCACGGAGTTCCTCTTCTCGCTGCCCAACCGCTACGTCTATAGCGGCCTGGAAATCCCGACGATGGACATGTTCTACCGCTGTGAGATTGCCGACACCGACGGTGCACATGCCATGGACGATGCTGCCGACCTGATGTGGATTCCTCTGAGCGAGGTAGACCCCAGCCAGTTTGGCCTGGAAAGCATCCGCCTCGGCGTCAGCAAACTCCTGCAGATGTTGAAATAACAGCCCTTCCCCATCAATTCCCATCAATTCCCATTCCTCCCATCAATTCCCATTAATTCCCATGTACAATCCCCATACCGTCCGTAAGGACTTCCCCATTTTGTCGCGCGAGGTCTATGGCCGCCCGCTGGTCTACCTCGACAACGCAGCCACAACGCAAAAGCCGCTGTGTGTGCTCGATGCCATGCGCGACGAATATCTGAACGTGAATGCCAATGTACATCGTGGCGTTCACTACCTCTCGCAGCAGGCCACCGACCTCCATGAGGCTGCCCGTGAGCGGGTGCGCCGTTTCATCAATGCCCGCAAGATAGAAGAGGTTGTTTTCACACGTGGAACCACCGAGGCCATCAATCTCGTGGCACAGACGTTCTGCGAGAGCCAGATGAAGGAGGGCGACGAGATCATTGTTAGCGAGATGGAACACCACTCCAACATCGTGCCTTGGCAGCTGCAGGCCACGAAGCGTGGCATCCGCCTGCGTGTCATCCCCCTGCGCGACGACTATCGCCTTGACCTCGATGCCTTCCGCCAGTTGTTCACCGACCGCACGCGCCTCGTCAGCGTCACCCATGTGAGCAATGTGCTGGGCACCCAGAATCCTATTGCCGACATTGTCAGCATCGCCCACGAACATGGCGTTCCCGTACTCGTCGATGCTGCCCAAAGCGCTCCCCACAAGCCCCTTGACGTGCAGGCTCTCGACTGCGACTTCCTTGCGCTCAGTGGTCATAAGATGTATGGTCCCACCGGCATCGGCGTGCTCTACGGCCGAGAGGAGTGGCTCGACCGCCTGCCACCCTATCAGGGAGGCGGCGAGATGATTGACCGGGTCACCTGGGAGCACACCACCTTCGAGCGGCTGCCGTTTAAGTTCGAGGCAGGCACGCCGGACTACATCGCCACGCATGGCCTTGCCACTGCCATCGACTACATGGAGTCGCTTGGCCTTGAAAACATTGCTGCCCACGAACACGAACTGGGTGCCTATGCCTACCAGCAGCTGCAACAGGTTGATGGCATCCATGTATATGCACCCACATCGCCTTCCGATGACGGCACACCCGTGCTGGCTCGCGAGTGGGGTGGGGCACTGTCGTTCAACGTCGGCAACATCCACCACCTCGACCTAGGCACGCTCCTCGACCGCTTGGGCGTCGCCGTTCGTACAGGCCACCACTGCGCTCAGCCCCTCATGGACCGACTCCATGTGCAAGGCACCGTGCGCGCCTCCTTCGCCCTCTACAACACTCGCGACGACGTCGATGCCTTCGTGGCAGCCTTGCAGCGTGTCGTGCCGATGCTGCAGTAGAGAGTTGTAAGCAGTAAGTGTTCAATAGTAAGTTATAATAGGTAAATGTTTCGTGATAAGTCTTCAAAAGCAAAGCAAATCATAACCTATTCCCTATAACCTATAACCTTTTCCCTAAAAAAATGCTGGAAAGTCATTACTACGATGGACTCGTCGAGGCGGGTTGCGATGAAGCGGGGCGCGGATGTCTCGCCGGTAGCGTCTATGCAGCTGCTGTCATCCTGCCTCCCGACTACACCAACGACCTGCTCAACGACTCGAAGCAGCTCACCGAGAAGCGCCGCTACGCCCTGCGCGAACAGATAGAGCGCGATGCGCTGGCATGGGCCGTGGGTATCG
Organism: uncultured Prevotellaceae bacterium; assembly: GCA_900316285.1. Classification (GTDB taxonomy): domain Bacteria; phylum Bacteroidota; class Bacteroidia; order Bacteroidales; family Bacteroidaceae; genus Prevotella. The sequence goes on from ONCG01000010.1 coordinate 95,753, forward strand.
TCACACCCGAGGAGATCGACAAGATCAACATCCTCAATGCCTCCATCCTCGCCATGCACCGTGCCCTTGACCAGTTGCAGATACGCCCCGAGGCTGTCATCGTAGATGGCAACCGCTTCAAGCCATGGATTCCGAAAGACGACAGTGGTCAGTCCGAGTCCGACTCCGCCAGGCCCTCCTCCCCCTCGGGCAAGTCGGGAGGGGTTCCCTACACCTGCATCGTGAAAGGCGATGGCAAATACCTCTCCATCGCTGCCGCCTCCATTCTCGCCAAGACCTATCGCGATGACTATATGAACGCCCTCGCCGCCGAGTATCCCCAATACGACTGGCTCTCCAACAAGGGCTATCCCACCCGCAAGCACCGCGATGCCATCCGCCAATATGGCATCACCCCCTACCACCGCCGCTCCTACAACCTCCTCGGCACCCAAGAACTCTCCCTCGATTTCGGTTCAGAGTAGCCGCGTCCCTACATTCTCATCGCCTTCATCCTATTTGGATAAAAAACAGGGAATTTCTTGCATTCGATTGAAAAATGTTGTAACTTTGCAAACAGTAACTATAACTTTTGGAGCAGCGAGCGCCAATGATGCTTGCATCAATTTGGCCGAACCGATGGAGCAGCGAGTGGAGTGTCAAGTTTACTTGAACAATCCCGAGTCGCGACAGAGGAAGACGATAGTCAAGTCGTGACAAAAGTCATGGAACGAAGTGACATAAACTAGAAACTATAAACTCGAAACTCTAAATTATATAACATGAAACTGAAACTTCTATGGCTACTGGCTGTCGCCACGACGGCTATGGCACAAGGCCCCAACGACTCGGGCGACTACTATATGAATGCCGACGGGCTGAAGGGACAGAAACTGAAGACGGCCCTCAGTGGCATCATCAACAAGCATACCGACATCGGCTATGCCGGATTGTGGGACGCCTACAAGACCACCGACCGCCGCCCCGATGGCTTTCTGCGCGACTGGTACTCGAATGCGACAAGCTACGTGATTGGCGGTCCGAATCAGGGGGCGAACTACAGCGAGGAGGGCGACTCCTACAACCGCGAACACCTCGTGCCGCAGAGTTGGTTCAGCAAGACGGGCCACATGCGCAACGATGCCTTCCACGTCGTGCCCACCGATGGCTACGTGAACAACCGCCGTGGCGACCTGCCGTTTGGTGAGGTGGGCACGGTGTCCTACCACTCTGCAAACAACTACAGCCTGGTGGGCCGTTGCAAGGTGGCGGGCTACAGCGGTCAGTGCTTCGAGCCAAACGATGAAATCAAGGGCGACGTGGCACGTGCCTATTTCTATATGACGACCTGCTACGAGAACGACCTCCCCACATGGGGTGGCACAAACTTCTCGTATTGCTTCGACGGCACCACCTATCCTGCCCTCACCGATTGGTTCCTGCAGATGCTCATGGCGTGGTCGGAACGCGACCCCGTCGACGAGGTGGAGCTGGAGCGCAACGAGGCCGTGGCAGCGCTGCAGAAGAACCGCAATCCGTTCATCGACTACCCCGGCCTGGAGCAGTACATCTGGGGCTCGAAGCAGAACGAACCCTTCGACTACACCATGCAGCCGGGCGGCGAAACCGCTACCGTGCGTAAGCCTTACTTCACGCCGACGGGTGGCATCTTTGCCGAGGCACTGACCGTTACCATCGTCTCGCCGACCGACGGCGCCATTGTCTACTACACCTCCGACGGCACCACGCCAACCACGTCGAGCACCGTTTATACTGCACCCATCACCATCGAGGAGACCACCACGCTGAAGGCCATCGCCGCAAAGGACGATGCCGTGAGCCATGTGGCGGTGGCAACCTACGTCATCAAGGGTGGTGAGCAGCCGGCGGAAGGTGAATGCATCTGGAGCGAGGACTTCGACGGCATTGGTAATAAGGTACCCGTGGAGCAAGTGCAGAACGCGAAGGCCATCTATTACGGCGACGACGGCCAGTATTGTCTGGTCTACGATGGCAACATGGCCGGTGGCGAGGCACCCGAGCTGCTCATCCCGAGGAAGAGCCGTCCGGTGAACTACTTCACGGCCCTTGTCGCCATGAGCGGTCAGAAGGGACCGTTCCACCTGTCGTTCCTGAGCAATCGCAGCAGCATTGCCGTGAGCAGCAAGACGGCAGGCGTGAAGATTGAACCCCTTCAGGCCGAGGACAACACCTATCATTATAGTGTCAGCGTGCCCATTGGAATTAAGTCGTTCGAGCTGACGTTTACGATGACGGAGGACCAGAACGCCCGCGTCGACAACTTCCTCTTAACCGGCCCGGGTGATGATACCGATGGCATCCACGAGCTCACGCCTTCCCCCCACTCGCCCCAAAAGAGCAAGGGGACAGGCGCCGTCTACAACCTCAACGGCCAAAAGGTCTCAACTTCTCAGCATCACAACATCTCCGCTCTCCCCAAGGGCGTTTACATCGTGAATGGAAAGAAGGTCATACAATAAAATCAACACAATAACACTACCATCATGAAGAAACTATTCATTCTCGCGCTACTGGCCGTGGCTGCCACTGCCAACGCCCAGCGCACACCCACCATGGGCTGGAGCTCGTGGAACACGTTTGCACTGAACATCAACGAACAACTCATCCGCCAGCAGGCCGACGCCATGCACAACACGGGTCTGCAGGAGGCAGGATTCAAGTACGTGAATATCGACGACGGCTACTGGGACGGCCGTGGCGCCGACGGACATCTGCGCCTGAACACAAAACTCTTCCCCTCGGGCATGCGAGCATTGGTCGACTACATCCACTCGCTCGGCCTGAAGGCAGGCATCTACAGCGATGCCGGCGACAACACCTGCGGCTCGGGCAACCGCCATGCATGGGGCATCGGCGTGGGCTTCGCAGGCCATGAGGACCAGGACTGCCAGCTCTACTTCCGCGACTGGGACTTTGACTTCATCAAGGTCGACTACTGCGGTGGCAACCACATGGGACTCGACGAGCGCCAGCAGTACACGAAGATTTCGAATGCCATCAAGAATTGTGGCAAGAAGGACATTGTGTTCAACATCTGCCGCTGGGCCTATCCCGGCACATGGGTCTCCGACGTCGCCGACTCTTGGCGCACCACCGGCGACATCTACGATGCCTGGCGCTCCGTGAAGGGCATCCTCGCCGAGAACCTCTACCTCTCAGCCTATTGCCACGACGGCCACTATAACGATATGGATATGTTGGAGGTGGGCCGCTCCATGTCGAAGATTGAGGACGAGACGCACTTCGGCATGTGGTGCATCATGGCTTCGCCGCTGCTCATCGGCTGCGACATGGCCAACATCAAGCCCGAGTCGCTGAAGCTGCTCTGCAACCGCGACCTCATCGCCCTCAACCAAGACCCGCTCCACCTGCAGGCCTATGTGGCTGAGAAGCAAGGCGAGTGCTACGTGCTCGTGAAGGACATCAAGAAGCTGCGTGGCAAGGAGCGTGCCATCGCCGTCTACAACCCCAGCGACGAGGAGCAGACGGTGACCTTGAATCCTGCCACCGTCGAGCTGGGCGGAGCCGTGCAGTACTATGACTGTTTCCTGCAGGCGCCGTACGTCTACGACCAGAACCCCATCACACTGAAAGTGCCTGCCCACGGCACGAAAATCTTCCGTGCCAAAGGCAAGAAGCGCCTCGAGCGCACCACCTATGAGGCCGAGACCGCCTTCCTGCCCATGTATCAGGAGATTCGCAACAACCAAGCTGCCGACCTGAAGCAACTCTTGGGTGTTGAGGCCACCGCCGTCTATAGCCAGAGTCCTACTGCCTCGGGTGGCTATGTCACCCGTTTCCTTGGCAAGAGCGAGCAGAACGACCTGCAGTGGCAGCACGTCTACTCGAAGACGCAGGGCAAGCGTCGCATGACCATCGCCTTCTTCGCTGGTGAGGAGCGTGAGATGGATGTCTTCGTCAATGGTCAGAAGGTGAAGACGCTGAAGGTCAACGGCAGCGACTGGGGCCGTCGCCAAACTGTCACCGTCGACGTCAACCTGAAGAAGGGTAACAACGTCATCCGCCTCGCCAACCCCCGTGGCTGGATGCCCGACATCGACGCCATGTCTCTCTCCCCCCGCTTCATCGGTGCCATCTGAGCAAAGTGACAAAGTGATGAGCAGCCTAGGCTAATCATAAACTATTCACTCATCACTTTTCACTATTCACTAAATGACGCCATGTCCCTCTCCCCCCGCTTCATCGGTGCCATCTGATGATAATAAAACGATGAAAGAAATAAAACGATATATGATGGTAGCAACGCTGGCTCTCTTATGGATGGGAGCCTGTGCGCAACCCATGATGAGGCCCCAAGGCCCGCTGAATGAGTTTTCTGCAATAGAGGGTACTTCCGCCTTGCAGTATAATCTGCCTATGGAGAG
>ONCG01000001.1 GCA_900316285.1 uncultured Prevotellaceae bacterium
ATATGTTTTCAAATTCTTCTCTGGTCATAAACAGACTTTTTAATCAGTCATACACTACAGGGACGATTCAGCGAACCGAAAAACTAAGCAAAACTATAATTTTTTTCAAATTTCCTTCATTTTTCTTATTGTTGAAACCATTTTGGGTGCAAAGGTATAAATTATGACTAATAAAAATTGTAAATCATATATAATTCGAACAAAACGTTGTCTTTTTGCCCAAAAAGTTGTAATTTTGCAAACATATTAGAAAGATAGAAGGTATTATGACAATAGAGGATGTAAAAGTGATCATACAAGGTGACGAGACTCGTACGTTGGAAATGAAGAAAACAACGGGTGAGTTAAAGGATGGTATGCGTTCAGCTTGTGCCTTTCTCAATACCGCAGGTGGCTGGCTGTTCTTTGGTATTGCCCCAACGACACTGAAGATATTAGGACAGGAGGTGACAGACAACACCCGAAAGGAGATTGCCAGAGAGGTTGCGAAGCTGGAACCACTGATAGATCTTCCTGTTGAATACATTGATGTGCCGAATCGTCTAGGCTGTCAGGTCATAGCCATTCATCTGGATGCTCCTTCTTATTGGGATGTGCCATATACATACGATAATAAACCGTATATGCGAATTGAGAGCACAACGGTAGTCATGCCTCGTGACATCTTCGAAGACCGTCTGATGCGTAGCAAATCTAATCGTCATAAATGGGAAGACCAGATTTGTGAAGGCATAACCATTGCTGATTTGGAGGAACAGCGTATTCGTGGTGGTGTTCGTCTTGGCGTAGAACGGGGTAGGATGCCTGAGTCATCGCTCATGGAGACTACGGAAAGCCTTGTTGAGAAACTGAAACTCACCACGAATGGGAAACTGAAAAATGCAGCAGCAGCATTGTTCCTCCGAGATACAAGTCAGTTTCCTCAGTTCCTGCTTCGCATGGCTCGCTTTCGTGGCAACGACAAGATGGAATTCATTGACAATCAACGAGCATACGGAAACTTCTTCACTTTGCTTGATGCTGGTATGGCGTTCTTTTTTAAACATCTTTCCCTCAGTGGAAAAATAGTGGGCTTTACAAGAGAAGAGAAACTGGAGATTCCTGCCGAAGCGTTGCGTGAAGCCTTGACGAATGCCCTTTGTCATAGGATGTTCCATAATACAAGTAGTTCCGTTGGCATTGCCATCTATGATGACCGAGTAGAGATTGAGAACACTGGTCATTTGCCAGATGAATTGACTGTTGAGACCATTAAGCAATCCCATCATTCATTTCCTCAGAACCCGACTATTGCTGACGTACTGTTTAAGACTACGTTCTTGGAAAATTGGGGCAGTGGCGTAGGTCGCATGGTAGATGCTTGTAAGAACGCTAACCTTCCTGAACCGGAGTTCAATCAAAATGCCGCATTCGTATGGGTCACGTTCAAACGTGCAACTATACAACCATACAACCCCTCAACCCCACAACCCCTCAACCCCACAAGTTCACCCCTCAACCCCACAACCTCAAAGGATAATATTAAGGCTCAAAAGCTAAAGACATTCTTATCAATCATTGGAGAGAATGGGGCGAACCTTAAGATGTTGATGGAAGGTATGCATCTAAGAGACAGAAAGAGCTTTGTAAACAACTACATCAATCCCAATTTGTCAGACGGTTATATTGCTATGCTTTACCCTGAAATTCCAAATCACCCAATGCAATCATACTATCTGACTAAGAAGGGTAGAGAACTTTTGGTAGAGTTATTATAATTGCAGTGCTAAGATTAAAGACATTTAGATTTTAATATGTTTGAAAGTGCGTTATATTAACCTAAAATAGACATTCATGTGTGATTGGTAGATATATGGGAAAGAAAACAAAACGGCAACAGCCAAGGCTAAAAAGAAAGAAAAATACGGCAACAGCAAGTATAGAGCTGAGTAGTCAAAAGGAGTTGTTCAAGGCTATCGGAAGAAAAATGTTGGCATTACTTAAGGATAAAGAGGGACTGAACAATATCATACAGAAGCATATTAGCTGTATAGAGGGATACTTCAGACACTATGATACTACTCAATTGTTGGGAAGTGTGGGGTTGTACCTTATAGATAATCTTCCTAATCTGGAGAAATATTTCATGGCGAGAATAGCCGGAAAGCAATTGGAACTGGACGAAGAGGCTGAGGTCATAGCTGAATATGCGCTAAACTTCGGACTATCTATGCCCAATGAGGGTAGGGAGAATCCAACGGATGATGTTGTGGGGGATCTACGAGAAAGGCTAAGGGCTCTATACAAGATATACGGGCTGATAGATATGCCGTTGGAAAACAACGCAGAGCAATTTATAGATTGGGTGATACATTCTGAGACCATTTCTATACGTGGTGATGGCTATCAAACTCATGTATATGAGGTTTTTAAGGAATTGTTCAGACCGCATTCGGCTTTTTATGAGGCGACATATGGGTTCTCTGTAGATGAGCTATTTGAATTCTTTATGGATCTGGAAAACAGAATCATTTGTAAAATTGGTGACCAGCATTCGATTTATGGATGTATGCAACTCCATGAAAGATGGAAAAAGTGGGAAGAAAGAACATACGGGCCAATAGAAGATGCAAATCTTGAAAAACGGGATTTCTCAAAGGGCATGTTCGGTGACTTCTTTGAGGCGAATCCTGATGTGGGTCATACTGAAGACGGTATGCAATTCCTGATGTACCAGCCTGATGACTATTCCAAATCAGATAAAATCTTTTGGGTGTGGCCACAGAATAATACGGAAACGAGAATCATGGATGCTTTGAGCGTCGAATTTGGAAGTAATGCCGCCTTTATCGCCGAAGGTGAATATAAGGGTAACATTATGAACGGCCATAATATCTATGAGAAGCCGTTTGTAAAAGATGACGATAAATTCTATTGTTTCACTCCAATGATACCCCATCGGAATCTTTTTCTGATAGCAGAGAAACTGATGAAGCGGGACGATGCCTATTACCAGAAAAATTTCCAGCAGAATACAAATCCTATCAGCAGAGACCAATATGTTGAGGGGAAAGTAAAATCGGTTATGGAATCATTCTTGCCTTCTGTGACTTTTTATCCATCTGTTCATTACAACATTGTGGAAGATGGGGAGGAAAAACGACCTGAATTAGATCTACTCGGCGTCTCTGAGCATGCTACATATATTATAGAGGTTAAGGCACATGAGTTGTCGCATAGGGATAGGGTTGGTATTAAAGGCACCAAAGATAAGTTTGGGTTCTCTGTGGCTGAAGCATGTAGCCAATGTGAGAGGGTGAGGAGCTATATTGATTCGCAGGAGGTTCCAGATTTTAGTTGTAAAGGGAAGATTGTTCGAATAGATAAGTCGAAACCGGTATATAAGATTGCTGTTACTTTCCAGCATTTTTCTACTCTTCTAGGTCATATGGATATGCTCGTGGAAACGGGGATGTTGGAGGAGAACTATAGGGATACTTGGATTGTGTCGCTATTTGACTTGATGGTGTTTTCTGATTTTATCGAGTCGGAGGAAGAGTTTATGGAGTATCTGGATATGCACAAGATAATCTACTCTAATCATAGTACGTTTATAGATGAGGTGGATTTGCTGAATGGTTTCGTAAATTTTGACTTGGCCAAGAAGGTGAAGCCAGGAAAACCTCTCATTATTCGATGTGGCTCGTTTGAGATAGATGAAGAGTATGCCCAGGAATATAGGGTGCCGTTTGATCATCTGGAGGATGAGTTGGAGATGATGGAGAAAGAATCCTAATAAGGAGTGATTATGTAAGATAAATAATGACATTAGAAAAGTTTTGTGAGATAGAGACTGAAGTAAAGAGAATTATAGGTAATTCTTTTTGTAAAGCAATAGAAAAGAATAGCTCTGATTTTATTCTGTTGATGGCTCGCGGGGGCTATCATAAGCATTTGGATAAAACGGATATTGATCTTTCACCTTTTGTTATAGAAGATAGGCAGGATTTCTTGATGGATATTACTAGAAAGAAATTTTTCATTAGATATTTGAACGATTATGTTGAGAGACTGAAGAGGAATGATTCTTTAAGTGATGAGGATTACAAATATTTGTTGAACATTCAGCTAATGGTGTATACTCACATTTGGGAATCACATCTATTCTTGAATCAGTTGGAGAGATTGACGTTGATTCAGCTTGGTAAGGGGTATTTATGGAAAAGTAAAATCCCTACTATCGGTAAGGGTAGTTATATCAATAGCAATATTATCAATAGGTTTGAACGGAGTGATGTCGGAATGGCAAGGCTAATCAAACTATGCTACTCAAAAGATTTGAGAAACGATTTTGCGCATTTTACCTATTATATAGAGGGAAATAGAATACAATCGAATAAGTATGCTTTGTTCGTGGGACCGTCAATGAGCTTTGAACAATGGGATGAGATGTTTGTGAGATCGATGTTGTTGTCGTATCATCTAAATGACATGTTACTTGAGATAAAGAACGGTTTTATTGATGAGAATGGAGATAGCCCTGTGGTTATCGATTTGCCAATGAAATATCATCATGATAAAAGAAGAAGCGTATATATAAAGCCTGAACGAATAGATGGGAAAGAGGAAAAGGTGAGGTTTAGGTTTTTGTTGAAAGAGGAGTTTGTGAGAAGTGAATAATAGGCAACGCCATTCCTCATACGGATCTTATTTCTTATTTAAATCTAAAGCTATCCGCTGCGTTGCTTTATGCACGCCCAAAGCCAAAGCATAAGTGAGCGCCAGCCAAGGAATTATTGCAAAGCCCCTATCACTCGCTTATCTTGAAATCCACGTGTCTCAGCTGTTGGCTGAAACCATTGTTCTTTATTTTTCATATAATTCTCTTGTTCCATAATCCACAAAAGCATTTAAGGACACAGTGTCGCCACTGCGCCATCAGTTGTATTTTCAAAAAGGATTCTGTTTATTATTACACCGTGCTCACATCAAAGTTCATGAGTTCATTCACCACACCCTCAAACTTCTCTATTAGCACTATGGTCATACTTAATTCCTTTTCCGTATAAGTTGGTACACCATGCAGATGTGCATGCGACAAAGGATGCATCGACAACTTTTGAAACATCTTCAGTTCCCTGACTACCGGCAGTACCGTTTCCTTAAAGAATTTGTTGGCATGATAGTCTGCATATTTTGTTCTGAGCTGCTTCATCATTATGTCGTTCACCTCCAGTCCCATAATACCTTTCATGTGGTCGAGCATATCCTCTGCCGTCTTGAAATGATGGCCTTCGTCTTCATGCAGATAGACCGTCTTTCCATTCTCCAGACGGTCTAAGATATGGCTGCACTCATTTTTCCCTCCCACATGCACTATCTTTGAGAACTCGTGAAGCAGTTCCTCGAAGTAGCGACGTATGTCATTGCCCAAGTCCTGAAGATCTTCCTCTCCCGACTCCAACCGCTCTCTGAGCTGTTGGCTGCGCTTCTTCTCGTGTTCCCCCGGAGCCTTGTAGTTATAGACTTTATGCTTCCCGCCACAGTCGTAGATATTCATCGTTTGCCATTCTCCCTGCTCTCCTTTTATACTATTCATGGTGTAAAGCCATAGGTTGAAGAAACTGATGTTGTGGGTGAAAACAAACTTCTGGTATCTGGTAAACCTATTACGCACATAGCGCATCAGCAAGAGCCTGTTTGAGGCATCAAGGCTGGTAATAATATCGTCAAGTACCAGAATACGTATCTTCTTGCGGTCTCCTTCTTCCAACATCTTGACAGTGTTCAGAAGCAACACCAGTACCACCAGATTGATGATGGCTTCATTGAAGTAGTCGCGTATGTTCTCTATATAGGTATCTCCGCTCCACGGCCCTTTCAGACTGCACTTCAGTTCATTCTCTCTCGATATGGCTACCGTAACGTATTCTTCCTTGAAGCACTCCCTCAAGTCTTTGTTCACGGACTCTGCAATAGCTGTCGTCTTTTCTTCATCTTCAAGGAGGGCTGCCAAATCGCCGTGAAAGTACACTCTTTCCAAAAGTTCCTTGTAGGAAATGTAATTCCCGACTTGTATGTCAGCATTGCTTATCATACTGACATGGTAGTCAGCATAGTCTTCACTTGCAATGAAGGTCAGGTAGTCTTCATTGTTCACCGTGATTCCGTAACCTGCCGCACCCCGATGGTCATACTTTCCGGACAGATATGATGCAAGTTGCGCCCGCTGTTCCTCGGGTGTTACGCCTACACGATGGGCATCGCTTATCCGCTTGTAAAAGAACACCACCTTCAGTGCATCGTACAGAGAGCTTTTCCCCGCACCATTCTCGCCGTATATCAAGAGGTTGTGCTTCCCTATGTTGAACACTGTCTCGTCCTTAAAGGCTTTGAAACGCTCAACTTTGATACTGTCTATCTTTTCTGCCATAAGTCTATACTGAGAAGAAATCGTAGAGCCGCTTCTTCAGCTCCTCGTTACGTTGCAAAATAAGCTCTTTATTCACCCGGGGACTCCCGTCCAACAGATGCCTCACCTCACTGATACTTGATGTAGCATAGTGATTGGCCTTCTTGTCACAACTCATAGAACGACGGTTGATGTCGAGCACAACCAAGTTACCCAAACAGCCCAGCATCTTATTGTAGCTTTCCTGCTCGTCCTGCGGTACCCACCTCTTAACGTCTGCCTGCGTATATATCTGGTCTATACTGTAGTAAGGTAAGGGTGTTTTTGCAGTAAGATAGTAAGCCAGCAGGGTGTAGCCCTTGCGCAACTGCCCCACCCAGTCGAACCTGCTGATGTCAAGTTCGCTTATCCGGTTCTCTCCGATGTCTTGTCCGTTGGCTATCTGTTTAATGTATTCGTACAGTCGGAACTTAACTGTCGTGGTAGAACCCATAAAATAGCAGTATCTCACGATGGCTTTCATCAATTCCACAAACTGCGTACTATTATGCTCCACTGTCTCTACACCTTTCTCAAAAAGATAAGTCGTCAGCACATATTTGGGATACTGGTTGGTGTAGGCATTGATGATTTGCAGCCATTTTCCCACCTCACTTGTCTGACCGGCCTCTGTGTCTATATACTTCAGCACACGCAACATCTTGTAGAGGTCATCGAGTATCTCCTTATATTCCTTGTTCTGCAAGGGCGAGAATTTTTCAAGCAGGAAAAACTGTCTGAGGCTCTTTTCACCGTACGTGATATTGTTGCGGCCGCGGATGACGTGTGAATAATAACGGAACACGTCATCAATCTTCATTCCGACATCCTCCACCATCGACTTCAGGTCTGTCCAACTCTGCACAAAGGTATCCATCTCTTTCACATTGACAGCCTTCCTGTACAGACGCTCCTTGAAAATATCAGCATCCTCCAAGTCCATACCACGGTTGTTCAGGGTCTCAAAGATAACCAAGGCACGGTCGCTGGCATCTTCCATGTTGGTTCCCGTCAGCTCTATAGGTAGCATAGACACACTCTCCAGCACGAAGAAAATAAAATCTTTCATCTTGCTGTCACCATACTCTTGACGCTTTGCCAACACCCAGCTGTAAATATAGAACAGGTTAATATCAATCTTGCTTTTGCACAGATTTTCCCTGATAGCGCCTTTCTTGTCGAGCACTGACTTGTATTGGCGGTCCAGCTCGTCAAGACTCTTGGCGTGTATCAACGGTATCTCTTGAGGGTCGCTGGTTTCAAACACCTCCGACACTATCTTCGGAAAGGTGTCATCCCCTTCCCTTGCAGGCACGGCAACCACCGCCTTCAAGTCGTTCAGTTCCGGATAGATAAGATACATCACCTTGAACATCAGCCATAGTGTCAGCAACCGCTGCTGTCCGTCAACAATCCGGGGACGGTTCTTCTCAACCGGACTTTTGGCCATCAGGATATTGCCCACAAAAAACTCATTTCCGCTCTCAAAAGCCTCCACGATGTCAGTGAACAACTGCGAACACTGGTCATATTCCCATGAGTATGGCCGCTGATAACTTGGAATGATAAACACGTCCGACGTTCCGAATATACCCTTCAGATATTGTTGTGATGCCTGTAAATTCAGTCCCATAAACCTACCTCCTTTATTATTCTGCCAGTTTCGTTTCCAACTTTTCCAGCAGCGTCGTGAAGCCCTCCATGTCAGCCGCATTAACGGTTGCCTTTGCAAATTCAGGCAACAAACTTTCCTTTAGGTCTTTCTTTACTTTCGGAAACTCATTGAACGACCCGGTAAATTTTTGGTCGATATATTGTTTCGATATAGCCAGCACTTTTGCATGGTCAAAGTAGTCCTCTATTAGGAAATCCTCGCTGTAGTTTGTCCCTGTCGCAGGAGGGAGCATCAGCAAGAACATATCTGTTCTTCCGTTGACTGCCCGAAAATCAGTAATATCTACTTTTTTCAGATTCTCATTGTCAATTAACGCTCTTGCACATTTCAGTCCTGCCTCATCTCTATCCACTAGCCGGATAATCTTTCTGCCTTCCAGTTGCGCTATCTTGGCAAGGAAATCCTTGTCCACCTCCGGATCTGTACCACCGATGGGTATGAACTCTGTTTCAGTTCTCAGCAGCGGGAAACTGCCCGTCAGCTTTTCCAGGGCTTTCTTGATATACAAGCAGTCGGTCTTTCCCTCGGTGACAACAATATTCTTGGTGGAGAACAACACGTTATAGAGTGTGGTATCATCGGTCAGTTTATGCCCGGCCTCTATCTGGTCTGCTACTGCCACCCGCTTGCCTTTGTCCATCATTACGATAGAGGGGATATTCTTCACAAAACGGCATACCGAGGGCGAGTGAGTGGTCATCATAACATGGCGGTTGGTGGTGTACTCCTTTACCGTGTCAACTATCTGCCGCTTGTTCTTGATGTGTACGTGAGCATCGGGTTCATCTAACAGAAACAATGTATTCTCCTGTCCGGCATACTCCAGTGCAGCCTTAATCAGCAACCGCTTCTTGCCGCCCTCACTCAGCGCATCAACCTCCAGCCCTTGGTTGAACTTCACAGTAATATCTGAAATAATTTTCTTGTTTTTGGAGGTAAAGGCCAGATACAGATACTCAAAGAGCATGGCACTATCCACACCGCTCTGCAACAAGAACTGCTTGAACGCATCCAATGATGCAAAGGTGTTGTTCCCTTCAAGCTTTTTAACGAAGGTCAACACATCCGTAACGGTATAGTCTTGATAGTTGGCAGTATTAAGAGTGAATTTTATTTCGTTAACCATTCCGATGCCCAACTCATCGGTGCAGAATTTCTTGATGGCCGCACTGTCTGAACACAACAACGACAACAATGACAAATGCCAATAGTAGCGATTCAGGAAGAGCATTCTGGGATAGGCCGGCACCACAAGGCCACCAGCCGCACTTCTGTTGATGCTCGATATGAAATTCTTGTACGAAGGCTCATAGAAATGCTCCCACAAGCGCTGCGACTCGCCACTATAGATTGCCACCACTCCCTGCGGCAGACGAAATGGTGTCAACGGACTAACGGCATTGCCTCCACTAAGTTTGGATAGGTTGCTGCCATCCCACGCTGCTGTATAATCCACACCGTCCAACTCCCAGACAATCTGGAATGGAGAGACAAACTTAAATGCCCGTCCCTCTTCCTCGAAGTACAGGTTGCTGAAAATGTCGCTGATACACTCCAGCAGACTACTCTTTCCACTCCCATTATTGCCAATGAGTAAGGTCAACCCTTCGCTGTCTCCGAAGTCAAAGGTTTCTTCCTGTATGTTGGCAAAGCTCTTTATGTAAAGCGTCTTAATCTTCATAGCTACTATATGCCGTATTTATCAAACAATTTCTCCGTTTCAAATCCTCTAAGTTTTTTTAATTTTTTTCGATTGCCATCAACCTCTTTCTGAATCTGCAAACATTCTTCCCCTATCTGTTCCTGTATATCCATGCTTGGAAAAGGCACTTCCAAATCCAGAAAACCAGATGTTGACAAACGAGGCATGCGTGTCCCGGACAGTTTGCCTGAAATCTGCTTCTGTATATAGTCCGAACCAAGGATAGCCAGAAAATAATGCAGATCGACAATTTCTGAAGGACGGAATACCAGAAACTCTGACGAACATATCACATCACCTTGATAGCGTTCATTCAACCAATACTTGTTCAAATAAGGGCGCAGCTTTCCATATATTACATATCCCTTTGGCACTGCCACCGATGCACTCTTGATGTCCTGCCCTGTCGCTTCCAGCGGTTTGTCGGTCAAAAGGCCCAGGCGTTTCTCCACATTCTCCATACCCACGTAGTGAAACCTCTTGGCAGGCGTTTTCTGGGGAGTTACCCGCAGCGACTTGCCGCCCCGAGTCATCAATTCTGCTATACAGTCCTTCATCCTCATTGTGCTTGAGGAAGGGGCTATCTGCTTTGCCTCACCACTGTTCCACTTGTACAAGTCTTGGTACGCTACCGTAAAAAGCGTTCCTTTTGTGGTTTCACTTGAATCATCTGTCATGCCTACAAGTGTCTTAATGACGGTCTCGCACCTATCCCCAAATGAGTTGATTGCAGCCTGTAGCTTTGTCACTCGGTCCTGTAGCCGTTTATACTGTATCAGAAACCGCTTCTGCTCCGGCATTTCAGGCAGTGTAACCCTTACCTTAAGAAACTGGTCGATAGTGATATACTGTCGATTGGTGGTCCCATGGCTGATGGCTTCTATCTGCGAAAGCACCCCCGGCCTGGACAGCAGCAACTGCAAAAAAGATGGCACCACCTTGTTGTCCTTGACCGTGAACACCCAGAAATTGTCTGTCACCACGCTTCCCTCAGCCTCTTCTGGCACTATGCCCGCACCACCGTTGCGGGCATCGATACTGCTGACAACCAACTGACCGCGATGAACCCTGAATTGGTTTTTCCGTCCTATCTCCTTTCCACAAATCCGTTCCGGGACGCCCCCTTTTCTCCTCACCTGCGCACCTGCCCCGCCTGTCTTGATGGTCAAGCGGGTGTATATTTCATCGTCCTGTATCACCACCGGCTCCATCACGCGTTCTATGAGGTCATCCAGCAGCACAGCATCCAGACTGGCATACTCCGCACTGGGACAGCTCTCCGGAATGGAGTATAGCCAGTTGGACAGAGTGCAATATTGAAGTGTGTCAATCATCGTTCCCATCTGTCTGTCCGCAAAACCGTTGATACTCCTTGGCCAGCGTCTCCAATTCCGTTTTCAAATCCATATCTTGAGGACTCTTGCTGTCCCGACCCAACACAGCCCGTGCAATGCGGTAGTTCAGTCGCTCCCTGACAGCCCTGAAGGTCTCGTCGTGCATCTGTGCTTCCAGCTTTTCTATCTTGTCACGCTGTGCATCCCGCTCCTTCCTGCCTTTTATCTGCCTTAACGCTTGCTTGAGTTCCCGCAGCATATCGCCATGTCTTACGTCTGCGGCATTGCGCTCCTCCTGCAACACTTTACGGTATCGTACAGCCTCCGCTTCCGTGTATTTCTGGAAGAACATAATGCTCGACTTGACAGCGGCTCCCGACGAGAGAAACACATCGTCGGGAAGCGACACGATGAATAGAATACGCGCCCTGCTTTCTATATATTCCCTCACCGCCTGCAGGTTCTCATTGCTGAGCACACCATCAGGCAACACTATGCCCATACGTCCTCCCTCTTTCAGAAGGTTCAGACAACGCTCTATGAAGAGCACTTCCGATATGTTGGTATATTTGCCCGTTTCAAACAGCGACAGAAGTGGCCGCCCAATATGGTCCTCCACCTGAGCCAACGACCTCACATAACCCTCACCGTATAAGGAAATATTACGCTGCTTCTTCAGCGTATCAGTAAAGCGCTCTGCTTCGCTGATCAGAAGGTTTTTGTTCACACGCGAACCGAAGGGAGGGTTGGTCAGTATCAGGTCGAAACGGTTTTCAAACACACCGTTGATATTCAACAGACCGTCATAATGATACACGCAGGTATGGCCGTCGCCATGCATAATCATATTCATCTTGGCAACACGTGCCATCCGGGCATTGGCATCCACACCAAACAGGCTACTGGTCGAGAGCTTCCTTATCCGCTCCTTTTTATCGTCGTCACCTGCATTTTTGTCTGCTTCTATCTGCTTCCTGATTTCATCGAACACGGAGATGAGAAAGCCGCCGCTGCCGCAACAAGGATCACATACCAGCATATCTTCTACCGGATGAAGTACCGACACCATAAAGTTCACCACCGCACGGGGAGTGAAGAACTGTCCCAGCTCGCCTCGGAACGTCTTTCCGAGAAACGACTCAAAGGCGATACCTTTCACGTCATCTTCGGTAGTTGCCAGATTCATTGTCTCCAGGCAATAGATGATAGCCTCAAAACTATGCTCACGTATTTTAATAGTGTCATAGTCGTCGAATATTTCCTCTTCCCGGTATTTATCTTTCGTCTGACGAAACAGGAACTGATAGTACGGTGTATTATCTATGGCATACTTCTCGCGGTAGTTCTCTTTCTCCTGAAAGTAGTCCGACATTGTATATACCTTCCCGTCAGCCCGTTCGCGTTGTATCTTGATAAAAAGGATTTTGCTCGTTTCGTCAAAAGCGGCCTCAGGCGACAACTTGTCGTTGTCCCTGATGATGTTATGACAGCGCGTCAGTATGTCTGTAAACTGATTACGAGAAAAATCAATATCCATTATACATTCGTTTTATATCCTGCAAAAATACACTTTTTCCCCGACATAGATAGCGTTTCTTGTGTTTTTTTAAGATTGTTTAAGGGGATAACCTGAAACTTGAAGCCTATGGCATCAATCCTTATTTTGAAATGATATTGACGTAATCTCTTCTTTCATCTCGTCTATTACCTTCAAAAGGTACTGTCCGTACTGGTTCTTAAGCATGGGCTGAGCAATCTCTCGCACACGCTCCTCGCTTATCCAACCATTGCGGTAAGCAATGCCCTCCAGGCATGCAACTTTGAGTCCCTGACGTTTCTCTATCACTTCTACAAAGGTGGATGCCTCTGCGAGACTGTCGTGCGTGCCGGTATCAAGCCAAGCAAAACACGGCCAAAAACCTGTACTTTCAGTCCTCCATCTTTCAGGAACTCCTGGTTCACAGTCGTAATCTCTAGTTCTCCACGAACAGAAGGCTTAATGTGCTTCGCAACATCAACGACCTTGTTGGGGTAGAAATATAAACTTACCACAGCATAGTTTGATTTTGGCTCTTTCGGTTTTTCCTCAATAGAAAGGCAGTTGCCCAGCTTATCAAATTCAGCTACGCCATATCGTTCTGGATCACTGACCCAATACCCAAAGACGGTAGCTTTCTTATTTTCCTCTGCATCCTTCACAGCCTTGCGGAGCAAACCTGCGAAGCCACTCCCATAGAATATATTATCTCCTAGTACAAGGCAGACACTTTCATCTCCAATGAATTTCTCACCAATGATGAAAGCCTGCGCCAGTCCATCCGGTGAAGGCTGCTCTGCATACTCGAAGTGTACACCGTAATCGGAACCATCACCTAACAAACGTTTGAAGCCTGGCAAGTCGTATGGTGTAGAGATAATAAGAATATCTCTAATTCCAGCCAACATAAGTGCAGAGATCGGATAATACACCATTGGTTTATCATAAATAGGGAGCAACTGTTTGCTCACACCTTTTGTTATTGGATAGAGACGTGTGCCACTACCCCCTGCTAATACTTTTCCTTTCATCTATATTGAATTTAAAGATACATACTTACAGTCTCTTTTCCTTTGTTAGATATAATATTGTTTAATCCAAATCCCACGACAGAACCTTCTGGTATATCTTTACAAACAAAAGCCCCTGGTGATATAAAACACCAATCTCCAATCTTACAGTTTCCTATAATATGACATCCATTACCCAAGAAACAATAGTCGCCAATAACAGGTGCCCCACCCTTTGTTCGTGAAGTGCCAACCTGCACACCTGGATGCACGATGCAGTGGCGGCCTAGCTTGGCATGAGAATGTATCACGACAGGAAAACCATGAGGAAAACACAAGCCTGGGGCTATCTCGGTTTCTGGTTCAAGGTTACATCCCATCTTTGCCGTTTTCACATGAAAACGGTAATCAAACCATATGGCGATCTTCTCTACTCATGATGTGTAACAAGCGTTAATGAGCCATTTCTTGGCGTATAGTGCAGTTTGTAAAAACTTGTTGTTAATGCTTGGTGGTGCAAATGTGGCGCGTTTGAAAAATGAAATAATCCGCAAGAAACTGAAATTCAGAATCTTGCGGATTTTATAAAGTGATCCCGTTGGGATTCAAACCCAAGACCTTCAGAACCGGAATCTGACGCTCTATTCAGCTAAGCTACGGGACCAGATGGCGCGTGTAATGCTGCTTTGGCAGCGTTTAATGCCCTGCGGGCTGTTCAATGCGCTTTGCGCTGTTCAAGTGCACCTTAAAGGGCTTTTGCGGTGCAAAGGTAGCAAAAAAACTATGAAAAAAGCAAAAAGCAGGAAGAATTTTTTCTTTTTCGGTTGTTATTTACTACCTTTGCAGCAAACTTTTAGGGATGCGACGTGTCGCGAACTATCGATGACGAACCGCAGCAAGCACTACTGCGGCTTCAAAAATGGTTGATCATCGAATGAAGTTATATGGTGATTTTGCAAGACAAAAGGTAAAAAGATATGGGTAAAGTGATTAAGCCGAAAGACTATCAAGCCGTGCTGGACATGCGACAGACGGAACATGGAATTAAGCAGATCAAGGAGTTTTTTCAGCAGAACCTGTCGACGGAGTTACGACTGCGCCGTGTGACGGCTCCGCTGTTCGTGCTGCAGGGCCTTGGCATCAACGACGACCTGAACGGTGTGGAGCGTCCCGTGACATTCCCCATCAAGGACATGGGCGAGCAGCGTGCCGAGGTGGTGCACTCGCTGGCGAAATGGAAGCGACTGACGCTGGCCGAGCAGCAGGTGGAGCGCGGCTACGGCATCTATACGGACATGAATGCCATCCGTGCCGACGAGGAACTAGACAACCTGCACTCGCTGTATGTAGACCAGTGGGACTGGGAGGCAGTGATCGGTGAGGAAGACCGCACGCTGGCATTCCTGAAGGATGTGGTGAACCGCATCTATGCTGCCATTCGCCGTACGGAATACCTGGTGTGCGAGACCTACCCGCAGCTGAAGCCGTTCCTGCCCGAGCAGATTCACTTCATTCATGCCGAGGAGCTGTTGCAGCGCTACCCCACACTCTCGCCGAAGGAGCGCGAGGATGCCATCTGCAAGGAGATGGGTGCTGTGTTCGTGATTGGCATCGGCGGACGCTTGTCGAATGGCGAGAAGCACGACGGCCGTGCTGCTGACTACGACGATTGGTCGACGACTCCTCCCGACCTCCCTAAAGGAGAGGAGAATCATGCCGGCCTGAACGGTGACATTCTTATTTGGTATCCGGTGCTTGAGCGTTCGTTCGAGTTATCGTCGATGGGCATCCGTGTGAACAAGGAGAGTCTGTTGCGCCAGCTTGCCCTCGAGCATCAGGAAGAACGCAAGGAACTATATTTCCATCGCCAGCTGCTCTCCGACCAGTTGCCACTGAGCATCGGTGGCGGTATCGGTCAGAGCCGTTTGTGCATGGTGTTATTGCAGAAAGCACACATCGGCGAGATTCAAGCCTCGATATGGCCTGAAGAGATGCGCGAAGAGTGCCGCGAGTTAGGAATAAGAATCATTTAGAGACGTTGAGAAGTTGAGAAGTTGAGAAGTTGAGTATCCTGATTAGGGCGATTGAGTAGTATAAGGGTACAGCCCCTACGCCTCAACATCTCAACCTCTCCGCTCAACCCGTAGGGGCGCTTTCGTAGCGAAGCGGAGAAAAACATCTCAACGTCTAAACATCTCAACGTCTCAACGTCCTAAGTTAGTTGCAAGTCGAGCAGGGTGCGGAGTTTCTCGACAGCTGGATTCGACTTGCGGATGTCATCGAAAATTTCACGCTTCGACAAGATAGGTTTCACTTCCTCGGCTTCGGCCTTGCGAAGTGAAATTTGTATTTGTCCGTTGTGCAGGTCCTTGGCCAGTGTGGCACGAATGCGACCTTTGATGTCTTGCATCTGGGTGAGCAAGAGATCGTTGTCGACCACTACTTCGATGCAGTCGTCACCTATGAGGCTGGGGCGCATGTTCTTCATGCGCTGCGCCATCGCCACCATCTTCTGTGGCATGCGATTGCACATGGCTATCCAGGCATTCAGCAGTGTTTCCTCGGTGAATGCCGTTTTCTCCTCCTTATTCGTAATCTCCACATCGGCCTCAGCCGCTTTCTGTCTCTCTCCCTGACGCAAGCGCTGGAAGGTGATGCCGAGCTCACCGAGTTTCAACCTCGGTGCTGCCGAAGGTGAGAAGGTAGATGCAACAGGAGTGGCAACCGGTGCTTCGTCGGCAGCGGTCGATGCAGCACGGTCGGCGGCGACGGGTGCAGACGGCCTTTGATGTGATGTGACAGGCACTGCCGGCGCATCGGCTTTTGGTGCCGGGCGCTCGGCCGGTCGACGCTCAACGGCGGCACCCTGCTGGCTCGCCTTCGGTTGCTGAGCGTTGTTAAGAAGTTTCCGAAACAGGGATTTCAATCGCTTAGGGCTACGCCCCGCGCTTGCATCGGCATCGTCGGGCTGTGTGAGCTGTGCCACCTGGATGAGGGTGAGCTCGACGAGCAGTCGCTTGTTCGACGACTGGCGATAGCCCTGGTCGCACTGGTTCATGATCTTCAGTGCCTTATATAAGAAAGGTGTAGGCGCCTTCTGTGCCTGCTGCTGATAGCGCTCGCGCTGCTGGCGCGACACCTCGAGCAAAGGCAGCGTCTGCGCATCCTTTGCCATGAGCACATTGCGCACATGGGCTGCCAGTCCGTTGATGAGATGACCGCCATCGAAGCCGCGCCCAATGATCTGATTGAGCAAGACCATGATGTCGGCAACCTTGTTTTCCAATGCAAGGTCGACGATGCGGAAGTAGTTGTCGGCATCGAGCACGTTCAAGTCTTCGATGACCTTCTGATAGGTGATGGTGCCCTGACAGAACGATACTGCCTGGTCGAAGATACTCAGCGCGTCGCGCATGCCGCCATCAGCCTTCTCGGCAATCACTGCCAGCGCCTCCTCTTCATACTGGATGCCTTCCTGCTCGGCCACGTGCTTCAAATGGGCGATGGTGTTCTCAACCGACATGCGTTCGAAGTCGTAGATCTGACAACGCGAGATGATGGTTGGCAGGATCTTGTGCTTCTCCGTGGTGGCAAGGATGAAGATGACGTGTGCGGGCGGCTCCTCGAGTGTCTTCAGGAATGCGTTGAAGGCCTGTGTGGAGAGCATGTGCACCTCGTCGATGATGAACACCTTGTAGCGTCCTACCTGCGGCGGAATGCGCGTCAGCTCCATAAGCGACTTGATGTTCTCCACAGAGTTGTTCGAGGCGGCGTCGAGCTCGAAGATGTTGTACGACCGCTGTTCGTTGAAGGCCTGACACGACTCGCAGTGGTTGCAAGCCTCGCCCTCGTCGGTAGGCGTCAGACAGTTGATGGCCTTGGCGAAGATGCGGGCACAGGTGGTCTTGCCAACGCCTCGCGGTCCGCAGAACAGGTAGGCATGGGCGAGCTTTCCACTGCGCACAGCATTCTTCAGCGTTGTCGTGAGCGCCGACTGTCCGACGACGCTGTCGAAGGTCATCGGGCGGTATTTACGTGCTGAAACAATGTATTCTTCCATAAGTTTTCGGTAATATTCTGCAAAAGTAATGAAAAAAGTTGAATATTTCGTTTTTATTTTTTATTTTTGCACAAAAATTTAAAAGTCTTTCAAAGATATGGCAAAGCGCATCAATGCAATATGGAATTTCCTAAGTCACTATAAATACCTCATCGTCATAGTGATTGGCATCTCCATTGTTGGATTCCTCGACGACAACAGCTTCTTGAAGCACATGCAGTACGATATGCAGATCAGCGACCTGAAGGCAGAGATCAGCAAGTATAATGCCCGCCACGCAGAGGACTCCGTCCGCCTGCATGAGCTGAAGCAGAACCCGAAGGCCATCGAGAAGATTGCCCGCGAGCGCTACTTCATGAAAGCCGACGACGAGGACATCTTCGTGTTTGACAATATGGAGAAGACCGACAAATAGTATTATCATGCGAAAACTCAATAAGATTCAATCCCTTCTATACATCATCGGCGGGGTGCTGATGGTCCTCGGCGTGGGAGCGTTTGTGCTGCTCTGGCATCAGCGGGTGGCCTGCTGGGTGTTCCTGGTAGGCGCCATACTATTTAGTGTCATCCAGTCGATGCAGGTATACGAAGGCAACAACACGGTGGTGCGTCGTCTGAAACGCATCATGAATATTGCCGACCTGTTGTTCATCCTCTCAGGCATCCTGATGGTCGACACCGCCTACAACTTCCTGTTGCCGTTGTTCCGCTCGGCAGGGTCGACAGGCTACTACAACTACATCGAATACGTGTACAACAAGTGGGTCATCCTGCTGCTCATCGCTGGAGTTCTGGAAGTCTATTCTACCCACCGCATATCGAGCGAAATGCGGTCGGAAAAATAAAAAAAACATAAAACAAGGGCTTTTTCAATTAAATAGCATAAAAATTTTTTCCTACTTCAAGAATACATATTATCTTTGGCACTCGGAAAAAAAAGATGCTAATATGAACAAACTATTCTACGCTCTCATTTCGACACTCGCACTTGCCTCTTGCGCGAACACTTATAACATCCAAGGTTCGTCGAACGTATCGAACCTGGATGGCCGCATGCTCTACCTGAAGGTCGTCAAGGACAACGACTTCAAGAACGTAGACTCGTGCGATGTGGTGCATGGGCAGTTCCACTTCAATGGAACCTTCGACTCGGTGCGCATGGCAAGCATCTTCATGGACGACGAGAGCGTGCTGCCGCTGGTGCTCGAGGGCGGCGATATCAACATCAAGATCGACAACACACAGCAGAGCGTGGGTGGCACACCGCTCAACGACGAGCTGTTCAAATTCTTCAACCGCTGGAACCAACTGCGCAGCGAGCAGCTTGAGCTCGTACACAAGCACGACCAAGCTATCATGGACGGCAGCGATATGGACGTCGTCATTCGTCAGCTGAATGCCGAGTCGATGCGCCTGTCGGAACTGGAAGACAGCCTCGTGACGAACTTCGTCACCGAGAACTTCGACAACGTGTTGGGTCCCGGCGTATTCATGATGGTCACCTCGGGTAATGTGTACCCGCAGCTTACTCCCTGGATTGAGGATATCATGAGCAAGGCCACTGACAAATTCAAAAACGACGCTTACGTGAAGGACTACTATCAGAAAGCCCAGGAGAACGAGGAGATCATGAACGGTCTGCGCGAGGCTCCGCAAGCCACACAGCCCACGACCGCTCCCGCTCAGATGGCTCCGGTGACCCCGGCTCCCACTCCTAACGAGCTGGCTGCACCCACCACACCGACGGCGAAGTGACAATTCCCCACCCCCACTACCCTACATGAAGACACTGATTGAACATGGCCGCATCGTCAACGAAGGCAGGACATTTGCAGGTTCTGTTGTCATCGAGGACGACCGCATTGCCAACATTATCTTAGAGCAAAACGAACAGCCCCGTGGCACTTTCGACCAGGTCGTCGATGCCACGGGTGCTTTTGTTATTCCCGGTGTCATCGACACCCATGTGCATTTCCGCGAACCAGGACTCACCGAGAAGGCCGACATAGAAAGCGAGAGCCGCGCGGCCGCTTTCGGCGGTGTCACCTCCTACTGCGAGATGCCTAACACTGTGCCACAGACCACCACGCTGGAGGCTCTCGACGAGAAGTTCCAGCTGGCGAGCCAGAAGAGCCACGTCAACTACTCATTCTTCTTCGGTGCTACGAACGATAACTACACGCTCTTTGCCGACCTCGACCGCCATCGCATACCGGGCATCAAACTTTTCATGGGTTCGTCGACCGGCAACATGCTTGTCGACCGCTATGGCGCCTTGCTGAAAATCTTCGAAACTGCCGCACGCCTCGACCTGCCCCTCATGGCCCACTGCGAAGACACGGAGATCATCAATCGCAACATGGAGCAGATGAAGAAAGCCTACGGCGACGATCCCGATGTGATGCTGCACCCGCTCATCCGCTCAGAGGAAGCCTGCTACGAGTCGTCGGCACTGGCCGCACAGCTCGCTCGTACCTATGGCACCCATCTGCACATCGCCCATGTGTCGACAGCCCGTGAGTTGGAACTCGGCGGCGGAAACATCACCCTCGAGGCCGTGCTCGCCCACCTGCTCTTCACCAGTGCCGACTACAGCCGCAAGCGGGCGCTCATCAAGTGCAATCCCGCCGTGAAGCGAGCCGACGACCGCGATGCCTTGCGCCTCGCCCTTGCCGACGGTCGCATCAGCACCATCGCCACCGACCATGCCCCGCACCTCCTTAGCCAGAAGCAGGGAGGCTGTGCGAAGGCGGCATCAGGCATGCCCATGGTGCAATTCTCGCTGCCCGCCATGCTCGGCCTTGTCGACGAGGGCGTTGTCTCTTTCGAACGCGTCGTCGACCTGATGTGCCACCAGCCAGCCCAACTGTTCAGCATACGAGATAGAGGTTTCCTGCGTCCAGGCTACAAGGCCGACGTCACTATCGTCCGCCCCGTGGAACCTTATGGAGTGACACCCGCCCTCATTCAGAGCAAGTGTGGCTGGAGTCCCCTCGATGGCGACCTGTTGCATTGGCGCGTCAGCCACACCATCTGCAATGGCCGCATCATCCTCAATGACGGCACCTTCGACACAACGAGCCAAGGCGAGGCCCTGCAGTTCAGATAATATTGCAGACGTTCACTACGACATACAAAAAACTCCGCACCTCAGATGATGAGATGCGGAGTTTTCTATGAAGGATGGTTCCTTTCAACAATATCCGAGGGGCTTACACCTTGTTGGCCTTCTTGCGCTGGTCGTGGTCGAGAATGGTCTTGCGCATGCGCATCGACTTCGGTGTCACTTCCACCAACTCATCGGTCTTAATGTACTCCAGGCATTCCTCCAAGCTCATGATGACCTTCGGCACGATGCGAGCCTTGTCGTCGGTACCCGAGGCACGCACGTTGGTGAGCTGCTTGGCCTTGCAAACATTGATGACAAGGTCGTTGTCGTGAACATGCTCGCCGACGACCTGTCCCATGTACACCTCTTCGCCCGGGTCGATGAAGAACTTGCCGCGATCCTGCAGTTTGTCGATGGCATAGGCATAGGCCGTACCGGTCTCCAAGGCAATCATCGAGCCGTTCTGCCTTCTCTGGATATCGCCTTTGTAGGGCTGGTATTCCTTGTAGCGGTGGGCCATGATGGCTTCGCCCTGCGAGGCCGTGAGCACATTGGTGCGCAGGCCGATGATACCACGTGAGGGGATGTCGAACTCAATGTTCACGCGGTCGCCCTGGCTCTCCATGCTCGTCAGCTCACCCTTGCGGCGTGTCACCATGTCGATCATCTTCGATGAGAACTCCTCAGGAACGTTGATGGTGAGCTCCTCAATGGGCTCGCACTTAATCAGTTGAGAGTTGAGAGTTGAGAGTTGAGAGTTATTGCCTGACGGCGCAGCCGAATTATCCATTATCAATTTTCCATTTTCCATTCTTCCATATCGGAAGATGACCTGCGGCTGACCCACCTGCAACTCGTAGCCCTCGCGACGCATGGTCTCGATGAGCACACTCAGGTGAAGGACGCCACGTCCAGAAACCACCCAGGCATCGGTGCTATCCTCGAATGGCTGTACGCGCAAGGCGAGATTCTTCTCCAACTCACGCTGTAGGCGGTCGCCGATGTGGCGGCTCGTGCAGTATTTGCCTTCCTTGCCGAAGAACGGTGAGTCGTTGATGGTGAAGAGCATCGACATCGTGGGCTCGTCGATGGCGATGGGCGGCAGCGGCTCCGGGTTCTCCAGGTCGCAGATGGTGTCGCCAATCTCGAACTTCTCCAGTCCGATGACAGCGCAGATATCGCCCGAGTCCACATGGTCGGTCTTCTGGTGGCCCATTCCCTCGAAGGTGTGCAGCTCCTTGATCTTCGTGCGCTCCTGTGAGCCGTCGCGGTGGCTGATGGTCACCTGCATGCCGTCCTTGAGTGTGCCACGATGCACACGTCCTACGGCAATGCGCCCCGTGTAGTTCGAGTAGTCGAGCGAGGTGATGAGCATCTGCGGTGTTCCCTCGAGTTGCTTCGGAGCTGGTATCACCTCAACAATCTTATCGAGCAGATACTCAATGTTGTCGGTCGGCGTGCGCCAGTCCTCACCCATCCAGCCCTGCTTGGCAGAGCCATAGACGACGGGGAAGTCGAGCTGGTCCTCGGTAGCATTGAGGGCAAACATCAGGTCGAACACCATCTCGTACACCTCCTCGGGACGACAGTTGGGTTTGTCCACCTTGTTCACCACCACGATGGGCTTCAAGCCTATCTGCAGCGCCTTTTGCAGCACGAAGCGTGTCTGCGGCATCGGACCCTCGAAGGCATCCACTAGCAGCAGACAGCCATCAGCCATGTTCAGCACACGCTCTACCTCACCTCCGAAGTCAGCGTGTCCCGGAGTATCAATAATGTTGATTTTCGTTCCTTTCCAGTTGATGCTTACGTTCTTCGAGAGAATCGTAATACCACGCTCGCGCTCCAAATCGTTGGCGTCGAGCACCTGTGATGAGTTATCCTGACCTTCGCGGAAGAGTTTTCCCGCGAGCATCATCTTGTCCACGAGCGTCGTCTTGCCGTGGTCTACATGTGCGATAATCGCAATATTTCTAATGTCCTGCATATCAATTTCATGAAATCCGCTGCAAAATTACAACTTTTTTGCGAGAAACGTTTGCTATATCAGAAAAATGTTGTAATTTTGCACCCGCAAAACGGAAAAACCGTTGCATCAACCGGAAAATCCGGTGCATTCAGCCGATGTAGCACGCTCTGATGAAGGCGGCCGGCGTTGACTGGATGTAATTTAAAAATCATTTCATCAAAACAATTTAACTATGTATCTTGACAAAGAAAAAAAGGTAGAGATCTTCGAGAAGTATGGTCATGGCACTACCGACACAGGTTCAGTTGAAAGCCAGGTGGCTCTGTTCAGCTATCGCATTTCGCACCTCACCGAGCACCTGAAGAAGAACCACAAGGATCACCACACAGCACGCTCGCTGACGATGCTCGTTGGTAAGCGCCGCAAGCTGCTCGCCTACCTGAAGGAACAGGACATCGAGCGCTACCGTGCTCTCATCAAGGCTCTGGGTCTGCGCCGCTAATCGCCGCACGTGCCTGTTGAAGGTATTTGCAGCACATCTGGCGGTACAGCCGCATACCATTTTAGAGAAAGCAAAAGAATAATCCCTGTCGTCGGATGACGCCAGGGATTTTTTTGTTTTCACATGTAGGGACGCGGCGTCATTGAGAAAGAAGTCAATTTGTAGTCCCCTCCTTCGGGAAGGAGGGGTCAGGGGTGGTAGCGACAAATAAGGTTCGACCTCTTCCTTATCATTTGATTTGTAATAGGTTATGACCGTATTCTTCTCTACCACCCCGCACCCCTCCTCCCAGGAAGAGGGGACTACTGGCTGCTTACTTCTCTTCCCTACATTTTCTAGACCAAATTCTACATAGCTCCCCAAAAAATAAATGAATTTATTTTGTTCTGCGCTCGGTTTTCATTATCTTTGCAAATGAAATGATGCCGATTGAATCATCAAACACAAAAACCTATATGAAGAAAAGAATTCTGACTGTTATTGCATGCGTTGCCTTTGTCCTTTCGGCTTGGGCACAAAGTTCACCGGCAGACCTGCTGAAGGCCGATCCGAGGAAAGCATATGGTACGGACTATCCGTATGAGTTCACAACCGCTAAACTGACGAAGGCCCCGCGCGGCTACAAGCCATTCTACATCAGCCACTATGGCCGCCACGGCTCACGCTACTATTGGAATGCCTTCCTCTATCGGGAGTTGGATAGTCTGCTGACGATAGCCCACCAACGGCAACAGCTCACAGCCGAGGGCGAGGCATTCTATCGGAAGTTCGAAGCTGCCAAGGACGAGTTGTCGACGGGTGTCAGCGAGTTGAGCGACTTGGGTTGGGAGCAGCATCAACGCATTGCCCGTGTGATGTATAACAACTTCCCCGAAGTGTTCAAGAATGGCGGAAATGTATTAGCCATCTCGTCGCTGTCGGGTCGTTGTGTGCTCAGCATGTCGGGATTTTGTCAGGAGCTGGTGCAGTGCAATCCGAAGATAGAAATTCGTGAGCAGTCGTCGCGCTTCACCCTTGACGGTGTGGTTCCAGGCGACCGACAAAACCCTGTGAAGCACGACTTTCCGAAGCCCAGACCACGCTTTGAGAAGAATCGCGACCAGTTCAAGGAAGTCGACAACCTACGCGAGAAGGTGGTCAGCCGTACTTTCACCAGCACCGACGGACTGCCTGGCAACATGCAGCGCATCGGCGATAACCTCATCAACCTTTACACGTCGCTGCCCAATATCGGTCATGAAGGCATGATGGGAAACATCATTACCGATGAGGAGATTGCGGCACGCTGGGAGAGTTCTAACTTGGGTTCCTACGCCTGGTTGTTCCCTGATCAATATGTGATGATTCCTATTCTGCAGGACATCATCCGCAAGGCCGATGCGGTGCTCGACGGCAGTAGCGATCGTATTGCCGACCTGCGCTTCGGACATGACAACTGCCTCGGACCGCTCCATATCCTCATGGGCATCAACGGTGCCGACCGCAATCCGGAGAATCCTTACGAGGTGAAGAACTGCTATCAGAATTGGGAAACGTGTAAGGCTTGCAACATACAGCTCATCTTCTATCGTAGCAAGAAAAAAGGCGAGGATGTTTTAGTGAAGTGTCTGCTCAACGGCAAGGAAGCCAGTCTGCCCGTGCCAACCGATTGTTATCCGTACTATAAATGGTCGGAGTTTAGGCGCTTTTATTTAAATAGGTGTAGCTTGTAGAACAGCCCCCGCGCAAGCGCGAAGTGAAAAGTGAAAAACGAAAAGTGAAAAGTGAAGGCAGCGATGAAGCGAGAGAAGACTCGACCGAAGGCCTGACAAGCTATCACTACCCCACCACCATTTGTTGGGCGATGGCACGTGCTGGTTTACCCGTCTCGGTAAGTGGCAAACGGTCGACAACGAGGAAGAATTTCGGCTGTTCGTATTTCGGTAGGACGCACTGACAGATGGCGCGGCAGTGTTCTATTGTCGCTCCTTCAATAAGCATCGCCACCACTTCACCGAATTTTGGATCGGGCCGTTTGGTAATCATGAAAGGAAAGGAGAGGTGCGGGCGCAACTTCTCCTCGACGGCCTCCATCTGAATCTTGATGCCTCCTGAGCAAATCACGTTGTCGCGACGACCGAGTATGCGAAAGGGGGAATCGGGCTGAGAGCTTTGCATCTCCGCCAAATCATGGGTGACGAGTGTTTCGTCGCAGAGATGCGGCGCACGGATGACGAGGCATCCTTCCTCATTCAAAGAAACGCTGACACCCGGCAGAGGCGTATACCACTCAGAACGATCGGGACCATTCAAGCGGCGCAGAGCGATATGGGAGAGTGTCTCCGTCATACCATAACTACTCCATGCATTGCCCGGGAAGTCCTGCAGCGCCTCGGCGAGTTGCTCATTGATGGCACCACCGCCAATGAGCAGATGGCGCACCTTCCACAACCGTTCGCGTTCCTCCGGCACTTGCAGCGTGTTCCATACCTGCATGGGAACCATGGCAGCGAAAAGCCCACCCCCATCCCCTCCCGAGGGGAGGGGGGCTTGATTAGTTTTTGCGGGAGAAAGGGTATCAAAGCTCCCCTCCCCTCGGGAGGGGATGGGGGTGGGTGCTTGAGGGGTGGGCCTGCTGCTCAGCGGGTGTCCACTTGGTTCTACGCTGACTAGTCGCAGACCGCGTTCCAACGCCCGCACCACCATCATCTTTCCGGCAATGTAGTCGAGCGACATGCAGAGCAAGGCCGTGTCGCCAGGCTGCAATCCCAGGAAGTCGCACGTCATGCGTGCCGAAGCCAGCATGCGTCGTTTCTCTACGAGCATCTCCTTCGGTGCACCCGTCGACCCACTGGTCTTCACCCGCACATACGGCGACGGGCTGTTCCACTCCTTAATAAATTCTTCCTTTGTCATTTCCCTTTTAACGTTGCGCAGCAACTTTAAACGCCCAATGGCCTTTACACGCACCACAAGTGCTTTACACGCGCTTTAGCGCCTTACCCGCCCGAAGGGCTTTGAACGCAGCTCCGCTGCTTTGCAGCGACCACCAGCCTCCCCTGCTCTATTCTCATCTCTACATCAGGCAACTCGATGTTGTCAGTGAAGAGCTGTCCTGTGCCAAGTCCTTGCGGCATCGTGATATCAGGCCCATACATTTGCATTGTAAATCGTGCGATGGCATAGAGGCCGATGTTGCTCTCCAGCGCAGAGGTAATCCACGAGCCGATGCCGCGTTCACGTGCCAGCCGTATCCATTCCTCGCTACCCCGCATGCCACCATGCAGCGACGGCTTCAGAATGATGTATTGAGGACGAATCGTGTCGAGCAGACGGACTTTTTCTTCTGGGTCGTTGACACCGATGAGTTCCTCGTCAAGCGCTATCGGCAGCGGCGAATGCTGGCAGAGAGACGCCATCTCCGCCCACTGGTGCTGGCGGATAGGCTGTTCAATGGAATGAATGTCGTACTTTGCCAGTTCCTCCAGTCTGCTCATAGCCTCATCGACCGAGAATCCGCCATTGGCATCGACGCGCAGCTCTATCTGCTCACGGCTGTAGCGTTCGCGGATGAACCGAATCAGGGCAATCTCTCGATCCCAATCGATGGCACCAATCTTCAGCTTCACGCAGTGGAACCCAGCTGCTAGCTTTTCCTCAATGCGCTGGTGCATCTCCTCGAATGTTCCCATCCAGACAAGGCCGTTGATAGGGATAAAAAACCCACCCCCACCCCCTCCCGAGGGGAGGGGGGCTTGATTAGCATTGGAGGCAATTCCATCAAGAACATGGGTATTTAAGCTCCCCTCCCCTTGGGCGACTGGGGTCTTCAGAGCAGCCACCGATGTGGCTGCGGCCCCACCAAGGGGAGCGAATACCCCATTCGCGACGGAGGGCTGGTTGGGGGTGGGTATTAGGTTGGGATTGGGCATGACACTTTCCAACCCAAACAGCATCGATGGATAGGGACGCAGCGCCTCGTAAGGAATTTCACCTGTGCGCTCCACCTCGTCACAAAACCTGCGAAGCACTTCCGCATAGTTCGGAATGTCGTCGCACGACAACTGCGGCAGCGGTGCACACTCACCGACGCCCGTCACACGTCCAGCCTCATCAGTAGCTGTGATGAGCCAGATGCGCCGAGTGGTATACACGCCACGCGACGTTCCCGCCGGCTGTTTGAAATGGAGCACGCGCTCCTCAATGTCAAGCTTCATGGATGCTGTTGCCTATGGGAATTGCGGATATTTGTCAAAGTCGGGTTTGCGCTTCTCAAGGAATGCACGACCGCCCTCCTGTGCCTCGTCGAGGCAGTAGTAGAGCATGGTGGCATCACCGGCAAGTTCCTGGATGCCTGCCTGACCGTCGAGTTCGGCATTGAGGCCGGCCTTGATCATGCGCAGGGCCAGCGGTGAGCGTTCCATCATGGTCTCTGCCCAAAGGACGCACTCGTCTTCGAGTTGTGCGAGCGGCACGACCTTATTGACGAGTCCCATCTGGAGCGCCTCCTGTGCCGAGTACTGTCGGCAGAGGAACCAAATCTCGCGTGCCTTTTTCTGACCGACGATGCGGGCCAAATAGCTTGAGCCGAAGCCTGCATCGAACGAGCCGACCTTCGGACCTGTCTGGCCAAAGATGGCATTCTCACTGGCGATGCTCAGGTCGCAAACCACATGCAGCACATGTCCGCCACCGATGGCGTAGCCGTTCACCATTGCGATGACAGGCTTCGGCAGTCGGCGAATCTGCATCTGCACATCGAGCACGCTCAGTCGGGGCACGCCCTGCTGGTCGATGTAGCCGCCGTGACCTTTCACATGCATGTCGCCACCCGAGCAAAAGGCATGCTTCACGTCTTCCAGCTGCTTGCCTTCAGGCACTTCCGACAGAGCACCCGTGAGGATGACGACACGCAGGTCGAGGCGGTCGCGGCAGATGTTGAATGCCTGCGACAGCTCCCACGTCGTCAGCGGAGTGAATGCGTTGCGGTAGCGCGGGCGGTTGATGGTGATCTTCGCAATGTGATTGTACTCCTCGAAGAGGATTTCCTTGAAGTCGACACCCTCTATCTTTTTCCAGTTTCTGTTCATGATCTATCTTACATTAAAACTTGGTAATGATATACTTTTTGACCTTCAATGATGTAGGGACGCGACGTGTCGCGTAATTGTAGGGGAAAAGCTAAGTCCAATAACGCGGCACGCCGCGTCCCTACATTTTCTGGATCAAATTTTACATGGTTTCCTTAAAATTTCGTTTTTGCAATATGAGCATAGAAGTCGCGAAGCACGCGTGCATCGACTGCCGAGTCGGTGACGACTTCGAGGACGAGTGGCCGGTTGCCATCAGCAGTTTCGGTCAGCCACTCCATACCTTCCTCCAGTTCTTCCATGTTGTGAGCGGCACGATAGCCCACGTTGAAACTCCGGCAGAGCCCCTCGGCAGTAGTCTGGTGGCGGGCCATCACGAAGGCATCGCGGGCAGGACTCTTGCGCAGTCCTTCAAACTTCTCGAAGATGCCGCCCCCACCGTTGTTCAGCAACAGCACACGCAGGTTGCCCTTCAGGCACTGCGGCCACAGGGCATTGGCATCGTAGAAGAAGCTCAGGTCGCCAACCACACAGAACACACTATCGGGGTGACAGAGCGAGAAGCCAGCTGCCGTCGACAGCGTGCCTTCAATGCCGTTCACGCCGCGGTTGCAATAGACGAAATGAGAGGAAAAAACATTCGCCAACCGCACAGCCGAACTGTTACCGTAATGAGTAACAGCCTCGTCGGCAAATTCCATCGCGGCCTCCAGCATCTTCACTGCCGCCATCTGCGAGTAATCGGGGTCATAGCTGTCTATCGCCTCATCGACGCAAGCCAGCACGTCGTCCCATTGTTCAAAGAAGTCACGACTACTCCTCAGCTGCAAGCCCTTTGTCAACTCGGCAAGGTCGGCCAGCACATCAGCTGGATGTCCTTCTATCAGGCCATACATCGACATAAACGTGTCACGCACCCTTCCATCTTTGCTCACGGACCAGATTTTTACATCATCGGGCAACTGTCGCAGGAACTGCTTCATGCGTTTGCTGACGAGTTCGCCGCCGAGATAGAGCACGAAGTCGGGTAGCATCGACGGGGGAATACGACCCTTGCTGAGCAACTCATCGAAGTGGCAAGCACCGCAACCGATGCTCAGAGCCTCGTTTAAGACGACGATGTCCTGATAGCCTGCGAAGTCTTCGGCCAGCAAATCGTCTCTCAGGGTTTGCCCGACAACTATCATCGGCCGTTTCGACATCAGCAAATTTCCAGCACATTCTTGGAGAAGCCGTTTGTCGTTGCAAGCAGGAGCCATGAAGATGGCACGCTCCTCGGGCAAGGCCTTCACCGTGAACTCGTAGAGTGGCTCCGATAAAGGCACGTTGATGTGCACGGGACCACCACCCTGCTGGCGTGTGGCCAACAGCGCTTCGTTGACGAGGCGGTTGCAATACCAGTGTTCTTCGTCGCTAAGAGGTTCGGGCAGCGTCACAGCCTTTCTGACGAAGCGCCCGAGCGCATCGCCTTGCGGAAGTGTCTGGCCGTCGAGTTGGTCAATCCATTGCGGTGGACGGTCGGCGCTGACGACGATGACGGGCACATGCTGATAAGCTGCCTCGGCAACTGCCGGCAGGAGGTTGAGCAATGCCGTACCCGATGTGACACATACGGCCACAGGGCTGTTCGTTGCCAGCGACAGTCCTAAGGCATAGAAGCCCGCCGACCGCTCGTCGGTGACGCTATAGCAGTCGATGTCGGGACACACCACGAGGTTATGTGTGATGGGTGCATTGCGACTACCCGGACACACCACTGCATGTTGAATGCCGTGTGCCACTAGCAGGGCTGTCAGGATGTTTACATTATCTTTATTACTATACATAGCGATGCGCCTGCGGCGCGGTTCAATGCTGCTACGCAGCGTTCAAGAGGTTCAATGCTGCTATGCAGCGGTTCAAAGTTCAAGGTTCAAAGAAGCCGTCGCATCGTCTGCATCTTGGCTTCGGTTTCTTGCCATTCCTGCTCTTCCACGCTGTCTTTGAGCAGACCACCGCCTGCATAGAGGCGGTAGCCGTCGGAACCAATTTCCATGCAGCGCAGCGACACAAAGAGTTTTGTCTGGCTGTCGATGTTGAGTGGTCCACAGAAGCCGCTATAGAAATGGCGACTGGCCGGTTCACTCCTTAGCAACAACTCGCGGGCCTCCCACTTCGGCAAGCCACACACGGCAGGCGTGGGATGCAAGCTGGCAACAATCTCACCCACCGCCTTCGTACCATTGGTGACAGCATGGAAATCGCTGCAAAGGTGAACCAAATCGGCAGCACGCTTCGTGAAGGGTCCTGTCTCTTCCACCTCCGCATCCAGTCTTTGCAGACACTGCCTCACATAGGTTGCCACCAGCCGCTGCTCCTGAATATTCTTCTGACTCCAACGGATGTCCTGCACGCCGTCCTGACGGGGATTGTCGAACTGCAGTTGTTCGCCCTCCAGGCGCATCGTTCCCGCTAAAGCCATTGTGTGCCAACGATTGCTACTCTGCTGCTCGTTCTCCAGCAATAGTTCGGGCGATGCCATCAGCCAAGTACCGCTAACGGATGTCGACACCAGAGCCACAAACATGCGGGGATAGTCGCGGCACGCCTGCAGGAACATCTCATAGGGCGCGTGCCGGCGCAAGGGTTCAAAACTAGTGCGTGCCAGCACCACCTTTTCCACCCTACCCTCGCAGAGTGCTTCGTAGCATCGGCTGAAGGCTTTGTGATAGGCCTCGCGTCCGTCCTCGTCCTGAGAAGTTCCACACGCGTGCAGGCAAGGCTCCAACTGCCCCAACCTCTGCTGCCAGTCGGCATTGCTCAACTGGTCGAAGGGCACCGTGTAGCACTCGTCGGGAGCAATCAGGATGCAGGGCTCTTCTGTCGTCAGCATGAAAGGCGAGAGCAGGAATCCCGACTCACCATTCAGCGTCGACAGCTCCACTGACGTCACAGCATCCTTTCTTTGCTGAATCATCAGCGTAGCCATTCGGTCGTGAGGCAGTTTATAAATAGCAAATGCGTTCATGCCTTTCCTCACTTTCCTTTAGGGATGATATAGTTCGTCACCTCTACCGACGAGATGAGTTCGCCTGCCTCGTTGCTAATCTCGATGTGCCACTGGTGGAGCGTCTTGCCACGATGCAGCAGACGGGCACGAGCCGTCACCGTGTCGCCCTCCAGCACGGCCTTGATGTGCGAACCGCTGACGTTGATGCCCACGCCAATCTTGCCGGGACACAAAGCTAGCGAGCCTACACCAGCCAGATTCTCGGCCAGCGCCAGCGTTGCTCCCCCACTGAGGAAGCCGAACGGCTGTCGGTTGCACTCACACACCTTCATACGAGCCATGCAGGTATCGGGCTCGGGAGTAGAGAGGAATTCCATGCCGAGCGTCTTCGAGAGACCCTCTTGCCGTGATAGCTTTTCGTTGATATGATCTATGTTCATGTTCTCCAGGAATTGTGATTACGATGCAAAGATAATGAAAACCGAGCGCAGAACAAAATAAATTCATTTATTTTTTTTGCCGACCGAAGGTCAGAGATACAACTTTTTCAGTAGTTAGAGTAATTAATCTAAAATTTAATTCAAAATCCATCAAAATGAGGGAATGATTTGGAATTTGACCCTGAACATGTAGGGACGCGGCGTGCCGCGTAACTGGAGGGGGGGAAGCTAAATCCATAACGCGGCACGCCGCGTCCCTACATTGCCAGACTGCAAAGTTACAACATTTTCCACAAACGCGACACGTCGCGCCCCTACATTCCGCCACAAAACATTCGTCCTTTAACTTCTTTCGCTCGGCTTTCTTTACCCGCTTCGCTCTGAAAGCGCCACCCTTCGGGATGTCGAGCGGCCGCTTTCTTTCTCCATTTCATTACGAAAGCGGCCCGTTGGTTCGATTACGTAGCAATAGCGGAGAAAGAACTCCTTAACCCCCTCGTTTGGAACATGAAGGAAAGAAAATGATAGGATAGAGAAAGCCCATGTGAAGAATTGTATGTATCTTTGCAGACGATGAAAACTAGTCAACACAAACCGTCATCAACAAACAAGAAAGTATATATCATGTTACTGAAAGCAAGAAAACTACTGCTGGCCTGCGCACTGACGTACGGCCTTGGCGCTGCAGCACAGCAGCTGCCCTATCAGAATCCAAACCTCACGGCACATGAGCGAGCCGTCGACCTCTGTCAGAGACTGACGCTCGAAGAGAAATCGCAGCTGATGCTCGACGAGAGTCCCGCCATTCCCCGATTGGGCATCAAGAAATTCTTCTGGTGGAGCGAAGCCCTTCACGGTGCCGCCAACATGGGAAACGTCACGGTGTTTCCCGAACCCGTCGCAATGGCGGCATCGTGGAACCCGGACATGGTGTATCGGGTGTTCGACGTGGCCAGCACCGAGTTTCGTGCGCAGTACAACCACCGCATGCACGACCTGCAGGGCGAAGACGAGAAGTTCCACAGCCTGAGTGTATGGACGCCGAACGTGAACATCTTCCGCGACCCGCGCTGGGGACGTGGCCAGGAGACCTACGGCGAAGACCCCTATCTGACCTCTGTGATGGGCACTCAGGTGGTGCGCGGACTGCAGGGACCGGAGTCGTCGAAGTATCGCAAGCTCTGGGCGTGCGCCAAACACTATGCCGTACACAGCGGACCGGAATACACTCGCCACACCGTCAACCTCACCGATGTGCCGGTGCGCGACTTCTGGGAGACCTACATGCCTGCCTTCAAGACGCTGGTGCAGGATGCGAAGGTGCGTGAAGTGATGTGTGCCTATCAGCGACTCGACGATGATCCTTGCTGTGGCAGCACACGTCTGCTGCAACAGATTCTGCGCGACGAGTGGGGATTCAAATACCTCGTGGTGAGCGACTGCGGAGCCATCAGCGACTTCTATTCGTCGCACAAGAGTTCCTCGTCGCCCGTCACCGCCTCTGCGAAGGCTACCCTCGCCGGCACCGATGTGGAATGTGGCTACGGCTACGCTTATCGCAGCATCCCCGAGGCCGTCAGGCGCGGGCTCATCAGCGAGGCCGAGGTCGACAAGCACGTCGTCCGACTGCTGGAGGGCCGTTTCGACCTGGGCGAGATGGACGACCCGAGTCTCGTTGAGTGGTCGAAGATTCCGTATTCGGCAATGTCGACCAAGGAGAGTGCACAGAAGTCGCTCGATATGGCTCGCCAGACCATCGTTCTCCTGCAGAACAACAACAACGTGCTGCCGCTGAAGAAGAACAGCGGAAAGATTGCGGTGATTGGCCCGAATGCCGACAACGCTCCGATGATGTGGGGTAACTACAACGGCACACCGAACCACACCATCACCATTCTCGACGGCATCCGCAAGCAGCAGAAGAAACTGCTCTACCTGCCGGGCTGCGACCTGACGAACACAATGGTGATGGATTGCCTGATGGGTTCGCAATGCAGCATCGACGGCAAGCGCGGACTGCGCGGCACGTTCTGGAACAACACCGAGATGGAAGGGCGCCCCGTCACCACACAACTCTACACCACGCCCGTGGCCGTCACCACAGCCGGCATGCACCAGTTTGCACCGGGCGTGAACCTCGAGGACTTCTCGGCCAAGTACGAGACCGTGTTCACGCCGAAGGAGTCGGGAGAGTATGTCGTCAACGTTGAAGCCACGGGCCACTACGAGGTGTACGTCGACGGTGAGCGCAAGCAGCAGATACACAGCTGGCGCTCCACGCCTTCCCGCACAGCCATCCAGGCCGAGAAGGGTCGTAGCTATCGCATCGAGGTGCTCTACAAGTTTGTGAAGACATGGGGAGCCAACATGAAAATCGATGTAGCCAAAGAGCTGCCCATCGACTATCAGTCGCTCATCGCCCAGCTGAAGGGCATCGAGACGGTGGTGTTCGTGGGTGGCATCTCGCCCGCACTGGAAGGTGAGGAGATGCCCGTGCAGATAGAAGGCTTCAAGGGCGGCGACCGCACCAGCATCGAGCTGCCGCGCGTGCAGCGCGACTTCCTGCGCGCCCTCCACGAGGCAGGCAAGAAAGTGGTGTTCGTGTGCTGTTCGGGTTCGGCCATCGCCCTGACTCCCGAGACCGCAACGTGTGACGCCATCGTGCAAGCCTGGTATGCCGGTCAGGAAGGTGGAACGGCTGTGGCTGACGTGCTGTTCGGCCATGTCAACCCATCGGGAAAGCTGCCGGTGACGTTCTATCGCAGCGACGCCCAGCTGCCCGACTACGAGGACTACTCGATGAAGGGCCGCACCTACCGCTACTTCTCCGATCCGCTGTTCGCCTTCGGCTATGGTCTGAGCTACACCACGTTCGAACTGGGCAAGGCCTCTCTTAATGGAAGCATCAGCACCGAGTCGGGAGCGCTCACGCTGAGCGTTCCGGTGCGTAACACGGGACATCGCGACGGCACGGAGATTGTGCAGCTCTACATTCGCAACCTGCAGGATGCCGATGGTCCACTGAAGTCGCTGCGTGCCTTCCAGCGCGTCGACGTAAAGGCTGGTCAGACCGCCACCGCCACGCTGAAGCTCAACCCCTCATCGTTTGAATTCTTTGATACCGAAACCAACACCATGCTGACGAAGGCCGGCCGCTACGAGCTGCTCTATGGCAACAGCTCGCAGGACAGCCATCTGCAACGCATGGAGATAACACTGCAATAACTATGATGAAAAGACAACTGCTCAAACTGTGGCTGCTACTCTGCTGCTGCACGGCGCAAGCCGCCGACAATCCGATGATCTGGGCCGACCTGCCCGATCCCGACGTGATTCGCGTCGACGACACGTTCTACCTGGTTTCCACCACCATGCACATGATGCCGGCAGTGCCCATCATGAAGTCGAAAGACCTTATCAACTGGGAGATTGCCAGCTACGTCTGCGAGACGCTCGACGACTCGCCGCGCTACGGCCTGCTCGAAGGCACCGTCTACGGACGCGGTCAGTGGGCCACATCGCTGAAGTACCACAACGGTCGCTTCTATGTGCTCTTCGTACCCAACGAGGGTGGTGATATGGGACGCACATACATCTACTCGGCCGAGAAGGCGGAAGGACCGTGGACGCTCGTCTCACGACTGCCGCACTTCCACGATGCATCGCTGCTCTTCGACGACGACGGTCGCGTCTATGTATATTATGGTACGGGCGAACAGGTTGAGCTGACGGCCGACCTGCAGGGCGTGGTGCCTAACTCGCACCGACAGATCTTCCAGCGCGAGGCCGACGAGACGGGACTGCTCGAAGGGTCGAGAGTGGTGAAGCACATGGGACGCTACTATCTGCTGATGATTTCGCAGGTGTATGCACCCGGACGCCACCGCCGCGAGGTGTGCTACCGCGCCGACAACCCCGCTGGCCCCTACGAGAAGCAAGTCATCCTCGAGGCTCCTTACGGTGGATTCGGCTATACCGGACAAGGCACCATCGTCGACACGCAGTGGGGCGACTGGTATGGCGTCATCTTCCAGGACCGTGGAGCCGTAGGCCGTGTGCCGCTGCTCATGCCCTGTCGCTGGATCGACGGCTGGCCGATGCTGGGCGACGAGGATGGACAGATTCCCATCCACATGCGCCCGCTCACCTCAACTCATGAAGGCGAGCGCCTGAATCCCACCGTCAGCGACGATTTTTCCAACGACAAGTTGGCCCCAGAATGGCAGTGGAACCACAACCCCGTGAACAGTGCATGGTCGCTCTCCGACCGCAAGGGTTGGCTCCGTCTGAAGACCTGTCGCGTGGTCGACAACCTCTACCTTGCTCCCAACACACTCACGCAGCGAATGATGGGCCCGAAGTGTTCGGCAACGGTAACCCTCGACGCCTCTCACTTGAAGAATGGCGACTGTGCGGGCTTTGCAGCCTTCAACGGCCATAGCGGCGTGCTAACGGTGAAACGCGAAAAGGGCAAGTTCTTCCTGGAGATGAGCGAGCAGGTGGTCTCCCTCGGACGTAGAATCAAGGAGGTGGAGAAAGTCGACGAGACGGTCGTGCAGCGCATCAGCCTTTCCAAGCCGGTGGTCCACCTGCGCATCGAGGGCGACTTCCATCCACGCAACGACAAGGCACAGCTCTACTATAGCCTCGACGGCTCGGAATGGACAAAGATTGCCGACTACCAGATGCGCTTCGACTGGCAGCGCCTCTTCATGGGCACGCGCTACGCCCTGTTCTGCTACACCACCCAGCGCACAGGCGGCTATGCCGACTTCGACGCCTTCAACTTCCAAGTCATCAACGACAGCGAATAAGCGCCTGCGGCGCGGGTAAAGCTGCTTCGCAGCGTGTAAGGAGCCTGCGGCTCGTGTAAAGCCTGCGGCGTGTTCAAGGTTCTTTCTCCGCTTCGCTACGAAAGCGGCAGAGCCGAGCGCAAAGCACCAAAGGCAAATGTAGGGACGCGGCGTGCCGCGTAACTGGAGGGGACGAAGCCCAAAACAAGGTTATGCAGCGCTTGGTCTGCCCAACTTCCTCCAGTTACGCGACACGTTGCGTCCCTACATTTTCTATGCCATTGTCTATCACATACCCTAAAAAAACACCATCGTAACACGATTGTAATAATGATTCCTTTGCAGGTTGAGGAATTTATTGTACCTTTGCAGAGCAAACCGCGCGCAGCGCGTGGAACCCCGAAGGGGTGGCGAGAACCCAGGCAGGTGGTGAAGTGCGTAGCACGGCGCTCGGCTTTGCCGCTTTCTGAGCGAAGCGGGGAAAGAACCCCTGCTAAAACGTCAACAACAAATTAAAACCCCGACGGGGTGACAGATTCTGTTGGGCCTTCGGCACTTAAATACACGTCGACATACCTTACAGGGGTTGCGTGCTCCGCTACGCTCCGCACTCCACCGCCTGCCTATGTTCTTTACACCCCTTCGGGGTTTGCCCGCCCGCAGGGCCTTACACGCTGCGTAGCAGCTTTACCCGCGCCGCAGGCGCTTTACCCGCAGCTCCGCTGCCTTACCCGCCGAAGGCTTTACACGCTGCGAAGCAGCTTTACACGCGCCGCAGGCGCTTTACCCGCAGCTCCGCTGCTCTAAACTTGTGACTTATGCATTCAGAACTGATACCCCTTTGGGGCTGGATACTTTTCTACGCAATGGTGCTTCTCATGCTCGCCATCGACCTGAAGTCGTTCGGGCGCAAGGGACAGCACGAGGTGAGCATCAGCGAAGCCTTGCACATGACCGTCGTCTGGATTGTCGTGTCGCTGCTGTTCTGCGCAGGCATCTACTTCTTCTACCCCATCGACCCACACCAGAAAGCACTGGAGTTCCTCTCCGGCTACCTCATCGAGAAGTCGCTCTCCGTCGACAACCTCTTCGTGTTCCTCATGCTGTTCACGTTCTTCGGTGTAGAACGCAAGTACCAGCACGAGGTGTTGTTCTGGGGAATCATCGGAGCCCTCGTCCTGCGCAGCATCTTCATCTTCCTCGGTGCTGCCGTCGTCACGCGCTTCGAGTGGGTGCTCGCCATCTTCGGCGTGTTCCTCCTCTATAGCGGTGCAAAGATGTTCACCCACGACGAGGAAGCACAGCCCGACCCCTCGCGTAATATCTTCGTACGGCTGTTCCGCCGTTTCTTCCCCGTCACCGACCGCATGCATGGTGGGAAGTTTTTCATCAGAGAGGCAAAGGACAATGCAAATCACCACTCGGCTTCGCCGCATTCTGAGCAACAGCGGGGAAAGAACTATCAATTGTCAACTGTCAATTATCAATTAAAAGCCACTCCCCTCTTCGTCGCACTTCTTGTCATCGAGACCAGCGACATCGCCTTCGCCGTTGACTCCATCCCGGCCGTGTTCTCAGTGACACAAGATCCGTTCATCGTGCTAACGTCCAACATCTTCGCCATCCTCGGCCTGCGTGCACTCTATTTTGCCCTCGCCGCCATCGCGAAGTATTTCGCCTATCTGAAGTACGGACTCGGCATCGTGCTCATCTTCGTTGGCATCAAGCTCCTGCTGCATTGCCACCTACCCTATGTGCCACACATTGAAATCTCTACCGGCCTCAGCCTCCTCATCATCTTCGGCACCATCACCATCAGCATCCTTGCCTCGGTGGTGAAGACGAAAAGGCAATAGCTGGTTCTGACAATTCCTGATTTGTGGTGGCTGCCAGCCAGACGCTTCCGCGATGGTTGAAGGTATTGGGCGATAGCCGCCGAAGGCTTTACCCGAACCGCAGGGCTTTACACACGCTTCAGCGCTTTATCTGGCAGCTCCGCTGCTTTGCGCTCTCTTTACTGCCTACAATTTTCTCTGATAAACTCTGCGGCTCTGCGCGAGAAACATTAACCGCAGATTACGCCGATTACACGTCACTAAAAAGAGTCCTAATAGTAAAAATGCATTAACGGACATAAGGCATTTGTTAAAGAACCTTTCGAGTTTTTCACTTTTATTTGTTTTCGTTTGCAATTTATTAACACAAGGATAACTAATTTAGAACCGAAATGTGACGACGGACAATCTATGAATTAATTTGACAAA
Source organism: uncultured Prevotellaceae bacterium (assembly GCA_900316285.1). GTDB lineage: Bacteria > Bacteroidota > Bacteroidia > Bacteroidales > Bacteroidaceae > Prevotella. The sequence continues at coordinate 38,884 of ONCG01000001.1, forward strand.
CGAACAGGAAAGAAGACAGACGGGACAGAAGAACGGAAAGAAAAAGGAATCAAGGAAGGACGCAGGCGCGCCTGCGCCCTATGAATTACTATTGGTAAATCCTTCTTAAATAGCCCAGGTGGTCCTTCATGTAGAAGTGATACGTGGGGATATAGGTGGCGTGGATGCCCGTGTCTGACTACGTGTAACACGTAGCTGCCATCGAAGAGCAAGGTAGTCAGCACCTTACTTTCGAATTCTATTATCCTATTATTAAGCGGATTCATATTTATTTCTATTTAGTCTGCTATAATACCTTTTTTTAAATCATTTGAATCTCGATAATGTAATATGGTATGGGTCTTATCTATTTTATTGATTAAATATGGAGGCATTTCCTTTTTCATAGAATCGCTCTTACAGATCTTGTGAACGAAATAAATATTATTCTGAATAGTGGCAAGAGAAGTGCTATCTTCAATGCCCATTTCTCTAAGCATCCAATTACGTATGCGAATACTTAAGCCTACCGTATCATGTGGCAGAATTATATTATTTCTAAAATTACTTGAACTACTCCACTCTATAGGAAATGTTTTCTTCCCATATCCTATTAATAATTCTGAACAAAATGAATCTTTCTTAAAACCTTTAAACGGAATGTATTTGGATTCAGTGCCATTATTGTAAAGACCCAAAGTTATTGAAATTGTTCTTTGGTCTCTTTCAATCACATGAGCATTTACAAGACTGTCATAGTTTTCACAATGATTATCGGAAATACGATATAGTTCACATTCCAACTCATCTTTTTCCATAGTTGAAGAACAAGAAAATAATACCAAAGCTAAAGTAGCGATATTAACAACAGAAAAGATAAAATAATTATTTCTCATATAAATCTATCATATTATGTTTGAATGAAGGAGTAGTACTCCAAGCGTAGTACTTCTCTGCCAACGGGTCTATCTGGTGGAAGCGTCCCAGCACATGGTCGTAGTAGCGGGCCGAGGAGTCGTACCAGTCAAGGCCGTGCATCATGTCCAGTTCCTTCTTTCTCCACGTTGTTTCGAAAGCGTCCCGAAGGGCCGAGCGGCCGTTAAACTTATAGGGGCTGACCCAGGAGGTGTCCTGTTGCTCGATGTATGTCTCACCTGTGGGCAGGTACTCGACGCGCTGCACCACCTCGCCGCTCTTGTTCGTGATCAGCGTCGTGCTGCCGAGGTGGTCACGGTGGTAGTAGTACGTTCGCTCCGTCCCAGGCACCGCCTTGAACGTCACCACGCGCATCGACTGTTCGCCCACTGTCGCGCTGTCGCCCTCGGCAGGCGTGGCAGCACTGGCATGGGTGCTGCACATGAGCAGGAGTGTGGTTATATACGTATTCATCTGCCAACCTGATTGATTACCATGCTTTGACCATCCTGAGGATTCAGGGATAGTACTTACTGATAATGCTGTCTGGTTTGTTTGAAAGATAGTCAGTCTTGACCTCCTCATCATAATCATTTTCTTGATACTCATAGCGATAGCCGTCTTTGTATTTCCGGAATTCATGTGCTGGATAATTATTATAATGCCATCTGGGCTCATATCCTCCGCTGAAGTATTCAGGCTCGGTTATATACCAACCATCCCATCTCCCAGTTAAACTGCTATTCAAGGCTGCAACAGCTTCTGTCTCACTATGGAACGACATCCAGAACCATCTGTAGTAGGTATAGATCTTCAGTCTGTCAACCTTCTTCTTGCGCGCGCCGATGAGAGCCAACGCATCATATTTATCGCCCTCGGGCGAATTGTCTTCCAATCCTGCTATCCTGTCATAATGTCTGCGTATAGACAGCAGGGCGACACAATGCAGACTGTCTTTTGCATAGTAGATTTTTCTAACCTTGACTGTTATTTGGCTGTCGGTAGGCAGGGGAGACGGAATATCCCTATGATAGAAGTCTCCATCCACTTTTGTCCGGAATGCATATCTTTTGAATGCCCGTCCCGGGTCATCTGCATCGTAGTTCTTCCTGTAATACTCGACATTTATCACAAATAGCTTGGCTATCTCCTGCCGGTCACGGATTTCAAGCAATGACGGTCTGTAACACAGGAATCCGTATTTCTTCCAGTATTTCACACCTATAAAGGCAAGAACACCACACACAAGGCAGCCAATCAGCAGCGTACGTTTCCGTTTTTTTCTCATTTTTTTGATTATAGTTTATGGTCATACAGTATTCACCACGCCCAGGGATAGTACTTCCTGATGATGCTGTCTGGCCTGTTTGAAAGGTAGTCCATCTTGATAATCCTCTTATCCCCCTTTTCATATTCGAAAAGATAGCCGTCCCTGTATTTCCTGAATTCAGGAGCCGTCTCGAAAAATTCGGGGTCGTCTACGTTCCATGAACAGTTTTCGCCTGTAATCCAATTCGTATACGTATTCCACGTCTGCGTTAAATCAGAATTCATGGCGATTAACGCTTTTTCATAACTACTCCAAAAAATGTATTGCGTCCTTCCAAAGACATATATTTTAAACCTATCGGTTTTCTTCTCTCTTGCGCCAATAAGCGGAAAGGAATCATAATCGTCACCCTCTGGCGACTTGTCTGCCAACCCAGGTATTCTGTCATAATGCGAATGGACTGCTAAAAGGGCAACGCAACACAAGCTGTCTTTTCGGTAGTATATCTTTCCAACCTTGGCTGTTATCTGGCTGTCAGTAGGCAAAGGAGAGGGAACATCGGTTAAGCGAATATTATCTTTATATCTCCGTGCATAATCGTAGAAAATACCAGACGGATCATCTTCGTCAAAATTTTTCCTGTAATACTCTACATTGACTATAAATGATTTGGCTATCTCCTGCCGGTCACGGATTTCAAGCAATGACGGCTCATCACGCAGGAATGCAGATGCCCTCCAGTATTTTACGACACATGTCAACACAAGTGCACCCCACACAATGCCACAGATTATAAAGAACCTTTTATTACTCATTGTTTTTATCTGACTGAAAAACCTTTTATGAAATGTTATTTTGATAGAATCGAATTCTCTGCCTCGTAGAAATCTTCGCCTATACGAATATACTTATTTCCATAGATTATTACGTTCAATGTGTCTCGGTCTTAACAATTTTTACGTTATCTTCAACTGTACATTGACAGCTAGAAAATAGTATTGAACTAACGATCAATAATTGCATCTTCATAACATTTTTTTCAACATTTTGTAGGTCCTTAGTTTATCTTATTCAAGCAGAAAGCCATCACTGCTCCATTTCCTTTACTATATTGTAATGTCAAATAGTTATCAGCCTTTTTCTTTTCTATGGTATAAGAGAGCTTTATGGGCTCTTGGTTTAACCCCAAAAAGGTATTGTTACCTTTGAATATCAAAAGAGTGTCCTTGTTTAATTGCCATTCAAACGTAGAGGGATAATTCGAACCTTCAGAATCGTAATACTCTCCATAGCCTTCACTTAAGAAGCGTAACCACGGACGTGAATGTTCTGTTGTCCATGCGCCATCAGTACATGTACCAGAAAGATACCATGCTCCGATCATCGAAGATGTAGAATCCTTTTGAACGTTTTCTGCTTGAGTGCCCAATTTGCTCCCTGTAAGACGATTAAAATGATAGTACGCTATTTTTTTGTCCGTCAGGTCGACAATCATCATCCCGTAGTGGCCTGGCTCCTTGCCCCAAGGTAACAAGTGCTTTCTTTCGTCTGGTGCAATGATATTCATAACGTGCTCTTGCCCTTGAACTTGAACGTGAGTGTAAAGGTTTACGTACACGTATTGCTTCCCTTGATATGAGAAAGGTAGATACTGCCTGAAATAATGCCGCAAGGGGAATATCGATAGCGTGTCAAAGTCGTTGTAGCATTGAAAGATTGCCGGGTAGCCGTCTATGATAATCTGCTTGGCAGTCTGAAAATCCTGCTCATCTATTTTACTGATGGACATGCCATCCTTCCAGAAAGCGGCAGAGTCCAGATTGTCGCAACTTGTCATGATGTGGTCCAAACTGGTTGGCTCGAATTCAATTGCCCACCATTCATATTGGTAAGGTTTACCCGCAAGATCTTTGTTCTCCTTTTTGCAGGCTGCAAGCATGCATAAGAAGCTACAGATAAGCAATAATCGCTTCATATCATTATATTTGTTAAAAGCCATAGTCAAATCCAATAGTGCCAACCTGAGCATTAGAGTCATATGTTATAGGCTTACCACTATTACCCTTTACTTGTTCTCCATTCCTAAATACCAACCATAAACCACCTCTGGCGGATACATATTTTAGTGAAATCTATGCGATAGGTGTATTCCACAGAAGATTGAAATCATTCTTTGTGATAGTGCATATTTCATATGAAAGATAATCTTCATACTTCATATCACTATCTACCCACAATCCCAAATTCTTATTTAAAGGAGCTTTTACTATAACATTTCCATCTTTATCTATACCTATCTCTCTGGTCGTGAAATGCTTCTCACCATCATATTCGATATACCACGTATGTACGCTTTTATATTTCTTCTCAAAGTCGGGATTCGCTTTGGGAATCAACTTATTGAGAATCCAATTTATACAATTCCAGATAGGACTCTCGTGAATTGAGCTCCCTTGCCCTCTGTTGTTCTTAAACTTAAAATACTTCATCATCTTACTTTTTTATATGAAAATGCCCAGGGTCATTTACTCTCCATGAATGAACTCCTTTTGTTATTATCGTTTAATATGATTGTTTATTATTTGCAAAGTTAGTATTTTCCTTCTTGTCCTGCAAGCCTTTTTACGTTTTTAACATGTTCTTCCCTTTTTTCCTTCATTCCGTTTTTCATCTTTTATATCGCTAGGGAAGTGGGGAACGATGAAAGAAGACAAACGGGACAGAAGAACACCTACCTGTGATTTTTAATTTTTGCTGCAATTCTGCCATTGCTGCAATACTCGTTGATAATCAACGGGTTGCAAATGGCAGCAAAGTGGCAGAATTGCAGCAAATTCTGAAAAACGCGTTTATTTACGACGTTTTTAATGAATAATCGCGCTATTTCAACACGAAGAAATGACGAATCGAGCGATTTTGGGGTGACAAGATACACGGTGCCGCAATAAGCACGATCACGTTGTCTTGCCTACCAGCGTGTGGTAAATACGATACCTACATGTGGTAGAAGTGATACCGACATGTGGTAGGAGTGATACCTACATGCGGTAGTCACACTACCTGCATGCGGTAACGGCTCTACCGCATTGTGGTAACAGCTCTACCACATGCTGGTAACGGCATTACCAGATAGCGGTAACGACATTACCAGATAGCGGCAACGATTCTGGTAACGCGTCATGTGAAATCGTAGACGGTGACATAGCCGTTGAACTGCACATTGTCGTCGTAGCCGAAGTTGCGGAAGAGGTTAAGCGAGCGCAGAGTCGAACTATGCCAAGCATGAGCACCTTCGCTATTTCAATGGCAAGGATTCGGGAAAAAAGTTCAAATATGCAACAATTCCTTGCAAATAAAAGGCGATTTTTGTGTTAATTTTATGTTAAAATCGAGATTTGCTGCAATACTGCCACACTACTGCCACTCGCAACCCATTGATTATCAACGAGTATTGCAGCAATGGCAGAATTGCAGCAGAAAATAAAAATCACTGGTTGTAAACCTATAGTGAAATTAAGAGTATAAACTGTCAACCTAAATCAGTACACCTCATGTATTTGCATCGAACAATGACTAAGAACGCTATGAGCAGCAAAACCCCTGGTTAAGCTATATACTGACCAATCCCAGCTTTCGCGAGGATTGGGTAAGGAAAATACGAAAAGGCAATGTCATTATTCCCAAAATTAATAAAATAGGAATAATAAAAAGCCGGGTTGACAATCGTTCCTTATTTATGCTGAGATCAAGTTATCTTCGCTACAGCGAAGATACGAAAGATAATCCAGATATGCAACTATTTCGCCACGATGTCATCTAAGGATGACGGAGGCGAGGACGAGGGGCCTCAATTATCCAATGCCCTGGACTCGGACGGGGCAATGCCGAAGGCACGGCGGTAGGCGCGGGTGAAGTTGGAGCGGTCCTCAAATCCGCAGCGCATGGCCACTTCGCTGATGTTCATCTCGGGATGTTCCTCCAGCATCTGACGGGCTTTCTCCATGCGTTGGCGCAGGATATAGGCTTTGGGGCCTTCCTTCACGATGGCGGTGAAGCGGCGGCGGAACGTCGTTGTCGACATGAAGAGTTGCGAAGCCAACGCCTCCACGTCCACATGACCTTCATTAATCTGCTCGCTCACGATGGCGTTCACCTTCTCCATGAACGCGCGTTCCTGGTCGTTCCAGCCTGCTGAGGAATCAGCGGGTTGCGGCCCATCGTGTTCCTCCAATTCGTCGCTTACGCCGCCCGCGCTCATCTCGCCCTCATCGGGAGCGGCTCGCTGGGCCTGTTCGTAGGCATGCTCTTCCTGCTGGTTCTCCAACACCTCCGTCAACTCGTTGAACTGTCTGACGAACTCGGCAGTGCGTTTGCGCATGTTCTTCCATAGCAGGAAGCACACCAGCAGCAGCGCCAGCACCACGATGGACCCCAGCACGATGTAATTCCGCAACTGGCTCTTCGTGGCCTCGTTCTCGGCTTTCAGCGCATCGTTGCCCAGCCGAGCACTCATCATCGCGATACTGTCCGCCACATGCTCGGCATAGAGCGTGTCTTTCAGTCCGTTGTAGCGTTCCAGGTGGGGCAAGGCGGCCTTCGGGTCGCTGTTCTTCAGCGACATGTAGAGCCCTAGTTGCGAATGCACTTCGTTGTATCGGTCGCCCATGGCATTGAATATCTGCTGTGCCTGCCCGAAGTATTTCTGTGCATCGGGAAAATTCTTCTTCCATAGCGACAACTCTCCCAGTTTGTTGCAAGCGATGGCGAGCGAATGGTAGTTTTGGTCGGCTTGCAACTGCGGCAATGCAGCCCGCAACACGTAGAGCGCGTCGTCATAGCGTTTCAGTCCCACCAGCGCCTCCGCCTTCTGCACCTGCCTCATGGCCAGTTTGTCTTTCCGTCCGAGTTGCTCCTCCATCTGGCAGGCTTGGTCGGCATACTCCAGCGCTTTCTCCTGGTCGCCCTTGGCGTGGTAGACCTCAGAGGCGGTACCTAAGAGCACAGCCATGCGGGCGGGGTTTTGTGCTTTCTTCGCATACTCCATCGCACGCAGGATGTAGGGCTCGGCCTCTCCCGGCAGGTTGGCACCGAGGAAGATGCCTGCCAGCGTGTTCAGACTCGAGCTGATGGCGTCGGGGTCGCCGCTCTTCATGTCCAGTTCGTTGCAGAGTTTTGCGTATTTTGCCGCATTCGGGCTGTCGCCCATCCTGAAATAGACGATACCCAGCAGGTTCAGGCAATCGGCTTCCGCCACACGATTGTTTCCCGCGTGGCAGTAGGGTAGCGCGCGTTCGCCATACTGCGCCGCCTTCTGATAGTCTTGCAGGGCATTATAGTGCTCGGCAGCCCAGTAGTAGACCTGCTGTGCCAGCGTGTCGCGATGCACCTCGTTTGTGAACGCCAGCGACTCATCGGTCAGCCCTTCTTCCTGTATCAGGCTGAAGAAGGCATTGGCTGCTTCCAGGCGAGCGGCTTTCTGCGAAGATTGTTCGAAACGATTGAGCAGTGGGGCGGCCTTGTCGGCCACCTGAGCCCATGTGGCGATAGCCATGAGCAGCAGAGGGAGTATAAGAAGCGTCTTCTTCATCGTGATGTGATATTTTTATGATTTTGCCCATTTGTGGGCGACCATGCAAAGATAAACAATTCGGCATGATTAAACAACAAATTAACGGTTTTATTTCCCGATTTCGTGGATGAAATCGAACAGAATCCAATGGGAAGGGGCATTTTGTCGCTTTCTGACAACTAATTGAAAGAAAATGACACCCCCCGTACTAAAGAATATCCGTAACTTTGCAACCATCATCAACCAACAGCCGAGAACCAATATGGACAAGAAAACTATCGAAGAGGTGATCAAGGGAGAGGTGGAGCGCGGAAACTTCAGTGTGGAAGGCATCGCGGCGAAGCTCTTCATCACCCCTTTTACGTTCCGCCGCCAGTTTGAACGGCTCTTCCATGAATCACCCAAGAAATATCTCCAGCGTGCGCGGATGAACAAAGCCAAGCAACTCTTGCGTGAGCATCCCGAAACGACCATCGAGACCATCGGCCATACGCTCGGCTATACCGACAAATCGAACTTCAACCGAGCCTTCCGCACCGCTTTCGGCATCACGCCCTCTGAGTTCAGGGCACAATGCGAAACAACCAGAATCAACAATAACCAAAAAAACCAAGAATATGAAACAATTTAAGCAATTTTTCCTTATCCTCTGCCTGACGATAGTGGGCGGAGTGAGCAATGCGTGGGCGCAAACTGAGAATACGGTGACTATAAATAATTTAGTCTATGAAGTAACAAAGTCTAACGTCGATGGTAAATATGCATATATTAAAGATTTCTCCAACTTTGATAAAGAAACGCTAATCATTCCTGCAACCATAACAGTCCCTGACGCTTGGAATGGTAGTGATGTGGTTTATGAGGTACGGGGATTCGACATTGAAAAAGATATCACTAACAATTATATCAGGAAAATGATATTTAAAGGAAAAAATTCATTTTATATATTATATAGTAAAGTTGTAAATTGTCCGAATCTGCAAAAAATCTTCTTCATGACAGGGAATTATGGGGTTGCATTTGAATACCCTGTAGGTGAGTATCAGCCTCTTGACCTTTATTTCAAAGAAGTACCATCTCTTACTTCTTCTATTTTTCCACCTCACCCAGAGTTATGCACAGCCCATGTTGCCATGAATGACGATGATTTTGCCGTATTGGAGCAGCAAATTGCTGATGGGAGCATCTGGGGCTGGCCCGAGTTTAAAGACGTTGTGCAATGGGATGGCGTTTCTGAGATTAATGATCCTATTGGTCCAAACACCAGCACCATCAATCTGTCGGTTCGGGAATGCGAACTGGGAGGAACCTATTATCAGGACGGATCAAGAAAATCATTCAAATACCAATCACAAAGCAATAACGCAACCACCGATATTCTTACCGCCGACAAGAATAAGGAATTCAAGTTCTACGTGTCAACTTATACAACTTTTGGTTATGGTGATTTCGAACCTCGGCACGTCTACTTGAATGGGCGTGACATTTTCAGCGAAATGACACCCGATGCTAATGGTAAATACTGGTACACCATCGACCATGTTACTGACGACATCTTTCTCAACGTAGAAGGTGAAGGTTTGGTCTCCGGAGTGTATCTCTATCAGAACGAAGGAGGAAAATTCACATGGACCAGAACAGGTGGCACCCCAGATATCGTGACTGGACATTATGGCTACGAATTATATTACCCACAGACCCATACTGCGACCCTCTTCATTCAACCAAATCCAGGCTATCGGGTGTCGGAAATCCGCATCCCAGGCTACTTTCTTAGTCTCACGCAAGCGGATTCATTCGATTGGGTAACTGTTGATGAGAGTGGCAATTATACCGTAACGTTCGGCGTGGGAGGTGATACACGTAAGGTACCTTATGTCTATGTCTACATCTTCTACGAGAAGATTTACGATGTAAACATTACCTTCAACATCACTCGTAGCGGAGGTGGAGTAGCCGCATATAGCGATCTCGAAGGTACTTATACCGCAATAGAAGAAAACAATTTGTCCCAGCAGAAAATAGACGAAACCCATGGAGATATCAACTTTTCTGCTATTGCCAATGCTGACGAAAAAGTAACCTTCTATGTGAACGGTGAGGCAGTAAACCCAGGAGATGTCGCATCGTGGGTATCTGAAAGCGATGTGTTTGTGAATGACGGCGCACTCCAAACCGAATATCAAAACAAAACAATTTATCAGATTGCTTATAATTACGAAGACATGATTGCTGCTGGTGCATCCAATGGCGATGTCCTCAATCTTAACATTGTCACCGAGAAGATTCCTCATATCTTCGTGAATGCAACTGTGGAGGGAGCAGGAAAGCATACCGTGCTCTGCAATCAGAATCCTTATATAGACGGTGGCGATGCCGGAACTTATGTTTACGAGTCAAATACAGCGAATATCAATACGTTTATCAACCCCACCACAGAAAGTGGGTCTTTCATTGGACTCTATGCCACTCCTTACAAGGGACAGACGGTAGAAGTCTCTGTCAATGGCGCAGAGCTCGAATTGACGAAAAAGGTGGCAGATGGACCGTTGGCCATCCCTGACTGGAACAGCGATTGGACAGAGAACAATGTGATACCATATGAAGAAGGTGACACTTACTACCACCTCGAGAACTACAGAATAACTCCAGGCGAGACCTATAATGTCAAGGTGAAGTACTCCTACCAGCCCAACTATCTCCTGAGCGTGACCCGCATAGGCGGCGCAGAGGTGAGCGCATCGAGATGGACAAAAGTCAATGGAAACATTGTAACGACTGACATCGATGATAAAGAGACGTTGCCGGTGGAACTGTATTCCGAGTGCCTTGCGGATGAAGGGAGCCAAAAACATCTATGTATGGAATTCAAGAAGAACGATGGAGAAATTCAAAAACTCTTCCTCGACGGTGTTGACATTACAGACCAGTTGGAACCGTCTGCCGATACCAACGTGTATATATGGAATTTCTCGATTCCATCTGAGCAAATCGACACCCAACAACATTCGCTCGTCTTCTATTCCGTTCCTGCAGGCTCTGCTGACGTGAATGGCGATGGCGCCGTGAACATTGCCGACGTGACAGCACTGGTGAATAATATTCTGGGGAAGCAGTAAAATGTATTCCCTTAACGATAATCGCATATCAGTCTTTTTGTAAATAGGGTTTACACCTTAATTACAAAAAGACTGACAGACGAATCAGACGATGCCAATTCTCACTACGCTATAAAGACGACAAATCGCCCAGTTTGCTGCAAACTGGGCGATTATTATGTTATGTGTCCCCCTTGGGAACAGGTATGGCGTCAGAGCGTCTGCAGGTAGCGCTCGGCTTCGAGGGCGGCCTTGCAACCACTACCGGCAGCGACGATTGCCTGGCGATAGACGGGATCGGCGCAGTCGCCAGCAGCGAAGATGCCTGGCAGCGCTTCAGCAGGATTGGCGGCAGAGGCCACGCGCGGCGTTCCGTCGATGGTGCGGATGTAGCCTGTCTCGTCGACAGCCACGAATGGGCGGAACACATCGGTGTTGGGCTTGTGGCCGATGGCGAGGAAGAAGCCGTCGATGGGCAGGTCGTAGCGTTCCTCGTCGGGCTCGCCCTTGCGCTTCACCACATGGGCACCCTCCACACCGCCTTCGCCATAGAGGCCAACGGTGTTGTGTTCGAAGAGCACTTCTATCTTCTCGTTCTCGAAGACGCGCTTCTGCATCACATCGCTGGCGCGCAGATAGGGTTTGCGAACGATGAGGTATACCTTCTTGCAGAGCTGGGCAAGATAGATGGCTTCCTCGCAGGCTGTGTCGCCACCGCCCACAACAGCCACGGTCTTCTTGCGATAGAAGAAGCCGTCGCAGGTGGCACAGGCCGACACGCCCATGCCGTTGTACTTCTTCTCGTCGTCGAGGCCGAGGTATTTGGCAGAGGCACCGGTGGCGATAATCACCGTGTCGGCCTCCACTTCCACGCCGCGATCAGTGGTGAGCACATAGGGACGATGGGAGAAGTCCACCTTCTCGATGATGCCATCGCGCATATCGCAGCCGAAGCGCTCGGCCTGCTGGCGCAGTTGCATCATCATCTCGTTGCCGTCGACGCCTTCGGGATAGCCGGGGAAGTTCTCCACGGTGGTGGTCTGTGTGAGCTGACCACCCATCTGCAGACCGCAATAGAGCACCGGCTGCAGGTTGGCACGTCCGGCATAGATGGCAGCGGTGTAGCCTGCAGGTCCGCTACCGATGATTAAGCATTTTACTCGTTCCATGTTTATGATTACTCATGCAGCAGCTTTTCAATCTGAGCTGCGATGTTTTCAAACTTCTCCGTGGGCTCGAAACGGGCTACCACCTGTCCGCGCTTGTTGATGAGGAACTTCGTGAAGTTCCACTTGATGTCGGGACTCTCCTTGTAGTTGGGATCGGCCTTCGACAGCATGTCGTCGAGGATGTGTGCAATGGGGTGCTCCATGTCCCAACCGGCAAAGCCCTTCTGCTCCTTGAGGAACTTGAAGAGCGGGTCGGCATCGTCGCCGTTCACCTTCACCTTCTTGAAGCGGGGGAAGTCGGTGCCGAAGGTGAGCTTGCAGAATTCGTGGATGCTCTCGTCGGTGCCGGGAGCCTGCTGGCCGAACTGGTTGCAGGGGAAGTCGAGCACCTCGAAGCCGTCGGCGTGATATTTCTTGTAGAGGGCCTCCAGTTCGTCGTACTGAGGCGTGAAGCCACATTTCGTAGCGGTGTTCACGATGAGGAGCACTTCGTTCTGATACTCCTTCAGTCTTACGTCTTTGCCTTTTCTGTCTTTGACAGCGAAATCATAAACAGTCTTCATTTTCTTTTCGTATTGTTGGTTAAAAAATGGTGATGATACAGGAGATGCACAAGGACCTCGGAGAGGTCACATATGCGTAACCGCAGGTCTTGACCTGCGGTGGATGACATCCACCAGACACCCGACCCTAAAGGGGTCGCACATCATCAAGCAGACGAATTGGCAGTTTAGTTGCTATGCGTCCCCTTTGGGGACGAGGGCATATATCAGAGTCCTGATCTCCGCGGGTCAAGACCCGCGGTTATGCACATGAGACCCCTTTGGGGTCTTACTGCCGGGCGTCTTTGTGCCATCTGCTATATTATTCCTTAAAAAATTCTCTCTACAAAGATAAGCAAAAAGTTTCTGGTTTCGAGTTTCTGGTTTCAAGTTTTAATGTTTATTAGGGAAAATAACAGAAACTATAGGGGAATTCCTACGAAAGAATATGGAAAAACGTTTTGTTAGCCCACGAAAAAGCAGTATCTTTGCAACAGAGAAATCGAAAAGCGAGAAATCAGCAAATAGTAAACAACAAAAAAGTATAAACCAAAGCCCAAGCCCCTGCGTGGCTTCCTTCCCTAAGGGAGGATAAGAGGGGGGCCTCACAACTATGAAGAAATGGTACACACTCTGGACGCTTCTGCTCATGGCAGTGCTGTCCGTGTCGTTCACAAGCTGCGAATGGGACGACGACGATGCAATCGCCTACACCCTGGAGGGTACTTGGCGCGGTAACATGTATATGTCTTCTGAATGGGACGGACGCGTCTACGATGCCACCTATTCGGAGATCTGCTTCCTCCGCGACCCCTACCGCTACAGCAGCGGCACGGGCTACTGGATCGACTACTATAACAACGCCGGCTGGGGACGCAACTACGTGGCCAACCACATTGAGTGGACGGTGAACTATCGCACCATCACCGTGTACTTCGTTGAGGAGGGAACGACGCTCTGGATCGAGAACTACCGGCTTGACGATGCCTACTTCGAGGGAACCATCTACGATGGCGAGAGCCGCGTAGACTTCCAGCTGCGTCACACGTCGTCGCCCAACTGGAACGACTACTACTATGGCTGGGACGGCTACTACTACGATGACTACTATTACTCAAAGTCGGGAGTGGTAGGCACCGAACAGAAGGCACAGAAGGCGCCGAAGCGCATCCTCAAAATTAAGTAGACATACTGGACAGACGAACAGAAGTTTTTTAGACATACGAACGGTTTTTAAGACATACGGGACAAAAGATCATACGTTTTCGTAGTCATCAAATAAGAACAGACGGACACGAGAGTAAAACTCCAAGTCCGTCTGCTTTTTTACACAGAAAATCTCGTGTTCGTCTGTCCCGTATGTCTTAAAAAACTTCTGTACGTTTGTTCCGTATGTCTTAAAAAACTTCTGTACGTTTGTCCCGTATGTCTCAAATAAAAAACGTTCGTCTGTCCTGTATGTCTTAAAAAAAAACGTTCGTGTGTCCTGTATGTCTCAAAAAAACGTACGTCTGTTTATTCGAGGTTCCAGGCACGCAGTACTTGTTCGCGCGACAGCGACTCGACGATTTGTTCGTACTGGTCGGGCAGGTTGCAGAAGAAGTCGATGCCGGTGAGGCGTTCGAGTTCGTCGATGTTCACCACATAGGGAGAAAGGTCAGTGCTTACGTTCGACTTATGCTGAATCCAGAAGCCCAATGCGCGATAGCCGCCCGTCGTACTGTTGGTGTTGTTGGTTTTCTTCTTGCAGAGCAACGCCATGAAGAAGAACTTCGGCACGGGAATCTTGTTCTGACCAGAGCCGATGGTGGTGATGATTTGGTCCCAGCGGTCGATGGTTCCGCCCTTCACAACGTAGAGCGTATCGCGGAAGCTGTTGTTGTTCCAGCGGCGCACCTGTGCCTCCATGTTTGCCCACACCTTCGCATTGAAGCCGTTTATCTGCGGCTGCATGTTCGTCATGTAGAACGTCTGCGTGTTCGCCCGCTTGTTGAACGAATAGGCGCGGTCGGCAGAAGCGATGATGTGGCCGTGATCGTAGCCCGAGAAGCGATAGGGGTCGGACGTGAAATGATACTTCGACGACAAGTCGGGATCGTTGGGGTACTCGCTGAACTCCCCACCCTCGTTGTAAGGCTTGCGGTCGGTCTTGCTACTGCTGTTGCCAGGATGCATCTGGTAGCACGACCAGCGCTGCGAGCGCAGCGTGCCTTCGGGCGTCCAGCCTTCTGGCTTCAGGTCGCTATCCCACTCCACGCAGTAGTTCACGCCGAACTCAGGAACAGTATGGATGATGACGATGTTGTTTGAACCGCCTTTCAGCCTCGGGAACTCCATCCGCCCATAGACAGCGTTTTGTGCCGTGTTGTTGCGGTTCACATTGGTCTGCGAGGGGTTTACGTCGGGGTTTTCGGGATCGTCGCTGCCTCCGCAGGCCACGATGACGAGTGCCGCCATGAGCAACAAGATGAGATGCTTGAGGTTTGATCGTTTATTCATAAGGCAAAGGATTCAGATGTTGAGGGAAAAGAGGATTCAGATGATGTGGGAAAGAAAAAAGTGCGGTCGGCCGCATATGCAACTACGTCCGAACGCACTTTTATTATATCGTTACAGGTGGTATTACTTCTTAATCTTACCGTAGCGGCTCATGAAGCGGTCGACGCGACCGGCGGTGTCAACGAGCGTGCTCTTACCCGTGTAGAAGGGGTGAGAGGTGTTAGAGATTTCGACTTTTACCACAGGGTAAGTTTCGCCTTCAAATTCCACGGTATCATTTGTCTTCGCGGTGGACTTTGTAAGGAACATATCGCCGTTGGACATGTCACGGAACACGACGGGGCGATAGTTTTCGGGATGAATACCTTTTTTCATTTTTTCGTTTATTGTTTGTTATTAATAATGTATTTTCAAGTCGCTCATGTGGACCCGCCAAGGCGCAATCACACATTACGGGCTGCAAAGGTACGAAGTTTTCTCGGAATGTGCAAATTTTTGTTGCTTATTTTCACTTCGCCTCCTTATTTTTTACGTTTTTGCAGAGAAAAAGCAAGAGCGAAGAGCGAGAAAAGGAGCCTTTTGCAGACAAAAAGCAGGAGCGAAGAGCGAGAAAAGGAATGTGGGTGTGTCAAAATGAAATAATGGATGAAAAGACGCTGCCAGTGGTCCCCTCCTCTTGGGAGGAGGGGTTAGGGGTGGTAGAGAAGAATAATGATATAACCTATTATAAATTAAACATTTAGGAAAGGTCGAACCTTATTTGTCCCTACCACCCCTGACCCCTCCTTCCAGAAGGAGGGGACTACAAATTGACTCCTTGCTCTATTTTGACACACCCTCATTCTTATGAATGAAGTGCCTATTGCTGCTTATTGGGCATAGGTGATTTCAATCGCCTGCACGCGCAGCTGCTCGCCACCCTTTGCCTCGCTATGTTCGTTGCAAATGACGAAGGTGGTGCCGTTGGCAGTAGCATACATCGTGCTATTGCCCGTGTAGTTGGTTCCGTTGTAGGAATCGCAGGTGAGCACGACCTTCGATACAGCTGCACCGCTGATGGTGATGGTGTTCTTGGCATAGACGCGCACACCCTTCGTTGCTGTGTAGAACGCTGGTGCATTGCTACCTTCGCCCTGTCCGAACGTGATGACGGTTCCGTCGGGAAGCGTCAGGCTCGTCACCTTATCCTGGTTGGCCCATCCCTGCTCATTCAGGTCGACAGCCGAGCTGAAGGAAGGATTTGTGCCTTCTACCGTGAACGTGACGATATTGCCATCGGTGGTGATCTTCACATTACCCTGCTGATCGTCACCGCCACCGCCGCTGCCGCCACCTTTCGTGACGCCGTTGAGCGAGTAGAGGAAGCTCTCGTTGGCAGCGGTCTCAGGTGTGTTACCCCTATAGTTGGTCACCTTACCGCAGATAATGA
The DNA here is from genome assembly GCA_900316285.1 of uncultured Prevotellaceae bacterium. Lineage (GTDB taxonomy): Bacteria > Bacteroidota > Bacteroidia > Bacteroidales > Bacteroidaceae > Prevotella. Next base: position 55,354 of record ONCG01000001.1, read on the forward strand.
CCTCGTCGCCCACCTTGATGTTGTCGCCACCCGTGTACTTCTCGTTGCCGAGATAGAGTGTGCGGAACACATAGAACTCGTTAGACTGACCACCATCCTCTGAGATGTAGAACGTGGCGTTGCCATACTGAGTACCGAACTCACCATTGTTGGCAATGCGCGAAATCTTACCCTTGATGTAGACGTCCTTGTCGCTCTTTGCATCAGCGGCCAGCGAGCTGGCATAGTTGTTGGCAGCAACCGGGTTGAAGGGATCGGCAAGCGTTCCGCTACCCTTCGGCTGTCCTTCTGTCTGTTCGCCGCTAGTCTGTCCGTTCAGCGAGTAGAGGTAAGCCTTACCCCTCACGGTTTCTGGCGTGTTACCTCGGAAGTTCACCACATGTCCAAAGAGAATGACCTCGTCGCCGACCTTGATGTTCGTGCCGCCGGTGTACTTCTTGTTGTCGAAGTAGTTCAGCTGATATGCCGTGAAGGTCACACCTGTGCCAGGATCGCCGATATCGAAGGTGGCATTGCCGAACTGGAGACCATATTCCTCCTTGATGCTGACAATCGTACCCTTCACATAGACCTGTCCCGGGCTCTCGACATCGCTGCCCAGCGTCTTGATGTAGTTCACCACACCAGCCGTGTTGTAAGGATTCTGCAACGTGCCGTCGCCCTTAGGCTGACCAGTATCGCCACCTGGGCCAGGGCCGACGCCGCCACCCATGATGCCGTTGAGCGAGTAGAGGTACGCCTTGTTTTGAACAGTCTCGGGCTTAGTGCCTTTGTAGTTCACCACTTTTCCGCAAACCACCACGGTGTCGCCTTCCTGAATCTGGGTGTCGCCAGCGACAAATTTCCTGTTGCCCAGATACATGGCGCGATAGACTTCAAATTGATTATTATTTGTGCCATCGTCTGAGATAAAGAAACGAGCATTTCCGAACTGTGTCGAGTACTCTTCTGTTATACTTACGATTATACCCTTGATGTAGATGTTTTGCTCTGACTCTACATCGGCGCCAAGACTCTCAATGAACTCCAGAGCGGCCGTCACATTGTAGGGATTGTCGACTGTTCCGTCGCCAGTAGGCTGAATGACAATAGGGTCTTCCCCACCCTCGCCTGGCTGGTCGTAAGGCATGGGGACATCTTCGCAACTTGTGAATGCGAATGCGGCACAGAGCAGTGCCAGCATAGAATAGATTACTTTTTTCATATTGCTATATTTTTTATTTTTGTTCGATAGGAAATGATTTACTATTCATCCGTCGCCTTTCGTCCTTACTTCAGGATTTCCAGGTCGCTGGTCTTGCGCAGCATGATCTGCCACGTGTCGCGATAGCGGGTGGCGATGCCGATAAGGTTGCACGGAATCTTCACCTTATTAATAGTGTCGTAGGGAAGCACCGTAGCAGCAAAGTCGGCGTAGGAGCTGGTGCGCACGATGAGTTTGCTCGACGAGAACCCGTCGACTTGCTGGGTGAAGTAGTTACCACCCGACTGTGCTCCGTCGACGAATGTCTTCTTGCCGTTGGCACTCTTGAAGGTGACGTTCGACAGCTTGACCAACATTCCGCAGTAGGTGCTGATATTGTTCTCCACTTCCTTCGTGAACTCTATCGGCTCCAAGCCTTTCTCGGGAATGGGGCCAACGAGTTTGAAGTGCGTGTTCCACAGGTCTTTCGACATACGGCCGATTTGTCCGTTATAGGGTGCACCGAGTTCAATCTGGTTGCCATAGCCTCCGATGAAGAGGCCTTTGAGGGCGATGATGAGCTCCTGGCCCTCAGCCAGATAGCCGTTGAGTCCGCCCTGGTTGACGGCAACGATGAGTCCGCCCGTCTCGTCTTGCACGGCAAACTGCTTGTAGAGGTTGCCGCCGATGTCGTTACCGCCTACGCGGACGCGCAGCTTGATATCGTCTTCCACGAGCTTATTGCCGCTATTGGCAATGGCGGAACGGTATTTGGGGTGATCCTTCAGTTCAGCGATGGTGATGACGCCGTCTTCGGTGATGCTGTTATTGCCAAACGGAGCTTCCTGGAATTGCGGATCTTTCCAGTCGTCGTTGAGCAGTGAGTCGTCGCCGTCGAGGCACGAGGTCAGCGCGAAACATGTCGCTGCTGCCAGGAACAAATATTTCATTGCTTTCATAAGAGTCTGTCGCTTTTTAGAATTTGTAGGTTACGATAAGCATACCGTTCGTGCCGTTGGCGTAGAACTTCTTCGGAGACTTCTGGAACTTGTAGGCGCGCATGTCCTCGTCGTTCACGTTCTTGCGGTCCTTACGATTCTGCTCCATACCACCCGTCACAATCTTCGTGTTGTTCAGGATGTTGGTGAGCATAAGGTTGATGCTGAGCGAACCGCGCTTCAGATAGATGCTGCGACCGATAGAGGCATCGAGCATGAAGCCGCCGTCGCCCTTGGCCTGATCATAGCGGTTGTAGGAGTCGTTGCCCAGGTCGTCGCGGAGGAGGTTCTCGCTGGCGTAGCGAGTGACGGGCGTGTAGTAGAGGTAGATGCGGTCGTAGTAGTTACCGATGAGGTCGATGAACCAGCCGCCCGAGTGGTAGTTCAGGTCGATGCTGGCAGCAGAGAGCGGCGTGCAGCCTTCATGCATACCCCTCGAGAGAACCACGTCGTTATAAGACTTGCCGTCCTGCGACTTCACGTAAGCCACATCGGCATCGTTGATGTACTTCGCTTCGGTGAGGGCACCAAGCGCCTTGATGTTGAAGGTGGAATTCACCTTGAAGTTCAAGCCGAGCTCCAGTCCGTAGTATACCTTCTTGATGCCGTTGATGGAGACATAGGAGAAGGAGTTCTGCGAGTCGTCGTAGTACATGCTGTATTCTGCCACATGGCCGAGACGGCTGTAGTAGGCATTGAGGTTTGCGTGCACCCAGCTGGTCTCGAGTTGCAAGCCCAGTTCGGAGGAGAACACATCCTCGTTGCGCAGGTCGCGAACGAAGTCGTTGTTCATCTGCGGAGCTGCAAATGCCGAGCGTGCAACCGGAGCTTTCTTCTCATAGCCGATACCGCCCAAGAGTGTGACGCCCTTGCCCATGTTCAGCATGGCACCAAACTTACCACCACCGTCGAGGAAGCTGGCAGTCTTGCTCTTTCCGAGAGAGTTGTTGAGGGCAAGACCGTTGCGCATCATGCCTTCGCGCTGCAGCGTCTCACCGCCGATGCGGCCCGACAGGAAGTAGTGCAGGGGTCCGAAGTTCTCGGCATAGGTTGCCCAGAGGTTCATGCGGTTCACGAAGATGTTGTAGTCGTAGGCAAAGCGGTCGCCAACCTTGATTTCCTTGTTCGGGTGGTCGGCATCGTACATGGCCTGCATGTCGCTGCTAAGATAGGTTCCGACGACGTAGGTGTTCACGTTGTGGAACGTGCTGGCACCGAGCAGGTCTTCCATCGTCTGGTAGTGCATGCCCTTGTTGGTCGAGAGGTTGAAGCCAGCGTTGAGCTTCTGCGTCTTCGAGAGCTGCTTGTTCAGCGACGAGGCAAGGCTGACGGTCAGCTGGTCGTCGTGATAGGCCTGCAAATAGTACATGGCGTCGCCGCCCTGTGCTGAAACCGCCTTATTCGAGAAATAGAGCTGGTCCCAATTGATTTGGCGGTTAGCCTTCGATGCCGAGAGGTAGTCGTAGCTGGCCTGCCAAGCTTCGAGTCCGGAAGCGGTGCGATTGTCGGTATCGGTGGGATCCCACACGTTGTAGTTGTAGCTCGGCATCAAGCTGTAGTAGTCGGGCGTAGGATTGGTCGAGTTGTTGTAGTTCAGACGCGAGCTGCTATACATGGCATACTTGCCGAAAAGCGTCGTGGTGAGCTTGGCAGAGTGGTCGATGTTCCAATCCCAAGTGAGCAAAGCCGAGGGCGCCCAGTCGTGGATGATGCGCGAGTTGCGCTTCTTGCCGTTCTGATAACCCCAGTTGGGATTGTAGAAACGGTCGTTGGCCAACCAGTACATCTCGTCGGTCGAGGCAGCCTGTGCACCGCGCTCTGTGGGGTTACCCCATGTGACGAGCGACAGCGAGTGCTGCGGGTTGAACATCTTCTCCACGCCGAGATAGTAGCTCAGGGCGTTGTAGAACGTGCCCTCTACATATCCTTCGCCGGCATAGCGATAGGTGAGACCCATCGACCACGCCCAGCCTTTGGCATTATAGCCCGAGCTGTAGTTGTACATGCCGCGGAAGATGTAGTTACGGTTGGCACCTGCCACCGACAGACGATGGCCTGCGGGCATGGCACTCGGCCGGAAGTTGTAGTTGTTGGAACCACCCAGAGACGTCATTGCGAAGATATTGTCCTCGAAGGGCAGCGAAGCCTCCACGCCGCGTGTCTGGTTGTTCAGTCCTCCCACGAGCGAGTATCGGAACTCGCCGCGCTCTGCATCGTTGGCAGGGTTGCCATTGATGTAGATGTCGTTGTACTTGGAGTTGTAGGCACGAAACTTGAATCGGGCCGGACTCCACTTGTAGCCTACCTCACTGGCGTAGGCATTACTGTTCATTCCTAGCACGGTTACCTCCTGCGAGACGTTGTCGTCTTCGCCCAGCTGCGACTCCGTGAAGGTGAATGCCGACTCATCAACGGTGGCATCTTGTCCTTGCTTGGTGTCGACCTGCGCAGTGACAGTTGCTGTACAGCAGAGTGCAAACAATGCTAATTTTAATTTCTTTCGCATTTTATCGGGTTTTTGTAATTGATTATTATGCAGATTGTTTTGGCCTTTCTGTTGCAAAGTAACAAAATTTTTTCCATAATAAAAACAATTTTCGCTATTTTTTTCTAAATTTTTGCCGTAATATCAAATTTTATTGCGATATTTGCAGAATAAATACCAAAACGACCTATGATGAAAAAACAAACAATCCTTTTAGCCTTGATGCTGGTGGCATGTTTGTCGGCATCGGCACAGAAGAAGTTCTCGGCCTACGGAGTCGGTTTCTACAACCTTGAGAACCTCTTCGACCTCATCCACGACGAAGGCAAGAACGACTACGAATTCCTGCCCGAAGGCTCCTATAAGTGGAACGAAATGAAGTATACTCACAAGCTGCACAACATGGCGCGTGTGCTCTCAGAGCTGGGCACCGATGTGCTGCCGGGCGTAGGCTGTGCGGTCATCGGCGTCAGCGAGGTTGAGAATGCCCACTGCCTCGACGACCTCGTGGCTCAACCCGAGCTGGCTGCTCGCGGATATAAATATGTACACGTAGAGGGTCCCGACCAGCGCGGCGTTGATTGTGCAATGCTCTACAACCCCGCACTCTTCGAAGTTGAAGACGTCACGCTCTATCCTTACGTCTACGAACTGCAGGAGGACATCGAGAAGAACCGCGCCACACGTGGCTTCCTCACGACGAAGGGCCGTATAGCCGGCGACCCCGTAGCCGTTATCGTGTGCCACTGGCCGAGCCGTTTCTCTGGCAGCTACTATCGCGAGCTCGCTGCTAAGCAGGCCCGTGCCGTGAAGGACAAGCTGCTGGCCGAGGAACCCGACCGCCGCGTGTTCATCATGGGCGACCTCAACGACGACCCCACCAGCAAGAGTATGGTCGACGTTCTGTCGTGTAAGCCCGATGTCGACAAGGTGGGACCCGACGATATGTTCAACCCCTGGTACAACATCCTCGTGAAGCAGGGCAAGGGAACGCTGATGTATAACGGCTCGTGGAACCTCTTCGATCAGATTGTGGTTTCGCCCAACGCCCTGAACAAGAATGGCGAGAAAGACTTCTCGCAGCTGAAGTTCTGGAAGAACGAGGTGTTCCGCCGCGACTATCTGATACAAAACGAGGGTAAGTATAAAGGCTCGCCCAAGCGTACCACCGCCGGCGGCGTATGGCTCGACGGCTATAGCGACCACCTGCCCGTAGTGATGTATCTACTGAAGGAGCAGAAGTAAAAGAGCTCGCCCCGACTCACCAAGAGCCGGGATAGCGTATGGACAAAGAACGATTCGTCAAGAATGGTCAGACCCCTCTTCCATCGGGAGCGTCTGAAGTTGAAATAGAGCGTCATCCCTGGCAGCCTTTCTTGCCCGATGGCTGCAGGTTGCTCATCCTCGGCAGCTTCCCACCATCGCGCAAGCGCTGGGCAATGGACTTCTTCTACCCCAACTACACCAACGACTTCTGGCGAATCTGCGGCATCTGCTTTCACGGCGACAAGCTCTACTACATCGACGAGGCACACCGCACCTATCGCCGCGAGCTCATCGAGCAAATGCTGCGCGAGCAAGGCATCGGCCTTTACGATACCGCCTCCGCCGTAAGAAGACTGAAGAACACCGCCAGCGACAAAGACCTGGAGGTGGTGGAGGCTACCGACATCGCGGCACTGCTCAGGCAGATTCCGGCATGTCGGGCCGTCTGCACCACAGGACAGAAGGCCACCGACGTGCTCTGCCAACAGTTGAACATCGGCGAACAGCCGCAGGTGGGCCAGCACATCGAGTTCTCTTTCGAGAATCGCCAGCTGCGCCTCTACCGCATGCCCAGTTCCTCACGCGCCTATCCCCTCGCCGTCGAGCGCAAGGCCGAATACTATCGCAACATGTTTTTAACACCATAGAATTCTCAACATCGCCGCTCGACCCGCAGGGGCGCTTTCGTAGCGTAGCGGAGAAAGAACATCCCAACCTCTCAACATCTCAACCTCTCAACCTCTCAACATCTCATCATGGATAAAGTCACCATCATTGGAATCGCCGGCGGAACAGGATCCGGCAAGACAACAGTAGTAAAGAAAATCGTCGAGGCGCTGCCGCCACACTATGTAGCAGTTGTTCCTCTCGACTCGTATTATAACGACACCACCGCACTCACCGACGAAGAGCGCAAGGCCATTAACTTCGACCACCCCGACGCCTTCGACTGGAAGTTGCTCATTCGCCAGGTGAACGAGTTACGGCAGGGACAGGCCATCGAGCAACCCACCTATTCTTATATACTCTCCAACCGACTCCCCGATACCATCCATGTTGAGCCGAAGCCCGTCATCATCATTGAAGGCATCATGTCACTCATCAACAAACGACTGCGCGACATGATGGACTTGAAGATTTTCGTCGACACCGATCCTGACGAGCGACTCATCCGCAACATACAACGTGACACCATCGACCGCGGCCGCACCGTGTCGATGGTCGTCGACCGCTATCTTTCCGTCCTGAAGCCCATGCACGAGCAGTTCATCGAGCCCACTAAGCGCTTTGCCGACCTGATCATTCCTCAGGGTGGCGAGAACAAGCGCGGCATCGCCATCCTCTGCAAGTACATTGAAGGTCTCATGCCGGCCGAATAACTCTCATCGACAACCACACAACATGAAACGAACGAAAGCAATCTTCGCCGCATGGGGGCTCATAGCACTCATGGCAGCCTGCGTGCAGAAAGAATCAGAAAAGCCTCTACCCGACCCCACCTCCGAAGGGAAGCTCAACCGCGAACAGTTGCTCGAGGGCGACAGCACCATCTACGGACTGGCCTGCGAGGGCTGCAACGACTCGGTGGTGATCCTGCTGCCGGGCGACGGTAGTGACCCTATCACCTACAACATCATCGATGCTCATCGCCACAATCGCGTGATGGGACGTCTGAAGGTGGGCGACTGGATTGGTCTGATGCGCAACCCCACCGATTCCACGGTTGCCGACTTTGTGCTAAACCTCGATGAGCTGAAGGGGACGTGGTGCTATGTGGTGATGCCAAAATGGCGCGATGCCACCAACATGACGCCACAGGCACAAGCCATCCTCGAAGAGTCGATGCCCGACTCGGTGAAGAAAGAGTTCTTCGTACCGCGTGAATACGGATTCTCGCTGAAACGCCAGTGGACGGCCCAGAGTGTGGGCTACGTGCGCAAATCGCCGCTTGAAGACCAGAGTCCAGTGGTCTATCCACGACTGCTCTACTTCACCGAATGGCACATCCTGAACTGTCGACTCGTGATGACCAGCCGCGAATACCAGAAGAAGGATGATTCTGAGGAGATGGAACTGGCAGGCTACCGCAACGACACCTGCGACGTCGTGTTCCTTTCCGGCGACTCGCTGGTTCTCGCAAGCGACGGTGAGAGTCGCGGCTACTATCGTCGCACCAATGTTGCCGACATCAATAAGGAGGCACGCCAGAAAGCTGCCGAGCAGCAGAAGCGCGCCCTTCAGGAGCGATGAGGGAAAAAGAACGGCCGGCCGGAATAAAAACATACCGATTGTAAGGAATAAAAACAGCCTGAAAATGTAGGGACGCGGCGTGCCGCGTTATTGGATTTAGCTTCCCCTTCCAGTAACGAGGCACGCCGCGTCCCTACATGTAAGGGTCAAAAAAACATATAACCAACAAAAAATCGGGAGTATCTTCCCAGACACTCCCGATCTTAAATGAAAAAATTTTATTAACATAAAAAAACAATCAGTATAGAGTATCACTACTCCCAAGGGAAGGAGGCAACAGAAGCCGCTATTCCCCCGTATGATAGGGAAGCTCTTCTGGAGCCTTTTCGCAAGCCCGAAGGCTGCTTGAAACAGCGCTTTTGCAGTGCTTTCCGATGTCTCTTCAACGGTGCTTTCAGCAAACGACGTATGTTTCCGGCTGCAAAATTAGTAAATCTTTTTGACATCTGCAAGAAAAAAAGCAGAAATCTACAGCAAGAAAAATAAAGAAACGCCGACACACGAGATGGCAGCACCGAGTACGGCTCGCATGGTGACGGGTTGATGGAACAACCAACGCGATGGCAACAGGATGAGAATAGGCGTCGTAGCCATCAGCGTGGAGGCGATGCCGGCTGCTGTGTGTTGCACCGCCATCAGCGAAAGACCCACACCGATAAACGGTCCTGAAAGCACGGTAATCAGCATGGCCAGAACGGCACGACGGTCGCCCAGCGAACTCATCAATGAAGGTCGGGGCCGCTCAGCAAGTGGATGGTCGGTGGAGAGTCCCACACTACGCACCGACCGTTTCTTTCCCCACTCTCTCATCGCCATCAGCCACAGCCATGTGCAGACGAGTCCGGCGATGCAACGGATGAGGTTGCTACCGAAGGGAACATAGTTGCTAATGTCGGCCAGTCGTTCTGCAGGCAGGGCAGCCGTATAATAATCGATGCCAATCTTGCTCATCACCAACCCGAAGCCCTGTCCCAATGCGGCACCGAGCCCATAGAGGATGCCACGTCGCGGCAATGGCTGTCCGTCTTCCGTACCGCTCTTGTCGCTCACGGCCACAGCGATTCCCGCCAGCGTGACTACCATCGCGAGTAGCGAATGCCACGAGAGCGTCTGTCCAATCATCGTCCAGGCAAAAAAGGCGGTGAAAGCTGGTGCAAGTGTCATGAAGAGTTGGCCGAAGCGCGAACCCATCACGACATAGCTATTGAAGAGACACCAGTCGCCGAGGAAGTATCCCACGAGTCCGCTACCCAACAGCCACGCCCAGGCTTGCCAACCGGCTTCGAGGGGCAACGGCTTTCCTGTGGCCACCCACATCAGCACTACCGAGAACAATAGTGCCAAGACCATGCGCCAGAAGTTAAGCACAAGCACTCCCATGCGCTTGCTCGCGATTTCGCTCGAGAGTGCAGACACCGTCCAAAGTGCCGCCACACACAGCGATATGATCTCTCCGAAGTACATCATTACTTTCAACTATTATCATAATGAACGCGCAGCGTTAGAAGCCGACCGTTCACGTGGGCAAAGTTACGAAGAAAAACTGAAATCGGCGAACAATTCTCTAAGATTCATGCAAGAACCAGATATTTTTGGTGGTTATATACTTTTTGGTCCTCACATGTAGGGGACGCGACGTGTCGCGTTCTTTCTCCACTTCGTTCTGAAAGCGGCATAGCCGAGCGGCTGGAGTGGGAAAAGCTAATTCCATAACGCGGCACGCCGCGTCCCTACATTTTCTTTGTGAAAATACTCCGTCTCGGTAAAAAAAAGAAATAGTTTCTTTGTTTTGCCCTTGACTTTTCGTATCTTTGCAACGACAAAAAAGACTCTGACTCATGAAACTACCTCAAACCATCCTTTTAGCATTAAGCCTCGTGTTTGGAGCAAGCCAAACATCAGCTCAGACCAACAACCTCAACGAGCGCGCCCTCTGGGCAAGCATCAACGGAGCCAAGAATGCTTCGCTGGGCGACTACCAGCAACACACAGGAAAGGTACTCGTTAGCTGGCGCATGCTGCCCGGCGACGATGCAACGACGGGGTTCGACCTATATCGTCGAACGGGCAACGGCAAGGAAAGCCGCATCGCCTCGAACATCAAGAACCGCACCTGCTTTCAAGACGGCTCAGCCAGCACCTCTGCCGACAACCACTATCGCCTGACCTATGCCGGCAGTAGCGACACCCTCTCCACGTTCACACTGAAGCGTGCGCAGGTGAGCGGCGGCCAGCCGTACATCAGCATCCCGCTGAAGGACACGAAGGATGTGTATGAGAACACCTCTAAGATTGTCTACACGGCCAACGATGTGAGCATAGGCGACCTCGACGGCGATGGAGAGTTTGAAATCATCGTGAAACGACTGCAGAGCGAGAAAGACGCTAATGGCAACATCATCAGCGACGGCTCGGGAGCCAGCTACTCGCAGAAGGACTGTCTCTGGGCTGTTATCTGGGATGCCTACAAGCTCGATGGCACTTTGCTCTGGCGCATCAAGGGCGGACCTGGCATCATTCTGGGCAACTCGTCGAGCTTCGCCGTTGCCGACTTCGATGGTGACGGCTGTGCCGAGATGGCCATCCGCACTTGCGAAGGCACGGTGTTTGGCGACGGCCAGCAGATTGAAGACACCAATGGCGACGGCAAGATCGACTATCGCACGTGGGGAAACCAGACCAGTAGCAGCCCTGGATGGGTGGACCACTACAACTCTGCTGGTCCTGAGTTCATCTCCATCATCGACGGACGCACAGGTCGCGAGCTGGCACGCGACAACTTCATCAACCGCGAAACATCTGAATCGTGGGGCGACAGCTACTGGAAACGAGCCTGCTCGTTCCGTGTGGGCGTAGGCTGCTTCGACGAAACGGGGCTGCCGTCGGTGGTGTTTGGACGCGGCGTGTATGGTCATAGCGTCATCGAAGCATGGGACTGGCGCGACGGTAAGCTCACCCGCCGTTGGCGCTTCGACACCAACGACGGCCGGAAGGGCAAGGACGGCAAGCGACATTCCACCTACGCCTCGCAGGGCAACCACTCTCTGAACGTTGCCGACCTCGACGGCGATGGTCTCGACGAGGTGATGTATGGCTCGATGGCTGTCGACGACGACGGCTTCGGACTGTGGAACACACAGCTGGGCCACGGCGATGCCAACCACGTGGGTAAGTTCCTGCCCGACCGCGAGGGACTGCAGATGTTCCATTGTCTGGAAACGGGTAAGACGATGGTGGCCCTTCACGATGCCCGCAACGGAAAGGTCATCTGGAAGAAGGACGGCTCGAGCGACAACGACATGGGTCGCTGCATGGTCGCCGACCTCTCGCCCGCCACACCAGGTTGCGAGTTCTACTACTACAAGAGCGACCTCTTCGACCAGAATGGCAACGCCACCAACATCAGCACGTCGAAGGATTGGAAGCTGGGCTTCGCCGCTGGCGTGTGGTTCGATGGTTCGCTGAGCCGCCAGGGACTGAACGAGGAAGGCATTGTCCATAGCGTTCCCAACGGACGCACATTCACCATGTGGCGCTACAGCATGTCGATGATCAACGGCACCAAGGGCAATCCCTCATGGTACGGCGACCTGGTGGGCGACTGGCGCGAGGAAATCATCCTGCCCGATGCCACAAAGCTTGTCGACCTGAAGATTTTCTCCACTTGGTATCCCACGACTCACAAATTCCCGTGGCTGATGACCGACCATTGCTACTGGATGAGTGCCCTCAACCAGAACATCGGCTACAACCAGCCCACCAATCTGGGTTACTATCTGGGCAGCGACATCAAGAACGACGCCGACACATGGGCCGAGGCCGAAAAGGTGCAGAATCGAAACATCGTGACTGACATCCAGTCGGTCACGACTACTTCACGCAAAGCCGATGACGGCTGCTATAACCTGATGGGACAGAAGGTGTCGCCCACCCAACGCGGCATCTACATCCGCAACGGAAAGAAAATCGTGGTGAGATAATTCTGCACCACCAAGCTGCCTGTAGTCCCCTCCTTCTGGAAGGAGGGGACTACTAAATGACTCCTTTCTCTATTTAAGCACACCTTCTATTAATGAAGCCGGCTGTCGCGGCAGGAGCGCATGACGCGACGCTCCCAACCGCTCATCTCTGGCTTCCCCAGCCGCCGCCAGAGGTCGTCGATGCGGCGACCTAACTCACGGCACTCGTCCACCGACGCCACCGAGTGGAACGACACATGGCAGGGCGAACAGCCCGGTGCCTGCGGCACATAGACCCACTCGTGGTCTGTGGCCTCAATCATGCGAATGGTACTCGTCCACACGCGCAGCGCCTGTCGCGGATAGCCAGCCCCCACGCACAGGTCGCCAAGCAGCAGGGCCTGCTGCGCCTTCACACGCGGACTCTTCGCCCGGCGAATGGCTTGAAGGCCCTGATGAACCACTTCGCCCAGCAGCTGGGCATTCATACTCACTACACCCTTCTCCGGGGTGCATCTGCAAACACAAACATAATACTTAGTCATAAGCCTGAAAAGATTACAATAAATGAAAGAACGCTTTCGCGAAATCCAATGAGCAGAATTGATTCAAGCATCATTCTGCCTTGGCGAGAGAAGGTCGGACCGAAGTCCAACAATTGTTCGTACTCTTCAGGACTATGTATACAAAAAGATACAACAATCCCTCCGAGTGCCACTTCGCGTGGCCCGCAATGAGTTCTTGTTGTATCTTTTCGGCGGCAAATTTACGAACTTTCCCCATAAACGCCAAATGTTTTGGGAAATATTTTTATCGATTGATACCAATTCGGTCGTTAAAGAATCATTGATTCATGTAGGGACGCGGCGTGCCGCGTTCTGGAGCAGGTTGGGCAAATCAAGAGAGTCGCGTTACTTGTTGTTGCTTTCACCCTCCAGAACGCGGCACGCCGCGTCCCTACATCATATTCGCCTTATGACCTGCTTTGAGCTGATAAAGAAACCGCTATTGGCTTCTCGCTGATTCCCTGCATTGCTTTCGTATGTCAGAATCATTGCTTTCGTATGTCGGGAGCAATGCCCTGCTTTTGTGTTTTAACTTGATTCATTTGACAAATTAAATTGAATTGAAAAGTAAATTAAGTTAATTTAATCAGTAAATTAAGTTATTTTATTCAGCAAATTAAGTTAATTTACTGAGCAATTTAAGTTAATTTACTATGCAAATTAAGTTAATTTACCACACAAATTAAGTTAATTTACTTTTTGATATGTATGCTCTTGATAATCAAGCACATAGAGATAGGGCAACAAAAGGCATCGAATAGGAAGACGAAAGGGCGTATCTGGAAAAGATGAGAAGGGTATCCAGCGAACGCGAGGGGGGTATCTAGCGAACGAGAAAGATCACATCTGCAGATGAAGAACCAGTCCCAATCTTGCATCTTTGCATTCAACAAGTGCGAAAAAGATTCTTATCAGCAAAAAAAGAAGCAAGTTTCTTTGTTATGCGCTCTACTTTTTGTACCTTTGTCCTCAGAAAACTAGAATCATTACAAAGTCATGAAACACCTACTACTGACACTATTCACCTTGCTTGCCATCTCCGTGCAGGCATCACCCGTGACCGACATGCTCGAACGCATCGACAAGGGTGCATCGAAGAAATTCAAGTTTGAACTGCTGAAGAACGACGGCAAGGAGTTCTTCGAGCTCGACCAACAAGGGCAGAAGGTCGTCATCCGCGGCCATAACTGGATTGATGTGGCCGTCGGCGTGAACTGGTACCTGAAGTACTATTGCGGCATTCACATCACATGGAACAATCCAACGGCAAAGCTGCCTGCCGTGCTGCCGCGCGTAGCGAAGAAGGAGAAGCATGAGACGAAGATGTCGCTGCGCTACGACTTCAACTACTGCACGTTCTCTTACACTATGGCCTTCTGGGACTGGGAGCGCTGGCAACAGGAGATAGACTGGATGGCGCTGCACGGCGTCAACCTACCATTGGCAGTCGTGGGCGAAGAGTGCGTTTGGCGCAACATGCTCTTGAAGCTCGGCTACTCAAAGCAGGAGGTGAACGAGTTCATTGCCGGTCCGGCATTCCTTGCCTGGTGGGAGATGAACAACCTCGAGGGTTGGGGCGGTCCCCTGCCCGACTCGTGGTATGCCCAACAGGAGTTGCTGCAGAAGAAAATCCTGAAGCGCATGCGCGAATGGGGCATGCAGCCCGTGTTGCCGGGCTATAGCGGAATGGTTCCAAGCAACGCCCGCGAAAAGCTGGGACTGAACGTGGCCGACGGCGGACGCTGGAACGGTTATACGCGACCTGCCTTCCTGCAACCCACCGACGAGCGTTTCCACGAAATCGCCACCTTATATTATAAAGAGCTAACGGCGCTTTTTGGGGAAGCCAACTACTATTCGATGGATCCGTTCCACGAGGGTGGCAACACCAAGGGTGTGGACCTCGACGCCTCAGGCAAAGCCATCATGAAGGAGATGAAGCTGGTGAACCCCGCTGCCACATGGGTGATTCAGGGCTGGCAGGAGAACCCACGCGAGGAACTCATCCAGAACCTGAAGCAACGCGACCTGCTCATCCTCGACCTGTTCTCTGAGTGCCGGCCGAAATGGGGCATCGCCTCCATCTTCCAGAACGACAAAGGCTACGGCCATCACGAGTGGTTGTTCTGTCTGTTGGAAAACTTCGGTGGCAACGTAGGCCTGCATGGACGCATGGACCAGCTACTCTCCAACTGGGCACAGACCAAGACCAACGCGAAGGCTCAGCACCTGCGCGGCATCGGTTTCACACAGGAAGGCTCCGAGAACAATCCCGTGATGTTCGAGCTGATGAGCGAACTTCCGTGGATAGCACAAGGAACCGACTCGGACCTTCAAGACGTAAAGGCCTTCAAGGAAGCGTGGCTGCGCAACTATTGCTTCGCCCGCTATGGCGCTCACAACAAAGCCATCGAGGAGGCGTGGATGATTTTGGCGAACAGCATCTACAACTGTCCGGCTGGCAACAACCAGCAAGGACCTCACGAGAGCATCTTCTGCGGTCGTCCTTCGCAGAACAACTACCAGGTGAGCTCGTGGTCGAAGATGTCGAACTACTACGATCCCGACGACACGCGCCGTGCCGCCTTGCTCTTTGCCAGCGTGGCAGACGAGTTCAAGGGTAACAACAATTACGAATATGACCTCGTTGACATCGTTCGTCAGGCGCTCGCCGACCAGGGACGTGTGCAGTATCAACAGGCGATGGCCGACTATAAGGCCTTCCGCCGTGAGCCGTTCCAGCGCGACTCGAAGCGTTTCCTCGAGATGATTCTCGACCAAGACCGGCTGCTCGGCACACGCCCGGAATTCCGTTTGGGGCACTGGACAGAGCAAGCACGCTCCTTGGGTACTACGGCCGAAGAGAAAGACCAATACGAATGGAATGCCCGCGTGCAGATTACCACCTGGGGCAACCGCGTCTGCGCCGACGATGGCGGACTCCGCGACTATGCCCACAAGGAGTGGCAGGGACTGCTGAAGGACTTCTATCACATGCGCTGGGCCACCTACTTCAATGCGCTCTCCGATCAGATGGTAGCGAAGTCGAAGCCCGACATCGACAAACTGGGCAACGGCCGCTATAAAGGACTGAGCACCAGCGACCTCTTCGCCCTTGCTCTAGAGCAGGATGTGAAGATTGACTGGTACGGCCTTGAAGAGCCGTGGACGCTGCAACACAACCTCTATTCCTCAAAGCCTGAAGGCGATGCCGCCGCAATTGCCCGCGAGATTTGCGAGAAGTATTTGATCCGCCGACTGTACGAACAATAACGAACAACCTGAATGCCCATACATCCCAGTTTCACGGTCAGACACGGGAGTCTGCCCCTACAGCTGGCTGCAAAAGCATACGTCCCTTTTCTCCCCTTTCACTCCCCTTTAGGCCCTTTATGCCCTTGGGAAGTTGAGCTTCCGAAACTTCAATAACTAAAACAATACCAACCAAAGAGATGACGACAAACAAGAAACAACGACTAGTGTCGCTCGACTTACTGCGCGGACTCACAGTGGCGATGATGATTCTGGTGAACAATGGCTACGGCGAGTCGTTCTCGCAGCTGCGACACGTAGAGTGGAACGGCATGACCGTATGCGACCTCGTGTTCCCATTCTTCCTTTTCATGGTGGGCGTTTCCACCTACCTGTCATTGCGAAAAACGCAGTTTAAGCCCACACCGTATGTGCTGCGGAAGATCTTCAAGCGCACCGTGCTCTTGTTCCTCATCGGACTCGGCATCAACTGGTTCGACCATGCCATCGGAGGCGACGTGCTCTGCTTCGGACACCTGCGCATCTGGGCGGTACTGCAACGCATCGCCTTGTGCTATCTGGCTGCCTCGCTCTTCGCCATCTACGCCAACCACAAGTACACGATTCCTACGATCGTCGGTCTGCTGGTGGTCTATATCCTCATCATCACGCTTGGCAATGGCTATGCTTTTGATGCTGAAGCGAACATCCTTGCACAAGTAGACCTGCGCCTGTTCGGCTACGACCACCTCTACCACAAGAGTCCCGTCGACCCGGAAGGCCTCGTAAGCACGATTCCTGCTATCGCCCACACACTGATTGGCTTCCTCTGCGGAAAGCTGGTCTGCAGCAAAGTCAGTCCAAAAGAGAAGGTCCGCAACATTTTCATCTTTGGTTTGCTACTCACCATCGCCGGCTTTGCGTTGAGCCTTTGGCTGCCGCTGAACAAGCGCATCTGGAGCCCCAGCTTTGTGCTTGCCACCTGTGGTCTTGCCATGCTGCTACTCGCCCTCATCATGAAAATTGAACAGTGGTCGCCATCTTCGATGAACAAAGGGGTTTGGGTGGTCCTCCTCGTCTTCGGCATGAACCCGTTGTTCCTCTATGTGTTGAGTGAGTTCATGGCCATCATCTTCGGTCATTTCGGCATTAGCACCATCATCTTCGACAGCATTCATTCCGTCGTCAGCGCTCCAAAGTGGGCTTCGCTCTGCTATGCCCTTACCTTCGTTCTGCTGAACTGGCTCGTCGGCTATGTGCTCTATCGCAAGAAGATTTTCATTAAGATTTAAGAAACTATATAGAATTCCCTCCCTGAAAATGTAGGGACGCGACGTGTCGCGTTACTGGAGGGGAAAGCTAAATCCAATAACGCGGCACGCCGCGTCCCTACATCTTAAGATCAAAAAGTATATAAACACCAAGAAAGCCTGCCTTGATTATTTCAGGGCAGGCTTCAATTCGTCTGGCGACTCATTGGTGAACATGTTCACAGACGGGGCCGTTCGCTCGAAGAGATTCGTCAGCGTCTGTGGCTCCAGGCGAATCACAGGCTGGAAACGGTCGCTCTGCATGTATTCGAGGATGGACTTCCGCAACTGGCGTGCCACTGGTCGATGCTCAAGGTCATGGGTGATGTCCATCGTGGTCATCAGCACACGACCATTGAGGACACGGGCTTCGATCAACATTCCGAGCTTTCGCGACACATGCCAGGTATCGATGGGCTGCACGATGGGTTGGTAGTCACGAGGGAACTCCGACAGATTCATCACTTGTGCTCCATTGACCAATTCCCACCAGTTCAGGTTCTGCCAGTCGTCGGTGGGGAAAGCGCCAAACACAGGATGGTTCTTCAGAATGTAGGAACCCGTGGTGTGTGGCGGACGCATCTTAAACCACGACGTATTCCAGAACACAGGCAGATAGCGATGCACCACATCGTTGCCAAAACGCACCTTTCCTGCAGCCGTGATGAGCACGTCACCACCACTGGCAAGGACGTCCAAAGCACGCTGGTCCAGCGTGTCGGTCAGAAGAGGAAGAGACCCACCCCCCTGCCCCTCCCAAGGGAGGGGAGTAGATAGCATTTGCTTGGATGAAGGGTAGACCCAGAAGTTCCAGTGGTTAAGGCCTACCCCCGACCCTTCCCCAAGGGAGGGGAGGTCGTTAGATGCAACGATTTTTACTGAGAGGGTGAACTTCGCAGGCGTGGGCAGGTCGGCAAGGGGAACGCGAATCGTGCCGAGTGCAATGTTCTTGCCAACCGAACCTTGCTTCGCTATCTTCCACACGCCGAATCCACAAGGCAATTTGCTACCCTTTGCATCATAAATGGTATAGCTACAACTGGCATCAGCGAGCTCTTCACCGGAAGCATTGTAGAGTTCGACGGGCACAACAAGCGTGTCGGTGTTTTCATAGACGAACTTCGGGAAGCGCGCCAAAGGCACCACAGGCGAGCAAAACTCGCGCCACGAGGCTCCGCCCGAGAACCCACCCCCAACCCCTCCCGAGGGGAGGGGAGCTTGATTAGCATTGGAGGTAGCGTTATCTTTTGCATGGGTATTATAGCCCCCCTCCCCTCGGGAGGGGTTGGGGGTGGGTATTATCTTCTCTTGCCAGTGCACGTTGAGCGGCCCGACAAGTGCTGTACCTTGTCCACTATAGTCGTTCAGGCCGAGCAACTGGAAGCCTGCATAGTCGCGTGTGCGCAAGTTACGTTCTATCTCATACTTGTAAGCGAGCACCTGCAGTCGGCTGCTGGCATCGAGGAAATGCTCTGTCTGCGAAGCCATGCCATTGTCAGCAAGCAGGTCGCGGAAGATTTCGAAGTTACGTGCTTTGTAAGCTCCCGTGTACTGATCGATCTCCTTGAAATCCGGGAAGGCACACCACTGGCCCTGCTCATGGGCAATGATGGGCGACTCATTGGGTTGTGTGTCACGATAGTTGCGCGGAAAGAGAATCTGGTCGTAATAGTCATCGTCGGAGTGTGGTGCATGCCTATCCCAGTCGAGGCCGCGTGCCCCACCCTTCACATGATATTCCGAACCATCGTCCCAGGCCCAGCCACCACCAACGGAAGCACCGCAATACACCTTCGTCGGGTCGTACTGCTTCATGGTCTTCACCCAGTCGTTGCAGTAGGTCACCCAGTCGCCAGCGGGCTCGTTGCCTGCCGCCATCATGACAAACGACGGATGGTGGCCGTAGGTGTCGATGATGCGCTTCGACTCCTCGAGGAGGTATTCGTCAATAATCTGTCCGCGACGCAGACGAACGCCATGATTAGGCCACGACGGTCCCTCGGGCTGCAGGTAGAAACCCACCTTGTCTGCAGCGGCAAAGGCGGCTTCGGGCGGACAATAGCTGTGGAAGCGCATGTGGTTCAATCCGTACTCGCGACACTTCTCAAAAATGCGCAGCCACGAAGCCTCATCAGTGGGCGGATAGCCCGTCTCGGGGAAGCAACAGTTCTCCACCGTTCCACGCATCCAGATGGGCTTGCCGTTGAGATAGAACTGGCGGCCTTGTATGCTGATGTCGCGGATGCCGAAGGTTATTTGTCTCTCGTCATCACTTATATTTATGTGCAATCGGTACAGATGGGGATGAAACTCGTCCCAAAGCTTTGCCTGACTGCCAAGGTCTAATTCAAAATTCATCTGGTCTGCAGAACTTATTCTGAACGATTCCTTGTTGGCAACCGTATCGTTGTTCTCATCCAGAACGATAACAGAGACTCGTTCGGCTGCATCGATGGGCAGTAGCGTCTCCCATAGAGAATAACGCCTTGGGGCTACGTTGAATTTGACGTTAACGAGGTGACGGGCTACATCTGCCGTAATTCTTATTGGTCCTATTCGTCGCGACCGCAATTCAATGCGACCGACGATGCCGTTCCAGTTTCCCTGCGTCTGATCGGTGACGCTATGTGAGTCCTGGCCTACGCCGACATTCTCGATACCGTTATAGACACGGATGCGAATGGTGTTCTCGCGACCGAAGCGCACGAACGACGTGATGTCGTACTCGTGGGGCGTTGAGAGCGACAGCTGGTGACCGACCTCACGTCCGTTGACAAAAACCGTGGTCTCGATGTGTGGACGTTCAAGATAAAGCAGCACAGGGCGCTTCTTCCATGAGCGAGGAATAGTAACCGAACGTTCATACCAAGCAGTTCCGACGTAGTGCTTATTAGGAGTGAGGAAGAAAGGAAACTTCACGTTTCCTTCCACACGATAGCGCTCCATGGCAGGATTGAAGTAGTAGCTGGAGTCGTAGGTGGAGCCAGTCCATTGGGTTTGCGCCGTCACGTCGTCGCCCTTGCTTGCCGTAATCATTGAGTTAGGCAGGCTAATGCAGTCGTTTAGGACGGGCTGCTCACCGGTTCCAAAGGACCATTGGCCAGAGAGGTCGATGGTGCGTTGTGCTGCAACGATGTTGCAGCAAAGGATTAGGATGAGAGTAAAGAGGTACTTCGGCATTGACATTCTTACTATTTCGTTACCTTGTCATTTTGTCACCTTGTTATCTTGTCTATCTCGGCGAGGGAGACTTCCGTGGAGGGGTGGAAACGATTGCTCTGCATGTAGGCCTCGAGGCTTCGGCGCAACTGGCGGGCCGCCGGGCGTTGGTCAAGGTCGGTAATGAGGTCGGCACCGCTTACAAGGAGCGAGCCATTGCCTACACGCACCTCGAAGAGCATAGCCAGCGGGCGAGCCGTGAACCAGTCATCGATGATGCGCACAATGGGTTGAATGCCAGGATTGATGAAGTCGTAGCGAATGGCATCGCAATGCGTCATCATGTCCTGCCATTGGTAATCGCTATAGCGGTCGGAAGGGAACAGAGCCAGCGAGGGATGGTCTGGCTGACAGAGTAGTCCAAGCGTGTGAGGTGCACCATTATTGGTCCAAAGCGTATTCCAGAAAATGCTGGAAAAGCCAACTTCCACCTCACCACCCAGAGCCTTGCTGACACGGCCCCGACCCAACGACAGCAGGACACGGCCACCATTCGCAAGAGCAGACAGCGCACCATCGTCCAGGGTATCGGTCACCACCACTTCCGGCTCCTCACCAGAGGAAGGAACCTCTGCAGCTGCTTCCGGATAGACCCAGAAATTCCACTCGTTCTTGATGTCGCCAAGGGCCACTTCGAGACGAAGCTGCTGCGGTTCTTTGAACATATAGAGAGGCAGTTGTATGGTGCCAACGTGCTGGCAGTTGCCCAATCCATAATACCGAGATGGGAAGCTACCGCCCACAAGCACCTCACCGAAAGTTGTGCTGATGGTCCACGTCACCTCACGTTCAAACGGTTCGAAATAGTTTGCCAGCTCGACATCAGCACGTAACTGCTCCACATTGGTATATATGAGTTTCTCCATGCGCACAAGGGGCACTATTCCGTTACAGAAACGACTGAACTCCCGAGCGTTGGTGTAGCCCTTATCGTCCCAAAACACATCGACAACACCCGTGAGTGCCGTGCCCTGACCAGGGAAGTCGTTGAGCCCCAACAGCTCAAAACCACCGAAATCCTTCGTGCGAAGGGCAGCCTCGATATCGGCCTTATAGCAAAGCGTCTGCAAGCGCCCAGATGCAATGAGGAAACTGTCTTCATAGGCCTGCAGCCCATTGTCGCGCAGGCGGTCACGGAAAATTTCGAAGTTGCGAGCGCGGTAGGCACCCGTGTATTTCTTTATCTCCCGGAAGTTAGGATAGACACACCACTGGCCTATCTCATGGCTGATCATGGGCTGGCTGAAGCGGCTGGTGTAGTCATGCCAATCGTATGCGGTCGATGGTGGCTGACTGTTGATGATGCTTTTCAGGCCCTGCCCCCATTGCTGGATGCGCGGTGTGGGGTCTGAAAGGAAGTCGCTCTCGACAATATTGGGCCATCCTGCTGCCGTGGTGTATATATGGCGAGGATCCTGCTGCTGATAGTGCAGGACAAACTTGCGCAAGTACTCCGCCGTATTCTTGCCACCCGGCTCGTTGCCGTAGGACATCATGCAGAACGATGGATGGTTGCCGTATGCCCGCAGGATGGCATCTGCCTCCTGATAGATGAAAGCATCGATGGGCTTGCCATCGCCGAGTGTCGTCGATTGATTTGCCCATGAGGAACACTCCACATAGCAGTAGATTCCCATCTCATCGGCCACGGAGAAAGCCACTTCAGGCGGACACCACGAATGGAAGCGCACGTGGTTGAGACCATACTTCTTATAGACACGAAACACACGCTGCCAATAAGCCTTGTCGAATGAAGGATAACCCGTCAGCGGAAAGGTGCAGCAGTCAACATTGCCTCGCATGAAGACGGGATGACCGTTGAGGGTGAGCACACCATTGCGATTCTCCCACTGGCGCACGCCAAAGCGGATGCTCTTGTCGTGACGTGACTCCTTCGACTGCACAATAGCCGTCAGCCGGTAGAGTCGTGGATGGAACTCATCCCAAGGCTGCATATCAGCAGGCATTGGCAACATTTCTTCCACTTCGGTTCGGCCCACGCCAAAGCGATGCTCTTTTCGCTTGCCGCCAAGGTAGAGGAATGCCTTCTGTGCCTTTCGGCCCTGGTTGTCGACGACGACCTTTACCCGCAACTCACGGCGATTCAGGTCGGGGTAGACATCGAGTTGGTCGATATGGAGCAAAGGACGCGCCTTGAGAACCATCTCGCCCGCAATCCCGTTCCAATTGCCCTGCGTGTTGTCACTCACGCTATGTGCGTTCTCACCGGGGTCTATGTCGTGAATATGATTGTCGACACGCACCGTCAGCACATGCTTACCAGGCGTGAGCACACCGGTAAGGTCGTAATTCTGAGGTGCACAAAGGTCGTTGCGCTGTCCCACCAGCCGGCCATCGACGTAAAGCGTAGTCAGCCAGTGACAACGTTCGAAGGTGAGTAGAATGGACTTCTGTTTCCAACTCTTGGGGATGACCACCTCACGTTGATACTCGGCCTCGCCCACGAAATACTTCTCGGGTTGCAGGATAAATGGAACCTTGATGTTGCCTGTCTGGCGATAGCGCTCGTAGGCCGGGGATTTGTAGTAGGGGTTGTGCTCGTCAATCTGCATCAGCCAGGGTGTGGCAACAGTTATGTCGTCGCCAAGATGGTTCGTAAGCATGGAGCCAGGCAACTGGCAGATGGCATCAATGCCATCTGCCTTGATATGCCAAGGACCGGCGAGATCGATAGACTCCTGAGCCGTCGCGGTTCCATAGCAAACGACACACAGAAGGGAGAAGAGGAGGTGCCTATAGTTCATAGCGCTAAGTGGTAATAAGAGTATCCTGTTCATAGTCCCTGATATGTGATGATTACGTTGTTTACTTGTTCGCCAAGTGTGGTGTCAGCCTCACGGGGGAAGTAGATAGGCATGTTCTCCTGCAGAGGCAGGATGCGGAGTTCAAGTTCCGTGGTGCCAGCTGGCAGTCGCCAAAGGCCATAGAGCATCGGACGACCATTGTAGAAGTTATCAGCAATAAGCTGGCCGTTGCAGTAGAGACGTGCCACGTCGCCGCGGTAGTCAATCTGCAGCAGCCGGCGATACTTGGTAACGGCATCATTCGGCACACTGATACGATAAACAGCAGCCTGTTCGAAGTCTTCGTCCGTAGGCTCCTCCGCCACCTTGTTCACTCCCATCGTAATAGTACGTAGCGGTCCTGCGTCGCGTATTTTCTCGCAAATGGCACCAAGCCCGATATCGTCTTGCGGCGTCTCATCGAGGAAGAGGTGTTCGGCATCATCTGTCGAGAGCAGATAGATGTTCTGCCAGACAGGCTTTTCCGTGCCACGCGCCTTCACATTGCGCAGCATCTTTCCATTTTCAAGAACGATAGTGGTTGGGATGCCCTTGATTTGCTGCATATAAATCTTGCCATTGCGCTTGGCAACCAGCTGTGCCGTAGCATAGCGAATGCCGTCGATGTTGACAGGAAGTATACACATGGTACCGGCTGGAATAGTCAGCTTTGGCAGCTTCACACCGCAAGCCTCCAGTTGCACATCGCGCTTTGTGGAGAGGTTCTGCAGGCGTTCGTAGTTGTTGATAAAGATAAAACCGCTACCATCCTTTTCACGAACAGACCAACGAAGGTGCGAGTCATCACCCTTCGCAATGTCTTGCTCGCAAGGGAAACGAGCTGCCATCGGAGCGAGCAACTCGGCGTAGTCGTGCATGAACAGATGCAATGGGCGCAACATATAATAATGTGGATTCTTCTGGCCGAACTCGCCAAGTGGCGCTTGGAAGTCGTAGTTTTTCACAGGCATGTCGTTATAGTTCGTGGCCAGGGTGCGCTGCATCTCGTTGAGCCATGTCTGCCCATCGGGATTGGTGCCGCCGTGATACATGTAGTAGCCCAGCAGGTTAGACCCCGAGCCGAGCTTCACCAGTGCCATCGAATAGGCATCCTCGGGATAGAGGTAAGGACGACGATGGTAGGCCGTCATCATGCCACCACCCAACTCGCAGGTGAAGTAAGGGGCCCCACCCCGACCCTCCCCAAAGGGGGAGGGGGTAACAATCCCGCGGTTCTCCCCAGCAGGGAGGGAGTTGGCGGTATCGAGTGCTCCCATGTTTTCGCCCAACCCTGAAGGGGCGCGGAAGTTGAAAGCTTTGTAGTAGCTGCCGGCAGTCTCTTCGAGCGAGCGCTCCCAGAAGCCATCGGCATAGTCGCCATAGAGCGGCAGCATCTCACCATAGGGCACAGGAGTGGCAAGTTCGGGCCAGCCCGTCCGTGTGTAGAACGGCAAGTCGAAGCCGATGCGCAGCGCCATCTTCTTCAATGCCATGAGATAGGAGCCGCGCCCACGATACTCATTGTCGAACTGGCAGGCCATGACTGGACCGCCATCCTTCCATTGCAGTCCTTGCACCTGTGTGAAAATCTGCCTATAGAGGCGTTCCACATAAAATAGGAAGCGTGGGTCTTCAGATCGCATCCGGATAGGCTTACTAGTTCCCTCTCCTTCGGGGAGGGTTAGGGAGGGGTTATACATCCAGTCAGGAATCCCACCGCAGCGCACCTCGCCATGACAGAATGGGCCAATGCGCAACACCACTGGCATCTGCTCGGCCTTACACACCTCGAGGAACTGGCGAAGGTCGCGTTGGCCGTCCCAGCGAAAAATGCCCTGTTGCTCTTCAACATGATTCCAGAACACATAGGTGGCGATGATGGTCACGCCACCGTCTTTCATCTTCCTGACCTCCTGTTGCCATTCACTCTGTGGAATGCGCGAGTAGTGAATCTCTCCCATCACGGGACAGACGCGCCGACCATCGATGATCAAGCTCGTCGCATCCCACGAAACACTGGGCACATCAGCTGCCCACGACATCATGACAGCTCCAAGCAGACAACTCACAAAGGCTATTTGTCTTTTTACGGATATTCTCATACGATCAATGATTTCTTTACAAAGGTACAATTTTCTGCTGATTTTCCTACTTTTTCCTACCTTTTATTTTGGCAGTTATATACTTTTTCAGAACTATCCCATGAGCGTGCGCAATGCCTGGAGGCCCTGATGATTCACGTCGAGTGCTTCGGCCTCAGCGAGGAAGTGACGCGCCTTGTCGGCATGGCCAAGTCCGTAGTGGCCAAGGGCAAGCATGTAGAGGCAATGGATGCGGTTCTTCGTGTCAAGTTCATCGCTTCCTTCCCAGACGAGCAGGTCAGGCAGCGAAACGGCAAAGTAGTCCATGGTCTGATGCTCGAATAGGTGCTGCTGACCGTAGTTCACGAGTCGCCAGAAGCGGCCGTTGGCCTCTTCGTCGCGTCCAAGCCGATGCAGGGCCATTCCCTGATAGAAGATCTTGTCGGGCTTGGCATCGTTGTAGTACATGGCTGCAGCAGGTTCCTGCGGACCCATGGTGGCCTTCTCCCAGCAGTCGCGTGCCTTTTCCGTGTTGCCCTGCATCTCATAAGCCAGGCCAAGGAAGTAGTAGAAGTCGTTCTCCTGCGCCCCATAGAGTTTGCCCTCACCAAGATGATGGGGGTATTCCAAACATTCTTCGAGCAGTTGAATGCTCTTATCAAGAGCACTGGGACGGGGTGTTTCAACAGACATGCCTACCTGCAACTTTTCACTATTCACTTTTCCCTTTTCACTTAACTGCCTAAGCAGCTGCTTGGCCAATTCCACCCGTGCAATCTGGTATTGAGCAGGCACCTTGCCTTCACCGCCCTCCCAGGGATGGAAGTGGTGGCTGTCGAGTTCGCGCATAGCTTCCTCGTAGCGACCTAGCTGGTTCAGCAACGTGATATGCTCGAGCAAGAGATCGTCGCGCTGCGCCATGAGTTTGGGATAGCGCTCGAGGTTGTCGAGGCGGAACTGGTGTGGACGCTGCATGCGCTTGTAGAGTTGGTCGAGCTCCATGAGGATACGGGCATCATGTTCGTCGAGGTGGAAAGCCCGCTCCATACACTCCAGTGCCTCCTGCTGGCGCCCCTGCTTGTTGAATCGTGCCAAGGCGAGGTTGCGCCAGACGGTGGGGAACTGCGCATCGAGACTCGCGGCGAGTTCCCAATTTTCGATAGCAACGTCGTACTGTCGCTTGTCGTAGTAGAGGCAGCCAAGGTAGTAAGGTGCACGGGCACCCTCGGGATTCATCTCTTTGGCTACAGAGAGAACCACTACGTCCTCCAAACGATTGGGGAAGCAATAGTCTGGTTTGACTTTTTCTGCCTGTTGGAAGTAGCTGATGGCTTCCTCACGCAGTCCCTGACACAGTTTGAAGTAGCCTAAATAATAAGATGTGAGTGGCGAATCTTTCTGCAGTTTCTTGGTCACGGCGGGTATGGAGAGCACTTGCTCGGCCTCTTGCCATAAACCTGCCTGAGCATAGTCGAGCGCAAGTTCGTGGTAGTTGCAGACGTTGCCATGCATCATCTCCACCAACTGCTTCAGCACGTCCTTATCCTTCGTCAGCAGGTATCGTTCGAAGATGATTCCATAGTTGAAGCGGTCTATCTTGAGCGACTCGTCGATGAGTTGCAAGCGGTCGTTCAAATCTTTCGAGCTGCCCATCTGCAAACCGCCTTTCTGCTTGCATTCTTGCAACAGTCGCAGAACGGCAGCCTTCAAGGCACGCGCCTTGTGGTTACAACTATTGAAGATGAGACAGCGATTGAGCTCGTCGAGTGCATCCTCATAGCGGCCCTGCGATGTGCTGATGCAAGCTGCCTCGAAGTAGCCTGCGTCGGCCCATGCCTTGTTCCATGTGGACTTCCAGAAGAGTTCATAGGCCTCCTGCGGACGTTGCAAGTATTTCAGCGCCAATGCAAGGTTGAAGATGGGCTCGCCCTCATAGGGGTTCGGGTTACGCTTCTGCCAAATCTTCACAGCTTTACGCAGATAAGGTTCAGCCTTGTCGAAACGTCCGCGTCGCAAATACCAAAGACCCATCTGGTTCAGACAGCGCACATCATTGGGATCGCGACGCAAAGCCTCCTCGTAGTAGTCGAGGGCCGACCACGTGGCATGACGGTATTGCTCCAGGTGGAGTCCTGTCAGATAGAGCTGGTCGTTGGTCTTCGTGTCGGCAGGTGGCAAGGCTGCCTCGGCAGCGTCGGGGATAGGACGAATCTCATCGGGTTCGGCATGCCAACAGATAGCGCCTCCTCTATTCCCTCCCGATGTGGGAACGATCGTCAGTGTCAGTTCATCGAACTTGGCACCCTTCACATCTATCGTCTCGGAAAGAATGGCCTCCGGCGACAACGTCAACACCTTATTATAGTACTCCTCACCATTGTCGTTGCGCAACACGATGCGAGCCTCCTGTCTTGATGTAGCCAGCACCTGCAGGCACACGCCACTTTCCGGAACAGGGTTGATGTTCATGATGAAATCCCGCGACGCCTGCTTCACCACACCAAGCTCGCGATAGGGCATGAAATACTGAGTGAACTGCTTCTCCTCGTAGGGCATGAGCCACGTGAAATCGGGTTGGTTCTCGGTATAGACACCCGCCATCAGTTCGATGTAGGGGCGGAAACCCTCCCGGATGTTTCCAACCGATAACCCGTCAGAAGCGGTAGCTTCGTCGGTCAGATTTCGGTCCCACGCTCTTCCGAAGTCGCCGTTGCCCCATGTCCACTGCTTCTTGCCTGGTGAGAAGTGGTGCGAGGCCACGTGTAGCATACCGCCTTGGGTGTCGTTCTCGTAGCCGCCCTCGAAGTCATATTTCGAGTTCACGGCCATATAACTGGTCGGCACCTTGATATTCTTGTAGTTGGAGATGTCGACGCCTGCGGAATAGTCCATTTTATAATAGGTGCCAGTGGCAATCGGGAAACTACTGACGGCACGCTTTCCATGGTCGAACACCGCGTTGACATCGGGCGGGAACACGCTCTGATACTGGTCGTTCACCTCCACGGCTGGATTGGCCCACCACAGGAAGGTCTGCGGTAGACTGGTACGATTCGAGACGCGCCCTTTGATTTCCAAGTAAGCACAGCCCGGGCGCAGCGTAAAGCCAGCCACTCCCTTCTGATGGAACATGCGTTCCATCTCGTTCACCCACACTGTCACCGAACCATCATTCGCTTCCTCGATGTCACAATCAACTGGCAGATAGGTCGACGGACGATGGTGCTGTGGCCAGTTGAACTCAATGCCGCCCGATATCCACGGACCTGTCAAGCCCACCAGCGCAGGTTTGATGACGTGGTTGTAGTAGACGAAGTGGCGTTCCTTAATTTTGTCGTAGGCCATCTGGATGCGACCGCCCAACTCGGGTAGCACCATCACCTTCAGGTATTCGTTCTCCAGCCAAACAGCCATCCACTCGTGGGGTGTGGGCTCGTCGGCTATCGACTCCACAACCGGATAGGGATAGACCACACCACTCGAGCCCTGATAGACGCGCTTCTCCAAAAATATAGGGTTTTTCTCGGCTTTTCCAATTTCGTAAGTCGGTATCGTGACCAACTCTCTCCATGCTTTTACCATAGTCTTAATATTCAATGATCAATTTTTACTCGTCAGTTCCTGCTCCAACTGTTCCAGCGACTTTCCGTTGGTTTCAGGACAACGGCGCAGGAAGAAGAGGAATCCGCAGATGCAGATGGCGGAATAAATCCAGAACGTACCGCTCGAACCCAGCGAGGCATTGAGCGAGGGGAACGAGAACGTCAACGTGCAACAGCCTGTCCACAGGGCGAACGTACAAGTGGCCATTGCCACACCACGCACGCGGTTGGGGAAGATTTCGGATAGCAGCACCCAAGTGACAGGACCGAGCGTCATCGCATAAACGGCAATGGCTGCCACGACGAGCACCACCATGAAGAAACCGGTCACGTGTAGGTAGTAGCAGGTGCCCAAGGTAAGGTAGATAAGACCGAGTCCGGCAGCACCAAAGAGCATGAGTGAGCGACGCCCGAGGCGGTCGACGGTGTAGAGTGCCACGATGGTGAACACGACATTGGCCACGCCGGTGATGACAATATTAAACAACACGTCGCCGACGCTATAGCCAGCCGACTGGAAGATTTCCTGTGCGTAGTTGAAGATAACGTTTGTGCCACACCACTGCTGGAACACAGCCACCACCACGCCCAGCACGAGCACGGCGGCATAGCGGTGTGTGAAGAGTTCGCGCAGTCCGCCCTGATTCTGCTGCTCACTCGAGACTGAAGCCTCAATGGCAGCCAGCTCACATTCAGCATAAGCCTCGCCGCCAATTCTGAAGAGCGTAGCAAAGGCCTTGCGACTCCCCTCTTCTCGGAGCGGCTGGGGCAGGCTTCCTTGCCAACGCGGGCTCTCAGGAATGAAGAACGCCAACACGAGGAAGCAGGCGGCAGGCAGGGTCTCTGCCCAAAACATCCAGCGCCATCCCATCTGACCATTCCACGAAGCGAGGATGTCGCCGTTTGTGAAACCTGCAGGAATGGGCTCTGCCAGCTGCCAGTTCACAATCTGTGCGGCGAGGATGCCCAACACAATAGTCATCTGGTTGAGCGACACCAGCCGCCCACGTATCTCCGAAGGCGATATCTCGGCAATATACATCGGCGAAAGCGCACTGGCCACGCCAATTCCCACGCCACCTATAAAGCGTGCGATGTTAAACAAGGTGAAGTCGGAGAAGGCCCCCGTGGCGATGGCCGATACTGTGAAGAGCACGGCAGCCGTGATGAGCAACGGCTTGCGACCATAGCGGTCGGCGAGTGCACCGGCCACCATTGCTCCCACCAAACAACCCACAAGAGCCGTCGACATAGCGATGCCTTGCATCACGGGACTTTCTGAAATGCCGAAAAACAACTCGTAGAAAGGTTTGGCACCACCAATAACCACCCAGTCGTAGCCAAAAAGCAGACCGCCCATGGCCGAGACGAGGCAGATGAAATAAATGAACGCGCGATTGTATTGCTGCATGATTTTTGAGTTATTGAGTTTTCGGAGTTTGATGAATACTCGTGTCTTCCGAGTTTGCGATGCAAAATTACATCATTTTCCACAATAAAAAGATGGAAAAAACGTTTCTTTTCATGGACAATCTTACAATTCTCATGAAAGAAGGATTCTCAGGCGAACGCACCATCGTTCTACCGGCCATGGTGGTAGAACTGGAGGAAGCCGATCCGTTGGTGTCGAGCCTATACATCACCGACATCGGCTACTACCCACATGCCGTGGGCCATCACCGTGAACGACGGGAGGGCATCGACCAACATGTACTCATCTATTGTGTAGAGGGAGCCGGCCGTTATAGGCTCGACGGACGCTCTTACGACGTGCACAGTGGGGAATACTTTATCCTGCCAGCAGGGCATCCCCATGCCTATACAGCCGACGACGACAACCCGTGGACCATCTATTGGATTCACTTCAAGGGTCAGCATGCCGCGGTCTATGCCGAGGGTGCTCACACGCCGCAGCGCATACGCCCGGCAATGAACTCGCGCATCAGCGAGCGCAACCATATCTTCGAGGAGATATTCTGCACGCTCAATCGGGCACAAGACCGCGAAAGCCTGCGCTATGCCTCTTCTCTGCTGCACTATTACCTTGCCTCAATGCGCTATCTGCGCCACTTCCGCGAGGCAGCCACCATGAGCGATGCCGTCATCGATGCAGCCATCCACTACATGCAGGAGAACCTTGAACAGCACCTCACACTCGCCGACCTGGCACGCTACACGGGCTACTCGCCGTCAGCATTGTCAGCGCGGTTCCGTCAGCAGAGAGGAACGAGCCCGCTCAGCTACTTCAACCGCCTGAAGACAGAAACCGCCGCCCATATGTTGGCAACGACAGACATGCACATCAACCAGATTTGTCATAAGGTGGGCATCACTGATCCGTATTACTTCTCCCGCCTATTTACAAAAACCATGGGCATGTCTCCACGCGAATATAGACAAAGAAATCGCCTATGATGACAAAAATCTTGCCGCAAGATTCTTGCCTTTCAGAATAATTTGCTACCTTTGCAGTCGCTTATAAGTACTTATTATATTTTTATGAACATACTTGAACTGAGCGAACAGGAGATTGTTCGCAGACAATGTCTACAGGAACTGCGCCAGATGGGCATCAACCCCTACCCTGCCGCAGAGTATCCGACAAATGCTTTTAGTACAGAAATCAGAGAGAATGTTGAGAATGGCTCATGGGTCATCGACGTGGCTGAGGGCGAAGAGCCTCTGGCTGCCGACCAGCTGCCCCAGGTGTGCATCGCCGGCCGCATGATGAGTCGCCGCGTGATGGGTAAGGCCTCGTTTGCTGAGGTGCAGGACTCGAAAGGCCGCATCCAGGTTTATGTTTCGCGTGATGAGCTGTGCCCCGACGAGAATAAAGATATGTATAACGTGGTGTTCAAGCGTCTACTCGACATCGGTGACTTCATCGGCGTGAAGGGTTATGTGTTCCGCACACAGACGGGTGAAATCAGCGTTCATGCCAAGGAGCTCACGCTGCTATCGAAGTCGCTGAAGCCACTGCCCATCGTGAAATACAAGGACGGCGTGGCCTACGACAAGTTCGACGATCCCGAGCTGCGCTATCGCCAGCGCTATGTAGACTTGGTGGTGAACGATGGCGTGAAGGAAACATTCCTGCAGCGTGCCACCGTGCTTCGTACCATGCGCCGTGTGCTCGACGAAGCCGGCTACACGGAAGTGGAAACCCCGACGCTGCAGATGATTGCAGGCGGTGCCTCGGCACGTCCATTCATCACGCATTTCAATGCCCTGAATCAAGATATGTACATGCGCATTGCCACGGAGCTCTATCTGAAGCGCCTCATCGTGGGTGGCTTCGAGGGCGTCTACGAAATCGGCAAGAACTTCCGCAACGAGGGCATGGACCGCAACCACAACCCGGAGTTCACCTGCATGGAACTCTATGTGCAGTATAAGGACTACAACTGGATGATGTCGTTTACCGAGAAACTCCTGGAGACCATCTGCATTGCTGTGAATGGTAAGCCCGAGCGCGAAATCGACGGACAAATCGTCTCGTTCAAGGCTCCCTACCGCCGACTGCCCATCCTTGATGCCATCAAGGAAAAGACGGGCTTCGACTGCGACGGAAAGACCGAGGACGAGATTCGCGCGTTCTGCCTTAGCAAGGGCATGGACGTCGACGAGACCATGGGCAAGGGTAAGCTCATCGACGAACTCTTCGGAGAATTCTGCGAGGGCACATTCATCCAGCCGACCTTTATCACCGACTATCCAGTCGAGATGTCGCCATTAACAAAGATGCACCGTTCGAAGCCCGGACTGACCGAGCGTTTCGAACTGATGGTGAACGGCAAGGAGCTGGCCAACGCCTACTCCGAACTCAACGATCCCATCGACCAGGAGGAGCGCTTCATCGAGCAGATGCGACTGGCCGACAAGGGCGACGACGAGGCAATGATTATCGATCAGGACTTCCTGCGTGCTTTGCAATACGGCATGCCCCCGACGTCTGGTATCGGCATCGGCATCGATCGTCTCGTCATGCTCATGACGGGTAAGACGTTCATCCAGGAGGTATTGTTCTTCCCGCAGATGAAGCCCGAGAAGAAGATTCCACAGAGCACCATTCAGGAATGGGCCGAGCTGGGCGTACCCGAAGACTGGGTATACGTGCTGCGCAAGGCAGGCTTCAACCTCATCAGCGATATCGCGAAGGAGAAGGCTCAGGGCCTACAACAGAAGATTGGCGAGATCAACAAGAAATACAAACTCGGCTACGAGCGCCCCTCGCTCGACACCATCCAGCAGTGGATCGACAAGAGCGGAGAGCTCTGATTTCTCAGATTATTCTGATTACTCTGAAAACAGTAAAGAATGTACAACTGCGGAAAGATAGCCATCATTGGCGGCGGCTCGTGGGCAACGGCCATAGCCAAGATTGTGGTAAGCCACACTCACCACATCGGATGGTATATGCGCCGCGACGACCGCATCGAGGACTTCCAACGGTTGGGGCACAACCCTGCCTATCTAGTCAGCGTGCATTTCAATACCGACGAAATTTATTTCTCGTCCGACCTGAACAAGATTGCACAGGCCTACGACACGCTGGTATTCGTCACGCCGTCGCCCTACCTGAAGAATCACCTGAAGAAGCTAAAGACTCGTCTGCGCGAGAAATTCATCATCACAGCCATCAAGGGTATCGTGCCGGATGAGAACTTGTCGTGCTCGGAATACTTCCATCAGATCTTCGATGTGCCTTACGAGAACTTAGCATGTATCGGTGGTCCTTCGCACGCCGAGGAGGTGGCTCTCGAACGACTGTCGTACCTCACCATCGGCTGTGCCGACCTGCAGAAAGCACAGGCATTTGCCGATGTACTGTCGAGTAACTTCATCAAGACCAAGACATCGAGCGATGTCATCGGTATTGAGTACTCCAGTGTGTTGAAGAATGTCTATGCTATCGCTGCGGGCATCTGCTCTGGTCTGAAATACGGCGACAACTTCCAGGCTGTGCTCATGGCGAATGCTGTACAGGAGATGTCACGCTTCATGACCGCCATTCATCCCATCGAGCGTAGCGTCTACGACTCGGTCTATCTGGGTGACCTGCTCGTGACGGGCTACTCCAACTTCTCGCGCAACCGCACGTTCGGAACGATGATTGGCAAGGGCTACTCTGTGAAGTCGGCACAAATTGAGATGGAGATGATTGCCGAGGGCTACTTCGGCACGAAGTGCATGAAGGAAATCAACCGCCGCATGCATGTCAACATGCCTATCCTCGATGCCGTCTACAACATTCTCTACGAACGCATCTCGCCACAGATTGAAATCAAGCTCCTCACCGACTCGTTCCGCTAAGAGGGCGTGAACTAGAAACTTTGAAACTAGAAACTTTAAACCATAAACTATATGAAGAGTATTCGTCTTGACATTACAAAGGCTGCATGCTTCCTCCCGGAAGGTGCAGTGAAGGCTTTCGAGCCAAAGGTAAAAGAGGCACAGCAGGCATTGGAAGATGGCACGTGCCCGGGTAACGATTTCCTTGGATGGTTGCATCTGCCCAGCAGCATCACACCTGCATTCCTCGACGAGGTGCAGGCCGTAGCCGACACCCTGCGTGCAAAATGCGAAGTGGTGGTCGTGGCTGGCATCGGTGGCTCCTATCTTGGTGCCCGCGCCGTCATCGAGGCCCTGAGCAACACGTTCGGCTGGCTGGTACAGGACAAGAAGAATCCTGTCATCCTCTTTGCCGGCAACAACATCGGCGAAGACTATCTCTTCGAACTCACTGAGTATCTGAAGGGTAAGAAGTTCGGCGTCATCAACATCTCGAAGAGTGGTACCACCACTGAGACAGCCCTGACCTTCCGTCTGCTGAAAAAGCAGTGCGAGGCACAGATGGGCAAGGAAGAGGCAAAGAATGTCATCGTAGCCGTTACCGATGCCAAGCGCGGTGCTGCCCGCACCTGTGCCGACAAGGAAGGCTACAAGTCGTTCGTCATTCCCGACAACGTGGGTGGCCGCTTCTCGGTGCTCACACCGGTGGGCCTGCTGCCTATCGCCTGTGCCGGATTCGACGTGAAGCAACTCGTGCTCGGTGCACAGGACATGGAGCGTGCCTGCGGCAAGGACGTGCCCTTCGACGAGAACCCCGCCGCACTTTATGCTGCCGTGCGCAACGGTCTCTACCAGAATGGCAAGAAGATTGAAATCATGGTGAACTACCAGCCGAAGTTGCACTTCGTCAGCGAGTGGTGGAAGCAGCTCTACGGTGAGTCGGAAGGCAAGGACGGCAAGGGCATCTTCCCCGCCAGCGTTGACTTCACCACCGACCTGCACTCCATGGGACAGTGGATTCAGGAGGGCGAGCGCACCATCTTCGAGACCGTCATCAGCGTGGAGCAGGTGAACAACCGCGTGGACTTCCCCTTCGACGAGGAGAACCTCGACGGACTGAACTTTCTGGCTGGCAAGCGCGTCGACGAGGTGAACAAGATGGCCGAGCTCGGCACACGTCTGGCTCACGTCGATGGCGGCGTGCCCAACATCCGCATCTCCGTGCCCTGTCTGAACGAGTACTACATCGGTCAGCTCATCTACTTCTTCGAAATCGGCTGCGGCATCAGCGGCAACGTGCTCGGCGTGAACCCGTTCAACCAGCCTGGCGTAGAGGCCTACAAGAAGAACATGTTTGCTCTGCTCAACAAGCCTGGCTACGAAGCTGAGTCGAAGGCTATCCAGGAGCGTCTAGCCCAGGAGAAGTAATCATCTAGATTATCTAGGATCTCTAGTGAATCTAGTAACCCTATGCAAGAAGCAATCAGCAAATACCTGTCAAAGCACGGCTTTGAGGCTTTCAAGCCCAAAGCTGTGCTTTTCGACATGGATGGCGTTCTCTATAATTCCATGCCGAACCACGCATGTGCCTGGCAACAGGCCATGGCGCAGTTTGGCATTACCATGACTGCCCACGATGCCTATGCCACCGAGGGTGCTCGTGGCATCGACACCATCCGAATGATGGTGAAGGCGCAGCAGGGACACGAAATCTCGCTCGAGGAGGCACAGAAGATGTACGACGTGAAGACACACCTATTCCATGAGATGCCCGAAGCCCGCATCTTCTATGGGGTGAAATCGCTCATGAGGAAAATACGCCAGTGTGGCATGACCATCGGTGTGGTCACCGGCAGCGGACAACGCCCGCTCCTCAACCGACTCCTCAACGACTTCGGCGAATTCCTTGACGAGAACCATATCGTCACCGCCTACGATGTCAAGCGAGGCAAGCCCTATCCCGATCCCTACCTGATGGGCATGCAGAAAGTTGGCGACATACAGCCATGGGAGACCATCGTGGTCGAGAATGCACCTCTGGGCGTACGAGCAGCTACGGCAGCGAGGTGTTTCACCATTGCCGTCAACACGGGTCCGTTGCCCGACCATTCGCTCACCGATGTCGGTGCCGACCTGCTGCTGCCAAGCCTCTACCGGCTCTGCCGCCAGTGGGATTACTTCTTCCAGTACACTCTTTAAACTCTTAATCTCCCCAACCACCAACCCACGATGATCAGCCGTTCACACATCAAATATCTCTTCGTTGCCCTATGGCTTCTGTCGGCCCCGCTTGTCCACGCTCAGTCTTTTGGCTTTGGCGTTACTGCTATCAGCGACTCTCTGTTCAACCGTATGCAGGGGAAATCCTACCCTGCCGGCTGCACCGTAAGTCGCAACGAACTACGACTGGTCAACGTTCTACACATCGACTTCGAGGGAAACACACGACAGGGAGAAATCATCTGCAATAAAGCTATCGCCGACGACTTGTGCGAAATCTTCCACGAACTCTACCGTCAACGATACCCCATCGAGCGTATACGTCCCATCGACGACTACAACGCCGATGATGAACTGTCAATGCAAGCCAACAACACGTCGTGCTTCTGTTATCGTGTCGTTAATGGTTCGAATAAGCTTTCTGCTCACGCTCTCGGTATGGCCATCGACATCAACCCCCTCTACAATCCCTACGTGAAGCGGCGTAAAGACGGCACACTCATCATCCAACCGAAAACAGGACGTCCCTACACCAATCGCAAGCGTAGTTTCAAATACAAGATCACCCACCAAGACCTGGTCTATCGCCTCTTTGCACAACACGGTTTTACTTGGGGCGGCGACTGGCGGTCTCTTAAAGACTATCAACATTTCGAGAAGAATCTATAAAAATCATTAATTCTGCCTGGCATCTTGTCACAAAAACTGTCTTATCACATCTTTATATATATAGTGAACAAACATATTTTGTCGGCAGAAGCCTATTATTCGATATAGAAATCTTCATGAAACGATATATCCTCTTATTGCTGATGATAACATCTGTGCTCACCACGGTGCAGGCACAGCGGTTCATCATTGTCGGTGGCGGAAGCCAGAAAGAGAAGAACGACTCCACAGCAAAGAACCAAATCAGATTGTCGGGCAGTGTCTACGACTCGTTTACGAAGGCTGCCCTGAAGGCTCATATGACGCTGATGCGCCGTGACTCCACGGTCATCGACACCACGACATGTTGGATGTGGTCATGGGGAACCAGCGACTCATACTACGAGTTCAAGGTGCCTCGCAAGCCTGAGCATTTCATCATCAAGGCCGAGTGCGACGGCTACCATACG
The DNA here is from genome assembly GCA_900316285.1 of uncultured Prevotellaceae bacterium. Classification (GTDB taxonomy): domain Bacteria; phylum Bacteroidota; class Bacteroidia; order Bacteroidales; family Bacteroidaceae; genus Prevotella. The sequence continues at coordinate 92,959 of ONCG01000001.1, forward strand.
GGCTATATCAACTACGACATGAAATACATTGCCCGCAACCGCGAGTTCGAGATGCCACGTCTGTTGCTGAAGAAAAAGGCTGAGGAAGACGACATCTTCGCTGAGGGCAATCTGGAAGGAGTTGTCGTGACGGGAACGAAAGTAAAAATTGCCTATCGCGGCGACACCGTGGTATATAACGCCGCTGCTTTCAATCTGCCTGAAGGCTCCATGCTCGACGGACTCGTGCGCGAGATGCCAGGTGCCGAGCTGAAAGATAACGGCGACATCTACATCAACGGCAAGAAGGTGGACTACCTGACGCTCAATGGCAAGGACTTCTTCAAAGGCAACAACAAAGTGATGCTCGACAACCTACCTTACTACACGGTACAAAATGTGGAGGTCTACGACAAATCATCGAAAGAAAGCGAATGGAAGGGTGAGGAAACGACGAAGAAAGACTATGTCATGGATGTGAAACTGAAACGCGAGTACAACCGTGGCATGCTGGCGAACATCGAAGGGGGACTGGGCACCGACGACCGCTACCTAGGACGTTTCTTCGGACTTTACTACACCGACCACACACGACTCTCGACGTTCGCTAATACCAACAACGTCAACGAAGACCGCAAGCCGGGCTACGAGGGCGACTGGACGCCCGCCAACCAGCCGCAAGGACTGCGCTCCACGAAGCAGACGGGCCTGAACCTCACCACCGAGGATCAGGACAAGAACTGGGAGGAAAGCTTCAACACCACCTTCACCTGGAGCGACGCCGACGACCACACGCGCACCTCCAGTGAGCGCTTTGCCGACGATGGCAGCATCTTCAGCGGCTCGGAGTCGTGGAGTCGACAGAAGGACTTCCGCTTCTCAGCCGAGAATGATTTCATGCTCAACGTTCCCATCAAACTGCGAATGAGCACAAGCATAGACTACAGCAACGGCGACCGCACGTCGGAGTCCAACGACTCCACATGGCGCGGCGCCTCCCTTGCCGAGGGTGGGTTAAATCGCACCTACAACGAAGGCCTCAGCCGTTACCGCACGCTGAACCTCAACAACTACATCGCGTACTACAAGAAACTGCCGTGGGGCGACAACATCTCGCTAAGTGTCAACCTTGGCTATAGCAAGAACAAACCCTCCGACACGTTCAGCCGCAGCCTGACGGAATACCTGCAGACGGGCGACAGCGACTACCGCGACCGCTACACCGACAGCCACTCCGACAGCTACAGCTACACGCTGCAGGCCGCCTACACCATCTCGCTGCTCAACGGCTGGCGCATCTCCCCGCGCGCCGACTACCGCCAGACCTACAGTTCGTCTCACAACATGAGCTACCGACTGGACTGGCTTCCTTCAATTGACAATGGACAATTGACAATTGATAATTATGATTACCCATCCAACGGAAAATCATTTGTCACAAAAGCAAATCATAATTATCAATTATCAATTATCAAATATCAATTTCCCCTCGGCTGGCTTCCCTCCAACAAGCTGCTGCTCAGTGTCCTCGACACCGACAACTCCGACACCCACACCCACTTCGAGCGCACCTACGGGGGAGGTATCATCTTCAGCCGCCAGCTGGGCGACGACGAAGGCTGGCTGTCGTTCGACTTCCCGCTGCATAGCGTCCACGAGCGCATGCACTACGTTAAGGAAGATCTTGACACCATCGCCCACCGCACGAACCTGATGTTTGAACCATCGTTCTCCTGGTATCGCTGGGGTAAGAACTTCAAGATGGTGCAGTACAGCATGTCGATGCAGAAACCTGACTTCACCTCGCTCATGCCCACCGACGACACAACGAATCCGCTGGTCCACATGATTAACAATCCCCACTTGAAAAACCGCATCGACCACATGATCTATTCGTCGTTCAGCTTCCGCAACGACTCCACGGCACGCCGCATCTCACTCAATGCAAACATCAGCCTGACACAGAACGCCTGGGGTACCCGTTCATCGTACGACCCACAAACCGGCGCTTACACCTACATGCAGGACAACACCAACGGCAACTGGAACGCATCAGTAGGCATCGGCTACGAACGTCCGCTGGGCAAGGCCCGTCTATTTACCATCGAGAACAACCTCAACGCCAGCTATGTCCACAGCGTAGACTTTGCACTTACAACCTCCCCCAGCCCCTCCAAAGGAGGGGAAGGCCTCGCGGGCACAAATGTTTTTTCAGAAACCGAACAAACCGATAGACTCTCCCCTTCTTTGGAGGGGACGGGGGAGGTTTCCCATGTCAACACCCTTAACACGACCGAGGAACTTCACTTGAAATTCCAAAAGGACAAACTTACCATGCAGGTGGGCGGACAGGTGGGTTGGCGCCACAGCACAGGCTCTGAGGAGTCGTTCCAAACCATCAATGCCTGGGACTACAACTACGGCCTGACAGCGAAGTACACCATCCCTTGGATGAACATCGACATAGCTACCGACCTGAAGATGTTCTCGCGTCGCGGCTACAATTCCTCCATGATGAACACCGACGACCTGGTGTGGAATGCCTCTCTATCACGTTCGTTCTTCAAAGGCAAGCTCACCGCGAAGCTCATGGCCTTCGACATCTTGCACCAGCTATCATCCACACAGTACAGCGTGAATGCACAGGGACGCACCGAGACATGGCATAACTGCATTCCACGTTATGCCCTCCTCACTCTCTCGTATAAGTTCCAAAAGATGCCGAAGGGAAAGAAGAAATAAAAATCCCCTCCCTATGGGGGAGGGGTTTGGGGAGAGGCCTATATCACCACTGCCGTTCCACTCGTGGCAACCATCAGCATGGCATTTTCTGCACCGATGGTTTCGTAGTCGATGTCGATGCCTACGATGGCATTGGCACCCATCGCGCGGGCACGATCCTCCATTTCTCTTAAGGAAGTCTCCTTGGCCTCACGTAGCACACGCTCATAGGAACCGCTACGGCCACCCACGATGTCGCGGATGCTGGCCTTGAAATCTTTCCAAAAGTTAGCACCAATAATAGTCTCGCCGGTCACCAGTCCTTTGTATTCGCGGATGGTCTGACCTTCAATGGTTGGGGTTGTTGTCAGTATCATATCTTTTTACCTTTAAATGATTAAACACTTCATACATTAGACGCAACCAACCCCACGAAAGTTGCAAGAAATATAAAAAAAGAGACAAGATGGCAAAAGAGTTCGCTCTGCACAGCGACACTCACGCCTTCCCTTCCCTTTGAGGAGGAGCAGAGGGTGGAATCTTACACCGTGATCTCTCCAGAGCCAAGGCAGCGATGGAAATCACGGTCATAGACCACGCAGAACTGACCGGGTGCCACGCCCTGCACCCAGCGGTCGGCATGCATCTTATAGCGGCCATCGCCAAGATTCTCAGCCGTACCAATGAAATAATCTGGCGTATGGCGCACCTTGAAGGTAATTTCGCTAGGGAGGGTTGGCGCAGTCAGGAAATGGAAATCCTTGATAGGAAATTCCATGCGATGTGCCTTGATGGGTTCGTAGCCTTTCACCACATAGAGAATATTTTGTTCCACGTCTTTCTTCACCACATTCCAGGGACCTCCACCGAGGCCAAGTCCCTTGCGCTGGCCGATAGTATGGAACCAATGACCTTTGTGCTGACCAAGCACCCTACCGGTTTCGATATCAATGATATCGCCTTCCTTCTCACCCAAATAGCGACGCACATAGTCGTTGTAGTTCAGCTTACCAAGGAAACAGATGCCCTGCGAGTCCTTGCGACGGGCATTCACCAGGTGTTCTTTTTCGGCAATGGCACGCACCTCTTCCTTCCGCATGTGACCGATGGGGAACAACGCCTTCTTCAACTGCCAGTCGTAGAGTTGCGCAAGGAAGTCGGTCTGGTCCTTCACTGGGTCAGGACTCGTGCAGAGCCACTTCCTGCCTTCTTCGTCAATCTCCGTCTGGGCATAATGTCCCGTAGCAATGAGGTCGTAGTCATGGCCACGCTTACGGTCGAAGGCACCGAACTTAATCATCCGGTTGCACATCACATCGGGATTGGGTGTGCGCCCTTCACGCACAGCATCCATCGTATAGCGGGTCACCTCGTCCCAATAGTCGCGATGACAGTCCACCACCTCTAACGTGACGCCATACCTGTGACAGAGCGCCGTGGCCATCTCCAAATCTTCCTCCATCGAACAGTCCCATTCGGCTTCATTGTCGGAGGGACCTATTTTTATATAGAAACAATCCGGCTTCACACCCTGGTTCACCAGTTCGTGGAGCACCACGGCACTATCTACGCCGCCCGACAACAATAGGGCAATGCGCTGGTTTTTGATATCTTCTGTCATCATACGCTGGCAAAATTACAAAAAAACGAGTGCAGAACAAAAGAATTCATTCTTTTTTATGCCGAGATGGCGTTATTTCGCCATCGAAGATGACAAAGTTACGAAAAAGTTTGGATTATTTCTAAAAAACTATCGTCCTTTAACTTCTTTAACTTCTATATCTTTCTTAACTTCCCATTTTTTTTGTATCTTTGCAAAAATCAGATGAACTAAAAACCGAAACAAAATGAAAAGAATCTTTACCCTTTTATGTTGTCTCGCCGTCGTACTCATCGCATTGGCCGAGAACGACCCTGTCACATCGAAAGCCGACCTGCAAACAGGATGGTACCGCATTCAATGCAAGGCCGACAATGCCAACTCGGCCTATGTCGGACGCTACGTCTACAACGGAGCGAAGGAATATGTGCAGAACAACCAGCATTGCTACCCACTCTTCATGCAAGTGCCCGCCGCCGAGCCTGCTGCCGACGACGCCACCTACTACATCCGGCTGGAGCGCAATGGCAACGACATCTACGTTCAGTCGGCCAACGGCCACTACATTAACTTTTATACTGCCGGCAGCACATCGCCCGTGGCGCTCGACTTCACCTACAACGGCACAGGATTCCAGATTGGACAGTACTGGGCATTCTTCCCATCGCTCGACAACATCTTGGGCAAAGCTGCCGGTGCATCGGCCTACCGCTTCGCTATCTATCCCGTCGCTCCCTCTGAGGCCGGGTTGGAAGCCTGGCAGATGGTGTTCAATGGAAAGAACGAAACCAACGCATTGGTCTACTACCATACACAGGTGGCATGCGCCACAACAGGACTGAAGGGCTTACAGAAGGTCTACAACAAGGGATTCTTTTTCCTGCCCACAGGTGTAACACCGCAGCCTTCCGACTTCACTGTCGAGGGTGACTCGCCAGCAGTGTCCATCGATGAAGCAACAAAGACCATCACGCTTACCTTCGAGTCTAATGCCATCGATGTCGCCGAAGTGAAGCAGGGCTATCAGACTGCTGGCCGCGGCAACGAACGCCAACTTCTGCTGCGCATCGACCTGCAGCGCAATGTCACGGGAGCAAAGCTCACCGGCCTGGGCATCAGGCTGGATGAAGAGACACGCCGCAACATCGGCACACTCTCCTTGTGGCAAACCACTGGCACGGAGTTTTATGCCAACACGAAACCTACGTCACTGGCTACCATCGAGCCCGCTGCCAACGAACTGACGTTGCCTCTCGACTACACTATGAAGAGCGGCATCAACCACCTATGGCTCACGGCCTCCGTGAATGCTGATGCCACACTGGGTGAAGCCATCGATGCTGCACTCGCAAATATCACCTTTACAGCAGACGGAGAGGAAAAAACCGTCGACGTAGCAGCTTCTCTCGGCAACCCTGATGGTGTGGCACACGTCTTCGCCACGCAGAGCTTCGCCTATGTGCCCACCACCGACAACTGCCAGTTCTACCGCATCCCTGCGATGATGCTCGACCAGCAAGGTAACATCGTCGTGGCTGCCGACCGTCGCTACAATAGCAACAGCGACCTAGGCAACCACAAGATCGACGTGAGCATCCGACGCAGCGAGGACGGTGGCCACACGTGGTCCGCACAGAACATCATTGCCACGGGCGATGGTAAGAACACGGCGACCTACGGTTATGGCGACCCTGCACTGGCACGCACCCAGAGTGGACGTCTCATCTGTGTCATGGCTGCAGGCTCGGTGATGTACTGGAATGGCATGCGCAACGCCGCCATTTGTATCAGCGACGACAACGGACTGACCTGGACAAAGCCGCGCCAGCTCTACACGCGTAACTTCACCGACGCCGTCAATGGAAAGAAAAACTCGCTGGGCTTCTACGGCAACTTCATCTCGTCAGGCAAGGGCTTGACGACGAAGGACGGCACTGTGATGTTCACCAATAACTGTCTGACCTACGACGATAAGTCGACACCGCAGTGCTACATCATCTACTCCACCGACAATGGCGATAACTGGACGCTCGGTCCCGGCAACGCCTATCGTGGTGCTGACGAGTCAAAGCTGGAGCAGATGAACAACGGCGACCTCCTCGTGAGCGTCCGCCAGAGTGGTGCTCGCGGCTTCAACACCGGTTCAGCCGATGCCTCCGCATGGGACTCGCAATGGCGTAACAGCCAGATATCGGGCAACGCCTGCAATGCCGACATCCTCTACTACAGTCGCTCCACGGAGGGCCAGCGCGACATCATGTTGCACTCCTATATCAATTCTGGTTCCCGCGAGAACCTCACACTGGCCATGAGCATCGACCAAGGGGCATCGTGGCAGAACTTTATGAACATCCAGCCTGGCGGCTCATGCTACTCCACGATGGTACGCATGACCGACGGCAGCGTCGCCCTACTCTACGAGGATGAGTCCTACTCTGCCGGCAATGGCTATGCCATCAACTTCCTTACCATCACCGAGGAACAGATCAACGCTTTTGCCGACCAACTGAAAGCCGAAACGGATGAAGACTATCAGCGGGCACTCGACGAACTGGAGAACGGCGGCGTCTACTACTTCGCCACGAATTATCTCAACGACGAACCCGTGCGCGGCATCTACTACCTGAAGGCCGATGGCACCCTCACCACCGATGGTCAGCAGGCGAAGTACTTCACCTTGCAGAAACGAGCCATAGGCGGTGGCTACAAACCCATTGGCTGGAAGAGTGGACAGTTCACCAACCCCACCAATGCAACGACGAACACCAAGTACATCCGTACCAGCTCACAGAACCGCGACAACTGGGAGGCACAGGTCATCACCCGCAATGCTGACGGCTTCTATGCCATCCGAGCTACCAATGCTGCCACCGAGGAGACATGGGGATCTAATGCCTATTGGACGACCGATGCTGAAGGCAACGCCACCTACGACCTGAAGGGCGGTGCCCACTACATCTGGCGAATTGTGAAGGTTGGCACCACGCCGCGCTTCGAAAGTGGACAAACTTACAAGATCATCACTGGTTACGAAGACAATGGATATACACTGGAGGCTAACGGCCGCCTTGAACTTGTCGGAGACATTGAGAAGTCGCACAATTTTACTATCGAGTCGGCCAGCGAAGGTTTTATCATCACTGATAAAGAAACCGGGAAGCAAGTAGCACGGCCTAATAGCAGCGGTTTTTGGACGCTAAGTGCCACGGCTGCTCAGTGCCGCATCCAAAAAGTAAACTTCGATGGCGAAGAGTTCTACATGATTCAGGCTCCATTCGCCGACAAATATGCCAATGCTGCCATAGAATGGAATGCCACCGGCATGAATGCCACCGAGGCCACCGGAGTTGTAAGTAGCGAAACCAGGAACACAGAGAACACATTCTGGAAGATTCTACCTTCCGACATTGCCCTCGACATCTCTCTTCCCACCGAGAAAGACTGGGGCGACACCTTCTCCCTTTCTACCGGGGATGGTCGGGGTAGTGCTCGTTTCTTCGCCCCCAACGGCCAACGCCTACAACAGCCTCAGCGAGGCCTCAACATCGTGCGCCGTCCCGATGGCTCGGTTCTAAAGGTTCTGAAGAGATAATCGCCCCTGCGATTCCCCTTCAGGCCCTCTCTTCCGGTGTCCATTTTCTAATCCCCTCTCCTACTGGCACTCATTTGCCAGTCTTCCTATGCTGCGGCAGTGCCGCAGCTTTTTTTTTGCCACATCATTTAAAAAACATTAAAAGAATGGCCCAACATTTGGAAGGAACGAATTATTTTTATATCTTTGTGCTATCAAAATGGTATCAACCAACACAAGATTGGCTACACCTTATTATTAATTATTAAACAACAAACAAAATGATGGAAAATCAAATCAACAACATGGCCGGAACCACACAGCTTGGCGAACGGCCCTTCAACGGAAGCGTATGCAATGGCTTCTTGATGCTCTTCGTGATTCTTATCATGATTCTTGGCGGCATCGCCCTCGGCGGTTGGGGCATCTGGCTTGAAAACGGCTGGATCGTCACGCTGGGAATCCTTTCCGTGATTGTGGGAATTATCTGCGCATGCGGATTCCTGATGCTCGAGCCCAATGAGGCACGCGTACTGACATGGTTCGGTAAATATAGCGGCACATTCACCGAGACGGGTTTCTTCTGGGTGAACCCGTTCTACTCCACCAAGAAACTCTCGCTGCGCGCTCGCAACCTCGACGCCGAGCCTATCAAAGTGAACGACAAGGTGGGAAATCCCGTGATGATCGGTCTGGTGATGGTCTGGAAACTGAAGGACACCTACAAGGCTCTCTTCGAAGTGGACTCGCAGACAATGGCAAGTAGTGCACAGGGACAGATTGGCACCGACGTGCGTAGCATCATGAACGCCCTGGAGCGTTTCGTGCGTGTGCAGAGCGACGCTGCCCTACGGCAGGTGGCCGGACAATATGCTTATGACGACGAAGACTCGAAGAACAACGAGCCCACGCTTCGCTCTAGTGCTGACGAGATTAATCTGCAGCTGGAGCAGAAACTCGACGAGCGCTTGTCGCTGGCTGGCATCGAGGTCGTTGAGGCTCGCATCAACTACCTGGCCTATGCCCCAGAGATTGCTGCCGTGATGCTGCGCCGTCAACAGGCTTCAGCTATCATCACCGCTCGCGAGAAGATTGTAGAAGGTGCTGTTTCCATGGTGAAGATGGCACTCGACAAGCTCTCCTCGGAACAAATTGTGGAACTCGACGACGACAAGAAAGCCGCCATGGTGGCCAACCTGCTCGTGGTGCTCTGCGGTGACGAGAACGCACAGCCTGTCGTCAACACCGGAACATTGAATCACTAATCGTGCGATATGAAGACGAAGTCGTTTATCCTCCGCATCGATGCCGACACGATGAGCGCCATCGAGGCATGGGCCGCTGACGAGTTCCGTTCCACCAACGGACAGTTGCAGTGGATCATCACCGAAGCCCTGCGCAAGGCGAAGCGACTACCGAAGAAGAAAAAAGAAGTAGACGACATATCTAATTCCACAGAATCATGAAACGACTTTTTCTTTCTATCGCCTTGCTCGGCACCTTCGTCTTTCAGGCTGATGCACAAAGAATCAGCGGTACGTGGCATGGTGAGATGCAGCTGAACTCGCTGAAACTGAACCTGGTGTTGCACCTCGACGGCGACTCCGTTTGCACTGTCGACTCACCCGACCAAGGGGCAAAGGGCATTGCCGGTACCGTGAAGGAACTCACGGCAGAAAAGGTAGACGTGCAGTTCCCGATGCTCATGGCGGCCTATACAGCGGAACTGAAGGAAGGAAAGCTCATCGGCACATTTAAGCAACGGGGATTTACAGTACCCCTGACGCTTGAACCCGGCGACCTCGTCCGCCAGCGTCCGCAAACGCCCCAGCCACCATTCCCCTACGAGACTCATGAGGTAAAAATAGCTGTTCCCTCCCCCTACGGGGGGGAGACGGAGAGGGGCCACACCCTCGCCGGCACCCTCACACTGCCCCCCTCCTTTGGGAAGGGGACGGGGGCGAGCCTCTGCCTGCTCCTCGTCACGGGTAGCGGCTTGCAGGATCGCGATGAGACACTCTTCGACCACAAGCCCTTCGCAGTCATCGCCGACTACCTCGCCCGTCACGGCATTGCCACACTCCGTTACGACGACCGCGGTTTCGGCCAGTCCACTGGCGACCCCTCCAACTGCACTACTGCCGATTTCGCAGAAGATGCTGCCGCCTGCATCGCATTTCTTCGTTCAACACCTCTCCTTAAGAGAGGGGATGGGGGTAGGCTCAAAGTTGGCATCCTCGGTCATAGCGAAGGGGGCAGCATCGCCTTCATGCTCGGTGCTAAATCCCTTCCTACTAAGGAGGGCGGCCAGGGTAAGCCTTTCGTCGACTGCATCGTTGCACTCGCCGCTCCCGGCATCAAGGGTGACACCCTGCTCGTCGAACAGACCAATGCCTTGTTGCGGCTCAACAGCCAACCAGCCAACATGACCTTGAAGCGTCTGCGCCTGACGATGGCCATGCAGCCTACGAATCCGTGGTATGAATACTTCGTGGAGTACGACCCGTCTGCCGACATCGCGGCTACACGCTGTCCGGTATTGGCCCTCAATGGTTCCCTCGACTGCCAAGTACTGCCCAAGAGCAACCTAGCCGCTATCCGTAGTCTTTTAAGATTGTCAGAGTGGTCAGCCACCTCCCCCTACGGGGGGGAGACGGAGGGGGGCTTCTACAAAGAATACCCTGACCTCAACCACCTATTCCAGCATGCCCAAACGGGCGCAGCCACAGAATACGGCAATATCGAAGAAACCATCTCTGAAGAAGTTCTCCGCGATATCGTTGCCTGGCTCCAAAGCCTTTGAACCACGCTCTCGTCGCATTGAACCTTTTGAACAGAGCCACAGGCTCATTGAACCATTTGAACTGCGCCACAGGTGCTTTGCAGTTCTTGAACCGCGCTTCAGCGCATTGAACGCAGCCTTGCTGCTTTGAACCGCACCGCAGGTGCATTGAACGTCCGAAGGACATTAAACCGCAGCTCCGCTGCGATCCTCCCTAGGGAGGTTTTAGGGAAATTCCTCTATACATTTAGGGGAATTTCCCTTGTTTCATCATAGAAATATTTGTTCCTTTGCAACGTGATTACTATCAATATGTTCAAACCAAAATATATATTTACAATGAAAAGGAATCATATTTTAGCTCTCGTGGCACTGACCATCATGATGGCTCTGCCAGCACAGGCACAATACGGCCGCTATGGCAATCCACGCGGCTATGGTCATACGCGTGTCACTCCCTCCACAAGGAGTGGGGCTGGCTACTACACCTATTATGGTTTCCGGCTCGGTCTTGCGGGTGGAACCATCAATGCCGACAACCCATTCTACGATGCTGGCGGCATACGCTCAGGACTAAACGCGGGCTTCAATGCAGACATCCTGCTCACCCCCTACACCCCTTTATTCTTCGAGACGGGTTTGCAGTACATCGAGAAGGGTGGCAAGAAATCATCGGGCGATGAGAAGCTCACCTATAGTCTGAACTACCTCGAGGTACCACTCTTGCTGAAATACCAGCTGAAGCTCGACAACAACATCGCCGTGACGCCATTCCTTGGCGGTTATCTGGCCTGTGGCATCGGCGGAAAGATCAAAGACCAGAACTTGCGCATGGCCGAGAACTCGTTCTCCGACAATAACTTCAAGCGCTTCGATGGAGGACTGCGCCTCGGCTGCGGTATGATGCTAGACATGTTCTATGTGGAAGCAGGCTACGATGTAGGCCTCGCCAACATCTCACAAGATTCTTTCGACTCTGCCCACACCGGCACCCTCTTCGCCAACATCGGCTTCAACTTCTAAGAGCATACCCCCACCCTTTCCCTCCCCCGTAGGGAGGGAAACAAAAAAAGTGCACCAGCCACATGGCTAGTGCACTTTTTCATCGAACCGCACCGAGGTGCATTGAACCTTTTGAACCGAGCCGCAGGCTCATTGAACCATTTGCACTGCGCCGCAGGCGCTAGTACGCCGCCCGATACTTCCCGTCCTCCTTGTCTTCCATCATCGATAGGTAAGACTGGTATCGGCTCTGCGCAATATAGTGATCTTCCAATGCCTTCTGCACGGCACATCCTGGTTCGTGCGTATGCGTACAGTTATTAAACCGGCACCCTTTCGAGAAATGGAAAATCTCACGGAAATAGCTCGTCAACTCCTCAGGCTCCATATCGAACGTCCCAAATCCCTTGATTCCCGGCGTATCAATCAGCCATCCACTGCCCCCTAAAATAGGGGGTTGGTGGTCTTCAGCACTTGCTTGAACGTCCGAAGGACTTTGCCTCTTTGAACGCTGCGAAGCAGCATTTAAACCTTGAACGCGCGAAGCGCTTTGAACCTCTTCCCCTTTTGGGGCAAGTCTGATCATTTCCGAAAACGTCGTAGTATGCATTCCCGTTTTATGCGCATCGCTAATCTCTGCCGTTCGCAGATTCACACCTGGCACCAGCCGATTGATAAGCGTCGACTTCCCCACTCCACTATTTCCACTCAGCAGCGTTATCTTCCCCTGCAGCAGTTCAAAGAGTCGGTCGATACCTTCACCCGTTTGTGCCGATACCTCCACACACGTATAGCCGATGTTCTCGTAAAGCGTAATCAGCATCTGCTGAATGTGACGGTCGTCATCATTCAGCAGATCCAGTTTATTGAATACCAGTACCACTGGTACGCTATATGCCTCGGCGGAAGCAAGGAAACGGTCGATAAACGTTGTCGACGTCTCAGGATAGTTCACCGTAACGATGAGGAATGCCTGGTCTACATTCGCTGCAATGATATGACTCTGTTTAGACAGGTTCGACGACTTGCGGATGATATAGTTCTTCCTATCCTCAATCCCCGTAATAAATGCCACCTCAGAACCACCCGCAACGCGTTGAACGTCCGTAGGACTTTGAACCTTTGAACGCTGCGAAGCAGCATTTGCGCTCGGCTTTGCCGCTTTCGTCGAGAAAGACCCTTGAACACGCGAAACGCTTTGGATGCCCGCAGGGCTTATCGTCACCCTATCCCCTACCGCCACAGGATTCGTGCTCCGGATGCCTTTCAGCCGGAAGTTTCCTTTAATCTTACAGTCCACGGTCTGACCATCGTCTGTTAAGACGGTGTACCAGCTTCCTGTATTTTTAATGACGAGTCCCTTCATGATTTTAGGTAATAAGTTATAGGTAATAGGTTATAGGTGATGATTAGTCTTGCCTCTCGCTTGCAATGAGTAGTCTCATCCCAGCAAAAGTAATCACCACCTATAACCTATTACCTATAACCTAATTTTACACCGTCATAATCTCCTTCTGCTTAGCAGCCAAGAGATCGTCAAGTTTCTTGATGAACTTATCGTGAATCTTCTGCAGCTCCAGCTCGGCATCCTTCTCGTTGTCCTCCGACAGACCGTCCTTGATGGCCTTCTTCAGCTTATCCTTGATTTCGCCACGCACATTGCGCACCTCCACCTTAGCCTTCTCGCCGATCTTGTTGCATTGCTTCACCAGTTCCTTACGACGCTCCTCCGTAGGCTGTGGAATACCCAGGCGGATGATCTCGCCATTGTTCTCGGGTGTGATACCCACGTCGCTGTCCATGATGGCCTTTTCAATGTCGCGGATTGCCTTCTTGTCCCAAGGACGGATGGCAATCGTGCGAGCATCGGGGCACGACACATTGGCAACTTGGTTCAGGGGAACCATCGAACCATAACTATTCACGCGTACACCATCCAGGATGGCCACGTTGGCACGGCCGGCACGCACGCGGTTCAGCGACTCCTCCAGGAACATCGCTGCCATCTCCATGCGCTCCTCAGCACCAGCTAGTGTTTGCTTTACGTCTATCATATTGAATATCTATTTAGGTTTTATTGTTCGAAAGATTTCTGCAAAGATAATGCATGTTCTCCAAACTACCAAAAATTTTTCATAAAATAATTTCAAATTGAAACACATCTGGAGAATTTCATAACGGAAATAAGCGGAAACTCACGGAACACACAGAAATCAATTTCCATTTTTTCTGATTATTTCAGAGTTTTTCCGCTGTTAACAATCCACTCTGCATCATATTCAAAGTTGATCAATCGTTCTGGTTGTACATACATCTCCCAGAAATTCACAAGAAATCCCAACTGATAATTTGTAGCTTTCAGGTAATTGACAACTTGAGCACGATGTACGTTCTCCAATTCCTTTACGGCCTTACATTCAACTAAAATCTTATCATAACACACAAAATCTGCAATATACTCCTGCTTTAAAGGTTCCCCCTTATAATTGATTACAAATCTTTTCTCGCGTTCATAAGGGATATTTCTTAACAAGAATTCCTTTTCAAGGCTTTCTTGATACACCTTTTCCAAGAATCCTGTTCCAAGATTCTTGTGAACCTCAAAGATAGCTCCACGTATAGCAAAAGACTCTTGGGGATAAAGAAGTGCCATAATTTATTCAACAAGAATAATCAGAAAACCACAGAAAAAGAAATCTATTTCCGGTTTTTCCGTTTATTTCAGAGTATTTCCGTTATATATCTCTTCAGATATTATTCTCGCAATCCGCTCCAGATATTCTGCATCCACCTCATCGAAAGTGCCTAACTCCGTGCTATCTATGTCGATGACACCCCACACTTCGCCAAGACTATCTTCTTCTTCCTCATCAGGTAGGAACATTGGCACAACGATCTCCGAACGGCTCAACGACGAGCACGCGATATGTCCGGGAAACTCCTCCACATCCGGCACCACCAGTGTCTTCCGTTCCTTCCATGCTGTTCCACATACACCTTTGCCATAAGGAATTGAGTAACAAGCTACAGTTCCCTGAAACGGTCCGAGAAGGAGCCTGCCCCCTTCGGGGGCTTTTTTGTAGAATCCTACCCAGAAAAACTCTTCTGGGAACATCGTCTTCATGGCAGCCGACACATTCGCCAGCACACCCACTACATTCGCCTCACCTGCTGCGAGGCTCTCCACCTGCTTGCACAGCAGTTCATATCGTTCTCGTTTCATCTATTCTTCCTTTAATTCATTATTTATTGTAGCATTTAGGGTGTCGAATCAGTTTCATTGCCTTAACTCTAGAGATGTAAGGTGTAAACAGATACATAACCCTATCCTATCTTATTCTCCCTCAACCATTCAGCTAAAAATTTGTCATACACTTCATAGACTCCTTGCTGATGAGTCAGCAACTGCTTGTCCATCAAGACTATGGCAGCCTTTTGCACACTGCTGGCAGAGTTTAAGTGATGTCGTTTCACGAATTCCATCCCCGTAATCTTAGTAGCCTTTCCTTCTTCACCGATTGCCACCACTAAATCCCTCTGCCTGATTGTCAGCTGAAACAGTATGTCCTTGTAGGCATCCTCGTTCTGCGCCACAATCTGCCTTATCGCCGTTTCCACATCTTCTATTGCGACTTCACTTTTTGTCGCGAAGAGTTGGTTTAGCACTTTCTGCAGATACCATGTAGTCCCATCAAAACGATCATATATGGTCTTCACTACACCATCAGCAATACGTTTCCCCCTCTTCTCAAACAGCCGCTTAGCAAACAACTCATATTCCATCAACGCAACAGGTTTCAGGAACATCAAAGATACGCTTTGGTAGAAAGGACGGGCTGGCGAAGAAAACATCTCACTCATCAAGCTTTTCTGAGAACCAGAAAAGACAAATACTGCATTCCTGCATTTTTGAACATACGTACGTAGCATTGCTTCCACATTCACCTCTGGGTAGTTAGCGACGGCCTGAAATTCATCTATAGCCACGATGCATGGCCTGTCAGCATCCTGCAAATAGTTGAATATCTCCTCTAAAGTGAAAGCAGGCGACTTGATGTCACCGATTCCAAGATTCCAGCTAGCATTGCCCAGACCATCCATAGAGATGCCTGAACGCAGAGAGCTCACCACCTGCAAAAACCTATCGATGGCAGCTTGACCTCGAGTCTTTAGCCGGGTAACAATACACTTTCCCATCTGATAGACCATATCCTGCAAATTCTTTGTCGCATATATGTCTATCAAGAATGTGTAGAATTCCTTCTGTATTTCTTGTTGTGCAAAGCAATGATACAGCAACCCCGTCTTCCCCATTCTGCGTGGCGAAATTAAAGCAACATGATTACCATTGCGTAGCAACATTGTCAGTTGCTGCGTTTCTGCAACCCTATCACAGAAATATTCTGCCGACTCATAGCCATAAGTGATAAAAGGATTTCCTATCATATTCTCGAAGTTATTACGACCTTGCAAAGATAAACATTTTTATGAGTTTACGCAAGAAATTATCCAAAAAAGATTATCCAAATCGGATAATAATGCAAATTATAGCATTTAGAGTTAAATACAACCACTGCCCCTAAACTCATAACACTCCGCTAAAACCAATGTGCCACGTTCAGAACGAAGTGGGGAAAGAGAGCGGCAGGTTGGGTCGATTACGCAGCTTCAGGGAAAAAGAACCACTCTAAACCATTCTCAACAGTTCTCAACCGCTGCGTAGCAGCCTCTAAACCGCCCGCAGGCTCAATCTCCCTCCCTACGGGGGAGGGCCGGGGTGGGGCTCTACCTCTCCGCCCTCATCGGGTTATTCAGAAAGTCCTCATACGCCAGCCGGATGCCGTCCTCCAGTTCCGTCTTATAGGTCCAGCCAAGCGCTGTAGCCTTCGACACATCGAGCAGCTTACGGGGTGTTCCGTTCGGGCGGGTGGTGTCCCATTTGATCTCGCCCTCGTAGCCGATGACTTTCGCCACCAACTCCGTCAACGCCTTGATGGTCAGTTCCTTCCCTGTTCCGGCATTCACCGTCTCGTTACCCGAGTAGTTGTTCATCAAGAACACGCAGAGGTTCGCGAGGTCGTCCACATACAAGAACTCGCGCAGCGGCGAACCGTCGCCCCAGCATGTCACCTCCTTCAGTCCAGCCACTTTCGCCTCATGGAAGCGCCGTATCAGTGCCGGCAGCACATGACTATGCTCCGGATGGTAGTTGTCGTTCGGTCCATAGAGGTTCGTTGGCATCACACTGATGTAGTCCGTGCCATACTGCCGGTTCAGAAACTCGCAGTATTTCAGTCCCGAGATTTTCGCCAGCGCATACGCCTCGTTCGTCTTCTCCAGCTCACCCGTCAACAGACAACTCTCCGTCATCGGCTGTGGTGCCATGCGCGGATAGATACAGCTACTACCCAGAAACTCCAGTTTCTTACATCCGTTCTTCCATGCCGCATGGATCACGTTCATCTCCAGCACCATGTTCTCGTACATGAAGTCCGCCAGTGCATTCTGGTTCGCTACGATTCCTCCTACCTTCGCGGCCGCCAGGAACACATACTCCGGCTTCTCCTCAGCGAAGAACTTCTCCACTGCCTCCTGCCGCGTCAGGTCTAGTTCCTTATGCGTCCTCGTCACTATATTCGTATATCCCTGCCTTTGCAGTTCCCGTACAATCGCCGACCCCACCATTCCTCGGTGACCCGCCACGTATATCTTTGAACTATGTTCCATATTTCAAAAAGTTGATAGTTTAAAGTTTAGAGTTTAGAGTCAGTTGAATCAGTTGATGGTTTGTAAGTTTTTTGTAATCCTGAAAGCAAACGAGCAACCTCTTCAATTAATTGATCCATGCTGAAACGATCGTCACTACTAATAAAACCAAGTTCTTCAGCAATCTCAAACTGGGATGAAACTTCCATGAGAGAGCCATAGGCCATTTCAATGAAGTGAGATTTGTCTTTGACAGAATAGCGGTTTACGCCCTCAGCTATATTTGAAGTAACAGAGACAGAAGCACGCCTAAGTTGGTCACACATGGCATAACGCTCCTCCGCAGGAAATTGCTTCAATAACTTGTATGTTCTCTTAACCACGTCCTTTGCCTTTTGATAAGCAATCAACTTACGATAACCAAATACTTCCATAATTCTTAAACTCTAAATAGTTAAACAAACCCTAAACTATAATGAGTGTAGCGCTTAGAGTTGAGTGTCAGTTGAATCAATACGTGCTAAACTCTAAACTAAGCAGCGCTAAACTCTAAACCAAATAACTGTCTCTAAACTCTAAACACTAAACTCTAAACTAAATAACTGTCTCTAAACTCTAAACCCTAAACTCTATACTAAATAACTGTCTCTAAACTCTAAACTCTAAACTCTAAACTAAGAAACTCTACGCGCCAGCGTAGAGTTTCCTCACCTTCTGCATATCATGCTCCACCATGATCCTCACGAGTTCCTCGAAGCTTGTCTTCTGCGGATTCCAGCCGAGCTGTGTACGGGCCTTCGTCGGATCACCGAGCAGCTGGTCCACCTCTGCCGGACGGAAGTACTTCGGGTCCACCTCAACCAGCACCTTTCCGGTCTTCACGTCGATACCTTTCTCGTCGACACCCTCGCCTTCCCAGCGCAGTTCGATACCTGCAGCCTCGAAGGCACGGGTGCAGAACTCCCTCACCGTGTGGTATTCGCCAGTGGCCACCACATAATCATCCGGTTTCTCCTGCTGCAGCATCAGCCACATGCACTCCACGTAGTCCTTTGCATATCCCCAGTCACGCAACGAGTTCATGTTACCCAGATACAACTTATCCTGATACCCCTGAGCGATGCGGGCTGCTGCCAGTGTAATCTTTCGTGTCACAAACGTCTCGCCGCGTCGCTCACTCTCGTGGTTGAACAAGATACCATTGCAGCAGAACATCCCGTAGCTCTCACGGTAGTTCTTCATGATCCAGAATCCATACAGCTTCGCTACGCCATACGGACTGCGCGGATAGAACGGCGTCGTCTCCTTCTGCGGCACCTCCTGCACTAGTCCGAACAGCTCCGATGTCGAAGCCTGATAGATACGGCACGAGTCTGCCAGCCCGGCAATACGCACGGCCTCGAGCAGCCTCAGCACGCCATTTGCATCCGCATCTGCTGTGAACTCCGGCACATCGAACGACACCTTCACATGGCTTTGTGCTGCAAGGTTATAGATCTCCGTCGGCTTCACCTCCGTGATGATACGAATCAGCGAACTCGAGTCCGTCATATCACCCCAGTGCAGGTTCACCAGTCGTTTCTTCTTCATGTCGCGCACCCACTCATCCAGATACAGATGCTCAATGCGTCCCGTGTTAAACGACGAGCTCCTCCTGAGGATGCCATGCACCTCGTAGCCCTTCTCAATCAAAAACTCGGCCAGGAACGATCCGTCCTGGCCCGTAATACCTGTTATCAATGCAACATTTCTCTTATTCATTTTGATAAACCTTTCTTTTTCTGTAAACTATAACGCACTTTCTTTATATCTCGTAATTGATGCCAAATCAAAAAAACGGGGCGAGACAACGATTCTGACGGGAATTCTTTTACAAAGTGTAAGTCTCGGTAAATCTCCCGACCAAAGGAAATCAATTTCCCTCTCACTGGTAACCGATAGCGAGGATCAAAATGTCCGAAATCACCACCAACAACTATCTCTTGTTCTATCATGCTCCCGATTTTACTATCAGGTTCCACAAGCAAGAACTCGTCAGCAAGACCAAGATTGTTTTTCAGCACCCACATCACTCCATTCACGAATTTCATCATTCGAAGTTCTTTAAACACTGACAGGTCCTGCAATCGCTCTTCCTCTGTAAAGCCCCGTTTCAACAAATAGTAGTAATCAATAAAATGCCTATAACCAATACCACCAGAGAAGAAATGCTTCATGATATGTGCCATCTGGAACACCCTATTGAAACCATTTGTTGGCATACACAACTGGCCACCGTCTGGCATCTGCTCAAAATGACGATACTGCTCGTCAGCTTGTTCGGAGAAAAACTTCTGAAGCCTCTTATTCAGATACAGATTATTAAGAAAGCATGGTGTATAGTGTACCTCCATGATGATTCCTTTCAGAATAGGAAAGTGAATCTCATGATATTGGTCGTGCGTGTCGGGGAAGAAACTCTTTACATAGTTATATATTTCCTCTCGTTCTCCCTCCACCCAAATATCAATATCTCCAGGGGTGCGCATCAGTGGGTCAGGATACATCAGGGCATTCCCCTGCCCTTTCAGTACACAGCTACGAAAACCTTCCTTTCGGAAAGCCTCAACAGCGAATGCTGACCTATTAAACAATTCCTCATTTCGTTTGCCAAGCATTGAGGTATCTGCCATCCATTCAAGCACGTCATCGTCAGTAGGTTTGTTTTCCCCACTCGATATACGTTTCATTCCATAGAAAAATACGCCAACAATAGCCTGCCTCTGTGCAAACTCCAACAAGTCATGCCAGCATATTTTCCCTACACAATCAGGAATAGGACGTTCCTCATCGATGCAAAAACGCAGAAATTCTAAATAATCTTCTATCACTCTATGAAACTATAAACTAGTAACGGCAGCTACACTGCTCTTGAACCGAAAGTCATCGACCGAAACAGTGCTATCACGCAAAGCGCAACGCCTTACACGACCGAAGGTCCTTACACGAGCCACAGGCTCCTTACACGACGCGAAGCGTCCTTACACGACCGAAGGTCCTTACACGAGCCACAGGCTCCTTACACGACGCGAAGCGTCCTTACACGGCCGAAGGCCATTACACGAGCCGAAGGCTCCTTACACGACGCGCAGCGTCCTTACACGGCCGAAGGCCCTTACACGCTCGAAGCGCTTACTTGTCCAGCACCGAATACACCGAATTATTACTAATGAACTCCGGCACAATCTCTTTCATCTTCTTCACCGTCGCCATATCATCATACTTCAAACTGAGAGCAATCAGCTCATCAACCTCCTTGCTCACCTCAGAATAGTCATACTCACGCACTGAGGCAATACGGATCTTCTCATGGAACGACGGTTTGGTATTCTCCTCTGTCGACAGCATCTCTTCATACAGTTTCTCACCTGGGCGCAGTCCCGTGTACTCAATCTCCACGTTCTTCGCCCCACTCAGCAAGATCATCTGTTTCGCCAAGTCTGCTATCTTCACCGGCTTGCCCATGTCGAACACGAAAATCTCACCACCATTACCCATCGTACCGGCCTCCAACACCAGCTTACAGGCTTCGGGAATCAGCATGAAGTAGCGAATAACATTCGGATCCGTCACCGTCACTGGTCCGCCCTCTTTAATCTGCCGTTCAAACAGTGGTATCACCGATCCGTTCGATCCCAGGACGTTGCCAAAGCGGGTGGTGACGAACTGGCACGGAGCCCCAAGTGGGGCTGGTTCAAATGCAGCAGAGCTGCGTTCAAGAAGTTCAAAACGCTTCGCTTGGTTCAAATATGGAGTTGAGAAGAGTTCAGAAGCCTTCGGCTCATGTTCAGAATTGTTCTGAATTGTCGAGAAGGGCTCTGAAGTTTTCTCTCTCCTCTCTCCACTCTCCACTATCCTCTCTCCGTTCGTCTCTCTACTCTCTCCTCTCTCCTCTCTCCTCTTTATATAGGAGTCCAGCGCCTGCACATATATCTCACAAATACGCTTCGAGCATCCCATCACGTTCGTTGGGTTCACGGCCTTATCCGTAGAAATCATCACGAATTTCTTCACTCCATATTTCACGCTCAGATCCGCCAGAATCTTCGTACCATGCACATTGTTCTGCACACTCTCACTGGGGTTGTCCTCCATCATGGGCACATGCTTATAGGCGGCAGCGTGGAACACATAATCCGGCCGGAACTCCGAAAACACCTTCTCCATGCGCTGTTGCTTTGTGATGCTCGTCACCACCGTGTGTACCTTGATTTCCGGCCATTGCTTGTGCATCATCATCCTGATTTCGTGCTGTGGCGTCTCCGCCTGGTCGATGAGCATCATCTCCGCAGGAGCGAACTGTGCTATCTGGCGCACCATCTCACTGCCTATGCTACCTGCCGAGCCCGTAATCAGAATCTTCTGTCCTTTCAGCATCTTGCTCACCCCCTCTAGGTCCACCTTAATCTCATCACGGGGCAACAAGTCGTCGATGCTCACCTCCTTCAGTTGCAGTTTTGCAGATTCGGAATCTTCGGAGTAGCCTTCCGTCATATAGATCTTCACGCCAGCTTCCGTGAGTCTGCTCTGAAGCTCCTGATCATTGCGGAAATCATTATTCCGCTGAGGCGCTACCAACACCGCACCTATTCGGAACCGTTTCAGCACGTCATCAAGATCCTCCGTCTGATACACCCCTACCCCCATCAGCAGATGTCCTTTGAAATTTTTATCATTTGTGATGAATCCCCGCAGCCTAAATTTCATTGGTTGCTCATTACGTATCGACTTCGCAACACCGATGCCCCCTTCCTTGACGCCATAAACCAATACGTTCTTCACGCTTTTACTAAGCGAAATAAGTTCGTATAGCTCCTTTATTAATACACGTCCAGCCCACATCAGCATGGTCGCCACAGCATACATCACAACAAGATGACGAAGGTGGAACGCCTCAAACATTGGAGCTGGCAATTTGAATAGAGGATAGTGCACTCCGATAGCAATCAACATCGACAACACGTTTGCATACGCTACACGTCGTAAATCCACAAACGACGAATAGCGCAACACCCCTGTATAGGTTTTGTACACACGGAAACCAATCATCGCTATCAAAACATAGATAAGGATAGAATTAATAATGCCCCAGAAGTGCGCAAAGTTATACCCCATCCTGTGGTATGCCCAGAACACGATTAGTCCCGCCAGGAATGTCATCAGGCAGTCAAAGATGAACACACACCAATACGGCAATGCCTCTCTTGTAAAATACCAGTTAGTAATTTTTCGCAATATATTCATAGTATCATATGTTTCAAGTTACTATTTTCTCTTTATACGAGCCCAAAGGGCTACTCTCAACAGCGCGAAGCGCGTCTCAACCGCCCAAAGGGCCTTTCTCAACTGCGCCGCAGGCGTCTCTCAACAGCACCACAGGTGCATCTCAACACTTCTCAACAGCACCATAGTTGCATCTCAACACTTCTCAACAGCCCGCAGGGCTACTCTCAACTGCGCCGCAGGCGCTTCTCGACCTCCCGCAACACTTCCTTGAAGCTTGCGATGACATACTCCACGTCCTCATCCGTCAGTTTCGTATGTAGCGGCAATGTGATTTCGTTCTCGAACAAGTGGTACGCATTCGGATAATCCTTGATATCAAATCCCAGCGCCTTATACGCCGTCATCATCGGTAGCGGCTTATAGTGCACGTTACATGCCACGCCCCGCTCCGCCATCTTCGTGATTACCTCATTTCGTTGCTCAGAAGTCAGCCCCAACATCCTTACGATATACAAATGTCCACTTCCTTCCCATCCATTTGAACCACAATTCTGCTGCGCAGCAGTCTCTGAACCGCCCGCAAGGCCACTAGAACCTTTCTCAACCTCAACTATAGAATTTCCATAGTGCTTCAGCACCTTCACGTTCAAGTCCTTTAGACCTTCATCATAGCGCTGAATAATCTCTTTCCTTCGTGCCAACAACTGCGGATAGCGTTCCAACTGCACCAGTCCCATCGCAGCCATGATATCCGTCATATTACACTTATACCACGGACCGATGATATCATACTCCCATGCCCCCAGCTTCGTCTTCGCCAGTGCATCCTTGTTCTGGCCATGCAGCGAGAACAACTGCGAAATTCTATATAACAACTCATTCCACGTCTCCCCCTCAACATAGGGAACAGTAGGCATATAGTCCAAACCATCACCTTGAACCTTGAACCTTGAACCTTGAACCAGAACTTGTTCATTGCCAAATGGCAGACGCCACGTCAGCGCTCCTCCTTCAGCCGTTGTGAAGTTCTTCACCGCATGAAACGAGAACGAACTGAAGTCTGCAATCGCTCCTGCCATCTTCCCATGCCTGCTTGCGCCAAAGGCGTGAGCGCAGTCAGCAGCCACCACAATTCTTCCTATCTTTGCTTGTAGTGCATTCGATGGTCGGAACAGATGCTTCTTTTGCTCCACGATTTCAAACACCCGGTCGTAATCACACACGATGCCAGCTAAGTCCACCGGTACAATCACCTTGGTCTTCTCAGTGATAGCTTCAGCCAGCTGTTCATAGTCCATTTCCACGCAGTCCTTCTGCGAGTCCACCATCACCAGCTTCGCACCAACATGCTGCGTCACCGAAGCCGTTGCCGTATAGGTATAGGCAGGAACAATCACCTCATCACCCGGTCCCACACCCAGCAGATGCAACACCATCTCCATCGCAGCCGTTGCCGAGTTCAGGCACACCACGGTATGGTTAGTTTCTGGTTTCACGTTGCAGGTTTCAGGCTTCTCACTTGAACATTGAACATTGCGCTCGGCCCTTTGGGACGCTTTCGTAGCTTGTCGGAGAGAGAACCTTGAACCGGAGTTGATAAACTCCGCTATCTCCCGTTCCAGTTTCTTTGTTCGTGGACCTGTTGTGATCCACCCCGAGAGAATTGCCTCTCTCACTTCCTGTGCCTCCAGCTCCGTCATGTCTGGCGGTGAAAACGGTATATTTCGCAATTTCATATTCATTTCTTATCTTTTCACGTTAATTGTCATATAATTAAACATTAATTAGCATCAGTCTTTTCCGTAGTTCTACAAATTAAATTACTACTTAATTATTTACTTTGTTTCAGTTCTGCCAACAACTTCAATCCCATTTCAGTTAAGTAGTAAGCCTGATCACGACGTTAGCGCAGCACCCTTTGAGCCGCTATGTGCAGAGACTATTCCATATTCACGTTTTAGCCAAAGTTCAAACAACGGATCCACGAACGATAAAGTATTTCTGTTCTTCTCTACCAAATCTTTTTCAACAAGAGTTTTCTTGTTCCTTGTAATTGTCTGAGGCTGGCCCAAGCGATATTTCTCTACCACATCTTTGGCATTGAAATGAGATTCCCCTGACGCAATGGCCTTCAACAATGCAATCTGGGAAGGCACTAGCGCATCGAGTTCATTTTGGAATGTTTCTGCATTGGTATCGATGACCATATCCAATTGACGTTCCAGATTCTCATCAGAAACACATCCCTCTGTATGAGACCACACAAAGAAACAATATTGTTGAACGTACCATGAATTGTATTTTACTTTTTCACACAACCTTTCAGCCTGGCCTTCAGTAATATGTTTACCTGTGGCTTCAAAATTGTTGACTATGTACGGCAACCAGTATTCTTTGGATATTCTCTTCAATTGCATCATCTGGCCGAACTTGTAGAAAGGACTTCTAGAGTTATTGAATATTTGCTTCATCATGTGCATCTTACTACCATACAAGCAGTAGGTGGTATGGTGTTGCAATTGCCACTCCGAACGCAACATTGACTCTAGTCTCTCCCAATGAGGAATATTAGCTAATTGCTGAAACTCATCAATACATATGATAACACGGATACCCTTCTCTATAGCAATCTTCTCCGGAAGCTGAAGAATGGTTTCTGGATTCTCCTTTATGGGGTTTATCTTCAAATCCACTTCAATAGAGTTCATGGTATCACTAGCAATTGTTATGCTCGGTGTCAGCCGGTTCACAAACCGCAGGAAATCTCCCCATTTCTGCTCCAATGTCGATGATACTCCTTGGATAATTGCTGATGCAAATTTGTTATAGAACTCTTCTTCTGTATGAATCTTATAAGCATCCAGAAAACAGACCCTCACATTCTTATCCTCTTCCACAAGTTCCCTCATGGATTTTTTTACTAGCGAAGATTTTCCCCATCGCCTAGGGGATACCAATATCGTATTAATTCCGTGAATCAGAAAGTTTTTCAATTCTTTCCTATCGTCCACTCGGTCTATAAAGCTCTCAGCTTCAGCCAATCTACCATATTGAAAAGGCACTTCCATCATTAAATATATTATAGTTCAGGGCAAAGATACGAAATTATACATACACGTATAACACAAATGTGTATAATTTATTGTTTTTTAATAGAAATCAAAACCTCTTTACCTTTCTCAACAACCCGCAGGGCATCTCCGCTCGACCCGAAGGGGCGCTTTCGTTCGGCTTGCCGAGTTCCCTCCCTATGGGGGAGGGCGGGGGGAGAGGCTTGGGAAAGAACCCCTCTTTACTCTCTCAACCTTGAGGAGCAAAGCTCCGAATCACCTCCACATACTTCCTCGTCCCCACCTCCTTCGTCAGGTTCTCCATCACAAACCGGCGACCGTTGCTGCCATACTCCTTGCAAAGTTCCGGGTTATGATATAGCTTCAGGATTGCCTCCTTGAATGCCTCTTTGTCACCGGCCTTCGTGAAGATGCCGCAGTGGTTGTTCTCAATAATCGTCTTCAGTTCATTCTCATCGAAGTTCGCCAGCACAGGCCGTGACGCCGACATGATACTCCACGTCTTGCTCGGAACGCTGTTCGCCCCCACCCCAGGTTTCGAAATGACGAGGCTCACGTCACCTAATGAGAACACATGCGAGATGTCCTCGTAGGGTTGGAACGGCAACAGCGTCACATTCGTAATCCCCTGCTCCTTGATTTGTTTCTCCACTTCCGCCTTATAAGCCCCTTCGCCCACCAGCACAAAATGAATTTCCCTTCCGCCTTGAACGCCCGCAGGGCTAGAACCTTTCTCAACAGTTCCCAATGGCTGCAAAGCAGCCTCTGAACCATTCATAACTTCTCTCAACTGCAGCGAAGCAGCCTCTGAACCATTCTCAACATTTCTCAACCGCTGCGTAGCAGCCTCTAAACTGCCAATAGGGCTACTTGAACCACAGTTCTGCTGCAGCTCCTTCGCCACTTCCAGTAGCATATCCATGTTCTGTGTCAACCCGATGTTGCCATTATAGGTAACATAGAACTTGCTGCGGTCGAGTCCATATTTGTCGAACAGTTTATTTTCGGACCGTGGTACATCCACAACAGCCTCCTCGTCCACCCAGTTATAGATAACCACTATCTTCTCTTCCGGCACCCCCTTCGCCATGATGTTTCGCTTGAAATCCTCCGAGATGACGATGATTTTATCAGCATTCCTATAAGTGAAGTTCTCAATCACGCGTCCTATCTTCCACAGCAGCCCCCCTTTCTTCGCCAGACCTGTTCCCACGAGCGAATCAGGGAAGATGTCCTGAAGGTTGTAGACGAAAGGTATATGCCTTACCTTCTTGACAAGTGCTGCCATAGCGCCCTGGATAGGCGGAGTGCTATTCGTAAAAATAAGGTCACACTGACGAGCATCTTTGGCGAACACCCCTAGGAAAAAATGCATAAATGAAATGAGAAAATATCTAATTGCCCGAAGAAATGGATTACGGCCTTCACGGTACATAAGAAAACGATGAATTGTCATGTAGTCGCCATAAGCATTTTCTCTTCTATGCGATTTCTTCAAATATTCTTTCCGCATATCTTCAGAAAGGCCGCGAGATGGTGTTGGAACATATATTTCCATGCCCCAACCCTCTTTACTAAAAGCCTCGTTCCGATTTTGCCCCAAATAATTACTTGCTGCTTTCTCGGGTGCACAATATGTCATTAAATACAGCAATCTCATACAGACTTTGAATTCTTCTCTGGTAAGACAAATAATTCTCCCAACTTCTCATTGAAAGATCTTGGATGATAAGGGGTAACGCCCCCCCCTGGGGCAAAGGTTAGTTCTGCCACATACAGCTTTTCATCAGTGTCAAAGAAATCAACTCGCACAAAAGGAAAACCTTTTGACAATCTTTTTGATATTTCTATCATTTCATCAAAATGTGCAGGTCGAGGAGCATCACCTACCAAATGACCTCCATATCTTACATCCAACCTATTCCAATGTAAATCATAAAACGAAATTGGGTAATTACCTTTATCAAAATGCTCCTGAGCTACATACATACAGTAAGGTTCGCCATTGAAACAAAAGAACTTATAATCAAATAACTGGTCGGCTAAATTCTCCATATATTTTTCAGCAAGAATTCTTGGTGTTCCACGATAAAAATTATAATCCCAAGAATTTGCCAAGGTATTTCTTTTATCAAGCCAAGCTTTAAGAGTATTCTTGATTTTTGAAAAGATTATATCAGATTTTTTATGAATGATTTTGATATTCCGACCATCGCTTTGCAAGTTAGCTTTCAGCACAAACTCTTCTGGCAGCGAATGCCAATCTTTCTCCAAATCATCAACTCTTGTCCATGAGTTGTAAACTGGTATCGTATAGCCCTCCCCTAACTGTTGCGAGATATATTGTTTGAAAAGAAACTTGTCCGTTATTTGCGAGAAATCATCTCTGTGATAGAAAAACTTATACCATTGCAATTTTTCGGTAAACAAAATGGGATTATTGATGTCGAATGTATACCCCATATGCCTTTTGTAGCTTTTCATGTCACCTGCGATTGCCTTTTCTAGAGGCCAATCGCATACAGGTTTTATTGATCTTCGCTGTATCATCAATAGATATGGCAACAATATAGGATGATTCATCTCTATATTATTCTTGATAGCTTTTATCATCTTCTGTATGCTCATAGCAAATCAATCTTTATATTCCTTATTACTTCTTGCATTATCTTTTCACATGAAGACAATGACGAAGCACTAACTATGGCTTCACCAATAGCATCATTACTATTAGTGAAAGCACGTACTTCTGAACCCTGATGAACAAACAAATGAATTTCTGCATTTTCAATTTCTGGCACAGAAATAAAATCAACAACTCCCGTTCTATCAGATCGTATCATCCTGGCCAATGTAGCACAGGGTTCTCTTCGCGTCTCAAAAATCGGCATCGGGCTATAGCCTAAAGCTGTTCTCAAAATCATCTCATAATAATTTATGCCGAAATAATTGCTAACCAATTCTGGAAGACAATTGGCACCAACGCGTCCGGTCAGTTCTATGATATATGCCTTACCATCTTTTTCAATCAGGTCTACGTTCACTGCGCAATTATTCAGCCCTAAGGCTTTTATGGCACTTTTTACCTGATTGCATGTATCCTCATATAAAGACGCGTCCATCTCATAAGGCATATAGTGGCCTATCGGAACAGCAGTCTTGCACATGATAGTCTCATCTCCATGAGGTAGTACAAACAACACTTCATTATCATAAACGAATGACTGAGCACCATATTCCTTTCCTTCGAGAAATTCCTCGACTATACAATAGGATTGTCTTGTCAACGACATTACATCATGAAAAGAAGAAAGAAGAGTCTCTTCATCACGAACAATAGCGATTCCTCTACTTCCCTGCAAGTCTGTAGCTTTAATGATTACCGGAAATCCAATATTCTGTACAGCGTGTTGCAGTTCTTCCTCTGTAGAGACTTTGAAAAAAGCCGCTGTCCTAACGCCATTGGCCTGCAATTTTTCCTTCATAAGGAACTTATTTGAAGAAACAATGGCTGCTTCCTCGCTAATACCCGTAAGATGCAACACGTCGTTGCATCTGCCAACAGCCCTCAATCCTGTATCGGAACAGCAGATAATGACTCCGTCAACCTTTTGCTCTTTTGCAACTTTCAAAACCGCCTCTGGATCAGAAATGTCAGCGTAGCAGTTGACATCAGCAAGAGGAATGCAAGGATAATCACCACCCATGCCTGTTACTATGGTAAAAACATCATGAGCGATAGCTGTCTTTATAAGGCCTAAATTACCACGTCCAGCTCCTTGTACCAAAATTTTCATTTTTTCTGTTTCGCCTTTCATAAATTAATATGAAGAAATAATGTCACGAGTGTTTTCAACTATTTTCAATAGCTTATCAATTGAAATATATTCTGGTCTATCTTCCGTTGAATGATTGGGATGAGAACATGGTTCAGAAACATCATGGTCATGATAAGCGATATATGGAATCTTTGCACTATTAAATGCTGCAAAATCTGAAAAGCCACCTGATTGAGTGGGCTCTCCCTTATAGTTAAAACGGCCATTAGAAATCAGTTTATCATAAGCCTTTAACAGTCGACCTGTTCCCCAATCCCAATAACAGATCCTTAATACCTCATGCTCATGCCCAATAGCATCAAGATTTTCATACATAAGTATCACCCCTTTATCTTTCAAATTTTTCAGAAAAAACTTAGAGCCTCTAAAAGCCGTCCCCTCAAAGACCTCTTCAGAATCCCAAAAGCAACAAGTTATCGTATAAGGCGTATTTACCATAGAATCTTTCTCAACACGTAAAAAGGACAATAACGCCACAACACCAGATGCATTATCCTCTGCTGCTGGATAATGCAATTTTGAAGTTGATTGCTTTGCACCATCAAAATGAGCACCTATCACTATCGTACTATCATTTTCTCCTGGTATTGTTACCAAAAGATTCTCCAGCCTTATACCACTATTGGTATAAAACTCCTGCTGGACAGGTTCATATCCCATAAGCCTGAGTTCATCAATAATATAAGCACGTGCCAAACTATCACCTAATGATCCTGTTTTCCTCCCTAAAAAATCTTGGGAGCATAACTTATATAGCCAAACTTCTGCTTGGGCTTGCAAAGTCATAATAGAATCATTTATCTCTTTGACCTCTCTTTCCCCATAACCATTTTCTAAATTATCATCGGAGCATGAAATCAACGAAAGCAACAGAATGTAAACAATAATGTTTTTCATCACGAATGTATTAGTGACATTAGGGAACATTAATTGATGTTTCTTCTTGCAACAACAGAAAAAACGGTCATAAAAAGTACTTTCAAATCCATCCAAAATGAGATATGATCAGCATAATAAGCATCCCAATGGAATTTTTCGTCTTGTCCAATACTATTTCTGTAATATGCTTGTGCATAGCCCGTTACACCAGGCTTAACAGAAACTCGCTTACGGCGAATCTCATTATACTCAGAATAAGGAGTCGTCGTCAAAGATGGTCTGGGCCCCACAAAACTCATATCACCTATCAATACGTTAAGGAACTGGGGAAATTCATCAAGACTGGTCTTTCTTAAGAAGTGGCCAACAGGTGTCACACGAGGATCTTTATCAGAATTGAACGTAGAGCCATCGGCATTACGAATATCAGGAGCATTTGCATACATTGACCGTAACTTAAACATTTTGAAAATGCGACCATCCTTTCCCATCCTTTCTGCATTATAGAAAATCGGCCCCCGGTCCGTGAAATAGATGATGGGTCCGAAGACTATGATAACCAATAAGACAAACGGGAGCATCAGCAGGGCTCCACAGAAATCGAAGAGTGGCTTGAAAAATGATTTGTACATTTGTTTCTATTCTGTTTCAAATACTACTTTCTTTATCAACTCATCAGCTCGCTTGATGGCTTCTTGTACCGTTGGCGCCGTCACGATGACATGACCGCTGCGGTCGAGGCTGGAACGAACTTCAGGAATCATGTCACCAACCTGATGATAGATTTCTGCATCGTAGACATGCGAATCGTTCAACAAATCCTGATTGTTGATGGCAGTCAAACGTCCTGGCTGCGGCGTGAAATAGCGAATGCAAACACCTTTGGGCGCTTCTTTTGGGCTGAGGTCAGGCTCTATGCCCAATGCCACATCGATGGCTGCGGCCACCATGTCGACACCCGTGCTGAGATGTGTAAGCTCAGTAGAAATAAAATCGCCACCCAGTCGGGCGCCAATCTCCATCAGGTAGGGTTCGCCATCCATCAGCTTTAGTTCGGCATGGGCAGCACAGTTGTCCAAGCCAAGAGCCTTCACTCCAGCTACGGCCGCATCCTTCAGTCTTTCCTGCATTTCCTTGGGGAATACCGATGGCTGATTATGTCCTAACTCCACAAAATAAGGTGCCTCCGTGGTCTTCTTGTCGGTCACTGTCAGCACATGCGCCTCCCCCTGCCAGACGATGATCTCCACAGAGAATTCCGGTCCTTCGATGAATTGTTCGATCATCACGCTTCGATCACGGCTTTCATTCATCGCACGTTCAAAGAGCGCCACGAACTCCTCCTTTGCAGTATCTCCCTTCCCTTCAGGGCGCTCGGCCGAAGGACGCTTTCGTAGCGAAGCGGAGAAAGAACTGGGATGGGGGTAGGCTATTTTTGCGACGCCCCGGCTTCCACTATTCCTTGATGGCTTCAATATAGCATCACCAGTGAACTCCTTGCGAAACAATTCCCAGGCTTCATCTGCATCGTTGGAACAGAAGCTCTTTGGGCTCGGTGCCCCACCCTGCTCAAACGCCTGTCGCATGAGATGCTTGTTCGTAGCTCGAATAGCCGTGTCGCGTGATATACCCGACAAGCCAAGCTCGTCGTTGATGCGTCCCATCACATTCATTGACACTTCAGAACAAGGATGGATGACGCCATCGACCTGCTCTTCACGGGCAATGCGCAGCATCACTTCTTCGTCGGTAATATTGGCCACAATAGCCTTATCGGCCAAAGGGAGCCCGACGGCCTCTGGATTTCCATCGGCAGCGATTACATAATACCCCATCTCCCGTGCTTTCTTAATCACAGGAACCTGAAGGATACCAGCAGCAAGGACAAGAAGTTTCTTCATACTTTATTCCCTTCTATAATAGAATTAATCATCTTCTTATGCCCTTCAATTGCTGCATTAACCAAAGGGCTATTGTCAAAATAGTCAGACGTTGACTGAATTAGCTTATCAAACTCACTTTCGTCAAGCGATGCTAAATAATCCAACTTTTCCGCAAACACTTCTGGAGTTTTCAAAGATATCGAATAACCCGCTTTTCCATCTATTTCATCCCAAGGTGTTGTTCCTCTACTTATTACTACCGGACGAGAATTTGCTAATGATTCTGCGATTGTATGACTATAATTCTCGCCAGTAGTAGCAAATAGTAGACAATCATATTGCTGGACAACCTTTGGCATGTCCTCTCTTTTCAAATAGCCTTTATGCCGAATCTTGATATTATCGCCTATTTCTTTTGCCTTATCCATACATTTTTCCCAATATTCACTATCTTCTATAGGTCCATATATATCATACTGAATATTGGCTTTACATAAACTCATTGCTTCGATTACAAAAAGAATATTTTTAACAGGATGAATCCGAGAGCAGAAATAGCATTTAAGGACATTCTTTTCTTTTATATGTTTTTCCATCTGCGGTTGCTTAATTAATGCGATATTAGGCACCATAAAGACATTATCTTTACTTGGCTTAAAATACTTGAGTATGCCATCATATTCTTCTGTTCCTGTAGCATGAAAAAAACAATTATTATAAATGCCGAACAAATGCAGCAATGCAAGCACAGGTCTTTTTTTCCATGATTTGATTTTCACATGGTCCTCATTTAGTTCTCCTCGAGGAGAGAAGAGAACTGGTATGTGCATTTTTTTTGCAATAATAGTCCCTATAATCTTTTTCCTCGGCACCAATACGCCTGCAAACCAAATAATGCTCGGATTAACTGATTTTATAAAATGTTGCATGCCAGAGTAGGAATAATCTAACTTTCCATCTGGAAGATATATCACATTTGCATGTCCAACTTTAACCCACTCATTGGTACTCACTTCAAAAGGTATATCTGAATTGAAATCATGGTTAAAACTTACCACATAAAAATCAAAAATATCATGGCAAGCATTGATTAAATTCTCTATACTTGTTAGAGGACCTCCATAATTCTTGGCTGGAATATAATAGCCATTAAAAATGAGTACTTTTTTCATAGACTAATTCTTTTATTTGAACCACCGACATAATATGCAGAACTTACAATAAGCCAAAAAAACACCCCATATATGCTTCTTGGAGCTATGATATAACCTTCTGAAATCATGTGTATGAAGTAAAAACACAAAAGAGAACTAATTAACGATGATGTAAAAACATCTTGATAATTCCAAGCCTTTTTAAAAGATATTAAACAAATTATAAAAAAAGAGATGAATCCCAATAATCCTGTCATGGAAGCAATTGCAAGCCATGAAGAGCCTGGTTCTATTTGCCCTGTAGAGAACTCAACTTTATCAAGATCTGGGTCTATCGCGTAATAGCCAATCCCAATGATGGGACTCTTCTTGAATTCCGCTATTCTCGCATTAAACTTTTTCTCTCTAGAATAAAACGCACTTTCTCCTAATTCAATATTTGCTTCATTCTTCACTAGAACAAATTCTGTTGCCCATCCCCAAAATGAATATGTAGATGCAGCCACACAAACAATTAGAAGCGACACTATAAAACCAGAAAAAAGTTTTTTGCGATAAAAACCTACAAATACTACTAGTGATGCGATTAGACTGCTAATGACACCATTCCTTGAAGCTGAAAAAAGGCAGGCTCCATAACAACAAATGCTACCAATCGCAAATAATGCTTGCTTTACTCCTTTATTTGATAACGTACGAGCTAGTAAATAAACGGCAGAGAGTCCTGCAAAGTGCCCCAAAGCAATTGAATGGTTCATAATACCTGAGAAATGTCCAATATCTGTGATTTCCATCTTCTTGCCATAGTGAACAAACAAATTAATACCTAAGAAATAGGCTATAAAAGAGCCTATCGAAAGTAAAACAAAACAATTAAGGAGATAATTAAGTAGCACAAATCTTGATTCATTTGCTCGCCTACTAACAATAAAAGGACTTACAACCAAAATCACCATAGAATATACAAAGAAACGACTCCATGGCTTAAAAAAGGATGGAGGGTCATTCACTATCAAACTCAAAAAGCAAACAAACAAGAATACGCCTACGTATTTCAGACCTGGACGCCAATTCTTTCCCGTTTTAGCAATCATAAGCAGTGAAAAAATCACCAAAACAGGAAAATATGCATCACCTATGTGCATAAAGCCTGCTAACGAAGATAGTGCTAAAAGAACTGCCAATACTTTCAGCAAAAAATCTTTTCGTATGTCAAAAAAATCAATCATAAGATTCTTTTTTTAAATCTTTTATTATTTTTGCCAGTATTCCACCTATCATCATTTTATCAGGTACAAATCCTTTCACAACCGCACCAGCTGCAACAATAACTATATTCCCAATATTACTACCTGCTAAAATCGTAGAGGACGCACAGATCCATGCGCCATTTCCTATAAAGATAGGTATGGATTTTCCCTTTCCTGCAATACTATCACCTATTAAATCTATCTCATGAGTTCCCGTTCCGATATAACAACAAGGAGCTATTTTTACGTCATATCCAATAGTCACGTCAGTGGAGCACATGACGAAACAACTATGGCCGACCCATATATTATCGCCAATCGATAAATGTCCATTACCATAAACCCTAACAGAAGAGCAGATTCTGACATTTCTCCCTATTTCGGCCCCAGCCAACCTTAGCAATCCTGCCTTAAGCTTAAAGCATCGTGTTTCAGGAAGTATGCTAAAAAATGATATGGCTAAGATATAAAAACACGTATTCATAAAATATCAACATGGAATAGCTTTACTACATGGGCCAAGTTCTATATTGGTCTCTTCTCCATTCATTAAGCAATCTATCAGTTGCAACAATGACAATGCCGCATGTTCTGGAGTCCAAAATTTGGAAAAAACATCATAGGATTTCTCTCTGATTCTTGCCATTTCCTCACGATTATCAATCAGCCACAATATTTCCGATTCTAATGAATCTACATTTTCAGATTGGAAGACACAACCTGTAACCCGATGGTCAACAAGATAGGGAGTCGAACCAATGGCGTCACTTGCAACAAGAAGACAACCATTGCTCATTGCTTCATTGGCAACAGCACCCCAACCTTCATTCCGGTCAGATGTGAACAAAAAAATATCATGCTCGCGCATGGCTTTCAAAACCTGATCATTAGGAATCGCGCCATGGAAAGCAACTACATCCGAAACATCGACTTTCTTTGCCAATACTTTCATTTGTTCCAATACAGGACCATCCCCATACATATCTACAATAAAATGCACACCTCGTTTTTTTAACCTATCTGCCAATAAAACAACGATTTCTGGATGCTTAAGTTTCAAAAACCTTGCACACCACATCATTCGTACAACATCTTCAGCATGACTGTTATCGTTAGGAGAGAAGGACCTGTCTACTTTTGTAAAATAACCCCACTTATAACATCTTTTCTTAAATGAATGCATCAAATATTGGTCGTTTGCACTATATGCTCCAGCACAAAGCTTATATAACGGTTTGTTGTAAAAGCATGTATGATAATACCATTGATATCTTATTAAACGAGGAGATAATAGATTCAATAAGCCTCTCTTTAACCAACGTTCCGACATTTCAAACGCAAGTTTTTCAGAAGTTTTCATTCGCAAAACTTCATAGCTTAATGACTCTGCACCAAACACTGCGACATCAGATTCTACAGCAAGTTTTCTTGCCTTTAGGTGATTCTCTTCGTTCTTCCAAGCCTGAACCAAATAAGGTCGAGTGGAGAAGTCTTCATTACTACCTTTTGTGGATTGAATATTTGGAGGACATATTTCCACGAAATGGAAATTTCCTTCTAATAGTTTGAACAATTCGTCCGCAACTGGGGCTTGATGGATATTTAGCCTATTAGAATAAAATGATAATACTATCTCTTTTGGCATTTTTTTATATAACAATGTAACTTTTCCGTAACACGGTAAAAAGAATATCGTATTCTAATACTCTTTAATAAAGAACTTATAGATGAAGCCTACTTTTTTTCGAAGTAAAAAAGAGAAGATAATATACCATTTCTTAAACTGCTTATTGAAATATTTCATATTTCCGATTGCATCTATTGACGAAGAGCCAAACATTGGTTTATAATTCTTGTCAAATAGTAAATATTTATAAACAGCCCTGTCATACTTCCCTTGAAAAAATTTTATATTTTCAAGATTGTCTCGTTTAGCAATGTATAATTGCATTTCTGCACATGATAAGGAGAATCTTAACGAACCTTTAAGATGTTGCCTAGAAGAAGAGCCTTCATGAACCCTATATACAGATGTCTTTTCTTTCATAAAGAATACTTTTCCTCTTTTTGCCATTTCATACCATGTTTGTGAATCTCCCATCTTAAAAACAGGACTAAATAGATAAGGATCTGCTTCAACAATTTCAGTGAATAATTTTGTTCTATATAAAACTGTTAAAGTCATTATTCTATATCTATAAAACACTTCAGAAGGATGGCTTAGAGGATGATTAATCCTCACATCTTTCGAATCTACAAGTCTTCCATTCCTTTCAAAGAACACAGAATAAGATGTGTGACATAAAGAATAATCCAAATGCTCATCCAAAAAAGCTACTTGCTTCTCTAATTTACCTGCATCAGTCCAATAATCATCCCCTTCACAAATAGCAACATAATTAGCTAATTGGGCATATTTCTTAAAATAAGGCATTTTCGACTTCTTTATTTGATAATGATTATATTTCAAGAATAGCACGACGAAAAAACAATTTGTATTTGTCTTATGCCGAGCAAACATCGATATATACTCATCAGTTTCTTCAATTTGAATATTGCCACTTTCATCGTGGTCGAAATTGGCTTGCAGATAGTTTTTTATCACATTTTGCTCACCATCTGTACTAGCATCATCGACAATTGTACATAAGAATGGGAAATCGGTTTGCTGGATACAGAAACCATTCATAGCTTCTTCTATATATTTCGAATGGTTATAGGTTATACACCTAACATTTACTTTAAATTGTTCCATACAAAATTTTTATCTGATTCTTTTAATCAAAGGCAGTAACATTTGCTTTAACTCTTGAAACTCTGAGAGTCGAAATGCATTAGACGCTACAAAGACGACTACTAATCCTAAAACGATTTGAAGCGGAAGTACAATCCAATAAGATACAGGAAGATACTTCAAAAAATAGACACAAACAACAACAAGCATTGCTATGCCATAGGAAGGTGCAACATCTTTAATTTGCATCCAAGAACTATAGCCAAGCAACTTTCCTGAAAAATAGGAATTGAGAAAATAGCAAATAATGCCCGTAATAAGGTTGACATACAGCATAGGCATGATGCCATAGAAGATGCACACAGCCAATGGAACCAGGCCTATTATCTTTTTCACAATCTCTAAGACTAAGAACAAATCACTTCTACCTTGCACCTGAAGCATGTTGAGATTGATAGCATGAAGAGGATAAAGTGAACCGCTGATACAAATTAGAGGAAGGAAAGTTGCAGCCTCATGCCATTTGGGACCTATCAAGCAATAGAGAAGAGGTTCTGCTATGGCACCGAGGAAAAACATGCTGATGGCTGTTACAAACATCGTTGTTTTAATTATCCTACGATAACCAGAAATCATCCTCGACTTGTCGTCTTGAATATTACTTAAGACAGGAAAAGTAACGCGCTGTACAACAGATGACAGATTACTCGAAAAAAGTTGTGAGAACTGTTTTGCGCGAGTATATTGACCTAGGGCAGCAGGACTATAGAACTTACCTACCACTACCTGATAGAGTTCCTTCCACACCGTATCAAGGACACCACTCGCCATCATCTTCCAGCCAAAACCGAACAATTCATGAAAACTCTCAAAGGAAAAGCGTAGCCGCGGCATCCATTTATTATAGTACCAAAGGAAAATAGTCCTAAAGGATTGAAAAGATAGTGTTTGCGCCACCAATGCCCATACACCAAAATCCATCAGCGCCATACCTATTCCTATGACACCACTCGAAAGGGAGGCTATGATTGTTATCTTGGTTTGTGTCTTAAAATCTATTCGCTTGGTCAGACGCGTCTGCTGTACCAATGCCAGTGCACCTATAATCATTCCCAAAGATGCCACCCTTGTCAGAGCTACGAGCTCTTCCCGGCGGAAGAATTCTGCAATGAATGGGGAGCAGAGAAAGATAACCACATAAAGCAAGATGCTCAAGCCCATATTCACGATAAAGGCTGTATTGTAATCATCCTCCGTTGCTTCCTTCTTCCTTATCAGTGCATTCGTGAAACCACCATTGATAATGGTTGCACATACTGCTGTGAAGATGGTGACGATTCCGATAAGACCATAGTCATCTGGCGACAGGAGGCGTGCCAGCACGATACTGACCACGAAAGTCACGCCAAATTGAACGAAATTGTCTACAGCGGACCAACCTACGCCTCTTACTGTCTTGTTCTTTAATGATTCTGGCATGAAAACTGCTCTCCTTGCTTAGAAATTCTTTAATCTGCCAACAATAAATACATAATTCGTTGTAGCCGAGCCGCCGATATTCAGCATCAGGCCGTTCTTTGCACCATTTACCTGATAAGAGCCTGCCTTATCTGTCACCTGCTTATACAAATCAAGAAACATTCTTGCTCCAGATGCTCCCACAGGATGACCACAGCCAATCAGACCGCCAGAAGGATTGATCGGCTTCTTTCCGTCAAACGCAATCACTCCATTCTCCACAGCCTCATATTCCTTTCCTGGTTCAGTAATGCCAAATGCAGAAATTGCAGCATACTCACTGGATGTAAAGCAATCGTGCGTTTCAAAGACATCTATGTCATCCACCGAGAGGCCGCTACGTCGGTACGCATCCTGCACAGCCTGACGTGTCCAAGGAAGGATGTACTCAGACTGAGCACTATCTGACATCTTTTTATCAAACAACATTGGTGCGACGCGATGACCATAGCCTT
This sequence comes from uncultured Prevotellaceae bacterium, assembly GCA_900316285.1. Taxonomy (GTDB): domain Bacteria; phylum Bacteroidota; class Bacteroidia; order Bacteroidales; family Bacteroidaceae; genus Prevotella. Next base: position 132,368 of record ONCG01000001.1, read on the forward strand.
TCACGATTGGTTTCCCGTCTATCTGTCTTTCTTTGATATAGTTTTCTGAACACAAGATGACAACAGCAGCACCGTCGGTCACCTGAGAACAATCTGATACGGCAAGCAGTCCACCCACACAGGGATTGCTTTCTGTGCCCCTGTGAGTGGCCTCTTCGTAGTCCATAAACCATTTACGGGTCTGTGCCAAGGGATTTCGCTTTGCGTTTCCATAATTCGTCACGGAAATCTTTGCAAGAGCATTCAGATATCTCTCCTTGTCAAGTCCATATTTCTTGATGGTCTCGTCAGCCAGCCTTCCAAACAACTTCGGGAAAGGCATATCTATACCCCTGCCCTCTTTCTCATAATAGGCAGCCCGGCCAAGGATGTCACCACCAACCTTCGAATCGACAGACTTCATGATTTCCCAGCCGACAACGATGCATACATCATACTCTCCAGCCATGATCTTGGCCATTGCTGCGTCTAATGCGACAGAACTCGATGCGCAGGCTGCCTCATAACGGGCAGCAGGCACTCCATAGAAGGATTTGTCAACCTCTGTAAGAAACGCACCGAGATGCCCCTGACTGATATATTGTTCTGCGATGAAGTTTCCAACAAATGCGCCGACACGGTTTTCGCGGTTCAGCCTCTTCAATTCATCAAACGAGAAATCGGCATCACGGAAACCATCGACTATCACTTCTTTTAGAAGGGCTATCATTGTCTTGCCCTCCTTGGTCCAGTTGCGCTCAAAGTCTGTCTGAGCGCCACCCAATATATAAACTTTATCTTTCACCTGTAATCTGCTATTTTGCCTTGAAATAGATTCGGTAGTCGTACTTCGACTTAATCTGCTCTGAAATGATGTGGTCTATATCTACATTCTCCAGGATATCGGGTTTCAGACGTTGTTTCATCAATGCACCCAAATCGCACACACTTCCCAATGCCTCCATCATGGCAAAGGGAGGACACCACGTAAAACCAGTTGCCATCACATCATCTGCCACGCGAAGGTCATAGCCCACATGCTCTGCAGTATATAAGGCATAAACTATGTAACGCAACAGGAAGCGCAGGCAGATATCTGCCTCTTGCGAGCGGTTGTCTATCAGCGTCCTGAAGGCATGTTCGTAATCGCCGTCACGCAGCGCAGACTTCATCTCCATGGCGAACGGAAACGAGTAGCGGATAACGTCCCTATACCTCTTTGTCTTGATATCGTAGACCAGCAAGCGTTTCTCACCGCTGTCATTCCGCAATAACTGATAGAGTCCTTGACCAGCCTTCCTACCAAGTTTTCCCTCGCCAATCAGTTCCTTTACAAATTCCGGGAGCACGAACTTCTCGTGAACATAGTCGTTCGTGTTCTCATAGATATTATCCACGATAGCCTTATGCACATCTAGACCGACGAAATCGGAGGTTGTGAGAGGTGCCATCGTGCGCCCTGTAAAAGGACCAAGCAAAGAGTCAATGTAGTCTATACCGCCATTATCCTGATATTTCACTGCATATTGAAGCGCCTCATTCATCACATAGAAGCCGATTCTGTTGCCAAGAAAAGCAGGAAGATCCTTACTCTCTGCAATTGTTCGATGAAGCTTTTCCGACAGGTATTCTTTCAGACTTGCATAAAGCGACATATCGCTATACGGAGATGCCGTCAGCTCACAGAGCGTCAGCTGATAAGGGGGATTAAACAGATGGACGCCAAAGAAATGGCTGCGGACATTATCTGGATAGCATTCTGCTAGGCGGGTAATAGAAAGGCCGGAAGAACCCGTGCAGGCAATGGCATCCTCACGAAGCGAACGGCCTATCTCTGTATGCAGTTGTATCTTCAGTTCCAGATTCTCAGCAGCGCTTTCGAAAACTAGATCCGACTCTGCCACGCAACTTGGGAGCATCGTATAGTCGGCAGGAATCAGATTACGCACGATGCTATCCGCCCTGACACTCTTTCCTGCACGCACCATTGCCTTCTTCGACTTTTCTATATCCCTGCTCACCATGTAGACGCGGGCATTACCAAAGGAGGCAAATATCGCAGAGACATTCGCACCCATCGTGCCATTGGCACCGACTACAGTGATTGTTTTAATATCCATCAAGCAATAATTACTGCCAATAATGATTTGTTTCAACTAACTCTCTATAATCAGAAGCAAGAATTCCAACGATTGTAAGATCACGCCAAACACCATGCTTATAAACACATTCTCTCTTAACACCTTCTGCTTTCCAACCACATTTTGTGTAAAGGCGTTTTGATGCGGTATTGCTATCGAACCAAGACCCATCCAAGCGATGTAATCCTAGTTCATCAAAAGCATAGCGCATAATAGCCATCACAGTATCCGTTCCAATACCTTTAGTCCTTTTCTCTTTGTTTGCCAACTTAATACCATGTGTGGCAGTCCTGTTTTTCCAATCAATATTAGTAAGGGTTGCAATTCCTACGGCTCCATCTTCAGAAGTCTCAATCACAAAACGAAAATTCTTGCCATCAGAATTAATATTCCTATCAAACCAAGCATTTTGTTGCTCAATTGATAAGGGAAAAGACCAACCAACGACAACATCTTCAAGAAATGGGTCGTTGAACATATCACAAATCATTTGCATGTCACTACGAGTCATTGCTCTAAGCGTAACAACTTTACCCTTGATATTCATTTCCTATACATTTTATTATTTGATTCATTTCTTCAATTTGATATCTCTGATCTATAGGGAGAGGTACTAGTTTTGTTGCCAATAAAAAGTCAATGCTTTCCTTAGAACAGTATTCCTGAACATTTGGCCAATACTTTGCCACAAATACCTTGTTTTGGATAAGATAATCGCGTAATCCCTCTTTACTAGCCTGGTATGGATATATCATGGGAACTGCATTATCGGCTAGAGTAGGATGGAGCTGGTTACTTCCTGCCAAATACTTATGCAAATAATTGTAATTCATACGCCTTCTTGCTGCTACAGCATCGTAATCAACAGATTGCATAAGTCGTTCTGTCAACCTTGACATTCGCTTGATAGGTTGTCCAATCAGATTGTGGCTTTGCCGCCTGAAATCGGAGTAGCCTTCCTCTGGCGACAAGTCGATGCGCTTTGTGAGGAAATCCATCCGCTCCCATGAAACATCTTGTTCAAAGTCTTCATTTAATGGATGGTCTGTATATAGATAAGCGCCATCAGGAACTCCAAAGAACTTACGACAGGTGTAGAAGGTGTCAATTCCTTCGATGGGCTTGGCATAGAATGCTTGGGTATTGTCAACCACTAATTGGCTACCATATTTTTCAGCCAGGATTGTGACATATTCCTGCTTTAACCCGTAGTAATTGATGTACAAAAGAGCTTCACCTTTTTTTAGGGCAATATTCTCCGCTAATTCGAGTTCAAGATTGATGTGATAGTATGTGTACTCTATTCCAAGTTTGTGAAAGGGTTCAAGTATCACGTCACATGAATAATAGGGAATATAGACTTTTGAGTACTTTCGACTTCTCAAAATGTACTCTAGGCAATTACGACCTGTATTGAGCTTGATAGCCTCCTTATGATATTCCTCGTGGAGAGGGAGTTCCAAAGAAAAGTATCCTCCGATGGGTTCCTTTAGCATACTTCAACATGAACTAAACTTGACATACGCGAAAGTACGTCATGCATTTCTGATAGGGTCTTAAACTTCAAAAAGATTGTGCCAATGGCTTGGTTGGCACCACTGAAAGCCTCTATATGGGCTCCTTCTTCTACCCTGATTTCTTTCTCGATAACGTTTGATAGTTCAAAAGCGCTATCCAACTTTACACCTTTAAAGATTCCGGCATCCTGAGAATGAAGAACATAAATAGCATAGCAATAGTCAAACGATGGCTCATGAATTTCAGTCACTTCACTTCCTATCGCCTTCAATACTTCTGCCTCAATGATGTTTACGTCTGATGCATAGTTAAGAATTTCTGCAAGACGGTTGCCGCCAGCCCGCGGGCTTACCTCCATCAAATATACCTTTCCATTTTTGCAGACCCGCCATTCCACATTGAACAGACCTGTCCTGACCTGAAGCAAAGTGCCCAACCGCTGAAGTTCCTTACGAACCGTTTCGAGTATGGATAAGGGTTTGTCTGCCGGCCAACATTCTGCAGAAGGAGTGAAAGGATTAGTTGCCTCATCATCAAAATACTGGTCGTAGAAGGCATTGTACTTCAATTCACCGCCAACGAAGAAACTTTCCGAGCCTGAGGAAAGGCCCTCTTTCTCAAGAAAGTCCTCAATGATGAAATGACCGTTGTGGGACTCGGCCAAGGCATGCTCAATGGCTTGTGGCAAGTCTTGAGGGGCATCAACCCGTGTCACGCCTTTGCTTCCAGCACTATCAACTGGCTTTACTATAACGGGCCAGTTGAAATAGTCAATATCCTTCATGGCATCTCCTGCATCGGTATAGCCCTTGGCATTAGGCACATTAAAACCGTTTTCTGCAAGGAATTGACGGAAACGTGCCTTGTCCTGAAGAATACAGGCTGATTCATAGGAACAAGTGAAAGGCAATCCCATCTGCTCTGCCACATATGCTGCTGTCACAACGCCTGGATCTACTGCATAAGAAATAATGCCATCTATCTGAAGATCTTGTGCCAATTTTAGAACTGCCTCTTTATCAATGATGCTAACATTATGATACTCATCGGAATACTGATGGGCAATATTATCTGGAAGATAGTCAACAGTAATGACATGACACCCATACTTGTGAGCAGCCTCAATGGCTGGCAACAAGTAGCGTATTCCCCCAAGGAGCATCAGTTTCTTTTGCCTCATTTCTCCGTGATGCAATGAAGGATTCTTTCAATGTCCGTCTCACTCAACGCGTGATGCATCGGCAGACAGATAACACTATTAGCCATCTTGTGAGCAACGGGAAGATTCTCTGGCCGGGAACTCTCTAACCCACGATAGGTGGAGAACTCGCTGATGAGGGGGTAAAAATAGCGACGGCCAAGGATGCCCTGTTCCTTCATCTTGAAATAAAGTTCATCGCGCGTCATTCCATACTCTTTTTCATGAACAAAGATTGGGAAATAGCTGTAGTTATGCTTCACACCAGGAAGGTCTTCCCAATATTCTATGCCGGCCACATCCTTTAATGCTTCGCGATATTTAATAGCCACTTGATGGCGGGCCTCAATAGCTGCATCGACCTGATTCAAATTCAACAAGCCGTATGCACTACGCATCTCATCCATCTTCGAGTTAATGCCAGGGCCGACAACTTCCGTCTCGCCAGCGAAACCGAAATTCTTCAGATAGTCGATGCGTTGCTTGGTCTTTGCATCGTGCATCACCATCGCACCACCTTCAATGGTATTATAAACCTTGGTTGCATGGAAACTGAGTGTACTCATGTCACCAGCATTCAGCACGCTCTCACCATTAACTTCCACGCCAAAGGCATGGGCAGCATCGTAGATGATCTTCAGACCGTATTTATCTGCAATGTCCTGAATAGCCTTCATATCGCAGGGCTTTCCATAGACATGCACTGGCATAATGGCAGTGGTCTTCGGGGTGATGGCTGCCTCTATCTTATTGGGATCCATACAACCTGTTTTCCAATCTATATCCACAAAAACAGGTTTGATACCATTCCACCATAGAGCGTGGGTGGTAGCCACGAAACTATAGGGGGTGGTAATGACCTCACCTGTGATACGAAGTGCCTGAAGGGCTGTTATCAACGGTAGTGTTCCATTCGTAAAAAGGCTAACATAAGGGACCTTGAGGTATTCTGCCAAGGCTGCCTCTAATCTTTTATGAAACGAACCATTATTCGTAATCCATTTGCTATTCCAGATTTCCTTCAACAGACCATGGAACTCATCAAGGTCAGGAAGAAGTGGCGATGTTACAGTTATTTTAATCGTTGACATAGATTAATTGGTATTTCCACATTGTGTTTACAGTTTTATAACTACGAGTCCAAGTTGTCTCCATATTCTAAATGCTGTTATGCCTCACTATTTGTTTTTCTCGGAGTAAACTCTTTAAACAATAAACAAAAATACATTTATCCACATGGCAACATATCTGAGAAAAATATTATTTGCACGAAAAGGAAAAATTTATATATGTTCTTCAACCCCACGGAAATGAACGTTCAGCTCGTGGAGGTGCTCCAACAGAGTTCCAAGAGGCGTGCCCTCCGTCATCTTAGCAAAAGCATTGACATCCTTAGGGAAGCACTTGCCACCATACCCAAACTTGCCATCAGGACCAGGGACGTAAGTGTGGGTGTCGTTGATGTAGCCGGAAAGGAGAATACCTGTATGCACCTTTCGCCAGTCGGCTCCCATCTGTTCACAGTACTCACGGCAGGCGTTGAAATATGTCACCTTGTAGGCACCGAACACATTGTGCATATACTTGGTCAGTTCTGCCTCCAACGGGGACATGACTGTGAACTTCTTACCAACAAAAATCTTGGTAAGCAACTCATGCGCACCAGTGAACACCATCGTCTGCTTACGGAAGTCCTCTATGTAAGTGCGTTCAGTCAAAAACTCGGGCATATAGCACACCTGATGACCAGTCTCCCGAGAAAGCATCTCGCTGGTGCCAGGTAAAATGGTGGTGCGCACAAACACAGGCACATCCGGGAGGTTAGAGATGAGTTCTTTCATCAGCGTCAGATCCTGTGTACCGTCATCCTCGGTTGGTACGTGAATCTGCAGAAAAGCAATATCTATGTTGCTTAGGTCATCAAAATATCCTTTAGGAGGGTCGCTGATGAACAGTTTACACTCAGGATTGTTATGCTCTAACCAATCTTTCAGGGCTCCACCTACGAAGCCACATCCAATAATTCCAACGTTAATCATTTGTTTGTAAATAATTAATACTTTTACTAAATAAAATACTATTATTATGTGAGGATAAGTCACCGCCTCGTTATCATAATTATCTATATCAAAATATTGTGTAATAATTCTACGGAAAGATTAATAATACCCTTTGAGATTATAAATAGAAATGGCCCTTCTTTCTGTACTTAAGAATAATACCGTATGGTTTTTTCAAAAGTATCTCATTTTGGATACTTGCAGAAATCGTCATTAAAAGTAAAAAGATTTCATGATTATGTCAGTCTCGCCTGAAAATATCTCTCGAATATACCTTTTCCTCGACATCATCAAGGATGGAGTCATAGCGATTGGCGATAATGGCCTGCGACTGCTGCTTGAAAGCATCTATGTCATTCACAACCAGTGAACCGAAGAAGGTTGTACCATCAGCAAGGGTGGGTTCATATATGATGACACGTGCGCCCTTAGCCTTGATACGCTTCATGACGCCTTGGATACTACTCTGACGGAAGTTGTCGGAGTTGGACTTCATGGTCAGACGATAGACTCCGATGGTGGGAACGTTTGTTCCCTCACGGAAGGAATGGGAGGGTGCCTGTCCATACTGGTTGTTGGATGAATATGCGTAATAGCCTGCCATCTTCAATACCTGGTCAGCAATGAAGTCCTTACGAGTGCGATTGCTCTCAACAATGGCCTGGATGAGGTTTTCGGGCACGTCGTCATAGTTGGCGAGCAGCTGCTTCGTGTCCTTAGGCAGACAGTAACCACCATAGCCGAATGAGGGATTGTTATAGTGGGTGCCGATACGTGGGTCGAGACCGATGCCGTCGATGATAGCCTTGGTATCGAGACCTTTTACTTCGGCATATGTGTCGAGTTCATTGAAGTAGCTCACACGAAGGGCGAGATAGGTGTTGGCAAAGAGTTTCACAGCCTCGGCCTCTTTCATGCCCATGAAGAGCGTAGGGATATCCTGCTTGATGGCTCCTTCTTTCAGAAGGTCAGCAAACTGGTGCGCCTTTTCCGTAAGCCAATCCAAGTCGGTGAGTTGTTGAATAGCAGAATTCTCTTCCTGATATTCTGGTGCATCAATCATCTTGGGACAGCCAACGATGATGCGACTGGGATAGAGGTTATCATAAAGGGCGCGGCTCTCGCGAAGGAATTCGGGAGAGAACAGCAGATTCAATTTCTGGGCTCCCTGACGGGCATACCTCACATAGAGGCTACGTGTATAGCCCACGGGAATAGTGGACTTGATGACCATCACGGCATCGGGGTTGACACTCAAGACCAGGTCGATGACTTCCTCGACATGACTCGTGTCGAAGAAATTCTTCTGTGGGTCGTAGTTGGTGGGAGCAGCGATGACGACGAAATCCGCATCACGATAGGCTGATACCCCATCGAGGGTGGCGGTAAGGCAGAGTTCTTTCGTGGAAAGAAACTCCTCTATTTCCTTATCTACTATGGGTGACTTGCGATGGTTGATGAGTTCCACCTTTTCGGGAATCACATCGACAGCGGTTACCTGATGGTGTTGCGACAGCAATGTGGCAATAGACATGCCAACATAGCCAGTTCCTGCTACTGCAATTTTTATATTGTTTGTCATAATGGGCGACGAGGTCGCAGTTTATAGTTTAAAGTTTATAGTTTCTGGTTTCAAGTTTCAAGAGGAGCTGAGCTGCAGAGCATGATTAAAGCAGCAGAGTTCGCCGCGCATCACGGGTACTTTTGCCCACAGATTACACAGATTGCACAGATAAAACAATAGGGCCGCGGTTCTAGTTTCTAGTTTCAAGAATTCCTAAGTTACGTTCAAAGGTTCGAATGGTTATGGGGCTGTTGCCAAGAAACTCAATAGTTCCTCGACATTGGCAAATGCTTTCTCTGGGACATTTGGAGGAATCACTTTTGCCCTAATTTGCGTGCGACTAACTGATTCCAACATTCTGCTGATATCTTCTGGCACATTGGTTATCTCCACTTGATATGGATGCAATGACTGATCCTTCAGGAATGTGTTATAAAACTCATCCATGAAACTCCTTGTTGCAAACTTGACGTTGCTAAAATCCAACTCCACATGGTCAACTTCCATGTTGGTTAAATAAAGCTCAAGATCATGTACTCGTAATCTTGACTTTAAATCTGGAGAAAGGATTTGGGTAATATCTATTCTTTCCATATTATTCTATATAATTTATGAAGTTAAAATCTGATACATTGTAGGGTATTCTTAAAGCTATGATGGTGCCTCCCCAACGCATGCTTTCCGGCAAACTATAAAAACTATCGAAACCAGGACGTTTTAAATAGAAACTGCCTCCAGAAATCATAAGGTATTGTCCTCCTAAGCCTTCTACCAACATTTGCTTAGAAGTAAAGATACCATATCCTCGATTTTCTGCATTTGGAAGATTCTTACTAGATATTCCTCTATTTGCTGCCTTAATAGCTTCTAAATCAGAAGAAATCTCATTGTCAGCTAATTTCTTATAACTACCTAATAATGTAACACCCCTGTCCGCGATACACAAATCGAGATAATGCTTATGACGATAGGCCTGGGCAAATACAAATCCCCTGTCTGATTCTGAATGCTCTGTGATGTTATCAAGTGTTTCCTCCACTATATATTTCATACCTATTGCCACATTGGAAGGAATACTAACTTGTCGGATAAGAATACTCTCTATCACAGAAGAAACAGTCTCCTTCTCATCACTATAGGAAGTTGCAGGAAATGAAACAATTGGAATATATGTTTTATTCGAATATTTCTCCATTGTAGCAATAAACTCGCTCTTTCGCATCTTATCTGGCTGAATACCACCTGATGACAGACCTATCACTGAAAGATAGTCTGGGATATTACAAATTGAGACTTTCTTCCCACATTGAGAAAGATATACTATCAAAGACAGAGCAAACACTGGAGAGATAAAATGAGTACGGGAAAAATCAATCATGATTGAATCTTCCTTACTTTTCTCTACTAATGACATGATGCGTACTACTGGTATCAAACCATCCATCAATCTGTCGTCTCTTACATTAATTACCTCATTTATCACCATTGACTCACACAAATCTTAATGTCATTTGAATATTTCTATTATTATAATGTTTTTTCTATTTCGCTTTCTATTCTTATACCAACATATCCTGTTACTGCAACTGCAATTTTCATATCGTTTGTCATAATGGGCAAGGCAGCAGAGTTGCGGTTCAAGAGGTAGAGCAATGCAATGCGCTAAGCGCAGTCAAGGCGACGAGGTCGCAGTTTCTAGTTTATAGATTAAAGTTCTTTCTCCACTCCGCTACGAAAGCGGCAAAGCCGAGCGTCTAGAGCAGCACAGCTGCGTTCAAGGTTCTTTCTCCACTCCGCTACGAAAGCGGCATAGCCGAGCGCAAAAGCACTATTTTCTACCCCTTTACAATTCCTCTTCCAACAAAGAATACACATAGCCGGCACTCTGATAATACAGTTGCGTATTGGGGTCGGACATCTTGGAGTAGGTGTTTGAATGATATAACTTTGCAAAAGCATCTTCTATCGACAACCCCCTCTCTGCCACCAATATGGCGACAAGTTCCTCGGTCAGTTTGAGTTTCAGAAACTCTATACGCTTTTGTCTCGTCATAGCTTCTTTAGTTTACTGATTGAGGCTTCGGTACAGAAGGCATACTGGAAGGTGATGCCACGCATATTCTTCAACTTTTGAAGGAAACGTTCCTTGCTGATATATCCTCCTTTGAACAAGGCGACCTGCTCGCCAACATTGTCGTTGGCAATGGGGCCATATACAATATCGTAGTCATGAACGAAGGGCGGTTTCTGACGCTTGCGGTTGGCAAAGATAAAATCAGCCCACTGTTCTGTATAGCCTTCAAAAAGGAGCACCTTCATTTCGCCAGACGTCATCAGCGTCTCGTCGAACTCATATTCGGTAACACTGGCATTACCTCCCCATAGGGCCGTTGCCGCATAGGCACGCTCCCAAGCCTGCTGCTCGTCGGCAGAAAGGTAGAAGGCACGACCGAAATCCTTGAAAGGACGTGACTTTGAAAGGTCGATACGGTCTATCTTCAAATAACTTCCATGATAAAGATTTATCATAACCTACCTCCTTGGCGACGACAATAGTCACCTAAATCTTTTACTACCTGGTCGAAGTCCTGTGTGTGCAGATAGCCGTAATGATCAACCAGCAGCTTATCGCCGCCATATTTACTGATGTACTGATATGCCACGGGCTCGCTATAACGGTGACGCTTGGCAAACAGAGCCACTATCATGGCAACAAAGCTTATTTTATTTAAATCTATCTCGGACATAACTCTTTACTTTTTACAAAAGTACAATTAAAATCTCACATACGAGGGGCAGGGTAAGGCGACGGGGGCGCGGTCTATGCGCTAAGCGCTGTTTAAAGTGTAAAGCCCTGCGGGCGTGTAAAGAGCCAAAGGCTCGGGTAAAGCATCGGAGCTGCGGGTAAGGCGACGAGGTCGCTGTTTAAAGTGTAAAGCCCTGCGGGCGTGTAAAGAGCCAGAGGCTCGGGTAAGGCAACAAAGCAGCGGTTCTAGGGTTATCCTTGTCTTCCTTTATGACTGAACACACATAAAGGCATTCGTCAAGAATGTGCTGAAGATATGGTATGTAAGACTTATACATATTCTACTTCTTTAAGGATAGCCTCACCAATATAGGGGTTTAGCCCCTTCTTAGTAACTACATCGAGTTTGACATTACCAAAAGCATTCTGAAGTATGCTACAGGCATCGATAAAATTAAGATATGTTTCCTGACCGGCATAAAAGTCAATCAGAATGTCAATATCGCTCTTATGAGTGTTCTCACCTCTCACTGTTGAGCCAAACAAACCCAACTGCGATACTCCCACTGACATCAGGGGAGCCTTCAGTGAGGAAAGACGATTTAATACAGACTTCTTGTTCATATCTCAAATATTTACGGCAAAGATAAAGAAAGTTTCTGAGACTTATCATCTTTTGCCCAGATTTTTATATTTATTTGTGTTTAGCTGCTTGCAGCGGTTTAAAAGGCACTGCGTGCCGTTCAATACACCTGCGGTGCGGTTCAAAGCGACGAAGTCGCGGTTTCAAGTTTATAGTTTCAAGAGCAGCAAGCTGCGGTTTCTAGTTTCAGGTTTCTAGTTTCAGGAGCAGCGGAGCTGCGGGTAAAGCGACGGAGTCGCGGTTTCAAGTGGTAGAGTAGTGCTCTGTACCTTAAGGAGCAGTGCTCTGTATCTTAGGGAGCAGTGTTCCGTAACCATATAGAGCTATGCTCTGTAACCTCTAGAACAGTGCTCTGTAACCTCTAGAACAGTGCTCTGTGACAGCTAGAGCAATGCTTTTGGGATGCAAGAGCTATGCTTCTGGAGTCTGGAAGCAATGCTTTTGGATGCTGGAAGCAATGCTTCTGGATGCTGGAAGCAATGCTTCTGGAGTCTGAAAGCAATGCAAAGCGACAAGTCGCAGTTTCTAGTTCTTTCCCCGCTACACTCTGAAAGCGGCATAGCCGAGCGTCTGGTTTCTAGAGCAGCGGAGCTGCGGGTAAAGTGCTGCGCACGGGTAAGTGGGGTCGGCCTGAAGGCCTCAAAATCTCAAGAAAATCTAGCTGAAAATCTCTCAATTCTTATGTTTGAATGATTTTTTAATCAATTTTTGAATGATTTTGAGGAGCATCGCGACGACTTTTTTCTTAATGTCACACGGATATCACAGATCTCACAGATAAGGCGACAGGGTCGCGGTTCTAGTTCTTTCCCCGCTAACGCTAAAGAAAGCGGCATAGCCGAGCGTCTTGTTTCTAGTTTCAAGAGTTGCGTGTAAGTGGGGTCGGCCTGAAGGCCTCAAAATCTTTAGAAAATCTCCCAATTCTTATGTTTGAATGATTTTTTATTTGATTTTTGAATGATTTTGAGCGAAGCGACCACGAACTTATAACTCTAAACTTTCAAACTGACTCTAAACGCTAAACCCGAAAGTAGCAGTTTCTAGTTTCTGGTTTCTAGAGCAGTGGAAAAATTTTAACTACAAAATTTTCTTTTACGACTATTCACTATTCACATTTGCAGATAACTGACTGTAAACCAGGTGGTTATAAGGGTGAATAGCGGTTTGATTATTCACGGTGAATAATTACGCGACTATTCACCTTTGTAACGCGATGATATACAATGAGTTAGGCATTGAGGTGAATAGTGAATAGTGTTTTCAATTTTCTTGCAGGGAAACTACCCACACATTGCCTCGCCGAGCGTGACGGGTTTTGCAACCCATATTGCTAAGCACTCTTCCTATCTTGATGACGGTGGACTGGTTGGCTTGCACACCAGGGAAACGCTTGCTGATACGGGTGACCATTTCAGCGGGAGACAACTCGATGGTTTCATCGCCTGGCTCGGGACGACGGAAGAGGGCGTGCACCATTTCTTCGATGCTATCGAGCTGGCGGAACGACTCATTGTGGAGCATGAGCTCGGCAGTCTCTTCATCGGTGAGCCAGTAGCGCTCGCCATCCTTCACCTCGGCGAGGAGTTGGGCATAGAGCTGGGGATAGTCGACGGGGGTGGTGGTATCGATGGTACCGGTGATGCGCACGCAGAGGAAGCGGCGCGAGCCGGTGGGATCGCTGAGGGGTTGCAGGTTGTTGGTGGTGGCGATGAAGCTGGCATAGCGGCGACGACGGGTGATGGTCTTGCCATAGGGCTGACGGAACTTCACGTCGCGCTTCGACAGGAGCTGCTTGAGCTGCGGCTGTCGGCTGAGGGTGACGGCATCGAACTCGTCGATGTTGACGAGGGCGAAGGAGCAGAGGGTATTCAAGAGGTCGAACTTCTTGGTGAAGTCGATGTCGTCGTTATAGTAGTCGAGGAGTTCCTCGGGGAGCACCATGCCACAGAAAGTGGTCTTGCCACATCCCTGGGGACCGATGAGCAGGGGCACAAGAGCGTTGCCGTGTTTGCGGTCGCGACCCATCCAGTGGGCAAACATCGAGCGCATCCACAAGGGGAAGAAGCGGGGCCAGAGGGCATCGTCGGTGGGCACACGGGCAGCGAACTCGGCAAGGCGGTCGCGGCCATCCCACTTCGGTAGCTGGAAGAGGAACTCGTCGAGGGGGTTGTAGAGGGGGATGTCGTTTGACTCTATATAGCGGCGGATGTCTTTATCCCACGTCTCCAGACCGGCATCATGGGCCCGACGGGTCATGGTGTTGCGATCTGCATCGGTGACATCGCGGAAGTCGCAGTAGGGCCAGGCGACGGGCCGGTACTGGGGGGAACCGGTGAGCTCGTTCTTGCGGAACTGGTAGTTCTGCTCCATGAACGTATTGGTGCGCAGCATCAGGAGCATGGAGGGTGGGATGTGACGGAGAACGGGCTGTCCTTTACTTTTCCGCAAAGCCTTGCGCAGGGCGTCGGGGGTGTAGGCGTTGTCGAAGATGGTGGCAGCAAGCATGCGCTGTTCGCTGAAACGGGGTTGGTAGAGGGTGAGCCGGAGGGCGAGCTCCTTGGGGATGCCTGACTCCATGCAGTAGTGGGCTTGCCGCGAGAGCACGGCGGTGAGCCACTCGCGCTCGTCGTCGATGGCGAGGGTGTCCTGATAGGCCTGGGAGAGGCAGGTCTGCACGGCAAGAGCCTGCGCGCTATACTGATCGAAGCCGGGGAAGGGGTCTTCAGGGGTGGCAGGACGCTGATAGGGTGTGGCGAGCTGCAACGGGAACTCGGTGCCTGCATAGAAGGGGATGGCGCCGGGGTTGTAGAACAGGGCGGCATCGGCACTCATATAGCAGATGCGGTCGAGACGGGGTTCGACGATGTCGACGGAGACGCCGAGCTGACCGGTGTAGAACTGCTGTGCCTTCATATAGGCGTTCTGATGGAAGTTGACTATGTCGCCGTCGTCGGTGGGCAGAAGCCCCGTCCCCTCACCAGCAGGGAGGGGATTGGCGCGACCGTCGCCGAGCAGCTCCGCCCGACAGACGATGACGATGGAGCGGCCGTCGGCACCAATGAAGGTGAGGAGGGTCTGCGGCAGCTGACCGGCATAGTAGCGGAGGGAGATAGCCTCATCGGTATCCTGGAGGTTGCTGACCTCGAGCATCACAAGGCCGTTGTAGGCCAGGCGCTGCATCTCACCCTTGCGCTTTGCGTAGTCGGCAGCGAAACAGATGCGCGGCAGGCCCTGCTCCCAGTAGGCATCTACTTGGTAGGAGCCGTCGGCATCGCGATGGTTGGAGGATATGGAGCAGATGGAACGGAAAGGCTTCAGGGCCTCTTCGTACTCCTTGCTGCGAATGGCCTGCACGACCTGTTCGATGGTCATGCGCGTGGCCGTCAGCTGATTGTGAGTGTGTTTATAGATTGTGGGCATAAGGGGGCGACGGCGTCGCGGTCAAGGCGACTTGTCGCAGTTTCAAGTTTCAAGTTTAAAGTTTAAAGAGCAGCGGAGCTGCGGGTAAAGCGACGGAGTCGCGGGTAAAGCAGCAGAGCTGCAGGTAAGGCGACGGGGTCGCAGTTTAAAGTGTAAAGCCCTGCGGGCGTGTAAAGAGCCAGAGGCTCGGGCAAAACAATAGAGACAGTGTGAAGCTCTGTTCGCTATAACAACTACTACTATTTCTTTTTGTTTTTCAGCATCTTCTTTTCCTCACTTGCCAAGCGGCGCTCCACTTTCTTGACATCCTCAGCAGGAGGAAGGTTCTCTGGAACGATGCCCCGTTCGGTAAGCATCTTGCGAACGGCAGCATTATTGTCAACATGTTCCTTTGTGATGGAAGCCTCGCCTTGCAAATTTTTTGTCTGCACATTCACGCTGGTCATCTCTGCTGCAAAGTCCTTCGCCTTGATGCTGATGGTAGGCAAAAAGTCGGCAAGAGGACGTGTCTGAGGCATTCCCATACGCTTCTTCATCATGTTGGTGCTGAGGCGGAACAGCGCTTGGTCTCCCTTTGAACGAATAACCGCAAATGTTTGGTCGTTCACACCTCGTTCATAAAGGATGCCAGAAAGCTTTTTCTCTGTTTCCTGAAGTTTGGCTCGCGCCTTGACACGCTCAACCTCCAGCAATCGTTGTTCCACCAGCTCAGCTCTGCGAGTCTGTACCGCAAAATATGTCTGCGCAAAAGCTATCTGAGGTTTCCGGGGATCACCATTCTGTGCTACGAGGTAACAGGCATAGCGAGTGAGCATGATGTCATCGATTTCTCGCTCAGAGCCAGAACCTAGACCAACCATTTTGCTGACGTCAGCAAAATGGTCAGAAACCGGCTGTCCCGCGTTGTAACAGGCCTCTTTGGCTTTGTCAATTACGTTGTTGAAGTTACGCCACTGCTGATAGCCAAACAAAGTGCATAGTTCTCTGGCACTCCAACACTCTGTATCGTCTATCATACAGACTGCATTTTCATAACATTCAAACAACAATCGTATCTCTTCTTTTTTCATGATTGCAATCCTAATTGGCGACGGGGTCGCGGGGAAGGCGACGTAGTCGCGGTTTCAAAGTTCAAGGTTCAAAAGCGCTGAAGCGCGTTCAAAAGGCACTGCGTGCCGTTCAGACTGGATGATGCGGAAGAGCTGCTCTGGGTCGGCGACATCGGTTTTATACCGTTTTCCATCTTTTGGTGAGACCAGTTTCAGTTGGTTACAATTTGTAACCGACTCATTTCCTTCCTTTAGTAAACGGAATTTCAGTACTTTCCAATAGTTTTTTGCATGATCGTAGTCGGGCTGGTCAGTAAGCACTCCACATACATCCACTATTGAGAAGTACCACTTCTCCTCCTGGTCGTCCCAAGCAGTACGTACCTTCTGATTCTCAAATATCTTCAACTGTTCTTTCTGTCCCATCTTCTTGATGATCGATTAATATAGAGGAGCCCCAACGCAGCAAAGCTGCGGATAAAGTGCTGCGCACGGGCAAAGAGCCAAGGCTCGGGTAAGGTGCTTCGCACGGGTAAGTGGGGTCGGCCGCGACCATTAACTTCTAACTCTACACCCTCAAACTGACGCTAAACACTAAGCTCTAAACACTAAACAAACCCTTTCAGATAATAATGAAATAAATGAAGTAGGTTGGATTATGCAGTCCTGCGAGAAACTGCCGTGTAATGAAACAGAGATTTGGATTGGGGCAATAGCTTCCTTCCCCGCATTTTTTGGAAAAAACACGGATGTTGCTGCCGGTTAACAATAACAGGCAGCACTACTGGAATACCGCCTTAGAGAGCCAATTAGGAATCTCGCAGAATCCTACTTCTATTTCATTACGGGTGCAAAGGTACAAAGAAAAAACGGGATAAGCTACTTTTTTTGTGTTTTTTTTCTCGCACGCGTGTGCAAATTGTAAGAAAAACGTCACTGAAACATTGAAAAGTATTTGAAACTTTTTTACACAAATAATCAACAAAGAGACAAATATCAGAAAAAGAAGAGGCATGGATGTATCATTTAAACCATACACCTTGTTATTATCAAGAATTAGAGAAATGGAGAATTTAGTTACTCCATGTATAGACACTGCGGGCCGCATTATGAGGTTAGCGATTCTTGCTCCAACAACGCGGCACGCCGCGTCCCTACATTATAAGCATCAAATTCTATACAGCTTCCTTACATTTAGGAATATTTTTTACAATCAAGTTAACAACAGAGCCCAATTGCAAAGTTTGGAACTACATATCAAGGGGTTATGAGAGGGGCAATATGGTTGGTAAGGTCGACAAACTGCTGTATCGATAGTTGTTCTGGGCGAAGCGTTAATAAAGTTGAGAGTTCTTTCTCCGCTTTACTATGAAAGCGCCCCTGAGGGTCGAGCGGAGAGTTGAGAGTTGAGAGTTCTTTCCCTGTTTCGCTCTGAAAGCGCCCAGTTTGGCCGAGCAAAAAGTTGAGATTTGAGAGCTGTCCCGACCTCTCTCCTATAGGGCTGGGAGTATTTAGGGATTGCTGGAGGGTGGCGATGGCATCTGCACTCAGTAGTTGGCGCAGGGAGACACGAAGCATCTTGCGACGCTGGTTGAAGACGGTCTTCACGATACGACGGAAGAGCTGTTCGTCGCAGCCGAGATTGGTCACATCGTTGCGTGTCATGCGGATAACAGCCGATTGCACCTTGGGCGGCGGGTTGAAGACCGAGGGTTCAACGGTGAAGAGGTACTCAACATCGTACCACGCCTGGATGAGGACAGAGAGGATGCCATAGGTCTTCGAACCCGGCTGGGCAGCCATGCGCAAGGCCACCTCACGCTGAATCATGCCCGTACAGCATGGGATGAGGTCGCGGTTGTCGAGCATTTTGAAGAAAATCTGCGATGAGATGTCGTAGGGGTAGTTGCCAGTAAGGACAAACTGGCGACCTCCAAAAAGTTCGCGAAGATCCATGCGAAGGAAGTCACCGGAAAAGAGAATCCTCTCGCCTGATTCCTCTCCATTAAGAGCCTCTCCCCCGACCCCTCCCCCATAGGGAGGGGTGGAAACTGATTGTGAAGCGAATTGTGGGAAGTGCTCGCGGAGATAGTCGATGGACTCGCGGTCGATTTCTACGGCACATACCTGACGAGGCTTCGTGATGAGATACTGCGTAAGTACGCCCATACCCGGGCCGATTTCGAGAACGGGGATGTCGGGACAAGCATCGACGGTGTCGGCGATGCGGCGGGCTATGGAAAGGTCAGTCAGGAAGTGCTGGCCAAGTTGTTTCTTAGGCTTTACTTGCTTCATGGGAGTGAAAGTTAGACTGCGACAAGCCGCAGCAAACGAAAACATCTTCTGTCGGGTGCAAAGTTACGAAAAAAAGTTGAAAGAATGGAGGTTTATCGATGAAAGATGAAAGGCGAAAACTTAAAGTAATAAAAAAAAACGGCAATCATTTTGTGATTTGACTGATATTCCGTACCTTTGCGACAAAGTCGTGAAGGTACTACGTCTCGGCAATAAAAATAAATTAATTTATTTTCTATTGCTCTCGACTTTACGTATCATTGTCGACAAATAAAACACAACAAGAAAGAACGTGACAAAACAAGGCAAAAACACGCTGAACGTGGTGGTATCGCTGGTACTTGGCGGTGCTATTCTATATTGGATGTACCGCGGCTTCGACTTCGGGCGAGTGCGCGAGGTGCTGCTCCATGAGATGTCGTGGACGTGGATGCTGCTTTCGTTCCCGTTCGGTGTGCTGGCACAAGCGTTCCGCGGTTGGCGCTGGCGCCAGACGCTGGAGCCGATTGGCGAACAGTCGCGTTCATCGGTACGTGTGCACAGCATCTTCCTGAGTTATGCGGCTAGCCTGGTGATTCCACGCGTTGGAGAGTTCGCACGATGTGGTGTGCTGCGGCAGAAGGACGGAGTGTCGTTTCCGAAGGCCCTGGGCACAGTGGTAACAGAACGCGCCATCGACTCGCTGTTGGTACTGGTGATAGCAGCATTGACATTTGTCACACAGTTCCGTGTGTTCATGACGTTCTTCGAGGAAACCGGCACTAGTCTCGACGCCATCTGGCACCGCTTCACCACGACCGGCTGGCTAGTGACAGGCATCTGCATCGTAGCCATCATCGTGCTGTTGTGGATACTGATGACGAAAACGGCAAGTGCAGAGCGCGGTACACCGAGCTCAGAGAAGTCGACGACCACCCTACCCCAGCAGATATATATAAAGGTGAAGGAGTCATTGGCGGGAATCTGGCAGGGGGTGATGTCATTGAAGAACGTGCGCAACATACCGCTGTTCATCTTCTACACACTCGCCATCTGGGGCAGCTACTTCCTGCACTACTACTTGACGTTCTTCTGCTTCGATGCCACAGCCGGTCTGGGGTTGTCGTGTGCACTGGTAACGTTCATCGTGGGCAGCATTGCCGTGATTGTGCCGACGCCCAACGGTGCCGGTCCCTGGCACTTCGCCGTGAAGACGATGCTCATCCTCTATGGTGTGCAGGAAACCGACGCCCTCTACTTCGTGCTCATCGTACACTCCGTACAAACACTGCTGGTGGTGGCACTGGGCGTATTCGCTTGGATCGCGCTGAGTTTTACTCATTCTCGCGCAGAGTCTCAGAGTACACAGAGATTTTCGCAGAGTAATCCGTCTTAATTGGGAAGAGTTATGAGAGATTTTCTTGACAGAGACTACACGCATAAATTATTAGGATGTGCTTACGCTGTTCACTCAGCATTGGGACCAGGATTACTTGAAAGCATCTACGAAAAAGCATTATGTTATGAGTTGCAATCTCAAGGCTTTGAAGTGCGAAACCAAGTTCCTGTCAAGGTAAAATATAGAGATATTTCTCTAGATATGAACCTACAATTAGATATCATTGTTGATAATAGTGTTATTCTCGAACTTAAGTCTGTGACAGAACTGTTGCCCGTACATAAGAAACAATTGCTTACATACATGCGATTGACAGGCATCAAACTTGGATATATCATCAACTTCAATGAATATTCCTTAAAAGATGGCATTGAGAGGATCGTAAATGATTTCTGGTAAAGAACATAAAGACTCTGCGTACGACTCTGATTACTCTGTGACTCTGCGCGAGAAATGAATACAGTCTATCATACTTTAAAAAACTTAAAGAAAATGAATGAAATTTGCAAATTGAATCCCGAGTGCATTTGGAAAAACTTCTATGCACTTACGCAGGTACCGCGTCCGAGCGGACATCTGGAGAAAGTACAACAATTCCTGCTCGACTTCGCAAAGAAGGCAGGTGTGGAAGCATTCATCGACGAAGGTCGCAATGTGGTGATGCGCAAGCCCGCCACACCCGGAATGGAAGACCGTAAGGGTGTGATCCTGCAGGCCCACATGGACATGGTTCCACAGAAAACTCCCGAGTCGACGCACAACTTCGTGACTGATCCTATCCAGCCGTGGATTGACGGTGAGTGGGTGAAGGCAAAGGGCACTACGCTGGGTGCCGACAACGGCTTGGGCGTGGCAGCCATCCTCTCGGTCATGGAGGCAAAAGACCTGAAGCATGGCCCGGTGGAGGCACTGATTACTGCCGATGAGGAAACTGGTATGTTTGGAGCCAACGACCTTCCTGAGAACATGCTGCAGGGCGATATCCTGCTGAACCTAGATTCCGAGACCTGGGGTAAATTTGTGATTGGCTCGGCCGGTGGCATCGACGTTACCGGTACACTCGACTACAAGGAAGTGGAAACCGACCCGGAGGATGCAGCCGTGCGCGTCACGCTGAAGGGTTTGCGCGGTGGTCATAGCGGTCTGGAGATTCACGAGGGCCGTGGCAATGCCAATAAGATGATGGTGCAGGTCGTGCGCGAGGCCATCGAGGAGTGCGAGGCCCGTCTGGCCAGCTGGCATGGAGGCAACATGCGCAATGCCATCCCCTTCAAGGCCGAGGTGGTGCTGACATTACCGAAAGAGAACGTGGCTGCACTGAAGGAGTTGGCTGAGGACTATCTGGCAGACTTCACCGATCAATATAAGAACATTGAAAGTGGTATCGAACTGATTGTTGAGGAGGTAGAGACACCGAAGATGGAGGTGCCCGTTGAGATTCAGGACAACCTCATTGATGCCATCTATGGCTGTCACAATGGCGTCCTGCGCATGATTCCGAGTTATCCCGACGTTGTGGAGACCTCCAGCAACCTCGCCATCATTGACATAGAAGACGGCAAGGCTTCGCTGAAGGTGCTGGCCCGTTCGAGCCGTGAGGACATGAAGATGGTGATTGTGAACACGCTGCAGAGTTGCTTCAACATGGCTGGCATGAAGGTAGAGACTGCTGGTTCGTATGGTGGCTGGGATCCGAATCCCAACAGCGAGGTGCTGCACCTGCTAATGAAGATCTACAAGGAGCTGAACGGCGTGGATGGCATCATTCAGGTGGACCATGCCGGCCTGGAGTGCTCAGTCATCCTGGGCAAGTATCCGCATCTGGATGTGGTGAGCCTCGGCCCGACGATGAAGAGCCCGCACACCACGACGGAGCGTGCCCTCATCGCTACCGTGGAGCCTTTCTGGCAGCTGCTGAAGAAGACTCTGGAAGAGGTGCCGGTGAAGTAAGAGCCCACCCCCTACCCAAAGGGAAAGCCCACCCCCTACCCCTCCCCGAGGGAGGGGAGTATAAAAAGCCCCGCTGCTGTTCTTAGAGGACAGTGGCGGGGTTGTTGTTTTTGTAGGGAAACTGATTTTAAGGGGAGAACTGCGACTGTGTCGCAGTAAAGAAGACGCAATGGGGAAAGGAGAGAGGGGAAGAGGAGGGCTAATCCAAAAGCTGGGCGAAGTCGTCGATGAGGACATCGGCACCGGCGGCACGGAGGTCGGTGGCAGAAGCATTGCCATAGGTGACGGCACATGTGCGGGCACCAGCACGAGCACCCATGAGGATATCGACGGGCATGTCGCCGACGACGAGGGTCTCAGAGGCTGGAATCTTGAGTGTTCGGAGCGTCTGCAGGACTGGTTCCGGATCGGGTTTGGCACGTGCCACATCGTCAGCTCCGAGGATAAGGGAGATAAAGTTGATGACACCCATGTCGCTCAGGAACTCGCGCAGCGACGCCGATGAACGGGAGGATGCCACGGTGAGGATAAAGCCACGGGCATACAGCTCGGCCAGCATTTCCCGCACATGGGGAAACAAGGCTGGCACGAGTTGTTTCTTATTGATGTCGAAGATGCGCCTGTAGGTAGTGGCACACCGGTCGGCGAGTTCATCCGAGAGGTCGGGAAAAAGTTGCAAGAAGCAGTCGCGCAACGGCAGACCGATGGTGGCAGCACATTCTTCCTCACTGGCCACGGGCAGCGACAACTCCTCGAGCGTCTGCCGCATGGTGAGCAAGATGTTGCGACGGGTGTCACCAAGGGTTCCGTCGAAGTCGAAAATGATCAGTCGGATGCCATCCATTCCCATAGACTACTTCTTACTGGTAGAGTACGAATACGGCAGGTCCGCCTGGTTGGTACCGCGCTGCTTGTTCGGTGTGGCCGACATGCGGTAGACCACTTCACCGCCCTGCTGCAGATCGGCACGACGCAGATAATTGCTGGTATAGTCGCTGCCATTCAGTGTCATGCGATCAATATAGCGATTTGCCGAGGAGTTTCCTTCTGCCTTGAAGGTCAGCGTGCGGCCGTTCTCAAGATGCATGGTGGCCTTATTAAAATAAGGTGTACCCAAGGCATACTCACCCGATGCCGGACAAACGGGATAGAAGCCCAGTGCCGAGAACACATACCAAGCCGATGTCTGACCATTGTCCTCATCACCGCAATAGCCATCGGGGGCTGCAGAGTAAAGGCGGTCCATGGTCTCGCGCACCCAATACTGTGCCTTCCAAGGCTGGGCGGCATAGTCGTAGAGATAGATCATGTGCTGGATGGGCTGGTTGCCATGGGCATAGTTACCCATGCCTGCCACCTGCATCTCACGAATCTCGTGGATGATGCCACCATAGTAGCTATCGTCGAAGACGGGCGGAACGATGAACACCGAGTCGAGCATGCTGACGAAAACATCCTGACCGCCCATGAGTGCGATGAGTCCTGCAGGATCGTGGAACACCGACCATGTGTAGTGCCAGGAGTTACCCTCGGTGAAGTCGCCACCCCACTTGAACGGGCTGAACGGCTCACTGAACTCACCATTCTCCTTGCGTCCCTGCATGAGGTTGTACTTAGGGTTGAAGAGATTGCGATAGTTCATGGCGTGGCGGGCGTAAGGCTCCAGTTCCTTTTTCTTCTTACCCAGCAGCTTACCGATTTGCAGAATGCACCAGTCGTCGTAGGCATACTCCAACGTGCGGGCAGCACTCTCGTTGATCTTCACATCGCAGGGCACATAGCCCAAGCGGTTGTAGTAGTCGAAACCACAACGGCCTGTTGACGAAATCTCCGGGTGTACGGCATTAGCACCATGGACGACAGCCTGCCAGAGGGTTTCTTTCAGAGGAGAGTGGAGAGAGGAGAGAGGAGAGGTAGCTGGCGCGGTGCTATTTGCTTGTTGACAGTTCATCAGCTCAGCGACAACGGCAGCCGAGTTGTTTCCCACCATGCAACCGCGGTGGCCAGGACTTGCCCACTCGGGCAGGAAGCCACTCTCGAGATAGGTATTGGCAAGGCCCTCGAGCATCTTCTCACCCATCGACGGATAGAGCAGATTGACCAGCGGGAACAACGAGCGGAACGTATCCCAGAAGCCCGTGTCGGTGAACATATAGCCCGGCAGCACCTTACCATTGTAAGGACTATAGTGGACAACGTTTCCTTCGGCATCATACTCGTAGAACATACGGGGGAAGAGCGTGGCCCGGTAGAGGCAGGAATAGAACGTGCGCAGATGGTCGACATTCTCGTCCTCCACCTCGATGCGTCCAAGCACATCGTTCCAGCGCTGGCGACCCTTCTCCTTGATGGCATCGAACGACTCGTTGCCCACCTCCTGCAGGTTGCGCTCGGCCTGTTCGGGGGAGATGAACGACGAAGCCACACGAACCACCACCTGCTCGTTCTTCTTCGTCACGAAGCCGGCCATTGCGAGAACATGATTGCCTTCGGCCTCGTTTCCTGTAAATTGGTTGCCGTCCTTCTGGATTCCCCAGAATTCAAAGCCCTTGTCGATTTTCACGACGAAATAGTTGCGGAAGTTCTCTGGCACACCGCTGCTGTTGCGAGTGGTATAACCCGAAATGGTGCGACGGTTCACATCATACTTGATGGCCGAGCCCTTGTCGAAGGCATCGACGACGATGCGGGCGATGCGTTTTTCGCTCATGCTGGTCTCAGGGAACGTAAACCGCAGTACGGCAGCACGCTCCGTGGGAGCAATTTCAGCCCAGATGTCGTACTCAGCCAAGTACACCTTATAATAATACGGGCGCGCGACCTCGGTGTTGTGAGAAAGCCACGAGGCACGCTTCTCCTCGTCGTAGATCAGGTCGGCCGTTGGACCCGACACCCTGTCGACCTCGGGCATGATGGAGAACTGGCCGTAGTCATTGATCCACGGCGACGGCTGGTGGGTCTGCTTGAAGCCCCGTATCTTGTTTGCCGTGTAGGTATACTGCCAACCGTCGCCCATTTTACCGGTCTGCGGCACCCAGAAGTTCATGCCCCAAGGCATGGCGATGGCAGGATAGGTGTTGCCCGTTGAGAGGGCGAAAGAAGACATAGTGCCCACGAGCGGGCTGACGTAATCGACGGGTTGCTGCGCGCGGGCGGAGCCGGCCAGCAGGTTCATCAACAAGGTGATGAGAATCGTTTTTGTGAGGTTCATAATGATAGAATATTGCTAATTGTCTGCAAATTTACAAAAAAGATGAAAGATGAGAGATGAAACGTGAAAGTTTTTTTCAAAAAGGAAGAAATCTTTAAAACTTTTGAACATTAAACTTGGTACTTTTAACTTTTTGTTGTACCTTTGCATGCGATTTGAAACGTCGACGGGCATTTGCCTCCGACACAGTATTCACTTAAAACAGAAACATCATGGACGATTATCCGGCGGACAGTTATAAACGTGTCGCCCGAGGATAAAGCCCACCGCGGCTAATCCTCTGGGCGTAAAGGAGTTTTTTTACTACGCTTAAAACCAGTGGAGGATTAGCATAATGAAGACATACTGGAACACTACCGGCAATCTTTCCCACCTCACAGAGTGGGAGCCGAACTGTTGGATACAGGTGACGTGTCCAACTGAGGAAGACCAGCGCGAACTCGAGGAGCGCTTCAACATTCCCGACTATTTCATCAGCGACATCAGCGATACCGACGAGCGTGCCCGCTACGAGTACGACGACGGTTGGATGCTCATCATCCTGCGCATACCCTATGTAAAGGAGATACGCTCTCGCACACCCTATACCACCGTGCCGTTGGGTATCATCCACAAGCGCGACGTCACCATCACCGTGTGCTTCTACGAAACGAATATGATGCTCGACTTCGTGTCGTTCCACCAGAAGCGCGGCGTGGGCTTCATCGACCATGTCGACCTGACGTTCCGTTTGTTCCTCTCGTCGGCGGTGTGGTATCTGAAGCGACTGAAGCAGATCAACACCCTTATCGACAAGGCAAAGCACAACCTCGACCACACAGTGAACAACGAGAGCCTCATCGGCCTCTCGCGCTTGCAAGACTCGCTGACCTACTTCAACACTTCCATCCGCGGCAACGAGAACCTGCTGCAGAAACTGAAGTTCAAGTTGCAGGTCGACGAGCTGGACGACGACCTTATCGAGGACGTAAACATTGAGATGACGCAGGCCCGCGAGACCACCGCCATCTACTCGAACATCCTCGAGTCGACCATGGACACCTACTCCAGCATCATCAACAACAACATGAATACCGTGATGCGTACGCTCACGTCGGTGACTATCATCCTGATGATTCCTACGCTCGTCACCTCGATGTTCGGCATGAACCTCATCAACGGCATGGAGACAGCACCTTTCGGATTCATCATCGCCCTGATCATCTCTGTCGTCGTCTCCGGCATCACCTGGGCGTTCCTGCGCCACAAGCGACTGCTATAACAAGGTGACACGATGACAGAGTGACACAGTGTCGCATTTTTTCTAATCTGCACGTCGAAAATCACCATAATTAAGAAAATATTCGACAAAAAGTTGAAAAAACGGAATTTCTTTTGGAGATTCCGTTTTTTTTGTTTAAGTTTGCAGGTTGAAGGAATATGGGTGGGGGAAATTGTGCCCCTCACCATTGTTTCGAAGTGTGTAAATAAAAACCGAATCATCAACTTAAACCAGTGAAATGATGAACTCTCAAGAGAATGCCCTGGAACAGGGACAGTTAGCAGAAGAGCAAGTTGCCGCCGAGGCCGCAGCTGAAGTACAAAACGTGGTAGAAGAAGCCGTAGCACCTGCAGAGGAGCCCGCAGCTGAGGAAGCACCCGCTGAGGAGCCCGCAGCCGAGGAAGCACCCGCAGAGGAGCCCGCAGCTGAGGAAGCACCCGCTGAGGAGCCTGCAGCCGAGGAAGCACCCGCTGAGGAGCCCGCAGCTGAGGAAGCACCCGCTGAGGAGCCCGTTGCTGAGGAAACACCCGCTGAGGAGCCCGCAGCTGAGGAAGAGGCTGAAAAGAAAGTCTACACCACGAAGCAGGAAGTGCTCGACCGCGTGAAGGAAATTGCTCACAGTGAAGAAAACCCGCAAAAAGACGAAGTAGACCTGCTGAAGACGGTATTCTACAAGTTGCACATCGCCGAGCGCGAACAGCAGCTGAAGGAATACATCGACGGTGGCGGCGACCCCGATAATTACGTCGTGCGCCCCGACGACCTTGAAGAAATGTTCAAGGCCGAAATGAACGTCATCAAGGAGAAACGCGCCAAGGTATTCCAGGCTCAAGAAGCTGAGAAGCAGGAGAACCTGAAGAAGAAACTTGAGATCATCGAGAAGATAAAGGGCATGGCAACCTCGCCCGACGAGGCCAACCGCTCCTATCAGCAGTTCAAGGAGCTGCAGCAGCAGTGGCGCGACATCAAGGCCGTGCCTGCCGAGAAGGCCAACGAGCTGTGGCGCAACTATCAGCTCTACGTTGAGCAGTTCTACGACCTGCTGAAACTCAACAACGAAGCCCGCGAATACGACTTCAAGAAGAACCTGGAACTGAAGACGAAGCTCTGCGAGGCTGCTGAGAAGCTCGCCGAGGAGACCGACGTCATCAGCGCCTTCCACCAGCTGCAGGAGCTCCACGCCCAGTATCGCGAGATCGGCCCTGTGGCCAAAGACCTGCGCGAAGAGGTGTGGGCACGCTTCAAGGCTGCCTCCACCATCATCAACAAGCGCCACCAGCAGCACTTCGAGAGCCTACGTGCCCGCGAGGAAGAGAACCTGCAGAAGAAAACCGAGCTCTGCGAGAAGGTGGAAGCCATTGCCAAGGAGGAGAACAAGGGCGCCAGCGACTGGGAGAAGCACACCAAGCAGATCATCGAGTTGCAGAACGAATGGAAGACCATCGGCTTTGCCCCGCAGAAGATGAACGTGAAGATCTTCGAGCGCTTCCGTGCCGCCTGCGACGACTTCTTCACCCGCAAGACAGAGTACTTCCGCGGCATGAAGGAGCGCTTCGCTGAGAACACCGAAAAGAAGCGCGCCCTCGTCGAGAAGGCACGCGCCCTGCAGGACAGCACCGAGTGGAAGTCCACCTCCGACAAGCTCATCGCTCTGCAGAAAGAGTGGAAGACCATTGGCATGGTACCCAAGAAGATTGGCGACCAGCTCTGGAACGACTTCCTCGCCGCTTGCAACAAGTTCTTCGAGGCTCGCAATGCCGCCACTGCCGGCACCCGCAACGAAGAGCGCGCAAACCTCGAGGCCAAGCGCGGCATCATTGCACAGCTGAAGGAGATTGCCGAGAACGTCACCGACGACGCACAGGAGAAGGTGCACGAGCTCATCGACCAGTACCAGCAGGTGGGACACGTGCCCTATCGCGAGAAGGACAAGTTGTATTCGGAGTACCGTGCCATCCTCGACAAGCTGTATAAGGACCTGAACATCTCAACTGCCCGCCGTCGTCTCGACAGCTTCAAGAGCAATCTGAAGAATGTGGCACGCCGTGGCGAGGACGCCCTCGACAACGAGCGCACACGTCTGATGCGCCGCTACGAGCAGATGAAGCAGGAGATTCAGACCTACGAGAACAACCTCGGATTCCTCAATGCAGCATCGAAGAAGGGTAACTCGCTCATCGACGAGATGAACCGCAAGGTGCAGAAGCTGAAGGACGACCTGAAGCTCACCTACGACAAGATCAAGGCCATCGACGACGCCAACGCAGCTGCCGAGGCCGAAGAGAATGGCGAGGCATAATCAAAACGCATTCCCTCACATTGAATACCAAAAGGATTGGAGCCACCTGGCTTCAATCCTTTTTTCATCCGTCACAAAAAGGTAACAGAGAAATACGCTTCGCGTCCTAGTTTTCTTATGTCCGTCTTGGTTTTCTTATGTTTTCTTAAAGCCCGCTTTGCGGATCATCTTGCAAGAGGTCGAATATATCACACAAAAAAAAGACTTCCTCATTTCTGAGGAAGCCTTCGTCAGCGTTGGGGTACCCGGACTCGAACCAGGAAAGGCAGGACCAGAATCTGCAGTGTTACCATTACACCATACCCCAATCTGTTGTGCCGCAGATTCACCCTTGAATCGTTCTCGGCGTTGCAATTTTTGTTTTGCGTGTGCAAAGGTACTGCTTTTTTTTGAAATACCAAGCATTTTCCTAACTTTTTTTATAAAAAAAACGAAAATACGCATTTTTCTCCTTGTTATTCGGCAAAAAGGCATTATCTTTGCAGGGAATAATGTGAGCATCCGTTGCTCATCAGATAAAAACAGATTATCATACTCAACAGAACAAAAAACAGACAACAATACTGAATGGAACAAACAAAACCCATCGGCACTGCCGCCACACCAGCTGAGAAACTGGTAGACACTATTATTAAAGGTATACAAGAGAAAAAAGGACAAGACATCACCGTCGTCGACCTGCGAGGCATCGACGGTGCCATCGCCAGCTTCTTCGTCATCTGCCAGGGCAACACGCCCACGCAGGTGGAAGCCATCACCGACTCCGTGGCCGAGACGGCCCGCATCGATGCCGGCGAGAAGCCTGCCCACGTCGTTGGTCTCGAGCTTGCCCACTGGGTAGCCATGGACTTCACCGATGTCATCGTCCACATCTTCGTGCCCGACATGCGCAGCTATTACAACATCGAGAACCTGTGGCAGGACGCCCAGCAAACCGAAATCCCCAACTTAGACTAACACCCATCATGGAACAACAGAACCAGAATAAGAACAACAATAACAACAACAATCAGCCGAAGATGCCCAGGTTCAACATGGGCTGGATCTACGGTCTGATTATCTTCACGTTGCTCATGCTGTTCTTCACCGACGGCGGCAACTCGCTCACCTCTGCGGCAGCCGGCTCGGCTCGCCAGGAAGCCACCTACACGAAGTTCAAGGAATACGTGTCGAAAGGCTATGCACAGAAGGTAGAGGTGAACACGTCGGAGAAGAAGCTGAAGATGTTCGTGAAGTCAAAGAACATTCGCGACGTCTTCCAGCAGACTGCCCAGCAAACCGGCCCCGAGCCGTTCGTCAGCGTGCAGTATGGCTCACCCGACGAGCTCGACAAGTATCTCACCGAGGTGCAGCAGAAAGGACTCCTCGTCGACTTCAGCTACAACAACAAGACTTCCAGCGTGCTCGAGAACTTCCTCTATAGCGTTGGTCCGCTCCTGCTCTTCTTCGTCCTGATGTACTTCCTTTTCAACCGAATGGGAAGCGGCATGGGTGGCGGAGGAGGCATCTTCAACGTCGGCAAGTCGAAGGCGAAGATGTATGAGAAGGGCAACGACCTCGGCATCACCTTCAAGGACGTCGCCGGACAGGCCGGTGCTAAGCAGGAGGTGCAAGAGATTGTGGAGTTCCTGAAGAACCCGAAGAAATACACCGACCTTGGAGGAAAGATTCCCAAGGGAGCACTCCTCGTAGGACCTCCGGGAACAGGTAAGACGCTGCTTGCCAAGGCCGTTGCCGGCGAGGCTGGCGTGCCGTTCTTCTCTATGTCGGGTAGCGACTTCGTCGAGATGTTCGTCGGCGTCGGTGCCAGCCGCGTGCGCGACGTGTTCCAGCAGGCAAAGGCGAAGGCACCGTGCATCATCTTCATCGACGAGATTGACGCCGTGGGCCGTGCCCGCTCGAAGAACCCCTCTATGGGTGGCAACGACGAGCGCGAGAACACCCTCAACGCCCTGCTCACCGAGATGGATGGCTTCGGCACCAATAGCGGTGTCATCGTGCTTGCTGCCACCAACCGTGTCGACATGCTCGACTCCGCCCTGCTGCGTGCCGGACGCTTCGACCGTGAGATCCACGTCGACCTCCCCGACCTCACCGAGCGCAAGGAGATCTTCCAGGTACACCTGAAGCCCATCAAGGTAGACTCCAGCCTCGACATCGACTTCCTCGCCCGACAGACTCCCGGTTTCTCCGGTGCCGACATCGCCAATGTCTGCAACGAGGCAGCCCTCATTGCTGCTCGCCGCGATGCCAAGACCGTCACCAAGCAAGACTTCCTCGACGCTGTAGATCGCATCATCGGCGGTCTGGAGAAGAAGACCAAGGTCATGACGGCCGCCGAGAAGCGCTCCATCGCCCTCCACGAGGCAGGCCATGCCACCGTGTCGTGGTTCTGCGAATTTGCCAATCCCCTCGTGAAAGTCTCCATCGTGCCGCGCGGCCAAGCCCTCGGCGCTGCCTGGTATCTGCCCGAGGAGCGACAGATCACCACGAAGGAGCAGATGCTCGACGAGATGTGTGCCCTGCTCGGCGGACGTGCTGCCGAGGAGCTCTTCACCGGACACATCTCCACCGGTGCCATGAACGACCTCGAGCGTGCCACGAAGAGTGCCTTCGGCATGATTGCCTATGCCGGCATGAGCGACCGCCTGCCCAACATCTGCTATTACAACAACCAGGAATATCAGTTCCAGCGCCCCTACTCAGAGACCACCGCGAAGACCATCGACGACGAAGTGCTGAAGATGATCAACTCGCAGTACGACCGCGCCAAGCAGATCCTCACCGAGCACCGCGAAGGCCACAACGAGCTTGCCGAGCTCCTCATCTCACGCGAGGTCATCTTCGCCGAGGACGTAGAGCGCATCTTCGGCAAGCGCCCGTGGGTGAGCCGCTCGCAGGAGATCATCGAAGAAAACGCCAGCCTCGAGGCTCCCGCTGAAGACACTGAGAAGACCTTGGCTGACACCGCGAAGGCAGAAGATAGCGATTCCGACGCTCCCCGCCTCGAGGACATGCCCGATGTCGTGCGCCAGGCACAAGCCGACTACGAGCGCAACCAGCAGTCCACCGAGAGTTAACGCCGTGGAATCGGCAATCCGTAAATTCTAAATCAATCGTCAATCCGTAAATAGTAAATCGATGAAGAATTTCATCACACGAACCATCACCGGCATCCTCTTTGTTGCCATCATGGTCACCGGCATCTGCCTGCGCGGCGATGCCATGATCCTGTTGTTTGCCCTCATCACCGGCCTCACCCTCTGGGAGTTCACAGGCCTCGTCAACGAACACGTCGCCGACACCACCGTCAACCGGTTCATCACCACTGTTGCCGGCGTCTATCTCTTCCTTGCCTTTGCCGGCTACTGCACCGGCATCGTGCCCCCGTCGGCCTTCATCCCCTATCTGCTCACGCTCATCTACCTGTTCATCAGCGAGCTCTACCTGAAGCAGAAGAACCCCATCCAGGACTGGGCGTACACCATGCTCTCGCAGTTGTATATTGCCCTGCCCTTCTCCATGATCAACGTGCTCAGCTTCCAGGCCGACCCACTCACTGGACAAATCGCCTACCACTGGCTGCTACCCATGAGCGTGTTCATCTTCCTTTGGGCGAACGACACCGGAGCCTACTGCGCCGGCTCCCTCTTCGGCCGACATAAGCTCTTCCCCCGCGTATCGCCCGGCAAGACGTGGGAAGGCAGCATCGGCGGAGCCGTCATCGTGCTCATCATTGCCGCTGTCATCAGCTACTTCGCTGGCTCTGACGCGTCACTCTCAACGCTCAACTCTCAACTATCAACGCTCAAATGGCTCGGCCTCGGCCTCGTTGTTGTGTTCTTCGGCACGTGGGGCGACCTCGTAGAAAGCCTCTTTAAGCGCACCCTTGGCATCAAGGACTCCGGAAACATCCTGCCCGGTCACGGTGGCATGCTCGACCGCTTCGACTCCTCCCTCATGGCCATCCCCGCCGCCGTCATCTACCTCTACACCCTGCAGTTCCTGGGATAATGGCCATCATCATCACCTATCGCCGTACACGTCGCCTTTCCATGCGTATCGCACAGAATGGCGACGTGCGCGTTTCTGCCCCTATCGGCTTGGCGAAACGTGAGGTGGAAGCATTCATCGAGAAGAACTACGAGTGGATGGAAGCGGCCCGCAAGAAGGTCGCCAATCGCCAGCAGCAGCGCCATGACTTCTATGCCCAACTGCCACTCGACACCCCTGCCCAGCGACGCGACGCCACCCAGCGCTTGCAGACTATCGTTGCCCCATTGTTGCAACGACATGCCAGCGAGATGGGTGTGCAGCCAGCAGCCGTCACCTTCCGCAGAACCATTTCCCGATGGGGTTCTTGCAATCACCGCACACGCCACATCTCCCTTTCTCTCTACCTCCTTTTGCTGCCCGACTGGTGCATTGAACACGTCGTCGTCCACGAGCTCGCCCATCTGCTCGTGCCCAACCACGGCCCCGCCTTCTATGCCGTCATGGACCGCCACTTCCCCCGTTGGCGCGAAGCACGTGCCGAGACCCACCGCCTCTGTAAGTCCCAACCTACTCATTCCCAGTAGAGAGGGGCTCAAAAAGACACCCTTTTGTTCGCATAAAAACATGCTCCTGTTCAACAGGAAGCATGCCTTCGTGTATCCATAGCATGAACCTAGTTCAGTAAATTAACTTAATTTGATGAGTAAATTAACTTAATTTGCAATGTAAATTAACTTAATTTGCGCAGTAAAATAACTTAATTTACTGAATAAAATAAGTTAATTTACTGAACAATTCAAGTTAAATTACAAAACAGACTCAATTTATTTGCAAAACTGGAGTATTGCTTTGGTCCTTTAATCTCATTGCTTTAGCCACACAAAAGCATTGCGAATGGAAGTCTGGACCACGAATAGACAAGAACATTAAATGGTTACATGATTCTGATATGACCCCAAAAAGTTGGACGATTCATTAAATGTTAATGATTGATCGCTCTATAGTAGTGAGCTCGGAAAAATATTATCTCTTTTTTTCTTGCTCTATGGAGCCTTCATGGACAAAACAAGATAGTTTTTTGTCTTTACGGAATGAAAGTTGCGAAAAAATTTGGTGGTATCGGAAAAAGTTTGTAACTTTGCAGCCGCTAACTGAAAGAAATAGGGGCGTAGCCCAGTTGGTTTAGAGCGCTGCAGTCACATTGCAGAGGTCCCCGGTTCGAGCCCGGGCGTCCCTACAACAGAAATGAAGAGAAGTCACACGTGGGCTTCTCTTTTTTTTCAACAATACCCTATTAACAGTCACAAGAAGAAGATGAAAACAAAGAATCTGTTCCTGATGTGCATCATGGCAGTGTTCATGGCCATCGGTGCTGAAGCGCAGACCAACATGGTGGGACGCGTATACCACAATGCAAACATACTGACCGGCGAGTTCGACGAAAAGTTGAAAGAGCTGGACAAGGATGTTGCGAAAAAGAAGGCAGAAACCATTGCGAAAGCCGAGAAGAAGAAAGGCCGCAAGCTCACCGCCGCCGAGCTGGCAGTGCTGGACAAAGAGTTAGAAAAGGCCATGAAGCAGGCCCGAAGCGTGATGAACGGCATGAAAACTGCCGTGACCATTGAGTTCAAGACCGCTACGCAGGTGGTGATGAAGATGGACATGAAAATTGACGACGAAGCCCTGAAGATTGCTGGTGTGAGCTGGGTGAAGCGCAAGGCTTTGAAGGCTGCCCTCGCCATTGCTCCGTCGACGGAGAAGGACACCTACGTGGTGAAGGGCAACCAGGTGATCATAGGAACGGGAAAGGACCAGGACACGATGACACTGAGTGCCGACGGCAAGACGCTGACAGGCACGATGGACGGAAAGAAGTTCACGCTGACGCGCACAAAGTAGTGCACGCCAGCGTTTTTTCTATATTCCTATAGGATGGGGAGCAGGTATTCCCAGATGAGGTCGATGTACGGCTGATAGAGCGATGACGACGTGGTGAGCACGAGCACGGCATCGCGATCGGGGAACACCATGATATACTGGCCTGCATAGCCGTCGGCACGATAGGCGTTGTGGCGGCATATCCACATCTGGTAGCCGTAGCCCTGCACCCATTCGTTGTTATCTTTGGTGAGCCCAGCCTTCTCGAGGTCTTCGAAGCGTGTGCCCGACGGTGCCGACGGCACTTGGTAGCTGGACATCTCCTTCAGCCACTCGGCAGGCACGAGCTGCTTGCCATTCCACTTTCCTTGCTGCAGGAACAGCTGGCCCATCTTCGCCATGTCCTCGGTCGTGAGCGACAAGCCCCATCCACCGCAGTTGATTCCCTGCGGACTCTCTTCCCATTCCGGACGATTGATGTGCAGGGGTTGGAAGAGACGGGTGTCGAGATAGTCTAGAAGTTTCTCGCCGGTGACCTTCTGCACGATGGCAGAGAGCATGTAGGTACCAACGGAATTATACAAATAGTACTCGCCGGGATTGTGCTTCACAGGCCACGAGAGGAATCCCTCCACCCAATCGATAGAGTCTCTGCGCATGCTGTTCGGCTCCTCGTCGTGACCACAGGTCATGGTGAGTAGGTCGCGAACGGTCATCGCCTTCAGATTGTCGCTCTGTTCCGCCGGCAGTTTGTCGGGGAAGAAGCTCACGACGGGATCGGTGAGCTGAAGCTTTCCTTCGCTGATGGCGAGACCCACGGCAGTGGCGGTGAACGTCTTGCTAACGGAGAACATCGGGTGCGGAGTCTCGGCGGAGTGCCCGTTGAACCACTTCTCGAATACCACCTGCCCATGTTTCAGAATCATGATGCTGTGCAAAGTGATGGAGTCAGGTGCTACGGGACGCGTCTGCGTGGCATTCACAAATGAGTCGACTGCTGCCACGACTTCAGCGGAAGCGGTTGTTCTCGGCAGGTTGATGATTTCTTTTTCTTGTCTGCAGCCCGACAACAGCAGCGTTGCCAATGCGCAGAGAACCATTGCTTTCTTCATAAGGTAAAGATTGGATTGTTGATAAATCGTTGAAAAATTCGTACAAATATAGTTATTTCTCCCTTTACTTCCAAATTTTCTGACGTGAAATAAACTTTTTTTTATATCTTTGCGCAGTGAAACTAAAGTAAAGATTTAAAAGATAACATTTGAAACATCTACCTCCCCCTCTTGTAGCCATCATTCCGATTGTGGTGCTCATAGGTCTGCTAGGCATAGTGATATCACTGTTTGGCAGTGACGCCCTCAGTGGTGGCAGCCAAGTGGCGCTGCTCATGGGGCTTGCCGTATGTGTGTTTATCTCGATGGTCTTCTATCGTATGCCGTGGCAAGCATTCGAGCAGCAGATAGCGAAGACGCTGGGCGGTGTTGCAGTGACGATTCTCATTCTCTTAGCCGTGGGCATGCTGGCTGGTTCATGGATGGTGAGTGGCATCGTTCCCACCTTAATATATTATGGTGTTCAGTTGCTGTCGCCACAACTATTCCTGTTGTGTGCCTGTGTCATCTGTGCATTGGTGTCGCTACTCTCAGGCAGTTCGTGGACAACCATTGCCACCATCGGCGTAGCCCTGTTGGGTATCAGCCACGCATTAGGCATCAACGAAGCTGTGGCGGCAGGTGCCATCATCTCTGGCCTCGGGTGTGGAATTGTCGGCAAGGGGAACATAGCAACCCGAGCCACCACCCTTGCGGATGAACCACGACATTCCAACATGCACGTCAGTAGGCAACATTTCGCCATTCGCCACAGCCTCTTTGAATGCACGATTGGCCTCATCAGCATCGAATTCCATACCTTCAGAAGATATCCAGAAGAAATACGATCCAGGCTGCCGTATGTCGTCGGGCGACTTCACACGCTCAGCTCCCGCCAATGCCGCCACTGTAGCATTTCCGGTTGCATCCACAATTTGTCGGCCGGCAATGGTTCCAACGATCCATCCTGAATCGGTTTTCTCAACGGCTGTCACCTCAGTGTTCATCACCAAATCAACACCGGCACTGCGCAGCGTTTCCTCTGCAACACGAGAATAAACTTTTGGGTCGACATGCACACAACTCTTCATCCACTGATCCGGCTCCTGCTTGGAAAAATCCGGCAGACTGCCATTCGCTTCTTCTACCGCCTTTTTGACTAAATCCCAAACGGGCCCGGCGATAATCTGACGTCGCCAAGCATAGAAAAGGCCCATATCACAGACTTCAGCCTGCACAGTCGTGCCACCAATCCTGCTATCACGTTCAATAAGCGCAGTCCTCGCACCAGTCTTTACAGCCGCAAGTGCTGCCCCGATGCCTGCAGGACCACCACCTACAACAACGACGTCATAGGTAGCCGTTGCCTTCTCCAAGCAAGAGGTGTTCTTCCGCGGAGCCTGGGCAAAGGTCAACACGACACATACTATCAGGATGATGGTACCAACGATTCTTTTCATGTTATGTCTTGTGTTGGAACGAAGGATTTTGGGTACATTGCAGCATTCACCCTGCAAAGATAGAACAGTTAGACTATACTACTGCCGCAGATAGCGTACCATGAGTTGTGCAGCATTGTCGGGAGCAACGTCGTCGCCAAGGCGCTTTGCCACTTCGCGGTAGTCGAAGAGCATTGCCGTACGGGCATCGTGGCCAGGCAACAGGCGGCGCAGCTCGTTGCGAATGTTCTCCACAGAGAAGCGGTCGGCCAGTAGCTCTTGTACAACCTCGCGGTCGGCAATGAGGTTGACGAGCGAGATGTACTTGCACTTAATGACGTGATTGAACGCAAAGCGGACGAGACGTGGCACGGGCGTCTTATAGCACACCACCTGCGGCACGTTGAAGAGGGCCGTCTCGAGGGTGGCGGTGCCGCTGGTGACGAGGGCGGCTGTGGCCTGCGAGAGTAGTTTGTAGGTTTGGTTCTTCACCAGCGTAACGGGCTTGCCTTCGATGAACGGTGCATAAAACGCGTCGTCGATAGCCGGGGCACCAGCCACAACAAGCTGATACTCAGTGGCATAAGGGGCTGCCGCCTCGATCATAGCAGGCAGGTTGTCCTTGATTTCTTGCTTGCGCGAACCAGCTAGGAGGGCAATGATGGGAGTCTCCCCCGACCCCTCCAACTGGAGGGGAGTCGCGCCAGCCTCGGAAGCTTCCTTCCCCTCAGTGGTGTTGAGGGAGGCTTTGTATTCTTTTACCTCATGAGCCGTGGGGTTGCCGACGTAGTGTATGGGATAGTGGTGCTTCTTTTCGTAGAAGTCTACTTCGAAGGGAAGGATGGAGAACAGCTTGTCGATGTCGCGCTTGATGCTGCGGATGCGCCACTCCTTCCACGCCCAGATTTTCGGGGAGATGTAGTAGAAGATTAACCCACCCCCAACCCCTCCCAAAGGGAGTGGAGTTTGATTAGATTTACCTACAACATTATTAGAAAGGGAATTTTGCCCCCCCACCCTTTGGGAGGGGTTGGGGGTGGGTTCCCTTTTCACCCGCTCTTTGTGCAGATGCTTCGCGATTTTCAGGTTGAAGCCAGGATAGTCGACAAGGATGACGGCATCGGGCTTCCACTGCGCAATGTCCTGCTTGCAGAATGCGAGGTTGCGGAAGATGGTGGGCAGGTGCATCAGCACGGGGATGAAGCCCATGTAGGCGAGTTCCTTATAGTGTCGCACGCGCGTGCCACCGACTTCAGACATGAGGTCGCCGCCGAAGAAGCGGAACTGCGCTTCGGGATCTTCTTTCTGGAGTGCCCGCATCAGATGTGAGGCATGCAGGTCGCCAGAGGCTTCGCCGACAATCAGGTAGTATTTCATATGAGGGGTTCAGAAGAGTTCTGAAGAGTTAAGAAGGGTTATGTAACTTCGTTCCATGACTTTTGTCACGACTCGACATAGTTGATGCAAGCATCACTCTGCTCTCGCTGCTCCAAAAGTTGAGAAGGGTTGAATCCTATCTGATGGTAATCATAATTATCAATTATCCATTGTCAATTATCAACTATCACAGTTTCCACTCGCGCAGATGATCCATGAAGGCATAGGCGGTGACATCCATGTGGGTGGGCGTGATGGCGACGAAGCCGTGGTTGAGCGCCCACTGATCGGTGTCCTCGGCATCGGGCTCGTCGTTGCGGTATTGGCCCACCATCCAATAGTAGTCGTAGCCACGCGGATGCGGACGGCGCACCACCTCGTTGACCCACTGGCCATAGGTCATACGGCAGACGCGCACACCCTCGAATACCTCGCGGGCAGGGAAGTTCACGTTCAGACAGATGCCCCTAGGCAGTCCTTCGTCGAGGACGCGGCGTACAATCTGTTGCACATAGGGGCGCAGCGGCTCAAGATTGGCATCGTAGTTGTAATAGCACGTTGAGAATGCAATGGAGGGGATGTACTTCATGCAGCCTTCCATCGCCACACCCATGGTGCCGGAATAGTGATTGTTCACCGTGGAGTTGTCACCGTGGTTGATGCCGCCGAGGATGAGATCGGGCATGCGACCCAGACGAGCCTCAGGGAACGAGCAGTGCGAAGGGTCGTCGTGGTCGAGGCAGAACTGGTCGATGGCCAGTTTCACGGCATCGACGGGGGTACCGCTGCACGACCACACGGAGAGCGACGAATCGGGCTCTTCCTCACAGTCGGAATAGTCGTTTCTCAAGAATCGGGCATTGGGCACGCGCTGCAGCGTGAGTGGGTCGACGGCGGTGAAAGCACACGAGAATCCGGAGCGTGGTCCGTCGGGAGCACACACCACCACATCGCCAAAGGGTCGCACCATGTCGACCAGTGCACGGATGCCATTTGCCTCGAAGCCATCATCGTTAGAGATGAGTATCAGCGGTCGGCGACCGCCCTTATTATCAGTTGTTGAAATCATATAAAAGTATAATTTTGACTGCAAAAGTACGAAAAAAGGTTTAAAATACAAGATTCTCGTATAAAATTCGTACCTTTGCACCTTAAAAAGAGCCCTAAATAGCTCTTGACGGTATTTTTAAAGGTATAAAGTTAGGAAAAGATATGGCAAAAATCATAGCATTAGCAAATCAGAAAGGTGGTGTCGGAAAGACGACGACAACGATGAATCTGGCTGCCTCGCTGGCCACGCTCGAGAAGTCGGTGCTCGTCATCGATGCCGACCCACAGGCAAACGCGTCGAGCGGTCTGGGCGTGAACATCCAGGAAGTGGATTGCTCGCTCTACGAGTGCATCATCGACCATGCCGACGTGCGCGATGCCATCTATACCACCGACATCGACGGCCTCGATATCATCCCCAGCCACATCGATCTGGTGGGTGCGGAGATAGAGATGCTGAACCTCGACAACCGCGAACGTGTGCTGAAGAACATCCTCGACCCGCTGCGCCCGGAGTACGACTATATACTCATCGACTGCGCACCATCGCTGGGACTGATCACCGTGAACGCGCTCACAGCTGCCGACTCTGTCATCATTCCCGTGCAGTGTGAATACTTCGCACTGGAAGGAATCTCGAAACTGCTCAACACCATCCGCATCATTAAGTCGAAGCTGAACACGAAACTTGAAATCGAAGGATTCCTGCTGACGATGTACGACTCGCGCCTCCGTCTGGCCAACCAGATCTATGACGAGGTGAAGCGCCACTTCCAGGAACTGGTGTTCAAGACGGTCATCCAGCGCAACGTGAAGCTGAGCGAGGCTCCGTCACACGGTCTGCCCGCTATCCTCTACGATGCCGACTCCACGGGTGCGAAGAACCATCTTGCCCTGGCAAAAGAGATTATCAGCAGGGAGTAAAAGAACCTCAGCGGGTAAGGTCAGACTAGTCCGACCTGTCTGACATGTCCGACATTATTAAAAAAAACTGCAACATGAAATAATGGCTGTAAAGAAGAAATTTGCAAATACGAAAAGTGCACTGGGAAGAGGTCTCGACGAGATTGAAGGCGGTCGCGGTCTCGATGCACTCATCGATACCACCGGTGTGAAAACGCAGGGATCGTCGACCATCAACGAGATTCCCCTCAGCGACATCGATGCCAACCCCAACCAGCCGCGTCGGGAATTCGACGCCGCAGCACTGCAGGAACTGGCCGACAGTATCACACAAATTGGCATCATCCAGCCCATCACGCTGCGCCAGATGCCGAGTGGGCGCTATCAAATTGTAGCCGGCGAGCGCCGCTGGAGAGCATCGCAGCTGGCTGGTCTCAGCACCATTCCTGCCTACATACGCACCATCGCCGACGAGAACGTGATGGAGATGGCCCTTGTGGAGAACATCCAGCGCGAGGATCTCAACGACATCGAAATTGCACTGGCCTACCAGCATCTGCTGGAGGGCGAGGGCATGACTCAGGACAAGGTGGCAAAGCGTGTGGGCAAGAGCCGCACCGCCGTGGCCAACTACCTACGCCTGCTGAAGCTGCCTGCCCAGGTGCAGATGGCGCTGCAGAACAACGAGGTGGACCAGGGCCATGCCCGCGCCTTGTTATCGCTCGACAGTCCGTCGGCACAGATCAAGCTCTTCAAGGAAATCCTGAAGAATGGCTACAGCGTTCGCAAGGTGGAAGAGCTGGTGAAGCAGCTGAAGGAAGGCGGCACGGGCAACAGTAAGGTGGTCGCCAAGACGCAGCTGCCCGAGGGCTTCGACCTGCTGCGCAAGCGTCTGTCGTCGTTCTTCAACACAAAGGTGCAGCTGAGCTGCTCGCCAAAAGGCAAGGGCAAAATCAGCATTCCCTTTGCCAACGAAGGCGAGTTGGAACGCATCATGAACATGTTTGACAAGCTGAAGGCATAAACGCATCAGCAAAAAGAGGAACTGTGGAGTGAACAAGCGAGTGAGAACATTCTTGATACTGGCCTTGAGTCTGCTGGCCACTACGATGCAGGCTCAGGTGAACCCCGACACGACGGCTGTGCAACCTGCCATCATGGACGAGCTGGGTGACAGTATCCTCATGGACGAATCGCTGATGCTCGACACCATCAGTTTCGAAAAGAAAATCAAAAAGCCGAAGCGCGACTGGGCAACATGGCGACCCAACCCGAAACGGGCCATGTGGCTCGCGCTGGCACTGCCGGGAGCAGGTCAGATCTATAACCGCAAATACTGGAAGCTGCCCATCATCTATGGTGGATTCGTGGGCTGCGCCTACGCCATGCGTTGGAACAACCAGATGTACCACGACTACTCGCAGGCCTACCTCGACCTAATGGACGACGATCCGAAGACGGAGAGCTACAACCAGTTCATGCACCTCGGCGCACAAATCACGCCTGCCAACCTCAACCGTTACCAGACGCTCTTCAAGAAGCGCAAGGACCGCTTCCGCCGTTGGCGCGACATGAGTTTCTTTGTCATGGTGGGCGTGTATGCACTCTCGGTGGTCGACGCCTATGTCGATGCATCGCTGTCGGAATTTGACATCTCCGACGATCTGAGCCTTCAAGTTGCACCGGCCGTCATCGACAGCCACTCGCAACGCAATCCCCTACACTCAGCAGGCTTGGGCCTGCAGTGCAGCCTCACCTTCTGAATGCAGGAGGCGTAAACACTTTACGGCGGCTCGCCGGCCGCTCAACTTACAACGAAAAAAGAACAACCGATTGATATGAAGAAGACATTTTGGATATTTGCCCTGATGCTGCTATTTCCTTTCTGCATGCAGGCACAAGTAGTAGTCGACAACCCCGAAGAGACCGATGAGGACGATGTGGAGCTGGTCGATGAAGACGAAGAGGACGACGAGGATATCGACGATGCCGATAACATCGACGACGAGGAAGATGCTGACGATGAGGAAGACATCGACGATGAAGAAGACGGCGTGATCAGCGATGAGGACATCGTGGTGATCAACGACGACGATGACAACAAGGACGACGACCTGGAAATTGATGTGCCCGAGGGTCTGACCTTCGAGGTGGATAGTCTGCTCGACCTCTATCATACGCAGCACTTTCTGCAGCCCGATAGCTCGTGCAACATGCCGAACATCAACCCTGAATACACCAAGGAGGAGTTCATGGAGCGACTGAAGCGCCTGCCCACAGCCATCGAGATGCCGTGGAACGAAGTAGTGCAGAAGTTCATCGACCGCTATAGCGGACGTCTGCGCCGCTCCGTGGCAGTGATGCTGGGCACGCAGAATTTCTTCATGCCCATCTTCGAGCAGGCCCTCGAGACCTATGGCCTGCCGTTGGAACTGAAGTACCTGCCTGTGATTGAGTCGGCACTGAACCCGAAGGCTGTGTCGCGCGTCGGTGCAACTGGCCTGTGGCAGTTCATGCTCACCACGGGTAAGCAGTACGGACTGGAAGTGAACTCGCTCGTCGACGAGCGCCGCGACCCTATCAAGTCGTCGTATGCGGCTGCACGCTACCTGCGCGACCTCTATAAGATATTCCGCGACTGGCACCTCGTCATCGCAGCTTACAACTGCGGTCCGGAGAACATCAACAAGGCCGTGCACCGCGCTGGCGGTGAGAAGGACTACTGGCAGATTTATCCCTACTTGCCAGCAGAGACACGTGGCTACGTGCCCGCCTTCATCGCAGCCAACTACATCATGAACTACTACTGCGAGCACAACATCTGTCCGCTGCTCACCGACCTGCCCGCGAAGACCGATACCGTAATGGTCAATCGCGACATGCACTTCGAGCAGATTGCAGAGGTCATAGGCATTGACATCAACCAGCTGGCTGAGCTGAACCCGCAGTATCGCCGACAGATCATCAACGGCAACAACAAGCCCATGGCCGTGCGACTGCCCATGAACTATGTTGGTCCGTTCATCGACAACCTCGACTCCATCTATACACACCGTGCCGACGAATTACTCACAAAGCGCCTGGAGGTAGCCGTGAACGAGGCACAACCCACCTACACCCCCACACGTAAGACCTACAGTCGCAGCAAGAGCAAGCGCTATTCAAAGAGCAAGCGCTCCTCAAAGAGTAAGCGGTCGCGCTACACGAAGAGCAAGAGCCGCAAGAAGAGCAGCTCGGCAGGTCGTAGCATCACCGTTAGAAAGGGTGACACGCTTTCGTCGATCGCCAAGCGCAACCACACTACCGTGGCGGCTTTGAAGAAGAAGAACGGCATCCGTGGCAACAACATCCGCGCCGGCAAGAAACTGCGAGTCAAA
This sequence comes from uncultured Prevotellaceae bacterium, assembly GCA_900316285.1. GTDB lineage: Bacteria > Bacteroidota > Bacteroidia > Bacteroidales > Bacteroidaceae > Prevotella. The sequence continues at coordinate 176,191 of ONCG01000001.1, forward strand.
TAAGAACACCTATCTATATAAGGAGGATACAAGATATGGACGACCCTGACATTGACATGAAGGAGCTGGAGCAACAGCAAGCCGACGAACGACTCGTCGACGAAGCTTTTCAGCGACTGCTCGACAGCTATCTGGCCTCTACCCATCGTAAGAAGACCGATCTTATCACCAAAGCTTTCAACTTCGCCCGACAAGCCCACAAGGGAGTGAAGCGATTGTCGGGAGAACCGTACATCATGCACCCCATCGCCGTCGCTCAGATTGCCAGCGAGGAGATGGGACTGGGTTCCACGAGCATCTGCTCGGCCCTGCTTCACGATGTCGTTGAAGACACCGACTACACGGTGGAGGACATCGAGAACATGTTCGGGCCGAAGATTGCGCAGATTGTCGACGGACTCACCAAGATCTCTGGCGGCATCTTCGGCGAGCAAGCATCGGCACAGGCCGAGAACTTCAAGAAGCTGCTGCTCACCATGAGCGACGACATACGCGTCATCCTCATCAAGATCTGCGACCGTCTGCACAACATGCGAACGCTGGACTCGCAGCCTGCCAACAAGCAGTATAAGATTGCTGGCGAGACGCTCTACATCTACGCCCCACTCGCCAACCGTCTGGGCCTCAACAAGATTAAGTCGGAACTCGAGAACCTAAGCTTCCGCTTCGAGCATCCCGAGGAATACGAGAACATCAGCCGCAAGCTTACGCTCACAAAGGAGCAACGCCAGCAGCTCTTCGATGATTTCACCACCCCCATCCGCAGCGCCCTCGACGAAATGGGCATCGAGTACGAACTGAAGGCACGTGTGAAATCGCCCTACTCCATTTGGACGAAGATGCAGAACAAGCACGTGACGTTCGATGAAATCTACGACATCCTCGCCGTGCGCATCATCTTCACACCCAACAAGCGAGAGAACGAAATCAACGAGTGCTTCCAGATCTACGTCGCCATCTCGAAAATCTACAAGTCACACCCCGACCGCCTGCGCGACTGGCTCAACCACCCGAAGGCCAACGGCTATCAGGCCCTGCATGTCACGCTGATGTCGCACTCCGGCCGATGGATTGAGGTGCAGATACGCTCCGACCGAATGGATGAGGTGGCCGAGCAGGGTTTTGCCGCCCATTGGAAGTACAAGGAAGGCAACGAAGCCGATCAGGAAGCTAGCAAGAACGATGGAGAACTGAACGACTGGCTGGGCACCATCAAGGAGATCCTCGACGACCCGCAGCCTGATGCCATGGATTTCCTCGACACCATCAAGCTCAACCTCTTCGCTTCGGAGATTTTCGTCTTCACCCCAAAGGGTGAAATCAAGACGATGCCGGCGGGCTGTACGGCACTCGATTTCGCCTTCCAGATTCACACCTTCCTTGGCAGCCATTGCATCGGTGCCAAGGTAAACCACAAGCTTGTACCACTGAGCCACCGCCTGCAGAGTGGCGACCAGGTAGAGATTCTCACCTCGCAGTCGCAACATGTGCAGCCGTCGTGGCTCGAATTTGTTTCTACTGCCAAGGCCAAGGGAAAGATACAGGCCAGCCTGCGCCGTGCCGATCGTGAGACACAAAAGAAGGGCGAGCAGACACTGAAGGACTGGCTCGAGAAGAACAGTCTGGAGTACACCTCGTCGGTCGTCGACAAGTTGTGCGACCTGCACGAGATACAGAAGCACGACAATTTCTTCCTCGCCCTCGGCAAGAAGACAATCATCCTCGGCGACCGCGACCGCGACCAGTTGCTGGGCAAAAAGGAGTCGAAGAAAGGCTGGAAGAAATACGTGCCCTTCATCAAGTCGGAGAAGAAGGCCGAGAAGACCATCAAAGCCGAGCGCGGACTCCTCGAAGTGGGCAAGGACTTCAACAAGAAGATTCCCTGCTACCTCACCGAGGAAACCATCCAGATGTACATCTTCCGAAACTGCTGTCATCCCATCCCCGGCGACGATATCCTGGGATTCATCGACAACAAGAACCATGTGGAGATACACAAGCGCGACTGCCCTGTGGCCTCACGCCTGAAGTCGAGTTTCGGCAACCGAATCCTCGATGCCAAATGGGAGATGCACCAGCAGCTGCTCTTCGATGCCACCATTGAGATACGCGGCATTGATCGCAAGGGCATGATTCACGACCTGGGCGATCTCATCAGTGGAAAGCTCGATATCAACATTCGCCGCCTCACCATTGCCAGCGACCAAGACATCTTCGACGGCACCATCGAAGTGCGCGTCCATGACCGCGCCGTTGTGGCAGCCATCATGGAGGAACTGAAGAAGATTAGCGGCATTCTGGAGGTTTCGCAGATCATGTAGCCCCCCATACGGCCCCCGAGGGGGCTTCAATACCCTTAACTCTCCGCTCGGCCCAACGGACAATTACAGCACAAAACCGGAGAAAGAACTCTAAACCCTAAACTCTCAACTTACAATGCATTTTCTTACCACCCTTCTCCTCCTAACCAGTCTGGCCAATGTGTCCCCCTCGGGGGACGAAAGGGGGACTTTCGACAACCCTGACACCATCGTTGTAGCTCGCGATGGCACAGGGCAGTTTCGCACCGTCGGCGAAGCCATCGAGGTGTGCCGTGCCTTTATGGACTATCATAAAGTGATATTCGTAAAACGGGGTGTCTACAAGGAGAAGCTCATCATCCCCACGCATCTGGAGAACATCGAGATTCTCGGCGAGGACGTCGAGCGCACCATTATCACCTATGACGACCACGCCAACATTCTCTTTGAAAACTCTCAACTATCAACCATCAACTCTCCACTAAAGATGGGTACCTTCCGCACCTACACGCTGAAAGTGGAGGGTTCTGACATCACCTTGCGCAACATCACCATCGAGAACAATGCGGCACGGCTCGGACAAGCTGTGGCGCTGCACATCGAAGGCGACCGCGTGCGCGTCATCGGCTGTCGCCTGCTTGGACATCAGGACACCGTCTATACTGGCAAAGCAAGTTCGCGCGTCTGGTTCCAGGACTGCTACATCTGCGGCACCACCGACTTCATCTTCGGTCCTGCCACCGCTTGGTTTGAGCGTTGCCAGATTCACAGCTGCGCCGACAGCTACATCACCGCAGCCTCCACACCTCAGGATGTTCCCTATGGCTACGTGTTCAGCCACTGTCGCCTCACTGCCGACGAAGGGGTTACGAAGGTCTATCTGGGTCGTCCCTGGCGCCCCTATGCCTACACCTTATTTATATATTGCGAGCTTGGCAACCACATCCGGCCCGAGGGCTGGGAGAACTGGCGCAACCCAGAGAACGAGCGCACCGTCCGCTACTATGAATATGGCAACACAGGCCCCGGTGCCGCCATTAATGGTCGCGTCTCTTGGAGCCATCAGCTCACGAAGCGCGAGGCACAAGCCATCACTCCCGCCACCATCTTCCACAGCGAGACCAACTGGCTGCCGGAATAAAATAGTGTAGGGACGCGGCGTGCCGCGTTATTGGATTTAGCTTTCTTCGCCAGTAACGCGGCACGCCGCGTCCCTACATGATAGATTGAGGTTCAACAATATGCCCAGATGCAAATCAGCATCTGGGCATATTATTTTAATGTGTCTTTGCCTCAGCAAAGGATAACATTTTCAAATTGAGAACAATTAGGAAAGCCGTCAGACGATGGCGGCATCGAGATGGCGCTTCAAGTCCACCAACTGATCACGAAGCGAGATAAGCGTATCCAGTACGTCGTTGGAACGGTCGACACCTTCGCGGTTCTCTTTCAGGTACTTACGAGCGGCAGCGATTTTGAAGCCGCGCACCTTCACGAGATTATAGATGAGGCGTATCTGCTCGATGTCCTTGTCCACATACTGGCGCACACCGGTTGAACTCACAGTCTTCGGGTGCAAGTGGGGGAATTCCTTCTCCCAATAGCGCAACATGCTCTCACTCACTCCCATCATCTGTGCGACCTCTTTGATGCTGTAGTAGAGCTTCAGATTCTTGTTTCGATTCAGTGCCATCTGATTTATTTACAATTTACGGATTTACATTTCTACGATGCAAAGATACAAAAAAATGAAAAATGAAAGACGAAAGATGAAAGTTTTTTTGAAAAAACATGTGTCCTTTAACTTCTTTAACAGAAAAACACTCCACTCTAAACCATTAACTCTAAACTTTTTATTACCTTTGCACTCAAATTCTATAAATGGTAATTTCGTAAATCGTAAATATAAGTCATGACAGCAAAAGAGATTCGTGAATCTTTCAAGAAGTTTTTCGAGCAGAAAGGCCATGTGATCGTGCCTTCGGCTCCGATGGTAATCAAGGACGATCCCACGCTGATGTTCACCAATGCCGGTATGAACCAGTGGAAGGACATCATATTAGGCACGCGCCAACCCGAGCCGCGCCGCCGTGCCGACACGCAGAAGTGCCTGCGCGTCTCAGGTAAGCACAACGACCTGGAAGAGGTAGGCCACGACACCTACCACCACACCATGTTCGAGATGTTGGGCAACTGGTCGTTTGGCGACTATTTCAAAGAAGGTGCCATCGACATGGCATGGGAATATCTCGTCGACGTATTGAAGCTCAACCCCGAGGACCTGTACGTAACCGTCTTCGAGGGCGATCCCACGGAGGGACTCGAGCGCGACGACGAGGCCGCAGGCTACTGGTTGAAGCACGTTCCCGCTGATCACATCATTAACGGCAACAAGCACGATAACTTCTGGGAGATGGGCGACACAGGTCCCTGCGGTCCCTGCTCAGAGATTCATGTAGACTCGCGTCCCGCCGAGGAGAAGAAGAATGGCAAACCCGGTCGTGAGCTGGTGAACCAAGACGACCCGCAGGTCATTGAGATCTGGAACCTCGTGTTCATGCAGTATAACCGCAAGGCCGATGGCTCGCTGGAGAAGCTGGCGATGAACGTCATCGACACGGGTATGGGCTTCGAGCGCCTGGTGCGCATGCTGCAGGGCAAGCATTCCAATTACGATACCGATATCTTCCAGCCCATCATCAAGGAGGAAGAGCGACTCACGGGCCTGAAATACACCACCTATGAGGAGGAGGTCAGCCTGGGAACTCATACAAAGCAACAGGAAGACACGAACGTCGCCATGCGCGTCTGCGCCGACCACTTGCGTGCCGTGGCCTTCTCGATTGCCGATGGCCAGCTGCCGTCGAATGCCAAGGCCGGCTACGTCATCCGCCGCATCCTGCGGCGTGCCGTGCGCTATGCCTATACGTTCCTTGGCCAGCGCGAAGCATTCCTCTATAAGCTGCTGCCCGTGCTCGTTGAGGAGATGGGCGATGCCTTCCCCGAACTGAAGGCCCAGCAGCAGCTCATCGGCCGTGTCATGAAGGAAGAAGAAGATTCCTTCCTGCGCACCCTGGAGCGTGGTATCAACCTGCTCAACGGTGCCATGGACGAGCTGAAGGCTCACCAGCAGACCGTCCTCGACGGTGCATCGGCCTTCCGTCTGTTCGATACCTACGGCTTCCCACTCGACCTGACGGAACTCATCTGCCGTGAGAACGGCCTGACGGTGAACGTCGACGAGTTCGATGCCGAGATGCAGAAGCAGAAGGAGCGCGCCCGCAATGCCGCTCAGGTGGAGAGCACCGACTGGGTGGAGATTGCCGATGGCGAGCAGCAGTTCGTGGGCTACGACTACACCGAATACACCTGTCACATCCTTCGCTATCGCAAGGTGACGCAGAAGAAGAACACGTTCTATGAACTCGTGCTCGACCAAACCCCGTTCTATGGAGAGATGGGCGGTGAGGTCGGTGACCGCGGAGTACTTGTCAGCGAATACGAAACCATCGACGTCATCGACACCAAGCGTGAGAACAACCAGAGCGTACACATCGTGAAGGAGCTGCCGAAGAACCCCGAGGCAGAATTCATGGCATGTGTCGACGTTGAAGCCCGTCGTGCCATTGAGTCGAACCACACCTGCACACACCTGCTCGACGCTGCCCTGCGCGAGGTGCTGGGCACACATGTGGAGCAGCGCGGATCGCTCGTCACGGCTGACGGACTGCGCTTCGACTTCTCTCACTTCGAGAAGGTCACACCCGAGCAGCTGCGCGAGGTGGAACACATCGTCAACGAGAAGATTCGCGCCAACATCCCATTGGAGGAATTCCGCGACTGTCCCATCGACGAAGCCAAGGAGATGGGTGCCATCGCCCTGTTTGGCGAGAAGTATGGCGACAAGGTGCGCGTGGTGAAGTTCGGCGACTCCGTTGAGTTCTGCGGTGGCTGCCACGCCAAGGCAACAGGCCAGCTCGGCATGGTCCGCATCACGAGTGAGAGCAGCATTGCTGCCGGCATTCGCCGCATCGAGGCCATCACGGGTAAGGAAGTGGAAGAAATGTGCGACATGATGCAGGACTTCATGACCGACCTGCGCATCCTTCTGAACAACGCCCCCGACCTGATGGCAACCGTTCGCAAGGCCATTGCCGAGAACAAGGAGCTGCAAGGACAGGTCGATGAGTTCCGCGCCATGAAGGCACAGGAGCTGAAGAAGAAACTGGTGGAAACAGCCAAGGAAGTGGATGGCGTGAAGGTCATCAAGGGCGTGATGCCTCTGGATGCCCAGAGCGTGAAGGACATCGTGTTCCAGCTGCGTAATCAGTTCCCCGAGAACCTGCTCGTGGCCATCGGCTGTGCCGAGAATGGCAAACCCACTCTCACTGTCTCGCTGAGCGACGACATCGTTGCTGCCGGCAAGAATGCCGGACAGATTGTCCGCGAGGCTGCCAAGCTCATGCAGGGTGGCGGCGGCGGTCAGCCTCATTTCGCCACTGCTGGCGGCAAGAACCCCGACGGACTGGCAGCAGCCATCGACAAAGTTATTGAATTAGCATTCTAAAATCAACATCAAATAACTGGGCAATATGGAAATCAACATCATCAATGGAGAAACAACTATCGTAGAACTGATAGGCCGTCTCGACACCGCTGCAACGCCCGAAGCAAAGGCAGCGCTTTACGACATCATTCATGCAAAAAACGATGTCGTGATGGATTGTAAAGAACTCGAATACATCTCCAGTTCCGGACTTCGCATCCTGCTGGAAGCTCAGAAGTCGCTGAAGGCAGCTGGTGGTACGTTGAAGCTCATCAACCTTCAGGAAGCCGTACAAAACGTGCTCGACATGACGGGCTTCTCGCTCATCCTCGATCTCAACGCATAAATCAGACAGTAAGAGTAAAAAAGGTAAAAAAGCAGAAGAACATGAATAATTGTCTTGACAACATCAACGTAAAAGGTTTAGAGAAATGGATCTTATCCTTTTGCCTCTTTGCCTTTTTGCCCTTCCATGCCTCGGCCATCGACGTCAAGGGAAAGAAGAACAGTGCGGTGGTCGATGGTATCAGCTATCAGCTGAATGCCAAGAAGGAAACGGCCATCGTCGTGAAAAGCCCGGATATTTATTCCGGCGATATCGTCATCCCTGAGAAAATCGAAGTCGACAGCCTGACTTTCTATGTTGAAGAGATTGCTGCGAGTGCTTTCGAGAAAGCAACGGGCGTGACCTCGATATCTATTCCCAAAGGCATCAGCAAGATTGGTCCACGTGCCTTCTCGGGCTGTTCCAGTCTTACCGCCATCGAATTGCCGAAAAGCATCGAGGAACTTCCCACGGAACTCTTCTCTGAGTGTTCAAGCCTCGTCGACGTGACGTTGCCGAAGAGCATTCGCAAGATGAGCAACGATGTGTTCAAAGGCTGCAAGTCGCTGGCAGAGATCGTCATCCCGGCCAGCATCACCTCGCTGCCTCACGGCACTTTCGAGGAATGCAGCAACCTGAAGGAGGTAGAACTGCCCACAGGCATGACATCGATTGCCAGCAACGCCTTCGAGAACTGCTCGAGCCTGGAACAGATTGTCATTCCCACGGGCGTGAAGAGCATCGGCTCGGAAGCCTTCATGGGATGCAGTAGCCTCCGCGAGTTCACGTTCCCCAGCAGCTTGTCGAAAATCAGCAACAGCGTGCTGAAGAACTGCTCGTCGCTCGAAGAGGTACACTTGCCGAACTCCGTCAGCGAGATTGCCAGCGAGGCATTCCGTTCCTGCTCGTCGCTCGACAGCCTCTATCTGCCCAATTCCGTGGTGAAGATTGGCTCCGGTGCGTTCCGCGACTGCAGCAACATGCGACACCTGACGCTGCCCAACGGCCTCGTCAGCATCTCGAGCGACTTGTTCCGAGGTTGCACAAACCTTGAGAACATCGCCTTCCCCAACGGACTGAAGCAGATTGGCAGCTCGGCCTTCGAGGGCTGCACGAGTCTGGCCAAGATCACCCTGCCTTCATCGCTGAAGGAGATCGACGGCTCGGCCTTCGACAAGTGCAACAATCTCATGACGGTGAACGTGCTGGGTGCCACTCCGCCGAAAATCAGCAGCAACTCGTTCAGCAAGACTACTTTCCGCGAGGCTGCCGTACACATCCGCAAGGGCACGCTCGGCAACTTCCAGATCAATAAGCAGTGGGCGAAATTCCTCGACCTCATTGAGAGATAGCCTTTGACCTTTGAACGCGGCTCTGCCGCATTGAACGGCCGTAGGCCATTGAACCGCTGCGAAGCAGCATTGAACCTTGAGCGAAGCTCTTGAACCGCGGCTCTGCCGCATTGAACGGCCGTAGGCCTTTGAACCGCTGCGAAGCAGCATTGAACCGCGGCTCTGCCGCTTTGAACCGCGCCGCAGGCGCCTTGAATTCCCATTAAACAAAAAAGAAAACAATGACTCATCATATCGTGAAAACCATCGTGCTGATGGCAGCCTTGTGGCTGACGGCAGGTCAGGTGCAGGCACAAAGTCAGCCTCAGGCCGAAGTAGAGGCCGATCTCGTCAGCAAATACCTCTGGCGTGGCATGGAGAAAGGAGGCATCAGCCTGCAGCCCATGGCAAAGGTGTCATGGCAGGGTGCCTACGTGAAAATGTTTGGAAGTGCGGGCTTCGACAAGAGCGATGAGGAGGAAATTGATCTCTCGCTGGGCTATGAGTTCCCGTTTGGCCTGAACATCGGTGTCACCGACTACTGGCAGACGGGCATTGAGCCTAACGACCTATACTTCGCCTACAACAAGGAGACCACGGCGCATCGGCTGGAGGGAAACATTGGCTACACCTGCCGCTATGGCAGCGTGCAGGCCTACTGCATGTTCTACGGCCACGATACGAAGATCGATGGCAGCCAGGCATACTCCACTTACATCGAGCTGACTGTTCCCTTCCGTCTCGGTGGACTCGACTGGACGGCGAAGGCGGGCTTCACACCTATGGAGAGTGCCGGCTGGACTGTTCCCGACTATGCCACTCTCTCCGAATCGCTTCACTACTTCTATGCCGATGGCCCAACCTGTGTCATGGCATCGGTGCGTGCAACGAAGAATCTGAAGTTGCGCGGAGTCACCCTTCCCATCTTCGCCGAGCTTCACACCAATCCTTACATGCAGACTGCCCACATCATGGGAGGCATAGGGGTCAAAGTAACAAAGTAACAAGGTAACAAAGTAACGGCCGTAGGCCCACCTTGAACGCGACGCAGTCGCTTTGAACGCGGCTCTGCCGCTTTGAACGCTGCGAAGCAGCTCTTGAACCGCGGCTCTGCCGCCTACGGCCAATTCACGAGAAACACACACTCCGTGGCACGTGTAAAGGCGGTATAGAGCCAATGCACGTAGTCGGCATCCAGCATTTCTGATGTCACATATCCCTGATCGATATACACATGTGCCCACTGGCCGCCTTGTGCCTTGTGGCAGGTGACGGCATAGGCAAACTTCACCTGCAAGGCATTATAGTGTTCGTCTTCCTTCAACTTCTTCAGGCGCTCGCTTTTCGGACGTACGTCGGCATAGTCTTCCATCACCTTATTAAATAATTGCTCGCTCTGCTCACGCGTCAGGGCAGGAGCCTCCGTGGTCAGCGTGTCGAGCATCACCAGCGACTGCAATTCATAGTCGTCGTAGTCGGGGAACTGCAGCCACACGTTGGCAAAGCGGAAGCCGTAGAGCTCATGCACATTCCGCACGCGCTGCACAACGGCTTGGTCGCCATTGGCAATGAAGTCCAATACTTCGGAACCAACCGCGCCTCCTCCTAATGAAGAGCTGTCAGCAGCGCCACTGCTCCCCTCTCCTTGAAGGGGTTGGGGGAGGCCATACTTATTCTTCACCACCATCAGCCGATCACCGGTGGTGAGTTCCTCCTCACGACCGAGAATGCTATTGCGAATGCCCATGTTATAGATGTTTGCCCGCTTATTGCTGCGCGTCACCACAATGGTCTCGTCGGTGCCCACATGGCTATAACTGGTGTTCAGCGACTCGATGAGTTCATCGCCGGGAACCCTTCGCACATCGGCAAACATCTTGATGCGCAGGGCAATATCGAGCGGTGAGAGGCGAGGCTCCTGCAATTCTTCCAGTCCATTTGGCTCAGGAAGGAAACTGCGAATCTGCGTAGCATTCCAAAGGATGCCACTCTCTTCCTCTTGGCGCACCACCTCGTTGAGCGTGCTCTCAAAAACGCGAAGCCCATAGTTGCGCAGCACCTCTGCCTCTAGGGCCGGGGCTTCCTCCTCGCCCACGGGTGGCAACTGTGCAGGATCGCCGATGAGAATCATCCGGCAATCGCCCGGACCACCATAGACGAACTGCACGAGGTCGTCGAGCAGACTGCTTCCCAACAGACTGCCATCGCCAAACAGCGACGAGCTGCCAGTGCTGATCATCGAGGCCTCATCGACGAAGAACAACGCATTGCGCAAACTGTTAAAGCCCAGGCTGAATCCTCCTTCCAGACTTTTCTGCCGATAGATGCGGCGGTGAATGGTGGAAGCCTGCTCACCGCTGTTCAGCGAGAACACCTTCGCCGCACGACCCGTGGGAGCCAGCAGCACCAGCTTCTGCCCGAGTCGTTTCAGCGTGCGCACCATCGCACTGGCCAGCGTGGTCTTACCCGTACCTGCCGACCCACGCAGAATCATCACCGGCTGTCCTTCGCGACAAGCTAGAAACCGCGTGAAGCAATCCACCGCCAGGTGTTGCTCGCGTGTCGGCGGGAATCCCACCTCTTGTTCTACCCGAAATATAAATTCATCTATCGTCATGCTTTGTTTACAATCTTTACAGCATTTAGCTCACAAATTTGTATCTTTCCACGAAAGAAAAACAGATTTCTTCAAACGACTGGCAAATAATTCGATTTTTTTATCTAAATTTGTAGCCGACATCTGAGTAATCAGCTGCAAAGGTAGCAAAAAATCTCGAGAATGAAATATAAAATCAACCATAATTACCTGCTGTTGCTGTGTGCCATCATCCTGATGGTGCTCTGTGTGCTCAGCGTCCTATCATAAACTAGAACTTTTGGAACAGCGAGAGCCAATGATGCTTGCATCTATTTGGCCGAGTCGTGACAAAAGTCATGGAACAAAGTTACATAACATCGCAACATCTCAACTTCTCAACTTCTCAACATCGCAACATGAACAACCGACTCATCATACGCGTCACCAAGAGCTCGCTGCTCTTCGCCGTTGCCGACCCTGCAGAACAAAACAAGGTGGCCTTCGAGCCATACATCATGAAGAGTGGCATCTCCCTGGCTGCAAACCTGCGCGAGGCATTCCGCACCAGCGACCTCCTGAACAGAGACTACGAGCGAGCCATGCTCGAGGTGAACACCCCCACCATGCTCGTTCCCATCCAGGAATTCGACGAGCAGAGCCTCCGCGAACTCTATAACGCCACCTTCTCCGGCTACGAGAGCTATGCGCTCATCCGCCAGGTGCTGCCGCATCTGAATGCCATCGTGGCATTTGCCGTGAACAAGGACCTGCGCCTCGTCGTCGAAGACCATTTCACCGACGTGCGCTTCCAGCATGTCATGCAACCCGTGTGGAGCCACATGCTAAACCGCAGTTTCACGGGTACACGCCGCAAGCTCTATGCCTATTTCCACGACAAATACGTCGACGTGTTCAGCTTCGACAAAAACCGGTTCCGCTTCTCCAACCGCTTCGAGATGACATCGGTCAACGATGCTGTTTATCACATCCTGCACGTATGGAAGACGATTGGCATGGATGCACAAAGCGATGAACTCTACCTGTGCTTCGCCACCATGCAGCAACTCAACGAGGCTACGGCCAAGCCAACTGCCGACGCCCCAGCTCAAACCATGGGCATCGTCGATCTGCTGCGCCGCTACGCCAGCAAGACCTACACCATCAACCCCTCGGCAGAGTTCAACCGCGCACCCGTCACCCTCGTGAAAGGCATCCCCTTCGATCTCATGGTGCAGTTGCACAAAGCATAAGGGCCTGCGGCCGTTCAATGCGGCAGAGCCGCGCGCAAGGCCGCTTTGCGGCGTGTAAGGGCCTTCGGCCGTGTAAGGCTGCTGCGCAGCGGGTAAAGCGGCGGTGCCGCGTTCAAGGCGACTGCGTCGCGGTTCAAGGTTCTATCTCCGCTACGCTACGAAAGCGGCAAAGCCGAGCGCAAAGGCCTACGGCCGTTCAAAGCGGCGGAGCCGCGTTCAAGGTTCAATGCGACTGCGTCGCGGTTCAAAGGGCCTGCGGCCGTTCAAGGTTCAACCGCGCCGCAGGCGCGCACTCTAAACTCTCAACTCTTCTATACCCTCTTAACCGCCCGTAGGGCTTATCTCAACCGCGCCGCAGGCGCCCACAAAAATGCGTATCATCACAGGCATCTACAAAGGTCGTCGCTTCGACATACCACGCTCCTTCAAGGCGCGTCCCACCACCGATTTCGCCAAGGAGAACATCTTCAACGTGCTCAACTCCTACATCGACCTGGAAGGCGTGCGCGCCCTCGACCTCTTTGCAGGCACGGGCAGCATCTCACTCGAACTGCTTTCGCGTGGCTGCTCCCAAGTGGTCAGCGTCGAGGCCGACCGCGACCATGCACGCTTCATCGGCGAATGCGTGCGCAAGCTCGGCGTCACCAACCACCAACTCATCCGTGGCGACGTCTTCCGCTACTTGAAAAGCGCCCAAAAGTCCTTCAACCTTGAACGCAACGCTGCCGCCCTACCCCTTGAACACAGCGGCTCTGCCGCCTTGAACGGCCGTAGGCCTTTGAACCGCGACGCAGTCGCAATTGAACGCGGCTCCGCCGCTTTACCCGCTGCGCAGCAGCCTTACACGGCCGAAGGCCCTTACACGACGCAAAGCGGCCATGCGCGCGGCTCCGCCGCTTTACCCGCTGCGCAGCAGCCTTACACGGCCGAAGGCCCTTACACGCCGCAAAGCGGCCATGCGCGCGGCTCCGCCGCCTTCTCCTTCATCTTCGCCGACCCGCCCTACGCCCTGCCCAACCTTCCCGACATTCCCGATCTCGTGCTGCAGTCGGGCATCCTTGCTCCCGGCGGCGTCTTCGTCTTCGAGCACGGCAAGCAGAACGACTTCTCCTCTCACCCCTGTTTCCGCGAACATCGCGCCTATGGAAGTGTGAACTTCACAATATTTACTACATAATCACAAAATGACAAAAAAATAGCAAAATTATTCCATTTATATTTGGTAGTTCCACAAAAAAGGTATATATTTGTGCCGTCAAATTGACAATCTGATTATTTAACCGTAAACCCATAAAACCAAAAACATCAATTACTATGGAAGTTGAGAAAATCATCCAAGACCTGGAGCGTAAACACCCGGGCGAGCCTGAATTCCTGCAGGCAGTGAAAGAAGTATTGGAATCCATCAAGGACGTCTACAACCAGCATCCTGAGTTTGAGAAGGCAAAGCTCATCGAGCGCCTTGTGGAACCCGAACGCATCATCACGTTCCGTGTACCCTGGGTCGACGACAAAGGCGAAGTACAGGTCAACATTGGCTATCGCGTACAGTTCAACTCCGCCATTGGCCCGTACAAAGGCGGTCTGCGCTTCCACCCCTCTGTCAACCTCTCCATCCTGAAGTTCCTCGGCTTTGAGCAGACATTCAAGAACGCACTCACCACACTCCCCATGGGTGGTGGCAAGGGCGGCTCCGACTTCGCTCCCCGCGGAAAGAGCGACGCTGAGATCATGCGTTTCTGCCAGGCCTTCATGACCGAGCTCTATCGCCACATCGGTCCCGATGAGGACGTTCCCGCTGGCGACATCGGCGTAGGCGGTCGCGAAATCGGCTACCTCTTCGGCATGTATAAGAAGCTCACACACCAGTTCCAGGGCGTGCTCACCGGCAAGGGTCTGGAGTTCGGCGGCTCGCGCATCCGTCCCGAGGCCACCGGTTATGGTGCCATCTATTTCGTACAACATATGCTCGCCACCAAGGGCGACGATCTGAAAGATAAGACCATTGCCATCTCTGGCTTCGGCAATGTTGCCTGGGGTGCTGCCAAGAAGGCTACCGAGCTCGGTGCAAAAGTCATCACCATCAGCGGTCCCGACGGCTACATCTACGATCCCGCCGGCCTCGATGCCAAGAAGATTGAATACATGCTCGAGCTCCGCGCCAGCGGCAACGACGTCTGCCAGCCCTACGAAGAGGAGTTCGAAGGCTCGAAGTTCTTCGAAGGACGCAAGCCCTGGGAGCAGAAGGCCGATATCTACATGCCGTGTGCCACACAGAACGAGCTCAACGGCGCCGATGCCGACATGATTCTCGCCAACAACCCCATCTGCGTAGCAGAGGTCAGCAACATGGGTTGCACCGCCGAGGCTGCCGAGAAGTTCGTCGCTGCCAAGACGCTCTTCGCTCCTGGCAAGGCCGTCAATGCAGGTGGCGTGGCTACCAGCGGACTGGAGATGACTCAGAACTCCATGCGCCTCAGCTGGGCTAACGAGGAAGTCGACGAGAAGCTCCACTACATCATGTCCTCCATACACGAGCAGTGCGTGAAGTACGGCAAGCAGGACGATGGCTACATCGACTATGTACGCGGTGCTAACGTCGCCGGCTTCATGAAGGTTGCCAATGCAATGATGGCGCAGGGCATTGTATAGGAGCCCCACCCTGGCCCTCCCCCGTAGGGAGGGAGATTGAAAAAATGCCACCCAGCGTTGTCCCCTCCTCCTGGGAGGAGGGGTTAGGGGTGGTAGAGAAGAATAACAAAAACTGAACATTATTGAGTAAGAGACAGTTCACATATCAAAGAGTGTTACGCGCAGTCACGCTGTGCGTAGCACTCTTTAATTTTTCACTTTTCTCTTTTCACTCTTCACTTCTTTCTGCACAAACGGTGCAGAAAGGCAAGGCTACCTTCTACTCCAAGCGTGCCACCGGTGCCCGTACCGCCAACGGTGAACGCCTGCACCACGACAGCCTCACCTGTGCCCACCGCACCTATCCCTTCGGCACGCTCCTCCGTGTGAAGAACCCTGCCAACGGCAAGGAAGTCGTTGTGCGCGTCACCGACCGTGGACCATTCGTCCGTGGCCGCATCATCGACCTCTCGTGGCGTGCCGCCAAGGAACTCGGCATCATCGCCGCCGGTGTGGCAATGGTAGAGATAGAAAAGGTGACAACGCAAAACGGCGTTCCCTTCCGTCAGACCGACGACGACACACAGCTTCCTGACTTCGAGATCACCCCCTCCTCCACACTCTACGACGAGTGGCAGGAGCGCATGCGCGAGCGCAACACCACCCCCTCGGAGGAGCTGAAGTCTGCCCACACGCCCGACGAAGCCACTTCTGCCGGCACCCCCACCCCGTCGCAACCCGTGCACCCGCAGCAGACCCTTCAGCCCAAGCAAATAAAAAGCCATCCGCAGCTGAAGCACACCACCCCTCTGCCTAAGCACACTCCGAAGAAGTAATCCCCCCACTCCATTCTTCGCAATTCTCAAATGCTATGCCCCAATGCGGGCATAGCAATACTTTCGTGTGTCAAGATCAATACTCTCGTGCATCTACTTCAATGCTTTCGTGCGACTACCTCAATACTATCATAAAGTAAATTAACTTGTTTTATTCAGTAAATTAAGTTAATTTGTTCAATAAATTAAGTTATTTTACTCAGCAAATTAAGTTAATTTACATTGCAATTTAAGTTAATTTACCGCACAAATTAAGTTAATTTACTGAACCAGCTCATTGCTCCCGCATCACTGGAGCAATGTTCCTGCAACACTAGAGCACTGCTCTGGCAACACCAAAGCACTGCTCCGCATCAATCAAAGCATGCTTCAGGGGCACACGAGCAATGCTTAGCGGCAACTGCGTAATGAAAAGCATTACTGCCCAACACAAGCACAACAGCACGGAATAGAGAGGTAGCATGATGTGAAGGAACTGGTGAAAATGATGCTGGGAGAGTAATATCCCCACACGTTTTTAGGCATTTCCCTACGTTAAAATAGGGAAATGCCCTTTTGTATATAAAAATTTATGCGTACTTTTGCACCGTGAAGATAGGCTCCGATGCAAAGAGGGCCTGAGTGTTTTACGAGTTTAACGCCATAAATAGGAATATGAAGAAAAGTGTGATCATCATTGCTGCCAGTGCACTGCTCATCAGCAGCTGCGGCACGTACACGGGAAGCGGAGCCTATGCAGGCTCAACGCTTGGCTCTATCCTCGGCTCGGCCATCGGCGGTATCAGCGGCGGCCCGCGAGGCAGCGACATCGGAACAATCGTTGGAATGGTGGGCGGTGCTGTTGTGGGCGGTGCCATTGGAGCTGCTGCCGACGAGCGCGAACGACAGGATGTGCACGACCACTATCAGCGTGTGATGGAACAGAAGGCTCAGCAGAATGCTCGCCAGGGCAACTACGATGGCTATCAGAACAGATTCCAGGACGACATGAGCAGTGGCTTCGATGAGACGAACAGCGGCGACGACCGTATCTACGACTTCCAGAGCAGCGACTACACGGGCAACTACAGTGCTCAGCCTGGCACGGAGATGATGCCTCTGTCGTCGAGCGTTGACCAGCTGGCCATGGGTCTGGAGTATACGCCTGCCATCGAGATTAGGAATGCCCGCATCGTTGACGACAACCAGGATCGGATGATCAACCGCAACGAGCTGTGCAAGGTGATTTTCGAGATTTACAACCATAGCAAGGAGCCTATCTACGACGTGCAACCCACGGTGGTGGAGGCCAACGGCAACCGGCACATCTATATCTCGCCGAACATGCACGTGGAGCGCATCGACCCGGGACGCGGTGTTCGCTACACGGCGATGCTGAAGGCCGACAACCGCCTGAAGGACGGCACTGCTCGCATCTGCGTATCGGTGCTGCAGGGCAACAAGGCCATCTCGAAGGTGTGCGAGTTCAATGTGCCGACACGGAGATAACGGCCACGCGAAACTGAACCATAGGCAAACCGCCTACGACTGAAATAAGAACAAATCGCAATAAAAAAACATGGCCCTTCGGGGCAACGAACAAGATCGATTATCAATAAGTGTGAGGAGGCCGTGACCCGAAAAGGGTTGCGGCCTTTTACGATGTCTTCCTTGCCTGTGCGGAACTTACTCCCACGCACGACTTTCCCATTCAATCTCGATGAAGGAGATTTGGAAATGTTGTGACTGTGACTCCTCATTGCTGAAGTAGACGTAACGGGGCCAGCCATCAGAGAAATATTTCGTGATAATCATGATGTCGGTGGCTTTCCCACCGCTCTGTGAGACCTGCACACGATTGGCAATCTGGTAGTCGTCGTCGGTAGCAGTCTCGTCGTCAGCCTCGTCCTTGCCGCGCTTGACCACCACGTACGACTGGGTGTCACCATCGTTGCTCTCGTGTTCACCTAACTCGAAGTATCGGCCATGATTGCTGAAGAGGAGGGCGAGCGCATCCATCTTCTCGAGCAGCCGTTGCTTGGAACCATAAGTGTCTTCGAGGCGCTTGTGGATAGTCTTCAGCATGTCGGGTTTTGAAATCTTGCCATAAAGCAAAGGGTTGGCGGCATAGATTTCGTTGACCATGGAGTCACACTTGCTATAAACGGCATCGCGTACTTCCTTGTAGTTCTCAATTTGCTTCACGCTACCCATTTCGTCGGTGGAGAAACGAATAACTACGCCCTGGAGACGGCGGGCCATGAATAGCTTAATTTCGTTTTCAGAACCTGTGGAGTCGGAAAACTCGATGGACAGCGGACAATACTCCATAAGGAAACCCTTTGCGGTACTGTCGATAACAGCAATGTGATAGCGACGGGTAATATCGGAAACCATAGTCGTATCATTGCCCATGCCGGCAAACACTTGTTCGCGCTGCGAATAGACAATTGTGTCATGTTTACAGAACCAACCTATGACATTGACGGTTGAGTCGCTATCGGCTTCCTGGGCATACGATGTCAGGGACATGGCTACAAGAAAGGCAACGAACAGCGACCGAATGAGAAAGTGAGTTTTAGTCTGTTGCTTCATAGTTTATGAAAAGGATGATCCGTTAGTTCATAAAAAAACCCCAACCTACTGACGTAAGATGGGGTTTTCGTATTGATTTAGTCTTAATACTACTTAAGACAAATTCAGCCTTATGCTTCTTCAGCGGGTGCCTCGGCCTGAGCCTCTTCTGCAACGGGAGCTTCAGTAGCTTCTGCCTTCGGGGCAGCCTTGCGGCTACGACGAGTCTTCTTGGCAGCCTTCTGCTCCTTGGCCATGTTCTCATCGAAGTCAACGAGCTCGATGAAAGCGATGTCAGCAGCGTCGCCCTGACGATGGCCGAGCTTGATAACGCGCGTATAGCCACCGGGACGGTCACCTACCTTCGGTCCGACAACGCCGAACAACTCCTTCAGGGCCTCTTTGTTCTGCAGGTAGCTGAACACGACGCGACGCGAGTTGGTGCTGTCATCCTTCGAGCGGGTGATGAGGGGTTCTACATATTTTTTCAGTGCCTTTGCCTTGGCGAGGGTCGTAGTGATTCTTTTGTGCATGATCAGCGAGATGGCCATGTTGGCAAGCATGGCGTTGCGGTGGTCTGCAGTACGGCCCAGATGGTTGAATTTCTTACCGTGTCTCATTGTTTACGTTTTTTCTTTAATTGGACTTTCAGTAAATCAATTACTCCTTGTCCAGTTTGTACTTTGAAATATCGGTTCCAAACGACAGATTCAGACCCTCGAGCAAATCATCAAGCTCTGAGAGCGATTTCTTACCGAAGTTGCGGAACTTCAGGAGGTCGGTCTTGTTGTACTGTACCAGGTCGCCCAGCGTGTCGACATCGGCAGCCTTCAAGCAGTTGAGGGCGCGAACCGAGAGGTTCATGTCGATGAGCTTCGTCTTGAGCAACTGGCGCATGTGCAGCACTTCCTCGTCGAACTCCTGGTTGGTCTCCTGATCGGGATTCTCGAGTGTGATCTTCTCGTCGGAGAACAGCATGAAGTGATAGATGAGGATCTTGGCAGCTTCCTTCAGTGCATCCTTCGGGTGAATGGAACCATCCGTGGTGACTTCGATGACGAGCTTGTCGTAGTCGGTCTTCTGCTCAACACGATAGGGCTCGACAGCGTATTTCACGTTGCGGATAGGGGTGTAGATTGAATCGATTGGGAGTACGTTAACATCGGTGCAGTACTCACGGTTCTCATCGGCGGGCACGTAGCCACGGCCTTTGTTGATAGTGAGATCGAGCTGCATCGAGGCTTTGGCATCTAAATGACAAATCACCAAATCGGGGTTTAACACTTCAAATCCAGTCAGATACTTACTGATATCACCAGCTTTGAATTCTGTGGAATTCTCTACGGTGATACTAACTTTCTCATTCTCGAATTCTTCTACTACTTGCTTGAATCGAACTTGTTTGAGATTCAAAATAATGTTGGTGACATCTTCCTTCACGCCGGGTACAGCCGAGAACTCGTGCTCTATACCACCAATCTTGATTGTATTGATGGCATAGCCCTCGAGCGATGAAAGCAGAATGCGGCGCAGGGCATTACCAATGGTCACACCGAAGCCGGGCTCAAGCGGACGAAATTCGAACTTGCCGAACTTGTCGTTGGCCTCCAACATTACAACTTTATCGGGTTTTTGAAATGCTAATATCGCCATTAATTTAATGATTTTATTTAGAGTACAACTCAACGATTAACTGCTCCTTGATGTTCTCAGGAATATCGGCACGCTCGGGCTTGTGCAGGAACTTGCCGCTCTTGGTCTGCTCGTCCCACTCAATCCAAGGATACTTGCTGTGGTTGAAGCCAGCCAGTGCATTCTCGATGACCTCGAGCGACTTAGCCTTCTCACGCACACCAACAACCATACCTGGCTTCACAGCGAACGATGGGATATTCACAACCTTGCCATCAACGACGATATGCTTGTGACCAACCAGCTGACGGGCAGCGGCACGGGTCGGGGCAATACCGAGACGGAACACTACATTGTCGAGTCGGCACTCCAAATTCTGGAGCAGCACCTCACCCGTAATGCCCTCGGCCTTGGCAGCCTTCTCAAACATATTACGGAACTGGCGCTCGAGCACACCATAGGTATACTTGGCTTTCTGCTTCTCTGCCAACATGACACCGTACTCAGACATCTTACGACGACGATTGTTGCCATGCTGTCCAGGAGGGAAGTTTCTCTTGGACAAAACTTTGTCGGCGCCGAAGATGGGTTCACCAAATCGGCGTGCAATTTTTGATTTCGGACCTATATACTTAGCCATAATAAAAAAGATAAATCTAAATGAAAAATTGGGATTGCTAATTATACCTTACGACGCTTCGGAGGACGGCAGCCATTGTGCGGCAGCGGAGTGACATCGACGATCTCGATGACCTCGATACCAGTGCCATGGACGCCACGGATAGCGGACTCACGACCGTTGCCGGGACCCTTCACATAAGCCTTCACCTTGCGGAGACCAAGGTCGTAGGCTACCTTTGCGCAATCCTCAGCTGCCATCTGAGCAGCATAGGGAGTATTCTTCTTGGAACCGCGGAAGCCCATCTTACCGGCCGAAGACCATGAGATGACCTGACCCTCGCTGTTTGCCAAGGATACGATGATGTTATTGAATGAGCTATGCACGTGGAGCTGGCCGATGGCGTCGACTCTCACGTTTCTCTTCTTAGATGTTGCTTGCTTCTTTGCCATGATTTTGAACTTTAATCTACATGTTAAACCTTAAAATTACTTCGTGGCCTTCTTCTTGTTAGCAACAGTCTTCTTCTTTCCCTTACGGGTGCGAGCATTATTCTTGGTACTCTGACCGCGAACGGGAAGACCGTGACGATGACGTACTCCACGATAACAACCAATATCCATCAGTCGCTTGATGTTCATCTGGATCTCGCTACGGAGATCACCTTCTACTTTGAATTCAGCGCCGATAATTTCACGGATTTTGGCTGCCTGGTCATCGGTCCACTCGTTGACCTTCAGGTCGCGGCTCACGCCGGCCTTGTCCAATATCTTTGCTGAACTACTTCGACCTATACCATAGATATAGGTCAATGCGATTTCGCCACGCTTATTCTGGGGCAAATCTACTCCAACAATTCTTATTTTTGCTAAAAGCATGCAAAGGTACGCATTTTTTTTTGAATATCAGCGTATTTTTGCATTTTTAACATTAGCCTTGGCGCGTCTTGAACTTCGGGTTCTTCTTGTTGATCAGAAACAGGCGGCCTTTACGACGTACGATTTTGCAGTCGTCGTTACGCTTTTTTAATGATGCTCTTGTCTTCATATCTCTTTCAATAAATTATTTATATCTGAAAACGATTCTGCCTTTTGTCAGGTCGTAGGGACTCATCTCTACCTTCACCTTGTCGCCGGGCAGGATTTTGATGTAGTGCATTCTCATTTTTCCCGAGATGTGTGCAATGATCTGCACGCCATTCTCGAGTTCCACTCGAAACATCGCATTCGACAGCGATTCGAGAATCGTACCGTCTTGCTCAATAGCGGTTTGCTTTGCCATAAATTTGTTGTTACTCTCCTAAAGATAAAAATGTTAGACTGAAGTTGATTCTATTTGGTCAAACGACGACAGGATCTCGGCCTTTCCGCGGCGAATGGCTACCGTATGCTCGAAATGAGCAGCGGGCTTGCCATCGCGGGTGCGGATGGCCCAGCGGTCGGCATCGAGCCACACTCGACGGTCTCCCATCGTGATCATTGGCTCAATGGCTATGCACATTCCTGCCTTGAGAAGCACTCCGTTGCCACGCTGCCCATAGTTGGGAACGGGCGGATCTTCGTGCATCTGTCGTCCGATGCCGTGCCCGGTGACCTCGCGAACCACGCCGTAGCCGGCTTGTTCGCAGTGTTCCTGAACAACAGCACCTATATCGCCGATGTGATTTCCCGCAACTGCCTGCTCGATGCCTTTGTAGAGCGACTCTTTCGTAGTCTGGAGCAGTCGTTGCACTTCCTCTGCGACCTCGCCGACGGCAAACGTGTAACACGAATCGCCGTTGTAGCCGTCGAGCAGGGTTCCACAGTCAATGGAGACGATGTCGCCCTCGCGAAGAACGGTTTTGTCGCTCGGAATGCCATGCACCACCACATCGTTGACCGATGTGCAAATGCTGGCGGGAAATGGCCCTCCAAATGGATTCGGGAAGTTCTTGAAGGTCGGAATGGCTCCGTGATCCCTGATGAACTCCTCTGCAATGCGATCCAATTGGAGGGTCGTTACACCTGGTTTGATATGCTTCGCTAATTCACCGAGGGTCATACCAACGAGTTGGTTGGCCCTGCGCATCAGCTCGATTTCATCTTCGGTCTTCAGAAATATCTTCATCCCGCAAGATCAGATCAATAGGCTGAGACTCCGCCGCTGTTACGTGTGTGGCCCGAGTTCAGCAGGCCGTCGTAGTGGCGCATCATCAGATAACTCTCAATCTGCTGCAGCGTGTCGATGACCACACCCACGAGGATGAGGAGCGACGTACCACCGAAGAACTGTGCAAATGCCTGCTGCACGTTGAGCAGTCCGGCAAGAGCGGGCATGATAGCGATGAAAGCGATGAAGAGCGAACCGGGCAATGTGATACGCGACATGATTGTGTCGATGTAGTCTGCCGTGTCCTTTCCGGGCTTAATGCCGGGAATGAATCCGTTGTTGCGCTTCATATCCTCAGCCATCTGCGTGGGGTTCATGGTGATTGCTGTATAGAAGTACGTGAAGAGGATGATGAGGATCACGTAGATGATGTTATACAGCAGGCTGCGGTTGTCGAGCAGGGAGCGCACCACCCAGCTTGCATTCTCCGACTGATAGCGGACGAAAGCGAGGGGGATGAACATCAGGGCCTGAGCGAAGATGATAGGCATCACGTTGGCGGCGAAGAGCTTCAGGGGGATGTACTGGCGTGCACCACCATACTGCTTGTTGCCGACGAGACGCTTCGCATACTGCACGGGAACCTTGCGGACGCCTTGCGTAAGAAGAATTGCTGCACAAATCACAGCGTAGAGAATGAGCAACTCAGCGATGAACATGATGATACCACCACCGGAGATGGCCTGCAGACGGGAGGTGAACTCCTGGAAGAATGCCTGCGGCAGACGTGCGATGATACCGATCATAATGATCAGCGAGATACCATTTCCCACACCTTTATCGGTAATGCGCTCACCCAGCCAAAGGATGAACATGCTACCTGCTGCGAGGATGATGGTGGCGGGGAACATGAAGACCGTCCATGAGATACCCGTCGACAGAGCCTGGCTTGCCTGCATCTTCAGGTTCAGCAGGTAAGACGGAGCCTGGAAGAACAGGATGGCTACTGTGAGATAGCGAGTATACATATTGATCTTCTTGCGTCCGCTCTCACCCTCGCGCTGCATCTTCTGGAAGTAAGGTACAGCAACAGCAAGGAGCTGCATGACGATAGAAGCTGAGATGTACGGCATGATTCCCAGTGCGAAGATTGACGCATTGGAGAATGCACCACCAGAGAACATGTCGAGCAGGGACATCAGTCCACCCTCTGTCTGCGAATGCAGGTTGCTCAAACTACTCGGATTGATACCGGGAAGTACCACAAACGATCCGAAACGGTAAATGGCGACGAACAGAAGGGTGATGAGGAGGCGCTGACGCAGATCCTCAACCTTCCAACAGTTCTTCAGGTACTCAATTAACTTCTTCATTTTTCTTAGATAATAGTTGTGTTACCACCTACTGCCTTGATAGCCTCCTCGGCAGTTTTTGAGAATGCATGAGCCTCAACTTCGAGCTTGGCCTTCAGTTCACCGTTGCCAAGAACCTTGACAAGCTTCTTGCCGCTGAACAGTCCGGCTGCCTTCATTTCAGCAATACCAACCTTCGTGATGTTCATCTTCTCTGCAACGGCCTGGAGAGCATCCAGGTTCACAGCGAAGTATTCCTTGTGGTTGATGTTCTTGAATCCGGACTTCGGCAGGCGGCGCTGCAGAGGCATCTGACCACCTTCGAATCCTACCTTCTTCTTATAACCAGAACGAGCCTTTGCACCCTTGTGACCACGGGTAGAGGTACCGCCGAGTCCCGAACCGGGACCACGACCGATACGACGACGTGAATGAGTTGAGCCAGCTGCCGGTTTCAAATTATTTAACTTCATAATAGTTCTTTTTAATTGATTACGTGTTGTCAAATTTGTGAAAATTACTCAACTACGGTCACCAGATGATGCACCTTTGCAATCATGCCACGGACACTGGGATTATCCTCAACTTCAACAACCTGTGAAATCTTGTGGAGACCAAGTGCCTGAAGCGTGCGCTTCTGATCGATTGGATAGCCAATCTTACTCTTGATTTGCTTGACTTTAATTGTTGCCATTGTTTTATTCTCCCTAATTTATCCGTTAAACACTTTATCGAGCGACACACCACGGTTGGCTGCAACGGTGAAGGCATCGCGCGTCTCACAGAGAGCAGCGATGGTGGCCTTTACCAGGTTGTGGGGGTTCGAGGAACCCTTCGACTTTGCAATCACGTCAGTGATACCGATGCTCTCGAGAACGGCACGCATAGCACCACCGGCCTTCACACCCGTACCAGGGGCAGCGGGACGGAGGAGCACCTGTGCACCACCGAAAGAATACTCCACCTCGTGGGGAATGGTGCCCTTCAGGATGGGAACCTTGACGAGGTTCTTCTTAGCAGACTCAACGCCCTTGGCGATGGCAGCGGTGACTTCACCGGCCTTGCCGAGGCCCCAGCCGATTACGCCCTTACCGTCACCAACAACGACGATAGCAGCGAATGTGAAGGTACGTCCACCCTTGGTCACTTTCGTAACACGGTTGATGGCTACCAGACGGTCTTTCAACTCAACGTCACTATTTACTTTTACTTTATTCATTGCCATAATCGTTTAA
Organism: uncultured Prevotellaceae bacterium; assembly: GCA_900316285.1. GTDB lineage: Bacteria > Bacteroidota > Bacteroidia > Bacteroidales > Bacteroidaceae > Prevotella. Next base: position 201,467 of record ONCG01000001.1, read on the forward strand.
AATTTAAGACCACCCTTACGAGCACCATCAGCGAGCTCCTTTACACGTCCGTGGTAGAGATAGCCGTTACGGTCGAAAACAACGGTCGTCACACCGGCAGCCTGTGCCTTCTCAGCAACGAGTTCGCCGACCTTGGCAGCCTGCTCCTTCTTCGGCATCTTCTCGAGTCCGAGCGACGATGCGGAGGCAAGGGTCATACCGGTCAAATCGTTAATAACTTGTGCGTAAATCTGCTTATTGCTGCGGAAGACGCTCAGGCGGGGACGCTCTGCGGTTCCGTTTACGCTCTTACGAATTCTGTACTTTATCTTGATTCGTCTTTCAACTTTCTTTGTTGTCATAATAATTAATGCTTAATGTCGTTAATCTTCTAATTATTATTTAGCTGCGGCTGACTTACCCGACTTGCGACGGATAACCTCGCCCTTGAACAAGATACCCTTACCCTTATAAGGCTCAGGCATACGGAAAGAACGGATCTTTGCACAGATGAGACCCAGCAGCTGCTTGTCGCAGCTCTCCAGAATGATCTGGGGGTTCTGGTTACGTTCCATCTTTGTCTCGACCTTCACTTCCTTGGGAAGCTGGAGGAAGATGGGGTGTGTATAACCGAGGGAGAACTCAATGATGTTACCCTGGTTAGAAACACGGTAGCCAACACCAACAAGTTCGAGCTCCTTCTTGTAACCCTCGCTGACGCCAACAACCATGTTGTGGATGAGTGCGCGATAGAGTCCGTGGAAAGCCTGCTTCTGCTTGATGTTCACGGGGCTGTTCTCATTAATCTCAAATGTAATATGACCATCTTCCATCTTCATATCGATGGCGCGGTCTACTTTCTGCGAGAGTTCGCCCTTCGGGCCCTTCACGGTGACGACTCCGTCCTTATCCTGCGATACGGTCACGCCTGCAGGAATACTAATTGGCATTTTTCCTATTCTAGACATATTCAATCCTCCAATTAATAAACGTAGCAAAGCACCTCGCCGCCAATCTTCAGGTCGGAAGCCTCTTTGTTCGTCATGACACCTTGGGAAGTGGATATAATGGCAATACCCAGTCCGTTAATAACTCTCGGCATGTCCTTGTAGCCAGTGTACTTGCGAAGACCTGGTGTGGACACGCGCTTCAAATGCTTGATAGCGCTGGTTCTTGTTACAGGGTCGTACTTCAAGGCAACCTTGATGGTACCCTGAGGGCCGTCCTCTACGAACTTGTAGTTCAGGATGTAGCCCTTCTCGAAGAGGATCTTGGTGATTTCCTTCTTCAAGTTCGACGCAGGAATCTCTACAACACGGTGATGAGCCATGATTGCGTTTCTGAGCCTGGTCAGATAATCTGCTATTGGATCTGTCATAAAAAATTGATGTTTAATTAATCGGGACTCCCCCGACAATATTAAAAAAATAACTCTTGCTGTGTTCGGGTTGATTACCAGCTTGCCTTCTTCACACCGGGGATGAGACCTGCAGAGGCCATCTCACGGAACTGAATACGCGAAAGGCCGAACTGGCGGATGTATCCCTTCGGACGACCCGTGATCTTGCAGCGGTTGTGCAGACGGATGGGGTTTGCGTTCTTGGGGATAGCCTGCAGCTTGCGAGCTGCCTCATAAGCTTCGGCGGGATCCTCAGCGGTAGCGATAATCTTCTTCAGAGCTGCGCGCTTCTCAGCGTAACGGGCTACGAGCTTTGCACGCTTCACCTCGCGAGCTTTCATTGATTCTTTTGCCATATCTCTTAATCGTTTTTAGCGTTCTTGAATGGAAGTCCGAATGCCTTGAGCAGGGCGTATCCCTCTTCGTCGGTCTTTGCAGTGGTGACGAAGGTGATGTTCATACCCTGGATGCGATCGATTTGGTCGATGTTGATCTCGGGGAAGATGATCTGCTCCTGCACGCCGAGCGTGTAGTTGCCACGTCCGTCAAACTTGCTCTCGATACCCTTGAAGTCGCGGATACGGGGCAGGGCGATGCGGACGAGCTTCTCAAGGAACTCATACATGCGCTCACGGCGGAGGGTAACCATCACGCCGATAGGCATCTTCTTACGAAGCTTGAAGTTGGCGATATCCTTCTTCGAATAAGTGGTGACGGCCTTCTGACCGGCAATGGCAGTGATCTCGTTCATGGCTACGTCGATAATCTTCTTATCCTGCGTAGCGTCGCCAAGACCCTGGTTGATCACAATCTTCTTCAGGACAGGTACCTGCATTGCTGAAGAATAGTTGAACTGCTTCTGAAGTTCGGGAGCGATCTGCTCCTTGTAAACTTTCTTTAACTGTGCTGTATCCATTACTTAATCTCCTCCCCTGACTTTTTTGCGATACGAACCACGTTCTTGCCTTCGCGCTTGATGGCGATGCGGGTGGGCTTGCCACTCTTCGGGTCGATCAGACTCAAATTTGAGATATGAATCGGAGCCTCCTGCTTGATGATGCCACCCTGGGGGTGCTTGGCTGAAGGCTTGGCACTCTTCGAGACGATGTTCACACCCTCGACGATGGCACGGTTCTCTTTAACCAGCACCTTGAGCACCTTTCCAGTCTTGCCCTTGTCCTCACCGGCCAGGACCATGACTGTATCGTTTTTCCTAATGTGTAACTTACTCATTACTGTACTTTGTTTAAAAGATTAAAGAACCTCAGGTGCCAGTGAAACGACCTTCATGTTGACGGCACGCAGCTCACGGGCGACCGGGCCGAAGATACGGCTACCGCGGAGCTCGCCTGCGTTGTTCAGCAGCACACAAGCATTGTCGTCGAAGCGGATGTACGAGCCGTCGGCGCGACGGATCTCTTTCTTCGTGCGAACGATCAAAGCCTTTGATACGGTGCCCTTCTTCACGTCTGACGTGGGAATGGCATTCTTCACGGTGACGACAATCACGTCGCCCACGCTGGCGTAACGACGGCGCGTGCCACCGAGGACACGGATGCAGAGAGCCTCACGGGCGCCGCTGTTATCACATACTGTAAGTCTTGATTCTGCTTGTATCATAATTACTTAGCTTTTTCTACGATTTGTACTAATCTCCATCTCTTTGTCTTAGAGAGAGGACGGGTCTCCATAATGAGCACGGTATCACCGATGTTGCACTCATTCTTCTCATCATGTGCATGGTACTTCTTCGTCTTCTGGACGAACTTACCATAGATCGGGTGCTTCTCCTTGAACTTAGCGGCAATAACGATGGTTTTATCCATTTTGTTGCTGATCACGACACCCTGTCTTGTTTTTCTTAAATTTCTTGTTTCCATCTGGACCATTGTTATTTGTTAAGTTCTCTCTGGCGAAGCTCAGTCTTCATACGGGCGATGTCACGACGCACAGCCTTGATCTGTGAGGGATTCTCGAGCGGAGCAATCGAATGGTTCAGTTTCATCTGCTGGAGCTTTTCCTCAGCGTTCTCCACCTTCTCGAGCAGGTCTTTAAGCTCGAGGTCTTTCAATTCATTCATCTTCATAGCTTATGCGTTTTTATCGTAGTCACGTCTTACAACAAACTTTGTCTTAACAGGCAGCTTCTGGGCACCGAGGCGGAGAGCCTCCTTGGCGATGTCGAAGCTTACACCTTCTACTTCGAAGAGGATGCGGCCGGGAGTTACGGGAGCCACCCATCCTGCGGGGTCACCTTTACCCTTACCCATACGCACGTCGGCAGGCTTGCGGGTGATAGGTTTGTCCGGGAAGATGCGGATCCACACCTGACCTTCACGGTTCATATAACGGTTGATGGCAACACGAGCGGCCTCGATCTGGCGGCTGTCAATCCACTTGGCTTCAAGTGTCTTGATTCCGAAGGAGCCGAATGCCAGCTGTGTACCTCTGTGGGCGTTGCCTTTGTTGCCACGACCATCCTGAGGTCTTCTATATCTTACTCTTTTTGGCTGTAACATGATAACTTCCTTTTTTAACGGTTATTGTTTCTCTTACGGTCACCACGTCCGCGACGCTCGCCACGGCCGTTGCCACGGCTGCCACCCTGCTTCTCCTGCGAGAAGTTGGGAGTGAGATCACGCTCACCATAGACTTCGCCACGGCAGATCCATACCTTGATGCCGAGCAGGCCAACCTTTGTGAGTGCTTCCGTCGGGCAGTAGTCGATGTCAGCGCGGAATGTGTGCAGGGGAGTACGTCCTTCCTTGTACATCTCGCTGCGTGCGATTTCTGCGCCGTTCAGACGACCGCTGATCTGCACCTTGATACCCTCTGCACCGGCACGCATCGTGTTCTGAATAGCCATCTTGATGGCACGGCGGTAAGCAATCTTACCCTCCACCTGGCGAGCGATGTTATTAGCCACGATAGTAGCGTCGAGCTCGGGTTTCTTGACTTCAAAGATATTGATCTGAATATCCTTCTTATAGAGCTTCTTCAGCTCTTCCTTGAGTTTGTCGACATCCTGTCCACCTTTACCAATGACAATACCCGGACGGGCAGTGCAGATTGTAATGGTGACGAGTTTCAGCGTGCGCTCGATGACAATCTTCGAAACGCTGGCCTTTGCCAGGCGCTCGTTCAGATACTTACGGATCTTCATGTCCTCAACGAGGTTGTCACCGAAGTTCTTGCCACCGTACCAATTTGAATCCCAACCACGGATAATACCCAGACGGTTGCTAATCGGATTAACTTTCTGTCCCATTCTGCTTAATTATTTTTCGTCATTAGTTTTGGTATCTACAAACAGCGTCACGTGGTTCGAGCGCTTGCGGATGCGATAGCCGCGGCCCTGGGGGGCGGGACGCATGCGCTTCATCGTAACACCTTCGTCAACAAAGACGCGGCTCACATAGAGCTCGCCGGCCTCAGCCTTGCGGTCATTCTTAGCTTCCCAGTTGGCAATGGCCGAACGCAGCAGTTTCTCAACGTCTGCAGCAGCCTGCTTCTTCGAGAATCTCAGCACGCCAAGGGCGCGGTCAACCTCCATGCCGCGAATCATGTCTACAACGTAGCGCATCTTGCGGGGCGAGGAAGGAACACCTTTCAGCTTGGCGAAATATTGTGTTCTAAGAGCTGCCTTTCTTGCTTCGGCAGCAAGTTTCTTTCTATTTCCCATTATTGCTTCTTGTTTTAAATGGTTCTACCCTGCCGATTATTTCTTGTTACCAGCATGGCCGCCGAACTTACGTGTCGGTGAGAACTCTCCCAGCTTGTGGCCAACCATATTCTCGGTAATGTAAACAGGGATAAATTTGTTTCCGTTATGAACTGCAACAGTGTGTCCCACGAAATCCGGGGAGATCATTGATGCTCTGGCCCATGTCTTGACAACTGTCTTCTTGCCGCTTTCGTTCATGGCGAGAATCTTCTTCTCGAGCGAAACGTTGATGTACGGGCCTTTTTTAAGTGAACGACTCATAATTTACTCTTGTTAACTTGTTTACTTCTTGTTAGCTCTTTCGATGATGTACTTGTTCGAAGCCTTCTTCGGTGCACGAGTCTTCAGGCCCTTTGCATACAGACCCTTACGTGAACGCGGATGTCCACCAGACTGACGGCCTTCACCACCACCCATCGGGTGATCGTGCGGGTTCATGACAACACCACGGTTGTGAGGACGACGGCCCAGCCAGCGAGAGCGGCCTGCCTTACCCGACTGCTCAAGGGCGTGGTCGGAGTTGCCAACACTACCTACAGTAGCCTTACAAGCAGAGAGCACCTTGCGGGTTTCACCCGAAGGGAGCTTAATCACACAGTAACTGCCTTCACGAGAAGTCAACTGAGCAAAATTACCAGCCGAACGAACGAGCAGAGCACCCTGGCCCGGACGCAACTCGATGTTGTGGATCACGGTACCAACGGGGATGTTTGCCAGCGGCAGGGCGTTACCAACCTCAGGGGCAGCCTCTGCGCCCGACATCAGGGTTGTACCTACCTGCAGTCCGTTAGGAGCAATAATGTAACGTTTTTCACCATCAGCGTAGTACAGAAGAGCGATGCGAGCCGAACGGTTCGGATCGTACTCGATTGTCTTCACTACTGCTGGAACACCATCTTTCTCACGTTTGAAGTCGATCAGACGATACTTTCTCTTGTGGCCGCCGCCCATGTAGCGGACAGTCATCTTACCGGTGTTGTTACGACCGCCGGTAGAACGCTTGCCGAAAACGAGAGACTTCTCTGGCACGGATGCAGTAATATCCTCGAACGTGCCAATAACCTTGTGTCTTTGTCCCGGAGTAACCGGTTTTAATTTACGTACTGCCATTTCTTATTAAATATTGCTGTAAAAATCAATTGTCTCGCCCTCCTTCAGAGTGACGATTGCTTTCTTGAACGCGGGCTTCTGGCCTTTCACAAGACCTGCCTTCGTATAGCGGCTTGAACGCTTGCCAGCGTAGCGAGCCGTGTTCACGTCCATCACTGTAACCTTATAGGTGTCCTCGACCTCTTTCTTAATCTGGAGCTTGTTAGCCTCGGGACGCACCACGAAACCGAAACGGTTTTCCTGCTTCTCAGTGATTTTGGTCATCTTCTCAGTGACCAGGGGCTTAATGATAAACTTCATATCTCAATTCTCCTTTTTACTTGTTTAAGATTCCGTCGATTGACTCCAGCGACTTTTCAGTCACAACAAGCACATCAGCATTCAAAACCTTATAAGCATTGAGTGCCGACGCAGTCATAACTTCAGCGCGCTGCAAGTTACGAGCCGACAAATATACGTTTTTATTCACTTCCGGCAAAAGAAGGAGAGACTTTGCATTCTCGATTTTCAGATTTTTAGCAAAGTTTACGAATTCTTTAGTCTTCGGAGCCTCGAAGTTGAAGTCCTCGACGACGATGATTGCGTTCTCCTGTGCCTTGTACGAGAGAGCAGACTTGCGAGCCAGCACCTTCACCTTCTTGTTCAGCTTCTGGCTGTAGTCGCGGGGCGTCGGGCCAAACACGCGGCCACCACCCTTCAGCACGGGCGACTTGATGTCACCACGACGGGCACCGCCACCACCCTTCTGACGGATGAGCTTGCGGGTCGAACCGGTGATTTCACTTCTTTCCTTCGATTTAGCCGTACCCTGACGCTGGTTGGCAAGATACTGCTTCACAGCGAGATACAGAACGTGGTCATTAGGTTCGATTCCAAAGATGGCCTCGTTCAGAGTTACCTTTCTTCCGGTCTCCTGACCGTTGATGTTCAATACACTAACTTCCATCTTACTTCTGAATTAATACGGTTGAACCATTGCATCCGGCACAGCTGCCCTTCACGAGAAGCAGGTTGTGCTCCGGAATCACCTTTAACACTCTGAGATTCTGGGTCGTCACACGGTCACCACCCATCTGGCCGCCCATGCGCATGCCCTTAAACACCTTAGCGGGGTACGAGCAGGCACCGATAGAACCCGGCTTGCGGGCACGGTCGTCCTGACCGTGAGTAGCCTGACCTACACCACCGAAACCATGGCGCTTCACAACACCCTGGAAACCTTTACCTTTCGAGGTACCAACAACATCGACAAACTCAGCATCGCCGAACAGATCGACGGTGATAGTGTCACCGAGGTTGTACTCCTCGTCAAACTTGAACTCGGCCAAGTGGGCCTTTGGTGTCGTACCAGCCTTCTTGAACACACCCATCATAGGCTTCGTGGTGTTCTTTTCCTTCTTCTCACCATAAGCCAACTGCAGGGCTGCATAACCATCCTTCTCGACGGTCTTCACCTGAGTAACAACACAAGGACCAGCTTCGATAACAGTACACGGTACATTCTTACCGTCGGCACTGAAAACGGAAGTCATTCCGATTTTTCTTCCAATTAATCCTGGCATTTCAGTTAAAAATTAAATAATAAAATGTGAATTATATTCTGTTTCTTTTTAAGCGTCGCACTTTCTCGCACACACAAACCCGCTTAAAAAGAAACGCTCGCTTCTTCGCAATTGAAGGCTAAGTCGCTCTCTTTCAGGGTATTGATAGCTTTCGAGCCAGCGCAATACGCTTTTTGCGGGTGCAAAGGTACAACTTTTTTACCATTCCACCAAGCCTTACTATCTCCAAAAATGCAGATTTACGGATTTTTAACATATTTAGCAGTCGCGGAGCAATTTCATCTCAAACAAAAAGCGATGGAATCGCAGGCAAAGATCAATGGAATTGCAAGCATAGAGCAATGAGATCGCAAACAAAGAGCAATGTAGTCTCACGACAAAAGCTATGAAGCTGCAATCAGAAAGCAATGCTGCCTAACTTGCGCCGTAATACTGCCACATTTGTGCAGCAATGCTGCCTAACTTGTGCAGCAATGCTGCCGAAGTTGTGCAGGATAGCTGCCTAAATTGTGCAACAATGCTGCACAACTTGTGCCAGGCTGCTGCACAAATTCTGGCACTGTACTTTAACGATTTTAGTTGAGTACTTCGAGTCTTATTTGTATTTTCGATTGACTTTGGTTAATACTTATTGTTAATCTCAGTTGACTGTTGTGTTTGTGTGTGGAACTTGACCTGCAAATTAATTACGAAAAAGTCATACATTACAAAAAAAATGATTATATTTGCACACAGAACTCATGAAGTATTTCAATCTAAAGGAGCCTAAACCGGTACACCACCGACTGTGTCATACCTAACCGTCAGAATTCAAACTAGAAAATAACTATCAAACTAAAAACAAGATAATCATGTTGCACATCTATGAGGAGGCCGCACGTTGCCTATTATGCAAGGATGCACCCTGTACAAAAGCGTGTAGTAATGGCGACCCTGCACGAGCTATTCGTGCCATCAGGTTTTATAACACCAAGAATGTGTGGCGCTGGATTAAAGACTGCTCTGATGCCGACTTGGAACGTGCCGAGCAGGCTTGCATCCACTACGACCAGCCCATACGCATCAGGGAGTTGCTGAAAAACGAAACGCTGGAACCCGCACATCAACAAATCTCGGAATCAGCAAGCTCTAACATTAGTCTTGCTATCACCTTCTGCGGAATCCCTTGCGAGAATCCCTTCTTCCTCGCATCCTCTGCCATCTGCACCAACTACGAGATGGTGGCACGGGCCTTCGATGCCGGTTGGGCAGGTGTATTCTACAAGACCATCTGCAAGCAGGAAATCAGGGAGGTCTCTCCTCGCTTCGATGCTGTGAAGGAAGGGCAATCGTTCATCGGTTTCCGTAACATGGAACAACTTTCCGAGAATCCCTACGAAGTGGATTTCGACATTCTCCACCGCCTCAAGAAAGACTATCCGAAGAAAGTGGTCATTGCCAGCATTATGGGACAGACCGAGGAAGACTGGATTGAGCTCGCCAAGATGGCTGAGGATGCCGGTTGCGATGCTGTGGAACTGAACTACTCCTGTCCACAAATGCGTGAGAGCGGTATGGGTAGCGACGTAGGACAAGATCCCGAACTGGTTACATTCTTCACCGCTTACGTGAAGCGCAATGTGAAAATCCCCGTCATCCCAAAGATGACACCCAACATTGCCCACATCTCCCAACCTGCCATGGGAGCCTATTTTGCTGGTGCTGACGCCATCTCTGCCATAAACACCATCAAGAGCGTGACGCTTGGTGAGGGTTCGGAGGTGAGCGGTTGCCAAACAGGATCGGGCTACTCTGGTAAAGCCATCAAGCCTATTGCCCTACGCCACATCCTGGCGATGGTGAAGAATCCCATCATGAAGAACATCGAATATAGCGGTATAGGAGGCATCGAGAACTGGAAAGACGCCCTGGAGTTCATCCAACTGGGATGCCGTAATGTGCAGATTTGCACAGCTGTCATGCAATACGGTTATCGTATCATCGACGATCTGATCTTGGGCTTGCAGACCTATATGGCAGAACGCGGCATCGAACATGTGGAAGACCTTGTGGGAGAACTCCTGCCCAAGTTCTTTCTGCCTTCAAACTTGGATCGCGATACCATTGTATTTCCCAAGATCGACTACGAACGCTGCATCGGATGCGGACGCTGCTACATTTCTTGTCAAGATGGCGGTCACCAAGCAATTGTTTTCAACGAGGAAACGCGCCAACCCCGAATTGTCGGCACGAAGTGCGTAGGTTGTCATCTCTGCCGCCTCGTATGCCCTTCTTCTGCCATCGGTCTGACAAAACGCATCAAGAAGAGGTGACATATGATTTGCACTCTTCTGAGGTCACAAATAAATAAGCGGCACGCCAGATGTGATGTCTGACGTGCCGCTTATGACTGCGATACGAAATGTCATGCTAGTCGCCCGTATACTTGCCAACAAAAAGGATGACGCCTGAGGAGGCTTCCCTGATGACGTAGACAAAGGGACGATTGGCGTGGAACTCAGTCTTGGGATAGGAAGGAGTGGGACATACTGCCGTTGTAAAGTTTGCTCCAGCAATAGTGACGGCTGCGGCCTCCGATCCTTCCTCGTTGACCTTCACTTTAGCTTTCTGCCTCATCATGCTGATATAGACACTCTCCTTCTCACACATGTTGGGTATTTCTGCAAAGTCAGTGTCGAACGCCAGACGGATGCCCATTTTCTTCATCAGAGGGATGAGCCCGCCTGCGTCGTCGGTATCCGATGCCGTTTCGAAGCGGGGCAGCTTCAAATCCACCTCATAGCCTTGAAAAGTGTTCCCTCCAGCGTCGCACCAGCCTGGATTGTTAAGGATGTAACTGTTCGCCACTTCGCTGATGACATCGTCAGTGGTCTTGCCTTCCTCTGGCAGCAGCACCGTCATGTTCCACAAACCGGAGCCATAGGGAATAATCACAGCCGAATAGGTGTTGTTCTTCAGATAGCTGATGAGCACGTTCTGATGCATCATGGGCAGCTGCGTCTTTCCCTTATTGGTAGTGAACGTCTCGGTCTTGGTGTTCTTCGTTTCAAACTTCGATGCCCAGTCGGCTTTGAAGTAGATGGCATTGAGCAGATAGGTCACCACATCAGGATTTACCTCATCGAGAATGGTGGGAATCATACCGTTTGTCTTCTCTTTACACCAGTTGTTGATATGGTCGAGCGTCGTTGGCGACTTGAAGTCGAGGGCTTCGGCCTTGGCGTCATAGTATGTCTGCATGTCCTGCTGGAACTGCGTCTTCAGCGTAGTTTTGTTCTTGTTCACGAACAGGGCATTGGCAATGTCGAGCGTCACCTTCTCATCCACCTTTGGCAGATTGTCGATGAGGTTCTTGCAGTAGTCGTTTACCGCCTGTATGCCTCCCTCATGGAAGCCCAGTGTCTGCTCCAGTTCCCGTTCGGTTTCTCCCGCGGCAGCATCGTTCACCATTCCTAACACATAGGTGATGCTGAGCGGCGAGTAAATAAAACTCTTGCCGCGGCGATCAGCCTCGTTCACCGTCTTCAGGAAGTTCAACGTGAACCGGTTATTGTCTGTAGCAAACTGCTTTTGCTCCTGCGTCAACTCAATGGGCTGCGTCTTCTCCAGCATGTCCACCACTCTCTTGGCCTCACCCAGACCTTCGCTCATTTCTTCTGATGAAGAACACGAGAATACACCGCCACTCAGCACGACGGCTACAAATAAAAAAAGATTCTTTTTCATAAATATAATTTGCGTCTAAATATCAAGTACAAGCTATTGTCGCTCCAGTCTTTATCTGGAATCTCCTCCCATTCCATCATGTCTTTCGACATACTCACCACCTTGAACTCAAAAACAATCCGGCCATAGTAGGCTTCGGTGTTCATGAGACGCAAGGTGATGTGATTCCCATCTATTTCATACTTGAAGGCTCCCGTTGCAGGAAATGGGCTGCCCGTGCCTGTGCCGTCAGCACGAAAGGTGAAATTCCACATGTCGGCGGTATCACCATAGTTGGGATTTACACTATGATGGCTCGCCATCCACTCTCCGACGATGCTCTTATCACTCACGGCGACATCTTTCTCATCGTCGCTACATCCTGCCACCATCACAGCCATGAGCAAAGGCAACAGGTAGGCCGCTAGCTTTTTCATCTTCATATACTTATAAACTTCATTTTGTTTCGTTCTGCCAATAAAACGCCAAGCACTTCAAATCCTTGCATCGTGAAACGTTAAAAAAACAAAAGCGGTGCATCCATGATGGACACACCGCTTTATGATAAGATTCTTGAAATCTACGAAGAGGTATTAAACCTTGATTTCCACCTCAACACCGCTGGGGAGTTCGAGCTTCATCAGAGCGTCGACAGTCTTGGCGGTCGAGCTGTAGATGTCGATAAGGCGCTTGTAGTTCGAGAGCTGGAACTGCTCGCGGGCCTTCTTGTTAACGAACGTACTGCGGTTCACGGTGAAGATGCGCTTGTGTGTGGGGAGGGGAATCGGACCGCTCACGACGGCACCCGTAGCCTTCACTGCCTTCACAATCTTCTCTGCTGACTTGTCGACCAATTTGTGGTCGTAGCTCTTCAGCTTGATACGAATTTTCTGACTCATTGTTTAATTTACGATTTAATGATTGATTGTTTATTATTTTTTTGCCGCTAAAGAGTCATTTGCTCAACGGCAATTGGTTTTGGTCTTGTTGCCTTTCCCAAGTCCCCCTCCTTTTTGGGAGGGGTTAGGGGTAGGCTCCTTACACCAGGTCGGCACGACCCTTCACCTCCTCGAGCACAGCCTTGGCGATAGAGCTTGAGAGCGGTGCGTGGTGATCGTACTCCATAGAGCTGGTGGCACGACCAGAGGTGATGGTGCGCAAAGCGGTGACATAGCCGAACATCTCAGCCAGGGGAACCATAGCCTTGATGATGCGGGCGCCAGAGCGAGCCTCGTCCATGCCTTCCACCTGACCGCGACGCTTGTTCAGGTCACCGATCACATCACCCATGTTCTCCTCAGGAGTCACAACCTCCACCTTCATGATCGGCTCCATCAGAGCGGGACCGGCCTTCGGGCAGATGTTCTTATAGGCGTTGATGGCAGCGAGCTCGAACGACAGCTGGTCGGAGTCCACGGGGTGGAACGAGCCATCGACGACGGTCACCTTCAGACCTGTCATGGGATAGCCACCAAGGATACCATTCTTCATGGCAGTCTCGAAGCCCTTCTGGATGGAAGGAATGTATTCCTTAGGAATGTTACCACCCTTCACTTCGTTGATGAACTGCAGGTCGCCCTCGGTGTAGTCGGGATCCTTCGGACCGACGTTCACGATGATGTCAGCGAACTTACCGCGACCACCCGACTGCTTCTTGTAGACCTCACGATGGTTCTCAACAGTGCGTGTGATAGCTTCCTTGTAGTTCACCTGAGGCTTACCCTGGTTGCACTCCACCTTGAACTCACGCTTCAGGCGGTCGATGATGATATCGAGGTGCAGCTCACCCATACCGGAGATAATGGTCTGGCCACTCTGCTCGTCGGTACGTACGGTGAATGTCGGGTCTTCCTCAGCCAGCTTGGCAAGTCCGTTGTCGAGCTTGGCAATGTCGGCCTGGCTCTTCGGCTCCACGGCAATCGAGATCACCGTGTCGGGGAAGGTCATCGATTCCAGCACGATGGGATGCTCCTCGTCGCAGAGGGTGTCACCCGTGCGGATGTCCTTGAAGCCAACGCCTGCGCCGATGTCGCCAGCGTCGATAGACTCCATGGGAATCTCCTTGTTAGAGTTCATCTGGAACAGACGACTGATGCGCTCCTTCTTACCAGAACGGGGATTGTAGACGTAGCTACCAGCCTTCACGCTACCCGAGTAGACACGGAAGAACACCAGACGACCCATGTAGGGATCGGTGGCAATCTTGAATGCCAGGGCAGCAGTGGGCTCGCTTTCGCTAGGCTTGCGGCCTTCCTCCTCATCGGTGTTGGGATTCACACCCATCACAGCCTCGGTGTCGAGGGGTGAGGGCAGGAATGCGCACACGTAGTCGAGCAGCGGCTGCACACCCTTGTTCTTATACGAAGAACCGAGCACCATCGGAGTAACCTCCATCGAGCAGCAGCCCTTACGCAGGGCAGCGATGATCTGTGCCTCGGGAATCTCCTGACCCTCAAGGTACTTCTCCATCAGATCGTCGTCGAAGTTGGCGGCAGTCTCGATCATCTTCTCGCGCCACTCGTTAGCTTCGTCAACGAGGTCGGCGGGAATGTCCTCGATGTCGTACTCAGCACCCATGGTCTCATCGTGCCACAGGATGGCCTTCATCTTGATGAGGTCAACAACGCCCTTGAAGTTCTCTTCTGCACCGATAGGAATCTGCACGGGGCAGGGGTTGGCACCGAGGATGTCCTTCATCTGCTGAACAGTCTCAAAGAAGTCAGCACCCGAACGGTCCATCTTGTTCACATAGCCGATGCGGGGAACGTTGTACTTGTCAGCCTGGCGCCACACGGTCTCCGACTGCGGCTGTACGCCGTCAGCTGCCGAGTAGGTAGCCACAGCGCCATCAAGCACACGGAGCGAGCGCTCCACCTCAGCGGTGAAGTCTACGTGTCCCGGAGTGTCAATCAGGTTGATCTTGAATTGCTTATTGTCGTAATTCCAGTTACATGTTGTTGCAGCAGAAGTGATGGTGATACCACGCTCCTGCTCCTGAGCCATCCAGTCCATGGTTGCTGCACCGTCGTGCACCTCACCGATTTTGTGAGTCTTACCTGTGTAGAACAGAATGCGCTCTGAAGTTGTTGTCTTACCGGCATCGATGTGAGCCATGATACCGATGTTGCGAGTCAAATGTAAGTCGCGATTTGCCATTGTTTATTCTAATCTGTTTACTTAATACTTCTTCCTGAATCTTCTTACCTAAAACTACTTACCTGCAAACGCGAATTAGAATCTGAAATGAGCAAATGCGCGGTTAGCCTCGGCCATGCGGTGCATGTCTTCCTTACGCTTGAAGGCACCACCCTGGTTGTTATAGGCGTCCATGATCTCAGCAGCCAGCTTCTCAGCCATACCCTTGCCACCACGCTTGCGAGCGTAGTTGATCATGTTCTTCATCGAAACGCTCTCCTTACGATCGGGGCGAATCTCAGTAGGCACCTGGAAGGTAGCACCACCAATACGGCGGCTCTTCACCTCCACCTGCGGAGTGATATTGTCGAGACCCTGCTTCCAAATCTCCAGGGGCGACTTCTCTTCCTTGGCCATCTTGGCCTTCACGATATCAAGAGCTTTGTAGAAAATCTCGTACGACGTGTTCTTCTTGCCGTCATACATCAGATGGTTCACAAACTTCGACACTTTAGTGTCATTGAAAATTGGATCTGGCAATACCAGACGCTTTTTGGGTTTTGCTTTTCTCATTTTGTTTTGAAAAATTAATTCTGCATGGGGCTGTCATCATGTTCTTCAACGTCCGCACCCGGACATTTACTCAACCTTTATACAACTGCCGACTTTCCTCGGCTTTCTCCAGCAAAACGATAAATAAAATGTTGTTTGAATTGTTTCTGTTGAAAATGGTGCTCGGCGGCCTATGAGCTTTCAAGCGTTAAAGTCCAAGTCTTTTCAGCTTTCCTCCCAACTGAATCGAGTTCCGAAGTTCTGCGTCACGCATGCTTACCAACTCCTCAACTTGAATCTTATAAACCGCCGACCACCATCAGCGTTTAGCGCGTCGTCTTACTTCTTCTGCTTCGGACGCTTGGCACCATACTTCGAACGGCGCTGGGTGCGGTTGGCAACACCGGCGGTATCGAGAGTACCGCGAACGATGTGATAACGCACACCGGGGAGATCCTTCACACGACCACCGCGCACCAGCACGATGCTGTGCTCCTGAAGGTTGTGGCCCTCACCGGGAATGTAGGAGTTCACTTCCTTCTGATTTGTCAGACGAACACGGGCAACCTTACGCATTGCCGAATTAGGCTTCTTAGGTGTCGTTGTGTAGACGCGCACGCACACGCCACGACGCTGAGGACATGAGTCCAGAGCGGGCGACTTGCTCTTGTCTACGAGCACCTTTCTGCCTTTTCTTACTAATTGTGAAATAGTAGGCATAATTTTACTTTTTTTGATTTATATATATTTATTTCGTTTGTTATCAACATTTTACGAAAGTACATATCTCCCCTATTCCTTACGAAAGGACACAATACGGCATTTCGGGCTGCAAAGTTACGAACTTTTCCACAAATACATTAATAAATGCACGATTATTTTTTCGCTATCTTAATTATTTAACGAAAAATAACAATTCATGCTTCATAAGAACCGACGTTGCCGAGTATGCTACATGCAAAATCTTGTTGGTCAGCTGCTTTTGAATGCGATTGCGGGAGTTATCCTGTTTTACCTGATGAAGACAAGTATGCCAAATGAAGCACAGGACTGTGCCTACACCTCTTTTAATATATAGAAAGGCTGCACCATTTAATTATATAGAAAGGCTGCACAGCATTGAAAAAGCGAATCTATGTGAATGACACGCGAACAATCCATCACTTCGAGGGATTATTCACGTGTCACACTCGCATTCTTCATAGAGAAAAACCTTATGCCGATCGATGCATTAGGCGTCGCCGCGGCCTGTGCCAAACGGAGCAATGGTGCGCTGTGGCTGACCGGGAATCTCTATTTTTCCGAACTGCTGCTCATACTTATAGATGTTCTCCTGCAGGGCGCCCAGCAGACGCTTGGCATGTTCGGGAGCCATGATGACACGGCTGCAAACCTCGGGCTGTTGCATGCCAGGCAGATGGCGTGCGAAGTCGAGGATGAAATCGGTATGTGAGTGAGTGATCAGGGCGAGGTTCGAGTACTCACCTCTTGCAATCTCAGGTCTGAGATTCAGCTGCAGCTGCTGCTGTGGTTTCTGGTTGTTGTCCATTGTTGTTCTATGATTTGTTTCGTAATATTTTATGCAAAGGTAGTCATTTCTTTATAAACAGTCAAAGAATTGTGGAAAATTAACAATCGGCACGGAAAATGTGGTGCGATTATTTGGTTTTACCCTTGACTTTTTGTAACTTCGCAGGCAAAATCTAACTTCTATTATTATTATGAAACTGAGAAAAGTCATTTCCATCCTCTCGCTGGCAGCGCTGCTGCTGGCTGTTCCTGCGATGGCAAACGCTGCTACGACGGCAGCACCGAAAGGCAAGCCAGGCACGTTCACCGTGGGCAAGGGCACATTCCTGCTCAACGGCGAGCCGTTCATCGTGAAGGCTGCCGAAGTCCACTACCCCCGTATTCCCCGTCCCTACTGGGAGCATCGCATCCAGATGTGCAAGGCGCTAGGCATGAATGCCGTGTGCATCTACATCTTCTGGAATATCCATGAGCAAAAGGAAGGCCAGTTCGACTTCACTGGCAACAACGACGTGGCAGAGTTCTGCCGCCTGGCACAGAAGAACGGCCTCTATGTCATCGTGCGTCCCGGTCCCTATGTCTGTGCAGAGTGGGAGATGGGCGGTCTGCCCTGGTGGCTGCTGAAGAAGAAGGATATCCGTCTGCGCGAGCGCGATCCTTATTTCATGGAGCGCGTGAAAATATTCGAGGAGAAGGTGGGCGAGCAGTTGAAGCCGCTGACCATCCAGAACGGCGGTCCGATTATCATGATTCAGGTGGAGAACGAGTACGGAAGCTACGGTGAGGACAAGCCCTACGTCTCGGAGATTCGCGACTGCCTGCGCGGCATCTACGGCAAGGAGCTGTCGCTTTTCCAGTGCGACTGGTCGAGCAACTTCGAGAAGAACGGCCTTGACGACCTGACATGGACCATGAACTTCGGTACGGGCGCCAACATCGACCAGCAGTTCCGCCGCCTCGGCGAGTTGCGCCCCGATGCACCAAAGATGTGCTCGGAATTCTGGAGCGGCTGGTTCGACAAGTGGGGAGCCCGCCATGAGACGCGCCCAGCGAAGGATATGGTCGACGGTATGGACGAAATGCTGTCGAAGGGCATCAGCTTCTCGCTCTACATGACCCACGGAGGTACTTCCTTCGGCCACTGGGCCGGCGCCAACTCTCCTGGCTTTGCGCCCGACGTCACCTCGTATGATTACGATGCACCCATCAACGAATACGGTCACACCACACCGAAATTCTTCGAACTGCGCAACATGATGCAGAAGTACTCGGACAAGAAGCTCCCTGCTGTGCCCAAGGCTCCCGCGCCGATCATCACTGTGCCGAAGTTTGAACTGAAGGAGTTTGCTCCGCTGATGTATGCTAATGGCGGTCTGAACACAGATGGCAATGCCGACGACCTTACTTTCGAGGCACACAACTTAGGCTGGGGTTATGCTGCTTATTACACCACGCTGCCCGAGCTACCCCTTCCGAGTGTGCTCTCAGCCGACTTCCACGACTTTGCCCAGGTATTTATTGACGGCAAGTATATCGGTAAGATTGACCGTGTGAAGAACGAGAAGAGCCTTACGATTCCACCCACAAAGGCAGGATCATCACTTGTGATTGTGGTCGAGGCAATGGGCCGTATCAACTTTGGACGAGCCATTAAGGACTTCAAGGGCATCGTCGGCAATGTCACCATTAGCTCGAAGGCTGGTAAACATGACGTTACTTACTCATTAAATGATTGGGAGAAATATTTCATCAACGATGAGTATGAAACGGCTCTGCTCGCCCTTAAACGAGCATCGGCAACAGAGAACGATGAGTATATAGAAGGTTTCAAAGACGATGCCAAGATGATGGGCGGTCGCGGCTACTACCGTGGTTACTTCAACCTGAAAAAAGTGGGCGACACGTTCCTTAACTTCGAGACGTGGGGTAAGGGCCAGGTCTACGTGAACGGCCACGCCATGGGCCGCATCTGGTCGATAGGCCCGCAGCAGACGCTCTACGTGCCGGGCTGCTGGCTGAAGAAAGGCAAGAACGAAGTGATCGTCCTCGATGTGGTAGGTCCGAAAGAAACTGTGGTTTGGGGACAGGCTGAGCCAGAGCTAAACAAGCTGCAGTTGGAGAAGTCGAACAAGCACAACAACATCGGCGACAAGCCCGACCTGAACAGCGCCACGCCCGTGGTGGCTGGAGCCTTCAACGGCGGTAACGGCTGGCAAACTGTGAAGTTCCCGTCGGCAGCCAAAGGCCGCTACCTCGCTATCGAAGTGGTTTCCAACCAGGATGGCAAGGACGTCACCGCCATTGCCGAACTCTATCTGCAGGGTACCGATGGTAAGCGTCTGAGCCGCGAGCCGTGGGTCGCCAAATATGCCGACTCGGAGGAAGAGAATGGTAACCACACACTCGACAAGGTCTATGACCTGCAGGAGTCTACCTACTGGCAGACCGTTCGCGGCGCAAGCCTCCCCCACCTGATGGTCATCGACCTCGGTTCGGTCCAGACCGTCACGGCGCTGGAGTACCTGCCGCGTGCGGAACAGGGTGCTCCGGGTTCAGCTAAGAACTATAAGGTTTATTTGTATTAAACTGGTCATTAGCAGATATAGGGACGCGGCGCCGCGTCCCTATATGGTAATGAACGAGTTTGGTAAAAATGGAAGGTATGTCAAAATGAAATGAACCCCATAAGTATTCTGTCTAACTTCTGGGGTTCACTTCTTTTTGACACATCTTTATTTCTAATCTCAGAACACCCCGAAGAGGTTGTCGCGCTCGAAGAGTTCCACGACCTCACTTTCCAAAGGCGTTCGCTTCACAATCTCCAGCTGTTCCCAGAACTTTTGGTTATAGTGTTTGTCTTTGTTCTTCTTTCCTTTGCTGATTTCACTCATGAGGTTGTCAGAGAACGACATCGCAGTTTTTCCCTTCACGAAACGGTTGGCAACGTTGAACATCATGCCTGTGGTCTCGTATCGGTTGCCGGCATGCTCGTATGTAACGAGAAAGTGAACGCTCTGCACCTCGGTGAAGCCATTGTCGTGCTGATAGTTGATGACAAACGAATAGTCGGCAGGCTCGATGGTGCGTTCCGTCAATTTTCCCTCTTCGCTGCCATGCTCCCTGTGCCAGACGCGGTCGTTGTTGCCAAAGCCCTGATAGCGCAGCACCTGGAATGTGTTCGCATCGATGTAGAGACGGGCCGTCACTGCCCAATAATTAGGATTGCGCGGAACAAAATAGACCACGTAGATGCGACGCTCGCCATCGCTAATGACTTCCACGTCGGTCTCAAAATGCCGTCTGTAGTCTTCACATAGGGGTACGAGCTGCGTGGCACCAATCAGCCGAACGGGCTCGGAATAGAGTGCGACCTGGGCAAAGGTGAAGTAGTTCGTAGGATTCATCGTTCGACGGCTGGCCACAGACACATAGCGCCCCGTGACGAGCTGCAGGTCGGAGAGTTCGTAAGCCGATTTTCCTGAGAAGAACGACTCAAGGAAAGCTGTACACTGCCGGTTGTTCTTGCTCACCTGCCGATAGAAAAAGTTCGACTTCTTCTTGCCGTACTTCTTCGCCTCCTTCTGATGACGCGCCAGCGCCTTCTTGATGATAAAATCGGTGCCCAACACCACCACCTCACCCAACATCTCACCTTCTGAACTGAGCAACACCTCCTGCCCAATGTCGACAGCCCGCAGGTGAACGGTCTTGTAGCCCACATATGAGATGCGCAGCACGTCAGCCGAGTCGGCATCGATGACGAACTCGCCCTCGGCATTTGAGATAGTACTTTTCTGTCCGCTGATGTAGACCGATGCAAAAGGCAGCCTCTCACCCGTCTTCGCATCGATGGTTCGTGCATCTATGTGAATGGGAGCCCCACCCTCTCCCGATGGAGAAAGGACAGAACCGCTCACAGGAAGGAAGAAGAGGAGTGTGAGCAGCAGGAGGATGAGTTTCAGTTTCCTAGTCATACGAATGATATCATATCAAATCAGAACACTCCGAAGAGGTTGTCGCGCTCGAAGATTTCGACCGCCTCCTCTTCCACTGGCGTGCGCTTCACAATCTCATTTTGTTGCCAGAAGTCACGGTCGAGCCCCTTCCGGCCAATGAGGTCCAAAAGGTTATCGTTGAAATGCAATGTCCCACGGCTCGTGAAATAGCGGTCGGCCACGTTGAACATCATGCCCGTGGTTTCAAACTTGTGCCCATCGGCCGTGTAGTTGGTACGAAAATGCACACTGCTCACTTCCGCGAAACCGTTGTCGAGCTGATAGTTGACGACAAACGAATAGGCGATGGGATGTACAATGGCCTTATTACCCATCTTGTGCAAGACCCATTCTTTCGTGCTACGCCCTTCGTATTTCAGCAGTTGAAACGTCCTGGCATCCACATAAAGACGACCTTCGATGGCCCAGGCATCAGAGTCGCGCGGCACGAAGTTGATGACATAGACACGCCGCTCGCCATCGCTGAGCACGTTCATTTCGGTAAGGTAGTCGCGAGCGTAGCCTCGGTGCAGGGGAACGAGTTGCTCGGTGGAAGGAATATGCTTTAGGTTAGAGAAAACCGGTACCTGTGCAAAGGTGAAGAAATTTGATGGGCTAATCGTCTGCATGCTCATCACCGACAGATAGCGACCGGTGACCAGCGACATCTCACCCACCTGCGATGCCGAACGGGCCGTGAAGAACGACTCCAGGAAAGAATGACACTGCCTGTCGGTGTAGCCCACCTGCCGGTAGAAGTAATTCGACTTTGTCTTCCGGTACTGCTTGTTTTCCTCTTTCATCCGCTTCAGGGTGTTCTGAATAACCAAATCGGTGCCCAGCACCACCACCTCGCCCAGCATCTCACCTTCTGAACTAAGCAACACCTCCTGCCCGATGTCGACAGCCCGCAGGTGAACGGTCTTATAGCCAACATACGAGATGCGCAGCACGTCGGCCGAGTCGGCATCGATGACAAACTCGCCCTCGGCATTCGAGATGGTGCTGTTCTGTCCGCTGATGTAGACCGACGCGAACGGCAACCGCTCACCCGTCTTCGCATCGATGATGCGTGCATCGATGTGAAGACGCTGGGCATTGGCAGAAACGGCCATAATGAACAGCAGGAGGATGAGTTTCAGTTGTTTCATATCGTCAGTGTCTTGCGGGCCGATAGCCACCTTGTTCAATGATGTCACGACCGAGCGTGAGTGAGATGCACTGAATGCTCTGATGGCCCGAGCCGGTGTTTTCGGGGTCGTCGGTATAGCGTCCGCGCAGCCGATAGCGCAAGCCGTGGTATTCAAAGTCGCACGAGAACGACAGCCCGAGCACTGCCCCACCCTCTTCGCGACAATCCACGTTACGCAGGGTCACGCGCTCGCGCCTCACCTGTCCACGCTTAGCCACGGTGGCATCGGCCAGCCTTGTCCGCCCACCTGCCTTCAGCCGCGCGTCGTAGGTCATGCGCAGACCAATGGTCAGCGAGTCGTTCATGCGTGCCTGCCAGTTCACCTGCATGGCCTGTTGCGACCTCGCAGCCGTTGCAAGGAGCAGCGAGAGCAATGTCAGGACAAGCATTTTCATGTTCATCGCGCCACCTCCTTTGTGATGAATCCCTGCGGTGTGACGCCCTCTGCCGACACGGCTATCGACTCCGTGAAGCCATTGTTCCAGAATGTCACGCGGGCATGTCCCTCATTGTCGGTCACCAGACTGGGATTCCAATACAGCGTGCGACGGTAGTCGCCCTGTTCCGGCAGCGGGTCAAGGCTGTAGTCCACGCGATAGAACTCGTCGGGGTCGCTCAGTCCCTGGAAGTCGATGCGATAGCCGTAGAAGTCGGGCTCTGGCAGACCGGCAGGATAGAGCGGGTCGGTCTTGAAGTTGATGATCGACGTCAGCGGCGACGTACTGCTCTTCGACCGTTCTGCGAAATAGGGCGTCATCACTTCACGATAGCGACCCTCCTGATGAATCAGCTGGCGGTCGTCGGCATCTGCATAGAGATAGAGCTTGCTGAAGTTCACGTCGGCAGGGAAGAACTGCATGCCCGGTGCAAGATTCTCTCTGCGTCCGTAGAAGCCCGGCTCGCGGAAAATGGTCTGCCGGCCGTACTCCGGCGCATCGATGAACGTGAGGTTCATGCCATCCAGTCCCATCAGCATGAGCAACTTGTAGAAGTTATGATAGGAACGGAACGCCTGGTCGAACTTATAGTCTTTATAGGAGTGCCACTTGTTGAAATCACGCATCGGGCGGGCAGCCTGACCAGCCGTGGTCGCCGCGGCTATCTTGCCTGCGTTCAACCCTTTCTGCTTCTGCTCAGCCTCCTCGCGAAGGTATTGCTCCATGTCGGTGAAGAAGCGGTCGTCGGCAAAGTTGTTCTGGTAGAGGCCTTCCCTTGCATCGTCGGGTTGCCACCAGCCACCCCTCGTCATGTCCTGTCCGATGAGTCGGAAGCCATCGTCGTGGTATTCATACGAGAAGGTAATGAAGTGGAAGTCGTTGATGGTGCCGAAGATGTTCGAGAGATACGACATCATGTGTCGCACATCGATGACGGCCGCCGGCTTCACCTCGCGGAAATCAGCCCAGCCGCGACGCTTGGTCTTCTTCACCTCAGGCAGCACATAGGCCTGACTGCGACGGTCGTAGTAAGTGAAGGGCACAACCGAAGTCTTGTTTATAGCCATGTAGCCTTGGCGGAAAATGTTATGGTCGACGGGCTCGTTCAGGGCGCGCGTCTCGTAGTAGTCGTAGTTGCGAGCCACGGGCGAATAGGCGTTCATCGGGATGATGTGCTTGCCCAGCAGATAGCCCGGCCGCTTGTTCTTGTAGACCGAGAAGTTATGGCCAGCCACGCCTGCCTTATACATGCCGATGACCTCGGCACTCTGCTCGTTCAGCGTGAGTGCCATGCGCGACGTTCCGAAGAAGGGATTCAGGTTGAACATGAAGAATCCCAGCGAGTCGGTTTTGATTTCTGCCGACACAACGCCATCGTAGGGGGTAATCAGCTCGTTGTACACCCACATGGGTTTCTTTAGGTTCTTCCACAGCACATATTCGTATTCCCCATGGTCGTCGACGACGCGGCCGCGGAAGTTCAACCCGCGCTCCACCGCCATCAGCGGGTCCCAGCGCTCGCCACTCATCATGCGTTCGAAGTCGTAGCGCGTCCAGCCCTGCACCATCATCAACAGGTCGAGGGCGACGCGATGCTCACGGTCGTCGGCCTCGAAATAGTATTCGGGATGCGGAATGAATCCTTTCACCTCGCTACCCAGCAACAGATAGGAAAGCACGTTGCCATCGGCGTAGGTGCCGTCGCGATAGAGGCCGTCGGTGATTGCCATCGAGAGTTTGTTGCGTTCCTTCACTGGATTTCCATCGGCATCGACGAGCTGGCAGTCCAGCGTCACCTTCTCGAAAGGCTTCAGCGCCGTACCCTCCTCGGGCATCGACACCTGCAGACGCAGGCCGTCCATGTCGTGATTATTCACGAACACCTCGCGCTGGGCCAGCACCTTGCCTTCCTCGGTGAAGAGCGTAAAAATGTTCACGCCCGTCTGCAGCGATGCCTTGTCGACGACGACGCTGGCACGCTCGGTAGCGGTCATGTCGAGCACGTCGTAATAGAGCGTGGTGCCACGTGATGTCACACTCAGGCCGAGTCGCATACCATCGGTCTGACTGTTGCGGGCCACGCTGGCGCGGAGGGCATCGTCGCCGGTGGAGAACACGTTCAGCACATAGCCGCGGCGATGGGCACGGGGCAGGCGGAACGTGTAGTCGCGACCTTCATAGGTGACGCTGAGCTTCAAGCCGCGCAGCAGTTCATCCTCGGCCTCATCGCTTTCGTCGCTGGTCATGCTGAACATACCGCGACCGGCATAGTCGGTCTTGAACGTGCCTATCTCCTTCCCATTGCGCAGGAGGCGGCCTTCGATGTTCAGCGTGCGACCCTCAGTGCTACGGGCTTGGAAGGCTACACGCGTGGGCACGCCGCGAACCATGTTTCCACCCTCAGGATAGAAGTCTATCTTCAGCTTGTCGCGCTCGTTGTCGAGCAGCGATGCGGTGGCCTTGGGCAGGCGTGGCATGCGCTTCTGTCCATACTGCCCGTTCTCCACACGGTCGTAGATGGGAAACACGCGACTGAAGATACCGGCATTGCCACGCAGGTATTCCTGGAAGCGCTCACCGTAGAAGTCTTTCGCGAGAATACCCGACAGGCGGTCCCAGCCATGGCCATAGTCGTCGCCGCTCTTCTTCACCGACGGTGGTACGCCGGGAGTGAAGTTCAGCATCCACGCCGTGAAGGCACGCACCTCGTAGAAGCCGGCGTTCAGCGTGTCCTTCAGCAGGAACGAACCGCTGGCCTGCCCGTTTCTCACCATCAGCTTCTGCGTCTCTACAGGGAAGCCGATGGGGTTCACGAGTTCCACGTAGAGAATACGGCTGAGGTCAGAGGCCTTCAGCGACGCACCGTCCACCACGTATGCCTTGAACCAGATATGCTCGCCCTTATAATAAGAGGTGTTGTCGAAATGCAGATAAACGCGCTCCTGCGGATTCTGCCTGGCAAAGCGTTCGAAGTTCTCCTGCCGCTGTGTCAGCAGTGAGTCGGGGTCGGCATCCGTCGCCGATGGCCATCCTGCAGCAGAGGCACCTAGAGCACCAGCCGACCACAGCAAGCCGGATGCCCATATCAAAAGTTTGGATAATCTTCTCGTCATAACTTTCGTTTTTAATTGATTTCTGCTGCAAAAATAATCTATTCTGCCGTAACAGCCTTGTTTTCGACTTCACATAAACTTCACTTTTGGTGAAATGCCCTATTTGTGAGCTACCTTTTGCACACGAGCAGACTCTTCCTTTCGGGCAGACACGGGGGCTGCTCCTACCTTTGGGTGTTTGTTGCGATAACACGAGCCGCAGGCTCTTTTCACTTTTAACTTTTCACTTCGCGCTTGCGCGGCGGTCTGCCCCTACGGCTAGATGGCGACAACGCTGGCGCGCAACTCCCCTCCTTTGGAGGGGCGGGGGAGGTTTATAATGACATCACAAACTGATTCAACTCGTCGGCCGTGCCCTCACGCTCAAACATCCGGGTGAAGAGGCGTTTGCGGGCATTGGTCGTAGCCTGCTGAGTGCGATGGAAGATGTTTGAAATCTGCAGGTTGCCCAGTCCCAACCGAATCAGACAGCACATGCGCAGCTCGGCAGGTTTTATCTTCGGATAGAACACCACGAGGCGGTTCACGAAACCATCGGCATGCTCGTTCAGCAACGCCTGCAGCTGCGACCATGCGTCATCGCCCAATTCGCCACTACCGCCCTGCCCAATGCGCTCGCAATCGGCATAGACTGCCGACTGACGGAAGGCTGCCAGCAGACGGTCTTGCTGTGAGCGGTTCTGCTCTTGGGCGGCTAGTCGCTGTTCCTCCTGTCTACGGCTCTGCGTAACCACCTGCGCCTGCAGGCGTCGCATTCGCCAGCGGAAGAAGGCCGCCACGCCTGCCACGGCCAGCAAAGCCAGCAACGCCACGCCCCAGAGGCGCAGCCGTAGCCGTCCGTTCTCGCGCTCCACACCAATCTGGTCTTCCAACGACGACACCAGGTCGCCATTCTCACGCACGGTCTGACGGTTCACGCTGTCCATCATCGCCACACACTCCATGGCACTCAGCCACGCCGACTCGTAGCGGCCGTTGCCGCTCTCCATCTGTGAAAGCAGCATCGTCGCCGCAGCATGTGTCTTCACGTTTGCACTCTCGCTGGCACGCAGCAACGCCTCTTCAGCTTCTGCCTCACGGCCAAGCCATAGCAGCGCACGCCCGCGAGCCAGCCACATCGCTCCAACGCCGTCCTCCTCCTGTTTCCCAGAGGCCGACGGGCTGCCAAGTTCAGCCGAACGCTCCAGCCTGTCCATCTCCTCCAACAACCGGCTCACCTGCTCCTTGTCGCCCTGCTGCAACGCCACATCCATCCACTCGGGCCAGAGGTCGGCACGAGCCTCATCGAGATGTGCCGCCTGTGCCAGCCCGTCGGCCTTTTCGAAACAGTTGGCAGCCGAGGCTATCCATTCCGGCGACCGCAGACACCGCGACATATCGCGCAGCGCATACACCATGTGCAGCGTGTCGCTACTCGACTGCGAAAGGTCGAAAGCACGACGGAAGGCCGTCAGGGCATCGTCACGATTGCCTGCCAACAGCTGCAGATTGCCCATGGCAAGCGTGGCCTCCACCGCCCACTGCGATGTACCGCCCTCCTCCTGTGCCAGCCTGTAGGCCTTCAGCGCATCGCCCTTCCGGCCCTGTTGCTCCAGCTGACAGCCTTCGCGGTAGTGGTCCTCGGCACTGTTGCGGCCCAAGCAGCCCGCCAGCACCATTGTTGCCACCACCAGCAATACGGCCCATCGGCATTCCGTTCTGATCATTTTTCTCTTCATGACTGCAAAGATACGATGAAATGAGCGAATCACCAAATCTTTTGAAAAGAAACAAAGAAACCATTGCTTTCAGCACCTTTCGCGGTGGTTTCTACTACTCTCATGCTGTTCCGCAAGCATGTAGGACACCCTCTTCACAGCTTTTCAAATCGAAGCTATCTGCATTCACAAACTTACAACAATCATGCATATTTTCGGCAGCATACCTGCCAAACATGCGCAGCAAGTCTGCAATCTTTACGCAGCATTGTGGCAAGCTTTGTGCAGCATTGCTGCCTAAATTGTGCAGCAATGCTGCCGAAGTTGTGCAGGATAGCTGCCTAAGTTGTGCAGCAATGCTGCACAACTTGTGCCAGACTGCTGCACAAATTCTGGCAGTGTGGTTTTCCGATGTTAAAGCAAAAAGACACCGATGTCAAAGCAAAAAGACACCGATGTCAAAGCAAAAAGATAGGCAATCCACTTTCTATCTCTTTTGAAGAGCTTCGTACTGATTGGGATTAATCTGTCACCACATCATTAAAATGTTCTTTTCCCCAGTCTATTAGTGCCGTGAGTACAGGCATCAACGATTTGCCTGTCTCAGTGAGCGAATACTCCACTCGAGGAGGAACCTCAGGATAAAACTCACGATGAACGAGGTGACTCTGTTCCAGGTTCTTCAGCGTCTGCGAGAGCATCTTCTGGGAGCAATCCGTCATCAGCCGACGAATCTCGTTGAAGCGCAACACATCTGTCTCGCTGGTGTGAAGCATATAGAGCACCAACATGGACCACTTGTCGCCGAAACGACTCAACACTCGCCTGATGGGACAAGCTAAATACTCTGCTTTGATATCTGCCATAATTGTCGGTTTTTCCGTTGATGCCACAAAGGTAGCAAATAGTTACCAAGTTTCGCGAATAAACTATGTTAATCTGAGTTAAAGTCGTTTTCCGCAATCTCCGAAAACATCACAATTCCTACTTTTTGGTAACTATCTCACCAAAAAGTGCCTTCTTGTGGGAATGAAAAACTTGCCGTACCTTTGCATCGTCAAATAGAAACAATAACCATTTAAACGATTAGAAGTATGAAACAGATTGAGACCATTAAGACTGGTAAGAACTACAGCGCAGTAAGCGTAGGTAAGATGAGTGAGATTATTGAGCACGAGCTCCCAATGGGACCGAATGTGACCATTCAGGGTAAGGTGTTCGCAGGACAGGCAGTAGGTGCAACAGGTAGCGAGTTTTCGTTCCAGACACTCGTTCCGGGTCAGGACAGTGGATTTCTGCACACACACAAGACCCACGAGGAACTCTACTTCATCCTAAAGGGTGAGGGTCAGTATCAGGTGGATGGCGAGGTGTTCCCCGTCAGCGAGGGTACCATCATCCGAGTGGCTCCCGATGGCAAGCGTGCACTGAAGAACACGGGTAGCGAGAATCTGACAATGCTCTGCATCCAGTATAAGGCCAATGCCTTCACTGAGGCCGACAGCCCCATGACAGACGGTAACATTCTTCAGGAACCGCTAAACTGGTAAGACGGCAATGATAAAGAAAGCACTTGACTTTCTGCGCAACCACAATGAGGTGGCTTTCGCTACGAGCGACGGCCACCTTCCTAAATTGCGCATGTTCCAGATTATGAAGCAGGAGAACAACGTACTTTATTTTTCTACTTCGGCAGAAAAAGCCGTCTGGAAGGAACTGAAGCAGAACCCCAATGTGGAGGTGTTGGCTTATGCCGACAACATATCCGTACGCTGTTCAGGCATGGTGAACTTCGACGTAGAGGAGGATGTGAAGCAATGGATCTACGATCATAATCCCGTCTTGCCCCGTCTCTATAGCAGTTACGACAAACTTGCCTATTTCTGCCTTCCTATTGCTGAGATGGATTACTATGATCTCACCCCTACCCCACCCGTGTTTCTTCATTTTGACTTAATGGCTGGTGAAATCGGTAAGGGCTTCGTGGGTGAGCGATTCAAAACTCAATGATAGCACTCTAGGCATCGCCCATCGCTGATATCATCGCCAAGCCGCGCCATCTCCATTTGCACTTGCATCAAAAAAAAGGCAACCCAGCCTGACCATTCAGACTGGGTTGCCTTGTTGTTATTGCGAAGTTTGCTTTAATCAGCTACTTCTGAATCACCGAAGTCGAGGACGTTCTTGCGGTTGGCCTGCATGCGGTCGTACTCTTCGCGAGAACCGACTACAATGCGATCCCACTGGCGCAGACCGGTGCCTGCAGGGATGAGGTGACCGCAGATGACGTTCTCCTTCATGCCCTCGAGGTAGTCCTGCTTTCCGCGGATGGCGGCCTCGTTGAGCACCTTCGTCGTCTCCTGGAAGGATGCAGCCGACATGAACGACTTCGTCTGCAATGCTGCACGGGTGATACCCTGCAGAATCTGCGTCGATGTAGCGGGCACGGCATCGCGCACCTGAACAGGACGGAGGTCGCGGCGCTTCAGCGAGGAGTTCTCGTCGCGCAGACGACGGGCGGTGACAATCTGTCCGGGCTTCATGGTCTCGGAATCACCAGCGTCGGTGACGACCTTCTTACCCCAGATGCGATCGTTCTCCTCAGAGAAGTCGAGCTTGTCGACGAGTGCATCCTCGAGGAACGTGGTGTCGCCGGGCTCGTTGATCTGCACCTTGCGCATCATCTGACGAACGATAATCTCGAAGTGCTTGTCGTTGATCTTCACACCCTGCAGACGATAGACGTCCTGCACCTCGTTGACGATGTATTCCTGCACAGCGGTGGGACCCTTGATGGCAAGGATGTCGCTAGGAGTGATGACACCGTCGGAGAGCGGTGTGCCGGCACGAACGGCGTCGTGTTCCTGCACGAGGATCTGCTTCGACAGCGAGACAAGATACTTCTTCTGGTCGCCAGTCTTCGAGGTGACGATGATTTCGCGGTTACCACGCTTCACCTTACCCATGGAGACCTCACCATCGATTTCGCTCACCACAGCGGGATTGCTCGGGTTGCGGGCCTCGAAGAGCTCAGTGACACGAGGCAGACCACCGGTGATATCACCAGCACCACCCACGGCACGCGGAATCTTCACAATTGTCTGACCGGTTTCGATGGCTGCACCGTCGTCGACCACTACGTGACCTCCCACAGGGAAGATGTAGCTACCGATGACCTCGCCGTCGGCATTGAGGATGTCGCAGCTCGGCACGCGGTTGTGGTCCCTGGAGTCGGTGATGATCTTCTCGGTAAGACCAGTGGTCTCGTCGGTCTCGGCCTTGAAGGTGGAACCTTCGATGACATCGCGGAAACGCAGCTTACCTGCATATTCGGTAACGATGACGGCGTTGAACGGATCCCAACGGGCCACGAGCTCGCCCTTGTGGACGATGTCGCCATGACGCTTGTAGAGCGATGAGCCATAAGGCACGTTGAGCGTGGAGAGCACAATCTTCGTATTGGGATCGACGAAGCGGATTTCGGCCAGACGGCTGACAACCATCTCGCAGGTGACTTCCTGTTCGCCCTGCTTCTCAGTATAAGGAACGGTGCGCAGCTCATCGAACTCGATGCGGGCATCGTTCTTAGCAACGATCGATGCATTGGCGGCGGCATTACCTGCCACACCACCGGCGTGGAACGTACGCAGCGTGAGCTGTGTACCCGGCTCACCGATGGCCTGTGCGGCGATGACACCAACAGCCTCACCCATCTGCACCATGCGCTGTGTGGCAAGGTTGCGGCCGTAGCACTTCATGCAGACGCCGCGGCGCGACTCGCAGGTGAGCACCGAACGAATCTCGACACTCTCGATGGGCGATGCCTCGATGGCAGCCACCTTATCTTCAGTGATCTCCTCACCAGCGGCACAGATGAGCTCGCCCGTGGAGGGATGGATGATGTCGTGGACGCTGACGCGACCGAGGATGCGCTCACCAAGCGATGAGATGACCTCGTCGCCACTCTTCAGAGCGGTGCAGATGAGTCCGCGGAGCGTGCCGCAGTCTTCCTCATTAATAATCACGTCGTGCGATACGTCGACGAGACGACGAGTCAGATAACCGGCGTCGGCCGTCTTCATAGCGGTATCAGCAAGACCCTTACGGGCACCGTGTGACGAGATGAAGTACTCGAGCACCGACATACCTTCCTTGAAGTTCGACAGAATCGGGTTCTCAATGATCTGCTGGCCTTCGGCACCGGCCTTCTGCGGCTTTGCCATCAGACCACGCATACCGGAGAGCTGCTTAATCTGGTCCTTAGAACCACGGGCACCGGAGTCGAGCATCATATAGACGGCGTTGAAGCCCTGGTCGGCCTCAGTCATCTCCTTCAAGAGGATGTCGCCAAGCTCGTTGTTCACGTGTGTCCAGGCATCGATGACCTGGTTGTAGCGCTCGTTGTCGGTGATGAAACCCATGTCGTAGTTGGCCTGGATTTCGTCGACTTCCTTCTGACCCTTGGCAACGATGCCTTCCTTCTCGGGCGGCACGATGATATCGTCGAGGTTGAACGACAGACCGGCCTCGTATGCCATGCGGTAACCGAGGTTCTTGATGCCATCGAGGAAGTCGCAGGCGCGAGCCATACCGACATTCTTGATGACGTCGGCAATCATGCCACGCAGCGTCTTCTTAGAGATGATATCGTTGAAGAATCCTACCTCGTCGGGCACGATACCATTGACGATAACGCGACCCACGGTGGTATCAACCATGTGGCGAACGCGCTTGCCGTCGACGATGTCGTCGACCATCACCTTCACGGGAGCGTGCAGGTCGCACTTGCCTTCGTTGTTGGCGATGATAGCCTCTTCGGGACCGTAGAAGGTGAGACCCTCACCCTTGGCACCCGGGCGCTTCTTGGTGATATAGTAGAGACCGAGCACCATGTCCTGTGAAGGCACGGTGATAGGTGCTCCGTTGGCAGGATTCAGAATGTTGTGGCTCTGCAGCATGAGGATCTGTGCCTCGAGGATGGCCTCGTTCGACAGCGGGAGGTGAACAGCCATCTGGTCACCGTCGAAGTCGGCGTTGAAGGCGGTACATGCCAGCGGGTGAAGCTGGATGGCCTTACCCTCGATGAGCTTCGGCTGGAAGGCCTGGATACCCAGACGGTGAAGCGTAGGAGCACGGTTCAGCAGTACGGGATGTCCCTTCATGACGTTCTCGAGGATGTCCCAGATGACCGACTCGCGGCGGTCGACAATCTTCTTTGCCGACTTCACCGTCTTCACGATGCCGCGCTCAATGAGCTTACGGATGATGAACGGCTTGTAGAGCTCGGCTGCCATGAGTTTCGGCAGACCGCACTCGCCCATCTTCAGCTCAGGACCGACAACGATGACCGAACGGGCAGAATAGTCGACACGCTTACCCAGGAGGTTCTGGCGGAAGCGTCCCTGCTTACCCTTCAGTGAGTCGGAGAGCGACTTCAGCGGGCGATTGCTCTCGCTCTTAACAGCACTCGACTTGCGGGAGTTGTCGAACAGTGAGTCGACAGCCTCCTGCAGCATGCGCTTCTCATTGCGAAGGATGACCTCGGGAGCCTTGATCTCCATGAGGCGCTTCAGACGGTTGTTACGAATGATGACGCGACGATAGAGGTCGTTGAGGTCGCTGGTGGCGAAACGGCCGCCATCCAGGGGAACCAGCGGGCGCAGCTCAGGCGGTGTGACGGGAATGATCTTCATCACCATCCATTCGGGACGGTTGATATCGCGGCTGGCGCGGAATGCCTCTACCACCTGCAGACGCTTCAGAGCCTCAGTCTTACGCTGCTGCGAAGAGTCGTTGCTGGCGCGGTCACGCAGCTCATAGGAGATGGCATCGAGGTCGAGGGTTGCCAGCAGCTCATAGACAGCCTCGGCACCCATCTTTGCAACGAACTTATTGGGATCGGTGTCCTCAAGCAGATCGTTGTTGGGATCGAGCATCGGCAGCAGGTCGGCAAGCTCTTCCTCGGTGAGGAGGTCGTACTTGTGCGAGCCGTTGATCTCGTTGCCCTCGGCATCCTTGCGGCCCTCGAGCACACCCGGCTTGATGACGACATATTTCTCATAGTAGATGACTGCATCGAGCTTCTTCGTAGGCATGCCGAGCAGATAGCCGATCTTGTTGGGCAGGCTGCGGAAATACCAGATGTGAGCCACAGGAACGACGAGCTCGATATGGCCACTGCGGTCGCGGCGCACCTTCTTCTCGGTTACCTCTACACCACAACGGTCGCAGACAATGCCTTTGTAACGGATGCGCTTGTACTTGCCGCAGGCGCACTCATAGTCGCGAGTCGGACCGAAAATGCGCTCGCAGAACAGACCGTCGCGCTCGGGCTTGTACGTACGATAGTTGATGGTCTCAGGCTTGGTGACCTCACCATACGAATTTTCGAGAATCTCCTCAGGCGAAGCGAGTCCGATGGTAATCTTCGAGAAGTTATTCTTTACCTTTGTATCTTTTTTGAAAGCCATATTTCAATTGACGATTTACAAATTTTGGGATATACGATTTCGCTTAGTCGAGCTTCACGCTAAGTCCAAGACCACGCAGCTCGTGCAACAGCACATTCAGAGACTCGGGAATGCCGGGAGTAGGCATGGGATCGCCCTTGACGATGGCTTCGTAAGCCTTCGAACGACCCACTGTATCATCAGACTTGATGGTAAGGATTTCCTGAAGGACGTGGCTTGCGCCAAAGGCCTCGAGGGCCCAGACCTCCATCTCACCAAAACGCTGTCCACCGAACTGGGCCTTACCGCCGAGCGGCTGCTGGGTGATGAGGCTGTACGGACCGATGGAACGGGCGTGCATCTTGTCTTCAACCATGTGACCGAGCTTCAGGAAGTAGGTCACACCAACGGTTGCAGGCTGGTCGAACTGCTCACCGGTCTCGCCATCGTAGAGGCGTGTGGAGCAGAGGCGCGGCAGGCCGGCCTTGTCGGTCCACTCGGAGAGGTCGTCGAGCTTGGCACCGTCGAAGATAGGCGTAGCAAACTTCACACCGAGCTTACGGCCGGCAGCACCGAGGATGGCCTCGAAGATCTGACCGAGGTTCATACGTGAAGGCACACCCAGCGGGTTCAGAACGAGGTCGACGGGACGACCGTCCTCGAGGAACGGCATGTCCTCCATGCGAACGACCTTCGAGACGATACCCTTGTTACCGTGACGACCGGCCAGCTTATCACCGACACCGATCTTACGCTTCTTGGCAACATAGACCTTTGCCATCTGCAGGATGCCTGAGGGCAGCTCGTCGCCAATGCTGATGGCGAACTTGCGACGCTTCAGCTCGGCATCGAGCAGCTTGTACTTGCGCAGGTAGTTCATGATGAGCTTCTGGATGAGCATGTCCTTATGCTCGTCGCCTGTCCAGCCACTCGACTGGATGCCGTCGTACTCCAGGTTGCGCAGTGTGGCAGCAGAGAACTTGCTACCCTTGGTGATAATCTCAGCACCGGTATAGTCCTTCACACCCTGACAGGTCTTGCCGCGGGTGAGCTTCATGAGCTTATCGATGAGGATGTCGCGCAGGTCGTTGTTCTTGGCCTCGTACTCTTCCTCGAGCTTGGCCAGCAGCACCTTATCCTGCTTCTTCGACTCGCGGGTCTTCACGGCACGCGTGAAGAGCTTCTTGTCGATGATGACACCCGACAGCGACGGATTGGCCTTCAGCGAAGAATCCTTCACATCGCCGGCCTTGTCGCCGAAGATGGCGCGAAGCAGCTTCTCTTCAGGCGAAGGATCGCTCTCGCCCTTCGGTGAAATCTTACCGATGAGGATATCACCGGGCTCGACACGGGCACCCACGCGGATGACACCATTCTCGTCGAGGTCCTTCGTGGCTTCCTCGCTGACATTGGGGATGTCGGCGGTGAACTCTTCCATACCACGCTTCGTCTCACGCACGTCGAGCGAATACTCGTCGACATGAACAGAGGTAAGCACGTCGTCGCGCACCAGACGCTCAGAGAGCACGATGGCATCCTCGTAGTTGTAACCCTTCCAAGGCATATAGGCCACGAGCAGGTTGCGACCCAGGGCAAGCTCGCCATTCTCGGTGGCATAGCCCTCGGTGAGGATGTCGCCCTTCGACACGCGCTGTCCCTTCTTGCAGAGAGGACGCAGGTCGATGGTCATATTCTGGTTCGTGCGGCGGAACTTAGGAATGCGGTATTCCTTCAGTGCGGGCTCGAAGCTGACAAACTCCTCGTCCTCGGTGCGGTCGTAGAGGATGCGGATGGTGGTGGCGTCAACATATTCGATGACACCGTCGCCCTCGGCAACAATCATCGTGCGTGAATCCTCGCACACCTGTCTCTCAAGACCGGTACCCACGATAGGAGCATCGTTGTGGAGCAGAGGCACTGCCTGGCGCATCATGTTACATCCCATCAGTGCACGGTGACCGTCATCGTGCTCAAGGAAAGGAATCAGACCTGCCGAGACAGAAGCAATCTGCTGAGGCGAGACGTCCATGAGGTCGACCTGCGAAGGTGCAACCACGGGGAAGTCGGCATCCTGACGGCACTTCACATAGGTACGGATGAACGAGCCGTTCTTCTTCAGCGGGGCGTTGCCCTGACCGATGATGTGCTCGGCTTCTTCCTCGGCGGTGAGGTAGACAACATTCTCGTTGTCAAGATCAACAACGCCATCGGTCACCTTACGATAAGGAGTCTCGATGAAGCCAAGCTCGTTGATGGTAGCATAGACGCAAAGCGACGAGATCAGACCGATGTTCGGGCCTTCAGGGCTCTCAATCGGGCAGAGGCGTCCGTAGTGAGTGTAGTGAACGTCACGAACCTCGAAGCCGGCACGCTCACGCGACAGACCGCCAGGACCCAGAGCCGACAGACGGCGCTTGTGAGTGACCTCGGCAAGCGGGTTGGTCTGGTCCATGAACTGCGACAGCGGGTTGGTTCCGAAGAACGAGTTGATGACGCTCGAAATGGTCTTGGCATTGATGAGGTCGGTGGGGGTGAACACCTCATTGTCGCGAACGTTCATACGCTCACGGATGGTACGGCTCATACGTGCCAGACCGATGGAGAACTGATTCGAGAGCTGTTCGCCCACGGTGCGTACGCGACGGTTCGACAGGTGGTCGATATCGTCGACGGTGGCATTCGAGTTCACCAGCTGAATCAGGTATTTGATAATCTCGATGATATCGTCCTTCGTCAGTACGCGGACATTCATATCGGTATCGAGACCCAGTTTCTTATTGATACGGTAGCGGCCCACCTCGCCCAGGTCGTAGCGCTTGTCGGAGAAGAAGAGGTTCATGAACACTTCCTTCGCGCTGTTATCGTCGGCAGGATCGGCATTGCGCAGCTGACGATAGATGTAGAGCACAGCCTCCTTCTCGGAGTTGCTCGGGTCCTTGGCGAGTGTGTTGAAGATGATCGAGAACTTGCTGGCCATCTCGGCATCCTTGTGGAGCAGCACTGACGAAGCACCGCTGTCGAGAATCTCGGCAATGTTATCGGCGGTGAGCTCAGTCTCGCGCTCCATGATGACTTCGTTACGCTCGATGGATACAACCTCACCGGTGTCCTCATCGACGAAGTCCTCGTTCCAGCTCTTCAAGACACGGGCAGCAAGCTTGCGACCAATGGCTTCCTTCATGTTCTTCTTGTTCACCTTCACCTCCTCAGCAAGGTCGAAGATCTGCAGGATATCCTTATCCTGCTCGAAGCCGATGGCACGCAGCAGCGTGGTCACAGGCAGCTTCTTCTTGCGGTCGATGTAGGCATACATGACGTTGTTGATATCAGTGGCGAACTCAATCCACGATCCCTTGAAGGGGATGATGCGGGCTGAGTAAAGCACTGTACCATTGGCGTGTACACCCTGTCCGAAGAACACACCGGGCGAACGGTGCAACTGCGAGACGACAACGCGCTCGGCACCGTTGATGATGAACGTTCCGTTGCTAGTCATGTAAGGAATCGTGCCCAGGAACACATCGCTCGTAACAGTACCGAAGTCCTCGTGGTCGGGGTCGGTGCAGTACAGTTTCATCTTTGCCTTCAAGGGTACGCTGTAGGTCAGGCCACGCTCCAGGCACTCGTCGATGGAGTAGCGGGGCGGGTCGATGAAGTAGTCCAGGAACTCAAGAACGAAATTATTACGCGTGTCGGTGATAGGGAAGTTCTCGGCGAACACCTTATACAAACCGTCATTCTTGCGTTCCTCAGGCGGAGTATCCAACTGTAGGAAGTCTTTGAAAGACTTTAACTGCACATCGAGAAAATCCGGATAGGGCATCGGATTATGCACGCTGGCAAAATTAATTCTGGTATCAACTTTTTTCTTTGAAGCCATATGATAATGAATAATACTAAAATGGTCTTATGGGGGCAATAGGCCTGACGCCTATCATGCAAAATGCGTCGAAAGACACAAAAAGGTTAGGACCCACCGACTGGGAAGATCCTAACCATATTTTCAAAAAGAATGTGTAATGCTCAGTGATTACTTGAGCTCAACCTTAGCACCAGCCTCTTCGATGGCCTTCTTCAGGTTCTCAGCCTCGTCCTTCGACAGACCTTCCTTGATGGTTGCGGGAGCGCCGTCTACGAGATCCTTAGCCTCTTTCAGACCAAGACCGCAAGCCTCTTTCACAGCCTTCACAACCTGCAGCTTAGCAGCACCAACCTCGGCGAGGACAACGTCGAACGATGTCTTCTCTTCCTCAGCAGCAGCTGCACCAGCAGCGGGACCAGCAGCTACAGCAACAGCTGCAGCAGCGGGCTCAATACCATACTCGTCCTTCAGGACTGTTGCCAACTCGTTAACTTCTTTCACAGTAAGGTTTACCAACTCTTCTGCAATAGCTTTAATATCTGCCATTTTTATTTAAGATTTTAATTTGTTTTACAATGTTAGTGTTATCAGTTTCGCTTATTGGTTACGCTCAGCGATAGCGTCAAGCAGACCGTGAATCTTGCCACCGGCGTTGAGACCAGAAACAACATTCTTGATCGGGGACTGCAGCAGGGCAACAACGTCGGCAATGAGCTCGTTCTTGCTCTTGATTGCACAGAGTTCAGCCAGCTTGTCGGCACCGACGAAGATGCTCTCTTCGGCATAGGCAGCCTTCAGCGCGGGAACTTCCTTCTTATTGTCCTTATACTCCTTCAGCAACTTGGCGGGAACATTGGCGGTGTTGCAGAACAACATAGCCGTGCTACCCTTCAGGGCTGCATACAGGGGTTCGTAGTCAATGTCACTTGCCTCAAAAGCCTTGCGGAGAAGCGTGTTCTTCACGACCACCATCTTCACGTCGTTCTTGAAGCACTTGCGACGCAGATTGCTTGTATCAGCAGCGTTCAGACCTTCGACGTCTACGAGGTAGAAGTGCGAAAACTCCTTCAGCTTCTGGCCAAGTTCTACAACGACAGTATCTTTTACTTCTTTTCTCATTTTACAAAACTTTTAGAGTTACTCAACTGATTTCGGATCAACCTTGATACCCTTACTCATCGTGCTCGAAATAAAGATACTCTTGATGTATGTACCTTTAGCAGCGGCGGGCTTCAGCTTGATAACGGTAGCAATGAATTCCTTTG
The DNA here is from genome assembly GCA_900316285.1 of uncultured Prevotellaceae bacterium. GTDB lineage: Bacteria > Bacteroidota > Bacteroidia > Bacteroidales > Bacteroidaceae > Prevotella. Next base: position 240,172 of record ONCG01000001.1, read on the forward strand.
CGTTACCGTAAAGCTGATCAGGAGTCATATTGATCTTACCGATCGAGGTGTGGATGATACCAGCCTTGTCGACCTTAAAGTCAATCTTACCCTGCTTTACTTCCTTCACTGCCTTAGCAACGTCCATAGTGACAGTACCGCTCTTGGGGTTCGGCATCAGGCCACGGGGACCGAGCACACGGCCCAGGGGACCGATCTTACCCATGCAAGAGGGCATAGTGATGATAACATCAACATCTGTCCATCCACCTTTGATCTTTTCTACATATTCGTCAAGACCAACATAATCAGCGCCAGCTTCCTTTGCAGCAGCCTCCTGATCGGGAGTACACAGTGCGAGCACACGCGTAATCTTACCAGTTCCGTTAGGCAGCGACACAACGCCGCGAACCATCTGGTTGGCCTTACGCGGGTCAACACCCAGTCGTACGTCGATATCAACAGAAGCTTCGAACTTGGTCGTGGTGATTTCCTTCACCAGATCCATAGCCTCTCTCAGCGTGTAAGCCTTCCCTGCTTCAATCTTCTCAGCGACTGATTTCTGATTTTTTGTCAGTTTACTCATGTTCTTAATTGAAGTTTATAGTTAATGTTAACCAGGGAAGTCCCCTTTGACTGTGATGCCCATACTGCGAGCAGTACCGGCAACAAGCTTCATGGCTGATTCAACTGTGAAGCAGTTCAAGTCTTTCATCTTGTCCTCGGCGATAGCGCGAACCTGATCCCATGTGACAGAAGCGACCTTCTGACGATTGGGCTGTGAGGAACCGCTCTGCACCTTGGCTGCCTCTTTCAACTGTACTGCTGCAGGAGGAGTCTTGAGTTCGAAGCTGAACGACTTGTCGGTATAGTAAGTGATCACTACAGGAATTATCTTACCAGCCTTATCCTGTGTTCTGGCGTTGAACTCTTTGCAGAATCCCATGATGTTAATACCCTTGGAACCCAGAGCAGGGCCCACGGGAGGAGAGGGATTAGCAGCGCCACCTTTAATCTGTAACTTGATTAATCCAGCAACTTCTTTAGCCATTTCTTTGTTAATAATTAAAATTTGAATGATATGAAAGAAGCATCAGAGCCCGTAACAACTCATCAACCTTCTTTCTCGACTTGCATAAAACTGAGCTCCAGCGGAGTTTTCCGACCGAAGATCTTAACCATCACCTTCAGCTTGTGCTTCTCGGCGTTCACCTCTTCGATGACACCGCTGAAGCCGCTGAACGGACCATCCGTAACCTTGACTGTCTCGTCGACCATGTAGGGGATGACAACTTCATCCACGAGTTCGGTCTCTTCGGCATTGCCAAGCATACGGTTGATGTCCGCCTGTGGCACGGGCGAGGGATTGTCCAGTCCGCCAAGGAATCCCAGGCAGTTCGGCGTGAAGCGCAGCGTGTGCGCCACGTCGCCTACCAAGTTGGCTTCAACAAAGACATAGCCAGGAAGACTGATCTTCTCCTTGACTACTCTTTTGCCATTACGCAAGGAAGCATGTTTCTCCATCGGTATCAATACCTGGGAAACATGAGCCTGCAGCAGCGGGTTGTGTTTCATCTCGGCCTCGATGTATTCTTTCACCTTGGCCTCCTTGCCACTAACAGCCCGGAGCACATACCATTTCATTCCTGTTTCTGCCATTTCCTTTTAACGATTAACCTGGATAAACCATGCTCATGATCCATCTGAACGCAGAGTCCATACAGAACACAACCAGCGCAATGATAAGGGAAGCAGATAATACAACCACTGCACTGTGCGTCAGCTCACGGCGTGTCGGCCAAGTCGTCTTATGCGCAAGTTCTTCGTAACAAGCCTTGCAATAATTAATGAATTTCTTAAACATATTACCTTCTATTTTCGCACGGGAAGTAAGACTCGAACTCACGACCCTCGGTTTTGGAGACCGATGCTCTACCAACTGAGCTATTCCCGTAAGTAAAGCCCCCACCCTCGAGCGGGGGCTTTATGAATTAACTGACTAGTCTAAACTGTAGGACCAGCCTGACAAGTCGGACTAGTCTGACTTGGCTGAGGATTAATCCTCGTAGACCTCTGTGATCTGACCGGAACCTACGGTGCGGCCACCCTCACGGATAGCGAAGCGCAGACCCTTGTTCAGAGCAACAGCGTAGATCAGGTCAACTGTGATCTCCACGTTGTCACCAGGCATCACCATCTCAACGCCAGCGGGAAGAGTGATCTCACCCGTGCAGTCCATGGTGCGGAGGTAGAACTGAGGACGATACTTGTTGCCGAACGGAGTGTGACGACCACCCTCTTCCTTCTTCAGGACATAGATAGAAGCCTTGAACTTCTTGAAGGGCTTGATCTGACCCGGATGGCAGAGAACCATACCGCGCTTCACCTCGTTCTTGTCAATACCGCGGAGCAGCAGACCTACGTTATCACCAGCCTGGCCCTCGTCGAGCAGCTTGCGGAACATCTCAACACCGGTAACAACCGAGTTCTTGTCCTCACCAAGACCGAGCAGCTGAACGGGATCACCAACGTGGATGACACCAGTCTCGATACGACCTGTAGCCACAGTACCACGACCTGTGATAGAGAACACGTCCTCAACAGGCATCAGGAAGGGCTTATCGGTAGCGCGCGGGGGCTCCTGGATCCACTCGTCGCAAGTATTCATCAGCTCCATCACCTTGTCTTCCCACTTCTCAACACCGTTCAGGGCACCAAGAGCAGAACCGCGGATGATAGGAGTGTCGTCTTCGAACTCATACTGAGCGAGGATCTCCTGAACCTCCATCTCAACGAGCTCAAGCATTTCCTCATCGTCGACCATGTCGCACTTGTTCAGGAACACCACCAGACGGGGAACGTTCACCTGACGGGCGAGCAGGACGTGCTCACGGGTCTGAGGCATAGGACCGTCAGTAGCAGCAACAACGAGGATAGCACCGTCCATCTGGGCAGCACCAGTTACCATGTTCTTCACATAGTCGGCGTGTCCCGGGCAGTCAACGTGAGCATAGTGACGCTTCTCGGTCTCATACTCAACGTGAGCGGTGTTAATAGTGATACCACGCTCCTTTTCCTCGGGAGCATTGTCGATCTGGTCGAAAGACTTGATCTTACCCTCGTTACCAGCAACGCGCTTCGAAAGCACGAGCGTGATAGCAGCGGTCAGAGTAGTCTTACCATGGTCTACGTGACCAATAGTACCGATGTTCACGTGCGGTTTGGTACGCACAAAGGTTTCTTTTGCCATAGCTTTTGTTTGTCTATTTGAATTATTACTGAATAATCTGTTTTTCTTCGGGATTGTCTGTCTTAACCCAGGCCGAAGTAGAGCTGTAACTGAGAGTTGAACTCAGGACCTCTTCCTTACCAAGGAAGTGCTCTACCACTGAGCTATTACAGCAAGACGTGAGCGGAAAACGGGGCTCAAACCCGCGACCCCCAGCTTGGAAGGCTAGTGCTCTATCAACTGAGCTATTTCCGCGTTTCCGCAAAAGGGGCTTGTCCGGATAGCCTTATTGAAGAATTTCAAGTACTGGCCTCACCGAATTCGCCGCTACTTTTTAGGAGTGGGTGGTGATGGATTCGAACCACCGAAGTCGAAAGACAACAGATTTACAGTCTGCCCCATTTGGCCACTCTGGAAACCACCCAATGTTTAGTGTTCACTTTCTGTCCCTTTGGTCTCGCCTCGCTAAGGGAGAGCCTCTTGTCGGATTCGAACCAACGACCCCGAGATTACAAATCACGTGCTCTGGCCAACTGAGCTAAAGAGGCAAATCCTTGCAGCCGTCAGGCGTCGCAATTTTAGGACGTGTCGTAAAACGGCTGCAAAGATAATACTTATTTTTGAATCACCAAAATTTTTTCGACTTTTTTTTATTGATTTCTCAATTTTTCCTTGAATTTCGTCAGTTGGACCTTCATTGCGTCCACACATTGGTCGATTCCTTCCTCAAAAGTGTCACATGTCTTCTCAACGAAGAGTGTCGTCCCGGGAACGTTCACGGAGAGGCTTGTCTCCTTGTTCATCGCCGTGGCGGGCTTCACCACCTTCAGCTGTACTTCTGCCGACTTGATGTCCTCAAACGTCTTTTCCAGTTTGCCGACCTTCTTGTCTACGAATGCCTGCAGTTTGTCTGTGGCATCGAACTTGATAGCTTGAATTTTGATTTCCATAATTACCTCCTATTTTAATAAGGTTAGTATTAAGTATATTCGTTTGATCGCTTCATCGCCCTATCGTTTTCACGATATTTCGCTTTCACGATGTTTCTTTCTCATTTCACACTTCCCTGGGGTGAGCTTTGGCGTAGGCGCGCCGCAACTGTTCGAAGGTGGTGTGTGTATAGATCTCGGTCGTCGAGAGTTTCGAGTGGCCGAGCAGTTTCTTCACACTCTCTATGCCAGCCTCGTTGTTAAGCATTGCGGTGGCGAAGGTATGGCGCAGCACGTGAGGCGAGCGCTTCTTCATCGTGGTCACCCGCGAGAGGTGATGCTGGACAATCTGGCGAACCTTCTGGCTGGTCATCCGCTGACCATCGTCGCCGACGAAGAACGCCTGGCCGTCGCTCGGAGTCTCGGCATCGCGACGCTCAGCGTAGAGGCGCAAGGCCTTCTGCAGTTCGCTGCCGAAAGGAATGAGGCGTTCCTTGTTGCCCTTTCCCCTCACCTTGAGTTGCTGAGCCGCGAAGTCGACCGACGCATTGTCGAGGCCCGTGAGTTCAGAGAGACGGATGCCCGTGGAGTAGAACATTAATATTATGGTACGCGCGCGAAGGTCGCCCATCTCGTCAGTCCACATGTCATCAGCCAGCAGACGGTCCATCTCACTCTCACGCAGATACTGCGGCAACAGCTTCTTCCCCTTTGGCCCCTTGAGTCCATGGGCGGGATCGCGCTCCACGATACCTCTGGATAAGGCAAAACGATAAAGGGAACGCACCGCGCTCAATCTTCTGTTGATCGAGGTGGCAGTGTTTCCTTTATCCATCATACTCTCCATCCAGCCGCGGATGACGTCCGAGTCTACCGACTCCCACGAGAGCTGATCATCCAAATTCTTGAAGAAAGCCTCAAACGACCTCAAGTCGTCACCATAGGCTTTCACCGTACGTTCAGAGCGGTTGCGCTCATATTGCAGGTAGCTCAAAAACTGGTCAATCGTCATAGTTGCCACGGGGTTTTCCGTTATTTGGCAACTAAGTTACGAACTTTTTTCCGAACCACCAAATTTTCGGGGAAATATTTTAGATTTCCTCGTTCTGACGCAACTTCTGCACGTAGATGGCGTGCTCCATCTTCAGGCGCTTCAGCACAGAGGGCTTGTTGTACTGCTGACGGCGGCGGAGTTCCTTCACCACGCCGGTCTTCTCGTACTTTCTCTTGAACTTCTTCAGTGCTCTTTCGATGTTTTCGCCTTCTTTTACAGGTACAATAATCATGTTTACTACTTTTGATTTTAAGTTGTTATACTATTTGTTTTAATTCGTTCAACACTACCACTCTCGGGCCTTCAGAGAGCCGTTTCCGGCTAGTAGACACGAAAAGCGGATGCAAAGGTACAGCAATTTTTCGAATCTGCCAAATTTTTCTGCGAATTTTCATTCCAGAGGGCGAAAAAAATATATTATTTGACAAAGAATGATTCGTGCTCATTTGTGTAATTTGTGTTCGATGTTATCCCATAAAAAGGTTTATGCGCGTTTTGACCTCACATACTCCAGAAATCTTCTGAAATGCCTTTGTACAAAGGAATTGAGGCACGGGAGGTCACAACGAGGAACCTCCCGTCAACCTCCCGTTTTTCATTACCTACAAGACTAGGAGAATAAGGGATTTTGCGCTCTGATTAGGAACGCCCCCAAGACAGGAGGTTGGCGGGAGGTGTGACGGGATGTTACAAAAATTGCAAGTGCTTGATACAGAAGTGGTTAAGAGCAAAATGGGTGTATGTGAGGTCAAAATGAGAAGGATCTTTCTTTTCGAAGACGGGAATTAATGCTTTCGGAGACTGGGAGCAATGCTTCCGAACACCCAAAGCAATGCTTTTAAAGGCCAAGAGCATAGCTTCGGACCTCTAAAAGCAATGCTCTAGACGGCTGAGAGCAATGCTCTGGATGATAGAGAGCAATGCTCTGGAAGCTAAGGAGCATAGCTCTGGTGGTAAGGAGCATAGCTCTTCATTGATGCGGATGATATGAGAAAGAGATGAGAAAGGATGACGATTTGAACCCAATAAAAATGGATTTATGGCATAAAGTTTCTTATTTCTCACCGATATTGATTAGAATTGAGTAATTTTGCAAAATCAATATGAATGAAGTCAATATGGGCAAGATCATAGTAGCCATCGATTCGTTCAAAGGCTGCCTGGCATCTGCAGAGGCTAATCGGGCAGCGGTGGAGGGTATTCTCGCAAGAATGCCTGAGGCTGAGGTGTTGTCGATTCCCGTCAGCGACGGTGGCGAAGGTTGGCTGGAGGCGTTTAGGAGCCCCACTCCTACCCCCTCCCCAGTAGGGAGGGGAACTAGCCCTACCCCGCCCCTCACCAGTGGGGAGGGAAACCCTACTCCAACCCTCCCCAGCAGGGAGGGTGTCCTAGTGGAGGTGGAAGTGAGAGATCCGCTCATGCGACACATTTCAGCACCGTATTTGGTGATGGGCGATACGGCTGTGATTGAGATAGCCAAGGCCAGTGGACTGACGCTACTCAATGAAGAAGAGCGCAATCCGATGATTGCAACCAGCTACGGCACTGGGCAACTTGTGGCTGATGCGGTTCGCCGAGGATGCAGACATATTATCGTTGGGCTTGGCGGAAGTGCGACGAGCGATTGCGGGATAGGTATGCTCCGTGCCATCATCGACAGTTTTGCCAAGCACGGTTCATGGGATGATGTCCACGAGCTCGATGCCGTTCATTTCACGATTGCAACCGATGTCACCAATCCTTTGTGTGGAGAGAACGGAGCCGCTCATGTATTTGCCCCACAAAAGGGGGCCACACAGGAAATGGTCCAGTTGCTCGATGCCCGTGCTAAACGGTTTGCCGAAGTCTCTGCCAGACACTTCGGCTACGATTGTCAGAATGAGCCTGGTGCAGGAGCCGCAGGCGGACTTGGCTATGCGTTCTTGCAATATATGAATGCTGAACGTCAGTCGGGCATCGACCTCCTGTTCGACACGATTGGGTTCGACAGGCTGTTGGACGATGCTTCCCTCGTCATTACAGGCGAAGGAGCCTCCGACCGACAAACGCTGATGGGCAAGGTTCCTTATGGAATCCTGCAACGTGCCAAGGCGCATCAGGTGCCCGTTGCCCTGATAGCAGGCCGCATTGAAGACCGCCAAGAGCTACTTAACGCGGGTTTCTCTCAAGTGGTTTGCATCAACCCACCGAATCTGCCCGCCGAAGAAGCCATGAAGCCAGAAACGGCGAAGAGGAACATTTTCGATACGATGCAGCTTCTCACTTTTTCTTAGAAGCCAACATCAGAAGGCGGATGGCAAGAGATGTCAGGCCGCCTACTTATTCAGTTTGTTCCAGATCCACAGAACTACTACGGCACCAATAACGGCTGTACCGATGTTACTGAACCAGCTGGGTTGCCAAGAAATACCGAGCAGTCCCAGCAACCAGTTGCCGACGACACCACCTACGAGTCCGAGGAACAGGTCAATCCAGCAGCCTTTTCCTTCGCCGCCGGTAAGTTTAGCGGCAATAAAGCCAGCCAAGATTCCAGTGATAATTGCTTCAATCATAATTACTTCAATTTTAAAACTATATTCTATCAGTTATTGTGAAGACAACAAGAACAACTTGGAACAACATGTAGTTGTTGATGGTTCTTTCTCCGCGTCGCTACGAAAGCGGCAGAGCCGAGCGGTCTATGTTGTCTTTGGAAATAATATACGCTAGGTCGTTTTCTTACAGCGCCCTGCATGCATTGCGGAGCCATGCCTGATGATCTTCATCGAGATAGGGCGAGAGGGTGTCGTAGACACGCTGGTGATAGGCGTTGAGCCAACTGATTTCCTCTGGCAGCATCTCTTCGACGATGATTGGTGTGAGGTCGATGGGACATAGCGTGAGGGGATCGAACTGCAGGAACGGTCCAAACTCGCCTTCCATGTAGGGTGTGACAAGTAATGTGTTCTCGATGCGCACTCCAAAACGACCAGGTAGGTAGATGCCAGGCTCGTCGGTGACGGTCATGCCTTCGACGAACGGCGCCGGTTTCCATTCCATACGGAACTGATGCGGACCTTCGTGAACATTCAGGTACTGCCCTACCCCATGACCAGTGCCATGCAGGTAATTCAATCCTTCGCGCCACATGTACTGACGGGCGAGCACATCCATCTGCGTGCCGGCAGCACCGCGCGGGAAGATGCAACGTGAAAGCTGGATGTGGCCGCGTAGAACAAGTGTATAGATGTGTCGCTGTTCGTCGGTGATGGGACCAACAGCAATGGTACGAGTGATATCGGTGGTGCCATCGAGATACTGCGCACCGCTATCGAGCAACAGCAATCCCTTGGGAAGCACGGGGATATCGGTCTCCGGTGTAGCCTCATAGTGAATGATGGCACCATGCTGTTCGTAACCACAGATGGTGTCGAACGAAATGTCGCGGAATCCCTCCTGCTCTGCACGCAGGGCTGTTAACTTCTTGTCGAGCGAGATTTCAGTCTCTCCTCCAGCCTCAACAGCAGGCTGCAACCACTTCAGAAACTTCACCATCGCCACGCCATCCTTGATCATCGCGCGGCGAAACCCCTCAATCTCCGTAGGGTTTTTAATGGTCTTCATCGTTGCGATGGGCGAGGCGCCGCGCACGATTTCGCGCTGCACAGCCTTCATCAGCGTGTAACTGGTCTCGTTGGGATCGAGCAGGATGTTATACTCGAAGTAGTCGTGCAGGCCGCGAGCCACGTTCTGATAGTCGTCAACATCAACGCCGCAGTCGTGCAAGTAGGCCTGCACATCGGCTGGCAACTTCACCTTATTAATATATAAAGTGGTGCGTGTCTGCGAGATGAGCAGATAGGAGACGAAAACGGGGTTGCAATGCACATCGCTTCCACGGAGGTTCAGCGTCCAGGCGATATCGTCGAGGGCAGAAACAAGCATGCCGTCGGCGTGCTGGCGGCGCAGGGCCTCGCGAATGCGGCGCAGCTTCGAAGGCGTTTCCTCACCAGCATACTTCAGCGGATGAATCTCCACGGGATTCATGGGGATGGCGGGACGGTCGTTCCAGATGAAACGCAGTGGGTCGTAGTTGGTGCGTAGCGTCAGTCCGCCCTCCTTTCGCAGGTCGGCGATGAGATCTTCTATGAAGGCTGCGGAATTCGTCATTCCGTCGGCAGCGACCTCCTTTGAGCGGCTGTTGCGAAGTTCCTGACCAAGCCATTCGGGAATCGTTGGCGTGCCGGGCATCTTCAACTTCATCAGCTGGAACTCCGTGCCCCGCAACTGTTCTTCTGCTGCGAGGAAGTAACGGGAGTCGGTCCAGAGGGCGGCACTCGTCATCGTGACCACAGCCGTGCCTGCCGACCCGTTGAAACCACTGATCCACTCGCGTCCTTTCCAATGGTCGGGCACGTATTCACCGTTATGCGGGTCGGTGCTGGTGAAGATGTAAGCAGCCAGGCTTTCGCGCTGCATCTCCGTGCGCAGCGCCTGAATTCGTTCGTTGATAGTCATAGGCTTTGTTGTTTGATTTCGAGATATTTGTTGATTACATTTACTGACAGTTGCTCGGGCTGAGTGAGCAAGGCGGTGATGCCGTGCTGGCGCAACAACGACACGATGAGTCGCTTCTCGTAGACGAACTTCTCGGCAATGACATCGACCACCTCCTGCCCCTTGCCTCTTGGCGTGAGTTCGTCCTCGAAGAACACCACGAGCAGACGGTGGCGCTTAGAGAGCTGCTGCAAGTAAGGCAGCTGGCGTCGCAGGGCGACAAGCGTGGTGAAATTGGTGTAGAGCACGAGCAGCGACCGCTTCGTGATGTGCTTGTTCACACTGACGCAGAGCGCACTGTAGTCGGTCTCGCCAAACTCCGTCTGCTGGGCATGGAGCACCTCCATGGCCTTTTGCAGATGGCCTTGCTGCCGCTCGGCACGCAGGAAAGTGTCTACATAGTCGGCAAAGGTGATGATGCCGGCACGGTCGTCCTTCCGCATCGCCACGTAGGAAAGTGCCAGCGAGGCATTGATGGCATAGTCGAGGAGTGTCATGCCGCGGAAAGCTTGCTGCATGACACGTCCCTTGTCGATGATGCTGTAAATCTGCTGCGAGCGCTCGTCCTGATAGACGTTCACCATGAGCTGATGCCGACGGGCCGTGGCGCGCCAGTTGATGGTGCGGTAGTCGTCGCCGACGACGTAGTCCTTGATTTGTTCGAATTCCGTGTGATGGCCCACGCGGCGGATGCGCTTGATGCCCTGCTCCGTGAGATTATTATGGATGGCAAGGAATTCGTACTGGCTGAGATGAGCAAAAGAAGGGTAGACCTTCACCTCCTGGGATTGCCCTGTGGTGAAGCGCCGTTCGGCAAGGCCGATCAGCGTGCGGGCAAAGAGGCGGATGTGACCGAAAGAATAAATGCCCCGGCGCGTGGGACGAAGGTGGTAGTTGACAGATGACTGAGGACCGTCTACAGATGGGATATGGCTGGGGGCAGTGAGCCCGGCGGGCACTTCGTCGATGATTTCCACCCTGACGGGAATGCGGTGACGATTTTCGATGGTGATGCTGACAGCATTGTCGTCGCCATTCGAGAAGCGGTCGGCGCAATGGCGCGTGGCCGAGAGAGTTGGCTGACTTCTTGCCCAGGGCCAGTAGAGCAGAGCGAGGTCGGCGGCGAGCAACAGCAACAGTGCAAAGAGCATGCAGCGCCCGATGGTGAACAACGGGAGCCATAGGTAGCCGCCAGCAATCACTAAGATGACGACCGTCATGGCAATATAGAATCTGCGCGTCAAAAACACTCTAAACTGGGCTCTAGGTTCTAGTTTCTGGTTTCGAGTTTCGAGTTTCTGGTTTCAAGTTTCTCGTTTCGAACTACTCTAAAAACTCTCAACTCTAAACTGACTCTCAACTCTAAACTCTCAACTCTAAACTATTTAGGAACTTCAACTCTTTCGATGAGACGCTGCGCGACCTTCAGCGGCGTGTGGCCCTCCATCTCGGCCTCAGCATTGAGGATGAGACGGTGCTGCAGGATGCTGGGTGTGACCTGCTTGATGTCGTCGGGCGTCACGAAGTCGCGTCCCTGCAGCAGCGCATAGGCTTTCGATGCCTGCAACATGGCCACCGAGGCACGCGGCGAGGCACCGAGGAAGATGGCTTTCGACTGCCGCGACAGTTGCACGATGGAGGCGATGTAGCGCATCAGCGACGGCTCCACAAACACCTGCCGCATCAGTTGGCGCAGCTGCAGCAATTCGTCGTGCGTGATGACAGGCTTCACATCCTGCAGCCGCGTGAAGGCGGCATTCTCATTGTGATGAGCCAGGATGGCCACCTCCTCATCGAGCGACGGATAGCCCATCGTGATTTTCATGAGGAAACGGTCGGTCTGTGCTTCAGGCAACTTGTAGGTGCCCTCCTGCTCCACGGGGTTCTGCGTGGCGATGATGGTGTAGATGTCGCCCATGCGACGCGTCTCGCCGTCGATGGTGACCTGCCGTTCCTCCATCACCTCGAAGAGGGCCGCCTGCGTCTTGGCTGGAGCGCGGTTGATTTCGTCGACCAGCACGATGTCGGCAAAGACCGGACCGGCATGGAAGTCGAAGGCCTGCGTCTGCATGTTGAACACCGTCGTGCCCAGCACGTCGCTAGGCATGAGGTCAGGCGTGAACTGGATGCGGCTGAAGCGCGTGTCGATGAGTCGGGCGATGAGTCGCGCCAATAGCGTCTTGGCCACACCCGGCACGCCCTCGATGAGCACGTGGCCGTCGGCGAGGATGGCGGTGAGCACAAGGTCGACGGTGGCCTCTTGTCCCACGATGACGTGGCTGATGCTTTCGCGCAACTGGCGGATTTTCTCCGCAAACTGTGTGAGGTCGATTCTTTCTGTCTGTTCCATTTATCTGATTCTCTTTGTTATTTCATTCATTTGGTTGACGTAGGTCTCCATCGCCTTCCGCGTGATCTGGCTTTCATCCAGGTGCAGCCGGCGCAGGTCGCTCAGCAGCGAGGCCACCTCGTCGGGATGCATTCCTACAGCATGTGCCAACAGAGGGATGTTCTGATTGTCCTCAACCGTGTCGGTGATGTCGATGTTGAGTAGTCGGCGCAGCTCCTCGGCAAAGTAGGTGAACTTCTTCAGCGTGAGGTCGCGCCAGTCGCGGCGCTGCTCGTAGAGGCCGGCGATGAGGGCGACGAACTCCTGCGAACGGTCTTCGGGACTTTTCACCACCGGCACGGCACGCTGTCGGCGGCGGGCGGTGAAGAGCAGGAACGCCAGGCAGGTGAGCATCGTCAGATAGAGAGCCCAGCGCAGGGGCCTGTGGGTGAGGAAATAGCGCAGCGGCGAGCCTTCCACAGCATCATCGCGGGTGGGCAGGTAGGCCGTAGAGCGCACCACGGGCAGGTCCTTCACCTCGTTGAGGATGCGCAGCACGTAGTCGCGTCCCTCGTCGTCGAGGATGCCGTAGTTCGTGAAGAGCAGCGGCGTGGAAGCCAGGAAGACATGACCCTTGCCGATAGGGAAATCGACAGCCATCATCCAGGCATCGCTCTTCGGACTGAAAGCCAGTACGCGGTAGTCGCGCTTGACAGTCTTTGATGGCGTTGTCACCTTCTCCTCGGAGGTACCTTCGATAGAATCGAGGTCGAAATCTTCCAGCAGATGGCGGCTGCCCAGCTGCGGATAGAGCATGAACGTACGCGACCAATAGGGGGTTCCATAGCGTTTCCAGAGGATGAGCGAGTCGCGCTTGTAATGCTGGGCAAGCCCCATTTGCATAGGCTCCGAACTCCAATCGGTAGTGGCATAGACGCCCATCGTGTCCTCCATCTGACTGCTGAAACCGTGAGCGACAAGGATGATTTTGTTGCCACGCTCAGCCATTCGCAGCATAGTCTTGACGTCGATGTTCTCCAGATTATAAAGATGTTCCGCCACCACCAGCACGGTCTGCCTGCGCGTCGTGTCGGCTTGCTCCAGCTGGTAGAGGGTCTGCCGCGTGACCTGGTAGCCGTTGGGCAGGGTGGCCTTGAGCACGCTGTCGAAGAGTTGGCTGCCGAAGGGCTGCGTGCTCTTCGCGCTGAACGACGGATGCCAGTTGAAGCGGCGCGGCATGCGATACTCGGCCACGAACACCACAGCGAGGAATGCCACGATGCAGAGCATGTAGACGCGTGAGAACTTCATGCCGCACCTCCTTCCTGACTGAGCCTGAGCACCTCATCATAGAGCCCGCGCGTGGCCTCGAAATTGCCGTAGCGCACGCGCAGGAAGTGCTGCGTGAGCAGGCGGAAAGCCTCTGACGGAAACTCGCGCACATACTGCGTAGGTGTCTTCGACGGTTGCCAGTCGATGCGCCCCGTGTCGCTCAGCCGCCGCAGCGTCTTCAGATAGACGTAGCGCACGGCCTGGCGGTAGTTCTCCTGACTGAGCGCACGGCTGATTTCAGCATTGAAGTCGATGCCGTAGATGTTGTCCGGCAGTTCTTCCTCCTCAGCAGCAGTCTTTCGGTTGCGCATGAAGAGCTCCGGGCGATATCGATAGAGGAACCACGCGATGAGCCCTATCACGACAACGCCGAGGAACATCAGCACGGCATTGCGCACGCCCACCGAGAGGCTGTCGTCGAAGAAAGTGTCCACCCATCTGAGGAACTTCTGCACCAGCCAGTCCCACAACGACTCCTGCTGCGCTACGAGCTCGCGGTTGTAGTCGTAGGCAGGATTCTGCTGCATCGCATGTAGCTGAGCGGTGTCGCAGGCCAGGGTGTCGGTGAAAACTGACAAAATGCGGCTATTGGTTTACAGGTTCTCAAACTTGTCGATGTCGGCCTCCACGGTGACGTGGTCAATCTTCTCGGCAGCATGACCATACTGGTAGGCCAGGCCGATGGTGGGCACGGCGTAGCAGAGGAACGTCACGAACGACTGCAGCACGGAGAGCAGGAACACCATGAAGCCGAAGCCCGTCGTGCCGACGAAGCTCTCGGCATCTTCCTCCATTCCAAATGCGGCCTGAGCGCCGAGGGCAATGCTCCACGGCAGCGAGATGATGCCCGAGACGATACCTACAATCAGTCCCAGCACAAACATCACGGCAAAGATGCCGCCCCACGTGCGGAAGCCCAGTCGCATTGCCTTCTTCAGTGCTCCCACCAGCGTGATGTCGTCTTCAAAGAGATAGATGGGCGTCATGAGCGAGATGGGCACGAGCACCACGAGCAGCGCGATGTAGATGACCGCTAGAAAGAGCACCCGCAGCGCAGTGCCCAGCACGAAGACCAGCGCCCCAGCCACGGCACTCACCAGCAGCCCCAGCAAGAGGGCGAAGCCCAGCAGCTTGAACGAGCGCTTCAGCGCAGGCATGAACACGGGCTTAAACTCCGCCCACGTCAGGCCACGCAGCCGATTCTCACGCTCGCCATAGACGCGCATCAGTCCGTAGACGACGGCGCTCAGCAGCGGATAGCCCACGAACAGGGCCACCACGATTCCTCCGAACGAGGAAGCCAGTTCCACCATCGCTTCCGGCGACACTTCATCGCCGTTGGCGGCCAGATGCAGCACACTGTTCAGGTAGCCATTCATGGCCAACCCCATGACGAGGGCCACGGGCAGCATGAAATAGGTGATGTACTTCAGCAGCGGCTTCAGGTTTTCGCTGACGAAGGCGAACGTGTCGCTGATTTTCTCGCCGAACTGGCGCACCTTATACAAGGGAATTTTCTGTGTTTCCATTTTTTCTTTTAATAGGTAAAACGATATAATAGAATATGACAAATGCAAGCGAAGAGAGGATGACCGTCAGCCGCACGGCGTCGGGCCACTCGGTGTGGCGGGTGCAGAAGCCTTCGATGAAGCCTGCCACGACGAACAGCGGCACCGTGCCCACGACGATCTTCAGCGAGCGGCGGGCACCCCTGCGGAACGACTCCAGCCGCGACAGCGTGCCGGGAAACAGCCAGCCGTTGCCCAGCACCACACCGGCCGCACCGGCCACGATGATGGCAGAAATCTCCAGCGTGCCGTGCAGCCACACGGCGAGCATCGACTCCGTGCCCAGCCCCTGCTGGAAGAAGAACGTCTGGAACGAACCCAGCATCACGCCGTTCTGAAACAGGTAGTAGCCCGTGCCGACCGATGTCAGCAGGCCCATGGCAAACACCACGAACGACACCCAGATGTTGTTCAGCGTGATGCCGAGAAACATGTCGGTCTCGTTTTCCGACCCATACACGCCCATCGGCTCGCCCTTCGCGATGTTCTCGAGCGTCATGTCGACATAGCCGTCGCCCAGTATCACACGGCAGAACTCCGCATCGCCCAGCTGCGACACCACACCGATGAGCACGCTCACGGCGAAAATCGCCAGCGACACCAGCAGCGCCCGCCGTTCCCGGTGCATCGCCAGCGGCACCTCGTGGGTCCAGAACGTCACCAGGCGCGACCAGCGTTCGCGCTTCGACCGATACAGCTCGTTGTGCAAGGCCGAAGCCAGGTTGTTCAGGTACATCGTGATGCGCGACTGCGGATAGTGGCTCTGTGCGAAGGCCAGGTCGGAGGTGGTTTCCACATAGGCATCGGCCAGCTCGTCGGGCGACACGCTGCTCACATCGGCGACGATGCCCTCCGTGGCACGCCATTTTTCGATGTTCTGCCGAATGAAAACTACTTCCTTCATCGTTTTTCGTCTGTTTTCATTGCAAAAGTAGATATTATTTTTTAATTTTGCAAGCGAAACAGGAAAAAACGTCAATCACAATGGCTGACATCATTACCGGACAATACGTCAAGATCACGCAGACACCCGCCAGCATCGGCGAGCGCATGGCCGCCCAACTCATCGACTGGGTGGTGATGCTGGCCTACTTTTTCTTGATGCGATATTTCTTCGACATGGCTGGCCTGTACAGCACCAGCCTCATCCTTCTATTCATCATACTCCCCATCCTGTTCTACTCGCTGCTCTGCGAAGTGTTCAACAACGGGCAGTCGCTGGGCAAGCGCATCATGAAAATCCGCGTCGTGATGAAGGACGGCTCTACGCCCACGCTGGGCAGCTACCTGCTGCGCTGGCTGCTCTGGACGGTCGACGGCCCCACCCTGTCGTTCCTGGGCGTGCTGGTCATCCTCATCAACCGCCACAACCAGCGCCTGGGCGACCTCGCCGCCGGCACGATGGTGGTGCGCCTCAACAGCTACTCGCGCCTGCAGGTGTCGCTCGACGAGTTCCGCCACCTCAGTCCCGACTACCGCCCCACCTATCCGCAGGCCGCCGACCTCTCGCTGGAGCAGGTGAACCTCATGAGCAAGACGCTGGAACTCGACATGGACGACCCGCGCATCTCAGCCCTTGCCGCCAAGGTGCGCCAGACGCTTGGCATACAGACCGTCCACGAACGCAGCGACGTGTCGTTCCTCTGGCAACTCGTGCGCGACTACCAATACTACGCACTCGAGGAGATTTAAAGTGCTCCACCCCGGGGTGGGGCACTTGTGTTTTGGTAATTACATACTTTTAGGCCCAACAGGGATTTTATCCGCTACGCGGGCTTCGAAAAACATAATAAAACCACAAAAACCAAAGAAAACATTTGGCTTTTATCTGTGTATACCCTAAATGTTTTTTCCTGTTTTTGATGTTTTCTTTTGTTTTTTAAAGGCGCGAAGCGCATTATGAGCTTAGAGTCAAATTCTATAGGTTTCCTGCATTTTTTAGATTAAATAACATTTCACGGCGAAAAAACTCTAAGCTCTAAACTCTAAACTCTAAACTTTTTTGTAATTTTGCAGTCGAAATAAAAATTTTCAAAAATCGTAAATCAATAAATCGTAAATCCGTAAATCAACTATGGCATTTTTAACTAACGACAAACTCGTCATCGTCGGCGCAGCCGGCATGATCGGTTCCAACATGGCTCAGTCGGCTCTGATGATGGGCCTCACGAGCAACCTGTGTCTCTACGACGTGTTCTCACCCGAAGGCGTAGCTGAGGAAATGCGCCAGAGCGGCTTCGACGAAGCCACCATCACCGCTACCACCGATGCCGAAGAGGCATTCCGCGGAGCTAAGTACATCATCTCCTCTGGTGGTGCTCCCCGTAAGGAAGGCATGACACGTGAGGACCTGCTCGCAGGCAACTGCAAGATAGCCGAGGAGCTGGGTAAGAACATCCAGAAGTTCTGCCCCGACGTGAAGCACGTCGTCATCATCTTCAACCCCGCCGACCTCACCGGCCTCGTCACGCTGCTCTATAGCGGACTGAAACCCTCACAGGTAACAACCCTCGCTGCCCTCGACACCACTCGTCTGCAGAGCGCACTTGCCAAGAAGTTCGGTGTGAAGCAGAGCGAGATCAAGGGCTGCGCCACCTATGGTGGTCACGGCGAGCAGATGGCTGTGTTCGGCTCTCACGTAGAGATTGCCGGTCGCAAGCTCATCGACATCATTGGTACACCTGAGTTCCCCGCTGAGGAGTGGGAGCAGATGAAGAAGGACGTCACCCAGGGTGGTGCCGCCATCATCAAGTTGCGTGGCCGTTCCAGTTTCCAGAGTCCGTCTTATCTCTCTGTTGAGATGATTCGTTCGGCTATGGGCGGCGAACCTTTCCGCTTCCCCGTCGGAACCTATGTGAAGACTGACAAATACGACCACATCATGATGGCCATGAAGACCACCCTCGACGTTACGGGTGCCCACTTCGAAGTGCCTCAGGGTCTGCCCGAGGAGAACGCCAAGCTCGATGCCAGCTATGAGCACCTCTGCAAGATGCGCGACGAGCTCGTGACGCTGAACATCGTACCGCCCATCGCTGAGTGGTCGAAGATCAACCCGAACCTGTAAGCCCCACCCCTGCCCTCCCCTGTAGGGAGGGGGATGACAATTAATCATTGACAATTAAAAATGCCGTGCGACTCGTTTGAGTGCACGGCATTTTTTGTTTTTACTTGAATTACCGAAATAAAATTACCGAAAAATAATAATTGATATAAATCTCATAAGCAAACTCCCTCTCCTGGAAAGCATTGAGTTCGTGATGCTGGAGCATTGACCTTGTGATGCAAGAGCATTGAGGTTGTGGTGCGAGAGCATTGAGGTTGTGGTGCGGGAGCAATGAGTTAGTGAGGCGGGAGCATTGACATTGTTCAGTAAATTAACTTAATTTGTGCAGTAAATTAACTTAATTTGCGTGGTAAATTAACTTATTTTACTTGGTAAATTAACTTAATTTGCTGAATAAATTAAGTTAATTTACTTTTCAATTTAAGTTAATTCATGAAAAGGGAGCATTGCTGACGGTTCACGAGACGATTGCTATAGATAAACAAAAGCAATGCTCCACTCAATATAGAGCACTGCTTTACTATGGGAAAAACAAAAATAGTAGCAACGATATCGCAGATGGCACAATACCCTCTGCAGTAAGACCCCAAAGGGGTCACACTATGGCAACCGCAGGTCTTGACCTGCGGTGGAAGTAACTACGCAGGGGACGACTTCGAAGATGTCGCACAATAGCACTGTCATTCTTGTTGTGCGACCCCTCTGGGGTCGTAGCCATGTGGATGCCTTACCACCGCGGGTCAAGACCCGCGGTTACCATAGTGTGACCCCTTTGGGGTCCTTTCTCGATTCATCGGGGTCCTTTCTCGATTCATCTTTGTGCCATCTAATATATTATTAAAAAAAGTTGTCCCTTGTTGTTTGGGTTGTCTTTTTAAAAAACTAATGGTGTTATTTAAAACAACTCAAACAACAAGGGACTACTTATCGAACTATAGGTCAACGATTACTTGATCTTCAGCACGGGAGCAATCTTGTTGCAGGGGGCAGGGAGTGTGACGACAAGGCCTTCGGCAGTCTGGCGGGCTTTCACCTTGCCATAACCAAGGAGTGTGACGCTGCCGACCTTGCGGCCATAGGGGTTGCCCTTGCGCAATGACTTGATGACGAGCTTACTATTTTCCGGCCAACTCATTGCTGTTACATATAGCACACGGCCCTTTTGGTTGAAGCGGATGTCACGATAGTCCATGTTCGAATACTGCCCATCGTTGAAGCCTTGCGCGTTGAGGGCGATGCTCTTCTCTGCCACAGGACCTTCGCCGAACACCTTCCAGGGGCGTGTGCCGAAGATGCTTTCGCCGTTCACCGTCATCCAAGCCTCGAGGTCATCGAGCACTACTGCCTCCTTTTCATCATACGTACCATCGGCGCGCAGGGGGATGGAAAGCAACAGGTTACCATTCTTCGACACAATGTCGACCAGCATTTTTACTACCTGTGCTGCGCTCTTATACGACCCACGCTCATAGATGCTCGTGTTGTAGTGCCATCCACCAATGCAGTTGCACGTCTGCCAAGGTTCGTCGACGATGTAGTTTGGTGCTCCACGCTCCACATCCCACGTCAAAGCCTTGCGCTGCTCTTCATCGAGAATCTTACCAAACACCACTGCCCGCGGGTTGCGGTTATAGAGATGGGTGACTATCTTCAAACCACAATCGCTGATGGCATGGAATGGCAATACCGTTGCATCGAAGTAGATGAGGTCGGGTTGATAGCGATTGATGGCATCGAGCGAACGATCGTAGAAATTCGTGACGAACTCCTGCGAGGGAATAGCGGCCCCGTGTGTCCAGTCCCACTGCTGGTGGATGGCTCCATTCCACCAAGCCCGCTCGCTCATGGGATGCTGTTGCTGGTAGAGCTGCTGCGGGTCGAAGCCTTCCCACCATTTGCCCTTGCCATCTTCCTTGGTGAGATGACCATCGTAGTAGACGCCTGCTTTCGAGCCGTTCAGGTCGTAGCGCTGCGCGGGTTCATACCACGTCCATGCATGATCGGCGTGGAAGGAGATGCCCAACGGCAGGCCAGCCTTCTTCGCTGCCTTCGCCCACTCGTCGAGGATGTCGCGCTTCGGACCGATGTTCTTCGAGTTCCAGGGCTGATACTTCGAGTCCCAGAGGTCGTAGTTGTCGTGGTGATTGCCCAGCACGAAGAAATACTGCGCGCCGCAGCGCTTATAGCGTGCGACGAGTTCGTCGGGATTCCATTTCTCTGCCTTGAAGAGCGGCAGCACATCCTTGAAGCCGAACTCCGAAGGATGGCCGTAGTGCTCGACGTGGTATTTATACTCACGCGTACCTTCCATATACAAAGAGCGGGCCATCCAGTCTCCGGAGCCTTCTACGCATTGCGGCCCCCAGTGAGCCCAGATGCCGAACTTCGCGTTGCGAAACCACTCGGGTGTCTGATGCTGGCTGAGCGACTGCCATGTAGGTTGATACTTGCCCGTCTGCATCGGCTCGTGAGCCTCCGACACAGGCACTTGGTACTGCTGCGCCGAGACCGTCAGGCTCAAGGCGAGAAGCAGGGTTGTGATGGTTGCTTTCATGTTTATAGTTTCAAGTTTAAAGTTTCTAGTTTCTAGTTTCTAGGTTCAAGTTTTTGGTTTCAAGCTCCTAGTTTTTGGTAATTACAACAAGGAAGCTATATAGAATTTACCTTGAAAATGTAGGGACGCGACGTGTCGCGTAGTTGGATTTAGCTTTTCCCTTCCATAAACGCGGCACGCCGCGTCCCTACATGTGGGTTCAAAATATATAACCACCAAATGATTAATTCTCAATTATCAAATTTCAATTACTATGACCATGCCGCCACGAGCCGGCAGGGGGACGGCTTCAGGCAGCGAGTTGGGATGAAAAATGATCCAAGGAGTCTGCTCATTCCCTGCAGAGAGGGGACTACCCGAGTCGGCAAAACAGGTGATGTTCTTGAACCCTTGAACCTTTGAACGCTGCGAAGCAGCTTTTAAACCTTTTATCTTCTTCAGTCCCTTCAGGCTGACGGTCTGCTGTTCGTCGCGTCCGTTGAGCATGCCCACATACCACTTGTTGCCACTACAGCGAGCCATGACAACGTATTGTCCTGGATAGCCGTCAATCAGACGCGTCTCGTCCCAAACGGTCGGCAGCTGGCCAAGGAACTGCTGCACCTCCTTGGGCTGTGCAAGGAAGCTCTCGGGGCGGTCGGCCAGATGCTGCAATGCCGACTCAAAGACTACGGTCAGCGCCAACTCATGGCCATGGGTGGTGATGTGTGGATGCTGCGAGTCGCTAAAGGCACAAGGCGTGTAGTCCATCGGTCCGATGACGTTGCGTGTGAAGGGCAGCATGCAGTTATGAGCCGCAGCCTTTCGGGTGAACGTTGGCACATTGTTATACCATTCGGCACCATAGACGCCCTCCGTGGAGAGAAGGTTCGGCCACGTTCGCTGCCAGCCGCGAGGAATCGTAGCACCATGGAAGTTCACCAGCAGATGATGGCGGGCGCCACACTCCAGCAAGTCCTGACAATACTGCATGTTCATCTGGTTATCGCCGGAGAAGAAGTCAATCTTCACACCAGCCACGCCGATGCGCTCACACCAAGCGAACTCTCGCTCGCGGTCTTCAGGCTTATTCAATCGGAACTTCGGTCCCGGTGCCCCATTGATCCATCCCACCGAGGAGTTATACCATATCATCGGCTTCACGCCCTGCTGGCGGGCATACGCCACGGCGTCTTCGACGGTCTTGCCATCCTTCATCTCATCCCATTCGGCATCGATGAGCACATAGGGCAGATGCAGCGCTACCGCCATATCAACATACTTCTTAATGATGTTGTAATCGTTGGAGCCATGATTGTAAGCCCAGTAGACCCACGACACTACGCCGGGCTGAATCCAACTGGTATCGGCAATCTTACTCGGCTCTGCCATATCGGTGATGAGCGTCGACTCAACGATATCAGCCAGCGAACCCATAATGACTACACGCCACGGCGTATGCCACGACCCGCTGATTTCAACTTCGTTCTGATCGGGAACGACACGATAGAGTTCGCCTTCGCTATGGAGACACGATGCACTCTGTCGCGATTCAATGTTCGACTCACTGATGAGGGCATACACCGTATGTCCATGCCGATGGTCGGAGAAGTCGAACAAGGCGGGATAGCCCCAGAGGTTTGACGGCTGGCGTCCCCAGCCCGCACTCACAGGTTTTCCATCGAACGCAAGCGGAAAGAATCCTTCGTAGGCATCGCTCCACGGCTGCACCCAACGAGGGGTTCCATCGGGGATTCGGAATGCGGTTTGTTCCGACGAAAAGCGGCAGGGGGGCAGATTCTCCAATTCATAACGAAAGGCGATGCCGTCGTTGCAAAGCCGCATGACGAGCACCTGTTCTTGCCCTTCAGCATCGCGGAAGGTGTAGCGATATTCGTTATATTGATTGGTGCAGTGGAGGCGCTTACCTGCCAGCATCGTATAATCCACATCGACGCGATGCCCCTCCCCCGACGCAACGAGGGAAAGAGAGGCTGGTCTTCGTTTGCCATCAGCAGACAGAGACACGCCAACATCGGCAATTGTCAGCACTTGCCGGCCCTGATAAAGCACGTCGAACCCGTTTGCATGCGGCTGCAATCCAATGCGACCGTTCGGCGAATGAGCCGGTGCTGCCACGACGGACACGCTACAAAGCAACGCCAACAGCGCAGCTAATGAAACACCCAAAATGGTTTGATTCTTTCCCTTCATAATGATCGGTCTTTAAAACTTCGTCAAAATGCGGAACACTCTGCCCGGAGCGGCAGCCCACTCGTCCATCGCCTTTTGTGCCTCCTCGGGAGTTACCTCGCTACTGATAAGACGGTCGACGGGACACGTGCGGCGCTCCATATAGTGGATGACGGCACGGAAGTCCTGCGGCAGGGCATTGCGCGAGCCGCGAATGTCGAGTTCCTTCTGGACGAAATACTTCGTTTGGAACGACACTTCGCTCTTGGCATAGCCGATGCAGACCACACGTCCCGTGAAGGCTACTACGTCGACAGCCATCTGATAGGTGGGTGTGCTGCCCACAGCCTCGATGACCACATCAGGACCAAAGCCACTGGTCATTTCCAGCAAGCGAGCGTTCACGTCGTCGGTCTTCGTGTTCAGCGTGTAGCTCGCACCCATCTCGCGTGCCAGCTGCAGCTTTTCGTCGTCGATGTCGGCAGCAATCACGGTGGCACCACGCAGGGCCGAGCGCACTACGGCACCCATGCCCACCATGCCACAACCGATGACGAGCACCACGTCGCTATCGGTCACCTGTGCACGGCTCACGGCATGGAAGCCTACGCTCATCGGTTCCACCAGTGCACATTCACGGGGTGTGAGCAGTCCGGCGGGAATCACCTTCTCCCACGGCAGCACCAGTCGCTCGCGCATCGAGCCATTGCGCTGTACGCCCAGCGTCTCGTTGTGCTGGCAGGCATTGGGACGTGCATTGCGGCACGAGGCACACTTGCCACAGTTGGTGTAGGGATTCACCGTGACCACCATGCCAGGCTTCAATCCTTCCGGCACCTCGCTCCCCACGGCCTCGATGACAGCTCCCACCTCATGACCGGGAATGACAGGGAGTTTCACCATCGGGTTTCTGCCCAGATAGGTGTTGAGGTCACTGCCACAAAAACCAACATACTGCAGGCGAATCATCACATCGCCTGCCTTCATCTCTTGTTCGGGGACATCGACAATCTGCATCTGTCGTTCCCCTGTTATCTGTATTGCTTTCATATCTATATGGTTCAAATGCGCTGCGCGCGTTCAAAGCTGCTACGCAGCGTTCAAAGTTTAAAGATCAAATGCGCTGCGTGCGTTCAAGGTTCAAAGTTCAATATACTATTCACTCATATTTTTAATATACGGTAGCTCGGGCAGGTTGCTGAAGCCATAGAAGCGACAAGCGTTCTCGCCAAGGAAGAGGCGTTTCTCGGCTTCGGTGAGTTCGGGTGTCTTCACAACGAAATCGTACGACATGCGATAGGTGATGGCGGTGATGGTGCGAGGATAGTCAGAACCCCACATCAGCTTCTCCATACCCACCAGGTCGGCAGTCTCTTTGATAGCTCGCACGGCCGACGGGAAGGGATAGAACTCTGAGTTATAAAGCCAAGTGATGCCACCCGACTCCACCATCACATTCACGTTGCGTGCCAATGATATCTGCTCGCGCCACGCTTCGTTCTCCCATGGCGGCGACTGCGGTGGGTTAGCCATACCCAGATGACCGATGGCGATGCGCAGGCGAGGACATTCGGCGATGACCTCGCGTAGCTGCGATACTTGTTCCATACCATCTTCCAATGTGATGGAGAGGAATACATCGCGTTCTTCCATCAGGTGAAACATCCTCATCATCTCCGGCGATGTGAGCGGTTTGCCCAACAGACGATGACCGGGAATGGCAATGCCGCGGAAACCTTGCTCCTCAATGAGCCCACGTGCCTGGTCATAAAAGCCATCACGCAGGTAGTCGACCATGCCGCAGATGAGGAAGCGGTCGGGATAAAGGCGGCTGACCTCTGCGAGGTAGTCGTTTTGTATGCCATCGATGAACTCCTGCACGACAACGGCTGCCGCCACTTGTGCATAGTCCATGTTCGAAAGAAACACCTCGGCTGTGTTGCGCCCGTCGATGATGAATGGCGGTATCATCTGCACCTCCTCACCAAGGAAGAGCGAGCGGCCATTCTTCAGCGTACGTATCGGCAGTCCGTTCCACGAGGTGTCCTGCCGGAGCCATAAGTGGCTATGTGCATCTATGAGTTGATAGTTCATCTGTTAGAGTTGAGAGGTTGAGAGATGTATATGAATCTATAAAAGGTAATCATAATTATCAATTATCAACTATCAATTATTAACTGTTCTTCCATCTTACACGCTGTTGGTCGCCGATGATTTCCTTTACTTTTTCTACAAGCTGCCAGTCGATGGGCTTCTCCACATAGCTGATGCTGCGCAACACATTCTCGGGCGAAGCACTGCTGAAGAGCGTTGTGGCGATGCGCGGCGACAGACTTACGGCAAACTGAATGGCAAGCTCCTCGATGGGATAGCCTTGAGCGGCACAGTATTCGGCAGCACGCTTGCAGGCATCGCGCAGGCTTTCGGGAGCGGGATGCCAGTCGGGAGCTCCGCGCGACGAAAGCAGTCCCATCGAGAACGGCGACGCATTGATGACGCCAATGCCACGCTCCTCGAAGTAGTCGAGATAGTCGGTGAGCATATCGTCGTTCAGACTGTAGTGGCAGAAGCAGAGGATGCTCTCTACGGTGCCTTCCGGCGAGTGGTCTACGACCCACTGCAGGTTCTCTGGCTGCAGGTCGGTGATGCCCACATGGCGCACAACACCCTCTTCGCGCAACTTCACAAGTGCAGGCAATGTCTCGTCGACCACCTTCTGCAAGCCGCCCGGCAGAGCAGCCTGGAACTCGATGTCATGCACATTGATGAGGTCGATATAGTCGATACCCAGTCGTTCCATGCTCTCATAGACGCTGCGGGTGACACGCTCAGCCGAATAGTCCCACATGTTGACACCATCCTTGCCATAGCGGCCCACCTTCGTGGAGAGGTAGTACTTGTCGCGGGGAATCTCACGCAATGCCTTACCCAACACCTGCTCGGCCTTCAGATGGCCATAGTAGGGCGACACATCGATGAAGTTAATGCCATTATCTACGGCTACATGCACAGCACGAATGCCTTCTTCTTCGCGGATGCCATGGAACACGCCGCCGAGCGACGATGCCCCAAAAGACAACGCCGATACCCGCATACCAGTTTTTCCAATTTCGTTATAAACCATATCTATCTTGTAACTTTGATTTTCCTTAGGGCTTAAAGGTTTTAAAGGGATTTCCCTTTTCTTCCCTTATTTTGTCTTGAGTTCTTTCCGTGCGGAATGGCGAACGAAGACAGGTATGCGACTCTTGTCGACGGCTGTCGTCACAGTCTGTCCGCCTTCATAGTGCCGACCGGTATAGTAGTCGTCCCAGCCGCCTTTGCAACGGGGCAGATAGGTTTTCCACTCGGTCACGCCCGGCTCGGTGATGGGACTCACTAGGAGCGACGGTCCGAACATATACTCGTACGACTGGCGTAAGGCCTCGGGATCGTCGGCGAAGTCGAACACCAAGGGGCGCATCAGCGTATAGCCTTCCTTGGCAATGCGCTCGGCACATTTCTCTATATAGGGGCGCAGGTTCTCACGCTCACGCAGACAGCCTGCGATGATCTGCTGAGCCTCTGCGCCGTAGTTCCAAGGCTCGGTGTTGCTCATGTAGCCATGCACGCGCATCAGCGGCAGGAACACACTCGTCTCAATCCAGCGCAGCATGCGTTCGATGTAGGCGGCATCGTTGTATTGATTGCCCGGACGGAAGAAGCCGCCGGCATCGTAGGTCCACCAAGGCACACCCGCTGCCTGCACTCCCAGTCCGGCCACAATCTGCCGGCGGAAAGTCTCCCAGTCGTTGCCCACGTCGCCACTCCACAAGGCGGAGCCATAGCGTTGTATACCAGGGAAGCCGCTGCGAGTAAGAATCATCGGCTCACGACCTGCAGCCACCAGTCCCTCATAGACCGTCTTATTTACCAGCAGCGGATACACGTTGCGCACCAGTTCGCCCGACCAGCGGCCAGCGTTCACGCGGCGTCCAGCCAAGTCGTCGTTCTCCGGTTCCGTAGCATCCTGCCACCACGCATCGATGCCCAGCGGCACGAGCCGTTGGTTGAAGTTCCGCCAATAGGCCGCTGCAGCAGCGGGATTGAAGAAGTCTATCCAGTCGGTACCAGGAATATAATAGTCGGCCGCCAGCATTTCGCGACCCACCTCCGAATTCTTATCAATCTTCGACCAAACGCTCAGCATCAGCTTGATTCCCATCTTATGAAGGCTGTCGGTGAGCAACTTCGGGTCGGGATAGCGGTCTTCGTCGAAGCGCATGGCATTCCAGCCATACTTGCCCCACCACTGCCAATCCTGCACCAGCATGCTCACGGGCAGCTTTTCCTGCTGGAAGCGGTTGGCAGTCTCGAGAATCTCCTGCGATGAGTGGAATCGCTCGCGGCAATGGATGTAGCCCAGTGCCCAGTCGGGCATCAGCGGACACGGACCCGTCAATTCGCGATACGCAGCGATGATTTCATCGGGTGTGCCGACGAACACGGTGTAGTCGACGGCTTTTGCCACGGGCGAGCGGAATGTCGTCTCGTCTTTCACACGGTCATAGTAAAGCACGGGGCGGTCGTCTCTCGTGAGCTCGGCCGTGAGCGTGTGGCGTCCTGCCTCCAGATGCACAATCTGCGATGCCGTCGGCGGCAGCCAGAGGTTCTGCATGTTGATGACCGTCTGTCCATCAATCACGAGATTATGACGGCGTGCCATCTTCTGTCCTACATCGAGCAGCAATGCATAGTCGCCAGCTTCAGCGATGTCGAGGGTAGCTTCGAAGATATGACGCTCGCGCACCTCGCGACGACCACCAGTGGTTGAGGTGACGTTCACCACCTCACTCTCGCCTGCCCCACTGCGCTTCACAAGACTCACGCTGCGATTGCAGGGGTTAAAGTCGGTCAGTCCGTAGTTGTTCCACAAAATGCCATAGCCCTTACTCGAGATGAGCATCGGCAGCGAAATCTGCGTGTTCACCTGCGTGAGTCGTCGCGACAGGCCACGCACATTGCTGAAACCATCCTGGAACTGTCCGAGGCCAAAGAGGCATTCGTCGGCCGGTGAGGCAAAGGAAAGTGTAGCGGTGCCGTCATGCAACTGGTGGCGGAGTGCCGTGAACACGGTGTTACCCCGCTTGTCGAGCACGCGCAGCGACTGTCCATCGGCGCCAATGCTCACCTTCACATCACTCTTCTTTACTTCGTCGTGCTTCACATACAGCCAGTCGGGCAGCTCGTCCAACCCTTCCGCGATGGATTTGGGAACGGCCTCGCTGTTGGTGTATTGCACTCTGACTGCATTCTTTGCAACCATTTTCACTGTCAGCCGTCCGCCAGCAGCCATGCTTGCATCACTGCGCACGGTTCCTGCTGCCTGGGCACTAAGACTGCACATCCCCACTACCAGCACTGCCAATAGTGTTGAGAATAAACTTTTCAGATTTGTAGATTGATCCATGTTGCAAAGATAACAAAAAAACAGGACACATCAAAGCATTTCCCACGCTTTTTCGTCCTCGTGTAACATAATTGAAGGAAATTGAAACCTCCTATAAAATAACCCAACTACCATGAGTGTAGGGAATAAAGGATACAAAGGGGAGAGGTTCTAATGGTTTATGACTGCAAAGAGAAGATAAAATAGTTGAAAAGCAGAAGCGCTGAACGGTTGAAAGGTTGAAAAAGATGAAAAATCTCGGTGCCGTCATCGCGATAGTCACAGGATTTTTATAATTTTGCAGCCCGAAAGAAGCGCGAAGGAACTTCACACGTAAACTTGTAAATCGTGAATCGCAAAGTGAATATCGAAGAACTATTCCTGCAATACTATCGGCCGCTGTGTCTGTATGCCCTCCGCTTGTTGAGCGATTTAGACAGGGCAGAGGACGTCGTGCAGGATAGCTTCGTGAAAATCCTGGAACGCCCTGCCAGCATTTCCCATCTGCCGGAGAGGCAAGTGGCTGCTTACCTCTTCCGTATCGTGCGCAACCGCTGTGTCGATGAGTTGCGCCGCGACGAACAGCAGACCGTACTGTCGTTGGAAAGCCCAGGGCATGGCGAACTGCCCGTAAAGCAAGAGGATGTGGACAAGGCAGTGGTGGCCGCACGCCTCTGGACGGCCATCGATGCCCTGCCCGACCGTTGCCGCGAAGTTTTTCTCATGGCCAAGCGCGACGGCATGACCTATCGTGAGATTGCCGAGGAGCTTGGCATCTCCGAGCGTACCGTGGAACACCAGGTGTCAAAGGCACTCCGCCTGTTGCGTTCTACGGGCAAAGATTTCTTTCGTCTGTTGTTGTTTCTGTAGTGCCAAGGTAATGCTTCTTTGGAAAGAATCGCCTGAAAAATGTAGGGACGCGACGTGTCGCGTAACTGGACCATGCCTTTCCACCTACAAAAACGCGACACGTCGCGTCCCTACATATCATTGCCTTTTTGGGACTAGAGCACCGTGTTCGCGGAATTTCACTATGGTAAAAAGTTCTTTTCACCACAATAAATTGCTCTTTTGACCATAGTAAATGACCCGTGAAGTATATTTTCTGCGGTTTACAGCTATTTTTTTACAAATCAGAAATAGGGGTTTTCGTGCGTTTTGCCGTTATAAGGGATGAAGTCAATTGATTTTCAGTGAATGCAAAAGAAGAAAAAAAAAACGGAAGACATGAAGAAAAAAATAATCTTTCTAATATTATGGATGTTGCCGGTGGTGGGCTGGGCTCAGGGCCCAGCCACTATCCGACAAGTGATGGACGAGATGCACCGCACGCGCGGCGTGAACTTCGTCTACGACTCGTCACTCAACGTGGGGCAGGCGTACAAGGGCCCCGATGTGAAAGCGCTGCCGCTGAAGGAGGCGCTGCAAAGGCTGTTCCGAGACTCGGGCATCGGCTACACCATGAAGGGGAAGTACGTGATGCTAAAAGCTTACCCCCAGCCCCTCCCTAAGGAAAAGGGAAAAACGAAGCGGTGGACGGTGAGCGGCTACGTACGCGATGAACAGGGCGAGACGCTGCTGAATGCGACTGTCTTCGACCTGACCAGTGGCCAGGGCACGATGACCAACGAGCATGGTTTCTACTCACTGACGTTGCCTGAGGGCGAGCATCGGCTGCGCGTGAGCTACATTGGCTTCGAGGATAAGAACGAGACCGTAAGCCTGCATGCCAACCGCTCCCACCTTTTTATATTAAAGGAGAACGCGCGCGTGAGCGAGGTGGTGGTAACGGCCGATCTGAACTCGCCCGTGACGGGCACACAGATGGGTAAGCGGTCGCTGTCGCAGCAGGACATCAAGATGGAGTTCTCGCTGCTCTCGTCGCCCGACGTGGTGAAGACATTGCAGCGTCTGTCGGGTGTGCAAGAGGGTATCGAGGTGGCCTCGGGCCTCTACGTGCATGGCGGCAACAACGACGAGAACCTCTTCCTCATCGACGGCACACCGCTCTACCAAATCAACCACTCGCTGGGACTCTTCTCCTCGTTCAATGCCGACGTGGTGAAGAACGTGGACTTCTACAAGAGCGGCTTCCCTGCCCGCTATGGCGGCAGGCTATCGAGTGTCGTCGACGTGCGCACGAACGACGGCAACTGGGAACGCCTGCACGGCTCCTATCGCATCGGGATGCTCGACGGAGGGTTTCAGCTGGACGGACCCATCAAACTGAAAAGCGAGAAGCGGAGGGAGGAGAATGGAGAGGTGCGCGGTGTAGACTTTGGCACCTCCTTCAACATCGGGCTGCGCCGCTCATGGCTCGACCTGCTGACTCGGCCAGCCTTCGCCATTGCCAACCACTACAACGACGAGGAGAAGATTACGCTGGCCTACGACTTCTACGACCTGAACGCAAAACTGACGCACATCTTCAACCGCCGCTCGCAGATGAACCTGAGCATCTACAACGGACAGGACGCGCTCAGCACGAAGGACGACTGGCGTGAAGCCTGGAGTGGTGAAGACTACAGTAAGCTGAGCTACCACGATATCTACAAGAACCGATTCCGCTGGGGCAACCTGAACGCCGCGCTGAACTGGCGCTACCAGTTCTCGCCGAAGCTGCTGGCGAACTTCACCGCCGTCTATACCCACAACCGCGCCTCGCTGCTCACCACCGACGACGAGCAATCCTTCGACGAAGAAGACAACATAAACGACCATACCTACATTGAACACAACTACCGCTCCACCATCAGCGACCTGGGCTACCGTTCGGAGTTCGACTACCGACCATCGCCGCACCACCACATCCGCTTCGGCCACGACTACACCTTCCACCAGTTCCGACCGCAGACACGTTCGCAGGTGTATCTGTGGGGTGTGCAGGAGGAGGCCGACAGCCTCACGGGCAGCAGCCATAACCACCACGCAGCCCATGAGCTGACTGTCTACGGCGAAGACCAGCTGACGCTCAGCGACCGCTGGAGCCTGAACGGTGGCCTGAACCTCTCGCTCTTCGGCATCAGCGGCAAGGCGTTTGTGGGCGTCGACCCGCGCCTGGCCCTAAAATACCAGCTGCGCGAGGACCTCTCGGCCAAGGCTTCCTACACGATGATGACGCAGTATGTACACAAGATTTCAAACTCCGTGTTGGAGTTGCCCACCGACTACTGGGTTCCAACGACTAAACGGCTGCGCCCCATGCACTCGCAGCAGTGGGCAGCAGGCATCTATTGGAACCCGCGACTGCGCAACCACGCGAGCCTGACACTCTCGCTGGAGGGCTACTATAAACTATCGCGCAACCTGTTGCAATATAACTCGTGGGGCGGACTGGTGCCGCCAGCACAGAGCTGGGACCAACTGGTGAGCGTGGGCCGCGGCCGCTTCTACGGACTGGAGCTCGACGCGCAGTATCGCACGAAGCGCCTGCAGGCCGACCTGGCCTACACGCTGTCGTGGAACGAGCGCCGCTTCGACGACTTCTATGAGAAGTGGTATCCCGACAAGTTCGACAACCGTCACAAGCTGAACCTCTCGCTGCGCTACAGCTTCAGCAAGAAGACGCAGATGTATGCCGCCTGGACCTACCACACGGGAAACCACATGACGTTGCCCACGCAGTATGTGCAGATGCCCACGCTGCCGAAAGGGGAGGCCTACCCCCAGCCCCTCACTGAAGGGATGGGAGTCTTTGCGGACGGGTATACTCATGGGGAATTCATCTATGAGCGGCCCAACAACATCACGCTGCCTGCCTATCACCGGCTCGACGTGGGCTTCAACTTCCACCACACCACGAAGCACGGCCACGAACGCATCTGGAATCTCTCCGTCTATAATGCCTACTGCCACCTGAACCCGCTATGGGTGGACATCGAATACAAGGAACTGAAGGAAAACAAGGTGAACTTGAACGGGCACGAGAGCTTCAGCGTGAAGACACGTGGTTACATTCCCATCATCCCATCGGTGAGTTACACGATTAAGTTTTAGGCCCACCCCTACCCCTCCCCATGGGAGGGGCGCTTGAATAGTAATTGCATAATGGAATAAGAACAAACAGAAAATGATGAATAGAACAACAATACTCAAGCGCCTCAAAAAGGTGCTGCTCAGTACTATTTTGCTACCCCTCCCTTGGGGAGGGGCAGGGGTGGGCCTCACTTCCTGCACCGACCACTACGACCTGGACAAGCTGCAGAACACGTCGAAGCTGGTGGTCTACTGCTTCCCGGCTACTGACGACACCACCTACATCAGCGTGACGGCCAGCGTGGCCGTAAAGAAGTTCACCGACACCCGAGGCATCCGCCCGCTCGACGACGCACAGGTCGTCTATCGCGTGAACGGACAGGAGCGGCCCGTGCATCAGCTCTCGGCCCTGCTGCCAGGCGAGGACGAGGCCAATGGCGTGTTCTACGTGCTCGGAGGCCATCAGCCCGGCGACCGCGTGGAAATCCGTGTCAGCCATCCTGACTACGGCGAGGCCACGGCTGAAGCTACTGTGCCCGACGCCGTGCCCGTGAGCCTCGACCGCGTCGTGACCACCACAGAGTTCGACCCCGACTGGTATGACACCCGCACCTTCCACAAGCTGCTGGCCACTTTCACCGACCCTGCCACGACCGCCGACTACTATGCCGTGCGCGTCGTTCAGAAGCAATACGCCGGTTCGGCCACGGGCCACGTCTACGAAGGTGGACAGGAAATCAGCACGTGGTACATCAGCAACATCGACGACTACCGGCGCCTGTGTGAGCAATATCCCACCATCGTGTGGGAGGTGGAGGTGAGCGACTCCACCATCAGCTGGCCCGAAATCGTCATCAACGACGAGCCGCTGCTGAATCCGCTCAGCGAGATAGACTCCGACTTCGGTTTCTCGTCCGACTTCTACGGCGGCTTCTGCATCTTCAGCGACGAGCAAATCAGCGGACAGACCTACACGCTGCATCTGAACATCCCCACCTACAACCACCGCGGACAGGAAAACTCCTGGGGCGAGGCCTACAGCGTGCTGCTCTACCGCATCTCGCCTGAGTTCTACCGGTTCCTGAAGTCCTACAACGACATGGCCAACAACGAACTGGCACAAGGCGGTTTCGCGCTGGTGCCCCCCACACTCTCCAACGTCAACGGCGGCTTCGGCCTGCTCGGCACCTATGCCACAGGCTGGAGCGACTGGAAAAGAACGGAATAAAACCAAATGAAAATGACGATGAATACATTAAGAAGAATTCTCATCAATCGTCTCAGCTCACTGACAACCCTTCCCTCAGTGGGGGGCTTGGGATGGGCTGTCGCCTTGTGGCTCGGGGTGGCCCTTACCTCCTGCACTGACGACAACGACGAGCAGCGCATCAGCGGCGTGCAGGCTTCGGTAGAAGCACCCGTGCTGACCTTCTACATAGAGGACACGGACGGCAACGACCTGCTGGCCAATGGCGACGGGCTAAGTGTGTTCTGCAAGGAGACGGGCGAGCCGTTGCCTTTCACCCTCGGGCAGGATGAAGTGATGTTGTGGCAGCACAGGGAGCCAACGAACGTCAACGTGCTGACCGTCACGCTTCCCACGCCCTATCACAGCACTGACGACAAGGAATTTGTCTACACCCTCGACCCGACGCTCGCCATCCTGACCGACGGATTGAGTCAGCCCGTCGAGGTGAAGATCTTCTACGACTACGACCTGCGCTACGAACACGACGACAACGGCCTGCGCACTGCCGTCGTTGACTACAAGCCCAAGAACATCAGCTTCGGCAACCATGAGCTGCAACACGACACGCTGCACGTCATCGCAGAGGACAGCTACCCCTACCTGCGCGTTGATGGCGACACGCTTCGTGTGCAACTGCGATTCCCGGCTGCAGATGCTCCCTTGCCCCAGCTGTCGTGGGACGACGAGTCGCAATGCTGGACGGGCGACGCCATGCAATGCCGCATGCAACTGGACGGGCGCATCATCGCCAAGCCGCATGAAACCATCGCGACAAGCCGTCACGCAGAACGTGTCGTCAGCGGCGAAGGCCAGCTGTGCGACAGCATCTACGACGCCATAGACCTCAGCTTTCCGCTGCCTTACATCTATGGCATGGACGAAAGCTACACGCACAGCCATTTCCGCTTCACGCTCTCCATGCAAAGCCCGCAACTCTTCGGCGACAACCATGAGCACTCGCTGCAGCTGTTGCTCAACCAATGGAAAAGCGACATTGAACGTAAACAAATCAATGTCTGGCAGACATACCTCGACGGCCAAGAACTCGACACACCATCCTACTATATTGGCTACCCATATCATATAACTCTAAACTGGAAATAAAAACCATCTGCAATATGAAAACCGACGACAAGCAAAAACAACTGGAAGACTTCGTGCTGAACCATTATCAGCAAGGAAAACTCGACACGCAGAAGGCTCTGCGCAACGTCAGAGAGCGGCTGCAGCAGAGGGAAGGCCAACGGCAGGAAGTACGCATCGTTCCACTCTGGCAACGCTTGCGCCATATTGCTGCCGCCGTTGTGCTGGTACTGGTCATGGTGAGTGCCTACGCCATCTATAGGAGCAACGCTAATCATCAGTCTCCATCGGCCACCACGCCGCAACCCACCGCCATCACTCAGCCTTCACAGCCTAAATCCTTCCACTTCGACAACACGCCCATCAACCAAGTGCTCGCTGAACTCGATGCCTACTACGACCTGCAGCTCAGTGCCAGCGACACCACCAAGCACCTCTCAGGCGACTTCGAAGCCGAATCGCCCGAGATGCTCATCGATATGATTGAGCAGACACTGGGAATTGAGGTTAAGCGTAGTGAGTAATCCTATTCGCTCATCGCAGAATAGGTTATTACAGTAGGGGAAAAAGTATATAATAAACAAAAAATGAGTAGCGGCTCCCCTGCCACTACTCATTCAATCTTTCTTAGTTCGCCTGTTCCGAGAGGAACTTGATGCGCACGAGGCGAATCTCGTCCTCCGAATACTCGGGGCCAAGCTCGTCCTGTGCAGCATCGAGACTGTCGGTGTCGCTCTCGCGGAAGTAGTCGTAGATGTCATCGACATGGTCGTCGTCCATGACTTCCTCGAGGAAGTAGTCGATGTTGAGCTTCGTGCCGCTGTAGACAATGGCTTCCACCTCGCTGAGCAGTTCGTCGAAGTCGAGTCCCTGTGCATTGGCGATGTCGTCAAGTGCCACTTGCCGGTCGATGCTCTGAATGATCTTCACCTTCAGCATCGACTTCTTGGCAACGGTGCGCACACGCATGTCCTCGGGTCGCACGATGTCGTTTTCTTCACAATAGGTGCGGATGAGGTCGCAGAATGGCTTTCCATAGCGCTTCGCCTTACCAACGCCGACGCCCTGTATGTTCTGCAATTCCTCGAGCGTTACGGGGAACATCGTCGCCATCTGATCGAGCGAGATATCCTGGAAGATGACGTAGGCCGGCAAGTCGTATTTCTTTGCCATCTCCTTGCGCAGGTCCTTGAGCATGGCGATAAGTGTCAGGTCGAGGGCGGTGCCAACGCCGTCCATGTCGACATCGTAGTCGTCGTCGTTGAACTCGGTGTCTTCGACAATCATGAACGAATGCGGGTTCTGCAGGAAGCGCTTACCTGCAGCCGTCACCTTCAGCAGTCCGTAATTCTCTACCTCCTTGCGAAGATAACCGGCGATGAGTGCCTGACGGATGACGGGATTCCAAATCTTGTGGTCTTCGTCCTCGCCTTCACCAAACTCCTCCAACTGGTCGTGCTTATGAGAAACAATATCGTCGGTGGCATGTCCGCTCACGAAGTCAATGACGTAGTCCTGACGGAAGTTCTCCTTGATGGCAAGAATGGCCTTGAGCACGATGATGAGAGCGTCCTTGCCCTCGCGCTTCTCCTTTGGATGCAAGCAGTTGTCGCAGTTCTGGCAGTTGTCCTTGTCGTATTCCTCACCGAAGTAATGCAACAGCATCTTGCGACGGCATACACTCGACTCGGCATAGGCGGCAGTCTCCTGCAACAACTGGCGACCGATGTCCTGCTCGGCCACGGGCTTTCCCTCCATGAACTTCTCGAGTTTCTGCAGGTCCTTATAGGCATAGAAGGCGATGCAGATGCCCTCGCCGCCGTCGCGGCCGGCACGTCCCGTCTCCTGATAGTAGCCTTCGAGGCTCTTCGGGATGTCGTAGTGGATGACGAAGCGCACATCGGGTTTGTCGATGCCCATGCCAAAAGCAATGGTTGCGACGATGATGTCGATACGTTCCATCAGGAAGTCGTCCTGCGTCTCTGAACGTGTCTGCGAGTCGAGGCCTGCATGATAGGCAGCAGCCTTGATGTCGTTGGCCTGCAGCACGGCTGCCAGCTCCTCCACCTTCTTTCGCGAAAGACAATAGACGATGCCGCTCTTACCGGGATTCTGCTTGATGAAACGGATGATCTGCTTGTCGATGTCCTTCGTCTTCTGTCGCACCTCATAATAAAGGTTCGGGCGGTTGAAGGAACTCTTGAACTCTACTGCTCCGACGATGCCCAGACTCTTCTTGATATCGGTGCGCACCTTATCGGTGGCAGTGGCCGTGAGTGCGATGACCGGGGCATTGCCGATGCGATTGATGGTTGGGCGGATATTGCGATACTCGGGTCGGAAGTCGTGTCCCCACTCAGAGATACAGTGTGCCTCATCGATAGCATAGAACGAAATCTTGATGCCCTTGAGGAACTCTACATTCTCGTCTTTGTTCAGCGACTCGGGAGCCACATAGAGCAACTTCGTCCGACCTTCGCGCACATCGTCCATCACCTGCTGGA
Source organism: uncultured Prevotellaceae bacterium (assembly GCA_900316285.1). GTDB lineage: Bacteria > Bacteroidota > Bacteroidia > Bacteroidales > Bacteroidaceae > Prevotella. The sequence goes on from ONCG01000001.1 coordinate 277,160, forward strand.
TGGCCGCCTTGTTCAGCGAGGAGTTCAGATAGTGCGCCAAGCCCTCCTCCTCGCTCAGACCATTGATGACATCCACCTGGTTTTTCATCAGTGCGATGAGCGGTGAGATGACAATGGCTGTGCCTTCCATGATGAGCGACGGCAACTGGTAGCAAAGACTCTTGCCACCACCTGTCGGCATAAGCACGAACGCATCGTTGCCTGCCAGCAGATTGCGGATAATCGCCTCCTGATCGCCTTTGAACTTGTCAAAGCCGAAGTAATGCTTTAGCTTGGTTGTAAGGTCTTCTTGTTTTGTCATAAGGCGTTGGGGTGTATTAGGTTATTTAGCTGACCATGAGGTGTGCGCCCTCTATCTGTGAACGGGCGTATTCCAGGGTCACTTCAAACTTCTTGCGTTTGCGTGAAGGCATCTCGAACATGGCATCCATCATCATGGCCTCAACGATGGAGCGCAGTCCGCGGGCGCCGAGTTTATATTCAATGGCCTTGTCGACGACGTATTCGAGAGCCTCGTCGGTGAAGGTGAGTTGAATGCCATCCATGGCAAACAGCTTCTCATACTGGCGGACGATGCTGTTCTTGGGTTCCACGAGGATGCGTCGCAATGCTTCGCGGTCGAGGGGTTTCAGATAGGTGAGCACCGGCAGACGGCCGATGATTTCCGGGATGAGACCAAACGACTTTAGGTCTTGCGGCAGGATGTACTGCATGAGGTCGTTCTTGTCGATCTGCCGCTGGTTCTGCACGGAGTTGAAGCCCACCACACGGGTGTTCAAACGCTGTGCAATCTTGCGCTCGATGCCATCGAAGGCACCACCACAGATGAACAGGATGTTGCGGGTGTCGACGTGTATGTATTCCTGGTCGGGATGCTTGCGACCGCCCTGGGGTGGCACGTTGACCATCGTTCCCTCAAGCAGCTTCAGCAGTCCCTGCTGCACACCCTCGCCGCTGACGTCGCGGGTGATGGAGGGGTTGTCGCTCTTGCGGGCAATCTTGTCGATTTCGTCGATGAAGACAATGCCGCGCTGGGCAGCCTCCACATCGTAGTCGGCCACCTGCAGCAGACGGCTCAGGATGCTCTCCACGTCCTCACCCACATAGCCAGCCTCGGTGAACACCGTTGCATCGACAATAGTAAAGGGCACGTCGAGCAACTTCGCGATGGTGCGTGCCATCAGGGTCTTGCCCGTTCCCGTGGAGCCAGCCATGATAATGTTCGACTTCTCGATTTCAACATCGTCGTCGCTGGGCTGCTGCAGACGCTTGTAGTGATTGTAGACTGCCACCGAAAGATATCGCTTGGCTTCGTCCTGACCAATGACATACTGGTCGAGATACGCCTTGATCTCTGCCGGCTTGGGTACTTTCTTCACTTTAAACTTCTCGTTCGCCTTGCCTTTCGCGCCCTTGAGCATGCCCGTTGAGCGAACAATCTCATAGGCCTGCTGAGCACACTCGTCACAGATGAAGCCGTTCAGACCTGTGATGAGCAATCTTACTTCTTTCTCGTTTCTTCCGCAAAAATTACAAACTTTCTTCATATCATCTTATCGGAGAGCCGCCACACGAAACTTTTCGGCAGCAGCTCCCGCAATCAATCACATAACATTCTATTTACTTCTTGACCAACACCTGGTCAATCATGCCATATTCGCGAGCCTCCTCGGCCGTCATCCAGTAGTTGCGGTCGCTGTCGGCCCACACCTTGTCGAACTCGGTGTGCGAGTGGTCGGCAATGATGGTGTAGAGTTCTTTCTTCAACTTCTGAATCTCGCGAGCCTCAATCTCGATGTCGCTGGCCTGACCCTGCACGCCGCCCATCGGCTGGTGAATCATCACGCGGCTGTGAGGCAGAGCCGAGCGCTTGCCTTCCTTGCCTGCCACAAGCAACACGGCAGCCATCGAGGCAGCCATGCCCGTGCAGATGGTAGCCACGTCGCTCTGAATGAACTGCATCGTGTCGTAGATGCCCAGTCCGGCATAGACGCTGCCGCCCGGCGAGTTGATGTATACGTTGATGTCCTTGCCCGGGTCGTTAGCATCGAGGTAGAGCAGCTGCGCCTGCAGCACGTTGGCGGTGTAGTCGTTCACCTCGGTGCCGAGGAAAATCACTCGGTCCATCATCAGGCGTGAGAACACGTCGAGCTGCGTGACGTTGAGCTGGCGCTCTTCGAGGATATATGGATTCATGTACTGTGCCTGTGCGTTCATCACGTCGTCGAGCACCATTCCGTTGATGCCCAAATGCTTGGTAGCATATTTTCTAAAGTCGTTCATGCTTTAATTACTGTTTTTTGTTCTGATTACTTCTTATTTTTCACGTTTCATTCACAGATGAAGCAGGTTATTTCGGTCCTTTCTCTCCTTTCGTGCGAATTTCTTAAGAACAAAGTTAAGAAAAAAAATGAGAAAAACGCTATCATCAGCAATTTTTTTTCTCATTTTATGTTTTTTTTTGATAAAAACAGCGGGAATGCACCACATTTAGCACATCCCCGCCTACCTTATTGAAGATTTAAATACAATTCTTCCCAGCCAATCTTACTCAGCCATAGCCTTGTTGAACTCGTCGAGCGAGACGGTCTTCTCGTTCAGCTTCACGACGTTCTTCATCACCTCGATGAGCTTCTGGTCGATGGCGCGGTCGACGAATCCCTGAACATTCTCTTCCTTCTTCAGCATGTCCTGAGCGTAGTTGTCGAGATACTCGTCGGGAACATTCGACATGCCATACTGAGCGAACTGGGCACGGGCAGCCTCACGGGCGGCAGCCTTCACCTCGTCGTCGCTGATCTTGATGTCGTTGGCGCTGACGAGCTGCTCCTTGATGAGATGCCAAGTCAGTTCCTTCACGCTGCCTTCGTAGTTCTTCTCCACGTAGTCGTCGCCCTTGTCCTGGTTGTTCTGCTTCATGATGCGCTTCAGCAGCTCATCGGGCCACGTCAGCTTACCAGCCTTCTTCTCGCAATGAGCACGCAGGTCCTGCAGGAACTTCCAGTCGCTATTCTGCTGCAGCTGAGCCTTGATCTCCTCGGCAACACGCTCGCGGAACTCCTTCTCGTCCTTCACGGCATCCTTGCCATACACCTGGTCGAACAGCTCCTGGTTCACCTCAGCAGGTGTGAAGCGGCTGATCTCAGTGATCTGATAGGTGAAGTCGCCCGTGTGGAAGCCCAGGTCGGCCTTGTCGACCTTCAGCAGCGATGCCAGCTCGGCGTCGCTTTGGTAAGCCTTGCGGGGGTTAAAGGTGATGATATCGCCCAGCTTCGAGCCCTCGAAGAGCTTCTTCTGGTCCTCATCTTTAATATAGGTGGGCATCACCAGAGCCTCGCTGAGCTCAATGCCGTTCTCCTTGTCTTGCTCGCGAAGGTCGCCCTTCAGCATGTCGTTGTCCTGATAGTCGTCGGCCTTCTGATAGCTGCCGCCGCGCGAAGCATACATGCGAATCTGCTGGTCGATGAGCTTGTCGTCGACATCGATGGTCAGGTAGTCAATCTTATCGTGGCCGCTGAGCTTCACGTTGATCTCGGGAGCCACAGCCAGGTCGAACTGGAAGGTGTAGGGAGCGGGCTTCTCAATGTCGACAGCCTCGTTGCCTTCGTGCGGCAGGGGCTCGCCGAGCATCTGGATATTGTTGTCCTTCACGTACTTATACATCTCCTGGCCCACTACGCGGTTGATGGCGTCCATCTTCACGGCCGTGCCATACATGCGCTTGATCATGCCCATAGGCACCTGACCAGGACGGAAGCCCGGCACGTTAGCCTTCTTGCGATAGTCTTTCAGTGTCTTCTCGACAGCCTCCTTGAAATCATTCTCTTCGACGGTGATGGTCATCAAGCCATTCACCTTGTCAGCGTTCTCAAATGTGATATTCATCTTCTTATTTGCGATTTACTATTTTACATTTTACAATTTCGGGGTGCAAAATTACTCATTTTTCCTCGAACCACCTAATATAATATAAAATTATTTGATTTTTTAACCTAAAAATCTATGCTTTCTTCGTTTTTGTTCGTCTCGATGCAACATTTGAAGGAAAAGGCAAAGCGCCTTCCGCCACTCATAACCCTTAGCCCTCCAAACCACTACTCTATGCAATAAGATTCTTATCACGCATCGGTAAAGGTCACACCACAAAGTGGTAAAGGTCACACCACAAAGTGGTAAAGGCAACACCACACATCGGTAACGACGACACCGCATCATGGTAACGGCTCTACCACATAGTGGTAACAGCACTACCACATAGTGGTAACGGCTCTACCACATGCTGGTAACGACATTACCACATAGCGGTAACTGCATTACCAGATTGCGGTAACAATTCTGGTAATGAAGCAATCCTTTTTTCTTTGCCTGAGGCGCAACGTGAATAGGCGAAAATAGAATCATCTTTCCCCTACATTTTCTTCTTCGGTTCCAGTTTGTATCTGAACGTGAGAGTGGCGTAGTGATGAAGGAAACTCCGTCCTGACTCAGTGTGACTGGTGGCGGTGATGACGGAACTATAGTCAGTTTCCTTGTTCAAAAGGTCGCGGACGGCGAAGATAAGTTCGGCGCGGCTCTTCAGGAACTTATACCTGACCTCACCATTCAGGACGAACAGGTTATTGTTCATCGCTTCAGAGAGATAGCCACGATTCAGGTAGAAGTGCGAATCGAGCGTAAAAGTCCACTGCTTCAGGTGATAGCGGACGTTCAATTGTGTGGAGTAGCGGAAGATGTTATCCGTCTCTTGCGCCGCGTCGCTGTAGGCATAGCGTTCCCAATTGAACTCATGGAAGGACGAGATGGTCAGATGGTCTATCTCATAGATAAGCCCCAGTCTATCCCTCAGGTGCGAGGACTGCTGGCGGTTGTAGCTGATACCCGTCTGCTCGTCCACCATTGTCAGGATTCCGTATGACGCATTCCAGTGTTCGGACAGCGTGTTCTGGAATTGAAGGTTCTTGGCCAGCGTACGGTCGTAGCTCAGTTCCGCACCCCAGCTGTTGCCACCACGGACGTTCTTCTTCTGCGCCCTGTAGCCGCCAGTCTGAGAATTGTAATGCAATACGGTGCCGATGGGGTCGTAGGTCTTAGCATAGTTCACGGCGATGCCGAAGGCCTGACTGCCACGGGTGAGCATGAAGTTATAGCGGAGGTTGGCATTGAGCGTGCGGGTGGATGTAAGGCTGGGATTGCCTTGATAAATATACAGCGGATTGGTGTTGTCGGTATAGGCGATGCAGTCGATGAGGTCGGCAGGACGCTCGTCGTAGGAGACATTACCCTTTAAGCTCATCTGCTTGCGGATGCGGTAGGTCAGTTCCAGCGAGGGATGCAGGAGCAGGAGACTGCGGCGGGCTATGGTGTCGAGGGCAGCACGGCGGTAAGAGGTGCGTTGCGATAATACTGCAAAAGACAGAACGGGTTTCAGGGAAAACTTTCGGAGCGTCAGGTTGGCGTCGGTTTTAAGTTCGTTGTGCCATTGGTGGTCAACTCTGCGGAAGCTGTTGCTCGTGTCAAGCTTATCGGCTCGCCAGCGTTGCTCATTGCGGAAGTTGTGGTCGTAGGAAGACTTCCATTGTGCATGAAACATGGCCTGCTTGGTGAAGCCATGACTGAAGCTGAGCTGTGCGGTGGCGTTCAGGTGGCGGTTTGGAGCCTCGTAGCTTTGGCGGTCGGTGGCCTGCATAGCGGTCTGATGGTAGCGGTATTCACCAACGGAGTTGCCGTGTTCCTTTGCGTCCGAATAGCCTACGCTGGCCCTTGCTGTGATGGAACCTTTTGGCGTGTAGTAAGTCAGGTTGCCGTCGATGGTCCCATTAAACAGTTTCGATGCTGACAAGGAGCGGAAGGTGGAAGAGTTGACGGGAGAGAGTGTGAGGCTTTCAAATGTCTGCTGTTCTAAATGGTTGTTGGTCTCGCCTCGTTCATAGCCTGCATGAGCCGTGAGAAACAATGTGCTCTTGGGACTCAGGTTGAGGAAAGCCGAGAAGTCGAGCGGTGCCTTGAACTGATGTTCGTAGCTTTCGCGCTGGCTGTCGGTCTGCGTGGGGGTGGTGCCAGGAAGGAAGGTCTGCGTGTTCTCCCAACTGCTTTGCGGTCGGTCAGTATGATTGGCGCTGGCACTGAGGGTCAGATAGTTCTCGCGATTCACCTTGAAGGACGGCCGCCAGACGTGCTTATAGCCCGCGGCCCCCATCTGCTGGCGCACGGCGGTGCCTCCGCTCTCACTCCCGAAACTGCCCATGGTGTGTATCATCTCCCGTCTTGGCTCGTCGCCCACGCGGCCGAACAGCATGACGGAGTCGGTGTCGCTCAGGCGCATACCGTCGAGTTGAGTGCCATAGTTCTTGCCAGTATAGGCTGTTGCCTCGGCACTGCCATACCAGTTATCCATGAATCCCGGCTTGATGGTCACGTCGAGCACCTGCTGCTGATTGCCGTCGGCCACGCCCGTGCGCTCTTCCTGCTCACTTTTTCGCTCGTAGGCTTTCACGTCTGCTACGGCTTCCACTGGCAACCGTTTCAGCAGCAGGTCCTCGCTTAGTGCCTCCTTGCCGTTCATTCTGATTTGTATCGGTTCACCGTTCCATAGCAAGTGGCCGTCCTTGATGCTGACGCCCGGCAGTTTCCGAACCAAGTCCAGCAGTCGGTCGCCGTCTTCCATTTGGAACGCGCCGGGGTTGAAGATTACCGTGTCGCCGCGCATATAGAAGCGTCGCTGTTGAGCCGTCACTTTCACCTCTTTCAACAGCACCTCACTGGGCTTCAATAGGATGTCGTCGATGCGGATGGTGTCGCCACCATCGCTTCCCACCAGTCGGACAAAGCCTTGCTTGTAGCCGAAGAAGTCGGCACGAATGGTGATGCGCGTCATTCCAGAGCAACGGTATTGAAAGCGTCCCAGCGAGTCGGTATGCAGGATTTGGTTGAAGGTGCAAACATCTGGAACCACTTCTTCAATGCTCACCTTGGCACCGTCTAGCGGTTCACGGGTTTCAGCATCAAGCACTCGGCCCTGTAGAATGTCAGCCTGTGCGGTCTGCGTGCCGAGAAAAAGGCACAGCAAGGGCAAGATGCGGAGTATTCCGCATCGAAAACAGTTGAATGTCATAAGAAAAAGATTGTTTAGAAGTTAGCTATCATTTGGTCAAGGGTCACGGTGGGGTCGGTGACTCCAAAGCCTTCTTTTTTCAACTTCTGCTTTCGGTGTTGCACGGCAGAGACAGAAACGACATAGATGGCCGATAGGGCCGTATTCGAAAGGCGTAGTCTTGTGAGCATGCAAAGGCGGATGTCCTCTTCTGTGAATTGAGGGTGCTCAGCCCGTAGTCGGCTGACGAAATTGCCGTCGGCGGTGTCGAGTGTCATCTCAATCTCTCGCCAGTTGCGGGCGTTGATGATGGTACGTTTGCCTGCTTTGGGTTCCAGCATGTCGAGGATTTCGCTCTTGTCCATGAGGTGCCCCCGCAGCATCGTAATCATCGTGTCCTTCTGTCGCAGGCGTTCGGCCAATTGCTCGGCTTCGCGTTGGTGGGCGATGTGCTCTGCCTCATGGCGATGTTGCGTCTTAATGCGCCAACTGCGGAAGAGAAGACCGAGGAGCAGCAAAGAGAGCAAGAGGATGACGATGACAGCCGTCATCAGGCTTCGCTGCAGAGAAGCGGTTTTCATCACGTAGCCAGCAGCCAGATAGGTGCCCTGAGCGGTGTTGAAGGCATCGACGGAGTTTTTCCATTCTGTTTCAAAATCTGGCTTTCGTTTTCTGTTCTCATCGTTTTCGTCGAACAGACGCCGTGCCTCTTCGTACATTTCTGCCGGCACTTCCACTTCCGAAATGCTCGTGTAGGCCGTGTCGCTCTCGTCGTAATTGCCATGCCTCATGAAGGTGGCCGACATGAATTTCGGAGCCGGCAAGGCACGAAGGCTGTCCAGACTTTGAAAAACGGAACCTTCGACCCCCGGCCTACTCTGCATGTTACCTTGGTACTTTGTTTCTTTGTTATCTTGGGCTACAATGACGGCCATGCGCTCTACGGCAGGGAAGTGTACAAGGTCGAAAGGCGCATAGTGGAGGACAGCACAACCATAGTCGTTAACCAAGGTCAACAACCAACGCCCGTCGCCACTTGAACCGTCGCGCAGCGACATTGAACCCATAGCCAACTGGCGGAAGTGCTCCAGTGCACGTGTCGCGTAAAGGAGTTGCGAGAAATTGTCTGTTTTCTGTCCAAGGAGCCAATAGGCGCGAAATGCCAGAGCATGATCTTCGCTCACCTCGCCACAGTGGATGGCTATGTGCAGGAGCTTGTCGGCATTCAGGAGAGGGGTCTTCTCGTTGCCGTTACGACTCATGGCGTAGCAAATTCGCCCAAAGCGGCGCAGGTCGACTTTGTCATCTGCCGTACCACCGAGACTCGCGTGTTCAAAATATTGGTACACGCGCAGGAGCGTGCTGTCCCCCAGCAGAGGCTTGTCGTCAGACTTCCTGTGTGTCGTTTCGCGCTTGAAGCTCCACATGCTGCCTGACGACAGACAGGACGCCGTGTCAGCGTAGTGCAGTTGCCACTGCTCTTCATGGACCAAGGCCAGCATGAGGTTGTACAACATCTGCGAATGTTCCGTCAGTCGTGACGTGTCGACCTTTGCCAACAGACGTCCTGTGCTATCTACGTCTGCGAAAACCATGTCTTCTGCCGCCAGAAGCAGGCGTCTCTGCGGTAAGTCCCGCATGCTCCATCCAATGCCACCAGCTATGGTCAGCACCAGAGTTGCAACGATGATTCCAATTGTCTTCCTTTTCATGTCGTTTGCATTTTGATGGTGCAAAGATACGGCATTTTTGAAACGTCCACAAGGAATTGGGGTGGAAAACGCTTTCCGCCTGCTATGATTTGATAATCAGCGGCTTAAGATTCAATTTTCCACCCCTTTTCCATCATGTAGGGTGGAGAATAAACAATGGGCAATCCTGCCATTTGTGCAGAATTGCCCATTTATTGTGAGTAAAAGTTGGCGAATGACAGAGAGCGCTACGCCTGCTCCTCATGCTGTCGACGCTCCTCATCGAAGAGTTGGAAGTTTTTCTTGCGGAGCTCGAAGGATTCCGTGAGGTATTTCTCGCGCACAATCTTGTTTTCAGCGAGCTGCTCAGGAGTGCCCTGGAAGAGGATTTTTCCTTCGAAGAGCAGGTAGGCACGGTCGGTGATGGCGAGTGTCTCATCGACGTTATGGTCGGTGATGAGGATGCCGATGTTGCGATACTTCAGCTGCCAGACGATCTGCTGGATGTCTTCCACAGCGATTGGGTCGACGCCGGCAAATGGTTCGTCGAGCATGATGAACTTCGGCTCGATGGCCAGACAGCGGGCAATCTCCGTACGGCGACGCTCACCACCGGAGAGCTGGTCACCCTTGTTCTTGCGCACCTTGCCCAGGCGGAACTCGGCGATGAGGCTCTCCAGCTTCTGTAGCTGGTAGTCGCGCGGTTTTCCCGTCATCTCGAGCACCGACATGATGTTATCCTCGACTGACATCTTGCGAAACACCGATGCCTCCTGCGGCAGATAGCCGATGCCGGCACGGGCACGCTTGTAGACGGGGTATTGGGTGATCTCCTCATCGCCCAAAAAGACGTGGCCGCCATTGGGGATGACGAGGCCCGTGGTCATATAGAATGACGTGGTCTTACCGGCTCCATTCGGGCCCAGCAGACCCACGATTTCACCCTGCTTCACATCGTAGCTCACGTCGTTGACCACCGTGCGTTTTCCGTAGCGCTTCACGAGTCCCTCGGTGCGAAGTACGAGATGCTGGTCGTTGGCAGGAGTTGCCGCCTGCTGTTCGTTTTGGCTGATATTCTCTTCCATCTTAATTATTTTTCTGCAAAGGTACAAAAAAGTTCAAAGTTCAAAGTTCAAAGTTCAAAGTTTTTTCGTAATTTTGCAGAGAAATAAAGTTTTTTTATGTTTATCATCAACTCACTCCATACTTTCGGCCGCTATCTGATGCTGATGGGTCGCACCTTTTCGGTGCCCGAGCGGTTTCGCATGTTCTGGAAACAATACGTGAAGGAGATGGCACAACTGGGTGTCGACTCTATCGGCATTGTGTTGCTCATCTCGTTCTTCATCGGTGCGGTGATCTGCATTCAGATGAAGGTGAACATCGAGAGCCCGTGGATGCCACGATGGGTGGCTGGCTACACCACACGAGAGATCATGTTGCTGGAGTTCTCGTCGTCGATCATGTGTCTGATTCTGGCTGGCAAGGTAGGTTCGAACATTGCATCGGAGCTTGGCACGATGCGTGTGACGCAACAGATTGATGCACTGGAGATTATGGGTGTGAACTCGGCATCGTATCTCATCCTGCCGAAGATACTGGGACTGATCACCATCATGCCCTTCCTCGTTATCTTCTCATCAGCAACGGGCATCATCGGTGCATACGGTACAGCCTTCATCGGCCACATCCTCTCGCCGGAAGACCTCACCGAAGGTCTGCAGCACTCGTTTGTGCCGTGGTTTATGTATATGTCGATTATCAAGAGTCTGTTCTTCGCGTTCATCATTTCGAGTGTGTCGTCGTTCTACGGCTATACGGTAGAAGGTGGTTCGGTGGAAGTGGGTAAGGCATCGACCGATGCCGTCGTATCTTCCTCGGTGCTGATTCTGTTCAGCGACGTGTTCCTTACGCAGATACTGAGTTAGTTTCGTGTTTCTAGTTTATAGTTTCTAGGACAAGGGCAAATAAAATGATAGAAGTAAAGAATCTCTATAAATCGTTTGAGGACAAGGAGGTCCTTCACGATATCAACACCGTGTTTGAGGACGGTAAGACGAACCTGATTATCGGTCAGTCGGGATCAGGTAAGACGGTGCTCATGAAGAACCTCGTGGGACTGCTGGAGCCCACCAGCGGACAGGTGCTCTACGACGGTCGCGACTTTGTGAAGATGTCGAAGACGGAGAAGGTGATGATGCGCCGCGAAATGGGAATGATCTTCCAAAGCGCCGCCCTCTTCGACTCGCTGTCGGTGTTGGAGAACGTGATGTTCCCACTCGACATGTTCTCGCCGATGACCTATCGCGAGCGCGAGAAGCGCGCCATGGAATGCCTGGAGCGTGTGAACCTGCGCGGAGCAGAGAAGAAATTCCCTGCCGAGCTCTCGGGTGGCATGCAGAAGCGCGTCGCCATCGCCCGTGCCATCGTGCTGAACCCGAAGTACCTGTTCTGCGACGAACCCAACAGCGGCCTCGACCCGAAGACATCGCTCGTCATCGACGAACTGCTGTCGGCCATCACCCACGACCTGGGAATCACCACTATCATCAATACCCACGACATGAATTCCGTGATGGGCATTGGTGAGAATATTCTCTTTATCTACAAAGGCCATAAGGAGTGGCAGGGCGTTTCGGGGCAGGTGATGAGATCAAAAAACAAACGCCTCACCGACTTCATCTTCGCCAGCGACCTGCTGAAGAACATGCGCAACCTCGTGATTGAAAACGACATCGAGTTTGAGCATAAGACCCACGTTGGGGAAGAGGAGTAGAATAATCAATTTTCGCAAATCGAAGGAATAAAGGGAATTAAAGGGCATAAAGGGACAATAGTCCTGCCTCTTGACCGTAGGGGCAGACCCCGTGTCTGCCCGAACAATAAAGAACAACCTGCACGCTCATACTCCCCAAAATTCACGGGCAGACACGGGGGTCTGCCCCTACCGTTGGCAGCAAAAAAGCTTGCGAAACTTCAGTAAAAAAAGAAACCCACCTGCAGAGGTGGGTTTTTCTATCTTCTATCGCAGATACCAGATGCCTTGGCTTTCGACCATTGGCACCAGCACTTCCTCGACGGTGCTATCGCCATAGCAGAACACGAGGAAGACATTGGCCTCGTGGCGGGCGGTGTCGGCAACGGCATTGACGATGCGAGCCTCCTTGATGCCTCGGTGCTCGCGCTCCTGCTGACCCATGAACATTTTCATATTCATGACGAGCTGATCGCGATAGCTGCCCGGGATGCTATCAGGGCGATACTTGCCATCGACGAAGGCCTCATACTTCCCTTCGAGCAAGTAGTCGTAGTATTGCTTGGCTACCTGGGCGGCAACGTCTGCGGGGTCGACCTTTGGACTACAGCCCCACCCCAGCCCCATCCATAGCGGGAGGCTGAGCAAAAAGAGCCGGGTGATGGTTTTTCCTTTCATAATGGGAGTTATGGGAAGAATGGGAACTATGGACTATCTCTTGCCCCTGCCGGTCTCCCTCCCCTCGGGGAGGGTTGGGGAGGGGGCTCTACTTCTGTCTAACGAACACGTTGATGGGACAGCCCGACAGTTGCCAGTTCTCGCGTATCTTGTTCTCGAGGAAGCGCTTGTAGGGTTCCTTCACATATTGTGGCAGATTGGCATAGAACACGAAGGTTGGAATCTGCGTGTTGGGCACCTGCGAGCAATACTTAATCTTGATGTACTTTCCTTTGATGGAGGGTGGCGGATAGGCCTCGATGAGAGGTAGCATCACCTCGTTGAGCTTCGTCGTGCCAATCTTTGCCGTACGGTTCAAGTATACCTGCTTCGCCGTCTCGAGCACCTTGAAGATGCGCTGCTTCGTGAGGGCAGAGGCAAAAATGATGGGGAAGTCGACAAACGGAGCCATACGCTCGCGGATGGCATTCTCGAAGGTCTTAATGGCAATCTGCGACTTGTCCTCGGCGATGTCCCACTTGTTCACGACCACCACCAGCGACTTCTGGTTCTTCTGGATGAGCTGGAAGATGTTCATGTCCTGAGCCTCGATGCCTCGTGTGGCATCGATCATCAAGATGCAGACGTCGCTACTCTCGATGGAACGGATGGAACGCATCACTGAGTAGAACTCCAAGTCCTCCGTCACCTTGTTCTTACGACGTATGCCGGCAGTGTCGACGAGATAGAAGTCGAAGCCGAACTTGTCGTAGCGGGTATAGATGCTGTCGCGTGTCGTACCGGCAATCTCGGTCACGATGTTACGATCCTCGCCGATGAAGGCATTGATCAGGCTCGACTTACCAGCATTCGGACGGCCTACCACTGCAAAGCGAGGAATGCCTTCCTCGATGACCTCGGCCGTTGCATTGGGCAGTTTCTCCAAGACCATGTCGAGCAGGTCGCCGGTGCCGCTGCCCGTTGCCGAGCTGATACAAACGGGTTCGCCCAGGCCGAGCTTGTAGAATTCGTAGGAGTCGTAGACCTGTGCATTGTTATCGGTCTTGTTGGCGACGAGGATGATGGGCAACTTCGAACCACGCAGAATTTGGGCGACGTCTTCGTCGAGGTCGGTGAGACCCGTGGTGACATCCACGAGGAACAACACCAGGTCGGCCTCCTCAGTAGCCACAAGCACCTGCTTGCGGATTTCCTCTTCGAAGATATCGTCGGAGTTTACCACCCAGCCGCCGGTATCGACCACGGAGAATTCCTTACCACACCACTCGCACTTGCCATACTGGCGGTCGCGTGTAGTGCCAGCCTCCTCGCTGACGATGGCGCGACGCGTCTTCGTCAGTCGGTTGAATAAAGTGGACTTACCCACGTTCGGGCGTCCCACGATTGCTACTAAACTTGCCATATCTCTTTCTTTTTGCCTGCAAAGATACGAAAAAAAAACGTAGAATAGTGCATGAAGCATGAAAAAAACGCTGCTCGCCACTTGAAACGCCATCACGAACAAAACATTCACCAAGGAAAGCCATCCTTACAACCTATAGCCCAGCTGCACACAGGCCAGCCAGTCGTGGAGTTGGCCGTGGCTATTCTCGGCATGATAGCGGAAGTGGTTGTAGCAGCCATAAGCATTCAGATACCAGCGCTTGCGCTGATACGTCACCGAAAGACGAGTATCGGTATTGAGTGCCAGACGATTGGTTCGGTGATACTCACCCATCTCACTGATACGATATTCCCAAGGGGACAATTCGTCGTCGTCATGTTCTTCCTCGTCGACGGCCAACTGACGGTAGTTGGAATCATAGGTCGTCATCTTCGATCGGTTGACGAAGGTGACCAGTGGCATCACGGCAGCGCTGACCAGCCATCCCCGTGCCGGCACCCAGTTGTAGGCGTAGCCCAACCCTACACCTGCCTGCCACTGTCGCACATGTCCGATGTTGTTCATCAAGAGAATGAAATCGGCATTCTCGTCGGCAGCATAGTTTACGTGGGAGTAATAATACATAGCGCCCACCATCAGCGAACCTGCCGACCGCAGCTGAATAGCCGACTGGTCGTAGGCAGCCGAATAGGAAAAGTGGCGGCCGTTGAGCAGGTAGTAGCCGTCGGCGATGAGCGTGTGCACCCGGATGGGACTCAGAAGTACATTCTGGAAAGTCTCGCGCTCATGGACCACCCGCCCATCGTCCTGCACGAAATCACCTTCGTAGAACACCTTTGGCTCGTCGGTCTCAAAGCGGTGAAAGCGCACATTCAATCCATAGTTGCCACCCGTGGCACCCAGCGAGAGTGTGCTTCCTTTGTCGCCTGCCACATTTTGCTGATAGCCAATGCCATAGCCTCGGTAGCCGCCCCACACACCAACGGAGAAAGAGGGGTCGGTAGTGATGCGAGGTTCCCACAAGAAGTTGCCCTGCACATTGGAGAAGAAAGCCTCCGCATCTATCGTCGAGTGCATTCGGAGAATCGACTGGCTGACATTGCTTCGCGCTACCACCTGCCAAGGACGATCAGGCACGCCGATGTAGCTATGGTCAATGCCCCTGACCGCCGATGAGTCGATGTAGTTCTTAACGGCATAAACGACGCGCATCAGTCCATGATGTTCTGCATGGTCTGACAATTGTGCACCGACAGAGGCGGCACACGAAAGAGCGAAAAGGACACAAAACAGCTTCTGTTTCACCATGGCCTAAGAATCAAGAATTCCTTCTATTTGCTTGCAAAGATACGAAAAAAAAGCGAAACCGCAAACCTTCGCGATGAAAATACAGAGATAAAGAAGAACGGCCTGAAAGGCCAACAGCCACCAGCCCAGGGCAACGCCCTGGGTTTTTATGTATAATATCTATTATCGCCCTGAAAGGGCAAAAGCTCTGATTATCAATGCTTT
Organism: uncultured Prevotellaceae bacterium; assembly: GCA_900316285.1. Taxonomy (GTDB): domain Bacteria; phylum Bacteroidota; class Bacteroidia; order Bacteroidales; family Bacteroidaceae; genus Prevotella. The sequence goes on from ONCG01000001.1 coordinate 292,270, forward strand.
TGCCCTTTCAGGGCGACATTACCATTCTGCTTGACACCCAGGGCGTTGCCCTGGGCTAGTTGCTGTTGGCCTTTCAGGCCGCTCGGCTTCCTATTTTGGTTTCTTGATTCTCCCCGATTGAGGGGGCCGTGGATGGGCCGGCATTACTCGGGATTATAGCCGAAGGCGTTGAGTTCGCGGTCGTTGGAACGCCAGTCCTTGTCGACCTTGACGAAGGTTTCGAGGTTGATCTTCTTGTCGAAGAACTTCTCGAGGGCCTTGCGACTCTCTGTGCCCACCTTCTTCAGTGCAATGCCCTGATGACCGATGATGATGCCCTTCTGCGACTCTCGCTCCACATAGATGGTAGCGTGGATGTCGATGCGGTTTTGCGTCTCCTTGAACGAGTCCACACGCACCTCCACGGCGTAGGGAATCTCCTTGTCGTAGTAGAGCAGGATTTTCTCGCGGATGATTTCCGACACGAAGAAGCGGGCGGGCTTGTCGGTGAGCTGGTCCTTGTCGAAGTATGCAGGGCTCTCGGGCAGCAGTTCCTGAATGCGCTTCAAGAGTATGTCGACACCGAACTTGTTTTTCGCCGAGATGGGCAGGATCTCTGCATTCGGCAAGAGCGAGTGCCACTTCTCGACCAGTTCGCCGAGTGCTTCAGTGGCCGGCTTCGGCTTCCCTCCTTCGGGGGGAGTGAGGGGGGTGTCGATCTTGTTGATGAGCAAGATAACGGGAATCGTCATCTTCTGCACCTTCTCCAAGAATTCCATGTTTTTCTCGGGGTTCTCCACGACGTCGGTGACATAGAGCAGCACGTCTGCATCCTGCAGGGCGCTCTCCGAGAAGGCAAGCATCATCTCCTGCATCTTGTAGTTTGGTTTCAGCACACCGGGCGTGTCGCTGAACACAATCTGCATGTCCTCCGTGTTGACGATGCCCATGATACGATGGCGCGTGGTCTGCGCCTTGAAGGTGGCAATAGAAATACGCTCACCAACCAATTGGTTCATGAGCGTACTTTTGCCGACGTTGGGATTTCCAACGATGTTTACAAATCCTGCTTTATGCATGTTGTTACTTGTTACTTTGCCACTTTGTCGCCGTCGTAGGCCCACTTGTAGTAGCTTGCGCCGTGGGTGAAGCCGGCACCGAAAGCCGTGAGGATGACATTATCACCTCTCCTCATGTTCGGTTCGTTGTCCCACAAGGCAAGAGGAATGGTGGCACCCGAGGTGTTGCCATATCGTTCGATGTTGACAACCACCTTCTCCATCGGCAGGTCGACGCGCTTAGCCACTGCCTCGATGATGCGAAGGTTTGCCTCGTGGGGAACCACCCACTTCACGCTGTTGGTGGTCAGCCCATTGCGCTTCATGATTTCAGCAACATCGTCGCCCATCGAGGTGACGGCATAGCGAAACACGGTACGACCTTCCTGATAGATGTAATGCAGGCGATGCGACACGGTGAAATGGCTGGGCGGGCATACCGAGCCACCGGCCTTCATGTGGAGGAACGGCAGTCCCTTACCATCGGTGCGGAAGAAAGCGTCGCGAGCTCCGAATCCCTCGTCTTCAGAGGCTTCCATGAGCACGGCACCAGCGCCGTCGCCGAAGAGTACGCACGTCTGACGATCGGTGTAGTCGGCGATCGACGACATCTTATCGGCTCCGATGACGATAATCTTGCGGCAGCGGCCACACTTAATCATTGAAGCGGCGAGGTCAGCGGCGTACATGAATCCTGCACACGCTGCCGAGATGTCCATGGCGAAAGCATTCTTCAGTCCGAGTTTTCCGACCACCACCGATGCCGTCGACGGGAACTTGTAGTCGGGTGTTGTTGTAGCCACCAACACTGCATCGATGGTATCAGGGTCGATGTTTGTTTTGCGCATCAGCTGCTTGGCGGCCTTGCGGGCCATATAGCTTGTGCCAAGTCCTTCTTCGGTGAGGATGTGTCGTTCCTTGATGCCTACACGCGCCATGATCCACTCATCGCTGGTGTCCACCATTCGCGACAGCTCCTCGTTGGTGAGAATGTAGTCGGGCACATAGCCTCCCACACCGCTGATGATCGCGTTTATGTTTCCCATTTAAATACTATGGTTATGAATAAGCAATTAGTAATGAACGCCTCCCATGGTGGAATGGCACTCACTACTAATTAACTCATCGAAGGTTTACTCAATTGACATTATTCGGCTGCGTCCATCACGATAGCAACCTTACCACGATAGTAGCCGCAAGAGGGGCAAACCGTGTGGTAGACGTAGTAAGCGCCACAGGTGGGGCATACTGCCAGCGTGGGAGCAACGGCTCCGTCATGAGTTCTTCTTTTCAGTGTACGAGTCTTCGACTGTCTTCTTTTAGGATGTGCCATAATAAAATTTACAATTTACTGTTTTACAATTTCTTGATTCTTACTTTTTCAGTTTCAGCAGTGCTTCCCAACGCGGGTCGATCTGTTGTTCGCCTTCCTCCTCGCTGCTTCGGGCAGCGCTGTGCTCAGAGAGCAACTTACTCATCACCGCGTTGCATTTTCCAGGTGCATGCACGTGCTTGATGGGAATGGTCAGGCAGATAAACTCATAGATGAGCCACGACGTGTCGAGCATTCCTTCGTTCTCGTCAACCGTCACGACGTCATCGCCTTCGTCAAGGGAAGTATCGCCAAAGCGTGCGAGCAAGTGGTCGTCGCTGACAATGGGTTGCTCCATGTCTTCCAGACACAAGTCGCACATAACATGCACAATGCCCTCCGTGTGGAAATCCAGCTCGAAAAACTGCGATGCCTTGCGGACAGTCAGTGTCACATCGAGCTCTCCTTCCCTCACGTCGGGAGCGTCGATGGCTTCAAAGTAGTCATCGGTGAGATGGTAGCGGAACACTGTCACAGCCTCCTGCAACCCCTTCAGATCTACCTTTAAGTCATCTCTTGTACACATTTCGGGCTGCAAAGTTACGAATAAACGAGCAAAACACAAAATAAATTTCATTTTATTTTCATTTTCGGGCAAAAAAGTGGGTGCTCGTCCTCCGATTTTCAGTTTGGGAAGAGGGGGGAGAAAAGGGCTTAAAGGGGAAAAAAGGGCATAAAGGGGAGATTTAGAGCCCCTTGATAAGGGGCGGCTATAATGCAGGGTTTTCATATCCACAAATAGAATGCTTTCGCAGCCAACGGTAGGGGCAGACCCCCGTGTCTGCCCGTGAAATTAGGGGTGAACGGGCGTACAGGTTGTTTTTTGTTGTTCGGGCAGACACGGGGGTCTGCCCCTACCGTTGGGTGTTCTCCCCTCAACCCTCGCTCTCTAGGGCTGCGAAGAGGCGGCGGAGGGCCTCATCGGCATTGCCGGTTTCGTTGAGCAGGGTGACAAACTTCGAACCGATGATGGCACCGGCGGCATGGCTCTGGGCGGCCTGCAGCGTTTGCTTGTTGCTGATGCCAAAGCCAATCATGCGGGGGTTGCGAAGGTTCATGGCGTCGATGCGGCGGAAATACTCCTGCTTCTGTTCGTCGAAGCTTTTCTGTGCACCGGTGATGGCGGCACTGCTCACCATATAGATGAAGCCATCGGTGTTGTCGTCGATGAAGCGGACGCGCTCCTCGGAGGTCTCTGGTGTGATAAGCATGATGACTCGCAGCCCATAGCGGTCGGCGACGGGTTTCACGCTGTCGAGATAGTCGCGGAAGGGCAGGTCGGGAATAATCATACCACTCACGCCACTTTCCACACACGACTGGCAGAACGCCTCAATGCCATATTTCAGAATCGGATTCAGATAGCCCATGAGGATGAGAGGGATGTGCACCTGCTCCTTCACTTCGCGCAGCTGGGCGAAGAGCTTGCGGAGCGTCATGCCATTGCGCAGCGCCTGCGTGGCAGCCGTCTGGATGACGGGTCCGTCGGCAAGCGGGTCGCTGAAGGGGATTCCCACTTCCACGAAATCGATTCCCTGTCGTTGCATGGCGAGAATAACGTCGCCGGTGCCCTCGAGGGTTGGTGCCCCAGCACAGAAATAAAGGCTGAGCAGTTTCTTTTCGCCGCGACGGGCAAACACTTCATTGATTTTGTTGGATGTCATATAGAAATTGCTTTAAGAGTTCAACATTTTTTAGAGCGGGAGCAGCCTCGAACCGACTATTCAGGTCGATGCCTGCCAACCGCGGATGACTGAAAGCACTGAGGTGAGAGGCGTCGTCGGGACCGATGCCACCGCTCAGCAGGAAAGGTGTGGAGCCGTCGTAATGAGCCAAGACGCTCCAGTCGAACTTACGGCCATTGCCGCCGACGAGCTGTGCCTTCGTGTCGAAGAGGAAGTAGTCGGCGAGCCCTTCGTAAAGACTCGTCTGCAACAGGTCGTCGCGAGTGGCGATGCTGAAGGCCTTGACAATCAGCAACCTAGCATCGCACGAAGACCGCAGGTCGCGCAGATAGGCCGGCGATTCGCTTCCGTGCAACTGCACCACGTCGAGTCCGAAGGCTTCCACGTGCTGGCACACCACGTCGAGTGGCGCGTCGACGAACACCCCTACCCTCTTCGCCCGCGTAGGCAGATAGGCTGGGCGCTGGCAGACACAGCGACTGGAGTGCTCCCAGAAGATGAAGCCCATCCAGTCGACGCCGAGTGCCTCTACGGCGCGAATGTTTTCGGCTTCGCGCATGCCGCAGACCTTCACAATCATAGCTGTGCAATGAATTGTCGCAGGCTGTCGCCCGGCGACGCTGCCCGCATGAAGTTTTCACCAATGAGGAAACCGCGATAGCCCACCTCACGCAACGCCCTGACGACTGCAGGATTGGAGATGCCGCTCTCGCTCACCTTCACCGCCTCCTTGGGCAGCCGCTCGGCCAGCCGGAACGAGTTCTCGACGTCGGTGACGAACGAACCCAGATTGCGGTTGTTGATGCCGCAGAGATCGGGACAGAGGTCGGCATAGTCGAGCTCCTCCTCGCCATGCATCTCCAGCAGCACTTCCAAGCCGAGGTCGTGAGCCTTGCGGATGAGCTCGCGGCATTCCTGCCGGGTGAGGCAGGCCGCGATGAGCAGCACCGCCGACGCCCCGCAGAGCACAGCCTGCATGAGTTGCAACTCGTCGATGACGAAATTCTTATAGAGGATGGGGAGCGTGACACCACTCAGGCGGGCCGTGCGGATGAAATCGTCGCAGCCGCCGAAGTAATGGCTGTCGGTGAGGATGCTCACGGCTGCCGCTCCGGCTTGCTGATAGGCCAGTGGAATCTCATCGGCGCGGCCGTCTTCCTTGATCCAGCCCTTCGACGGCGACTTGCGCTTGAACTCGGCGATGATGCCGGTCTCGGAGGCAAGCAGTGCTTGTCGCAGCGAAGGCTTGTCGCTGCGCAACGCCTCCATTTCCAGCCGCTTATGGGCGATGATGTCGTGTAGTATATCAAGCATGAGAGTTGAGAGTTGAGAGTTGAGAGTTGAGAGTAGGACACACTCACGAGTTCAGCTCGGCAAACTTCCAGAAGGTGGCGAGGGCGGAGCCGCTATCGATGCTTTCGCGGGCGATGGCGATGCACTCCTCGAGGCTCTTCTTGCCCTTTTCAAGCACTTGGATGCCGAAGGCGGCGTTGGCGAGCACGATGTTCTTTTGTGCGGGCAGAGCACGGTTTTCCAGCACGGCATCGAAAATCTGGGCGGCCTCTTCTTCCGTTGCACCACCGACGAGTTCCTCGGGTTTGGCAAAGTCGAAGCCAATGTCTTGTGGCTTGAAGACACGCTCATAGTCGTTGGTGGTGACCTTGAAATCGCTGGTGAGCGAGATTTCGTCGTAGCCGTCGATGGAGGTCACGATGCCATAGTCAATGCCGATGCGCTGATAGACATTGCTATAGAGTCGCATCTGGTCGAGATTGGCCACGCCGAGCAACTGGCAGGGCGGTTGACTGGGATTGACCAGCGGACCCAAGAGGTTGAAGATGGTGGGGAACTGCAATGCCTTGCGGATGGGACCGACAAACTTCATCGCACGGGCGAAGAGCTGTGCGTGCAGATAGACGATGCCCGCCTCCTCGAGGCTACGGTTCAGGCGGTCGAGGTCGTCGGTGAAGCGAATGCCGTGATGCTGAATGACATTGCTGGCGCCGCTCACCGATGTAGCGGCATAGTTGCCGTGCTTTGCCACCTTGTAGCCAGCACCGGCAATGACGAAACAAGCCGTGGTGGAGATGTTGAACGTGTTCTTACGATCGCCGCCCGTGCCGACGACGTCGATATAGCGGTCGGCATTCAAAATGGCCGGCACACCGGTTTCCAAAATGCCGTCGCGGAAGCCCAACAGCTCGTCGACCGTCACCCCACGCATCTGCAGGGCAGTGAGCAAGGCGATGACCTGTTCGGCGGGGAACTCATCCTGCGTGATGCCCACGAGGATATTCTTCATCTCCTGACGTGTGAGCACTTCGTGGTTCAGGAGTTTCTGTAGTATTTCTTTCATAAGTCTAAAAAGTTTTTAATGATGATTTTTCCTTCTGGTGTGAGTACGCTCTCGGGGTGGAACTGTATGCCATGCACCTCGTACTCGCGGTGGCGCAGGGCCATGATGTTGGGAACGGAACCGCCGTCGTCGCTCACGGCAGTGATTTCAAGGCACGACGGAAAATCCTCCTGCGACACCACCCACGAGTGGTAACGGCCTACGGTGATGCTTTCTGCAAGGCCGTCGAAGATGGGGTCGGCGGCGACGATGCGACAGGGCGTTGCAACGCCATGGACGACATCGTCGAGATTCAACAGGCGGGCACCGAACACTTCGCCAATGGCCTGATGGCCAAGGCACACGCCCAGCATGGGCTTCGTCGGTGCATAGGTGCGGATGACGTCAAGCAGCAGGCCGGCCTCGGAAGGGATGCCCGGTCCTGGGCTGAGCACGATCTTATCAAACTGCTGCAACTCCTCCAGCCGGAACTGGTCGTTGCGAAACACGGTGACGTCGGCTCCTACCTCTTTCAGCAGGTGGCTGAGGTTGTAGGTGAACGAGTCGTAGTTGTCGATGATTACTATTTTTTGCATGGTGGTTACATTTTTTCTGCCATCATAATTGCCCTGCGCAATGCACCGAGCTTGTTGTTTACTTCCTGTAGTTCATACTCCTCGTCGCTCTTCGCCACGATGCCTCCGCCGGCCTGGAACCACAGCTCGCCATTGCGACTGACGAACGTGCGGATGGTGATGGCCTGATTGAGCGAGCCGTCGAGGCCGATGATGCCGATGCAGCCGCCATAGGCACCGCGGTTGTGGGGTTCGTATTGCGAGATGAGTTGCATGGCACGCACCTTCGGAGCACCGCTAAGCGTTCCGGCAGGGAAGGTGTCGATGAAAGCGCGGATGGGGTCGGCACCCTCGTCGAGCTCGCCCGAGACGCGCGACACGAGGTGGATGACGTGCGAGTAGTACTGCAGGTCCTTGAAGAAATCTACCTTCACATCGTGGCAGTTGCGGCTCAGGTCGTTGCGTGCCAGGTCGACGAGCATCACGTGCTCTGCATTCTCCTTCGGGTCGTTGCGCAGGTATTCGGCACCGCGGCGGTCGGCATCGGCATCGCCTGTGCGGCGTGTCGTTCCGGCAATCGGGTCGATGTAGGCGCGCATTGCCCCCCTGCCCGATGTTCCGTCGCCAGCTCGTTGCCTCTCGATTCGGCAATGCGTCTCAGGCGATGAGCCGAAGATGCGGAAGCCACCGAAATCGAAGTAGAACAGATAGGGACTGGGGTTGATGCTTCGCAAGGCACGATAGAGCTTGAAGTCGTCGCCCTCGTAGCGTTGCACGAAGCGTCGCGAGAGCACAATCTGGAACACGTCGCCACGCAAGCAGTGGTCGATGCCCCGACGGATGTTGGCCTTGTGTTCTTCGTCGGAAAGCGTCGACGTAGCCTCGCCCAGCGGGTGGAAGTCGTAGGTGCGCACGTCGCCTCGGTTCATTGCCCGAAGCACCGTTTCAAGTCCGGAGGCATCGTCGAGCGTCACTAGCTTCAAGAGGTTGTTGTGGTGGTCGAAGACGATGATGGTCTTATAGAGGATGTAGAGCATGTCGGGTGCGTCGTTTTTCACCTGCGTCTCGTCTTTGATGTTGATGCCTTCGAAGTAGCGCACGCTGTTGAACGACGTGTAGCCGAAGATGCCGAAGTAGTTTGCGTCGTCGCCTTCGACGTGCAGATGGTCGGTGAGGTCGTGGATGGCCTTGTCGGCGGTGTAGTCGCGGCTCATCTGGCGTCGCTGCTCACTGCCGTCGGGATAGCAAATCACGGCCTCGCCGTGACCAATGGCCACCGATGCGATGGGGCCCAGGCCGATGAACGAGCGCGAGTCGTCGGCGCGGTGATAGTCGGAGCTCTCCATGAGCACGCTTTGTGGATAGAGGTCGCGCAGCCGCAGATACACGCCCACGGGTGTGTAGAGGTCGGCGAGAATGGTTTTCGATACGGTTGTGAAAGCCCACCCCTTGCCCCTCCCCAAGGGAGGGGTATAGTTAGTCTTGCTGTTGTTTGTTTCCATATTGTTGATATTGTTGCTGTTGTTGCTATAGTTTCTATAGTCCCTATAGTTGTTATAGTCTCTGATTCATTCCATTCTTCAGGACTATTCAAGCCCCCCTCCCTTGGGGAGGGGCTGGGGGTGGGCTAGATACGTTTCGATGTCCTTGTCGCCACGGCCGCTGACGGTGAGCACCACTACATCGTCGGGACGGAACGTGAGCTTTGAGAGGGCCGCCACGGCGTGTGCCGACTCGATAGCAGGCACGATGCCTTCCAGGCGTGTGAGCTCGTAGCCGGCGCGAAGGGCCTCATCGTCGTTGATGCTAAGCACCTGCGTGCGACCCATCTGTGCCATGTGGCAATGCATCGGACCCACGCCGGGATAGTCCAGGCCGGCACTAATCGTGAAGGCCTCCTGGATTTGGCCGTCGTCGTCTTGCATCACGAGCATCTTCGCTCCGTGCAGGATGCCGGTGGTGCCCCGGTGCAGGGTTGCGGCGGTGTAGTCGGTGTCCCAGCCGTGTCCGCCAGCCTCGGCGAGCACGATTTTCACGCGGTCGTCGTCGGCATAGTGGTAGATGGTGCCGGCGGCATTGCTGCCTCCGCCGATGCATGCGAGGAGATAGTCGGGGTAGTCGCGGCCCGTCTTCTCCTGCAGTTGCCACTTCAGCTCCTCGGAGATAACACTTTGCATGCGTGCCACCAAGTCGGGATAGGGGTGCGGACCCATTGTCGAGCCAACGATATAGAACGTGTCGGCAGGATGGCAGCACCAGTCGCGGATGGCCTCGCTGCAGGCATCGGAAAGGGTCATGTTGCCCGTTCGCACAGGATGAACCGTGGCACCGAGCATGCGCATGCGCTCCACATTGGTGTGTTGGCGCTCAATGTCGGTGGCTCCCATGAAAATCTCACATTGCATGTTCATCAGCGCACACACCGTGGCCGTGGCGACGCCGTGTTGGCCGGCACCGGTCTCGGCGATGATGCGGGTCTTGCCCATGCGACGGGCGAGGAGGATTTGTCCGATGGTGTTGTTGATTTTGTGGGCACCAGTGTGGTTCAGGTCCTCGCGCTTCAGGAACAGGCGGCAGCCATAGCGCTCGCTCATGCGACGGGCCTCATAGAGTGCCGACGGACGACCTACGTAGTCCTTTAGCAGCTGGCGATACTCCTGTTGGAAACTCTCCGACTCCACGATGGGCAGGTAAGCATCCTGCAGCGCCTTCAGCGTGGCATAGAGGATCTCGGGCACATAGGCTCCACCGAAAGCTCCGTAGAAGCCGTTTTCGTCTACTTGGAATTTGTGTTGCTTTGTCATTTTTAATTATTAATTATCAATTATCAATTACCAATTAAAAAAGAGGCCCGTCGCAAGAACGACAGGCCTCTTCGAGTCTATTTCAGTGGACTTCTTTTGTACATGGCTATCTTCTCACGATTTTTTGAATCTTGAGTATTGCCACCACCAGAAATTCATCACACTAGTCATAGTCAAGTCTACTTTGTTATAATTTCGGCGACAAAGGTACACATATTCTTTCAATCTGCAAAATTTTCAGACAAATTTTTTACAAACTGTTGCGTTAGTTGCGCAACAGACGAGCCGACAGGTGCCTCGCGCGCGTACCTTATATATAATAGCAGGGAGAGTGCAGAATAGATAGTGCGACAAGAAGACGAGGGTGAGGACCAATTGTCCAGGCAGGCAGCATGACGCTGAAAGCGTCTCCGCTCAGTAGCCGTGGGTCGGAACGACCTACGGAATGTATGCCGATAAAAGGCCACGCACGCTGAAAGCGTGCCCCAACGTCCTTTTGCAGGGCGACTCTTTCAGAGTCGATAATTTGTGGCAACATCCGTAATCCGTAGGTGCACCTTCGGTGTACCCACGGCTATTAAGCGGAGACGCCTTCAGCGTCTGACGTCCCCTTCACCCCCCTCCTTCCACCTCTTTTTTCCCAAAACTCTTCCTCACTCTTCCCCCTTTTTCCCAAAACTTTTCATCCCCTCTCCACCCCAACTATCCAAAAGCAATGCTTTTGGGCACATCGTCATTTTTTGTGTGTTAAAATATGTAAAAGCCTGGGGTTATTTGGGGTTTCTAGTTGCACCCTTCGAATATTTTTTGTAACTTTGCATCAGCAAACGAGGGGCAACGGCGAAGGCAAATCTGCGCGTCAGAAAGACCGGTCCAGATGCAGCAGTTCAGCCTGACACCTTGCACAAAATTGCCGGGCAACGCCAGAGGAGCAGGCTTGTCTTGAACCCTAAAGACCACTATAGCAAAAGCTAATCCGTGAGGATATCATGAAAAGCAAAATAAAAAAAAGTTAGGGAATATAGCTCAATACAGTATGGAGCATAGCTCTATACAGTGTGGAACATAGCTCTGAGAGGTCATGAGCATAGCTTTAGACCATAAGGAGCATTACTCTGGGCAATGTGGAGCATAGCTCCTGACGTCGGAAAGCATAGCTTTTGGCGTTGGAAAGCATAGCTCCAGCCATCGGAAAGCATAGCTTTAAGCATCGGAAAGCATAGCTCCAGGCATCGGGGAGTGTATCTTTCCGAAAGCGAGAAGTGTGCTCTTCAAAAAGCGAGATCATTAACAAGATTATTAACAATTTAATTATGAAGAAAGAAACAGAAAGTAAAAACAAAAACCATCGCGGGGAAGAACTCAGTTCTGGCCACGCCAAACCCAAATCGTTCATCTTGTATGTTGAACAGAAAAAGTGCGTAGATCTTCTCACGATCGAGCAGAAGGGGCTGCTTCTCGATGCCCTCTACCGAACCGTTGCAGGCGAGGATAGTGCGGACATCGAGAATGAACTTCCTATGGAAGTGAAGATAACCTATGCATTCATCAACTCCCAGGTAGAGCGCGATCAGGCGAAGTATCAAAAGACTTGCGAAAGCCGCAGCAAGGCAGCTAAATCGCGATGGTCTAAGCGTGAAGAAAATGCAAATGCATCTTTTGCAATGCTTAATAATACTGAGACTGAGACTGAGTCTTATACTGAGACTGAGTCTTATACTGAGAAAGAAGAAATAAATTCTTCTTCCTCTTCTTCCTCTAAAAATGATAGCGACGCCGTCGCTGAGAAAGAGGATGAGGAGGAGGAGAAAAATTTTTCAGAAATCTTCAAGAAGGCGGAAGAGGCATGGATGCCTTGGTTCAACAGTTTGCTGAAAATGAACGGCAGTGCCATTCCTCCTCTCAAAATGATGACACCTAAGCGAGCGAAGAAGCTCTGCCGGCTGGCAAGAAAGTACGGCAACGAAAAGGCACAAGAAGTCTTCCGACGAGCGGCACAAACCCCTTTCCTCAACGGCAAAGGGAAGAAAAGCACCTTCGTCGCATCCTTCGACTGGCTATTGGAGGAGAAGAACTTCCTGAATGTGTATGAAGGCAAGTTCTATGGGTAGCCCACCCCAAGGGGTGGGAGTTCAGAAGGGTTCTTTCTCCGCTAAAGCTACGAAAGCGCCGCTTCGCGTCGAGCGGAGAAGGGTTTAGAAGGGTTCAGAAAGCTGGCGCCACATGTAGGGGCAGACCCCCGTGTCTGCCCGCATAAAATAAGGTACACGCCTGCAAGGCTGAAGAACCCCAAGCGATCTTTGACTTATTGATACAAAATGGTATAGCCCAAATGGGGCTTCAGGCAATAAAATGTAGGGACGCGACGTGTCGCGTTTTGGCGGGGAAAAGCACCATCCAACCGATCGGCTATGCCGCTTTCTGAGCGAAGCGGGGAAAGAACGCGGCACGCCGCGTCCCTACATCTGCCGCTCTGCCTACGGCTTATGTTGCTTCAGCACTTCGTTCACCAGCTTCGTGACGTCGCCGATGTCGATTTTGCTGTCGTTGTTCAGGTCGAAGTTGATATCCTCGCCAATCTTTTGATAGATGAAGACAGGCATCGTCTTCCCTGGTTTTATCTGGTCGGCACGAAGCACGAACCGGTAACGGCCATCCTCGAGAGGTGTCACTTCGGCATACTCGGAATCACCTATGAGGCGTTCATAACCGCAATAGACCAGACCCAAACTGAATCCGTCCGCAGGTTCAAGGAGGAAGGTGATGTCGGTGCCAGGTTTGACTTCAGTTATCTCATAGACGGTGCCGTCGCTGGTATTAATGGAAATGCTTGTTTCATCACCATTCGATTGAGTGTAGTACACATTAGTGAAACCTCCGCGAGAAGTGCAGACTGGGAGTGTGAATTCCCGGTCGACGTACTTCACTTCGACGAGGAGGTTCTCGGTGACATTGGCAACGGTATAGGTGAAATAGCCGTCATTGTAATCGACGTACTCGGTGAGTTCTTTGCCATTAACATAGAGGTGTATGTCTTTCGTTGTCCAGTCGCGAGAAACTGCTATCTTGTATGTTCCACCCTTCACAAGTTGGCAAACGAATGGTTTGTTGTCAAAACCAATATGATGGTCTTCATCCACATAGACCATGACAAACTGTTCCTGGTCAGGAACAATCACCGCCTGCGGATCTCCCTCGGGCTTGGCCTCAACGACTTGCTTGACCACCTGTGTGCCATCATCGCCTTCGCCAACCCAGCCGGCTTGGACGTAGGCTTCCTTGGTGCCATAGGGCACTTCTACGACGCAGTTCAGCATCCTCGTATCATTCGATCCTACGAAAGAGAAGCGATTATATTCAATGGGGGTTCTCATCTTCACGACAATCTTTTCAAGATTGTTTTCATGGAAAGCGTAATCGTATATCTTTACAAGATTAGCAGGGAATACAATTTCCTTGAGACCTAAACCAAAGAAAGAATATCTACCGATATATAGCCTTTGCGAGTCTTCCTGCGGAAAAACAGTGGTCTTACACCCTACGCTGAGATAACGACCCGATGAAAGCTTTTTAAAAATGGCATTGCAATGGCCGTTTGTATTAAACGTCTCATTTGCCTCGTCGACTTCGATACTAACCAAGTTCTTACAAAAAACGAAGGGGTTCTGATCGCTACTGCCACCAAGGTCGTTGACGTTCTTCGGAATGAATATTTGCTTCAGCGATGAACCATAGAAGGCATAGGCATCTATCGTGGTCAGGCTCTCGGGCAGATCGATGTGTTCCAAACTATAGGTGTTATTGAATGCATAGACACCGATGGTGGTCAGCCCTTCGGGGAGGATAACGGATTTCAAACTCGAATTTGAAGAGAATGCCCGGGCTTGTATTTCCGTAATCGTAGCAGGAAGGATGATGGACTGCAGGCTGTCACTGTGGAAGGCATCTGCCTCGACAGCGGTCAATCCCGTGAAGTACTGGAACTCGTCGAACGAGGTGATAGTCGCGCCCTTCTCGTAGAACACCGACTTGTTGGTTTCTGTATCGATGAGCGTGGTCACGGCCGCCGCCTCTGCCTTCGAGAGCTCACCGTCGCTGTTTTTGTCCCAGTTGGCCACACAGAGGGCTTTCACGTTAGGGTCGGCAAACTGGATGATGCTATTGTCCTTGAACACCAAGGAGATATAGGCATCGTCGGTAAGGGTATAGGAGTAGGTGCCATCGCCGTTGTCGGTGGCCCTTGCGGTATTGTCGTTAGAGTTGTAGTAGAGGCGGTCGAACGTGCAGCCATCGTTGGGGATGATTTTCAGCGTGGGGTTGCCAGCGGTCTTAAGCCAGCGGATGGCGGTAGGCACATTCGGAAGGACTGTACTAGTGTTCATATTCGGGCTAGAGTAGGTTCCGCCCTGGTTGCAGATGACGGTCACCTCGTTGTTTATGTTCTCACCATTGACGGTGATATAAGTATCGCTGGTGACGTTTTGCAGGGTGTAGGTGTAGTAGCTCAGGTGGTCGGCAGCGCCTTGCGTGAACGTCATATCGCCGAGAATCTCCATGCCGTTGAGCTTCACACTCTCCACATGATAGGTATCGTAACCCTGATACACCTTCAGCGTAAGGTTGGAGTACATGTCGACCTGCTTAGATGCATCGCTGACGTACGTGTCGCTGTCTATTTCCACCTTTGCGTGGTTGATGGAGAGGTTAACATTGCGCTTCACGTTGGCATTGCTTATCGGCGCGACTCTCATAAAATCGCACCACACCGCCGAATTCTGCGTCATGGCATCAATCTCTCCTTGTGTCTTGTCAGACAGATAAACGGTAATGCTCTTTGCGGCCGGTGACTGGAAATAGTCCCCATACGCCCCGCTGAGCACCGGTGATTGCCCTTCAAAATAGATATTCTTGAGGTTAGGACAGTCGAAAGTAGGAGAGCCTTCACAGGGATTCAGATCGATGTAACTTTCAAAACGGATGGTGGTTACCGAGTTGGAAGAGAGGGTCGTTGTAACATCCCCTGAGCTTGGGCTATAGCGAAGTCCTTGAACCTTATATTCCGTCAAACCATCAATGACGGCTTCAGGAATAACTACTTCCGAATTCGAGCCTGTGAACGATGTGACGTAAGCTAAATATTCACTTTTAGGAGCATTCCAAGAGAAACTTGAAGTAACATTTTTGTAATACAACTGATACTCAACGCCATTGACTTCAATGTTCCCTCGGGGGTTCCACGAAATGTAGGCTTGGGAACTCACCCCGTATGCGAGGAACACGATGAGCAGCAGGATGTGCTTCAGAAAGCGCTTCTGGGAAAGGATGGATGTTTTCATATTGTAGTAGTTTTTTGTTTGATAACATGAAGTATTTATGTTTCCGCCTACAAAGTTATACAAAATAATCGGGAAACCATGTCAATTTTTCGGTAATTCTCACCAATGACAAATTGATTGGCAAGAAAGAAGAATAAAAATGCAGGAAACAATGATTTTACTCATGTAGGGACGCGACGTGTCGCGTTCTTTCCCCGCTCCGCTCAGAAAGCGGCAAGCCGAGCGATTGGATGTAGCTTTTCCCCGCCAAGAACGCGACACGTCGCGTCCCTACATTAAAAAACTCTGCGGCTCTGTGTTCTCTGCGCGAAAAAAAACTGCGCACGAAAAAACTACTCAGGGGAGCATCACCTCTTCAGCTCAATACGGAACGTAGTGCCGCGACCCACCTCCGATGCCTTCACGAAGATTCGGCCGTGGTGGTATTCCTCGACGATGCGCTTGGCAAGCGAGAGGCCGAGGCCCCAGCCGCGCTGCTTCGTGGTGAAGCCAGGCTTGAAGACACTCTTCAAGTCCTTCTTGCGAATGCCCTTGCCCGTGTCGCTCACCTCTACCACCACCAAGTCCATCTCCACGCCGAGGAAGAGCGTGATGCGACCCGAACCTTCCATCGCGTCGACGGCATTCTTGCAAAGGTTCTCGATGACCCATTCGAAGAGCGAGGCGTTAAGGGGTACGATGACGGGTTCCGGGGGCAGCAGTTTCTGGATATGCACCTTGTTGCTCACGCGACGCGACATATACTCGGCCACACGGGTGAGCACCTCGTTCATGTTCGACGGCACAGGCTCAGGCAGCGACCCGATCTTCGAGAAGCGGTCGGCGATGAGCTGCAGTCGGCGCACGTCCTTCTCCATCTCGCCCAGCAGCGAGTCGTCGGGGTATTGCTCTTTCAGAATCTCCGTCCACGCCATCAGCGACGAGATGGGTGTTCCCAGCTGATGGGCGGTCTCCTTCGACAAGCCCACCCACACCTTGTTCTGCTCGGCGCGCTTCGACGTGAGCAAGGCAAAGATGGCGATGACCACGAACAACAATACCACGCCCAGTTGCACATAGGGATAGACGGCCAATCGCTTCAACATGAGCGAGTCGTCGTAGCACACGTCGATGTATTCCTTCGGATTAGCATCGTCGTAGAGGATGCGAATGCTGTGGCCGGCAGCCTTCCATTGGCGGGCGAGCTCGGCGGGCGAGGCCTTCTCGTCGGTGTTGCGCGAAATCTGCACCTCTCCTTTCTCGTCGACCACGACAACGGGAATGGTGGTATTGTCCTCGATGACCTTCAACACAAGGTTCATGCCGTCGTTGCCGTCGTCGACGTTCAGCGTGCGCATGGCCTCCGCCCAGATCTCCATCTTCTTGTGCTCCTCTTCATAGAGGTCGCGAGTCAGGAGATTGGACGCCACCAGCGAGGCAACAGCGATGAGCACCGCTGCCACCACGAGCAGAATCTTCGTTTGTCGTATTCGGTCAGTCCATTGCATACTAGTGTGCGCCTGCGGCGCTGTTCAAAGCTGCTTCGCAGCGTTCAAGGTTCAAATGCCCTTCGGGCGTTCAAAGTTCTTTCTCCACGTTGTTGCGAAAGCGGCAAAGTATTGTCCCTTTAAGCCCTTTAAACCTTCTACATAACGGAAAACATGTTAAATTATTGCCGATTCTGCAGGATTCTTATTTTTTTTCCGTATTTTTGTAGGTTGAAACTAACAATCTGAAAACTGAAATAACAATGAGACAGATGAAAACCATGCTGGCCATCGCAGCCGCAACGACGCTGGCCGCCCTCGCCCCGCTGACCGCCCTCGCACAGGGCAACATCCACGAGCGATCCACACAGTATGAATGGCCGAAGGACGAACAAGTAGTGAACAACCTGAAGCAGTGGCAGGACTTGAAGTTCGGCGTGCTGATTCACTGGGGACTCTACGCCGTTCCGGGAATCGTGGAGTCGTGGTCTATCTGCGACGAGGAGTGGATCACGCGCGACAGCACCTGCACCTATCAGGAATACATGGACTGGTACTTCGGACTGGCCGATAAGTTCCGGCCAACGAAATTCGATGCGTCGCAATGGGCTTCGGCGTGTGCGGATGCCGGCATGCGCTACATGATTTTCACCACGAAGCATCACGACGGCTTCTGCATGTTCGACTCCCGCGAGACCGATTTCTCTATTGCCCACCACGCCTTCCGCGACGATCCTCGACGCGATGTGCTAAAGTACGTGCTCGATGCGTTCCGCGACAAGAATTTCACCGTGGGCACCTATTTCTCGAAGCCCGACTGGCACTCGCAGCTCTACTGGTGGGACACCTATGGCAAGAAAGGTCGCAACGTGAACTATCCCGTGCAGCAGCACCCGCAGCGCTGGCAGCGATTCGTGAAATACACGCACAACCAGATTGAGGAACTCATGACGCGCTATGGAAAGGTTGACATCCTGTGGCTCGACGGCGGATGGGTGGCAGCCGGCAATCGCGGACAGGATATCGACATGCCAGGCATGGCACAGATGGCGCGTAGCCACCAGCCGGGACTGATCATCGTTGACCGTACCATCCACGGCCCCTATGAGAACTATCAGACGCCTGAGCGTACTATTCCTGAAGAGCAGCTCACGTTCCCGTGGGAGAGTTGTATCCCGCTGAGCGACGACTGGGGATTCGTGAACCGTCCGCGCTGGAAGTCGCCGCAGCGGGTCATCAACACGCTGGTGGAGATCGTGGCGAAGGGTGGCAATCTGGTGTTGGGCGTAGGTCCCACGCCCGAAGGACTCATCCAGCCCGAGGCCGTCAGCCGACTGAAGGAGATTGGCCAGTGGCTGAAGCTGAACTGCCGCGCCATCTATGGCACGACGATCACCCCGAACTACCACGATGGAAACATCTGGTTCACGGCAGCGAAGGACGGCAGCAGCCTCTATGCCATCTATCAGCTCAACGAGGATGCCTCGCTGCCCACGGAGATTTCGTGGACGGGCAATGTTCCCGCGAAGGGCGTTCGCCTGCTCTCCACGGGTAAGAAGCTGAAGACGAAGATCGCAGGCGACAAGGTGACCGTGACTCTGCCGAAGCAAATGCCCCAGCAGTCGTTCGCACTGGAACTGAAGATGAAATAAGCAATATGGTAATACGCTTCGCGTCCTTTAAAAAACCAAAGAAAACATTAAAAACAGAATAAAACATTTTTATATTATAACAAATATAATCAATTGTTTTCTTATGTTGTTTTTGTTTTTTTATGTTTTCTTAAAGCCCGCTTTGCGGATATGCCGTTAAAGAAAGAAAAACCTATGATGAAGAAACTCATATTATCGCTGCTTGCACTTGTGGTGACGGGCGTCGCCCATGCACAGGGAATGAAGGAAACCGACCCGGCGTTCTTCAAGACTGCCGAGGCACAGCGCATCGGCGACCAGATGCTGATCTACCAGCGCGTGACGGGTGGTTGGCCGAAAAACATAGATATGGCAAAGCCGATGAGCGAGGCTGAAAAGGCGCAGGTGAAGAGCGAGTACGACCGCCGCAACGACTCCACGACCGACAACGGAGCCACAACGACGCAGATGCTGTTCCTTGCGCGCCTGTGGCAGGCCACGGGCAAGAAGCAGTATGCAAAGGCTTTCTGCCGCGGCGTGGAATATCTGCTGAGCGGACAATACGAGAACGGCGGATGGCCGCAGTTCTGGCCGGTGATGCGCGACTATCAGATTCACATCACCTTCAATGATGATGCGATGGTGAACACGATGAACCTTCTCCGTGAGATTGCAGATCAAAAGGAGCCGTTCCAAGGGAAGCTGACCTCGAAGAAGCTGCGCCAGCGCTGCTCGAAAGCATTCGACAAGGGCGTGGAGTGCATTCTGAAGACGCAGATTCGCGACGCCAACGGAAATCTTACCGTGTGGTGCCAGCAGCACGATCGCGAGACGTTCCTGCCCACAAAGGCACGCGCCTTCGAGTTGCCGTCCTACTGTTCGCAGGAGAGTGCAGCCATCGTGAAATTGCTCATGCTGCTTCCCAATCCCGACGAGCGCGTGAAGCAGTCCATCCATGCCGCCATGCGATGGTTCGACGCTCATAAGATCGAAGGGATGCGCTACGAGCGCGTTCGCGATAAGAACGGAAAGCGCACCACCATTCTCACTGCCGACCCAGAGGCCGGTCCTATTTGGGCACGCTACTACGACCTGGAGCACGGCGAGCCTTTCGTCTGCGACCGCGACGGCATTCCCCGCCGCCATCTGGAAGAGATCGGCGAAGAGCGCCGCAACGGCTACGCATGGTATGGCGACCGTCCTGCCGACCTCTACAAGCGTTATGACAAGTGGGCCAAGAAATATGATCCTACCAACAAGGTAGAGCTAAAGAAATAAGAAAACAGGCAGGGGTTTCGTGCTTTGCACTCCACCCTTGCCTGTTTTCTTATCAGCCCTTCGGGCTTCACCCCCTCAAGTCCCTTTTACTCCCCCTCCCCAAAAGAGGATGAGGAGGAAAAAGCCCCCTCCCCCTTTGGGGAGGGCCGGGGTGGGGCTTTAAATATTCGGCTCGTCCCAAATCTTGGTCTTGGTGCAGACGACCTTCTGCTCCAGGCGGCCGACGCGCAACACGAAGTCTCCCTCCTCGAGTGTCCAACGGCAGTCGGCACCCACAAAGGCCATGCTCTTGGCCGGCAGACGGAACGTCACCGTCTTCGTCTCACCCGGCTGCAACTCCACCTTCGTGAAATCGCGCAGACGACGATTGTCGGGCGTCAGCGAAGCAATGACATCGCTCGCATAGAGCAGCACGGCTTCCTTGCCGGCACGCGCGCCTGTGTTCTTCACATCGACAGAGACGGTAATCACATCGTCGGCGGTGAACTCAGAACGGTCGGCACGCAGGTTGCTATATTCAAACGTGGTGTACGACAAGCCATAGCCGAAGGGCCACTGCAGCGAAACCTTCGCATCGTAGTTGTAAGCGCCAGCCATCGTGCCGACCTCCTCGCTGACCTTATAATCATAGGTGTTCAGCGAGTTGATTTCGCGTGGATAGGTATAAGGCATCTTCGCCGAGAAATTGGCATCGCCCGTGAGCAGATTTGCCAAGGCATCGCCACCGTAGTTGCCCGGCAGCAGGATGTCTACCACCGCCTTGGCCAGCGGCTCAATGTCAGCCAACAGGCGCGGACGACCTTCGTTGAGCACGAGGATGACGGGCTTGTCAGTCTTGCTCAGTGCCTTCACCAGCGAGCGCTGGTTCTCAGAGAGCCATAGGTCGGAGAGGTTACCAGGCGTCTCAGTATAGCTGTTCTCGCCGATGCAGGCTACGATGACGTCGCAATCAGCAGCGGCAGCCTTCAGGGCCGAGCCCTCCACGAGTTGTGCGTCGTGAACCATCAGCTGCGCCTCGTCGACCTTCTCTTCCCAGTACTGTCCTCTCTCGTTGTAGGTGACACACTGGTTCAGCGTCACATTCTCCTTTCCGAACTTATTGCAGAACGCCTCGTAGATGGTATTGTATTTCTCGCTGAGGTCCTCGGCATTCGAACCCTGCCACGTGTAGCTCCAGCCACCATTCAGACAACGCATCTGGTTGGCATTCGGTCCCGTGAGCAGAATCTTCTTTCCCTTCGCCAAAGGCAGGATGTTGCCTTCGTTCTTCAGCAGCACCTCACTCTCCTCGGCTGCCTGCAATGCCTTTGCGGCATGTTCATCCGAGCCGAACTTCTCATAGCCCTTGCCACCGGTGTTGGGTTCGTCGAAGAGGTTCAGACGATACTTCAATCGGAGGATGCGACGTACGGCATCGTCGATGCGCGACATCGGCACTTGTCCTTCCTCCACAAGCTCCTTCAGCAGGATGCAGAAGTCCACGCTGTAGGG
The DNA here is from genome assembly GCA_900316285.1 of uncultured Prevotellaceae bacterium. Taxonomy (GTDB): domain Bacteria; phylum Bacteroidota; class Bacteroidia; order Bacteroidales; family Bacteroidaceae; genus Prevotella. The sequence continues at coordinate 313,280 of ONCG01000001.1, forward strand.
ATCCATCGACATATCAATACCAGCATTCACAGCCATGCGCACGGCGTCTTTCTTGTCCTTGGCCACATGCTCGCGCTGGAAGAGGTTGTTGATGTCTGCCCAGTCGGTGACGAGCATGCCATCCCACTGCAGGTCTTCCTTCAGCCACTTCGTCAGATACTCGTAGCTGGCGTGTACGGGCTGGCCATTGATAGAGCCCGAGTTCACCATCATCGTCAGCGTACCGGCGAGGGCAGCGGCCTTGAACGGCTCGAAGTATTTCTCACGCAACATCTGCGGCGACACATAAGCCGGCGTACGGTCCTTGCCCGTCCAGGGAGCGCCATAGGCGAAGTAGTGCTTCGTGCTGGTTCCCACATGATAGCGACCCAGGTGGTTGGGATCGTCGCCCTGATAGCCCTTGATCTCGGCTTCCACCATGCGAGCATTCACAATGGCATCCTCGCCGAAGCTCTCGTAGATGCGCGGCCAGCGCGGGTCACGGCCGAGGTCGACCACGGGGTTATAAACCCACGGGCAGTTGGCGGCGCGGCTTTCATAAGCCGTAATCTCTGCACCCGTGCGGGCGAGCTCGGTGTTAAACGATGCTGCGAGGTTGATGGGCTGCGGGAACAGCGTGCCCGCCTGCGTGTAGGTCACACCGTGGTTATGGTCGAGGCCATAGACATCAGGAATGCCGATATACTTCATCGACTTCTGCTGGATGAGCAGAATCCACTTCTGCCATTGCTCCACGGTGGCGGCACGCGTGCCCGGTGCATTCAGGATGCTACCCACCTTCCAATTCTTGATGATCGTGTCGAGCATCTGCTCGTTCACCTGCCACGTGCCATCGGCGCCATAGCGGCCCATGATGTCGAAGTTCAGTTCCAGCATCTGCCCGATCTTCTCGTCGAGCGTCATCTTAGCCAGTGTTTTCTCCACTTTCTTCTCCAGCGCTGCATCACGCGGGATGGCCGGCCGCTGCGCCCATGCCAGGACAACACTGCCGACCAGCAACATTGTTAAAAAGCTCTTTTTCATTCTGTTTGTATTTATTGATTTTAGTTATATCATCTAATTTTGCCTACAAAGTTACTAAAAATCGAGTGCAGAACAAAAGAAACTGTTTCTTTTTTATGGTTTTTCTCTCACTTATTCGTAACATTGGCTTCGCCGAATTTACTTTCGTTCGGAAAAGCAAAGCAAAAAAAATCCTTTTTTCCTTTGCTTTTCTCTCACTTATTCGTAACTTTGCATGTATGAAGGAAAGTCGCAGTAGTATTTCGCAGGAGGAGCAACGCCGCTACAAACGTTTGCTTTGGGCGCTGTTGCTATTGGCCGCACTGGTTGTGGCCACGCTCCTGGTGCTGCCTCACATCCCGCCATCCAAGGAAGGGATGCAGCGAAGCACGGCACTGCTGGAGCGCAGCACGTTCTACGAGGTGAGCCTCGACGGACAGGCGATGTTCCAACTCAGCGACAACGACAACTGGACCATCAGCCGTATGTCGGTGAACATGCTGGACACCACCGTGGCACATGTGGAGCAGGTGACGGGCACGTGGCTGCGCCGCACGTTCCAGCCGTTCTGCCGCGGACGACTCATGGTGGCCGCTGCCGATACGAGTCTTTGGAATGCCGACAAGGCGGCTCGCGCCGCTGCTGCCCTGCCGGAGCAGCGCGACGTTCTCTTGCGACGCATCGAGGCAATGGAGAAGCGCATCGAGGAACTGCAATACTTCATGAAAGTGCATGGTGTCACCGACGAGGGCTTCAACGTCGTCGCCGACTGGCATCAGATTGCAACCGAAGAGCTGCAAAACGTCAGGAAGGTCATGGAGGTGCTCAACGACAGCACGCATCTGGAGCGAATGACGGTCACGCTCGTGCAGAAATACACCCTGCTCCACACCAACAGCGCAGGACAGATTCAGCGCATCCCCTGCCACATCATAAAAACCGCCCCCGAGAAAGGCTATTGCATCGTACAAACGCAAAACCACTGGATGCCCAATCCCGTGAGTCCGCAATACAACAGCACCGCCGTGAGTGCTCTGCGCCATCAGCACGACTCACTGCTCCGCCTGCCCAAAGACACGCTGAACGCATCGCTGTGGATGGCCGCCGACAGCACCTCTTATAAAGGCGAGACCAACGCCAACTGGCAGCCCGCAGGACATGGCATCATGCGAAGCTGGAACGGAAAGGTCTATGACGGCATGTGGAAGGACGGCAAGCGTCATGGCTTCGGCATCTCGATGGACAGCGACGGTCGCCTGCGCGTGGGCGAGTGGAAAGAGGATGTCTATCAGGGCGAGCGCCTGATGTACACCGTTGAGCACGTCTACGGCATCGACATCTCACGCTATCAACACGAGAAAGGAAAGAAGAAATACGCCATCGACTGGAGTCGCCTGCGCATCTCGAGTCTGGGCACGCTGAGTAAGAAGCGCATCAGCGGCGTCGTGGACTATCCCGTGAGCTTCTGCTTCGTGAAGGCTACCGAGGGCACCACCATTCGCAACGCCTACTATGTCTCTGACTGCATGCAGGCTCGGCGGCGAGGCATCCACGTGGGCAGCTACCACTTCTTCTCGCTGAAGTCGTCGCCACGCGAACAGGCCACAGCTTTCCTGCGCTATGCCCGTTTCCCGAAGGGCGACCTGCCACCCGTGCTCGACGTAGAGCCCACCAACGCACAGATTCGCGCCTATGGCGGCACGGAGAAACTGCTGCAGGCCATCCGTACCTGGCTGCAGATCGTGGAGCAACAAGTCGGCGTGCGCCCAATTCTCTACGTGAACCAGGGTTTCGTCACGAAGCACCTTGCTGACGCTGCCGACATGAAGCGCGACTACCAAGTGTGGATTGCCCGCTACGGCGAGTATAAACCCGACGTGCGACTCGCCATCTGGCAGCTGTCGCCCGATGGCCGCGTAGCCGGCATCCGTGGCGAAGTAGACATCAACGTCTTCAACGGCTACCGCGACCAATACGAAGAATTCTTGGAAACTCACTGCATCAAATAGCCGCCCTTCAGCCATTGTTTTTCACAAAAAGCTGTAGAAAAACCGACGATTTTCACGAAAAAACTGAAGAAAAATCCGTTTTTCCTTTGTTTTTTTACCAACTTTTAGTACCTTTGTAATCGCAAAGGCCGCAAGCTAATGCAACATAGCTGGGAAAAAAACATCTTTAGATGGAGTTACAAGCTCTTTTCGAACCAAACTGCGACTTTCAGGTTTCAGCACAGAGAGCACCCGTAGCACCAATAAAATTGGTGTGGGGCGATGCTTTCTGATGTACTGAGGTTGTCGCAGACCTGGTTTCGAAACAGAGAGCTCGCCCACACCTTTCACAAACTATAATAACTAACCTAACTAAAACTTTCGGGTGCAAAGTTAGGGAGAAATCACCGAAAAAGGTTTAAAGATTCGTTCAAAAACTTACACAAATGATACACCTAAGGAAATTATTGATATCGACCATACTCGCCTGCATCATCGTAACCCTTACCTCATGCAGCCGACAGCCGCCACGCTACACCATTGGCGTGTCGCAATGCAGTAGTGACATTTGGCGCGACAAGCTCATCAGCGAGCTCGCCACCGCCAACTACAGCCGCGACGATGTCAGAATTACCTTTGTATCGGCCAACGACAACGACCAGCGGCAGATTGCACAAATCGACAGCCTCATCGCCGAGAATGTAGACCTGCTCATCGTGTCACCCAACCAAGTGTCGACCATCTCGCCAGCCATCGACCGCGCCTACCAGAAAGGCATCAAGGTCATCCTCTTCGACCGAAAGACCGACAGCCCGAACTTTACCGCCTTCATGGGTGCCGACAACTATGCCGTGGGACATGCCATGGGTGAATACATCGCCAGCAAGCTGAATGGTCGCGGACGAGTGCTCGAAATCATGGGCCTGCGCGGCTCGTCGCCGGCCATTGACCGCCATCGCGGTTTCACTGATGCCGTGAAGCAGCATCCCGGCATCACCATCCTCGACTCGCTGCAAGGCGACTGGACGGAGGAGAGTGCCCACAAGGCCATGCAAGAATATTTACAAAAGGCCAACGGCAACCCGCAAATCGACTACATCTTCGGACAGAACGACCGCATGGCACTTGGCGCCCGAAAGGAGTTAGAGGCCAATGGGAAGCTGTCAACAGCCACTTGTTTCTGCGGCATCGATGCCCTTGCCACTCCCGACGGCGGCATCGAGCACATCCTCAGCGGCGACCTCGAAGCCTCCTACATCTACCCCACCCGCGGCGATGAGCTCTTCCAGCTGGCCATGAACATTCTGGAAGGAAAGCCCTACGAGCACGAGAACCAACTGAAGGCAGCCATCGTCACCCGCGACAACGCTAACGTCATGCTCATGCAGGCGGAGGAGATGATGCGACAAGGCAAGAACATCGAGCAGATGCACAACCGCGTCGACGACTACATGCAGAAGCTTGCCGGACAGCGCATGCTCTCCCTGCTCTCACTGGGCATCATCCTTTTGCTCGCCCTCGCCGCCTTCCTCATCTGGCACGACCGCCGCGCTCGAATCCGCATCAACAAGGAACGCGAGCAGATGGCACGCCAGCAAATAGACTTCTACACCCAGGCCGCCCACCAGCTGCGCACGCCGCTGACGCTCATCACTGGTCCGCTGAAGCAGCTTGAGCAAACCGAGACCATGCGCAACGACAACACCGAGGCGCATGCCATGCTCGACATCGTCAGTCGTAATGCCGACCAGCTGGCCGAACTAGTCAACAAGATTTTGAGCGGAAATGCTTCACCGCACCCAGTAGTCGAGGAAGTGGCCGACATCGCTGAATATCAAGAGGCGACTCCCACACACACTGAGGAGGAACCCACCGAAGAACTGTCCATCCTCATCGTCGACGACAATGCCGACATCCGCACCTACTTGCGCACCATTCTAGCTCCCTTCTACACCATCAGCGAAGCTGCCGATGGCAAGCAGGGATTGGAAATCGCCTTGCGCGACGTGCCCGACCTGATTGTCAGCGATGTAATGATGCCCGTGATGAATGGTCTGGAGTTCTGCCAACAGGTGAAGGACAACCTCGCCACGAGCCATATTCCCGTCATCTTGCTCACCGCCCGCGCCCTCTCGGCACACCAGATAGAAGGCTATCGCAGCGGTGCCGACGCCTACATCACCAAGCCTTTCGAAGCACAGTTGCTGCTCGCACGCATAGAGAACCTGCTGCGCAGCCGACAAGTGTTGAAAGACCTGTGGGCACAACAGCCCGTCAGCAGTCAGGAGGCTGTCTCTACGGAAGGAGAAGGGAGCGCTCGTGACCTTTCTGCCGAAGAGGCATCGGCAGACGCCCAAGCCCCCCTGCCCACGGAAGAGAACCAGCTGCAGGCAGTCAGCGAGGCTCCGTTCCTCACACGCTTCAAGGCCATCCTCGAGAAGCACCTCACCGACAGCGATCTCAGCGTTGAAGACCTCGGCACAGAGGTCGGTCTCTCGCGCGTGCAGCTTTATCGCAAGGTGAAAGCCCTCACGGGTCGTTCGCCTGTGGAACTGCTGCGCACAGCCCGTCTGCAGCGTGCCCGCCAGATGCTGCTCACCACCGACAAGACCATCTCGGAAGTAGCTTACGATGTTGGTTTCTCTGCCCCCAGCTACTTCACGAAGTGTTTCCGCGACGAGTTTGGCATCAGCCCCTCGGAGCTCACCAACAAGCAATAGCCACACCGTTTCGGTCATTCGCAAAGCCGCCAATGGTTTCCCATTTCATTTGCTATGCCTATTGACAGGTTATTTTAATGTAGGGACGCGGCGTGCCGCGTTATTGGATTTAGCTTTTTCCTCTCCAGTCGCTCGGCTCTGCCGCTTTCATAACGAAGTGGAGAAAGAACGCGACCGTCGCGTCCCTACATTTTCAAGGTCAATGCTTTTAGCCCCCCAGAGCTATGCTTTTAGACACCCAAAGCAATGACTTTAGACGCCAAGAGCAATGCTCTTAGACCCCAAAAGCAATGCTCCAAGGCTTCCAAAGCTATGCTCCGTAGCTTCAGGAGCTATGCTCTGTAACATCTAGAGCTATGCTTTGTAACATCAGGAGATATGCTCTATACGGTTTGGAACGATGCTTTCTTCCAACCATGCAACAGTCATAAGGGAGGGTGGAATGGCTGCGAATGCGCTGATTCACCATGAAAACCACCATCCAAGACCACCAACGGCACAAATAAAAATCGTTCATTTGCTAGCAAAAATGTTACATCGCAACAATTTTTGAACGCGATGAACGAATTTTTATCTTTATACGCGAGTGAAAAGGGTAATTTTGCGCCGTAATTGATTCAAAAAACCTAAGTACTAACAAAAAAACATTGCAAATGGAACAGCAGAAAACACTTTCAGCTCAAAGCCTAATGCGCCGGCTGATGCTGTCGTTCTTCTTCCTTCTGGCAAGCACACTTGCTTTTGCACAGACTGAAGCCAGCGGCACCATCGTCGACAACATAGGCGAACCCATCATCGGCGCTACCGTCATGGAGAAAGGTACGTCGAACGGTACTGTCACCGACATCGACGGCAACTTCCACCTGAAGACTGCCTCGGGCGCCACGCTCGTCATCTCCTACATTGGCTTTGCCACGCAGGAACTGCCAGCAGCCGCAGGAATGAACATCACCATGACCGATGACACCAACGAACTCAACGAAGTGGTCGTCACCGGTTATCAGGTTCAGCGCAAAGCCGACCTCACTGGCGCAGTCAGCGTTGTGAATGTAGACGAATTGCAGAAGCAAAACGAGAACAACCCCATGAAAGCTCTTCAGGGTAGAGTTCCCGGAATGAACATCTCGGCAGATGGTAACCCCTCTGGAGCTGCCACCGTACGCATTCGTGGTAACGGTACGTTGAACGACAACGACCCCCTCTACATTATTGATGGTGTGCCCACAAAGGCTGGCATGCACGAACTGAATGGCAACGACATCGAGTCTATTCAGGTGCTGAAAGATGCTGCTTCGGCCAGCATCTACGGTTCGCGTGCTGCTAATGGTGTGATTATCATCACTACAAAGAAAGGTAAGGACGGAAAAGTCCGCGTCGACTTCGATGGCAGCATTGCCGCCTCTATGTATGCCCACCGCATTAAAGTGCTGAACGCCGAGCAGTGGGGTCAGGCATTCTGGCAGGCTCGCGTCAACGACCACCTGGATCCCAACAACAACAATCTTGGCTATCGCTTCGACTGGGCCTACGACAATCAAGGCAATCCACGGTTGAACAACATCATCATGAGCAAATATCTTGATGCTGCCAACACCGTTGAGGCCGCTAACACCGACTGGTTCGACGAGTCTACACGCACAGGCGTAGTACAGAACTACAATGTCAGTGTGAGCAATGGCAACGAGCGTGGTTCGGCTTTCTTCTCGCTGGGCTACTATAAGAACCTCGGCGTGATTAAGACTTCCGACTTCGAACGCTTCTCTGCTCGTATGAACACCGAGTACAAACTCATCGGCGACGTGCTGACCATTGGTGAGAACTTCACGCTGAACCGCACAAGCGAGGTGGGAGCACCGGGCGGATTCCTTGAGAATGCCCTGCAGTTCAATCCCAACTACCCCATCTACAACACAAAGGGTGAGTTTGCCAACCTCACCGGTGGCTATGCCGACCGTGAGAATCCACGCTCCACACTCTCACGCAATGCTGACAACCGCTACACTTATTGGCGCACCTTCGGCGACGTCCACATCAACTTGGCTCCGTTCAAAGGCTTCAACCTGCGCACCACCTTCGGTATCGACTACAGCCAGAAGCAGCAGCGTTTCTTCACCTATCCAATTCTGAATGGTAATGTGGCACGCGACGAGAATGGCGTAGAGGCTAAGCAGGAGCACTGGATGAAGTGGATGTGGAACGCCGTGGCAAGCTACAATTTCGAAGTGGGCCTGCATCGTGCCGACGCTTTGTTGGGTATGGAGCTCAACCGTCAGGACGATATTTGGTTCTCGGGCTATCGCCAGAACTTCGACGTGCTGAACACCGACTACATGTGGCCCAGTGCAGGTGCTGAAGGCACCGACAAGGCTTACGGCTCAGGCTCGGGCTTCTCGCTGGTGTCGTTCTTCGGAAAAGTCAACTACACCTATGCTGACCGCTACCTGGCCTCTGTCACCGTACGTCGCGACGGTTCCAGCCGTTTCGGTAAGAATAATAAATATGGTACCTTCCCCTCCGTCTCACTGGGTTGGCGCATCAGCGAGGAGGCTTGGATGAAAAACACCAAGTCTTGGCTCGACAACCTGAAGCTGCGCGCTTCGTGGGGACAGACCGGTAACCAAGAAATCTCTAATACAGCCCGCTACACCCTCTACACCACATCAGGTAGCCTGAACTTCGGCGGTGACTCCTACAACACGGGTTACGACATTCAGGGAACCAATGGCGGCCACATACTGGACAGCGGCTTCAAGCGCAACCAGATTGGTAACGACAACATCAAGTGGGAAACCACCACTCAGACCAACATTGGTCTGGACTTCGGTTTCCTGGGCAACTCGCTCTACGGAAGCTTCGACTGGTACAACAAGAAAACCACCGACATCCTCGTCAACATGCCTGGCGTAGGCGTGATGGGTGAAGGTAGTGCTATGTGGATCAACGCCGGTGAGATGCTCAACCGAGGCATCGAGCTTACGCTGGGCTACCGCGGCAAAGCTGGCGACTTCCAGTATGACCTAACTGCCAACCTCAGCACCAACCGCAACAAGATTACCAAGTTGCCCGAGACGATTGCCTCACGCGGTACCTTCGGCGGCAATGGCGTGAAGAGCGTTGTTGACCATCCAATGGGATCACAGGTGGGCTACATCTACGATGGCATCTTCCAGAATCAGGAAGAGGTTGACAACCATGCCATTCAAGAGGGCGCTGGCGTAGGTCGCATGCGCTTCCTCGACCTGAACAACGACGGTCTCATCACCGAAGCCGATCAGGACTGGATCTACGACCCAACACCCGACTTCACCTATGGTCTGAATGTCTATCTGCAGTACAAGAACTTCGACTTCACGATGTTCTGGCAGGGAACACAAGGCAACGACGTAATGACCATCGACTACAAGCGGCAGACCGACCTTTGGGCTGGCGTCAACGTGCCTAACCTGAACAAGGGCATCCGCGTGCTCGACGCTTGGACTCCCAACAACACAAGTTCGACCATCCCCGCCCTGACCACGATGGACACCAACAACGAGACCCGCGTGAGCTCCTACTATGTGGAGAACGGTTCGTTCCTGAAACTCCGCACCATCCAGTTTGGCTACAACCTGCCTACCGACCTTGTGAAGAAGCTCTACATGCAGCGCGTGCGCCTCTATCTGTCTGCACAGAACCTGCTCACCATCAAGGGTGGCAGCTACTCAGGTGTTGATCCAGAGGTTCCCACGTTCGGCTATCCTATTCCCCTCAACGTGACATTCGGTCTTAACGTTTCGTTCTAATTGAAAATTTAATAATTGACAAATATGATTACCAAATATATCAAGAAAAAGGCCGTTGTCCTTACCATTAGCTGCGGCTTTGTTGCTGCCCTCACCTCCTGCAGCAATTTCCTTGAAGAGCAGGTTCCGCAAGGCACACTCTCTGACGAGCAGGTGAACACGCCGGAATACGTTGACAAACAGGTGACTTCGGCCTACGCCATCTTTGTGACCGCCGAGGACATCAACGCCTCCTTCTCGCTCTGGAACTACGATGTGCGCTCTGACGATGCATACAAAGGCGGTTCTACAACCAATGACGGCGACGTGTTCCACCAGTTGGAAGTGTCGCAGGGCATTCTCTCAACAAGTTGGAACCTGAACGACATCTGGGTACGCCTGTACAACTCACTCTCACGCGTCAATGCAGCCATGCATGCCGTTGAGAACTGCGACGACAGCTACAGCCTGAAGCAGGAGCGATTGGCAGAACTAAAATTCCTGCGCGCCTATGCTCACTTCCAGTTGAAGCGACTGTTCAAGAAGATTCCTTTCGTGTTGCGCACCGACCTTACCTACGATGAGTATGGTCAGATCTCGAACACCGAGTTCACCAACGATGAGGGCTGGGCAAAGATTGCCGAGGACCTGGAGTGGGCTTACCAGGTGCTGCCTACGACGCAGGCCGACAAGGGTCGCCCCACGAAGGCTGCCTGTGCCGCCTTCCTTGCTAAGGTCTACCTCTACAAAGCATATCGTCAGGACAACGAGCAGACGAATGAAGTGACCTCCATCAACGAGTCTGACCTTCAGAAGGTCGTTGAATACACGGCACCGCAGATCTATCAGGCTGGCGGCTATGCACTGGAGAAGGACATCCACAACTGCTTCCGTCCTGAAGAGCAGTTCGAGAACGGACCTGAGTCGCTGTGGGCCATCCAGTATTCACGCAACGACGGCACAAAGTATGGAAACCTGAATCTGGGCAACGGACTGATTTGCCCGAACATCGTCAACGTGACCGATGGCGGCTGCGACTTCTACAAGCCCTCGCAGAACCTTGTCAATGCTTTCCGCACAGGTGCCGACGGTCTGCCCCTGCTCGACAGTTACAACAAAGCCGACTACGATATGGCAACCGACAATGCCGACCCGCGACTGTTCCTGACTGTAGGCATGCCCGGACTGCCCTATATGTTCAACAGCAACTTCATGATGGACCGCTCATCGAGTTGGAGCCGTTCTGGCGGACTCTATGGCTACTATGTCACGCTGAAGCAGAATGTTGATCCTGCCCTTCTGGGCACCTATCTCATCAAGAGTTCGTTCTGGGCCACATCCATGAACCGAATCGTACTGCGCTATGCCGACGTATTGCTCATGCGTGCCGAGGCACAGGCCCAGCTTGGCAACACGCAGGAAGCCATCAACCTGGTGAACCAGATTCGTCAGCGTGCAGCTAGCTCCACTCAGATGATTGCCAACTATCCGTCGAAATACGGCGTGAAGTTCTACTGCAAGACCTACAGCGGCAGTTTCTCGAAGGAGCAGACTCTGAAGATTGTGAAGTTCGAGCGTCGCCTTGAACTGGCCATGGAGTCGGAGCGATTCCTCGACCTCGTACGCTGGGGCGAAGCTGCCACCGTGCTGAACGAATACTATGCTACCGAAAAAGGAAAGTGCAATATCTACGAAGAAGCCAGATTCACGGCTAACAAGAACGAATACCTGCCTATCCCCTATCAGCAGTTCTCGGCTGCCAATGGCAACTACAAGCAAAACTGCGGCAACTGGTAAATTGGGTTTAAAGTTAAGTGTATAGAGTAAAAATAATCATACAATCGAAAATAACATGAAGTCAATAAGTAAATATATCATGTGCATCTTCGCCCTTATGCTGGGCCTCACGGCTTGCGACAAGAACGACGACTGCACGCTGGACCTCAACGGCAACTGCCTCATTGAGGAGATTGCACTCGATGGCTATGCTGGCATCATCGACTTACCCAGCCACAGCATCGTAGTGCGGCTGCCGGAGGGCACGCCCTGCAATGCAATGAAGGTGACAAGCCTGCGACTGACAGAAGGCGCCACTGCCGACATTGCCCAGGGACAAGTGCTCAACATGGAGGAGGCTCAGGCCATTCGCGTCAGAATGAACGACCTCTATATGGACTGGAACATCTCAGTGCTGCACGATGAAGCACGCATCCTCTCATTCGTAGCCAACGACATCTACACGGGCATCATCGACGAGCAAGCAAAGACCATCATCGTCTACGTCCCGGCATCGGTGGATGTGCGCAACATCGTTCCTACTATTGAGTATTCGGTGAATGCTACCATCAGCCCGCTCAGCGGAGTGGCTACCGACTTCTCAGAACCCGTCACTTACACCGTCACAAACAATACTGCCAAGAGCAGTTATGTGGTGACCGTCATTGCCATCGGCCGTCCGAAAGCAGTATTCGTAGGTGCAGCGTCCGACATGTCGAAGTTGGATCCCGAGGCTGAAGCTGCATGCTCATGGATGCTGGCCAACGTGCCCGAATCAATGTATGCTTCGTTTGCCGACATTCAGTCGGAGCAGATTGACCTCTCGGAGTGTAAGATCATCTGGTGGCATTACCACAAGGATGGCGGTGTCGACGGACACGATGCATTCGCTGCCAACGCAGTGGAGGCACTGGCTGCCAAGAACCAACTGCGCACGTTCTATGAGAATGGCGGTGCAATGCTGCTGACCCGCTATGCTACGAACCTGCCGTCGTTCATCGGCGTAACAGGCGACGACGAGTGGACAACGCCCAACAACTGCTGGGGTCAGAACGAGGATGGTGCTGAACTCTGCGGTGGTCCGTGGTCGTTCCGCATCTGGGATGGTCAGAACGGTCATCCGCTGTGGCAGAACCTTGTTGCAGGCGACAATCCGCAGGAGGTCTATTGCACCGATGCGGGTTACCACATCACCAACTCTACAGCCCAATACCACATTGGTGCCGACTGGGGTGGCTACAATGATCATGCAGCATGGGAAGCTCGCACGGGCGGTAAGATTCTCGGTGTAGGCGGCGATGGCGCTGTCGTAGCATGGGAATATCCTGCTCACGATGGTAAGGGCGGCATCATCTGCATCGGCTCTGGCTGCTACGACTGGTACTCCTATACTTATGAGGCTGGCTATGTGGAGAACTACCACAAGAACATTGCCATCATCACTCAGAATGCATTTAATTATTTAACGAAATAACATCTTCAGCGATATGAATAACATCAAGAAAATATTTGTAGCCGGTCTGGTGTGCTGTGGCTTTGCCGCAGCACCCACCACGCTCGCTTCTTGCAGCAACGACGACTTTGCAGGCGACGCACAGAAGAACTGGGCAGGCACCACCGAGACATTCTCTGCCGTGAACGACGACACCGACGATGCTTTCTCGACCTACTACAAGCATGCACTCGGCCGCATCGGCGACCCCATGCCGTTCTACGACAAGAAGGCTGGCGACTTCAAAGTGCTCTACCTGCAGGACTACAACAACAATAGCGAGTTCTATCACCCCATCTGGGCTGTGAGCACCAAGGATGGCTGCCACTACGAGTCGCTTGGCGAAATCATTGCTGCAGGCACTAATGCCAACCAGCAGGATGCTGCCATCGGAACAGGATGTGCCGTCTACAATGAAAAAGAGGGACTCTACTACATCTACTACACAGGCGAGAATGCCCGCTGCGAAAGCCGCCAGGTGGTGATGCGCGCTACGTCTTCCGACTTCAAGACCTGGACCAAGGACCGCGAGTGGCGTCTCAACGGACCCGACTACGGTTTCTCAGGACAAGACTTCCGCGACCCGCAGATATTTGAGGATGGTGGCGTGTACTACATGGTCATTGTCAGCAAAAATCGCTTTGCCTACTTCAAGTCATCCAACTTGAAAGACTGGACTTGTGAAGGCGGTTTCAACATGGTCTGGGACCGCATGTGCGAGTGCCCCGACGTGTTCAAGATGGGCAACTGGTGGTATCTCGTTTACAGCGAAGCCTATCCTACAAGTTGGAGCCGTAAGGTGAAATACATGATGGCCGACTCGTTCGAGGGACTGCGTCGCTGCTTCGACGACCCGGGAGCCAACTGGCCGAAGGACGACAAGGAAGGCGTGCTCGACAGCCGTGCCTTCTATGCTGGCAAGACTGCATCCGATGGACAGAATCGCTACATCTGGGGTTGGTGTCCTTACCGCACAGGTACAACCTTCCACGATAAGAACATTGCCGTGGGTGCTAATGGTGAGCCCAACTGGTCGGGTGCACTCGTATGCCACCGTCTGGTGCAGCACGAGAATGGAACGCTTACCATCGGTGAGGTTCCTGCCATGGCAGCCAAGTACAACACTCCTGCAGAAGCGAAGGTTATGGACAGCAAGGGCTACAACAACGGCAACCTCACTGGCGACGATGCCTACGTGCTCTTCAGCCGTCTGGGCAACCACAATCACATCTCGTTCACGGTGAAGACCGCTGGCGAGGGCGATAAGTTCGGCATCTCCTTCTGCCGCGGCACTGATGCTAAGAAGTATTACACCATGGTGGTCAATCCCGAATGGGCAAACGGCCGCCGCAAGGTAAACTTCGAGCAGGAAGGTCCCGAGGGCATGGGATTTGTTGAAGGCATCGATGGCTACATCTTCCCACGTCCTGCCGACAACACCTACAACGTCAGCATCTACACCGACAACTCTGTCGTGACGATGTACATCAACGGCGTTTACGGCTATACGCAGCGCATCTACGGCATCTATAAGAACTGCTGGTCCATTAATAACTATGGTGGTTCCATCAGCGTGAGCAACGTGCAGGTGTCGAATTACTAAAAAGCCATGTAGCTGCAAACACAAAACTAAACTTATAGAAAAAATGAGAAGAATCCCATTTTTCGTTATATCTTCATTGATTCTGATGGCAGCATCCCTGCCATCAGAATCTTTTTCTCAGGGTACAAATACCACCCGTCTCTCTTCTGGAGAAGCAGACAGCCTCTATCACGAACACTATCGAAATCAATATCATTTCAGCGCACGGCGAGGATGGATCAGCGATCCCTGCGGATTCCTCTACTATGAAGGCAAGTATCATTGCTACTGGTGGGGGTGCGCCGAGTCGGAAGACCTTGTCCACTTCAACGAGGTCAGCCGGATGGTTCATCGAGACGTGCCCCGTGGATTAGGCTGTTGGACAGGATGTGTGGTGGCCGACCCTCAGAACACTGCAGGCTTCGGCAACGATGCCTACATAGCCTGCTTGACTCTCAACGATGCGGAGCGTAAGAACCAGTCACAGGCTATCACCATCAGCCACGACCACGGACGCACGTTCAGCTACTACGATGGCAATCCCGTGCTCGACATCGGCTATCAGGACTTCCGCGACCCGACAGTCATCTGGCTAGAAGAGAGTCGGCAGTGGCTCATGGTGGTAAGCAAAACGCTAGAGAGCAAAGTTGCCTTCTACACCTCGCCCGACTTGAAGCAATGGACATGGCTCAGCGACTTCGGCCCTGCCGGACGCACCTACCGCTGTTTCGAATGTCCAGACTTCTTTAAGCTGAAGATTGACAACGGCCCCATGAAAGGCAAGGAGAAATGGGTTCTCGTGGTTTCTGTCGATTGGGACAACGAGCAATACTTCGTCGGCGACTTCGATGGGAAGGAATTCCATGCCGAAGGGCTGAAGCAGGAAACGGGTGTCTACGTCGACCGCGGACCAGACTTCTATGCGTCACGCACATTCAAGGATTTCGACAATGCACTCAACGGACGCGTCTATTCGATAGGCTGGATGTCGAACTGGCGCTATTGCCGCGATCTGCCAATGACCTACGGAAAAGGATTCTGGTCGGTGCCACGCGAATTGTCTTTACGTGACACGCCCGACGGATGGCGACTCGTGCAGAAGCCCAAGAGCGAACTGACGTCGTTGAGAGGACAACAGCAACACTTTAAAGGTAGGCTGAAAGCTGGGCGTACCGTCATCAAAGACATCAGCCAACTGGGCAACGTCTATGAGACTGAGGTCAGTTTCGACACTTCTGCCAGCAACACCTACGGACTTAACCTGTGTGTGGGCGACGGCAGGAAACTTGTTGTCACCTATAACACCGACAGCCATTCGCTTGTCGTTGACCGAACCCAAGTAGCCGATTTCTCAATGGAGAAATTCCTGCAGACCTGTCATGCCAAGGTTGCCCCCATCAACGGACAACTGAAACTACACATCTTTGTCGACAAATGCTGCGTTGAGATCTTCTCGGAAGATGGCACCAGTGTCTTCTCTCTCGCCACATTTGCTGGCGACAACCAAACTGGCCTAGAGTTATTTAGCCTTAACCAAGGCACTAACTATCGACTTGACGTCTGGCCACTGAAGAGCATCTGGAAATAATCACGTCTCTTGTTTCATAGACAATAGCCCCGCATTCCCTTTGAGAGAAGGAGATGCGGGGCAACCTTTTTTGTGCAAAACACCTTATTTATTATTTATCTTTACTGGACGAAATTATTCAAATGATGATAATTTCTTTCCGATAAACCTTTCTTTGAACCTTGAACCTTGAACTTTGAACCTTGAACGTCGCAAAGCGACTTTGAACGCGCGCTGCGCTTTTTTACCTTTCGATAACCACGAGGCTATCGTTTCCCACTCGCGACTGCAGCCACTGACGCAGCTTCGTGGCATCGGCGGCAGGCAGGCGGCGACCACCATCGGTGCTGACGAGTGCCAAGACGAAGTGTCGTCGGGCCGTTGTGTCGCGATGCACCTCGCTGACCGGCGACAGACTCAACGCCTTGACTTGTGGGAACAGCACTTTCAGTTCAGGACGCATGGCGGCAGATAGTTCCTCATAGCGCACATAGCCTTCCAGTTGTTCCGAGAGCAGGGCCGTCTGCGACGACAGCTCCATGAGTTGCTGGCGGTCGGCCTCGCGGGTCGTCGACAACTGCGTGAGTTGGTTGTTCAGCTGCAGCAGACTATCGGTTTGGGCTCCCTGAATGATGCTCAGCTTGTATTCGCCCAGTCCATAGTGTTGCAACTGCTTCTGCGCCTCTGCCTGCGTAGCGGCATTGATCTCGCGGCCCACAGCGACAACGCGCAGCGTACGACCCTCCACACTGTTCGAGATGACCTGCGTTCCCGACTGTGTGAGCTCGTTCTTCAAGAACCGGTGCACGTTATGATCAAAGACACTCTTTCGCACAATCATCACCGTCATCACAGCGGCAGGTATCATCGTCACAACCACAACGGCGGTGAGAAGACGGTGTGCGCGGCGTTCCCGCCATGCCGACATGAACTCATGTTTATGGAAACCCAACAGGCGAACGCCGAAATAAGTGGAGAGGGCAATGAACACCGTGTTGATGAAAAACAGATAGAACGCACCCAGGAAATACAGCAGATGTCCTGTTGCTAACCCATAACCGGCCGTGCACAATGGCGGCATCAAGGCCGTGGCAATAGCAACACCGGGAATGACATTTCCCTTGTTGTGTGTGCAAAGGGCAATGATACCGGCAGCACCACCGCAGAAGGCGATAAGCACATCGTATAGCGTGGGCGACGTGCGCGCCAGCAACTCCGACTGAGCCTCACCCAGTGGCGAGATGAAGAAGTAAATCGTTGCCGTGAGCACACTGAAGATGGTCGCCACGACATAGTTTTTCACCGAACGCTTTAGCAGGTCGAAGTTATTCGTGCCTACAGCCAGTCCCATGCCGATGATCGGACCCATGAGTGGCGAGATGAGCATCGCACCTATGATGACCGCTGTTGAATTGATGTTCAGTCCCAGCGATGCGATGAGGATGGCAAAGATGAGCACCCACAACTTCGCCCCACGGAACGAGACGTCATTGATAATCTGACTGACAATGGCTTCCTCGTGGTCGCGGTCGGCCTGCAAATTAAAATAGCCACGCAGCTCTTCTGAAAAACTCTTAATGTCCATACGCCGATAAAAACTATAAACTATAAACTAGAAACTAGAAACCAGAAACTAGAAACTAGAAACTAGAAACCAGAAACAAGAAACTAGAAACTTGAAACTCTTAAACTCACGAAGCGCACTCCTTGCGCCTTTGCAAAATTACGAATAAGTGAGCGAATAACCAAATTTATTTGAGTTTTTCCGAACGGGGAGTCAAATACGACGCATGTCAAATGACGAAAAAGTCTTTAAAAAACGTACAATCAATAATAAAAACGTTGCAATGAACTATTTTTTAAAGTCTTTGTATCATATTTGAAAGAGAGTTGCCTGGTATTTTCGTATCTTTGCAAGCAAACAAATCAATTCTTTACTATCAACCAAAACATTGAAATGAACATGAAAAGACTATTACTGATGGCCACATGCCTGATAGGGTGGCTTACCATGAGTGCTCAGGCGCCACAAATCTTGTCCGACCGGCATGCCATGCTGCGCATCAATGCACAGAGCCGTTATCTGCTGCTCCCCATTCAGGAGCGCGAAGAAATTGCCAATATCAGCATCATCGTCAACGGCAAGCAAGTGAAATCGCTGAATGCCAAACTGGCTGTCGATAAGGTCGACTACTATGTACCCCTCGACCTCTCTTCGTTCAACCCGAACCTCCTGCTGGACATCACCTTCCACGGCGACCGTCGCACCACGGGTGCCATCAAGGGTTATGTGTGCTGGAAGGAGATGCAGCAGAGCAATACCTTCGATACCACCAATCGCGAGCAGTTCCGCCCCGTCTATCACCACACGCCTCTCTATGGCTGGATGAACGACCCGAACGGTATGGTATATCAAGACGGTGTTTGGCACCTCTTCTATCAGTACAACCCCTTTGGCTCACAGTGGGAGAACATGAACTGGGGACACTCCACCAGCCGTGACCTCATCCACTGGGAAGCTCAGCCCATCGCCCTCGAGCCTGATGCACTTGGCTCCATCTTCTCTGGCTCGTGCGTCATTGATAAGGGCAACACTGCCGGCTTCGGCGCTGGTGCCATGATTGCCATGTACACCTCTGCCGGACAGAACCAGTCGCAGTCCATCGCCTACAGTACCGATGGTGGCAAGACCTTCAGCACCTATGAAGGCAACCCCGTCATCACACAGGATGCTCCCGACTTCCGCGACCCGAAGGTGTTCTGGTTCGAGCAGACCAAGCGTTGGATTGTGGTGCTCGCAGTAGGACAGGAAGTGCAGTTCTATAGCTCACCCAATCTGAAGGACTGGACTTACGAGAGTTCCTTCGGCCGCGAGTATGGCAATCACGACGGTGTGTGGGAATGCCCCGACCTGCTGCCCCTGACACTCAATGCCAAGCTCTCGAACAACAGCTCGAAAAAGTGGGTGCTCCTGCTGAACATCAACCCCGGTGGTCCCTTCGGCGGCTCGGCCACACAGTATTTCGTCGGACAGTTCGACGGTCATAAGTTCACCTGCGAGGATGCTCCCTCTGAGACGAAGTGGATGGACTATGGTAAGGACCACTATGCTACGGTGACCTTCTCCAACGCCCCCGACAACCGTACGGTTGCCATCGCTTGGATGTCCAACTGGCAGTATGCCAACCAGGTTCCCACCCAGCAGTTCCGCTCAGCTAACTCTATTCCTCGCGACCTGCATCTCATGCAGCTCGATGGCGAGACCTATCTCGTCAGCACACCTTCCAAGGAAATGCTCGCCATGCGCGGCAAGGCTGTGAAGAAAGGCTCTGCCTCCAACAAGGTCGTCAAGAACCTGCTGAAGCAAAACGACGGTGCCTATGAGATCACCGCCACCCTCGACATGCAGAAGGACGGTCAGGCACAGGTCACATTATTTAATAATAAGGGCGAGGAGGCCGTCATCGGCTTCGACACCGCTAAGAAAGAATACTACTTCGACCGCACCAAGAGCGGACAGACCAGCTTCTCCGACGACTTCGCCTGCGTGACGCGTGCCCCGCTGCCCGATGCTGACACCTATCAGCTGCGCATCTTCGTCGACAAGGCAAGCATCGAGGTGTTCATCGATCCCGGCTTCGGTCACAGTGGTGTGTTCCCCATGACCAGCCTGGTATTCCCCAACGAGCCCTACAACAACCTACGTGTCAGCGGTCGTGGCAAGCTCCAAGACATCACCGTCTATCCGTTGAAGTAAAGTGCCCCACCCACTACCCTCCCCAAAGGGGGAGGGAGACAGGGAAGGCATTCGCTTCACTCCTTCACTCCTAAACATCAAATCATTAAAACTAATAACAATGGCTTCTCAAACAAAGAAAACCGCAATCCTATCGGTGATGCTCTGCTTCTTCTGCATGGGCTTCGTCGACTTGGTAGGCATCGCCTCCAACTACGTGAAGGCCGACCTCGCACTCAGCGACTCCGTGGCTAACATCTTCCCATCGCTCGTGTTCTTCTGGTTCCTCATCTTCAGTGTGCCCACCGGCATGCTCATGAACAAGATCGGACGCAAGAACACCGTGCTCCTCTCGCTCATCGTGACAGCTGTCTCGCTGTTGCTGCCCCTCTTCGGTGAGAACTTCGGCATCATGCTCGTTGCCTTCTCCCTCCTCGGCATCGGTAATGCCCTCATGCAGACATCGCTCAACCCGCTGGTATCGACCGTCATGGGCGGAGGCAACCTCGCCTCAACGCTTACGTTCGGACAGTTCGTGAAGGCCATCGCTTCTTTCTCGGCACCTTATTTTGCCATGTGGGGAGCCACGCAGGTTATTCCCGAGTTCGGACTCAACTGGCGCGTGCTCTTTGCTATCTTCCTCGTTGTTGGTGCAATTGCAGCCCTCTGGCTTGCCGCCACGCCTATCAAGGAAGAGCCCATCGAAGGACGTCCTTCCACATTCGTTGAGTGCTTCAAGCTGCTTGGCACTCCCATCGTGCTGCTGTCGTTCCTTGGCATCATGTGTCATGTAGGCATCGACGTGGGTACCAACACCACAGCACCGAAGATTCTGATGGAGCGCCTGGGCATGTCGCTCAACGATGCAGCCTTTGCCACATCGCTCTACTTCATCTTCCGTACCATCGGCTGTCTGACGGGTTCGTTCTTCCTTCGCATCATGAGCAACCGCACGTTCTTCATCATCTCGGTCATCATGATGGCTCTCTCCATGTGCGGACTCTTCTTCGGCACATCGAAGCTCGTGCTCTACACCGCCATTGCCCTCGTCGGCTACGGCAACTCGAACATCTTCTCCATTTGCTTCGCACAGGCACTCACCTCGATGCCAAACAAGCAGAACGAGGTATCGGGTCTGATGATCATGGGCCTCTTCGGTGGTACCGTATTCCCGCTCCTCATGGGCTTCATGAGCGATGCCATGGGACAGGCTGGTGCAGTACTCGTCATGGCAGTAGGCGTCATCTACCTCTTCACCTATATACCGAAAGTAGCAGCAAAGTAACCAGGAAAACCCTTTAAAACCCTTTATAAAACAATATGGAAAAGAGATATGTCATCGGCCTCGGCGAAGCACTCTGGGATGTGCTGCCTGAAGGTAAGAAACTCGGCGGAGCACCGGCCAACTTCGCTTATCATGCAGGCCAGTTCCTCGGACAGGCCAACACCATGGCCATTAGTGCACTCGGCGAAGACAAACTCGCCGAAGAAACCATCGCTGCTCTCGAAGAGCACGGACTACAGTACACCATGCCTCGTGTGCCCTACCCCACTGGCACCGTACAGGTACAACTCGACGAGCAGGGCATTCCCACCTACGACATCCGCGAGAACGTAGCATGGGACAACATCCCGTTCACGCCCGAGATTGAGGAGATTGCGCGCAACTGCCGCGCCGTGTGCTTCGGCTCGCTGGCCCAGCGCAATGTTGTCAGCCGTGAGAACATCCACCGCTTCCTCGATGCCACACCTGAGGACTGCGTGAAGATCTTCGACATCAACCTGCGTCAGAACTTCTACACGAAGGAGGTCATCCAGGAGTCCATGCGTCGCTGCAACATCCTGAAGATCAACGACGAGGAACTCGTCATCATCGGTCGCATGTTCGGCTATCCCGGCCTTGACATCGAGAACAAGTGCTGGCTCATCCTTGGCAAGTACGACCTTGATATGCTTGTGCTCACCTGCGGCACCAACGGCTCGTATGTGTTCACACCCGGCCAGATGTCGTTCCAGGAGACCCCGAAGGTGGAAGTTGCCGACACCGTTGGCGCTGGCGACTCGTTCACTGGCTCGTTCTGTGCTGCCATCCTCAACGGCAAGCCCGTCGCCGAGGCTCACAAGCTCGCAGTGAAGGTCAGCGCCTTCGTCTGCACGCAGAATGGTGCTATGCCCACCATCCCCGCCTCGCTGCTCGGATAAACGAAACATTCAACCATACTTCTTTCGCCCCCAAAGTTCACTCTTTGGGGGCTTTTCATGTAGTATAGCAATTCTATTGCAGCCTGCTGCAACCATGCTGTACATTACTGCAATTAGATTGCAACCATCCCCCCTTTCTTATATATGAAGTTCTGCTGGGCTTATAAAACAATGTACTACTCTGCCAGAAGCGTGAAACATTCACGAAAAATGTGTGAAAGCATCGCTGACTTGGACAAGGAACGAGGTGTGAAATGTTAAAAGTAACAACTTTGTTAGTAATAAACTTGTTAGTAACAATTTTATTTCATATCTTTGCACCTAGAAAACAATGTTTGAATATATGGCTATAGTGAATCCATTTGTCTTTGGCAAGGCTGCAGAAGGAGCGTATTTTACGGACAGGGCTGAAGACGCCAAGCGCCTTCATGCCAATCTTACGCATGGCATTAACACGATTCTTATTTCTCCTCGCAGATGGGGAAAGACTTCACTTGTGAAGAAAGTGATCTCAGACATTGACAGGCCTGACATCAAGACCGTTTTCATCGACATCTTCCAGTGCAAGTCAGAATACGAGTTCTACCATGCCTTTGCGTCGGCTGTCATCAAGCAGACATCTTCAAAACTTGACGAGTGGGTGGAGACGGCAAAGACCTTCCTTTCCAACATCTCGCCCAAGTTCTCATTTGGCGCCGACCCAATGAACGACTTCTCGCTGTCGTTTGAGTGGAATCCCAAGGACGATACTGAAACCGACATCTTACAATTGCCAGAGAAGATAGCTCAAAAAAAGAATATCCATCTGGTGGTATGCTTGGATGAGTTCCAGCAAATGGCCGACTTCGATGACTCATTGAAGTTCCAGAAGAAGCTACGCTCTGTGTGGCAGCATCAGCAGAACGTCACATATTGCATGTTTGGCAGCAAGAAACACCTGATGGAGAACATCTTCAATGACAAGAGCAAACCGTTCTACAAGTTTGGTGACATGATGTTCCTCAAAAAGATTCCCACCGAGGAATGGGTTCCGTTCATTTGTGCCAAGTTCCAAGAAACGGGCAAGACCATCTCTCCTGAACAAGCCGCTAAAATTTGTGAAGCAACGGAAAACCTCTCCTCATATGTCCAGCATCTGGCGTGGGTGGTATGGTATAAGGCCGACAAGGTCG
The DNA here is from genome assembly GCA_900316285.1 of uncultured Prevotellaceae bacterium. Classification (GTDB taxonomy): domain Bacteria; phylum Bacteroidota; class Bacteroidia; order Bacteroidales; family Bacteroidaceae; genus Prevotella. The sequence continues at coordinate 336,278 of ONCG01000001.1, forward strand.
TAACCAATCAAGACATCACGGCTGCCATTGATGACCTGCTGGAACAGAACAAGGTATTCTTTCAACGTGAAGTTGAGCAATTGACAGAGCATCAGCTTAACTTCCTCCGCGCATTGGCCAATGGCGTTACCACTGGATTCAGCCGAAAAGATGTCATCAAGAAATATCGCCTGGAGTCTTCGGCCAATGTGCAATCCGTTAAAAAGGCCTTGCTGAAGAAGGATCTCATTGACGTGGACGGGCAGGAAATCTCTTTCAATGACTCCCTCTTTAAACAATGGCTGAAACGACAGGCATTCTACGATTAATAAAAGACGAAAGGCTGCTTTAGACCTCAGCCAAAACAATACCAACTGACCTCACGGGGAGAGGCCTCCACCACAGGGAGGGGAGAGAACCCTATAAAAGAAACAAGGCTGTTCAATTTGTAGTCCCCTCCTTCCTTTGGAGGGGTCAGGGGTGGCGAAGCGCGAGGAGGGAGCGATGAGGGAAGCGCAGCGACGGGGGAAGAGACAAATAAGGTTCGACCTATTCCTAAATGATTTGTTTATAATAGGTTATATCATTATTCTTCTCTACCACCCCGCACCCCTCCTCCCAGGAGGAGGGGACCACTGGCAGCGGCTTTTTATCCATTATTTCATTTTGACACGCCCTTCTCTTAGTAGTGAAAGAAACTGTTTAATTGGGCAGGATGCCCTTGGAAGATGCCATGAAAGAGAAAAAATGAGTTTGAATTGAAAATAATCGCATTTCCGCTTTACATTTTCTTCTTCTGAATTGTATTATAAGTGTATGACACGAAAAGATGTTGAAAGTCTGTTCAAGACACACTACACGCAGATGTATCATCTGGCACTCACGCTGCTCTTCGACGAAGCCAAGAGCAAAGACGTGGTGAGCGAGGTGTTTGCCAACCTGATCAGTAGCAGCGCCGTCGTGAGAGCAGACAATGCAAAAGCGTTCCTGATGGCGAGTGTGCGCCACCGCTGCCTAAATGTGTTGCAGCACATGCAGGTGCAAGAACGCTTTGCTCGCTTGCTCATAGCAGACAGCGATGCACTCGTTAGCAACAATACAGCAGAGGAGCAAATGCAGATGGAGGAACTGATGCGCTACTTGCAAAACAGCCTTCCGCCAATGAGCCTAGAGATATTCCGTCTGCGCTATCTGCAAGAAATGACGTGCCAGGAGGTTGCTGAGGCGCTAAACGTCAGCCGGCAGACTGTCCACACCCACTTAAAGCAGACGGTGGAGAAAATCAGAACGTATTATAATTCAAACTCAAAAGCAATATGATGACCGAAGATAAGCGTATTGAGTGGCTTCTGGAACTACAGGACCACCCCGAGCAACTGACCGACAAACAGATGCAGCAGATACTCGCTGACGACGAGATGCGCCAACTTGTGAAACAGCTTGGCTTTGCAAAGCGTGCCTTCAAGCACGATGAACTGGTTGATGACACCCCCGATGTGGAGGCCGAATGGGAGAAGTTTTCAGCCAGCCATGCAAATGAACTGACGAACGCAGCAAGGGCAGAGGGCAAGCTTGCTTGCACTATGCCTTGCAAGGAGGAAGAAGACGAAAGTCAATTGGGTGCCCTCGACGAAGAAAAGCCAAAGTCCCATTTCTATATTTACCTCTTTAGACACAAGATAGCAGCCTCTTTTATCGGTGTACTCCTGGCTTCGGGCATTGCCTTTGCCGCCATCCAAGTTGTGCGAAACATCAGCACCCCCAAACCGCAACAGCCCACGACGGAGCAAACAACCGACATCGAGCCAGTCGCTTCCCTGCCCGCAGATACGGTGAAGGCCGACACAATTCCCGTTGAGCCTTACGTATTCAACAATGTGTCACTTGACTCCATGCTCACAACCATTGCTGCAGCCTATGGGGCCGGCGTGGAGTTTGAGAATGACGCGGCCCGCCACCTTCGTTTCCACTTTGTTTGGAAGCGTGAAGACAGCCTCTCGCGTGTAGTAGAAAAGTTGAACACCTTCGAGGCCGTGAATATCGGCATGGAAGATAATAAACTGGTAGTTAGATGAGACATACGCTATATACTCTGACGTTGACCTTCGGTCGAGCATGCTCACGCTCGGAAAAGCCGATGCGAGCATCGCTTTCCTCTCGCTTAGCCGCATGCTTCATGGCCTGCATCCTCTGCATGCCACTTGGTACTTTTGCACAAAGGCTACGGGTAGGCGAACGAAGTTCGGGAATGCGTGTCACGCATACCTATAATAATATGTCGCTCAGCGAAGCCCTACTCCAGTTAAACAACGAGCAGAAGGATTACGTCATCAACTTCCTCTACAACGAACTGGAGGACTTCCGCGTCACCGCCACCATCAAGAACAAGCGTCTGTCCGATGCCATCCAGCAGATGATAGGTTTCTATCCCGTCCGCATGACCGTGAAGCCCGACGATCACGAAATCTATGTGGAGTGTACCCACAAGACCGACCGCCACCTGACGGGCACCATCATCGACGAACAGGGTCAGCCCGTGGGCTACGCCAACATTGCTGTTCTCAATCCCGCAGACTCCACGCTACTCGGAGGTGGTGTGTCTAACGAGAGCGGCTACTTCGCCATTCCATACGAGCAAGATAAAGTTCTCGCCCGCATCTCCTACGTTGGATACAAGACCATATACAAAATATGTAACAGGCCTGAGGTTGGAACAATACGGATGGAGATTGATAACTATACGTTGAACAATGTAACGGTAAAAGGAGAACGCCCGCTATACCAAACAAAAGGCAGCAGCATCGTTATGAATGTGGCAGGTACGGTCTTGGAACGTTTACACAACGCTAACGAGTTGCTGTTGCAAGTGCCAGGCGTGGTCGCTGCACCAGATGGCAGTTTGACAGTCTTTGGACGTGGCACTCCTATCTACTATATCAACAACCGCAAAGTGCAGAACATGCAGGAGATAACCCATCTGTCCCCCAAGAATATCCTGAACATCGAGCTTGTTCGCAATCCCGGAGCACAGTACGATGCGGAAGTGACAGCCGTCATAAAGATAACGACACGCACAAAGGAGGAAGGGTGGACGCTGCGGGTAAAAGCCGATGAGAAACTGAATGATGTGCTGACCTCGGATGAGTCGGTGGATGTAGGTTTGAAACAAGGTGGACTGAATGTGTCGGCACATCTGGAGTACGAAGACTTTCACCGCCATTATAGCCAGCCACAGATAAAGGAACTCGTTGTGGATGGCGACATCTACCGATATGACAAGACTCAAGACCACAGCAAGTCACACCAGAAAGCACCGAGTTGGTCAGCCAGCGTGGACTATGAGTTTAACGAACGGCACATTGCTGGTGCCAGTTACGACGGCTATCACAATACGTGGTTGTCGCCTGGTGATGCCCTTCACGTCTACAGCAAGAATGGACTAGAGTTCCAGCGTACCCATACCTTGAGCGACTATCATAACGACATGGACTATGCCCACGTAAACACGTTCTATAATGCAGAATGGACGCAGCGGCTACACACTGCCCTCAACCTTGACTACGTAAGTAATTCCAGTGACTACCGACAATTGACAGACGAAATCACCGATGCTGCAACCGTCTCAACGCTCAACAAGAGCAAAAGCCGTTTCCACGTCTATGCGGGGCGGTTAACGTTCGACTACACACTGGCGGAAAATATTTCATTGTCGTGGGGCGCAGAGTACAACCGCGTGACAGGCAATGGTACAGCCGATTGTGACAATGCCGTGGTTCCGCCCTCTGATTATCAGCAATGGGAGAACAAGGTTGCTGCTTTTCTGGAAGCTAAAGCAACCTTTGGCAACTGGACGTTGAACGGAGGCATTCGCTATGAGGATGTGAACAGCGACTACTCAGACCGCCTGGCCTCAGATGCCAACATTCACCGTCACTACCGCAATTTATTTCCCTCGGTGGAAATCAGCCACAGGCATAAAGGATGGAGCAACGCCCTCTCGTTCTCGTCGCGTGCCAACCGTCCGTCTTTCCGTCAACTGAGCAACTATACTTACTATGACAGCGAGTTTGTCTATCAGCATGGCAATCCCAGCCTTCAACCCATGACGCTCTACACCGTCGAGTGGAACACAGGCTATAAGTTCATTAATACCTCACTCAGTTATACATACAAGGACAACCTCATCGCCCCTGACATCTACACTGAGGATGAGCATTCTCCCATACTGGTGAGTTCTTTCAGCAACTTCGACCATGCAAGCCTGCTTAGTGCTCATATCAGTTTGCAGCACAACTTCGGTTGGTGGCGTCCCTCAATCACTATGGCTGTGCAACATCAGTTTTTTGACTACGAATACATGAATGAACCATATAGCTATGGTAAAACGGGGTTTTATGTTGCAGCCAACCAATATTTCGACTTGCCCCGCGGATGGCTTGCCAACATATATTACTACTATAATAGCGTTGGCGTACAAAATAATACCCAATTAAAGCCTTTTCAAATGCTGAACCTCAGCATTCAGAAGTCTTTCCTGCAAGACCGACTCAGTGTAAAACTTGCAGCACAAGATATTTTCCACAAAATGAAGTTCGAACAAGATATGCGCATCCGTAATGTTCATTTCTGGCAAATTGAAGACCACAAATATTGGAATTTCTCGCTGAGCGTCGTGTATCGCTTGAACCAACTCAAGACCAAGTATCGTGGAAAGAGTGCCGCAAGCGAACAAATCAACCGACTATAAAACTCTCTCGTTTCGATAGGCAGTCGTCGGCCTCGCGCCGACGCTGCCCCATCCATAACAGTAAATGTCAGACAAATGTCAGGGAGATTTCTCTGCTGCCTGGAATGTTTTATGTGATTTTGCAGTCAAAATGGTGAACGGTTCGCGTTGAAGTGTGTATATACGGATAGCAACCTATCGTTAACAGAAAAAATGAAAAGAAAGATTTTTATTACAATAGTGTGCTTGATGGCAACAGTGATGCAGGCACAGACAGTCACTTCCCTGCCAGCAGATACGGTTCAGACCGACACAATTCCCTTTGAGTCATACATCTTCAACAATGTGCCACTCGACTCCATGCTCACAGCCATTGCTGCCGCCCACGGGGTGCAGGTGGAGTTTGAGAACGATGCGACTCGCGAGCTTCGTTTCCATTTTGTTTGGAAACGTGAAGACAGCCTCTCGCGTGTCGTAGAAAAGTTGAACACCTTCGAGGCCGTGAACATCGGCATGGAAGACAAAACGTTGGTGGTAAGATGAGACGCACACTATATGCTTTAACGCTTTTGGCTTGCATCCTCTGTATGCCACTTGATGCCTTCGCACAGCGTATCAGCCACATATATAATAATGTGTCGCTCAGCGAAGCCCTGCTTGGGTTGAACAACGCTCAGGATGAATACGTCATCAACTTCCTCTATAACGAGTTGGAGGACTTCCGTATCACCACCACTGTCAGCCGCAAGTCGCTGCCCGATGCCATCCAGCAGATGATAGGCTTCTATCCAGTTCGCATGACCGTGAAGCCCGATGACCACGAAATCTACGTGGAGTGTACCCACAAGACCGACCGCCACCTGATGGGAACCGTCATTGATGAGCAAGGACAGCCTGTGGCATACGCCAACATTGCCATCCTCAATCCCACAGACACCACGTTGCTTAGTGGTGGAGTCAGCAACGAAAGCGGCTATTTCGCCATTCCATACGATCAACCCACCATCCTTGCCCGCATATCCTACGTCGGTTATAAGACCATCTATAAACGCTGCGACCAGCCAGAAGCGGGAACGATACGCTTACAACCTGAGACGGTTTCACTGAAAGGTGTGCAGGTGAAAGGTGAGCGAATCGTCTCAACAACGGAAAATGGTCACCTTGTTTACAACATGCCCATGCTCCTGCAAGTATATCCCGCCGACAATGCCTACGATGCGCTGACCAACATCCCGGGAGTTAGTGAGATGAATGGCAGCATTATGTTCTCAGGTCGGACCGTGACGCTCATCATCAACGGAAAACCCACCACGTTGAGTGCCGACAAGGTAGTGGAGCGACTGAGACAGATGCCCGCCGCCATGCTGGCCAAGGCCGAAGTGATGCCGTCGGCTCCTGCGAAATATCACGTACGAGGCATGGCCATCAACATCGTAACTAAAGACTTTACTGGGACAAACCAGCTATCAGGACAACTGATGGGCGGTTGGCGACAGCACAAATATGGAACGGGTTATGCGGGCGGAAGCATCATCTATAATCATGGCAAACTGGGAATAGACGCATCGTACACCTATACCAATGGAACAGGTTACGGACAGGTGGAGCATGAGGCTAACCATCCACTTGGAGAGCAGCGTGCGGCTTATAGTGACAAAACCTGCAACCGCAGCGACGGCATCGACCATGAGTACCACATTGGGATGGACTATGCCATCGCCGAAGACCACCGTTTGAACCTTGCCTACACGGGTCAGTGGAACTCTACCCGCTCAACCAATACCACAACAGGCACTGCCCAGTCCACTCAACATTCGCGCCAGCATACCTATCTGCACAACGTCGATGCAAATTATTCGGCTCCCTTCGGATTGCAACTTGGCGCGTCTTATACCAATTATCAGGAGCCTCGCATGCAAAATCTGGATGGAGAGCTGAATGAGATGAGCAGAAATCTCTATGTCGATAGCCGCCAGAAGGTTAGCAAATGGCTTTTCACCATCGACCAGACTCTTTCCCTGCCGAAAGGATGGGAATTGAACTATGGTGGCAAGGCGCAGTTCACCAATAACAACAGCTTTCAGACCACACTCGACGCTGATCGCAAACTCCTGCCCGATGCCACATCATACGTAGATTACAACGAGCGCATATTGAACGCTTACGCAGGTTTCAGCAAGCAAATAGGCCAGTCTCTTAGTTTTGATGCCTCACTGACAGCCGAACAATACCATGCTACTAAGTGGAACGAATGGCGCATCTACCCACAGTTTAATGCCATGTGGAATATCAACGAAAAGAACATGCTCAACCTCTCGTTCAGCAGCGAAGCCATCTATCCCAGCTATTGGAGTACGATGAGTAGCATCTATTACTCTTCTGCATATAGTGAAATCTGGGGTAATCCCGATTTGAAGACTGCTTCGAGTTACGATCTCAATTTGATGTGGCAGCTAAATCGCAAATACACCTTCACGGCCTTTGCACAATTTGAGCCCGACTATTTCGCCCAACTTGCTTATCAACCCTCCGACCGAATGGCTGTCATTATGAAGGAAACCAATTTTGACTATTCCAATAACTTTGGTCTGCAAGCCTCAGCGCAATTCAATATTGGCAAATGGTTAAACGGAACTTTTAACGCTACTGGCTTCTATAGACATGACAAAAGCAATGAATTCTTCGACCTTCCTTTCAATCGTACTCAACTCTCAGCTATCCTCAGCGGTACGGCTGTAGTCAAACTGTCTCAGCGTCACAACATCCAATTCATTTTGAATCCTTTCTTCCAGTCAAAAGCCATTCAAGGAGTTTATGACATCAACCCGATGTTCCGTCTTCATGCTACGCTCCGTTGGACATCCGACAACGGCAAATGGAGCCTCATAGCTAAGGGCACGAATATTCTCAATGGCTATTCCAACGTCCGTTCAACTCTTGCCAATCAAGATTACACGATGCGCGTTTGGAATTCTAACACTCCTAATGCATCCCTTACCGCCATCTACCGCATCGGCAACTTCAAGGAGAAGCAGAAGAAGGCCGTGGATACCTCGCGTATGGGATATTGAACTGACTATAAGAATCTCTCTCGTTTTGATGGGCAGTCGTCAGCATTCGTGCCGGCGCTGCCCGTTTTCAGTTCAAGGACAATGAACGCCCGACGGTGTGCAAGAATTCTGACTTTCGACTTTAAATGAAGTAGCGTATTACATCAAAAATGTAACGAAAATGTGATTTTGTTTTGTTTTTCAGCGGATTTGCACTATCTTTGCATCGTCTTTGCAGCAGACGGATACCTCTGCGGAGACACGGAAGAAGACTATCATCACCCTAAAACCCGCAAAAACAATGAAAAGGCTACTATTCCTAATCGTTATTGGCATGGCACTCACCGCTCAGGCACAGCGGCAGAAGACTACCACGCCCCCACTGGTTTACAACGTTGAAAACACGATGGCTAAGGCTGCCAAGCCCAAGATGCTGCCGGCCAATGAGTTACCCGTCATCCGCGAGCTGCCCGATGCCCTGCAAGGCGTCACCACATTTAAGGACTGGGCGGCACGTCGCCACGCCGTGGGCGCACTCATCCAGCACTATGGCATTGGTGAGAAACCCGCCGTCGGCCCCGACGACGTGTTGGCACGGATGGATGGCGACACACTCGTGGTCTATGTTACCGTAAATGGTCATACGCTGAAGCTAAGTTCGGAAATCAAATACCCTGACACGGGCCAGCCGCCCTACGCCCTGATGATCGGCACCAGCGGCATCTCACTCCCCCGTCAACTGTTCCAGGGACGTCCCATCGCCACGATGGTATTCCATGAGGACCAGGTGAACGACTACTCGCAGTGGCGTCCGCACCACGAACGCGGACAGCATCCCTTCGACCGCCTCTACCCACAGCTCAAGGACAATGGAGCCTATAGCGAATGGGCATGGGGACTGAGTCGCCTCGTCGACGGATTGCAGAAGCTCGGCCCTGAGGCAACGCGCATCGACACGGAGCGCATCGGCGTCACGGGTTGCTCGTATGCCGGCAAGATGGCGCTCTATTGCGGAGCCTTCGACGAGCGCATCGCCCTGACCATTGCCCAGGAGCCTGGCGGCGGCGGTGCTGCAGCCTGGCGCGTCAGCCACACACTTACGGAGGTTGAAGACCTCGACCACACCGACTACCACTGGTTCATGGAGTCGATGCGCGAGAACTTCCACGGCGACAGCGTCTACCAGCTGCCCTACGACCATCATCAGCTCTGCGCGATGGTGTGTCCGCGTGCCCTGTTGCTGTTGGGCAACCCCGACTACAAGTGGCTCGCCGACGAGGCGATGTTGCCTTCCGCTCAGGCGGCAGAAAAGGTGTGGCAGAAGTTCGGCATTGAGGATCGCATGAACTATAGCATCGTGGGCGGACACCCCCACTGCATGTTGCCCGAAAGCCAGATGCCACTCGTGCAGGCCTTCATCGATAAGTTCCTGCTGCATCGCGACGCAAAAACAAGATAAAGAGTCCTGAAAAGGGTCAAAAAGCATGCTTCTGTTTACAGGGAAGCATGTTCCCGTTATGCTATAAGCATGCTCCTGTTTATCGGGAAGCATGCTTTTTTTATGCCAGAGCAATGATATTGTTTCGCAAATCAACTTATTTTGTTCAGTAAATTAAGTTAATTTGTGTAGTAAATTAAGTTAATTTACCAAGTAAAATAAGTTAATTTGCTGAGTAAAATAAGTTAATTTACCGCGCAAATTAAGTTAATTTACTGAACGGGAGCAATGAGATGGCATCACGGGAGCAATGCTCTGAAGACACGGGAGCAGTGCTCTGAAGACACGAGAGCAATGCTCTGAAGGGATAGGAGCAATGCTCTGGAGACATGAGAGCAATGCTCTAAGAACACGAAAGAGGGCGTGACAAGATGGAATAATAGATAAGAAGATGCTGCCAGTGGTGGGGATGTGTCATAATAGAGTAAGGAGTCAATTTGTAGTCCCCTCCTTCTGGAAGGAGGGGTTAGGGGTGGTAGAGACAAAAAAGGTTCGACCATTTCATAAACATTTGATTTGTAATAGGTTATGACCGTGTTTTTCTCTACCACCCCGCACCCCTCCTCCCAGGAGGAGGGGACCACTGGCAGCGACTTTTCATCCACTATTATTATTTTGACATACCCCCTTAGGTTGTTCGTGTTGTCTTCAGCAATCCCTCAAGCCCCCTTTCCTTCCCTTTCTCACGTCAATCGCCTGTAAAACAGGGTTAATGGGCCACATCGAAAACAATTTGGAATAAATAGAAAAACAATGCCCGAGCGTGGTTTTGCATCCTTTCGAGGGTACACCTTATAAATATATAGCTGTCAAAGAAAATGTAATTCACGGCAAACTACTTGTTACAATGCGTGAACGGCATTCAGAATTTTCTCATTACCTTTGCAGGCAACAAACATTTACCCTAAAACCTGCAACGAAAATGAGAAAACTGTTATTCCTGATTCCGATGCTGGCTTTGCTGGGATGCTCTGCTCCCAGCGACAAAAGCCCCGTGCTGACCATCGAGGGTGGTCAGGTGCAAGGTGTTCGTGCCGACAACGACGGCGTGTTCGTATTCCGTGGCATTCCCTATGCAGCACCGCCCATTGGCGACCTGCGCTGGAAGGAGCCACAGCCCGTAGTAGCTTGGGAGGGTGTTCGCCTCTGCGACAAGTTCGGTCATCCCGGTTACCAGGCCGTACATTATCCGGGCTTCTATGCATCTGAGTGGGGCTACGGCGACGAAGCACCCTATAGCGAGGACTGCCTCTATCTGAACGTTTGGACAAAGGCACCCGGCGAGACTGCCAAGAAACTGCCTGTTGCCTTGTGGATACACGGTGGCGGCTATCGTGAAGGCTGGGGCTCCGAACCCGAGTTCGACGGACAGGAGTGGGCATCGAAGGACGTGGTGCTCGTGAGCATCAACTACCGCCTGGGCATCTTCGGTTTCATGACCTATCCCGAGCTGTCGGCCGAGAGCCCACACGGCGTATCGGGCAACTATGGAATCCTCGACCAGATACAATCGCTGAAGTGGATCAAGGAGAACATTGCACAGTTTGGCGGCGATCCCGACAACGTAACCATCTTCGGACAGAGTGCCGGAGCCGGCAGCGTGCGCACACTCTGTGAGTCGCCGTTGGCACGTGGACTCTTCCATAAGGCCGTGATCATGAGCGGCGGTGGTATCAACGTTCCTGCCAAGGACGGCGAGGAAGCCAAGCCCGCCACGCCTGTGAACCGCTTCTTCACCTACAACCCCACGCTGAAGGAAGCCGAGGCCGAGACGAAGAAGGTGATGGACTGGGCAGGACTCACCGACCTGCAAAAGCTTCGCGGTGCATCGACGGAGATTCTCTATACCGTCGGCCAGCTGTATAACATGGTCAACAAGAGCGATGTGATGCTGATGCACCGTCCCATCGTCGATGGCTACGTCTCACTGAAGAATTTCGACGAGGCCACACGCGACGGTTCGATTGCCGATGTGCCCTACATGATTGGTTTTACCTTGAACGACATGGGCACGATGGGTGCCGGCATTGAGGAGTTCTGCAAGGTGCGCCAGGAGAAAGGCGGCAAGGCCTGGGCTTATGAGTTTGCCCGCAAGTTGCCTGATGACGGCAAGCACCCCGACATCACCGACCGCCTGAAGGGAGCGTTCCACTCGAGCGACCTCTGGTTTGTGTTCAAGTCGCTGAAGCATTGCTGGCGTCCCTGGACACAAGGCGACTGGGATCTGGCCGAGAAGATGCTCACCGCCTGGACGAACTTCGCGAAGTTCAGCAATCCCAACGGCAAAGACGATGGCGCCTGGACGCCCTGCACCACCGAGAGTCCACAATTCATGCTCTTCAAACTCGACGACAAGGATGCCGAGCATTCCGAGATGGGAGCATTCTTCTATGACGATAACAAATGATGAAAAAGCTATTCATACTTTGCGCCTTGTTCACGGTGCTGTCGGCTCATGGCCAACAGCACCGATTGTGGTACAATCAGCCAGCACAACACTGGCTGGAGGCGCTGCCCATCGGCAACTCCGCACTCGGCGCCATGGTCTATGGCGGCACAGATGTGGAAGAGATTCAACTGAACGAAGAGACGTTCTGGAGTGGTTCACCACATAACAACAACAGCCTAACGGCCCGCGAACACCTGCAGGAGGTGCGCTCGCTCATCTTCGAAGGTAAGGAAGAAGAGGCCCATAAGGTGATGGACAAGTACTTCATCCCTGGTCCTCACGGCATGCGTTTCCTGCCCTTGGGCAGCGTGAAGCTGCAGCTGGGCCACCAGAACGTGAGCAACTACAGCCGCGAGTTGAACCTCGGCAATGCCCTCGCGACCACAAGTTACGTCTGCGGAGGTGTGAAGTACGAACGCACCGTCTTTGCCTCGCTGGCCGACAAGGTGATTATCGTACGGCTGTCGGCCAGCAAGAAAGGGACGCTTAGCTTCGACGTTGACTTCACGTCTGAGCTCAAGCATGCCTGTCATGCCCCCCTCGTCGGCAGCATCGCTGGCGGGAAGGACGGAAAGGAAAGCGCTCAGATGTGGGCTACCGTCGACGGTGTGGAGCAGGAAGGCATTCCTGCCGGACTAAAGGCAGAATGTAAGGTGTCAGTAGAGGCAGACGGTCAGGTGACAGGCAATGAAAAAGGAACTGTATCGGTGAAGAATGCGACGACTGCCACGCTCTACATCGCTGCTGCCACGAACTATGTGAACTACAAAGACATCAGCGGCAATGCCATTGAGAAAGTGAACCAGCGGTTGGCTTCACACGTTGGCAAGACGTATAAGAAACTGTTGGCCGACCACGTCAAGAAGTATAAGGAACAGTACGACCGTGTGCTGCTGACCCTACCGAAGTCGGCAAGCTCCGCTCTGGAGACCGACAAGCGGGTGGCTGCCTTTGAAAAGGATGCCAGCGACCTCGACTTGGTATCGCTCATGATGCAATATGGTCGCTACTTGCTCATCTCTTCGAGCCAGCCCGGCGGACAGCCCGCCAACCTGCAGGGTGTTTGGAACGACAAGATGAACGCGCCGTGGGACTCGAAGTACACCATCAACATCAATGCCGAGATGAACTACTGGCCGTCGCTCGTGGGAAATCTCGCCGAGACGCAGCAGCCGCTGTTCTCGATGATTCGCGACCTCAGCCATACCGGAGCCATCACCGCACAGCAGATGTACGGCTGCAACGGATGGGTAGCCCACCACAACACCGACCTCTGGCGCATTGCCGGACCTGTCGACGGCACCAGCTGGGGCATGTTCCCGACGGGTGGCGCCTGGCTCACCACACATCTCTGGCAGCACTATCTCTTCACCGGCGACAAGCAATTCCTCGCCGACTACTACCCTGTGATGAAGGGTGCAGCCGACTTCCTCATCGACTACATGCAGGAGCATCCGCAATATGGGTGGCTCGTCACCGTTCCGACGGTGTCGCCGGAACACGGCCCCGTGGGCAAGCGCACCGAGGTGACGGCCGGTTCAACGATGGACAACCAGATAGTCTTCGATGTTCTCTCGCAACTCATCAAAGCCGGTAAGGTGCTCGGCATGGATAACTCTACACTCTCAACACTCAACTCTAAACTCCAAAAGCTCCCTCCCATGCAGATTGGCCGCTATGGACAGTTGCAGGAGTGGCTCATCGACGGCGACAACCCAAAGGATGAGCATCGACACATCTCACATCTCTACGGACTATACCCCTCGAACCAGATTTCTCCCTATAGCCATCCCGACCTCTACACCGCTGCTGCCAACACCCTTCAACAGCGTGGCGACATGGCAACGGGTTGGAGCCTGGGCTGGAAGACGAACTTCTGGGCACGCATGCTCGATGGCAACCATGCCTTCAAGATTATCCGGAACATGCTGCATCTGCTGCCCAACGACAGGATGATGCGTCAGTATCCGCTGGGCCGCACCTATCCGAACCTCTTCGATGCACATCCGCCGTTCCAGATCGACGGTAACTTCGGCGTGTCGGCAGGCGTCTGCGAGATGCTGTTGCAGAGCCACGACGGTGCCGTACATCTGCTGCCCGCACTTCCCGACGCCTGGCAGCAGGGCGAGGTGAAGGGCTTGCGCGCGCGTGGTGGATTCATCGTCAGCATGAAGTGGGAGAAGGGTGCGCTGCAAAGCGGTACCGTTCGCTCAACTATCGGTGGAACCCTACGCCTGCGCTCGTATGTGCCGCTGCAGGGAAAAGGTTTGAAAGAAGCGAAGGGCGACTGTCCGAACGACTTCCTTGCTCCTGCCGACATCCGCACTCCGCTGCATTCGCCCGAGCTGAAGGAGTTCACCCTCCTCACCCCGCCGAAGGTCTACGAGTACGACCTCGAGACGCTTCCCAACAAGACCTACACCATTGTAAGTAAATAATCAAAAACAATACTATTCAATGAAATCAAGAAAGATTCTTATCATTGCAGCACTCTTTCAAGCGCTGACGGCAACTGCCCAGAATCCCTTCGTGCAGACGTGGTTCACCAGCGACCCCGCACCGATGGTGTCGGGCGACCGCCTCTATGTCTACACGGGCCACGACGAGGACGGTGCCGACTTCTTCTGGATGCAGGAATGGCGAGTGTATTCAACCGAAGACATGGTGAACTGGACCGATCACGGCTCACCACTCGCCCTGGAGTCGTTCTCGTGGGCCGACGACCGCGCATGGGCATCGCAATGCATCGAGCGCGACGGGAAGTTCTATTGGTACATCTGCGCTCACTCCAAACTCTCCAAGGGCATGGCCATCGGTGTTGCCGTGAGCGACTCGCCGACGGGTCCTTTCCGCGATGCACTGGGAAAGCCTCTGTTCGAGAATGGCTCCTGGGACCACATCGACCCAACGGTCTTAATCGACGACGACGACCAGGCATGGCTGATGTGGGGAAATCCACAATGCTACTACCTGAAGCTGAATCGCGACATGATCTCCTACAGCGGCGATTTGGGCCGGTTGGACATGACCGAGGAGGCCTTCGGCAGTCCCGCCATGAACAAACGCGAAAAGGGCAAGAAGTACAAGGATAGCTATGTGGAAGGTCCGTGGCTGATGAGAGCCCCCCATTCTGCCCCCGAGGGGGCTACAAATGCCAATAAGCGCAAGAGTAAAGAAGCCCCTTCAGGGGCCGTAGGGAGAGCATATTACCTCCTCTACGCTGCCGGCGGTGTGCCTGAGCACATCAGCTATAGCACAGCTCCCTCACCCACGGGCCCTTGGACCTACGCTGGTGAGATTATGCCGCTTTGCGACACGAAGTCGTTCACCAACCATTGCGGTGTAGCCGACTTCAAAGGACATTCCTATTTCTTCTACCACACAGGCAAGCTGCCCGGCGGTGGCGGCTTCGGACGCAGCGTGGCGGTGGAGGAATTCAAGTACAATGCCGACGGTTCGTTCCCGACTATCATGCCTACCGACGAGGGTGTGAAGCCCGTCGCCACGTTCTGTCCCTACCGCCGCGTAGAGGCTGAGACGATGGCTTTCTCGAAAGGCGTAAAGACAGAGCAGAACTACCAAGTAGGAGTGTATGTGACTGATATCCACAACGGCGACTACATCAAGCTTCAGAACGTGTCGTTCGCTAAGAAATACCCGCGCACCTTCAAAGCCCGTGTAGCCAGCGGCCTGCGTGGAGGACAGATAGAGATACGCCTCGACAGCCTGAAGGGGCGCCTGCTGGGTACTGTCGATGTGCCCGGCACCGGCGGATGGGAGCAGTGGCAGACCATTAACCTCGACCTCGACTACTCTACGATTATAGACCTGAACGCCCCATCGCGCACCATCTCAGGGCTTGACCTGCCCGCCACGGCCGACCTCTACCTGGTCTTCAAGGGTCGCAAGGGCCCGAAACTCTTCAACTTCGACTGGTGGGAGATGCAAGGACTGGAGCAGGTGAACATGCCGCTCTTCCAAACCAAGTATACCGCCGACCCTTCACCGCTGGTGGTTGGCGACACCTTATTCTTATATACGTCGCACGATGCCTCACCTGAGGACATCCCTGACCTGAACGAGCGCAACTCTGCCGGTTTCTTCATGTACGACTGGCTGCTCTGGTCGACCACCGACATGGTGAACTGGACGGAACATGGTGCCGTAGCATCACTGAAGGACTTCGCCTGGCGCAGCCGCGAGAACGGTGCCTGGGCCATACAGACCGTAGAACGCAACGGCAAGTACTACCTCTATGCCCCACTCCACGGACATGGCATCGGTGTGCTTGTGGCCGATTCGCCCTATGGACCATTCCGCGACCCACTGGGTGAACCACTGGTCTGGCAGAAGGAACATTGGGACGACATCGATCCCACCGTCTTCACCGATGACGACGGACAGGCTTATATGTACTGGGGCAATCCCCATGTCTACTATACCAAGTTGAACGAGGACATGATTTCGACCCAAGGCGATATCTTCGTGCTGAATCCCAAGGATGGCGTGATGCGTCCCGTCAAGGAGGAAGGTTCGAAGATCGACCTCCGTGCACCATGGAGAGAGAAGGCCAGCTGGACCGTGAAGAACTATCAGGAAGGTCCGTGGCTCTACAAGCGCAATGGTCATTACTACCTCGGTTATGCCACTACCTGCTGTCCGGAGGCGTTGGGCTATGCCATGAGTGACTCCCCAACAGGTCCTTGGGAATGGAAGAACTACATTATGAGTCCCACCAGTCGCGACCGCGGCAACCATCCCGGCATCTGCGACTTCAAGGGTCACAGCTATATCTTCGGACAGGATTACGACCTGATGCACCTCGAGACATTCGTGCATCACGAGCGCCGCTCGGTATCGGCCGCCGAAATTGAATACAATGCCGACGGCACCATCAAGGAAGTGCCCTACTGGCTCGACCAAAAGCCCATGAAGCAACTGCACTGGCTGAACCCCTACAAGCGTGTAGAAGCCGAGACGATGGCTTGGGGCTTTGGCCTGAAGTCGGCAAAGATGGGCATCGAGAACACGGGCGTGGTGAAGGATATGCCTGAGTCGACGGGCAAGAAGAATATGTATATCTTCGACATCGACGACGATGAGTACATCCGCCTGCGCGGCGTAGACTTCGCCAAGGGTGCCAAGCAGTTCGCCATCACGGCTGCCGCCACGGGCAGTTGCACCATCACCCTGCACCTCGACTCAGTGGACGGACCCGTCATTGGCACCGTGAGCATTAAGGGCACGGGCTCGCTGGAGAAGTATCGCCAGTTCACAACGAAAGTAAAGAATGCCTCGGGTGTTCACGACCTCTACATCTGCTTCTCGCAGGCCACGGGCGATGTGCACCTCGACTGGTGGCAATTCAAATAAAAACTCACACGATTATTCAAATTATTAAGTATTATTCCATCATGACTAAAAGATTGTATCTCGTATTACTCACTATGCTGCTCATCGGCGGTTTGAGCATGCAAGCACAGGAACGCCGTCCCATCGACAACCAACACCCGTTGTGGTTCATCCATGTCGATGTGTGGAACAGTGCCGACCCACAGAAAATCATCGACCTCATCCCTGCCGACTTGCGACCTTATGTCTGCATGAATCTGTCGCTGTCGTGCGGCTACGACAAGGCCACAAACATGTACCGCATGCCTCGCTGTGCCGTACGTACCTATATGTCGTGGGCTACCGTCTGCCAACTCAACAACATGTGGTTCACCTGTCAGCCTGCCAGCGGCGGTCACACCCACATCCAGGACTCCGACCTCGAAACCTTCGAGTTCTTCTTCAAGAACTACCCGAACTTCCTGGGATGGAACTATGCCGAGCAGTTCTGGGGATTCGACGAGGCTGACGATGAGAGTAGTAGCACGCAGGCATCGCGTATCGCCCTGTTTGCGAAGCTCGTGCCCATGCACCATAAGTACGGTGGTTTCCTCACCATTTCGTTCTGCGGCAACGTCTGGTCGCATGCCCTGAACCCCATGGGAATGATGAAGCGCAATACTGACCTGCTGAAGGCCTGCCGCGACTATCCCGAGGCTATCCTCTGGCTGTATAAGTACACCACCTCGTCGTGTTTCTACAACAACGAGAGCGTCACCTTCGGACCGTTCATCTCCGGACTCGCCAAGAACTATGGTGTGCGCTACGACAACTGCGGTTGGAATGGAGCCCTCGAATCCATCTTAGGCAAGGATAACGGAAAGAAATATCCTGGTGCCGCCGGCATTGGAACCGTGATGGAACAGACCTGCGTCAACGGTGGAGCTGTATGGGACGGACCAGAGCTCATCTGGACTGAGGATTTCCAGAACCTGAGCAACACCACCGTCGAAGGCTACACCCGTCGCAACTGGGGCACATTCCCCAACTTCCGTGGCATCTGGCTCGACATGTTCCGACAGATTGTCAATGGCACCATGTACATCCCTTCGCGCGAAGAAGTCGTCAACAACACAAAGATTGTCGTCATCAACGACAAGAACAGTGGCAGCGATGAGGATAAATATGCGGCATGGGGCAATCTCTACGACGGCTTGTACAAGCAGACCGATCCCTTCAACCGCGGCAACGGACAGTGGATGGACAACTTCTGCTACTTCAAGAAGACGGGCCGTTATGGTGCCATCCCCATCGTCATCGGTCTCTACGACGATGCTGCAAAGTCTATTCCCGTACAGGTAAGAAAGTCCAACTACACCTCTCGCTGGAGTACCACCACCAAGAAGACGGCCGACTTCAATGCACAGTATCCTGAAGTCAGCAAGGGCGATCTCTACGTAAACCGCTACGCAAACCAGCTGGTCACCTACACGCCGTACACCTATCTGAACAGTAAGAAGACGGCATCGGCCGACATCCCCTTGCAATATAACACCTGCGACACGCTGAAGCTCACCTGGGGAAAACTCTCCAGTGGACTCATCCGCGAGTATGAAGACCACATCGATTTCTATCTGAACAACTACCGTAGCGACAGCACGGCAGCTCAGATCGATGAGATCATCGTAACCGGCGTCACAACTCAACCCGCCTATACGCTCACCCGCCACTCCACGGGTGCTACAGGCTACTCGGTCAGTGTCACCGAAAACTTCGATGCCGAGGCTGGCACCTACACTGTTGCCGTGAAGCACATGGGGCCCGTGGGCATTACGATCAAATGTACCGGCGCTGCCGACCGTTCGAATGTGGAGGTTGCAGCCTTGCCACAAGAGGCTCTGCCGCTTCCCAAGCAGCCCGAAGACTATATCGGTCCGGTGATTATCGAGGCTGAAAACATGGATTATAAGAGCGTCAGCAGCGTGGCTCTCACCCACTCTGGCTGGTGGGCTACCGATATGTCTGAGTTTGCAGGCATGGGATATGTTGTGACAGGAACCAACAGCGCTGCATCGCTGCGTCACCAGCTGAAGCTGAAGCAGGGCGGCGACTACAACATCTACGTGCGCTACTGCGGCTCATCGAAGGCTGGCAACATCCGGGCTGCCGTGAACGGCACAAACCAAAACGTCTCCATCGAGAAGGTAGCTAAGAACGACTGGCACAAAGCCATGTTCACCGCTACACTGAAAGAAGGTACCAACACGCTGACACTCACCAACTCCGGTGCCATCAACATGTACATCGACCAGATCATCTATGAGCCCGTCGGCACACCTGCAACTCGTTTCCAGGTGGCCGTACGCGATGCCAAGAACGGAAAGGTGGTTGCCGATGTTGATTCAGCTGCACAGGGACAGGAAGTGCATCTCACCATCACTCCTGACGAAGGCTATGGCATCAAGGAGCTTCGACTCGTCAACTCCGTCTTCTTCACCATGGGTAAGACCATTCCCGTAACTGCAGATGCCACCGAGGTGACCTTCACCATGCCTGATGAGAACGTCGTCATCCAGCCCGTCTTCTTCGACAATTCGTCGAACTATGTGCTCGACTTCACCAATGTCAACAATGGAGCCATGCCGGAAGGATGGCGAGCCGTCGACGGCACCGATGTCCATGAATATCCTAACTCCTACACCAGCGGACCACGCACCTTTGCTGGCTTTGGTGGCTATCAGGGCAAAGCGCTCTACTGGCGTGTCACCAATGCTGAGTATGGACGCCAGACGGCCTACCCGCTGTACCTCGAGCCCGGCTACTACAAGCTCACCTTCGCTATGGCAGCATGGAAGGGATCGCCCAAGTACAAGGGACGCATCCTCGATGCCAAGAACAATGTCGTCGCCGAGACCACGCTCTACACAGCCACGCCGAATGCCAATGGCAACAACTCGGCCAACCTCTCGTCGGCGAAGCGCTATGAGCTGCCCTTCCAGGTCGATGAAAGCGGTAAATACATCATCAGCTTTGTCAACGACGGATCGGGATTCAATGAGTTCTTGCTCCTGGAGTGCCGCATCGCTGCCGACGCCGCTGCAGGCATCACCCTCCACTCGTCGTCCGACACCCGCTGTCCCGCCGGCATCTACAGTCCTTCGGGCATCCGTCGCCAGTCGCTGCAACGTGGTCTGAACATCGTTGTCAGCGAAGACGGCACAAAACGCAAGATCCTAGTCCCCTAATAGAGGGGATTGGGGGTCTTGAGTAATCTCTCTGGACTCCGCTCAACGCAGAGCGACGCTCATTCCCGAGCAAGCTCGCCTACCCGTAGCCTTTCGTAGTGCAGTGGAGAAAGAACGTCTCAACATTTAAAATTATACATTATGAAACTAAGAACAATTATTGCAACATTGCTGATTGCATTTCCTATGTGCCGCCTTTCAGCAGCTGTAGACCCTAACTTCTACATCTTCCTCTGCTTCGGACAATCGAACATGGAGGGAGCAGCCCGTCCCGAGGCTGCCGACATTGCCAGTCCCGGACCTCGCTTCCTACTGATGCCCGCTGTAGATTTTCCTGACAAAGGACGTAAAATGGGCGAATGGTGTGAGGCTTCGGCGCCTCTGTGCCGTCCAAACACGGGTCTGACTCCTGCCGACTGGTTCGGTCGCACTCTTGTGGCTTCGCTGCCTGAGAACATCAAGATTGGTGTGATCCATGTGGCTATCGGTGGTATCGACATCAAGGGATTCCTCCCCGACAGCATTTCCAGTTACGTCGAAAAGAAAGCTCCGGGCTGGATGAAAGGTATGCTGGAGGCATACGGCAACAATCCTTACGAACGCTTGGTCACGCTTGCCAAGAAAGCTCAGAAAGATGGTGTCATCAAGGGCATCCTGATGCATCAGGGAGAAACCAATACGGGCGACCCCAAATGGGCTGGCATGGTGAAGCAGGTGTACGACAACCTCTGCAGCGACCTGCAGTTGAAGCCCGAGGACGTGAATCTCTACGTGGGAAACATTGTCCAAGCCGATGGCAAGGGTGTATGCATTGGTTGCAAAAAACAGATCGACGAACTGCCGCAGACCATTCACACCTGTCAGGTCATCTCGTCAGACAACTGCTCGAACGGTCCTGACCGTTTGCATTTCGACGCTGCCGGCTATCGTGAGCTTGGCTGCCGCTACGGCGAGGCCGTGGCCCGTCAGCTCGGTTTTGAGCCAAAGCGTCCGAAAGACATGCCTGCAGCCGCAAAGAAAATCGAGGTTCCCGCCGATGCAGTCACCGTTGAGAACGCCATTCCTGGCAACGAGTTCCCGAAGATCGACAAGCAGCGCCGTGCTTACTTCCGCATCAATGCTCCTCAGGCTCGCAAGATCGTAGTTGACATCTGCAACAAGAAGTACGACATGCAGCCCGACGGCAGAGGCGGCTTCATGGCAGTCACCGATCCGCTTCCCGTGGGATTCCATTACTATTTCATGAACATCGACGGCGTAAACTTCATCGACCCCGCCTCTGAAACCTACTTCGGCTGCAATCGTGAAGCAGGCGGCCTTGAAGTACCTGAGGGACCAGAGGGCGACTACTACCGTCCGCAGTTGGGCATTCCTCACGGACAGATTCGCAGCATCTACTACTTCGCCGAGCACTCAACTCTCAACTCTAAACTCTCCGCTCGACCCGCAGGGGCGCTTTCAGAGCGAAGCGGAGAAAGAACTCTAAACTCTAAAGGCGAGTGGCGTCATGCACTGGTCTACACGCCTGCCGAATACGAAAAGGGTAAGAAGCGCTATCCCGTACTCTACCTCCAGCATGGCATGGGTGAGGGTGAGACAAGCTGGGCCCTGCAAGGCAAGATGCAACACATCATGGACAACGCCATTGCAAAAGGCGAGGCCGTACCAATGATTGTGGTGATGGAGAGCGGTGACATCAAGCAGCCCTTTGGCGGTGGCAACAACAGCGCCGGTCGCAGCGAATACGGTGCATCGTTCTATCCCGTACTTCTCAATGACCTCATCCCCTACATCGATCAGAACTTCCGTACGAAGAGTGATCGCGAGAACCGCGCTATGGCAGGACTCTCCTGGGGTGGCCATCAAACCTTCGATGTGGTGCTGAACAACCTCGACAAGTTCGCATGGATGGGAACATTCAGCGGAGCCATCTTCGGCCTCGACGTGAAGACTGCCTACAACGGCGTCTTCGCTAATGCGGATGAGTTCAACAAGAAGATTCACTACATGTACATGAACTGGGGCAGCGACGACTTCATCAAGAGCGCCGACATCGTCCGTCAGCTGCGCGAATTGGGCATCAAGGTCGACTCCAGCGAGTCAGCAGGCACAGCACATGAGTTCCTCACCTGGCGCCGTGGCCTCGCTGAGTTCATTCCCCACCTGTTCAAGAAGTAACCTCGCCCCCTAAAATAGGGGGTTGGGGGTCTTGTCATCTATTTGTCATCAATTCCCAATTATGTGTACCCCCCCATTCCACATTCACATTTTACACATCCATAAAAGGCAGAGACGCTCATCTCTGCCTTAATTTATATCTCTTCCCGTATCTCCTCCCAACCACATCACTCCCCCTTCCCAACACCCCAACACCTGCTCAATGTTCTATTAGTTGTTCAGACAGCTCTCCATCTTTCCATCACAAGCCAGCCACAAATCCTCCTTCATCTCTTTATCACCAATCAAGCCACCGTTCCCTCCCCTTTTGGGGAGGGCCAGGGTGGGACTTTCGGGGGAGGAGCCGGGGAGGTTCCCAAAACAAAAAGAGCCCTGCAGTCTTGTGACCACAGGGCTCTCACTTGAAAAAAGGCGGCTACCTACTCTCCCACATTGCATTGCAGTACCATCGGCGCAAGCGG
>ONCG01000012.1 GCA_900316285.1 uncultured Prevotellaceae bacterium
GCAGATTATAGCCTTGCGCCGTTTAGACCCGATAGTGAGTGTGGAAAAAAGCACATGGTATTTCCTTATAGTCAACTCATTATCTCAGATGTACTATTGCTTGAAGCGCATGGGTGAACCATGCAGGGAGCATGTCGGCAACAATTTCAGTCCCGTTCCAAGCGAATACGCCAATGAGTTTCTTGTTTTGCGAAATGAGATTATGCGTTTGTACCTTCGGTCTCTCGATAGCGAGGCGGCATCCCTGATACGCAATGATGCAGCCATACTTCAATCATCACTTTCCGATTATCGCAAACGCATCATTCATGACATTCAGACCAGGCAACTCAACATCGAAGCCATGACCGTATTCCTGAGTGTCGTCCAAGAGTCTCAAGAACTCCTCAGCGCCCTTCGCCATCTGATGAGGGGGGAGAGTAAGATTGGAGAATGACCGTATAATATCAATCAAAAAAGGCAACGACATCGCCCACTTCGGTCGAGAGTCGTTGTCTTTGCTATATGCTTTTGTTCAAAGACCTTTTTCATCCGTAACGTTACAAAAATAATCTGAAGGTGGAGCGCATGTGGGCAGGATTTTTATGCCTTTCACAGATGATTTTTCGCACGTTCGTCACATTGTCACATTGTCACATTGTCACAATAAGGGGGTGGTAGGTGCGCGGAGGGGGAATTGTGTATATATATTTAATTATTTGTATATTTATAATATAATATTAACATTATTCATAATAATTAGAATTAATATACGCTTTTAATCGTTGTTGAACACTGCTTTCTGTGAAAAAATAGGGGTCATCGTGCGTATTTTTGCACGGTTTTTCCACTTCAAGCGTGCAATTTGTGATGTTTTTGTTCGCTTCGTGGCCATAGTGCATGGGGAATTTTCGCATGTTTGCTACATTGTCACATCGTCACATTGTCACAATAAGGGGGGTGGAAGAGTGCGCAAGCGTGGATGGCGAGTGCGAGAGTAAGGGTCGGCCAGCAGTGAGAAGGGGGTTAGTATTTTTAAAATTAACATTATTTTATAATAATATATATTAATTAATAATATTATTCATTCATCATACTCCTCTCTCCTGCCTTGCATATGTGCAGGGGCTTATTGTGACAATGTGACAATGTGACGTTGTGACAAAAGGCGGTTCTCTGGAGGCGTTGCATATGTGCAGGAGCTTATTGTGACAATGTGACAATGTGACGTTGTGACAATTGGCTTGCCCGTGAACGCCTGTAAATCGCTGAAAGCTATGCTTTTGCATTCGGAAAGCTATGCTTTCGGACGTGGAAAGTTATGCTTTCGGATGTCTAGAGCTATGCTTTCGGAAGCGAAAAGCTATGCTTTTGACGTCCAAAAGCAATGCTCTAGCGCTTACGGAGCTATGTTCTTGTGCTTACGGAACTATGTTCTAGCGCTTACGGAGCTATGTTCTTGTGCTTACGGAGCTATGCTTTGGGACAAATAAGGCGATGATTAAGAGAAAAAACAAGGAAAAAACAAGGAAAATATTGCTCGCGATGACAATAAAACCTACATGTTTTTTCATGTTTTCCATGTTTTTTTTGTGTTTTTGAAAGCCCGCATAGCGGATTCATCACCAAAAACGATTGGACAAAAAGAAATCGGGACACCAGCCACGAGGGTTGATGTCCCGAATAGAGGGGTTATACGGTGTGGGCATTACTTCTTCACAATCTTCGTGCTGTGGTGGGCATCGGTGCGAACGATATAGATGCCTGCGGGCAAGCGACTGATGTCGATAGTGGCCTGGCCTTCGCAGAGGGGAACCTGCTGCAAGCACTGGCCGCTGCTGCCATAGACGCTGGCCGTGGTGGCCTCATCGTCGCGCACGCCAAACGTTGTGCTGACCACCGACGGATAGGCGATGAGCTGGCGCACGACGTTCCTCGGCGAGAAGATGCCTTCAGGAATGTTGAAGGGACGACCGATGACAATCCAGCCCAGGCGCTCTTCTGCCGGCACGCGGATGGAAAGGGTGTTGTTATCCTTGTCGCTGTAGTCGAGCTGCAGACGCACCGATGTGCCAGTAGGATCGGGCGACGTGGTCTTCGTGCGCAAGTTGCCAGCCACCTTTCGATTGAGGCTCTGCAGCTGCACAAGCACCTTCGGAGCATCGAGCGAGTCGCCGAAGAGGATGTCCTGCTGCAACAGTGTGCCATTGGTGAACGTGAAAGTGCTGTCGGCAACGATGACGACATGTCCGTCGTCGAGCGTGGTCTTACCCTTCTCAATGGCGAAGAGCGAGATGCGGGCAGGATTGCGAGCGGGATTGACTAAGCCTGCCTGACGCTGCAGCACCACACGGCAACTGGTCGGCGTGACGTCGAACACACGCCACAACAGCGGATAGGTTTCAGTCGTATAGATGGGTGTTGCCAGCACAACGGGTACGTCGGAGAACGGCTCACGGAACGTATAAGTCACGGTGTCGCCAACCTGTCGCTGAGGCAGAATGGTGTCCTCGTAGACCAGCGTACCGAGCTTGCCACGACCCTGCACGGCTGCGATGAACGAGCTGTAGTCGGTGAAGCGCGTGCCGCGATAGAAGGTGGTCTCCTGGCCAATCGTCAGGGGACTGAGGGTGCTTCCCATCGAGGCATATTCGCCGTGGCTGTAGTTGTTGGCACGAATGCGTTCCACGATGGCTGCCTTGCTATTGCTGTTGCTCACGCTACCAAACACCACAGCGGGCTCAGAGGTGAGCGGAGTGCTGAAGAAGTTGTAGGCAGGCTCCATGGACTGCGTCGTGACCGTACCCATCTGCACATCGGCCGAGCCCAGCGACTCGGAACTTGTGAGGATGTTGTAGACCTCACCCGAGTAGTGGTCGGCTCCCTTGTAGTCGAAGGTGTGGATGCGATAGATGTAGTTGCCTGGCTCCTCGGTGGTGAACTTATAGCTGTAGGACGAGCTTGCCTCGTTGAGTTCAATCTTCTGGAAGGTCTTCCAGCCTTCGCCGTTGACGTTCACCTCGATGAACATCGAGTCGAGGAGTTCAGGATTGCTCTCCGTCCAGGCAATGGTGCATTCCGAACGCTGTGCATAGTACTTCACCGACAATCCGCTGGGCGACTTCACAGGCGGCGTGCGAGGAATGAATTCGTTTTTCGACACGTAGCCGGCACCGGTGTTCATCGCTACGAAATACTCGCCTGCGGGCGTGAGCTTACCATTCTTATAGATACGCGACGGGTCGCGCTCGCTGTTCCAATAGGCATAGCGCTCCACGCATTCCATCTCGTTCAGACGGGTCCAGATGCGGGCCATCGCCTCTTTGTTCTGCTGCTCGGTGACGCCGTTGGCAAAGGCACCGTTGCTGTTCCAGGATGCTCCCCACACGAATTCCGATATCCAGATGGGTCGCTTCAAGTTTCGGAACCACGTGGGCAGATTGCCAAAGTTGCTCTCCGGCCAATAGCAGTGGGCATCGACCACATCGCAACGCCAGCCGCGCTTGTCGATGGAGTCGAGGAACTGCTTGATATATCCACTGCCATCCCAGCGGTCACTACCATCCCACGACGAGGGCGTGAGCAGCCGCATACCAGTACGCATGAGATCCTGCCAATTGGCCAACACAACATCGACGGGTTCTGTTTGATCCTTAGGATCATCAGCAGGATTCATGGGCTCATTGTTAGTCTTCATATGGCATGAATAGCTTGCGGAACCCATCGACGAGGCAGATGGGCCGCCAATATCTTTTAAATGGTGAGGAACGCACTCGGCATCGGGCAGCAAGTTGGAACCTGCTCCCCAGCCATAGGTCCACGTGCAGTTCAGCGTGTTGGTAAGCGTAGCGTTGACGACGTCGGCCACACCCTTCTTGCTGGTGTTCTGCCAACGGAACAGGCGATACGACGAGATGCGATTCGTCAGGATGCTGGGCAGCGATGCCATCTCCAAATCGGCCTCATCGGCAATGAAGCAGCGGCTGTAGCCACGGCCCTCGGCACCAATGGCGAAGGTCACCATGTAGCCGCGCTTGAGCTTGAAACTCTTGATGCGGTTGTTCAGCTGATTGTCCCTCAGCGTCTGCATGAAGCCACCTGCGTTGTTGAAGTTGAATTCGCTGCACGACTCGCCTTCGAAGTTCTTCTCGGAGTAGACCGTCAGCGCCCCTGCCGTTCCGTAAGGAAGGATGAGGGTGCCTTGGTTGTAGATGCGAAGCTGGCAGTTCTTGATGTTCTCAGCTGTCTCACCATTAATCTTGATGAAAGGCAGCATGGTGCGGGCTTTGCTGGGCTTCACATTGTCGAGGAACACCACGGCATGTTCTACATTCTTGATATTGACGCTACCAGTGGTGGCGAACGGCTCGGCCGACGTGATGTGGAAATCCACGTCGTCGGTGAGCTCAACGGTTCCCGTCACTTGCTCGACGGTGGTGATGGTATTGTTAGCCGACAACGGGAGCGCCAGCCACAAAGACGCCATCAGGGTCAATAGAGATAATTTCTTCATATCAATAGTCTTATTATTAGGTTTCTAAATAAGCAATCAGCTGGGGGAACAGCACCACCCAAAAACTGCAGGCAGGCTGTTTGGCATCGGGCCACACTCCCCAATTTCTCTGCAAATATATTGTTTTTCGATGAGATTTCAAAGAAAAAACCTTATAATTTACTCTTCAAGCGAGTTTTTTTCATCGAAATGATATTTACTCCACATTTTTTTGTAACTTTGCGACCTAAATAAGAATACGCGAACGAAGGAAAAGGAAGCAGCACATGCTCATCAACAACGAAAACAACCATACCGACCACCGCTTCTCTTTCGAGGTGCTACCGCCCCTGAAGGGCAGCGGGACGGGAAGCCTGTTTGCCACGATCGACAAACTGCGTGCCTTCAACCCGCGCTGCATCAACATTACGACGCATCACAGCGAGTTCGTCTACAATGAGCTGCCAAACGGACAATTCCAGCGGCAGCGCATTCGTCGCCGACCGGGCACCATCGCCATCGCGGCAGCCATTCAGAAGCGGTTCCAGATACCGGTCATCCCACATATCATCTGCAGCGGTGCCTCTACGGAGGACATTGAATATGAACTCATCGACCTGCAGTTCTTGGGCATTGAGAACGTTCTGCTGCTGCGCGGTGACAAGGCAAAGGACGACCGTGTGTTCACGCCGACGGCTGGTGGACATGCGCATACCACCGACCTCATCCGGCAGGTGAACCGCTTCAACGAGGGTTTCTTCGCCGACGGGACACCCATCAAGAATCCCGGACCGCAGTTCCACTTCGGAGTGGCCTGCTATCCCGAAAAACACGAAGAGGCACCCAATATGGAGATGGACATGATGTACCTGAAGCAGAAGCAGGACATGGGGGCGGAATATGCGGTCACACAGCTCTTCTACGACAATGCGAAATTCATTCGCTTTGTGATGAAGGCTCGCCAGATGGGTATCACGATTCCCATCCTGCCGGGACTGAAGCCGTTTGCCAAGCTGTCGCAGCTGACGGTGATTCCCCGCACGTTCCATTGCGACCTGCCGCAGGAGCTGGCCAGCGAGGTGGTGAAGTGCAAGACCGACGAGGACGCCCGCTGCCTGGGCATCGAATGGGCCACTGAGCAGTGTCGCCAGCTGCACGCCGCCGGATTCGGCAACATCCACTTCTACACAGTGTCGGCAGTCGACTCGGTGTGCGAAATCATACGCCGCCTATAAGCGCGCAAACTCGAACCTATTAAACATTGAACATTGGACTTCGAAGACGTCATAGGACAAGAAAATATACGCGAACGCTTGCTGCAGATGGTGAGCGAAGACCGTGTGCCACATGCACTCATGCTCTGCGGCCCCACAGGCTGCGGCAAGAAGGCATTGGCCATTGCACTGGGCTGCGAGCTCATCAAGCATAGCACCAGCCGGCCGGCTGCCGAGGCATCGATGTTCGGCATGTTCGACGACGCTCCGGCATCCGACGAACTCGTGCCCGACGCCAACAACATGGCGATGCTGGCAAAGCTGGAACACCCCGACCTGCACTTCACCTACCCCACCATCAAGACGCCGTCGATGGGTAGTGAGCACCAACCCATCAGCGCCGACTTCGCACGCGAGTGGAACGATTTGCTCATGGCCAACGGACCCTACTTCAGCTTCAACCAGTGGATGGAGGCCATCGGTGCCGCTAACCAGCAGGCCATCATCACGGGCGGCGAGAGCGATGAGTTGTCGCGAAAGCTCAGCCTGAAATCAAGCCAGGGCGGCTACAAGGTGAGTATCATCTGGCTGCCCGAGCGCATGAATGCCACCAGTGCCAACAAACTGCTGAAGCTGCTCGAGGAGCCGCCACGCCGCACGGTGTTCATCATGGTGAGCGAGGCCCCCGACCAGCTGCTCGAAACCATTCGCAGCCGCACGCAGCGCATCGACGTGAAGCCCATCAGCGCCGAGGCTATAGAGCAGGCACTCATTTCGCGGCGAGGCATCGATGCCGACAATGCCCATCGCATCGCACGTGTGGCCAACGGCAGCTGGAACACAGCCCTCGAGGCCCTGAACGCCGACAACGAGAACCAGTTGTTCCTCGACTTGTTCATGCAGTTCATGCGCCTGGCCTACCAGCGCAAGGTGAAGGAACTGAAGGTGTGGAGCGACAGCGTGAGCAGCTTCGGTCGCGAAAAACAGCGACGCATGCTCACCTACTTCCTTTCGCAGGTGCGCGAGAACTTCATCTATAACTTCCACAACCCGGAGCTGAACTATCAGACAAAGGACGAGGAGGACTTCTCACGCAACTTCGCACGCTTCATCAACGAAGCCAACGTCATCGAAATCAGCGAGCAGCTGGAGCTGGCCATGCGTCAGATTGCCCAGAATGCAAACCCGCGAGTGGTGTTCTTCGACCTTGCCCTGCAAATCATCGTGCTGCTCATCAAGAAATAAACCGTTACCCATATACCGACATCACGTCATTACGTAAATAAAAATAGAGACATGGACTTCAAAAATATGAAATTCAAAATCGCCATGGGAGCCGACAGAGGACTCTGTGCGAAAGCCTGTGGACGACAAGACCGACAACTCAACACCTACGACTGGTTGGCCGACGTGCCGGGAAACACCGACGAGACCGACCTCGTTGAGGTGCAGTTCAAGAATACACGCAAGGGATACTACCACAACGTGAACAACCTCGACCTGAAGAAGGGCGACATCGTGGCAGTAGAGGCCAATCCGGGCCACGACATTGGTGTCGTCACGCTCACCGGACGCCTTGTAACCCTGCAACTGAAGAAGGCTAACATCAAGTCGCCCGACGACATCAGGCGCGTCTATCGGCATGCAAAGCCGGTCGACATGGACAAATACTACGAGGCGAAGGCACGCGAACATTCCACGATGATCGAGAGCCGACAGATTGCCAAAAACCTCGGACTCGACATGAAGATTGGCGACGTGGAGTATCAGGGCGATGGCAACAAGGCCATCTTCTACTACATCGCCGACGAGCGCGTAGACTTCCGACAGCTCATCAAGGACCTCGCAGCCACCTTCCACGTGCGCATCGAGATGAAGCAGATTGGTGCACGCCAGGAGGCAGGACGCATCGGAGGAACAGGTCCCTGCGGACGCGAACTGTGCTGTGCTACGTGGATGAAGAACTTCGTCAGCGTCTCCACGAATGCCGCCCGCTTCCAGGACATCTCGCTCAATCCCCAGAAGCTTGCTGGCATGTGTGCCAAGCTGAAGTGCTGTCTGAACTACGAGATTGACACCTACGTGGAGGCCTCGCGCCGTCTGCCTGCGAAGGACATGATTCTCCAGACACAGGATGCCGACTACTATTTCTTCAAGGCCGATGTGCTGGCAGGTCTCGTCACCTACTCCACCGATAAGGGCATTGCCGCAAACTTGGAGACCATCTCCATTCGTCGTGCCCACGAGGTGATACAGCTCAACAAGCAGGGCGAGAAACCGCTTACACTTCAAGCCGACGGACAGCAGGCTGCTTCCAACGCACCCATCGACTTGCTGGAGGGTGCCGACATCAGCCGTTTCGACAAGGCCAAGCGCCGTAAGAACCGCAACAAGCAGGGCGGAAAGAAACAGCAAGGACGACAGAACCCACGCGGTGCCGAGAACCGGAATGCCGGCAACGGACACCAGCAGCACGGAGAAGGCCGAAAGGAGCAACGCCAACAACCCAAGCCCTCGGAGAACACAAAGGAATCATGACCTGGCAAGCGCTGAAACATCGCATCGCACTCTTCACACTCCTGCTACTCACGGCAGGCGTGTGTGATGGATGTATGGACGGTACCGTCTATCACCACTACGAGCCCATACCCGTAGCGGGATGGGAGAAGACCGATACCATTATGTTTGGCGTACCACCAATCGACGAAGATGGCCTATACAACATCCGGCTCGGATTGCGCACCACTGGTCAATATCCCTTCATGAGTATCACCCTCATCGCCGAGATGCAAACCATTGCTGTCGCCGACACGATGAGCCAGAAACCAGTAGCCGACTCCTTAAGTCATAAACCACTTGCCGACTCCCTGAATATTAAGCCTCTTGCTGACTCCCCGAGTAGTAAACCTCTTGCCGACTCTCTGAACATTGAACCCGTAGCAAGCACGTTGAGTCGTGAACGTCCCATCATCCGCTACAACCTGCCCTGCCGACTGATGAACAAAAGTGGCCACACGCAAGGACAAGGCATCAATTACTACCAATATGAGTTCATCGTTGCCGACATCCCACTCAACGCTGGCGACTCGCTGCGCATCGGCATCCGTCATGACATGAAGCGCGAAATCCTTCCGGGACTCAGCGATCTAGGAATCATTATCAGAAAGAAATAGGGAACCGCTCCTGCATGAGAAGAGAAATTTCTCTTACTGAAGTAGAGACTGAAGAGGGCTTTCTCTACTCAAAGTAGAACGTCAGCGCAATCATCTTCGACGTTGCACGCGACACGCTGTTCGAGAAGGCTCGCAAATTGGCATCGCGCAGATTTTGCGGATGACGGTGGTCGAGACAGTCTGTGAGGCCGAACATAAACTTCAGTTCGGGACGCAACTTGAAGAAAGGCATATAGAAATCACAACCTGCACCAATCTCGAAATATAAATCCGAACGCTTCAACTTCAGAATATCACTCTCGCTGCCCGACAGATTAATCACGGGGTTCAGACCCGCAATCATATAAGGTCGCACGTTTCCATTGCGCACCGAGCCGAAAATCAGGTCGCACGCACAGGTGATATAAGCTGTCTTAATGTTCTGAATGCGCTCGTTCAGCAGCACTCCTGACTCACTCTCCTCCTCACCTTCCGGATTGGCCGACTTGGGAGCAGTAAAGTCGTAGAACGACAGATGGCGAACACCGAAATACATTGCTGGAGCCACACGGAACTGGAAGTGCTGGTTGATGCGCAACTCACCCAGCACACCCACCATAAAGCCATTGTCCCAACGATCTTGGTCGGCGGTGATAAGGCGCGTAGTCTCCGTGCCGTCCTCGTTCTGAATGGTCTGCGGCCCAACGTTCTGCAGCTCCAAATCCTGCAAATGCGTACCTATGAACAATCCGAAGTGGAAGGGGCGCAAGTCGGTATAAGGACGGTTTTGTACCGTCCTGCTAAACTGCGCGGAAGTCGGCAAAACCACCACGAGCATGGTCAGGATGAAAAAAATAGCTTTCTTCATTTTACTTTATAACGCAAAACACGTCACATTATTGCATCATAACTTGCAATAACGTTAAAAAATGTATAAACAAAGAAAAACCTCTCATCATTTTTAGGTATATAAGAATAAAAAACGTATCTTTGCACCACAATAAAGGAGGACCTGCGGCAAAGTTGTCCCTCATAGGAACGATGGCGTTGCAACCCGAAACTGAGAATATTATTATTAACAATTTAAACAGAAAAGCATTATGGCATACGTAATTGGTGAAGACTGCATTGCTTGCGGTACATGTATTGGCGAGTGCCCCGTTGAGGCTATCTCCGAGGGCGACATCTATTCGATTGATCCCGATCTCTGCACAGAGTGCGGAACATGTGCAAGCGTTTGTCCGAACGAGGCTATCAGCCTGCCGTAAGGATCAACACAACCGCATGAACGCGGTCTCCGCGTTCTTCAAACAACAGCCCGAGCAACATCTGTCGCCCGGGCTGTTTGTATTCATCCATGAAACTTTAATCCTTACACGTGCGAAGCACCTTGCACGCCCGCAGGGCCTTACACGAAGCGAAGCTTCCTTACACGAGCCGCAGGCTCTTTACACGTGCGAAGCACCTTAGAACCCCACTCTGCGCGCCTCACGCTTCGTGCAGAGGCGTTCGCTGTTGCAGTAATCTCGTAACACATGCAGCTGGTCGGCGCTGTCGCCATGCAGGATGCTGTTGATAGCATACTTGCGGGCCACATTCTCTATCTGACCGCCACTCAGTGAACTATTTATAGTTCTGCACAAAAAATGTTGCCCCAAGAGATCAAAAGCATAGCTCCGAGAGGCAGAAAGAATAGTTCCGAAGGTCGAAAAGTTTTATATCTGGATTATATTAAGCTTGCTACCTATTGCCACTCAAATGCTAATGTTCACACGCAGCAAGCCGACGCACTTGGTGGTGCCGTCGGTGGTGATGATGTGAAGCACGGGATTGATGGAGAGGTAGGTGGTGAGGGGAAGGTTGCAGATGAATTCTGTAGCCCACTCGTCGATGCCGTCAATCCGGGCATAGTCGGTGAACACGCCAAAACCGGTGCTCTTGAGGTTGTAAATAGCGCCCATGCCGCAGAAATCGTTGCAGGCGTTGTTGCGGCCGAACGCATGACCATAGGCTGCCAGCAGCGTGAGATTGGGCAACAATGCCTGCTCGGCATGAGTCCATACGGTCGGACGGACATCGGGTTCGGTGTGCATGCTTGCTCCCAAGAAATAGCGACTGCCACGATAGCGGTATTCAGCCTGCCCCAGCGCATAGATGCCGTCACTCTTAGGACAGAGGTGGAACACGTTGTCGCGACCTGTGAAGCGATGGTTTCCCGCACCGTTGTAGAGCGATGCCTGCAGACACAGTTTTTCGTTGTCGTAGGCATAATGGATGCCCCATGCAGCCTCCGGGAAAGTGGCAATGTTGAAGTTACAACTCAGAGTGGGAAAGATGCCACAGGAGCTATTGGTGAAAAAGGCCAGTCCGTCGCTACAGAAGTAGTCCTCGTCCATGCGTCGAATGCCGGCGAAGAGCGAATGGTGCTCTTTAAATTGCCATGTAAACCCTGCCACCGTGAGAGCAAACAGAATATCGTCGGCATCCAGATTGGAATAGCCTTGCACGTCATCGGCCAGTGGACGATCGTCGGAAGAATATGTGCTGAGGGAAGCCAGCTGAAAGGACAACTTACGTGATAGCGGAATATCGGCATGCAACTCAAGGAGGTTCACCACACGAACTCGCTTGAGATCTGTCTGCACCTCACCGGAATAGTCAAGCCCAAACGACGGACGACAGGAAGCGCTGTCTGCCTCCTGACCTTGTAGCGTATCATCACAACTCATCATCCCTTGCACTTCTGGCAGTTCTCGCTGCTCCTGCCCCTGAGCCATCAGGCGCAGAGAGCCCACCACCAACAAAAGAATGATCGATAGTTTCAGCCTATAGTCGTTCATCGGCTGCGAAGTTACACATTTTCAGCGAATATGCCAAACGAATCATAAAAAAAACGGGCAATAAAACGATAAAAAAAACGGACAAGTATCGAGTACCTGTCCGTTTGTTATTATGTGATACAATTATCTTACTTCACACCGAGAGCTTCGAGAGCGGTCTTGGCAGCCTCATCGTCGGGAGCGATCTCGAGGATCTTCTTGAAGTTGGCGATAGAGGTAGCCTCGTCGTTATTCAGATAGTAGTAGGAACCGAGATAACGATAGGCCTCGATGAGACGCTGGTTGTCGCCGCTGTCGCGAGTTGTTGACGTTGCGAGGTGGTCGACGATAGCCTGATAGAAGGGCTTAGCCAGACCTTTCTCACTATCGGGGTCCATAGCACCGGCAAGACGAGCACGCATGAAGTTAGCGTAGTCGATCTGCTCGGGATAAGCCTCACCCAGCTTAGCATAAGTAGCATCAGCCTTCATGAAGGCATCAACCTGCTCCTGACCTGTGAGATCGGCACCCATCTTCTGATAGATAGAAGCCAGACCGGCGATGTCGTATGCAGAGGGTTTGTCCTTAGCAGCGAGATAGAGGTCATAGTACTTCGTACCATTAGCAAAGTCGTCCATAGCGATGTAGGCATCCGACAGGTTCTTGTGGGTCATGCTGAGCTGCTCCTTGTTGTCCTTATTGGCATCAGCAGCCTTGAGGAACATTTCGATGGCGCGATCGTACTGCTTAGCATTCTTCAGAGCGGTGCCATAGTAGGTGTAGTCGAAGCCAGAGATCTTGGCGCTGTCGGAACGATTGAACAGGGCGTCGGCATACTGCAGGGCCTCGTCGGTACGCTCCATATCGGTAAGGTTATAGAAGGCCAGACGGTTCCAAGCAGCCTTGCGGGCATCGCGAGTCAGACCATACTTGGCGAGTTCAAGGCTCTTTTCGCGATTCTGATGCATCCAGGAAGCCATAGCAAAGTTGGTGATGTCGACATCCTCGAGCTTGTTCTTGTCAACCTTGTTGTAGTAGGAGATGGCCTCGTCGAGACGGTTGGAGTTGTAGTAGATGCGGCCTGCGAGGGCATCAACGGGGAAGTCGGGACGATGAGTGCGCAGCTCTTCGAGGTTGGCAACAGCCTCCTGAGGGCTACGGCCACGCAGGATGTTAGCATACTTGAAGTATCCCTCGGGATCCTTCGGGTCGAAATACTTGGCCTGCTGATACATCTCGGCAGCCTTACCACCGTCGTCCTGAGTCACAGCTACGTCGCCCATGAGGATGTAAGCCTTGGCGTACTTCTTGTCGCGTGCGGCTGCCAGTTCTGCATACTTGAGAGCTCTGACGGGATCCTTTGCCTCGAGGAATGCCTGGCCGATGGCTACAAGCATCTCAGGGTTCTTCTTGAACATCTTCTCGAAGCCCTTCATTTGCTTGTCGACATCCACCTTCGAAGCAATAACGTTCTTCACCTGGCCGAGGACGGCCTTGTCTACTTGTGCCATTACGGGAGCGCTGAAGCTGAGCATCAGGGCTCCAATTACTAGATATTTAAACTTTTTCATACTCTTCTTCTTTTTAAAAGGTTCAACATTCTGATATTAGGAGTGTAGGAGTATAGGAGTGTGGGAGTGCAGACATGAGCACAGGCTATTCATCCTTTGTCCCTTCGTCCATGATTTGATTGTAAGACGAGAGGAACCTCCAAAAGTCAACTCCGTTCAAACTAATTAACAAATTCAATCATATTTACTTCAATCGATAGAAGTAAAAGGGATTTTTCGCGCCTATTCTTCGTTGACATGTATGCTCTTCAGACGGATATCGCCTCTATAGGGAAGCATATAGCCAGTCTGGAAGATAATCATCTGTCCGCGCGGGCTTTCGAGGAAATGGGCAAATCCCCAAGGCAGTCCACGACGCGGATCGGTGACAAGTGCATAGATGGTGCGAATGAGAGGATACTCTCGGCTATAAATATAGTACTGGTCGGGCTTGCGGCTGTTATTAGGTGTAGCCTTGTCGAGCCTTGTGACCGACATCGTACGGATGTTTCTACCTTTAGCGACGCTTGTGTCACCACGCTTGTCATCGAGCCAGTTGCTTCCGATGATTCCTATGGCGCCAGGCGTCTTTTCTACGTAGTTGATGACTTCCTCACTGGTCTGCACAGCAGCCACATTGGGATTGCTGATAGGATTGCCACCGAGGATGGAATCTTCAACAAAGTGGACAGCACTCGACTTGTTGTTGTCGAAAACCACCGTGATCTCTCCCTTCTTTGAACCGGGGAAGAGTTCATTCCACTTCGTGACTTCACCCTTGAAAACACGGGTGATGTCGGCTACGCTGATGCAAGAGTCGGTGTTCTCCTTGTT
The DNA here is from genome assembly GCA_900316285.1 of uncultured Prevotellaceae bacterium. GTDB lineage: Bacteria > Bacteroidota > Bacteroidia > Bacteroidales > Bacteroidaceae > Prevotella. The sequence continues at coordinate 14,041 of ONCG01000012.1, forward strand.
CTGGATGAGCGACAGTCCGTCGAAGCCTAAGATGATGGCCAACGGCGTGTAGCCTTTGTCGATGAGGCTCTGGCGTTCCTCTTCCTTGAAATCGCGGGCGGTGATCATCAGATACACTTCGCTATTCAACAACTTGGTGATGCCGTCGGACTCATTGGTATAGATGGGCTTGAGTTCGGCGTTACCCTTGCACTGTATTTTCTCGAAGATTTCACGTTCTTCTTCGATAATGGGACTAAAACTTTCGTCAGAGGCGAAACTAATCACCCCTGACGAAGCTGTATCGGTACGCCCGCTTTTGGGCTTCTTGTCTGAGCAGGATGCCCAAAGCGCGGCGACCAGAGTTAATCCTACGAACGTGTAAGATAGGTTCTTGTTCATTTCTGACGTTTACTTTGCTATTACTGCAGTCTGAATGAAACGGGCACGTTGTATTTCACACGTACGGCCGAACCATTCTGCTTACCAGGAATCCAGCGCGGCATGGACTTCACGACGCGAGCTGCTTCCTTGTCGAGCGACGGGTCAACAGACTTGACGACCTTGACATCGGTGATAGAACCGTCCTTCTCGACGACGAACGATACAACCACACGACCCTGCACACCGTTCTCCTGTGCGACAACCGGATACTTCACATTGTTGCTCAGATAGTCCATCAGGGCTGCCTGACCGCCGGGGAACGACGGCATCTGCTCAACGACGTCGAAGACCTTGTTTTCGACCTCAGGTTTCGGCTCGGGCTGTGCCACGGCCTCTTTCAGTTTCAGCACCTCACCGGCTGCATCGTCATTACCCTTCACGTCGAGGGCACCGATGGCGGTCTTGGTATTCATCAGCTCGTCCTGAGTCTTCAGCTCGTCTTCAGGCTTCACCTCGTTATCCTTCTTGATGACAGGAGCGGTGAACTTCACTGAACTCTTTACGCGCTCAACGACTTTTTCGGGCTGCTGAATTTCAACTTTCTTCTGCTTTACCTCAGCCTTCTCTTTCGGTTTCTCCAGAGCGGAAAGTTCCTGGACGGTGGTCACAGCCACTTTCTTGTTAGCCTCGGTAATCACATTATTGACCTTAACGGCAATGAATGCAAGTGCAGCCATAGCGAGCATGATGAGAATTGACTTCACATTTCTGGAAGACGTTCCCTTGCGAAGCTTATAAGCTCCGTAGGCCTGGTTTCTTCCTTCAAAGATGAGGTCTACCCATTCATTGTTTACTAGATCTATTTTTGCCATTTTCTTTTGCTATTAAAAGTTAGTAACTTGCAACCGACTTACTGAATGCCAGCGTCTTTGAGAAGTTTCTCATCGTCGGGATTGATATCGTCGATCACATACTTACCAATGCTGCAAATCTGCATTTCATCGAGAGCTTTCACCACGTTTACATAAGCTGCCTCGTCGGTGGGCTTAATGATGACCGTCATGGTCTGGATCTTCTCGCCTGAACCGGTGATGTCACCAGACTTGATCTTTGCCAGCTCAATGTTGTAGATTGAGTCATTCCACTGTGAGGGATGAGCCAGACGCTTCTCGTCGAGTTTGGCCTTAGCCATCATTACGTCGCGCACAGGCTGGGTGTTGTCCTCAGTAACGTGGGTGATCAGAGCCTTTCGGATACCTTCCTTACCCCAGTCAACCTTCTGCAGGCAGGTGGGATCGTCGTACTTAGGAAGACCAGCGACATAGTAGAGGTGGTCCTTGTCGGCGGTGACATACATCGTGATGGTGTATGAAGCCTTGGTCACGGACTTGTCCTCATCGGTCATGTTCTTATCCTTACTCGGCATCGTCAACTCCATAGTCTGCGGCTTAGCCAAAGTCGAGCAGAGCATGAAGAAGGTAATAAGAAGCATCATCATATCCACCATCGGCGTGAAGTCGACGCGGGTCTGCATCTTCTTTTGTTTACTTGCTTTCTGTTTTGCCATACTTTAGTCCTCCTGGTTAGCCTTATATGAAGTGATCAGATAGTAACGGTTCTCGTTCATATCGCGCAGCTCACCCATGATTTTCTTGATGACTCTGTAGGGAGTGTTCTGGTCAGCCTTGATGGCCACCTTGATGTCTTCGTTGGCATTGCGTGCCTCCGTTACCCACATCTGGAACTCACTCTTGTCACCATCAATACTATCAAGAGGGATACCTCCCTGCTGCTTAATGGCAACGTTTCTTGAATCGGGATCGAGCTTCAGGTAAGCTTCGAGCTTATCCATCGGCATGCCCCACATACCATCCTCGAGGAACGCTGTGCGCTGCAGGGGGTCGATGGAGACACCGAACTGACCTGCCATGCTGAGCAGCGCTGCCTGAGCGTGATTCTCATTATCCATGCCCATATAGATATTGCCGATGGAGTCGACCAATATATTGAGCACGTTAGTCTCCGGAACTTTGATCTCCGAGACAGACATAGGTGTGGTAACGGTTGCCGGCTCTTTCTTCATGAACGTAGAGCTCATCATGAAGAAGGTCAGCAGCAGCACCATCACGTCTGACATAGGAGTCATATCGATCCAGATGTCCGCTTTCTTAATTTTTACTTTACCCATAATGATAAATGTTTTAAAGGGTTAGCAAAAATTAAGCCTCTTCTGTGTGGTTTGCTTCGTAGGTCTGAGCGATTGAATAACCAACCTCGTCGAGGGCGTATGTCAACTTGTCAATCTTGTTCGTGAAGTAGTTGTAAGCAACCACAGCAACCCAAGACGTCAAGATACCAGAAGCCGTGTTCACCAGAGCCTCAGAGATACCTACTGACAGAGCAGCTGAGTCACCACCACCAGTTGCAGCCAGAGCGGCGAACGAACGAATCATACCTACCACAGTTCCGAACAGAGCGGTCAGCGTACCGAGGGTAACGATAGTACCAAGGATCGGCATGTTCATCTGCAGAGTCGGCATCTCGAGCTGAGTAGCTTCCTCATGAGCCTGCTGGATCTTAGCGACCTTCTGAGCCTTCTTCATACCGGGAGTAGCTTCCATCTCCTTGTAAGCCTTCAGCGAAGCGCCAACAACGTTAGCGACAGTACCACGCTGATCGTCGCACAGCTTCTGAGCCTTGGCGAAGTCGCCTTCCTTCAGAGCCTGCTTGATGTTAGCAACGAACTTGGGGAGCTTACCCTTACCGAAAGCGGTGCGGAGAGCGAGAGCACGCTCAACGCTGAGTGCGATAGCGGTAAACAACAGAGTGATAATCACAGGCACAACGATACCACCTTTGTAGATAGTACCGAGCATGTTGGTGGGCTCGTTAGCGGTGTCACCCTCTTTGAAGTTAGCGGGGTTACCGAGCACGTACATGTAGAAACATACTGCTGCGATGAAACAGAAAACAATAATCCAGATTGCGGCCTGGACACCCTGGAAGCCCTGAGATTTCTTCGGGGCTGCGGCTTTAGCTTGTGTAGTTGCCATAATTTAAATTTTAATTTTTTGGTTATTAAAAGAGTTTAAGTTGAAAATAATCTAAAATTTGACACGCAAAGATAACAATTTATGGTAAAGTAACGCAACGATTAAGAAGATTTAACAATGAAAAACTGCATTTTTTTACAAATCAGGCCAGTTTTGCCAATGCTTGGGCTATTCGTTGGAGTGCTTTACGGATGTTTTCGTCACTCGTTGCGTAGCTCATTCGGAAGCATTCCGGGTCGCCGAAGGCATCGCCTCCGACGGTAGCCACATGTGCCTCGGTGAGCAGATAAAGTGCGAGGTCGTTGCTGTTGTTGATGGTGACGACGTCGTCGCCGCTCTTGTAGTGCTTGCCATAGAAGCTTGAGCACTTCGGGAAGAGGTAGAAGGCACCGTCGGGACGGTTGACCTCGAGGCCGGGAATCTGGTTGGCGAGTTCAACGATGAGGTCGCGGCGACGCTCGAAGGCCTGTCGCATCTGCTCCACGCAGTCCTGCGGGAGTGTGTAGGCAGCCTCGGCAGCTTTCTGGCTGACGGAGCACGGTCCGCTGGTGTACTGTCCCTGCAGCTTGTTGCAGCCCTTCACAATCCACTGGGGTGCAGCCATGAATCCGATGCGCCATCCCGTCATCGCGTAGGCTTTCGACACGCCGTTGATGACGATGGTGCGCTCCTTCATGCCCGGGAACTGAGCGATGCTCTCATGGTGCCCTATATAAATAATGTGTTCGTAGATCTCGTCGGCAAGCACATAGAGGTCGTCGTGCCTAAGCACCACCTCGGCCAGTGCCTTCAGTTCGTCGCGGGTGTAGACGCTACCGGTAGGATTGCTGGGCGAACAGAGGATGAGCATGCGTGTGCGAGGGGTGATGGCGGCTTCGAGCTGCTCGGGAGTGATCTTGAAGTTCTGCTCGATGCCGGCACGGATGTGAACAGGCACACCTCCTGCCAACAACGCCATCTGTGGGTAGCTCACCCAGTAAGGCGTGGGGATGATGACCTCCTCGCCATCGTTGACAAGAGCCATCACAGCATTGCAGACACACTGCTTGGCACCATTCGAAACGAGAATCTCGTCAGCGGTGTAGTCGAGTCCGTTCTCGTTCTTCAGCTTGGCGACGATGGCGCGGCGCAGGTCGGCATAGCCCGGCACAGGCGAGTAGCGCGACCAGTTGTCGTCGACAGCCTGCTTGGCTGCCTTCTTGATGTCGTCAGGAGTATTGAAGTCGGGTTCTCCCACGCTGAGGTTGATCACATCGATGCCCTGTGCCTTCATCTCGGCACTTTTCTGCGACATCGCGAGAGTGGCTGAGGTTGCCAGTCGGTTGAGGCGTTCTGAGAGTTTTGCCATAGTGCGTTATCTATTGTTTTTCTATTGCTGGCTGCAAAGTTACACAATCAAAGTGAGAAACGGAAAGAAATGTGAAGTTTTTTCAACTATTTCATGATTCTGCTGGTGCATCAGCGGGTGTCGGGGCTGGCGCCGCGGTGGGTGTAGCACCGGGCTCGGCGGCAGGCAGCATCTCGTTGATACGGCCCACGATCTTCTGGTTCGTATCGCGGATGACGTTCAGATCGTGGTGCAGGCGGAGGCGGAACTTCCACATGCGGAAATACAGAAACAGCCCCAAGGGCATGATGATGGCCGCCACAATGTTCATCCAGCGATGCTCGAAGGGGCGTGTGTGTGCCTTCACCGAGACGATTGGATAGTGGTTGAGCTCGGTGAGGATGAACTTGTCGCGCGTGTTACCGAGATCCTCGATGACGAGTTCCATCTCGTCGCTGATGCGCTCAATCTCGTGGTCGGGCTCGTAGCGGAAGAACACTTTTACGGGATTCGGCATGCGGATGAGGCTATGCTGACGGGCATAGACCGTCACTTCGTCGGTGATGCGGTTGAGGGCTACAGCGTCGGCGCGATAGTCAGGATCGTTGATGATGACCTCCTTGCCAAAGACGTGCCGCTTCTGGCGTAGTCCGAGCAGACGGATGAAGAACGTGCGATAGGCATCCATATTGAACACCACCGAGTCGTTGTTGGCCTTGTAGGTGAAGAACACAGCAAGGGGTGCGAGCACGGCGGTGGCGAGGCCCTTTCCGAACCAGATTGACCACATGCCGCCTCGCGACATGCGGTAGCCGGTGTTGTCGAGGATGTAGAAGATGATGAAAACCACCACCGAAATAATGACCGGAATGCCGAGTCCACCCTTGCGGATGATGGCTCCGAGGGGTGCGCCGATGAAGAAGAAGATAAGGCACGACAAGGCAAGCGTGAACTTACTGATGGCCTCGATGTTATGTTCGCGCAAGATGCGATCGGCATCGTTCATGATCATAGCCTGAAACTCCAGCTCGCTCATCTGCGACTGCACATTGCTCAGCGCCATGTTCACCACACGCTGCTTCTCGTTCTCCGGCAAACGGTTGAAGAGGGTGTCGAGGTTGAGCGTAGGACTGGCGGCGCGCTTCTCAGCAACCGTCGAGTCGCGGCCCGAAAGCGGAAACTCCGTGTAGTAGCGCGACTGGGCAGCGGTGTAGTAGCTGTGGCCGATGCTGTCGTAGACCAGACTGAGCGAGTCGCGGTCGTGGAGAATCTGTTCGATGCCCTTTCCGCGAGCGTCGGCAGAGAACAGCGAGGCATCGGCGACGTTGAAGTCGCCGTCGTAGTCGAGGACGAGTTGTTTCGTGGTGAATGTCTGTCGCTGATAGGGCACCGATGCCGAGCCACCCAGCTGCTGCGACTGCATGTTCTCGAACCACTCCCCACTCCACAGCGAGAGCAACAGGTGCTGCTTGTCGGCAGTGGTCTGCAGCATACCCGAGTCGGCGAGGATGATCTGCTGGTCCTCGTAGCTGCCCGTCATGCGATAGATCATAATGCCATAGAGCTTACCCGTCTGCATGTCCTTCTTTTGCACGTAGATGTTGCTGCCGGGAATGCCGTCGTAGAAGATGCCTTCGGGAATCTCCAACTCTGGACTCTTCTGTTTCATCGAAACAAGTAGCTGTCGCATCTTGAACGTGGCTTCGGGGGCAATGTAGTTCTGGAAATAGAGCGAGCCCAAGCAGATGACCACCGCTACGACGATGAGCGAGCGCATGGCCTGCATGAGCGAGATGCCGGCAGCCTTGATGGCGGTGAGCTCACTGCTCTCGCCCAGGTTACCAAAGGTGATGAGCGACGACAACAGTAGCGCAAGCGGTAGCGCCTGTGCCACGAGGCTCAGTCCCATATACCAGAAGAACTGCGCCATCACCTCCATCGAGATTCCCTTACCGATGAGCTCGTCGACATATCGCCACAGGAACTGCATCATCAACACAAACTGGCTGATGAAGAACGTTCCCACGAACAGCAGCATGAACTGCTTGATCATGAATATGTCGAGCTTCTTGATTCTGAACATCCGAACTCCTTATTATTTTACATGCCCGAGCACACACCCACGCACGTAATCGGGTGCAAAGTTACGAATAAGTGAGCGAAATGCAAAGGAAAAAAAGGATTTTTTTGCTTTGCTTTTCCGAACGAAAGTAAATTCGGCGAAGCCAAAATTACGAAAAGTTGAGCGCAAAACAAAGAAACTCGTTTCTTTTTTTGCCGAGACGGAGTAACTTCGCGAATTTTAATCGCAAAGGTACGAAAAAATCGCGTAAGTGAGCAAAAAGGAACTAATTTCTTTCTCGAGTGCGAGAAATTTATGGTAATTATTGAAGTTTCGCAAGGCTCACTTCTTGAGGCTTAAAGTGTCTAAAGGGGAGATTTAGAGCCCCTTGATAAGGGGCGGCCGTAATGCAGGGTTTTATGTTCGTAAATAGGATGTTTAATGACTTGCAGCCAACTGTAGGGGCAGACCCCCGTGTCTGCCCGCCCTTCTGGAAGGAGGGTAGCAAAACGGTCTGCCTGCCCCGAATCAGCGATCCATTCAAACGGGCAGACACGGGGGTCTGCCCCTACGCATGGAGCATAGCTTATGAAGAAGGTGAAAAATGTAAAGAAAATGCAACCCACTGATAACCAGCAGGTTGCAAAATCTCTGTTTTCGGCCCCAATGGCGCGAGTATTTGTATTGAAGAAGAAAAAGGCGCAGAAAGTGTTCATGCGGTTTGTTAAAAACAACCCGATTTTAACAGTTCTCTGACGATGAGCGACACCCCTCGGCCTCTCCTATATATAAGAAGAGGTGGCGATGCGAACCGCTGCAAAAATCCTGCCTGCCCAGCGCGGGAACGTGCGCCCGAGGACGCTTTGCCCGTCCTTAGAGGCCACTGGAGTGATGCAGACGTTCCAGGTTATCGTCCCAGATGTCGTGGAGCAGAGGGATGTCCTCAGGCAGCGCATAGTCGACGATGTGCAACATGAAGTCGCCTGTGAGGTCGCTCTTCAGCATACGCATCTCGAGGAAAGCCTCGCTGTCGTCCTCATCGATCCAGCGCATGCGCAAGTGGCTCTGCTTCACGCACTCCAGGATTTCGAGCTTGCGTGAATCGTAGTGCATCAGCGGGTTTCCCCAGGCCAGCGTTACGGTCTGGTCGTCCATCTGCACATCGTCGGCAATCCATCGTGCCAGACCCGATGCCGTGCTCATCAGCTGCCAGATGATGGCGGGTGAGTTCGATCTCAACTCGTATTCTAAATCCAGCCTTTCTTTCTTCATATTGATAGCGTTTAAGCGATGATTTAAACAGATTATTTCATTCTTTCGGTGCAAATATAGTAAAAATTTTCGAATTGCGAAGAAAAAGTTGCGAAAATTTTGGTGAATTCAAAACTTTATATTACCTTTGCACCGCATTTCGAGAAGGGAGCGCCCCGAAAGAGGCCTTTCAAGAACCGAAAGCAGATGGATGGCGGGATAGCTCAGTTGGTTAGAGCGTCGGATTCATAATCCGGAGGTCGAGGGTTCGGGTCCCTCTCCCGCTACCAAAAGTAAAGACTCCTGCAAGCCGCAAGGTTTGCAGGAGTTTTTGCGTTTTGTGTGCCACAGGTGCTGCAGGAAGTTTTTGCGTGATGTGTGCTACAGGTGCTGCAGGAAGTCGGTGAGGCTGTCCTTCGTGTCGAGACCGAGCTTCTGGCGGATGCGGTATCGGCTGATTTCCACGCCTCGTGTGGAAATGTTCAGCAGCGGGGCTATTTCCTTCGACAATAGGTTCATGCGAATGTAGGCACAGAGCATCTTCTCCTTGTGCGTCAGCGAGGGATAGCGTTCGTCGAGCAACTGCAGGAATCGGTGGTGCACAATGTCGAACGAGTTCTTGAAAGCTTCCAAGTCGTCGTCGTGTTCGATGTTCGTATCAATCTGCCCGATGAGTCGCGTTACACGGCGCTTGATGGTGCTGAGCAACTCCGATTTCCGCACCTCGGCTCCAGTGGGCAATGCGTTATTCAGACTCACCGCCGTCTTCTTGATTTCCTGCAGCATCTCGTTTTTGCGCACGATGTTCATTCGCGAGCGCACCAATTCGTCCTGACGTGCCCGCAACTCAAGCTCCAGTTTCTCCTCGCGCAGCGTCTCAATCTCTTCCACCTTCTCCTGAATCTCCTCTTCTTTCTCCTGCAACTGCTCGTTTTTCTTGGCAACCAGCCGCTGCCGACTCTTCTGTGCATATCGATAGGCTACATAGGCAGCAGCCATCATCAACAAGACGTAGAGCGTATAGGCCCACCACGTTCGATACCACGGAGGCAGGATGACAAAGCTGAACGACGTCTCCACAGGCTTCTGACTGCCTGTCATGATGACGCGCAGATGGAAGGTGTATGAGCCTTCATGCAAATTGGTGTACTCCTTGATGCGGCGGCGAGTGTACGGACTCCACTTGTCTTCAGCCGAGCCTTCCAGCCAGTAGCTATATTGTACGGTTTTCGACGGGTCGTAGTTATTAGTGCTATACTCCAGTCGCAGGGAGTTGTTGCGCCAGGCAATCTTCGCAGGCTGCTTGCAACCATAGAACAACGTGTCGGCATAGTTGCCAATATAGATATTCCTGATGTAGGGACGCACATGCAACTCGCCAGAAGCGCCTTGGGATGCAGGCAGAGAGATACGGGAGACGTCGTGAGTTCCCTGAGCCCCTCCGACAACCTGCAGCATGGCGAAACCGTCCTCAGTACCAATGATGGCCTCTTGTCCGTTGTCGTTGAAGCTGATATTCTCGAAGTCCTCCATCAGGCAATCGTTCAGGTAGCCATTGTTGTCCTTACCCGTCACAACGTGCAGAGTTCCATCGGAGACATACCACAGCCGGCCCTTTGCATCCTGGCGGATATACGTGTAGGCGACGTGTCCTTCCAGCTGGTCCTCCAGCTTGTGGAAAGGCTCAAGGCGGTCGTTGGTGGTGTCGTAGCGGAACAGTCCGCTTCTGCTTGCCACAACAGTTTCACCGTTCACCTTAGCTATGCAAACGTTATCGCCCTTGGGCAACTGCGCGGAGTTGTAACACCGCTGCGAAGCGACCTTGCTCAGATCGGCACTCAACACGAGACGGAAGAGGCCCTTCTCCTTATTGGCTACCCAGACGGCCCCCGAGCCATCCTCCACATAGAACGTCTTGGCCGACAGGTCAGCACCCTTCACTCGTTCGGCCATCTCCCATCGTCCCCCTTGTCGGCGCATGAGCTGCAAGCCCCAATAGGTTGAGACAAGGAGCACATCGTCGCGATAGCCGAGTGAGCGCACACCCCATACACCTCTTTGATGATAACGCGTGATGCGATCGCCATCGATCATCAGGAAGAAATGCCTGCCGCCACAAAATAGCTTTCCGTCGATGGTGTCGATGCACAACACCTGACTACCCGTGCCTTCAATGAAACGGATGTCGCCCGACGCCATCTCATAAAGTCCCTGATTGCTACCCAAATAGAGCTTTCCACGATATCGCATGCTACAGTTGCCGCTTCCCACGGGCGACTGCCGGCTATTGAGAAAGCGAAGCGGAGAGTCGAGGGGCACGCAGTCGATACCGTTATCGAGTCCCAGCCAGAGGTTGTGCTCACTGTCGAAGGCTGCAGAAAGCACCATTCGGCTCTGCAATCCGTTGTCCATCGTGATTTGCTCGGCAACACCTGTCGCCAAGTCAAGCAGGAACACGCCATCGTGAATGGTGCCCAGCGCCAGCAGATGATCGCTAATAGCCGCACAGGTGAGTTGAGAGTGGAGAGTGGAGAGAGGAGAGTGGAGAGGTGAGAGGCGGTTGTTGTCGTAGAGGAACAGTCCGCGCTCACTACTCACCAGCAGGAGTTTGCCTTCATAGGGAAGCAGAGCCACGATGGGCGACGTCTGCTGAATGTCGATGCCGTGCAGCGGGGCAAACTTCTTCCCCATGAGCACATAGACGCCTGTGGCAGTTGTGACGTAAAGACGGTTGTAGACCACAGCTGAATAACTCAACCCATGTGGGTCGTGGATACGACTACGGGTGTTGTTGATGTAGATAGCTGTGTCGCATTGGAAATAGGTGTTGTCGCCTAAGTGATGAATGTTCCACACGTTCAACTGACCAATCTTATCCACCGACTCCGAGAGCCGCTCGTAGACCATACGCCCCTTTTCATTACGCACAAACCGGCCAAACTGGCCAAGGGCACCCACATAGATGCCGTCGCGAGCTGCATAGACCGACCTGACCTTTGCATTGCCAGGCAAGCTGTAGGTTTTCCAGTTCGCCCCGTCGAACTCCAGCAAGCCTTTGTTATTGGCAAAGTACATCCAGCCTTCATGGTTTTGGACGATCTGCCAATTCTGGTTGCCCGACCGATATTGCTGCCTCGAATAGTTCACAACAGCATGCTGCCAGGAACCATCTGCCATGAGGGGCGCTGACACGAGAAGCAGGCCGGCCGAGAGGAGGATTGTTGTGCATAAATGTTTCATGCTGCAAAGATATCGTTTTTTTCTGAAACTACCAAATACTATGAGATAGTTTTTTAGAAACTCACTTTTTTGAAATAGTTATTGATTATCAATACGTTACATTTTTGTTGAGAAACTTTTGATGTAGTCGTTGAGAAGAGCTATAGTAGTTGTGATGTAGTTATATCCTTGGCATGAATTAAGAATAGGTGTAACTTTGCGGCATCAAAACGAAACCAAACATCTATTATTATTTAATTTAAATCTTATGAAACTAAAAGCATTATCAACTGGTATTTGGCAGCCGCTCATCGTTGGCTGCTGGTTATTCCTTTTGAGTGCGGCAGCTTGGGCACAAGGTCCTCTCACCGTGAGAGGTACGGTGCTGGATGCTACTACGCACGAACCTATGATTGGTGTCAGCGTCATCGAACAAGGCACTTCGAACGGTGCTATCACCGACATGGACGGCCACTTCGTCCTTCAGCAGGTCAGACAACGTGCCACCATTCAGTTCTCCTATGTGGGATATCTCGACTTAACGCTCCCTGTGGCTAACGCCTCCGGCGAGATTCTGATGCGGGAAGACGACAAGACTCTCTCTGAAGTGGTCGTCGTGGGTTACGGCACGCAGAAGCGAGCCAATCTCTCTGGTGCCGTGTCAGCCGTAGAAGGCGACAAACTGGCCGCCAAGCCGACGAGCGACGTGCTGAGTGCCATGCAGGGCGAACTGCCAGGTGTGGCTGTGCTGCGTTCCAGCGGTGAGCCTGGCAGCGAGACCTCAGGCATTCGCATTCGTGGTTTCTCGTCAGCTAACGCCACCAGCGCTTTGGTACTCATCGACGGTGTTGAGGGCGATCTGTCGTTGTTGAATGCCGACGACATCGAAAGCATCTCTGTGCTGAAGGATGCTTCTGCTTCGGCTATCTATGGTGCCCGTGCAGCCTCGGGTGTTGTACTCGTGACGACGAAGAGCGGCAGCGAGGGAAAGGCGAGAATCTCCTACAACGGCTACTATGCTGTGAACACTCCCGGTAATATGCCGGAGCGCCTGCCTGCTTGGGAAGAACAGCAGTGGATTAACATCGGCCGCTACAATCAAGGCGGCAGCTACGAGTGGAACAAGGAGAAGACCACCTGGGTTGCCAACCCGAACTTCAACTACTACCCCAATAACAACAACGGCCGCTGGGAACAGTTCACCGCGACCAACTGGGTAGACGAAGGTACCAAGGACCACAGCGACCAGACCAATCACTCCATCTCTGTCTCCGGTGGTACGAAGAGCATGAACTACTTCGTCAGCGGAAACTACTTCTACAAGAATGGTATGCTGAAGTATGCCGATAACGCCAACACACGCGTGAACCTGCATGCAAAGGTGAGCGCTGAGCTGAACAAGTATCTGCAACTGGGCGTCAACGTGCAATATCAGTCGAAGAAGAGCACGTCGCCTTCGAATGGTGCCGGCAGCATTCTTAATACAATGTATGGCGCTCGCGCGCGTCAGCTCCTGTGGCAGCCTGAGGAAACACCCAACTACGGCTCGCAGCCCTATAGCGGCGACTTGCAGGTGAACCCCATCGACATTCTGAAGAACGGCGGCACCAACGAAACCCACTACGAGGCATTCCTCGGCAAGGGCGAACTGACCATCAAGAATCTGGTTGAAGGCCTGCGCATCAACCTCAGCGCCAGCCGTCGCGCCGGCTACTACAGCGGTCGCTCCGAGCGTCACTGGCTTGCTTGGTATGCCATGAACGGCACGACCATCCGTCAGCAGACCAACAACCCGAACTCGCTCTATCGCATCAAGAACAACGACTATCACGACATGTTGGAGGCTACTGCCACCTATGAGATCACTTCAGGCATGCACAACGTGAAGTTGCTCGGTGGTACCAGCTATGAGAACTATCGCAAGGATCAGTTCGATGCAACAGCAAAGAACATGAACTCAAACGACTTCTATTCGTTCAACTACTACGATGCAGCTGAGGCTACTAACACCACGCTGGGCGATAACATCCAGCCCTGGTCGATGATGTCCTACTTCGGTCGCGTCAACTACAACTTCGCCGAGCGCTATCTGCTGGAGGCCAACATCCGTTACGACGGAAGCTCGCGTCTGGCTCCCTCCAAGCGTTGGAAGGCATTCCCGTCGGTGAGTGCTGCCTGGCGTGTGAACCAGGAGAAGTGGTTCAACCTCGACTGGGTGAGCAATTTGAAGCTGCGTGCTTCGTGGGGTCAGCTTGGTAATGGTGCCGTGCTGGGACTCTATGACTACATTCCCACCATCTCGCAGGGTGCCACCTATATAACTGAAAAAAGCTACTATCAGGCCAATCTCGCTTCGAAGGACAAGACCTGGGAGACTATCGAGACCACTAATATCGGTATCGACCTCGGCTTCCTGCGCGGACGTCTGAACGCATCGTTCGACTACTATTGGAAGTACAACAACGACATGCTCTCCCGTCTGCAGTTGCCGCACACCATCGGTATCGGTGTACCTTCGGTGAATGTCGGTAAGCTGAAAACGTGGGGTTGGGAGTTCGACATCAGATGGCAGGACCGCATCGGCGACTTCCGCTATCAAGTGGCCTTCAACATCAGCGACTCGCAGAACAAGCTCGTTGAGTACGACGGTGCTGACGTCATCTCTGCCGGTAACGTAAGCCTGCTCGAAGGCTATGCTATGAACACCATTTGGGGTTACAAGACCGATGGCTACTGGTCGAGTCTGGAGGAATACCAGCAGTACAAGGAAGCTCATCCCGGCTATAAGTCGTTCTCTGATGGTAAGGTTGGCGGCGGCGACGTTCGCTATCTGACACTTCCCGATGCCGACGGCAGCATCGACCACCAGGTGGGTGCCGGCGACGGTACGAAAGAGAATCACGGCGACCTGGTCTGCCTGGGTAACTCCAACGGCCGCTACCTCTACGGTCTGAACCTCTCGGCCCAGTGGAAGGGCTTCGACTTCGCTGTGATGTTCCAGGGTGTTGCCAAGCGCAAGATCCTCGTCGATACCGAAGCAATCACGCCTTTCGGCCGTACACACCAAATGCCTTGGACCATTCATCGCGACTACTGGACAGAAGACAATCCCGATGCCTACTGGCCCCGTCTCTACAACTACAACGGCGACATGTTCAACTTCCAGCCTTCCGACAAGTGGGTGCAGAATGCTGCCTACCTGCGTCTGAAGAACATCACGCTGGGCTACACGATTCCTGTTGACAAGCGCTACATCCAGAAGCTGCGCGTCTACATCAGCGGCAACGACGTCTGGGAGAAGTCCGACATCCTGAAGGTGTTCGACCCCGAAGCCGGCAACAACGTTGGCCGTAACTACTATCCCTTCTTCCGCACTTGGTCGTTTGGCGTGAATGTTACGCTCTAGTTTATAGTCAAAATTTATATAAAGAATAAAGATATGAAACGATATATTTTCAAATCATTGAGCGTTGTCGCCATCGCTTGTGGCATGATGGCTTTGGCCAGCTGCGAACTGGACCGTATGCCTGAGACAACGCTGGCCGACAATAACTTCTGGCAGAGCGAGACCGACCTGCGCGGTGCTTGCAACAAACTCTATGTCGACCTGCCGGGATTCTCACACGACACCCGCGCCGACGACGTTATCGGAACGGCTGCCAACTCAACCTCAAGCGGCAACTGGAATGTGCCCGCCACAGCTAACGACTGGACACAGCCCTACCAGAAGATTGCCGTTTGCAACAACATCATCGCAAAGGGCGAGCAGGCTCCGCTGCTGGACGCTCAGAAGAACCGTTGGATGGCTGAGGCCTATTTCTTCCGCGCCTATCACTACTTCGATCTCGTGAAGAAGTATGGCGACGTGCCCCTCATCCTGAAAGCTTTCGACTCGACGAGTGATCCCGATATCAAGATGGGCCGTACCCCGCGTGAGGAAGTCATCCAGCAATGCTACAGCGATTTGGCTTTTGCTGAAGCAAACCTGCCCGACATCGACGACGTGAAAAGTGATGCCGACTGGGGCCGCGTCTCAAAGAGTGCTGCCCGAGGAATGCTGGTGCGCATCGGCCTCTACGAAGGCACCTATTCGAAGTATCACAGCCTGGGCAGCGATGCCAAGAGTCACCTGAAGGTAAGCATCGACGCTGCCGAACGACTCATCAACAGCGGTAAGCACGACCTGTATCCCGATTTCCAGAAGCTGTTCTACTTCGACGGTGAAGGTCGCCAGAACAAGGAGAACGTGTTCGTGAAAGTCTATGGTCCCAACGGTGCCAGCGGCGTAATCCTTCACAACAACTCTCGCGGACTGGAGAATGCCGTGAGCGTCACACGCCAGACAATTGACGAAATTCTCTATAGCGACGGACTGCCTCGCGAGAAGACCACACTGAAGGTGGAAGAGAAGATGCACAACGACGTATTCCTGAACCGCGATCCCCGCATGGCCCTGACGTTCTACCAGAAGGGCGAGGAAGCCTACAAGGCTGGCTACAACCCCTTCGGCAATCAGCACGGCAACGGCTACGGCATCAAGAAGGGCTTCATGCTCGAGGAGTGGAACACCGTAAACAAGGAGACCGTCGACAAGATGATCATCCGCTATGCTGAAGTGCTGCTCTCTTATGCAGAGGCACTGTTGGAATACAATGGTCAGATCAGCGATGCACAGCTCAATGCTACTGTGAACAAGATTCGTGCCCGTGTGGGCTTCGACGTGAAGCTCACCAACGCTTTCGTCAGCGCCAACGGTCTGAACATGCGCGACGAGATTCGTCGCGAGCGCCACGTGGAATTCATCGACGAGAACCTGCGCTACGACGACATCATCCGCTGGAAGATTGCCGAGAAGGTGCTTCCCGTCACGATGCTGGGTCTGAAGTATAACGATGCCGACGAGCTGAGCACGCAGCGCGAGAACATCCAAAACCGTCTGACCGACGCCAACGGTATGTTCAACGGCAAGAAGGTGGCCGACCAGGGAGACATCTACGTCATCGAGCAGGCTAGCGCCCGTAGCTTCGATCCCAACAAGGATTACAAATACCCCATTCCTACCTACGAGATTGCCACTTCGGAGGGTAACGTCAAGCAGAACCCCGGCTGGTAATAGAAAAATGAGTATAGACAATTGAAAACAGAAACATAATAAAACTGAAATATGAAACGTTTTATCAATATACTGATGGCGCTCATGGTCTTGATGACGGGTCTGACGACTCTGACGGCCTGCAGCGACGACGAATGGGGAAACGACAACCCCGAATATCAGAATGTGTTTATCGTGGCTTTTGCCGACTGGGGACCTAAGAGCAACAACGACAAGACCTACACCGTGAAGCAGGGCAGTCAGCTGGAGGTGCCTGTTCAGCTGTGGTGTGAGGGCACGCGTTCGTTCAACGCCGAGGCTTTCGTCTATGTCGACACCAAGCTCGCACTGGGTCAGGACTTCCAGATTGTCGATGCAACGGGCAACACCCTGCAGCCGAATAGCAACGGTGCCTACGTGCTGACGTGGGACTTGCAGAAGCCCGATGCCACCAAGAACCACCGTCTGCAGAGCATCTTCGTGAAAGCGCTGAACGGCGCAAAGGGCGATGTGACGCTGATGACCTTCGACCCGAAGGACGTAGATGCCGACGGCAAGTTGCGCATCTCCAACGGAGGCACGAAGGACGACGACACCCAATACTATGTGCCCAACAACAAGACCGGCCAGTATGAGGTGCGTTGCATCACGGTGAACTACAAGGTGAAAGTAACTATCAACTAAGCTGCTGCGCAGCGTTCAAAGCAGCATAGCTGCGTTCAAAGTTCAAAAGCAGCATAGCTGCGTTCAAAGTGCAAAGCAGCAAGCTGCGTTTAAAGCGCCGTGTAGGGGCAGTCCCCGTGTCTGCCCTTCACTTCCAAAGAAAAAACAATCATTGGCGGGGCAGACACGGGGTCTGCCCCAGCCAAAAACCTCTAAACTCCAAACCAAACATGAAAAGAGCGTTTGTGATAGTACCCCTGCTTCTTCTGATCGTCGTGACGGCAGGCGCACAGTCCATTTGGGACCAGGCGCACCTGGCACGAGTGCGGGAGCATCTTGGCGACGGCACCTATGCCGCTGCCTACCGACAGCTGCTCAAAGAGGCCGATGCCTGCATGGAGCAGGCTCCGCTGTCGGTGATGATGAAGGAGAAGACTGCCGCCAGTGGCGACAAGCACGACTACCTGAGTCTGAGCCGCTACTTCTGGCCTGACCCCACGAAGCCCGACGGACTGCCCTACGTCAGTCGCGACGGAGTGTCGAATCCCGAGTTGGAGAAGCTCGACCGCCCAAAGCTGCAGCAGATGGCTACCGGTGTGACGACGCTCTCGCTGGCCTGGTACTTCAGTGGCGACGAGCGCTATGCCGAGAAGGCTACGGAGCTGCTGCGCGTGTGGTTCCTCAATAAGGACACGCGCATGAATCCGAACCTGAACCACGCACAGATTGTTCCCGGTCTCTACGACGGCAAAGGTCGCTGCTATGGAGTCATCGATGCCTATTCGTTTGTGGAGATGCTTGACGGCGTGCAGCTGCTGGAAGGTTCCCGTGCTTTCACGAAGAAGGACTCGAAGGCCCTAAAGGCTTGGTTCTCGGCATTCCTCAACTGGATTCTCACCAGTCAGCAAGGCATCGAGGAGGGTCGTCAGCGCAACAACCACGCTACCGCCCGCGACGTGCAGGTGATTGCCTATGCCAGCTACGTGGGCAACAAGAAGGTGATGCAGGAGTGTTTGGGACAGTTCTACGAAAAGCGCATCAAGGCACAAATAGAACCCGACGGCCGCCAGCCGCAGGAATTGCGGCGCACACTGGCCTTCGGCTACTCGCAGTACAACCTGACGCACATGATCGACGTGATGCTGATGGCGCAGCATGCCGGCTACGAGCTGCAGGGACTCGACCTCATTGAAAAGGCTGCCGACTTCCTGACTCCCTATCTGGGAAAGGACGTCAGCGAGTGGCCGTATCAACAAATCAGCGAGTGGGACTACAAGCAGCGCGAGCTGGCAAAAGACGTCTATCGGCTGTCGTTGCTCGACACACAGCGCCAGGACTATCTGGCTTGCGCCAAGCAGCACCTCGTGAAGCGGTTCACCGACCATTTCTACCTTCTTTATTACACCGCCGACGCTACCGACGACGCCTTTGCGCGTGCCGACGTACAGCTGCGCCACCAGCTGCGACAGGCCAACAAGATTCGCACCGAGAAGAAAGACTGGTCGCTGATGCCTCGTAGCGTGGAGCGCGACGGCAGTCTGCGAATGGTGCGCCAGCCCGACTGGTGCTGTGGTTTCTTTTCCGGTGAACTCTGGCAGATGTATCAGTACAGCCACGATCCCTTCTGGCGCGAGCAGGCCATCAGTAACACGTGGCCCATCGAGCGTGTGAAAATGCACGACGGCAGTCACGATCTGGGTTTCATGGTCTACAACTCGTTCGGCAAAGCATGGGAGCTGACGGGTGAGCAGTCGTATCGCGATGTTGTGGTACGCGCGGCCCGCACACTCATCACCCGCTACGACGAGCGAGTGGGCTGCATTCGTTCGTGGAACTGGGGCACGCCCGACCGTTGGCAGTTTGCCGTGATTGTCGACAACATGCTCAATCTGGAACTCCTCTTCCAAGCAACGCTCATCACGGGCGACCGGCGTTTCTGGAACATCGCCGTGAGTCATGCCAACAAGACGATGCAGAACCACTTCCGACCCGACGGATCGTCGTATCACGTCGTCGACTACAACCCTGCCGACGGCAGTGTCATCAAGCGGCTCACGCATCAGGGAATTGCCAACGAGAGCGTGTGGAGTCGCGGACAAGGCTGGGGCCTCTACGGCTTCACGATGTGCTACCGCTTCACGCACGACAAAGCCTATCTAGAGCAAGCACAGAAGATTGCAAAGTTCTGGCTATCACAACCTGATATGCCCGACGACATGATTCCCTATTGGGACATGCGCGACCCCGACATCAAGACCGGAAAGGGATTGGCACAGGACGGCAGTTGTCCGCGCGATGCTTCGGCAGCAGCCATCATCGCATCGGCCCTTTATGAGCTGGCCACCTACGTAGGCCCGGAGGATGCCGCCACCTATCGCGAGGCAGCCAACAAGATGCTACATTCGCTCGAGACTCGCTATCAGCCCGAGCAACTCGGAGCGCAAGGCTTCTTGCTCCTCCACAGCACAGGCAATCACCCTGCGAAAGACGAAATCGACGTGCCCATCAACTATGCCGACTACTACTATCTGGAGGCCCTGCACCGTCGTGCCAGCCTCGTTCCACAGGTTGCAGAATAAGGATGTGACGTCATCAAAGAAATAGCATCATAACGGAATAACGAAAAATGACCCGGAGAACACTCCTTTTATCCCTCGCCTGTCTGCTGGCAACCGCTGCTGGCGCACAGGTCAGGCAGACACTGGATGAAGGTTGGCAGTTTGTGCGTACCGACCTGACCATCTGGGAGGTGCTGCGCCCCGTGAAGGCGGGTAAGCCCGAGAGTGTACCTCTGTGGACAGCGGTCAGCCTGCCACACTGCTATAATGCCGACGACGGCGTAGACCCCACCACGAACTACTACGAGGGGCCTGCGTGGTATCGCACAACGCTGAACATCGACAACCCCTACCCTAACGGCCACACGCTGCTTGAGTTCGACGGCGCCGGACAGAAGACCGACGTCTACGTGGGAACGCAAAAGGTGGGCTCGCACATCGGAGGCTACGACAGTTGGACGGTGGACATCACCGACGCGGGCAGCGGACGAGTAACCGTTGCGGTGCGTTGCGACAATAGTCGCGATGTAGAGATGATTCCCTCCGACATGTCCGACTTCTGCCTCTACGGCGGCCTTTATCGGCACGTGCATCTGGTGTATCTGCCCAACGACTATCTCGCTGACGTACAGCTATATGTTTCGGGTGACAGCGTCGTAGTCTCCTGCGACAAACGGGTAGAGGTAGAACTGACGAACCCAGCAGGAAAGGTCGTCTTCAGGGGCGACAACACACAACCCATCGTTGTGAAGAAACCCGAGAAGTGGTCGCCCGACGCGCCCCGTCTTTATACGGCACGCATCACCTATGGCGAACACTCGACAGAGAGAAGGTTCGGCTTTCGCACATTCGAGTTCAAACCGCACGGACCGTTCATGCTCAACGGGCGCCGTCTGCTGCTGCAGGGAACGCATCGACACGAAGACCATGCTGGCGTGGGTGCCGCGATGACCGACGAGCAGATACGCAGCGAGATGCAGCAAATCAAGAAGATGGGGGCCAACTTCATCCGCCTCGGACACTATCAGCAGTCGGATCTCGTGCTGCAGCTCTGCGACTCGCTGGGCCTGCTGGTGTGGGAAGAGATTCCCTGGTGCCGAGGGGGCGTGGGCGGCGACGCCTATCAGGCGCAGGCCCATCGCATGCTGGAGAACATGATCAGGCAGCATCGACACCATCCCTCCATCATCCTATGGGGACTGGGCAACGAGAACGACTGGCCCGGCGACTTCTCGACAGAGATTGACACCACGGCCGTACGCCAGCTGATGACGTCGCTCAACGACCTTGCCCACCGCCTCGACCCTGGGCGCAAGACCGTCATCCGACGCTGCGACTTCTGTGCCGACATCGTCGACGTCTATTCGCCCTCCATCTGGGCAGGATGGTACAGCCGGAAGTTCACCGACTACCGCGAAATGGAAGAAGGCGCTATCGCTAAATATCCCCACTTCCTGCATGCTGAATGGGGTGCCGACAGCCACGCAGGCCGACATGCCGAGACCGGCTTCGACATCGAGGCCGGCGACCGCAACGGAGACTGGTCGGAAAGCTATGCCGTACGCCTCTTCGACTGGCATCTGAAGGAACAACTTCGCATGCCCAACCTCACGGGTTCGGCCTTCTGGACCTTCAAGGACTTCTGCACCCCGCTGCGGCCCGAAAACCCTATTCCCTACGTCAACCAAAAGGGAGTGTGCCAACGCGACGGAACGCCCAAGGAGAGCTACTACGTCTTCCAGAGCTACTGGTCCGGAAAGCCCATGCTCCACATCTACGGACACTCGTGGCCCGTGAGGTGGGGAGCCGTCGGCGAGGAGAAGGAAATCCTAGTCTACTCGAACGAAGACGAGGTGGAGCTGTTTGTGAACGGAACCTCAGTGGGAAAGCGGAAACGCAACCCACAGGACTATCCGGCACAAGGCTTCCATTGGCGGGTGCCGCTACAGGCGGGCAGCAACACCGTTCAGGCCTGCTCCAAGCACCTCACCGACGAGATTACGTTTGAATACCAAACCGAGCCGTGGGGACCGCCCGCCAGCATTCGGCTCCGACGCATCGGCAACGACCTCCTTGAGGCACAACTCTACGATGCCAACGGCGTGCGCTGTCTCGACAGCAGCGACTGGATAGAGTTCTCGTCTGCCGGCAACGACGCTTTGTTGCGCAATCAGGGCACCGCCACCGGTTCCTATCGCATACAGGCCGCCAACGGCCGCGCACAGATTCGGCTGAAGGACCTCTCGGCACCCTGCGTGGTAGCCGCCCGAGCCGCCGGCCTTGATGCAGCCTTTCTCAGCATTCCCTGACACATGGAACGTAACGCATAACATAACACACGTATCAAATCTATTTTTTTCAGTCTTTTTACATACACAAATTTACAAACAGTTAGGTTAGATAAGAAAAAGCTTATTGTTTAGGGGGAGGGGCTGTTGTGATAACAGCGTCTCCTTTTTTCTTTGTGCTCACTATTCATCCTGCTTGGAGGTTATACACCTTTTGACCCTCAGAGGTGAGGATTCATGCACCCCGTGTCTTGACCTATGATAAATTTTTCAGCAGAGTCAGAAAAAATTATCAGATTTTTTTTTGCAGTGTTCGCACTTATTCGTATCTTTGCAGTCCGTTTTAATAATGTACGCACAAAACAAATAAAAACAATAGCAAGAAATGGCTGATACAAAGAAAATTAAGACCGCTCTGATTTCGGTCTATAACAAAGACGGCCTCGACGAACTGCTGGAGAAGCTCAATGCCGAGGGAGTGAAGTTCCTGTCTACGGGTGGCACACAACAGTACATAGAAGGTCTGGGCTATGAGTGCCAAAAGGTTGAAAACATTACAACATACCCCTCCATCCTGGGTGGCCGCGTGAAGACGCTGCATCCGAAAGTGTTCGGAGGCATCCTCGCCCGCCGCGACAACGAAGGCGACCGCGAACAGATGCAACAGTACGACATTCCTGAAATCGACCTCGTCATCGTCGACCTGTATCCCTTCGAGCAGACGGTAGCCAGCGGTGCTTCTGAGGAAGACACGATCGAGAAGATTGACATAGGCGGCATCTCGCTCATCCGCGCTGCAGCAAAGAACTTCCAGGATGTAGTCATCATTCCCAACAAGGCCGAATACGGCTATCTGCTCAACGTGCTGAACGAGCAGGGTGCCTGCACCACACTGATTCAGCGCCGCGAACTCGCCGCCAGCGCCTTCGAAGTATCGAGCCATTACGACACCGCCATTAAACATTGGTTTGAGGAAAGAATAAGAAAAGCTTAAGAGAGAGCAAGACCTAGGAAGCCTAGGAACTCCTAGGAAGCCTAGGAAAACCTAGAAAAGCCTAGGAACCCCTAGGAAAAATAGAAAGAACATTACAACAATAACACTTAGAGCAAGACAGACACTATGGGATTTTTCAGCTTGAGACAGGAAATTGCAATGGACCTGGGCACCGCCAACACCATCATTATCAGCGATGACAAGATTGTGGTGGACGAGCCTTCTGTGGTTGCCCTCGATCGCCGCACCGACAAGATGATTGCCGTTGGCGAAGAGGCAAAATTGATGTATGAGAAAGAAAACCCCGGCATCCGCACCATCCGCCCGCTCCGCGACGGTGTGATTGCCGACTTCACCGCATGCGAGCAGATGATGCGTGGCCTCATCAAGATGGTACACTCTGGCTCGCGGCTCTTCTCGCCGTCACTGCGCATGGTGATCGGCGTTCCTTCAGGATCGACGGAAGTGGAGCTTCGCGCCGTTCGCGACTCTGCTGAGCATGCCGACGGCCGCGACGTTTACCTTATCTTCGAGCCGATGGCTGCCGCTATCGGTATCGGCCTCGACGTAGAGGCTCCCGAGGGTAACATGATTGTCGACATAGGCGGCGGCACCACCGAGATTGCCGTGATCTCGCTGGGTGGCATCGTGGCCAACAACAGCATCAAGGTGGCTGGCGACGACCTCACCAGCGACATTCAGGAATACATGTCGCGTCAGCACAACGTGAAGGTATCGGAGCGTATGGCTGAGCGCATCAAGATTAATGTGGGTTCAGCACTCACCGACCTGGGCGACGAAGGTCCCGAGGATTACGTGGTGATTGGCCCGAACCGCATCACCGCTCTGCCGATGGAAGTTCCCGTGTGCTATCAGGAGATTGCCCACTGTCTGGACAAGACCGTTGCCCGCATCGAAACGGCCGTGCTCAACGCCCTTGAGAACACCCCGCCCGAGCTCTATGCCGACATTGTTCGCAACGGCATCTACCTCACCGGTGGCGGCGCTATGCTGCGCGGCCTTGCCAAGCGTCTGACCGACAAGATCAACATTCAGTTCATCGTTGCCGAAGACCCGTTGCACTGTGTGGCCAAGGGTGCCGGCATCGCCCTGAACAATGTTGACCGCTTCTCATTCCTGATGAGATAACACAACGAGGACGACGGATTTACGATTCACGCCTTCCGACTCAATGCTGCCCACACGGGTCAGCGGGGTCTGATTCGTGAATCGTGAATTCGTTATTCGTTACCCACCAATTCGCTTGCACTAGCACAGATGAAAAACCTGATAGCCTTCATTGCAAAATACAACCACTGGTTCGTCTTCGTCATCCTCGAGGCAATCAGTGCGGTATTGCTGTTTCAGTTCAACAGCTATCAGGGCAGCGTGTGGTTCTCGACGGCCAATGTTGCGGCAGGAAAGATCTACGCGTGGAACTCGGAGATAGAATCGTTCTTCTCGCTGACGAAGGTGAACGAAGAGCTCACGCAGCGCAACATCTATCTGGAGCATCAGGTCACGCAGCTCTCCAACCGCATCTCGAAGCTCACCGACGACGGGTCGTTCCTGCACAGCAACCAGCTGCAGATGTTGGCGAACTATAAGCTGATTCCCGCGAAGGTGGTGACCAACGAGACGAACAAGCGCGACAACCTCATCACCATCGACAAGGGAGCTGCCGACGGCATCAAGAAGGATATGGGCGTGGTGTCGGGAACGGGCGTCGTGGGCATTGTCTACATGACGTCACCCCACTACTCCATCGTCATCCCCGTGCTCAGCTCGCAGTCGAACATCAGCTGCACCATCGAGAAGCGCGGCTACTTCGGCTATCTGCATTGGAACGGTGGTCCGAGCAGCCTGGCCTATGTCGACGACATCCCTCGCCACGCGAAGTTCCGTCGGGGCGACAACATCGTCACCAGCGGCTATAGCAGCATCTTCCCTGAAGGCATCATGGTGGGCAAGGTGGGCTATGTGTTCAACTCTGCCGACGGTCTGTCGTACCGCGTGCAAGTGCACCTCAGCACCGACTTCGGCCGGCTGCGCGACGTGTGCGTCATTGCCGACGAGAGCATGAAGGAACGACTGCAGATCATGCGTGCCGCACAAGACTCGATGAAGATAGTAAGGTAAAAACGAAACAAGAGGAGAGAGACGAACATGAATCTGGGACTCATCAAAGGCATCGTGGCATTCGTAGTGCTGCTGCTCGTGCAGGCACTCGTGCTGAACCGCATCCACCTCTTCAACTGCGCCACACCGCTGCTGTATGTCTATGTGGCGATGCTCTTCCGCCGTAACTTCCCGCGGTGGGCCATCCTCGTGAGCTGCTTCACGATGGGACTCTGCGTCGACATTTTCTCCAACACACCGGGTGTGGCAGCTGGCGCGATGACGCTCATCGGACTGCTGCAGCCCTACCTGCTCACGCTGTTCCTGCCCCGTGAGAGTCCCGACGACCTGTCGCCCAGCATGTCGTCGCTTGGCATCGGCAAGTTCATCCTCTACGCCATCATCCTCACACTCATCTACTGCACGGCCTTCTTTGCCCTCGAAGCCTTTGAGTTCAGCAACTGGCTGCATTGGCTCGAATGCGTGGGCGGCAGTTTCGCCATCACCAGCCTGCTGCTCATCACCGTCGAGTATTTCCGACATCGCATCTGACCCCTGCCCTACTTCCCTGCGAGGCCCCTCGCGAAGCCGGCGAGGTAGAAAGCACACTCCACACATTATTATATATAAGCTATCTATCCTGGAAAAATGAAGGATTTCAATCTTGAATATCGTCGTTATATCATAGGCGGTGTGGCCATCCTCATTGTGGTGGTCTACATCATCCGCCTATTCACGTTGCAGCTGCTCAGCGACGACTACAAGAAGAATGCCGACTCCAACGCGTTCCTGAAGAAGATTGAATACCCCTCGCGAGGCGTCATCTCCGACCGAAACGGAAAGCTCCTCGTCTACAACCAGCCCGCCTACGACATCATGGTCATCATGAACGAGGAGAGCGGGCACCTCGACACACTGGAGTTCTGCGAGGCGCTGGGCATCACGAAGGAATTCTTCATCCAGCGCATGAACGACATCAAGGACCGTTCGAAGAATCCCGGCTACTCGCGCTTCACGCAGCAGCTCTTCATGAGCCAGCTCTCCGACAAGGAGTTCAGCGTGTTCCAGGAGAAGATGTTCCGCTTCCCGGGTTTCTACGTGCAGAAGCGTAGCATCCGCCAATACCAGTATCCGCATGCCGCCCATGTGCTGGGCGATGTGGCTGAGGTGTCGCCAAGCGACATCGAGGAAGACGACTACTATCAGCCCGGCGACTACATCGGCAAGCTCGGCGTGGAGCGCAGCTACGAGAAGCAGTTGCGCGGACAGAAGGGCATACAGATTCTCCTGCGCGACGCCCACGGCCGCATCAAAGGTCGCTATCAGAACGGCGCCCTCGACCAGAAGCCCATTCCCGGTAAGGACCTCACGCTAAGCATCGACGTGGAGCTGCAGGCACTCGGCGAGCGACTCATGGAGGGAAAGATCGGCAGTATCGTGGCGATCGAGCCATCGACGGGCGAAGTGCTCTGCATGGTGTCGTCGCCCAGCTACGACCCACGCATCATGACCGGCCGACAGCGTGGAAAGATGCACATGGAGCTGCAGAAGAACTCATGGAAACCGCTGCTCAACCGTTCCATCATGGGACAGTATCCGCCGGGCTCCACCTTCAAGACCACCCAGGCGCTCACCTTCCTCAGCGAGGGCATCATCGGACCCAGCACCGCCTTCCCCTGTTCGCATGGCTTCCACTATCGTGGCCTGCGTGTGGGCTGTCACGGTCACGGGTCACCCCTGCCGCTGGTGCCCGCCATCTCGACGTCGTGCAACGGCTACTTCTGCTGGGGACTCTACTACATGATGGGCAACCGCAAGAAGTATGCCCACGTGCAGGACGCGATGAACACCTGGCGCGACTACATGGTGTCGATGGGCTTTGGCTATAAGCTCGGCATCGACCTGCCGGGCGAGAAGCGCGGCCTCATCCCCAACGCGCAGTTCTACGACAAGGCCTACAAGGGCTCGTGGAACGGACTCACCATCATCTCCATCAGCATCGGACAGGGTGAGGTAAACGCCACACCCCTTCAGATTGCAAACCTCGCCGCCACCATCGCCAACCGAGGCTACTTCTACACGCCACACGTAGTGCGTAAGGTGCAAGGCGAACCACTCGACACCCTCTACACCAACCGCCGCTACACCAAGGCTACGCGCCGCTCCTACGACTACATCGTGGCAGGCATGCGGTCGGCAGTAGAGCGAGGCACCTGCCGCTCGGCCAATCGCGGCGACTTCGCCATCTGCGGCAAGACCGGTACCGCTCAGAACCGCGGCCACGACCACTCGGTCTTCATGGGCTTCGCTCCGATGAACGAGCCGAAGATTGCCGTTGCTGTCTATGTGGAGAATGGTGGCTGGGGTGCCGACTACGGTGTGCCACTCGGAGCACTCATCATGGAGAAATACATCAACGGCCACCTCTCACCGGCCAGTGAAAGCCGCGCCGCCGTCTTCCAAAAGAAGCGCATCTACTACGGCAGCACGAATAGGTAGGGAAGAAGTTTAGACGTTTAGAAGTTTAGACGTTGAGGCGTAGGGGCAGACCCCCGTGTCTGCCCGCTCAAATTTAAGACAATCGAAATTCATAAATATGTAAATACGGCAAAACCGTCAATGAAGCAGAACCCTGACAAACAGCCCAGCGTATTGGGCTCCCTCGACTGGATGACCATCCTCATCTATCTGGCGCTACTCACCTTCGGGTGGCTGAGCGTCTGCGGAGCCTCCTACACCTACGGCGACACCGACATCTTCAGTCTGGATACCCGTTCAGGCATGCAGATCGTGTGGATAGGTTCGAGCATCCTGCTCGGACTCGTCATTCTGCTGCTCGACGACCGCCTCTACGACGGCACCGCGTACATCATCTATGCCTTACTGCTACTGGTGTTGCTCGCCACCATCTTCAACCCGCATGAAATCAAGGGTTCTCGCTCGTGGCTCGTGCTCGGACCGCTGCGCGTGCAGCCTGCTGAGTTTGCGAAGTTTGCCACAGCACTCGCCGTCGCGAAATTCCTATCCACCTACGGCATCGACCTACGGCAATGGAAGCATTTCGCTATTGCCTGCGCCATCGTCATTCTCCCGATGCTGATGATTATCGGCCAGAAGGAGACCGGCTCCGCACTTGTCTACCTCTCGTTCTTCCTGATGTTCTACCGCGAGGGCATGACCGGCTCCCTGCTCTTTACCGCCGTTGCTGCCGTCATCTACTTCGTCGTGGGCATCAAGTACGAGGCCGTGCTGCTCTGGGACACACCCACCTCGCTCGGAAAGTTCATCGTGCTGCTCCTCGTGCAAGTGTTCTCGGTAGCTATGGTGGGCGTCTACTGCCGCGACCGACAGCGCATGTTCATCCTCCTCGCCTACTGCCTGGGCATCACCCTCGGCGCTCTGCTGTTCTCGAAGTTCGTCATCCCCTTCGACGTCGTCTACGTGCAGCTCGCCCTATCGGCAATTCTCATCGGCATCCTCATCTATCAGGGATTGAGCACGCGCCTGCGCAACTACTTCTTCATCGCTGCCTTCGCACTGGGTAGCATCGCCTTCTTCTATTCCGCCAACTATGTGCTCAACGATGTCATGAAGCCCCACCAGCGTGTGCGTATCAACGTGCTACTGGGCCTCGAGGAAGACCTGGCAGGAGCAGGCTACAACGTGCACCAGAGCCAGATTGCCATCGGTTCGGGCGGACTCGGCGGAAAGGGATTCCTCAACGGCACGCAGACCAAGCTGAAATTCGTACCCGAGCAAGACACCGACTTCATCTTCTGCACCGTAGGCGAAGAGGAAGGATTCTTCGGATCGGCAGGCGTGCTCATCTTGTTCCTAATGCTTATCCTTAGGCTCATCCACCTTGCCGAGCGACAACCCTATAAATTCGGGCGAGTCTACGGCTACTGCGTGGCCAGCGTGTTCCTCTTCCATGTGTTCATCAACGTAGGAATGGTGCTCGGCCTCACACCCGTCATCGGCATCCCCCTGCCCTTCTTCTCCTACGGAGGTTCCAACCTCTGGGGCTTCACCCTTCTGCTCTTCATCTTCCTCCGCATCGATGCCGGCCGCAACCTTGTGCGAACGTGAGGAAGGTCCCAGTGAATGATTCGTTGGTTATGGAGCTATGCTTTAGATGTACTGGAGCATATCTCTGATTCGTATGGAGCTATGCTCCGTATCACACAAAGCACATCTTTTATCCGTATGGAGCTATGCTCCGTATCACGCAAAGCACATCTTTTATCCGTATGGAGCTATGCTCCGTGTGTGGAGGTGGCATGCTCCACACTCGTAGGGGTCTGACCCTACCGTTGATGAATATGTTTTGTATCAAAAAGTCAAAGAACGCGTGTTATATATCGTTGAAAGGGATAGAGAGAAGAGGGTGACGGGCGGGGGCGACAGAGAGAGCTATGCGAGTCAACTGGAGCATTATGGGCGACGAAAGCGTGTGGGCAGAGGCTGTTTTCCGGTATTTGATAGTATCCTTAATACAAGTGCAAAGTTACGAAAAAAAGTTGAAACTTCCAAATCGTAAGTAGAGGAAACTGCACTTTCGGGGACAAAAACTGCACTTTTGGGAGAAACGTAAAAATATCGCAAAACTATTGTAGCCAAGGTGTTTAAGTGGGATGGTTATATTATCTATGTGGTGACAGGTGACAGGTGACAGTTTTGTTTTTAGCAATATGAAAGGTATTTTGGGGGAATTATATGTAAAAATCATTATTATAATATTTTACTATTAATATATAATATATATATTATATATTAATAGTAACTTATAAATTACCACCTTTTACCTACTCTTGAGAGAAACTGTCACCTGTCACCTGTCACCACTTTACGGCTATTTAGCCACATGGGGTGATGAGGATGACCGTATGAAAACATACGGATAGATGAATATTTTGCAAAAAAATTTGTTTATTTCAAAAAAAAGGTTTAAATTTGCGAGCAGAAACTTGACTTTTATTATTCACCCATAAAAACTACAACGCTTATGAAGAAGTATTTTGCAGAATTGGTTGGCACATTCGTGCTTACATTCCTGGGTTGTGGCGCAGCTGTAGCCCTGGGTTGTGGTGCTGAGAACACCGCAGCAATCGTCGGAACCGCTATGGCCTTCGGTCTGTCGGTCATCGCAATGGCCTACACCATCGGCGGCATCTCGGGTTGCCACATCAACCCCGCCATCACGCTGGGCGTATTCCTAAACGGAGGCATCTCGGCTAAGGACTGCGGCATGTACATGCTGTTCCAGGTCATTGGTGCCATTCTTGCCGCTGCTGTGCTCGCAGGCATCGTAGCCACCGATCCTAGCATCGTCATCACCACCGCCACAGGTGCTAATGCCTGCGCCTTCGGTGCTGCCAACGGTCTGATCGTGGAGATTGTGCTCACCTGTCTGTTCGTGCTGGTAGTGCTCGGCGCTACATCGAAGACCAACGGCGCTACGAACAACTTCGCCGGCCTGGCCATCGGTCTGTCGCTGATTCTCATC
Organism: uncultured Prevotellaceae bacterium; assembly: GCA_900316285.1. Taxonomy (GTDB): domain Bacteria; phylum Bacteroidota; class Bacteroidia; order Bacteroidales; family Bacteroidaceae; genus Prevotella. The sequence goes on from ONCG01000012.1 coordinate 44,535, forward strand.
CACCTCGTAGGCATCCACTTCACCGGCACAAGTGTGAACCCCGCCCGTTCCATCGGTCCCGCCCTGTTCGAGGGTGGTCAGGCACTTGCCGACCTCTGGGTATTCATCGTTGGTCCGCTGGTAGGTGGTGCACTTGCCGCCTGCATCTGGAAGTTCATCCAGCCTGCAGAGGATTAAACCCATACCTCTAAAGGGTTGTCAAGGGCTATCATAGGCCCTTTACAACAAGGAATCGTTTATCAGTAGCACAAGCCCTGAAGGGTTGAAAAAGCACTGTCAGGGTTTGTGCTTCTTGTTGAATGATGCCTTCTTTTCAATACGATTATCATCGAGACACGCATCTCGAACTCCAATCATAGCATGAAAGCGAAGCTAACAACAAAGGAATATGTGGTGCCGTTCATACTGATCACCACATTGTTTTTTTTATGGGGATTCTCGCGCGCCATCCTCGACGTGCTGAACAAGCACTTCCAGAACGAGCTGCACATCTCCATCACACAATCGTCGCTCATACAGGTGACAACCTATTTGGGCTACTTCCTGCTGGCCATTCCGGCTGGACTGTTCATCAACCGCTTCGGCTATCGGCGAGGCGTGGTGTTCGGACTGCTGCTGTTCGGACTGGGCGCCCTGCTGTTCATCCCAGGTGCCGAGGCAGGCACGTTCTACGCCTTCCTCGGGGCGCTGTTCATCATTGGCTGCGGCCTGACCTTCCTGGAGACGGCTGCCAACCCCTACGTCACAGAGCTGGGCGACCGCGAGACAGCCACCAGCCGCCTGAACTTCTCGCAGTCATTCAACGGCCTGGGCTCGCTCTTCGCCACGTTTGCCGTAGGCCAGTTCTTGTTCAGCGACAGCGGTGGTAATGTGGCGGTGCCCTATGCCATCCTGGGTGTGCTGGTGCTCACAATTGCCGCCATCTTCGCAAAAGTACGCCTGCCGGAGATACAGCACAACGACGGATTGGCCGAGAAGGCGAAATACGGGCGCGAGCCGCTGCTGAAAATCTGGAAGCACAAATACTTCGTCTACGGCCTCATCGCGCTTTTGGCTTACGAGGTGGCTGAAATCTCCATCAACAGCTACTTCATCAACTTCACCACCGGACAAGGGTGGATGACCGACCGCACCGCATCCGTAGTGCTCACGGCCGCACTGGCCTTCTTCATGGTGGGCCGTTTCCTTGGGTCGTGGATCATGACGAAGATTCCCGCCGAGCGCATGCTGTTCATCTGCGGCTGCGGAACGGTGGTGTGCACGATGCTCGTGCTCTTGAACCTGGGCCGCTTCTCACTCTATGCGCTGGTGGCCAACTACATGTTCGAGGCCATTATGTTCCCGACCATCTTCTCATTGGCCGTACGCGGACTGGGCTCGCTCACGAAGAGTGCCTCCTCGGTGCTGATGATGACGCCCGTTGGCGGCTGCGGTTTCTTGCTCATGGGTGTGGTCGCTGATGCCACGAATCTCGTGGTGCCGTTCATCATCCCACTCGTCGGCTACATCATCGTAGCGCTGTATGGGTTCGGACTCATGAACAAGGGAGAGTAAGGAGCCCCACCCCCGCTCGGCTCCTCCGCTTTCATAGCGACAGCGGAGAAAGAACCCTCCCCCGTAGGGAGGGAGAAAAGGCTAAAACGCATGAAAAAAAGGAAAACAGTTTCCCTTTGCGTCCACTTTTTCTTACAAGGTTGATTTTTGTAAAACGTTGACTTATAGCGCGTTACAAGGATCAACCTTTTCATTTCATCCACTTTTTATCTATATGCGTGTACATACACGTGTTTTTTATTATAACTTTGCCGACAGATTCGAAAACAAATCAAACTTAAACAAAACATTAACAAAAACAGTATGAAAAAAGCAAGGTTACTAATCATGTTGTTGGCACTTATCGTGTCGATGACGGCCGCTGCCCAGTCCGCAGGGATTGTTGGCACGGTGACTGACGGTAACGGAGAACCCATCATCGGAGCCTCCGTTGTCGAGAAAGGCCAGCCTCAGAATGGCGCTATCACGAACTACGACGGACAGTTCGCCATCAACGTGAAAGCTGGCACCACTCTGGTTGTTTCGTACATCGGCTTCGAAACCATCGAGGTGAAGGCCGCCAACGGAATGGCGATTGTGATGAAAGAAGATGACAAGACCCTCTCCGAAGTGGTGGTCATCGGTTATGGTGTTCAGAAGAAAAGTGTGGTGACGGCAGCCATCGCAAAGGTGAGCTCCGACGACCTGGAAGGCAAGGCCCCTGTGCGTGTCGACAACGCGCTGAAGGGCTTGGCAGCCGGTGTGAACGTCACCTCAAGTTCGGGTCAGCCTGGTGCCGCTCCGCGCGTACGTGTGCGCGGTACGGGTACCATTAATAATAGTGACCCCCTCTACATCGTCGACGGTATGCCCATCGAGGGCGGCATCGACTTCCTGAACCCCAGCGACATCGAGTCGATTGAGGTGCTGAAGGACGCTGCCTCGGGTGCCATCTACGGTGCTCGCGCTGCCAACGGTGTTGTGCTCGTCACCACGAAGAAGGGTAAGCTGGGCAAGACCAGCATCAACTACAACTTCTCGCAGGGCTGGCAGACTGCCTGGCGTCGTCGCGACGTGACCAGCGCCACCGACTATGCCATCATGCAGAACGAGCTGCGTCTGAACGGCGGTCAGGCTCCCCTCTATGCCGATCCCTACAACCTGATGGACACCAACGGCAATCCCATCAAGGGTTTCGGCACCGACTGGCAGGACCTCGTGTTCAACGACAACGCCCCCGTGCAGAACCACGAGGTGAGCGTGAGCGGTGCTTCCGAGAAGCTGAACTACTACCTCTCACTGGGCTACTATGACCAGGAAGGTATCGTGGGCGGTAACTATGGCCAGTCCAACTACCAGCGTCTGTCGCTGCGTTCCAATAATATATATAATGTGTACGACGCATCGCAGGAGCGCAACTTCCTGAACAAGCTCGACGTAACCGTCAACCTTGCCTACACCCGCGTGAAGAGCACGGGCATCAGCGAGAACTCCGAGTGGGGTTCGGTGCTGGGTTCCGCCCTCTACATGTCGCCCATCATTGCGCCGACCGTCACCAACAAGGAACTGGCCGACGAGATGCACGCTAAGTATGAGGAGACTCAGGGCTACGAGCTGCAGCGCGATGCCGCCGGCAACTACTACACCATTCCCGGCACGTTCGGTTCGTATGCCGAGATGAACAACCCGCTGGCGCTGCTCAACATGAATCCTTCGAAGAACTGGAGTCACAAGTTCGTGCCGAAGTTCTCGTTCGACCTGCAGCTGTGGGACAACCTGAAGTACCACTTCAACTACTCCGTCGACCTCTCGTTCTGGGGCAATAGCGCAGCCACGCTGTCGAAGTACTACCACTCTGGTAACGCCAAGGGCGAGCACACCTCGGCCAGCATGTCGTGGAACAAGGGCTGCAACTGGCAGGTGGAAAACACGCTGACCTACGACAAGCAGTTCGGCAAGCACACCATCGGCGTGGTGCTGGGTCAGAGCGCTATGAAGAACAAGAGCGACTACCTGGGCGCTGAGCGCTGGAACATCATCAACCTGGAGAAGCCCTACATGAGCTACACCAACGCCAACGTCATCTACGAGGTTGACGCCGACGGCAAGCTCATCGGCACTCCCTATGCAGAATACAACGGCTGGGGCGGCCCGAACGTGGAGCATCGCCTGAGCTCGCTCTTCGGTCGTATCAGCTACAACTACGACGAGAAGTACATGTTGCAGGCCACCGTTCGTCGCGACGGTTCAAGCCGCTTCGGTCCGGAAAACAAATACGGTACATTCCCCTCAGTATCAGTGGGTTGGAACATCATGAACGAGAAGTTCATGGAGCAGACTCAGGACTGGCTGTCGAACTTGAAGTTCCGCGCCAGCTGGGGTAAGAACGGTAACGACAACATCGGCGACTTCCAGTACACCGTGCTGAACGCGATGGGCAACAACGTGCTCTTCGGCAATCCCGCCATCAAGCAGATTGGTTCGAAAGCCTCTACGACGGCTAACCCCAGCATCAAGTGGGAGGAGAGCGAGCAGACCGACTTCGGACTCGACTTCGGTTTCTTCAACCAAGCTCTGACGTTCACCGTCGACTACTACATCAAGAAGACCAATGGCATGCTAATGACGATGCCCATTCCCTCCTATGTGGGTGAGTCGAAGCCTATCGGCAACACCGGCGACATGGAGAACAAGGGTATAGAGTTCGAGCTGGGCTACAAGTGGAACATCAGCGACGCACACTTTGCCATTAAGGCCAACGCCACCTATACCAAGAACACGCTGAAGAACCTCGGCAACGAGTCGGGCTTCCTCGACTACGACGGCGTACAGGGCTTCACGGGAGGTTCGCTGGCTCGCGGCTCCAACGGCATGCCCTTCCCCTACTTCTATGGCTACAAGACCAATGGCGTGTTCCAGAACTACAATGAGGTGAACTCGTATGTGAATGCCGACGGCGGTCTGATTCAGCCCAGCGCCCGTCCCGGCGACACCCGCTTCGTCGACGTCAACGGCGACGGCGTGATCACCTCCGACGACCGCACGAAGATTGGTAAGGGTACGCCCGATTGGAACTTCGGTCTGAACTTCAATGCCGACTGGCGAGGCTTCGACTTCAACATGTTCTTCCAGGGTGTGGCCGGTGCCGACATCTTCGATGCCACCTACCGCACCGACGTCACCGCTGGTAACTATCCCACCTACATGCTGAACCGCTGGACCGGCGAGGGCACTTCCAACAAGTATCCCATCCTGCGTGCCGGCGACAACACCAACTGGCAGGTGAGCGACCTCTACATCGTCGACGGTTCCTACCTGCGCCTGAAGAACATCTCGCTGGGCTACACGCTGCCGCGCAACCTCACACGCCAGATTTCCATCGAGCGTCTGCGCTTCTTCGTGATGGCCGAGAACCTCGTCACTTGGACCAAGTACTGGGGCTTCGATCCTGAAATCTCTTCCGGCGGTAAGTCGCTCGGTATCGATAAGGGTGTCTATCCGCAGGCTCGCATCTGGACGGTCGGTCTGAACCTGACGTTCTAAAGGGAGCCCCACCCCGCCCCTCCCCAAAGGGGGAGAGAGACAGGGAAAGGAACTAGAAACAAGAAACAAGAAACTTATAATAGATTACAAAATATGAAAGCAAAATATATAGCAATGAGTCTTCTAGCTGCCGGTGGTATGCTGTTCACCAGCTGCGGCGACGATTTCCTTGAGGTGACCAACCCCAGCGGCGACTTCCTTGAGGATTACTACAAGACCGACGAGCACATTCAGGAAGCCCTGATTGCTGCTTACGACCCCATCCACTGGCCCGACTGGGGACTGGGACAATACAACGCGCTGAACATCGATGCCGAAATTCAGGGCGACAACTTCTGGGTTGGCGGCGAGACCAAGAACGACATGCAGAACTGGCACATGCTCTTCAACTACGAGGGCAACGAGAACAACACGCTCTCCTCGCTCTGGACTGTCGACTACTCGGGCATCAAGCGTTGCAACGACGTGCTGCGCTACATCCCCTGGGGCACCGACGTCACGCCGGCCAATGCCAAGAACTACGAGATGCAGGCCCGCGCCATGCGTGTGTTCTACTACAACATGCTGTGGCACTACTTCGGCAACATCCCCTTCTATCTGGAAAACCTCAATGCTCCCTACACTGCTCCACAGCTGAAGGCCGACGAGGTGTATGCCGAGCTCATCCGCGAGCTGGAGGAGGTCATCGACTCGAAGGTGCTCCCCCTGCGCTGGGACAACGCCAATGCCGGACGCGCCTCGCAGGCTATGTGCTACATGATGTATGCCGAGATGGTGATGTATCAGAAGGATACCGCCCGCTATCCGAAGGCGCTGCAGTACATGCAGGAGATCATCGCTTCGAACGACTACGCCCTGAACCCCGACTACGCCAACATCTGGTATGTAGAGGGTGAGTGGACGAAGGAGTCCATCTGGGAGATCAACTACGAAGACGGCGGCAACGAGCGCGGCTGGAGCAGCCCGCTGGCCATCGGTGGCACGGTGCTACCTACGCTCATCTCGCCCAACAACTGGGCTGTTGGCGACCAGCCTGAAATGGCTGGCGACGGTTGGGGCTTCCTGCCCGTCCGCGTAGAAGCCTACGACAAGTTCAGCGAGGGCGACCTGCGCCGCGATGCCACCATCCTCGACTTCCGTTTCCTCGAGGGTCTTGAAGAGAGTCAGTCCTACCACCCGCGCTATCAGAACACGTTCCTCTGGCTGAAGAAGTACAGTAAGGTGACGGGCACCAACTCGCACGCCGCCTTCGACAACAACCTGAACTTCAACAACAACTACCGCTACTACCGCTACAGCGAGGCTCTGCTGAATGCCGCCGAGCTGCTGCTGGAGACGGGTGGCAGCGCCGCCACGGCTGCTCAGTATGTCAGCCAGGTGCGCGAGCGTGCCGGTCTGAAGGCTGTGCAGAGCGTTACGAAGGACGACATCATCGATGAGCGCGACCTCGAGTTCATGGGCGAAGGCAAGCGCTATTGGGACCTCGTGCGCACAGGCAAGGCTTCCACCGTGCTCGTGCCCGATAAGTATGGCTATCGCACCAACCGATGGACTGAGTCGAAGAAGTACATCCCCATTGCACAAAGCGAGCTCGACTCCGATCCCGCATTGGTTCAGAATGAGTATTAAGAGTCCCACTCCGGCCCTCCCCAAGGGAGGGGGGATGGAACTTTGAACAAGAAACTTGAAACAAGAAACTTTTAACTGATTATAGAATATGAAGAATCTGTTTAAATATACATTAGGAGTTCTGTTTGCAGGCCTGACGATGACGGCTTGCTCGCCCGAAGAGTTCGAGGGCGCCGATCCTAACGGAATTCCCACGGTCAGCGGTATCGACTATCAGATTGCCGTAGACCAGGAGACCAACCAGATGGTGGCCTCTTACACGCCCGCTGCGGGCACCTATCCTATCTGGATTCTCAACGGCACACAGTACTCCACGCTTCAGGAAGTGGGTTACAACAACCCCGAGGCTGGTACCTACACCGTAGAGCTGCGCCTGGGCAACCGCAATGGTATCTCTCAGACTGGCATCAAGAAGGAGTTCACCTTCAACGAGACGAAGGTCGACTACTCTGCCGACTTCCGCCGCATCTGCAACAAGGAGTGGCGCTTCGCCAACCAGGAAGTGGCTCACTTGGCTTGTGGTCCTGCCGGAACGGCTGGTACCGAATGGTGGTCGGCAGCTCCCAACGAGAAGAAGGCCTTCGGTCTTTATGACGACCGCATCACTTTCACCAACGACAACCGCAAGGGTGGCACGTTCACCTACAACGCCGGTGAAGACGGTCTGACCTATGTGAACTACGGTGCAACAAAGCTCAATCCCGATGGAAAGACGGAAGACTTCGACAAGGTCATGGGCAACCAGACCTCCACTTGGTCGTTCGAGCAGCTGAAGTGGGAAGATGCTGACGGTCAGGTGACCACACAGCAGTACATCAAGCTGGCTGCCAACACCACATTCCCCTACATCAGCAGCAACGAGCAGTACGAGAACCCGCTGTTCCGCATTGAGTCGCTTACCGCTACAAAGCTCGTGCTCATCTATGAGACTCCTAACCGCAGTATCGCCTGGCGCTTCATCTTCACCAGCGCTCCCAACGAGCGTCTCGTTGAAGAGAGTGGCTTCGATCCCAACAGCGATTGCAACATGTTCAAGACTGCTAAGAACAACATCACCTTCTGGTATGCTGACGAGAACTGGAGTCAACGTCCTGATCCTACACTCGTTGAGGGCAACAACAGCTGGACAATCAACCTGCCGTTGGCCAACACCCAGCAGTGGCAGTCGCAGATGGCCTTCCGCACCGATATGGCTACCAACGACGTCACCAACTACGACTTCTCCATCATCCTGAACTCCGACAAGGACCTCGCTGGCGCTACCGTCAAGCTGACTCAGGACGACAACGACGAAATCTACTTCTTCGCCGACCGCGTAGACCTGAAGGCTGGCCAGGATTATGTGTTCTTCAAGAGCGACATGCCTGGTGTGAACATCAACAACGTGAAACTGGTGCTCGACTTCGGTGGCTGCCAGGATAACACCACCATCGACATCAGCAACTTCGTTCTGAAGGAGCACGGTTGCGACGACGGCACCATCGTACCCGGTGGTGGCGGAGGCGCAGAAGGCGTGACATGGGTCGACGTGAACTCTGCCGACAACCTCGGCCGCGACTTCAATACCATTGGAACGATGGAATTCTGGTGGGCCGATGGCGGCTGGCAGCAGATTGGCAACCCGAAGTTCTCGTTTGCAAATGGCGTCTACACCATCATTGCCAACGATGCCACCGCTGCCGAATGGCAGGCTCAGAACTCCATCCACCACGCCCAGCTGAACATCGAGCCCGGACAACTCTACGACGTACGTGCGAAGATTGAGTCGAGCGAGGACCTCGGTCGCTTCACCTTCAAGATCTGCGATGAGGGCGACGACGACAACACGCTCATCTACGATGGCAACCTAACACTGCAGGCAGGTGAAAACTATATTGAGTTCATCGGTGTAAAAGCACAGAAGAAGGGTGAGGACAGCGGCTTCGGCGAGGCAAAGTTGTTTGTCGACCTCGGTGGTTGCCCCGCAGGCTTACAGATTGACCTCAGCGAAATCATCGTGCAGAAGCACCAGGAAGGCGGAAGCAGCGGCGGTGGAGCATTGGACTACAACGCTGCCAGCAACCTCTGGAAGGCTGTCGATGCCGGCGATGCTTTCATCAGCGTGACGCCTTGGTTTGCCGATAACGGCTGGGCACAGATTGCTGATCCCGCATGGTCGCACAAAGACAACAAGTGGGAGCTCACGCTCACCGACGGCATGGGTGGTTCTCAGTGGCAGGGCCAGTTCCCCATCAACACCACTCTCACGGCAGCCATGAGCGACAAGTACGACTTCTCATGCACGCTCTATGCAGATGTCGACCTGCCTGGTGTGACGATTAAGCTCACTGAGACCGACGATGCAGAGAAGCACGACAACAACTTCTTCTTTGCCGATCGTCACGACGTGAAGGGTGGCGAGGAGTTCGTCTACACAGTGAAGGGCGTACAGCTTCCGCTGAACGATGCCCATGCACTGTCGCTGTTCTTCGACTTTGGCGGATCGCCAGCAGGAACACATGTAGAGATTAGTGATATCATTTTCCAGAAATCAGAATAATGAAGAAAATGATCGTTTATAATCTGTTGTTCACCATCGCCGCAGTCCTGACGGGCTGTGGTGGTGGCGACGACGATTCCACTCCTTCCGCCATCACCATTACGGCTTCGCCCGAGCAGGTGGAGGCTCCAGCCGCCGGCGGCAGCTACACCGTGAGCGTGTCGACGACCGGAAAGGAATGGGGCGCCTATGCCGACGGCGAGTTCATCAAGATCAATACCGACGGCACGCTGTCGCAGAAAGGTTCCATCTCGGTGACGGTGGCCGAGAACCCCTTCACCGAGGAGCGCACAGGCTCGGTGACCATCATGTCGGGAGCAGCCCGCAAGACCATCAGCGTTCATCAGGCAGCAGCCGAGAAGCCTGGCTACAATGCGCCCGACGGCTATCAGCTGGTTTGGAACGACGAGTTCGACGAGGGCTCGGAGCTGAACTCCAACGACTGGACGCACGAGGTGCAGAAGGACCACTGGGTGAACAACGAGCTGCAGAACTACGTCAACCACAAGTCGCCCGAAGGCCGTCTGGTGACGGAAGTGAAGAATGGCACGCTGCGCATCAACTGCTTCAAGGAGGGCGGTAAGGTCTACTCCGGCCGCGTCTATGCAAAGGTGCGCGAGGGTTGGCAGCACGGCTACTTCGAGGCAAGCATCAAGCTGCCGAAGGGCAAGGGCACGTGGCCTGCCTTCTGGATGATGCCCGTCGGCAACGACTGGTCGACCAATCCCTGGCCGATGTGCGGCGAGATCGACATCATGGAGGAAGTGGGCGTCGTGCCCAACGAAGTGTCGTCCTCCATCCACACGCAGGACTACAACCACACCAAGAACACCCAGAAGACTCACGCGATGACCATCGACAAGGCTGAAGGTGAATTCCACACCTATGCCCTGCTGTGGACAGCCGACGAGATGACCACCTACGTGGATGGAAAGGTGCAGCTGAACGTGAAGAAGTCGGTGCTCGGCTCGGGACATAACCAGTGGCCGTTCCACTATCCGTTCTACCTCATCCTGAACCTCGCCTGGGGTGGCGACTGGGGAGGCATGCAGGGCGTCGACGAGAGTGCTCTGCCCGTCACGATGGAAGTGGACTACGTGCGCGTTTTCCAAAAGAAATAATACGTTGTTTTATTTGAGTTAGTTAGTAATGAGGTTAGTTAGTGTGCGTTTCTTGCTCGTGGCTGTGGTCGGACTCCTCCCGTGGTCGGACGTCTGCGGACAGGGCCGTTACACCCAGCTCACGGATGTGCCGACACTCTACATCGAGACGGAGAACGGGCGCAGCATCACGAGCAAGGAGCAGTACACGAAGTGCACCCTCATCATCGTCGACGGCGACTCCATAGCCACCTATCCCGATACGGAAATCCGCGGGCGCGGCAACTCCACGTGGTGGAACTCCGACAAGAAGGCCTACCGCATCAAGTTTGCCACGAAGCAGAAGCTGCTCGGCCGACACTTCGCCAACGCCCGCAGCTGGACGCTCCTGGCCAATCACGGCGACAAGACGATGATTCGCAACGCGCTCACCTACGACCTCGGGCGCTTCATGGGAATAGAGTTCTGTCCGGCAGCCCGCTTCGTCGACGTCTATCTGAACGGAACCTATCGCGGCACCTATCAGATTAGCGACCAGGTGCAGGCCCACAAACGGCGCATCGACATCAACGAGGAAGACGGTTGCATCCTGGAAGTGGCTAACGAGAACTCGCGAGAGGAGCCGTACATCACTTCGTCGGTCTTTCGCATCATGTACAACGTGAAGAATCCGAAGGACGACGCCCTGACGATGCAGAAGCGAATCGCCATCGGTCAGTGGATTGAAGGGATGGAACGTGCGGTGAAAGGCAACGACTTCACCGACCCGGAGCGAGGCTACCGCGCCTACATCGACGAGCAGAGTCTGGTGAACTGGTACGTGGGAGCCGAGATTACGGGTAACATCGATGCCCTCTACAGCATCTACATGTGGAAGGATGCCGACGAGCAGAAGATGCACTTCGGTCCGCTTTGGGACCTCGACATCGGCTACGACAACAGCTCGGAGCGTAGCATGCTGCGTGAGATGGAAGCCTATCTGGGTCTGTGGAACCGTCCGTTCGAGCAAGTGTTGCGCCGCATGTGGCAGGACTGGTGGTTCGCCAACGCCTGCGCCGACCGCCTCAACGAACTCATTGCCAACGGACTGGAGCAGTATCTGCTGGATCACATCGACAGCCTGAGCGCTGCCATCAGCCAGTCGCAGGCGCAGAACTACCGCGTGTGGCCCATCAATCAGCAGGTGTTCAGCTTCGAGAAACATCGTTACTACAACAACTATCAGGCATACATCAACGACCTGAAGGACTTCGTGCGTGTTCACATCCCCTATCTGCAGCAAGCCTTCGAGCAGCGGCGTACGACAGGAATCCATCAAATGGAAAATGGAGAATTGAAAATGGAAAATGAGACCATCTACGACCTCAGCGGACGAAAGGTAAGTTCTACACGCCCATACTCAAACACTCCCACCATCCTAATCAGAAACCATCAGAAAATACTGAAGAAATAATGATGAAGCAGAAATCATTCCTCATGGTAGCATTGTTACTCGGTTACTTTGTCACTTTGTTACCTTGTCAAGTCCTGGCCAAGAAAGGCTTTGTGCACGTAGAAGGCACAAACCTCATCCAGCCCAACGGCGAACAGCTGTTCATCGTTGGCACGAACCTGGGCAACTGGCTCAATCCCGAAGGCTACATGTTCGGCTTCTCGAAGACCAACTCCGCCTGGATGATCGACCTGCTCTTCAAGGAGGCTGTAGGTCCCGACGAGGCCGCCAGCTTCTGGCGTGAGTTCAAGGACAACTACATCACGCAGGCCGACATCGACTACATCAAGAGCACAGGCGCCAACACCATTCGCCTGCCGTTCAACTACAAGCTCTTCACCAATGAGGACTACATGGGGCTCACCCATCAACAGGATGGTTTCAAGCGCATCGACCAGGTGGTCAACTGGTGTCGGAAGGCAGGGCTCTACCTCATTCTCGACATGCACGACTGCCCGGGTTCGCAGACCGGCGACAACATCGACGACGGCTACGGCTATCCCTGGCTCTTCGAGAGCGAGCCGAGCCAGCAAGTGTTCTGCAACATCTGGCAGAGCATCGCCCGCCGCTACGCAAAGGAACCGGTCATCCTCGGCTATGAGCTCATGAACGAGCCCATCGCCCACTATTTCGAAAACAAAGACGAGCTGAACCAAAAGCTCGAACCCCTATACAAACGTGCGGTGAAGGCCATCCGCCAAGTCGACCGCAATCACGTCATCCTGCTGGGCGGCGCCCGCTGGAATAGCGATTTCTTCATGTTCAACGACTGGAAGTTCGACGATAACATCATGTACACCTGTCATCGCTACGGCGGTCAGCCTACGGCCGAAGCCATCAGCGACTACATCGGTCATCAGCAGAAGACCGGCCTTCCGATGTACATGGGCGAGATCGGCCACAACACCATCGAATGGCAGACCAGCTTCGTGAAGGTGATGAAGGAGGCCAACATCGGCTACACCTTCTGGCCCTACAAGAAACTCGACGGCTCATGCATGATGGGCATCCAGCGCCCGGAGCTGTGGGACTCGGTGGTCGTAAAGTACTCCGAGACCGACCGCACCACCTATAAGGACCTGCGCGAGGCACGCCCCAGCCAGGAGCTCTTCCGCCAACAGCTGCGCCAGTTCATACGGAACTGCCGCTTCGAGCATTGCCGTGAACAGAAAGAATACGTCCTTTCGATGGGCTTGAAACCTGCTCTCGTGAATCAATAGCAATACGCTGGTTTTGCAAATTAAGTTATTTTGTGATGCAAATTAAGTTAATTTATGAAGTAAATTAAGTTAAATTACTGAGCAAATTAAGTTAATTTACCGCACAAATTAAGTTAATTTACTGAACAAATTAAGTTAATTTGCTGAACAAGGTCATAGCGATAGGCAAATGAAAGCATTGCTCAACAAGGACGAAAGCATTGCTCAACAAGGACAAAAGCATTGCTCTACAAGGATGAAAGCATTGTTCCACAAGGACGAAAGTAGTGCTCTACAAGGATGAAAGCATTGTTCCACAAGGATGAAACCATTGTTCGACGAAAACAAAAACAATAACATAATAAAAGGACTATCAATGAAAAGGACAATTACCAACATGCTGGCGCTGGCAGCAACCATCCTGACAGCCGGCAGCCTGCAGGCTCAGACTCCCAGCTCACTAGTGAGGAGCCAGGCCCCTCTCTATCTCGACGAGACGAAGCCCGTGGAGCAGCGCATCGACGACGCGCTGTCACGCATGACACTCAACGAGAAAATCCGCGTGATCCACGCACAGTCGAAATTCTCGGCAGCAGGCGTTCCGCGTCTAGGAATGCCCGACTTCTGGACCGACGACGGCCCTCACGGCGTACGTCCCGACGTGCTTTGGGACGAGTGGGTGCAGGCTGGTCAAACCAACGACTCGTGTGTGGCCTTCCCCGCCTTGACGTGTCTCGCTGCTACGTGGGATCCCGACCTGGCACGTCTCTATGGCGAAAGCCTGGGCGAAGAGGCTCGCTATCGCGGCAAGGACATGATTCTCGGCCCGGGCGTGAACATCTATCGCACTCCGCTTGGCGGCCGCAACTTCGAATACATGGGTGAAGACCCGTTGCTGGCCAGCCGGATGGTGGTTCCCTACGTGCAGGGACTGCAGTCGAAGGGCGTTGCCTCGTGTGTGAAGCACTATGCGCTGAACAACGACGAGGAGTATCGCCATCAGGTGAATGTGGTGATTAGCGACCGCGCTCTCCGCGAAATCTATCTGCCTGCCTTCCGTGCCGCCATCACCGAGGGCAAGGCGTGGGGCATCATGGGTGCCTACAACCTCTACAACGACCAACACAACTGCCATAATGATATCACGCTGAACCGTATCCTGAAAGGCGACTGGGGCTTCGACGGAGTCGTCGTGAGCGACTGGGGCGGCTGTCACGACACCGAACAGGCCATCTTCAACGGACTCGACATGGAGTTCGGAACATGGACCGACGGACTGACGATGGGACGCACCAACGCCTACGACTCCTACTATCTTGCAGAGCCTTACAAGAAGCTCATCAACGAGGCCACCGGCCAACGCAAGGCCGACCTCATGAAAGCACTCGACGAGAAGGTGCGACGCGTGCTGCGCCTCTACTTCCGCACGACGATGAACAAGCATCGCGCACAGGGCTTCCTCTGCTCGGAAGAACACTATGCTGCCGCCCGAAAGATTGCAGGCGAAGGCATCGTATTGCTGAAGAACAGTCCCGTCGTAGACCGCTCCGCGAAGAACAAGAAAGCCCAGAAGCCGCTATTGCCTCTCGACCTGACAAATTGTAAGAAAGTATTGGTCGTAGGCGAGAATGCCATCAAGATGATGACCGTCGGCGGTGGCTCGTCGTCGCTGAAGGTACAGCATGAGATAGTACCCCTCGACGGCCTCGTCTCTCAACTCTCCGCTCTCAACTCTCAACTTACCATCGACTATGCCCGCGGCTATGTGGGCGACACCATCCAGAGTTTCGACGGCGTCACCGTTGGCAATCACAAGCTCAGCGACAAGCGTTCGGAGGACGAACTCATCCGTGAAGCCGTCGGCAAGGCTCGCGAGGCCGATGTGGTGATTATGTTTGGCGGACTCAACAAGAGCGGTCGTCAGGACTGCGAAGGCGTCGACCGCCAGCAGTACGACCTGCCCTATGCACAGAATCGCCTGGTGGAAGCACTCGTAGCTGCCAACCCGCGCCTTGTCTATGTGAACATTTCCGGCAACGGTGCTGCCCTTCCTTGGCTCAACAAGGTGCCGGCAGTCGTGCAGGGATGGTTCATCGGCTCGGAAGCCGGACATGCTCTGGCCGACGTGCTGCTGGGCGATGTGAACCCGAGTGGCAAGCTGCCCTTCACATGGTATGCCAATCTTGAGCAATGTGGTGCCCACGCGCTGAAGACCTATCCCGGCACTTGGCGCGAAGGCAAGAAGATTATCGACGAGGAATACAAGGAAGATGTCTTCGTGGGCTATCGCTGGACCGACCGTCTGAAGAAGGAAAAGCCGCTCTTCGCCTTTGGTCACGGACTGAGCTACACCACCTTCCAGCTGGGCAAGGCTGCTGCCGACAAGACCCAGATGGCTCAGGGCGGCAGCATCTCGTTCACCGTTCCCGTCACGAACACAGGCGACCGGGCCGGCGCTGAGACCGTACAGCTCTACATTCACGATGTGAAAGCATCGGTGGAGCGACCGGTGAAGGAACTGAAAGCCTTCCAGAAAGTCTTCCTGCAGCCGGGCGAGACACGCAATGTCACGCTGACCATCGGCACCGATGCCTTGTCGTTCTGGGACGAGCAGGCCAACGATTGGCGTGCTGAAGCAGGTCAGTTCGATGCCCTCATCGGCACCGCCAGCGACCAGCTGCCGCAGCGCGTACGCTTCACGCTGCAGTAATATCGTCTGATAAGAAGGATTTATGCGAATATATTTCCTTTTTCTGTAAGAAAATTTTGTTCTTTCCATGATTTCAGTTAACTTTGTAGCTGTTTTCCAACTACATAGAAACCTGAATCATGGAAAGACTTTTTATTGTCCTTATCATATCTGCCCTTTCCTGCTATAGGGCTGCGGCGCAGACCATCAACCTGCACGCGGAGCTCACCGAGCTTGATCGCGCCATCAAGCTCTCGCCGGAGTATGTCGCGAAGAAGCAGGAGAACATAGACCACCTGAAGGAGAAGCTTGCCTCCGCCACTGAAACGCGCACTCGCTTCCGACTGACCCATGAACTCTACGAGGAATATCTCGCCTTCAGCAACGACTCGGCATTGAGCTACATCAGCCGCTGCGTGGAACTGGCACGTCAGGCCGGCAGCACGGCTCTCGTGGGCGAATGTCTGTCGGAGATGGCGTTTCAGTATAGCAACACGGGTATGTACGACGAGGCCCACTACGCCCTGCAACGGGTAGACAGTGCGTCGCTCGACCGTACGGGCCGTGCCGCATTCAGCCACGCCTACAACCACCTCTACAGCGAGCTGGCGTTCTACACCCATGAGGAGTCGCTGCGACAGCAATATCGCGAGCTCGCCCGCCACTATGAAAAGGTGTTGCTCGCCAATGCCGACAGCAGCAGCCTGTGGGTGTTGCAGCGTCGCGAGATGACCTATATGGACGAGGGACGCTCCAATGAGTCGCTGGCCGTCAACGACGAGTGGCTCAGTCGGGTGAAGGTGGGGTCGCATCCCTATGCCCTCACCACTTTCTATCGCTATCTGGAATACAAGAATCGTGGCGACAGCCTGGAGATGATGCATTGGCTCACCGAGTCGGCTATCAGCGACGTGCGCAATGCCATCATGGATCAGGGTTCTATGTGGGAGCTCGCCAACCTGCTCATGTCGCAAGGCGACATCGACCGCGCTTACCACTATATCAGCTTTGCCGCCAACTGCGCCACGCGCTTCGGCACCCGCCTGCGCTCCTGGCAGCTCTCACCCATCCTTGCCGCCATCGACTCGAAGTATCAGCAATACAACGAGCGCGACAAACAGCGCACACGGGTCTTCCTCGCCATTCTCGCCCTGCTGTCGCTCGGACTGGCCTTCTCGCTCTACGACATGTGGCGACAGCACAAGAAGCTGCGTGCCGCACATGCCCAGGTGCACGAGCAAAACACCCAGCTCTCCGCTCTCAACGCTCAACTCTCAACGCTCAACTCCCGACTCTCCACCACCAACAACTACCTGAGCGAGGCCAACATCGTGAAGGAGGAGTACGTAGGCCACTTCATGCGTCTCTGCTCCATGTATATCGACAAGATGGATGCCTTCCGCAAGCGGGTGAACAAGATGGTGAAGAACCACGAATACGAAGACCTCTACCAGCTCACACGCTCGCAGGAGTTCCGCGACAAGGAGTTGGAAGACCTCTACGTCAGCTTCGACTCGGCATTCTTGAACCTCTTCCCCAACTTCGTCAGCGACTTCAACAGCCTGCTGCGACCCGAGGAGCGCATCACCCTCGAGGAGAAAGACCGCCTGAACACCAGTCTGCGCATCTTCGCCCTCATCCGTCTCGGCATCGACGACTCGTCGAAGATTGCCGACTTCCTCCACTACTCTCCAAACACCATCTACAACTACCGCGCCCGCATCAAGAACGGAGCACTCGGCGACCGTGAGAATTTCGAGCAGCATGTACGCGAAATTGGAATGCCCACATAGCAGTTTTCGCTGCCGAATGTTGAAAAAAATATAAAAAAGCAGCTAAAAGACGTTCGGCAAAGAAAAAACTGGAAACTAGAAACTAGAAACTTGAAACTTTTTTGTATCTTTGCATTCGAAACGTAATCAGGTATTAATTTTTTAAATATTATGGTAAACTACAAAGATTTAGGTCTCGTTAACACACGAGAAATGTTCAAGAGAGCCGTTGCTGGCGGCTATGCTATTCCCGCATTCAACTTCAACACAATGGAGCAGATGCAGGCCATCGTTCAGGCTGCAGTAGAAACCAAGTCGCCCGTCATCATGCAGGTGTCGAAAGGCGCACGCAACTATGCTAACGCCACCATCCTTCGCTACATGGCTGAAGGTGCTGTTGCCTATGCAAAGGAACTCGGTTGCGCTCATCCCGAAATCGTGCTGCACCTCGACCACGGTGACAGCTTCGAGCTCTGCAAGGACTGCATCGACATGGGTTTCTCCAGCGTGATGTACGACGGCAGCTCGCTGCCCTACGAGGAGAACATCAAGATCTCGCGTCAGGTGGTAGAGTACGCTCACAAGTATGATGTCACCGTAGAGTGCGAGCTCGGTGTGCTCGCCGGTGTTGAGGACGAGGTGGTAGCTGAGGAGTCTCACTACACCAAGCCCGAAGAGGTTATCGACTTCGCTACCCGCACAGGCTGCGACTCGTTGGCTATCTCCATCGGTACTTCTCACGGTGCTTACAAGTTCAAGCCCGAGCAGTGCACACGCGACCCGAAGACAGGCAAGCTCGTTCCTCCTCCATTGGCATTCGACGTGCTGCATGAGATTGAGGAGAAGCTGCCCGGATTCCCCATCGTGCTCCACGGCTCAAGCTCCGTTCCTCAGGACGAGGTGGACACCATCAACAAGTATGGTGGCAACCTGCCCGACGCAGTGGGTATTCCCGAAGAGCAGCTCCGCCTGGCTTCGAAGAGCGCTGTCTGCAAGATCAACATCGACTCCGACAGCCGTCTGGCTATGACAGCTGCCATCCGCAAGTATCTGGCTGAGCATCCCGATCACTTCGATCCGCGCCAGTATCTGAAGCCCGCTCGCGAGAACATGAAGAAGATGTACATCCACAAGATTGTGAATGTGCTCGGTTCCGACGGTAAGCTCGCTGAGTAATCCTCCTGTTAGGAAAGCAAATCACAAGCGCCTCGCCACTCATGATGAGTAGCGAGGCGCTTCTTTTATTTGTGAAGAAAATGTAGGGACGCGGCGTGCCGCGTTATTGGTGGGGAATCAGCAACATCCAAAACGCGGCACGCCGCGTCCCTACATCAACGAATCGAATTGGGGTTATTCCAATGACTTCTCCTTGATGGTCTCAATACCACCTGTGATGGGATTGAGGACGATTTGTGTGGTGAGCTTCTTGCCGAAGAGGGCACCGCTGAGCGACTCTGTGCCACCAAACTGGCCGGCATTGAACTCGTAGCTGTCAACGACTTTGTTCTCGCAATAAAGCGTGGCACGTACCTTCTGCGGGGTGTTCACGACAAGGCCGATGTCATCCTTGTCCTTCTTTTCCTTCTTCTGTGCCTCGCCATCGTCGGTAGCCTTCGCGTCGGTGTACACAGTAATATAATAAGGTACGCCCGAGAGATCGTCGTTGTCGACAAGGCCGAAGTGGCGCGAGAAGCGGAAGAACAACTGTCGGTCTACATTCTCGGTGGGCACAAAGACGAGTGTCACCTCGGTGGTATCCTTCACAGTAGTTCCCTCAAACACCTGACGCAAGGCGCGCTCCTGCGTGTTAAGGCCATCCATCATGATGCGCAGCTGCTGACCGTCGGCAGGCATGAACTCAGCCTGTCCGCGCTGCAGCTGGTTGCGGCTATCGCGAATGTCGTAGATTTCCTGTGCGATGAGCTGTGCCATCTTCGCCGTGCTTCCTGCCGTGAGCATGTCCTCATTCATGAAGTCGCGTGGGTTCAGGGCTCTGGGCTTACGTGCCGGAACGAAGGGAGCAGGTTCCGTCACACGCTTCGGCTCGGCATTAATGGCGAGCAGCTGTCCGTTGTCGGTGCGCTCCACCGTGCTGATGGTGTATCGCTTGTCGAGCGAGAGCGTGAAGTGCTTTGCTGTGTCGGGCATAGCAATATTGTGCATGCGAGTGTCGACGATTCGGTAGGTGGTGCTGGCCTCGAGCTGCACGTCGTCCTGCTTCATGTAGCGCTGTGCATAGCCGGCAAACTGACCGGGCTCGTACTGGGTCTTCTCAACGGTGAGCGTAAACTTCATCGCCGTCTTCGGCAGATAGTAGCTCGTGCCCTCGATGGCCTGCGAGTAGCAAGCCAAGGAAACAAAGTAACAAAGCAACAAGGCAACCGTTCTTGCCACTTTCGTCATTTTCTTCTGTGTCATATTCTTAATTATCAATTGTCAACTATCACTATCAACTATCAACTGTCAAAAATGCCTTCGGCAGATACTTCACAAGGTCGCCTGCCACTAGGCTTTCCTGGCCGAGGTCGCGTGCGGCGAGGTCGCCTGCCAGTCCATGCAGATACATTCCCACCATGCAAGCATCGGCTTGATTGTAGCCGCGTGCCAGCAGACCGGTGATAATACCAGCCAAAACGTCGCCACAACCGGCCGTTGCCATTCCTGCATTGCCAGTAGGATTGATGATGACGTGTCCATCGGGCAGGCAGAGTGCTGAGTAGTGGCCTTTCAGAATGATGTAGGCGCCAAGACGTTCCGCCATATCGCGAGCCTTCGACAGACGGTCGTAGCAACCGTTGCTGACGCTGCCCGACAGGCGATCGAACTCAGCGGGATGAGGCGTCATGATGATGCCCTTCGGCAGTTGTTGCATCCAAGCACGGTGGTTGGCCAGGATGTTCAGGGCGTCGGCATCGATGAGAATGGGACACTGCGAGCGCCTGATCTGTGCGATGAGGGCGATGGCGGTGTGTTCCTGAATGCCGATACCGGGTCCCATTCCAACGGCATCGAAGGCCTGCGTGTCGACGGGTTCGGAGAAGTAGCTGTCCTCGTGGTCCATTTGCAGCACGGCCTCAGGCACGGAGATCTGCATGATAGAGTAGTTGCGCTTCGGCGTACGCACCGTTACCTTGCCGGCTCCCGACCTAAGACAAGCCTTGGTGGCCAGCACGGCAGCTCCCGCCATCCCATAGCTGCCAGCGATAATGAGAGCATGACCCATCTGTCCCTTGTGGGCAAACTCGCTACGCTTGCGCAGGCGACTGCGGATGTCGGTCTCCTCTTGCAGGACAAACTGTGCATCAGTGCGGGCAATATACTCTTGCGACAGGCGTATGTCGAGCACTCGCAACTCTCCCAGAAAGTGCTGGTTATCGGCCAACAGCATCGAAAGTTTCTTCTGACCAAATGTCAACGTGAGGTCGGCCTTGATGATATTCGCACGGATGTTGTAGGTATTGTCCTCGGTCATGAGTCCCGACGGGATGTCGATGCTCACCACCTGGCACTGCGACTGGTTGATGTACTTCACCAACGAGGCGAAGCCGCCCGACAGAGGTTTGTTCAGACCTGAACCGAAGAGGCCGTCAACGACAAGCGTCTCGGCTGTAAGGCGTGGCGGGTCGAAATCGAGCGTCACCTCTATGAAATCCTTTACGCGACGTCCGTCGCCCAGCCGTTTCTTATTGATGCCGCACTCGTCGGAGAGTTTGTTATGGATATTAAACAGATAGGCAGAGACCTGATAGCCCTGCTCGCCAAGCATGCGTGCTACGGCAAGTGCGTCGCCACCGTTGTTGCCTGGTCCGGCAAAGACGACGACGGGTGTTCGCGTGTCCCATCGCTCAGTGATCACGCGCGTCACAGCCTTCGCAGCACGCTCCATCAGGTCAATCGACCGGATAGGCTCGTGCTCTATCGTATATGTGTCGAGCTCATGTATCTGAGCCCCTGTGAATATCTTCATACGCCTTACGAATTGTCTTCTTGTCGCACGACAATGTGTTCATGTCGTGCAAAAATACAAAATTATTACTAATCTGCCGACATCTTGCCCGTTTTTTTTGTGTTTTCAGATATTTTTCTTACTTTTGTGCTGAAAAAAGAGTATAAAAATAAAACGTCAGCAACGAACATGAACACAAAATCAACAAGAATTGCGAGAACGCTGGCCACCGTCGGCCTGCTTCTTTCCGGCCTGCTTCTCACACTCCCCATATCGGCTCAGAAGAACACGCGAGGCATCGGCATTTATCCAGGTGCACCCGAGGAATTCTTCGGACCGCAACTCGTTGACAGTAAGGAGTATCGCAATGTGGCACGAGGACGCATGGTCTATCAGTCGTCGGCATTCGACTTTAACATGACAGCCCAACTGCTCACCGATGGCATTGTCGAGAAGAGTGGAACCACACCGGTTTTCTTGGAGGTGACCACGCCCGACGGTCAGTTGCCGCAGCGACAGCGCGAGAGCACCATCGACGGCAACGACTGGACACGCTCCATCGTCATGGGTGAGGACACATGGTTGCAATATGGTTGGCACGGCATGACTATCCGCGCCGATGCCATTCACCTCATCGGCACCGTAGCGTACAACGAGAGTGAGGCGACCGACGGCTATCGCATTCGCATCATGGTATCGAAGAACGGGCGCCAGTGGCAAGAGGTGGCGCGCGACGAGAGCAGCCAGCTATTGGGCAAGCGGTCGTGGGGCATGGTGCATTCCGATCCGAACAAGAACGACGGCAATGACAACATGCTGCCGACACGACGCATCGAGATGGACTTCCCTTTCAGCCAGCCGCAGTCGTTCAGTTTTTTGCGCGTGGAACTGCTGATGAAAGGTGCCGTCTACTGGACGTTCACTGAGAATCCCATCACACTCGGCGGCCAGCAAGTGGAAAACCTGTTGCCTTCATCGGGATTCACGAGTGCTTGGATGACACTCTCCGACCGTGACGAATGGGCTTGCATCGACCTTGGTGCACCTGCCGACATCAGCAAGGTGAATCTTCATTGGCTTGAGAAGCCCGCAAAGTTTGAAATACAACTCTCTGACGACGGCGAACATTTCACGAAACTATCAAATAGCAAGGCTCGTTATGTCCGCGTCTTCATTCCCTCGACGGGCAAGGAGCAACGTGTGGTGCTCTCTGAGATTGAGGTGATGGGACGTGGCGGAATTAGAGCCTACCCCCAACCCCTCCCCAAAGGGAGTGGGGAATGCCTTAATGGTGGCGACTGGCGCTTGCAGCGAGCCTCACAGGTGAAGGCTACGGGTGCACAGATTTCCAGCAAGGGGTTCGATGCCTCCTCATGGACGGTGGCAACAGTGCCCGCTACGGTGCTCATGTCGTATGTGAACGCTGGTGCCCTGCCCAATCCGAACTACGACGATAACCTTATGCTCACGAGCGAATCGTTCTTCAATAGTAACTTCTGGTATCGCCGTGAGTTCCGCGTGCCCGACGAGATGCAAGGACAGCGTGTGTTCCTGAACTTTGACGGCATCAACTGGAAGGCAAACATCTGGCTCAACGGACAGAAGGTGGACCGCATCGAAGGTGCCTTCATGCGTGGCAAGACCGACATCACTCGCTATCTGCGCGACGGTGTGAATGTGCTGGCCGTAGAGATAGAGAAGTGTGCCCACCCCGGTAGCGCGAAGCTCAAAAACGAACAGACTACCGACTACAATGGTGGTTTACTGGGAGCCGACAATCCCACGTTCCATGCTACGGTGGGCTGGGACTGGATCAGTAGCATTCGCGGTCGCGACATCGGCATCTGGGACGATGTTTATCTGACGGCATCGCCTTCAGGTCTTACACTCTCCGACCCCATCGTAAAAAGCCAAATCACAATCAATGGAACCGATACACTTGCTACGATGACGCCAACAGTTGTCGTTGTGAATCACACCGACCAACAGCAAAAGGCGAAGCTGAGCGGTTGGATTGGAGCGATTCAATTCGAAAAGGAAATCACACTGGCGGCTCATGCTACCGAGGAAATCTGTTTCCTGCCTGCCGACTTCCCACAACTGAAGAATCAGAAGATGCATCTGTGGTGGCCGAACGGCTATGGTGAACCTTATCTCTACGATGCAGGTTTTTCAATACAAGGAAACAAGGTAACAAAGTTGCAAAGTAACATAGTTACTGAGTCTCAAGGAAACAAGGGAATCTCTCTCCACTCTCCTCTCTCCTCTCTCCACTTTAAAACTGGAATTCGCGAGGTAACCTACGACGAAGTGTCAACGCGCCTTCAGATTTTTGTCAACGGCGTGCGCTTCATGCCGATGGGTGGCAACTGGGGATTTTCGGAGAACAACCTATGCTATCGTGGCCGCGAATACGACGCAGCCGTGCGCTATCATCGCGACATGCATCTGAACTGCATCCGCAACTGGGTGGGACAAGTTGGCGACCGCGAGTTCTACGAGGCTTGCGACCGCTATGGCGTGATGATTTTCCAAGACTTCTGGTTGGCTAATCCTGCCGACGGCCCCGACCCATACGACAACGAACTCTTCATGAAGAACGCTCGCGACATGGTGTTGAAAGTCCGGCAGCATCCAAGCATCATGCTCTACTGCGGTCGCAACGAGGGCTATCCACCAAAAGTACTCGACGATGGCCTGCGCCAGCTTGTTGCCGAACTTACACCGCAAGTCTACATCTCCTCATCGGCCGACGACGGCGTGAGCGGTCATGGTCCGTATTGGGCTATTCCTGCGAAGGAATACTACCAGCGGCAGACTGGCAAGTTGCACACCGAACGAGGGATGCCCAACATCATGACCTATGAAGGTTTCTCGCGTACGTTCCGACCGGAGCATTTCTGGCCGCAGAGTGAATACTGGGGTCAGCACGACTTCACACAGCAGGGCGCGCAGCGAGGGGCTTCGTTCAATCAGCTCATCGCCCGTGCCTTTGGCGAACCGAAGGACGCCCGTGAGTTCACAACACACGCCCAGTGGCTGAACTACGATGGTTATCGGGCGATGTACGAAAGCACCAACCACGACCGACAGGGACTGCTCATCTGGATGAGTCATCCCACATGGCCATCGATGGTGTGGCAGACCTACGACTATTACTTCGAGCCTACAGCCGCCTATTTCGGCACAAAGAAAGCTTGTGAGCCGCTTCACATCCAGTGGAACCCGCTTGCCGACAGCGTGGAGATTGTCAACATGGCTTCGGGACATCGCGAAGGCATCGCCGTGGCTCGTCTGTATGACATGCATGGCGTTGAATTCTGGCACCATGATGCACCGTTCAGCTCTGATGACGACACGACGGTTTCTTGTCTGCCAATAGAGGTGCCCAACGACTACAAGGGTGTTTATTTCCTCCGTCTGGAGGCTATCAACGCAGCAGGACAGCAACCGTTCTCGGAGAATACGTATATTTGTTCGACCGACACGGGCAACTATCAGGCGCTAAAGACTCTGCCGCAGGTCAAACTCAAAGTAACAAAGGAACAAAGCGACGAGGTAACAAAGACGCAAGGCTCAGACAATGTTACTTTGTCACCTTGTTATCTTGTCACCTTGGAAAATCCCTCTCACGATCCTGCCCTGATGATTCGCCTGAATCTGAAGACCGACGACGGCGAACAAGTGCTGCCCGTGCTCTACGACGACAACTATTTCCACCTGATGCCGGGCGAAAAGCGTACCATTCGTGTGGAGTGGAACCCGCGCGATGCTCGAGGAATGCAGCCATTTGTGGAAATTAGTGGCTTCAATGTGCCGTTATGTCGATAATTATTCGTACCTTTGCAATCAAATCTATCAATATCTGAATCCATGGCTACCGTAAAGATTCTTGATAAGACGTTCCAAACGTCGATTCCCGAGAGTGAAATCCAGCAACACGTGAAAGCCGTTGCAAAGCGTATCAACAATGACCTGGCCGACAAGAACCCGTTGTTCCTAGCCGTGCTCAATGGCTCGTTCATCTTCGCAGCCGACCTCATGCGCGAGATTACCATCCCCTGTGAGATCTCGTTTGTGAAACTTGCCAGCTATGCAGGCACCATGTCGACGGGCAAGGTCACCGAGGTTATCGGCATCAACGAAGACCTTTCTGATCGTCACATCGTCATCGTCGAGGACATCGTCGACACAGGTCGCACCATGCAACGCATGATTGAAACCCTCGGCACGCGCAATCCTGCCTCCATCCACATCTGCGCCTTGCTCGTGAAGCCCGAGAAGCTGGAGGTGCCACTCAACATCGAGTATGCCGCCCTAGAGATTCCCAACGACTTCATCGTCGGCTATGGCCTCGACTACGACCAGCAAGGCCGCAACTTGAGAGACATCTATACCATTGTGGAATAACTGTAACATTACAATAAAATCAAAAGTATGAAGAACATCGTTATTTTCGGTGCGCCTGGTTCCGGCAAGGGAACGCAGAGCGACAAAATGATTGAGAAGTATGGTTTCGAGCACATCTCCACAGGTGACGTGCTACGCAGCGAGATTAAGAACGGAACAGAGCTCGGCAAGACTGCCAAGCAGTACATCGACCAGGGACAGCTGGTGCCCGACCAGCTCATCGTAGATATGCTCGCCAGCGTCTATGATAAGTTCGGCAGCGATCACAACGGCGTGATCTTCGACGGATTCCCCCGCACCATCCCGCAGGCCGAGGCTCTGAAGGCCATGCTCGCCGAGCGCGGACACAAGGTGGCTGCGATGATTGAGCTCGACGTTCCCGAGGACGAACTGATGAAGCGTCTGCTGCTGCGCGGACAGATGAGCGGCCGCTCGGATGACAACGAAGAGACCATCAAGAAGCGCCTCGACGTCTATCACAACCAGACATCACCGCTCATCGACTGGTATGAGCGCGAAGGCATCCGCAACCACATCGACGGACTGGGCGACCTCGACCGCATCTTCGGCGACATCTGTGCCGTCATCGACGCACTCTAAGTCGATTCTTGAAAAAACCTGAATACAAAGACAACTTCACACGATGTCGGAAACATGCCGATGTCGTGTGAAGTTGTTTTTGTTTCTGAAGACAGACGTTATCCCATTACCACGTCGAGCACCATCATCAGCACAAAACCTATGGCAAAGCCAATCGTGCTGAGGTTGCTATGCTTGCCGCTCGATGCCTCGGGGATGAGTTCCTCGATGACGACATAGAACATAGCACCGGCAGCGAAGGCCAGCATATAGGGTAGCACGGGGGTGAGCAACGATGCCAACAGGACAATGGCCAAGCCACCTATCGGCTCCACGACACCACTCAGGCTGCCAATCAGGAACGACCGCCAACGCGAGTTGCCTGCTGCCCGCATCGGCATGGAGATAATGGCTCCCTCGGGGATGTTCTGAATGGCGATACCCAGCGAAACCGCTACGGCCGAAGCCAGCGAGATGCCTGCTGCGCCCTGTTCAGCACTACCAAACACCACGCCTACCGCCATGCCCTCCGGCAAGTTATGGATGGTAACGGCCAACGCAAGCATTGCCGTACGCGACAGATGTGAGCGAGGGCCTTCAGGCTGGTCGGTTCCGAGATGCAGGTGAGGCGTCAGCTCATCAATGAGCAACAGAAAGCCCATGCCCAACAGGAAACCAATGGCCGCCGGCACCACCGTCCATGCTCCCTCCCCCGTTTCCATCTCCATAGCAGGAATGAGCAGCGACCACACGGCCGCCGCCACCATCACTCCCGATGCAAAACCCAGCAGCGACTTCTGCAGGCGGTCAGACATCTGGTCTTTCATCAGAAACACGAATGCCGAGCCGAGCATTGTGCCTAGCAGCGGGATGAGTAATCCTATGGTAATTGTTGTAATCATCTTGAACTCTTTTGTGTTGTCGACTGCAAAGATAAGTCTTTTTTTCCATTCCCACAATACCTACTCATAGGGTTTTCTAACGGATGTTTGGTTTTTCGCGCTTTTTTTCGTACCTTTGCAGCCGAAAAGGAAACTATCATGGCAGAATCGAACTTTGTAGACTATGTGAAGATACTGTGCCGCTCAGGAAAGGGCGGTCG
Organism: uncultured Prevotellaceae bacterium; assembly: GCA_900316285.1. Classification (GTDB taxonomy): domain Bacteria; phylum Bacteroidota; class Bacteroidia; order Bacteroidales; family Bacteroidaceae; genus Prevotella. The sequence continues at coordinate 72,068 of ONCG01000012.1, forward strand.
CGGATCGATGCATCTGAAGCATCTGAAGTACAACTACAACGGCGGTCCCGACGGCGGTGACGGCGGCCGGGGTGGTAATATCATCCTGCGCGGCAACCACAACTACTGGACGTTGTTGCACCTGCGCTATCAGCGACACATCTTCGCTGAGCATGGAGGCAACGGCGGCGCCGACAAGTGTCACGGCACCGATGGCCGCGATGTCTACATCGACGTGCCGCCGGGAACGGTGGTCTACAATGCCGAGACGGGTAAGTTCGTGTGCGATGTGAACGACGACGGACAGGAAGTCGTCCTGCTGAAGGGCGGTCGCGGTGGACTCGGCAACTTCCAGTTCCGCTCTGCCACCAATCAGGCCCCACGCTTCGCTCAGCCCGGCGAGCCCATGCAGGAGATGACCATCATCCTCGAGCTGAAGCTGTTGGCCGACGTCGGCCTCGTGGGATTCCCCAATGCCGGCAAGTCTACGCTGGTGAGCGCATTGTCGAATGCCCGCCCGAAAATTGCCAACTACCCCTTCACGACGATGGAACCCTCGCTGGGCATTGTGGCTTATCGCGACAATAAGTCGTTCGTGATGGCCGACATCCCCGGCATCATCGAGGGTGCCAGCGAGGGACGCGGCCTCGGTCTGCGCTTCCTTCGTCACATCGAGCGCAACTCGCTGTTGCTCTTCATGGTGCCCGGCGACACCGATGACATCCGCCGCGAGTATGAAATCCTGCTCAACGAGCTGCAGCAGTTCAATCCCGAGATGCTCTCGAAGCATCGCGTACTCGCTGTGACGAAGTGCGACCTGCTCGACCAGGAACTCATCGACATGCTCCGCCCCACCCTGCCAGCAGACCTGCCTGTCGTCTTCATCTCTGCTGTGACGGGATTCGGCCTCGAGGAACTGAAGGATGTGTTGTGGCGTGAGCTCAACTCCGAGTCGAACAAGCTGCAGGTCATCACCTCCACCGACACACTCATCCATCGCGACAAAGAACTCTCGCGCCTCTCGCTCGAGATGCAACAAGAAGGCGAAGACGACGAAATCATCTTCCTCGACGACGACGAAATCGAAGATATAACAGAAGAGACAGACGAAGATTTTTAAAACATACGTGACTAACAAACTTTTTTTAATAAGACATACGCAACATACGAAACAAACGATTATAAAGACAAACGGAAAATGATGGCAAACGAACAGACGAAACAGACGATTTTTATGACAGACGAACATACGGAACAAACAACTCTCAAAACCGTATGTTCCTATGTCACGTATGTCATAAATAACATCCGTTCGTCTGTCCCGTATGTCTCAAAACCCATCCGTTCGTCTGTCACGTATGTCTCAAACCCCATCCGTTCGTCTGTCTCGTATGTCAAAAAGAATATATGTCCGTCTGTCCCGTATGTCAAAAAGAATATATGTTCGTTTGTCCCGTATGTCAAAAAGAATATATGTCCGTCTGTCCCGTATGTCAAAAAGAATATATGTCCGTCTGTCCCGTATGTCTCAAACCCCATATGTCTCGCTTGTCTCGCCTGTCTTCTCTTCGTCTGTCCCGTTTGTTCGCAGAGCATCCACGAGTTCACGCCTGCCGAGCAGCAGTCCATCAGCGTTCCGACACCCGGTCTGTTCGACCGCAGCGACGCGTTCTCTATCGACTTCACCGACGTACCGAAGGACGAATACTCCTTCCCGTTGCCCGTGGGTAAGGCTGAACTGGTAAACAACAACTCCGAACTCGAGATCTCCACCACCAAGGGCGATGCCGTGAAAGCGATGTTCTCGGGAGTGGTGCGCCTGTCAAAGCACAATGCACCCTTCGGTAACGTTATCGTCATCCGCCACGACAACGGCCTCGAGACCGTCTATGGCTACAACGCCCAGAACCTCGTACATGTTGGTGACAAGGTGAAGGCCGGACAGACCATCGCCATCGTCGGCGGCGAAGGGCTGAAGACGTTTTGTAACTTTGCCATCATGGTGAATGGCCGCCGCATCACCCCTTCCATCATCCTTGAGGTGAACGGCCATAAGCTGCACCAGCAGACCATCACCTTCCGTCGCAACGGCCATCGCATCGAGGTGAAGACCCACCGCGTTCGCGACAACATGACCGACTTCAAGGCAGACCCCTTCGCCAATGGCAATACCATCAAGTGGAACCTTGCCGACATGAAGTCCTCGCAGTGGTCGTATCCCCTGCCCGGCGCCCACGTCATCAGTCCCTATGGCAACAACCGCGGCAGCCACACCCATTCAGGTGTTGACATCAAGACGAAGGCCAACGACAACGTCCTCGCGGCTTTCGACGGTGAGGTCATCGAGTCAGGCTACAACGGTGGCTATGGCAACTGCATCAAGATTCAGCACGGCAACGGACTCGTCACCCTCTACGGTCATCAGTCGAAGAACCTGGTGAAGGTCGGACAGAAGGTGAAGGCCGGACAGATCATCGGTCTCGCGGGCCGCACGGGCCGCGCCACCACCGAGCATGTGCACTTCGAAATCTTCTTCTGTGGTCGTCGCTACAATCCAAACATCCTCTTCAACCACGACGCCCACAAGCTGCAGAACGCTACCCTCACCATTCAGAAGAACGGTAGCGTCACCTCTCGCAAAAACTGAACGAAAGACTAAGGAAATGGCGATAAAAGGAACGTTTCCTGTATTAGAAGCCTGTTGCTGAAAAGGTTTACCACGCGAGATTGAAGGGTTGTTACAAGATTTTAGTGGTTATTGGAGCTACGAACAAGCAGGTGATACTCCCTTCTTTTTCAGAAAAGATATTGTTGACGACAGGATTCTTAATATCAACAAGCTGGTCGTAACAGAAATCTGAGAATTTGAATTGGAAGATGACTGATAAAAAAAACGCAGGTGGAGGGACAAACGGGTCTCTCCACCTGCTGTGTGTCAGCACTTGCGCCAGAGGTTGGGTCCGATTTTCTCAATCTTGCCTTCCTTTACCCAGCGGTAAATGATGGTTTTCACCACTGGCGACTCTCCGTAAGCCAGACGCAGGTTCACCAAATCTTCCTTTGTGAACTCCTTTGGGAGCGCGTCCAAAAAGCGGATGTTGCCCTTGGCGGCTTGAGTAGTCAACTGACCGTTGTGGAGCGCGTCGATCTTGTCGCCATAAATCTGAAGCTGGTAGTGGAGGCAACGCTCAGCACACCAGAGGGCGAACCTGATGGCCTGCTCCGTTTCTTTCTTACCTTCGAGCAAATAGGCGATGATGCCAGCTCGGAAGCCGTTGAGGGCAGCACGACGACGGAACGTGTCGAGTGAGTATCGCAATGTTTGCAGATACTCCTGGCGCTTCAGCTCGTCCCATTCCTCAATGGCCTTATTGATCAGCGGCAACTCAACCTCGCCTTCCTCGTCCATCAGGCAGAGACACTGCCGCCTGACCTTCTCTTCCTCTTCCTTTGTCCAAGTCTTGAACTGAGGCATTTTCGAGCCAACCATATCAGGCAACACCACAGGCATCACCCGGCTCACCAATCCGCTTTCGGCATCAGCGAAGAAAGCCCGGCACTTGTTGGGGGTTCCACACGTCACCATATTATAATAGAGGGTGACCTTGCCCGACAACGAGTCTTTGCTGATACGATGCTGACCCCAAGTCTTATTGTCGTAAGCCAGCCTGAAAAGGTCGTTCTTCTCCGTCCACGAGCCGCCCTTGTTGTTCTTCAGCACCGTCTCAATCTCGGGGGCATAGGTGAAGAGATGCTTCCCTTTTGCATAGAGGGCACGCTCGAGGAATGCCGACACACCGATGTTAGGCTCGATGATACGAATGCAAGCACAAGGATTCTGTACCTCTTCGCCGTTCTTCTTCGCCAACGAATATGCTATCTCCTTCTGCCATTCCACCTCGTCCTGTTTGATTATGGGGTCCATGAGCAGCTCAAACTCATTGTCAATAAACGACTTACCCGTAGCCTGAGGAGCCTCGATGTCGACAATGAAGCTTGGAGAGTTCAGCTTACCGTCTCGATACTTGGCCCGGATGCCGGTTGCCAACGTGCCCAGCATAGGCAAAGCTGCTATCAGCGTAGCCTCCCTGAATTCCTCAGGAGCGTGGTCGGAGAGATCCCGCAGAATGCCGGGCAACTCGTTGTCGACTAGTGCGAAGGGCGACTCGTCAGACTCCTCCACTCCACTTGCCATCGCTATGCCCAGCGAAGCGAGCACCTCCTTCATCAGCGAGGGAATAGCCGTAGGGCGGACGCTGTCGACAGCGCTCTTGATGGTCGACATCACTTCGCGGTCGGAGAGTCCCCAGTGAGGCAGAATCTGAAAGAGCTTTTGCTCATCGAAGTCGCAAATGAAGCGCAGATAGCGACTCGTGCTGTAGAGTGCCGTATTGCGCTCACCCTCGGCAGGAGCATCGCCATAACCCAGTTTCCAGAGCAGAGCCTGCACAATTTTCTCATAGGGAATACCCTTATAAGAGTTCCCATCTGAGGAAGCTTCTCCCCCTGCCTTCTCCAAAGGGAGCGGGAGTTTTAGGGCAGCCGTCTTACTAGCCTCCTCCAGTGGGAAGCAGTGGGAAGAGGCTTCGAAGACCACAGGGTCCAACAACTTCACATACTGCTCGCTGACCATAAAGCAACAGCGGGCAAGATCTGTCACATGCGAGTCGTAGCTGACACCCAGGCGACTCGCCAGCCTTTGGATGTCCTCCTCGATAGAGATTCCTGATGCGCGCCAAGCCCAGATGTGTGTGCCGCCGCCGGCACTCTCGGCAAAGTAAACGATTCGGAACTCATCGATGAGGTTCTCCTCGCATACCTTCTTCCAAAGCTGTTCCGTCAGGCCCTTCTCGTCGATGTCGAGGAAGTAGAGTCCTGAAGCCACAGCACCTTCGGCCTTGCGCGTACCATTCTTAAAAGACTCAGCAAGAGGCAGCCACACAGGCAGTTCCTTCTTGCGATTCAGGTTTTTGTTCTGCTTCACGTCCTGGAGGATTTCCTCCACGTGATTCTCCGCCAGCAGCTGACGGTAAGCAGCCATGCTCGCCTGGCGAGGCTTGCCGCTAAATGATGATGCTAACTGTATCATATCGGCAGCAAAGGTCGCAAGGGGTTTTGCACCTTCCAAATGGGATTTTCTCATTTAGAGTGCAATCTTAACAATATTCACAGGATGGAATTTGAATGATTGTAGGTAAGTTCCTACGATTACAGCAGAATAGTTTTTTATTTCAGATATACTTTCGATACCTTACCACCCATGTTGATGATGTTGACCCCATGGGCCAACTGCTGCCGACGAGAGCCGTCGGGTGCAAAGATGGTCTGTAGTGCGGATGAAGAAGCATCGGCTGATATCTGTTTGATGCCGACCGGAGTGTTGAGTTCCTGCTCAGTCTTCTGCAGGTTAGAGGTGAAACCTACATAGCTGATGACGGAGCGGCCTTGGGAGTTGGTCGATGTCAGACCGAACACCGTCTCGCCCGTCAGTTCATAGCCTGCATTCTCGTCGATAGCCCACGACACCATGATACGACCGTCTTTCAGTGTTCGAACATCTGTCGGATTGACGATATTTACCCAATGTCCATTGATATACCAAAGCTGCGAGTCACTCTTGTTCTTCGATACGTCCGAAGCTACTGCTACGAGGTACTTCATACCAGGCTCTAAGTATTTCTGCTCTTTGTAGCGGAGGGCAATGTTCTGGGCACCTGTCTTCGTGATGGTGATGGTATTGTCTTTGGTGCTGTAGGTGATGTCGGAGGCTCCGAGGCGGTCGCTTACACGGTTTCTATACCAGTCGTAAGCCTTCCACGTATAGATGTTTGATGGAATCGATGTTTCGACGCTGATGGTAGTCTGATGGTCTGTACCCATTCCATCGGTATAGGTAATGTTGACGTTGGCCTTGCCCTCTTGCTTACCAGCACGGATAATGCCGTCGCTGGCTGTAGCTATCATAGGGTCAGTGCTCTCGCATACGGCATCGAGGGTTACGAATTGTGTCGAGCCATCATCGTACTTGGCTTTTACAGTGAAAGTCTTGCTCTGTCCCAAGAAGACTTTTACGTTCGTTGGCGTTGCCTGAATGGATTGTACGGCTGCGTGTTCTTCGGCTACAAGGTTATTGTTGTCAATCTGCACGGAAATTTTTGAACCCGAGTAGGCGACTTCCTTGCTGAAGCGTACAGATTGATAGATGCCCAGTCCAACATGGTTGGCGGAATCGACGAGCACAATGCGGAAGGTGCGGTTTGTGAGCATTCCTTCGAATGTGCCGCTACGGGTTCCGATGGTGAGAGTGTGTGTAGCATCGTTCCAAGTGAAAGGAATCTCGGAGAAATGTCCCTTCTCATAGTTGTAATTGTCGCGTTCGTCCTCGTAGAGGGTGAACTGACCGTCAGCACCCGGATAGATACGGATTTCAAGGTTGTCCCAATTGCTGGCTGAACTGTATTGTACATTTGGCCCCCATGGGATTATTGAGCCTTGACGTACATAGAGTGGCATCAAGCCGAGGTTGACGTTGCGTGTTACCTTTGTCCCTCCGTCATGCTGCTCGCCGCTCCAGATATCCGTCCACTTGCCATTTGACTTTTGTCCATCGTTTTGAGCCTCATATTTTGGCAGATATACCATGCGCTGGGTGGCTTGAGACTTCACGACGGGTGCTACAAGGATATCGCGGCCGAACATAAACTGATCCTTCAGCGACAGGGCGTTGGCATCCTGTGGATAGGCAATGCCCATAGCACGCATAAAGGAATAATCGGATGCATGCACCTGACGTGCCGTACTATATATATAAGGTAGGAGGGCATAACGCAGGTGGATATAGCGATTGATGATGTCATAGTAGCTCTCGCCCTCCTTGCCAAACTGATAGATGGCGCGATCGGTGGCAGAGCCATGACTACGCATGATGGTACAGAAGGTGCCAAACTGAATCCAACGGCAGTATAGCTCATTGTAGGTATCTTGTCCGGGACCATTATAGCTGCCATTGAAGAAACCGCCGATGTCGCTGTTCCAGCTGGGGATTCCACAGGCACTATAGTTTAAGGCGGCAGGAATCTGATTGGCCAGCGTCTCCCATGAAGCGGTAATGTCGCCGCTCCATGTGCCAGCTCCGTAGCGTTGCATGCCGATGAAGCCCGAGCGTGTCATAATCATCACTCGCTTGGCCTCTGTAAGTTCAGCCTTCTGGCCGCGATGACCTTCGTACACACCACTTGCATGCATCAACGGGAAGACATTACGCATCGAACGCCATGTGTGCTCACTCTCTAATGAGTGCGGATTCAGTGTCGCGTTATCGTTAAGGTTAAGGTCGTCGCTCCCTTTCTCCAGCACCACAAAGTCGTTAGTCTTCTCCCAATCCTCACCGCCTTCGTAGTGGTCAGGCTCCGATGAGTCCACCCAGTAGGCATCAACGCCCTTACTGACCAGTCCCTCATAGAGACATTTCCAGTAGTAGTCGCGTGCCGATTGTTGGTAGGGATTGTAGATTCCCACGCCCTCGTTATTGGGCCAGGTGGAGGACATGATTTCGTTGCCCCGTTTCATCAGTTGGTTGTGCTCCTTGAAGTATTTGAACTGCTTGGTGTCGCGTCCGAAGTTGGCCCAGATGGAAATCAGTAGATGGGCGCCGTCGTTGTGCATACCGTTGATCATTTTGGGGTACTCGGTCTTGAACTGCGGACTCAGGAACTCCATCGCGTTCCATTGGTTGTTGCCTCCCCAGTACTGCCAGTCTTGCACCACGCAATCGATGGGTACACTTAGCGAGCGGTATTTCTGCAGCACACCTAATGTTTCTGTTGCACTCTGGTAGCGCTCCTTGCTCTGGAAATAGCCGTAAGTCCATAGCGGAACCATCGTCGCTTTGCCCGATAGTTCGCGAACACGCTGAACCACCTCATCGCCATTGGTTTCCGAACCTACCAGCACGTAGTAATCGACAGCATGAGCGGCTTCTGTCGTAAAGGTGGCACCGTTAGACGAGTTGTCGCTGAAGTTGCAGGGACCATACAAGTCCCAGTAGAGACCATAGCCGCGAGTGGAGTGGAAGAACGGAATCCACACCGACATGTTGTTCTGTACCATGTGGTTGTAGTTCGTATTGCGATGGTTCAGGTTGCCGTCTTGCACCTGCCCGAATCCGTAGATGGCCTCGCCGTTCATCAGACGGAACGACTGCGACACGTTGTAGGGGTCGATAGTGTGCGACGTGCGTTTGGTGAATGTAGGCTTTGCACGTTCCTTGATGAGTACAGTGCCATCTGGACGGTAGAAGCTGAGAAAACCTGACGTTTTTGCGCATACTACCATTACTTTTTCTGTAAGGAGCGTGTCAGTTGTGGTGCCCTCAAGAATTGTGGGATTCACAACCTGTGGCTTCATCGTCACAACCACTTTTGGGTCAGATTTGCCCAAAGCGTCAGATTTTTGATATTTCGTCACACGCACTATCTCGGGCGAATAGAACGTGATTTCAGTCACGATATTACCCACGGTACGTGTATAGTCTTGCGCGTTCATCGGCAGCAAAACAGATATCAATAGTGATAGAAGTGTGGCTCGTCTCATATTCCTTTGTTTTATATTATGATAAGTTCTTGCACTTTTTGAAAATGGTGTCGAACACGTTTTGCAGGTCGGTGGATTCATCGCCCATGCCTTCCTGAATGTTCTTGCGGTAGGTGCCTACAGAGTACTTGGTGGCCAGCTTCTTGGCCAGGTCGTTGTCAGAATGGGCGCCGAAGACCGCCCGCTTCTTCATCTCTCCCACCAAGTGGCAGAAGAAGCGTGCAGTAAACTGATTGTTGTGCGGACTCTTGCGCAACACTTCCAGATGAGAGAAGATGAGGTCGTTTCTTATCAGTTCAGTCCACATCCGGTCATAACGGGGGTACCAAGCGGGCTCCGTCATATCTTTCAGCTTCTGGGCTGCCGCCAGCACCGCCTCGCCTACCTGTTGCCGCTTGTTGTTCACCAGTTGCTCTTCGCCGAACTTGGTGCCGGGATCCAGTTCGCGGGCAATCTCGGCCAGGGCGGCGAGATGGAAGATGAAGTTGCGCAGGTCGTCGTCGCTCAGGCGGGCCTCGAGGAAGCTGTCTTCGAAGGCTTTACGATCGGAGGTCCATTTGGCAAACAAGCCTCCAGGTATATTGCCCAGTTGGGCACGTTCTTGGCTTCGTGCTGCCATCATAACCTCGTTCAGCGAACTGCTGTCGCTCACCACGCGAAGTGTACTGCGATGGTCTTTCCAGTAGTTCGACCAGCTGGTGCTTTCGCGCACACGGTTCAGCACGTCGTCGAAGTATTTGGCCATCGACTTGCTGTCGGTCCGGCTTAACCGCATCAGGCTTACCAGCATGCTCGGCAGCAAGAAGAGTGTAAACAGCCATTTCACGATCACCTGCCGATGCTCCCCGATCTTGCCCGCCAGCTCGTCCATCGACAGGCTGATTTCCTTCAGGCGGCTTACGATTTCTTCAGAACCAGCTGCGTTGTCTTCGGAGTTCATGACCTCTGCAACCATGAGCGTGTCTTCTGGCGTCATCTTCTGTGCGAAGACTTTGAAAATACTCCGCATTGCCGCAGTCTTAATCATATTGTTCGTGTCCTGCTGCTCTGCCGACAAACTGGCGGAATTCTTAATCATCTGGATAACCTGCTCGAATAACGAGTCCTCCTCTGCCTCTGTAGCGGTTTCCTTTTCCAACAGCCGTTCAGTCAGCAGCATCACCGCCTGGTGCAGGTCGGTGTTCGACACGGTCTTCGCGATACGGTCAAGGTATTCTGAAAACAGAAAGGTGCAGGGCATCCGGGTTAGCTCCATCAGTGCCTTCAGACTACTCTGCATGCGCATCACGGCAGCATAGACCTCTGCATCGATGCAAGTATCCACACCGTATGCCAACTCCTGCACCAGCCCCTTTAGGCGCTCGGTAGCCACTTCCCAATGACGGCACAGCCGGACCGTCAGCAGCTCAACACGCTCGTCGTCGACAAGTTTCTTGATTCCTTCAGCTGTAATATCCATAGTGGTCTCCATTTCAAAGGGCAAATGTACATAAAAAACTTGAATTATAAGCTAGTCTCATCAAGAAATTATACTATTCTTTCGAGAAAAGATAAAAATAATTGTTGAAATATCATGCGTGTTTTCCAAAAAGGTTTTCTGCAACGGTCACAGGTCACAGGTGTGACCATGTCCAAATGGTTTTCTGCAACGGTCACAGGTCACAGGTGTGACCATGTATCCTTTCTGCCAAGCGGGAGTAGAAAAAGGCAGTAAATACTTGATAATCAATACTTTAACTATATATTACTCATTTCCTTATCATTTTGTATTCAAATAGTGTGACCATTTGGATTTGACATTTTGATTAAGATATTTGCTATTTTATGACAAATAGTAAAGCAAATTATCTTCTTTGCTTACATTCTGCATTTTTGGTTTTCATCCCCCCCTTGTGGCCGAAGGTAACATGGTCACACCTGTGACCTGTGACCGTTTTGGGGCCGAGAGGACACATGGTCACACCTGTGACCTGTGACCGTTTTTTGAGGGGGAGCGAAGGAAGTTTTCGAATATTTGTAAACGATTGAAAAAAGCAACGCATTCTCCAAAATGCCGAAGCATGTCTTTCAGCCTTCAAAAGCATTGCTTTTAGACACCTCGTGCATAACTTTTCGATGGCAAAAGCACTGCTTTTCGATGGCAAAAGCACTGCTTTTTGACCTTAAAAGCATAGCTCCAGCACCCCGAAAGCACTGCTCCACAGCTTCCAGAGATATGCTCTAGATGTTATGGGGCAGTGCTCCGTATGTACTGGAGCTATGCTCTGAATGTAGTTCGTTATTTCTTATGCCGGTTGGCTCGCTGCTGGCGGTACTTCGCCTTCTGACGGGCCGAGCCGGAGCCGTGGGCACCGGTGATGTAGGCCTTCTTCTTCGCCTTGGTTTTCACCTTGTCGTCAGCGGCAGCTTTCCTTCCGCCGCCACGACCGAAGGTGATGCCATTCTCGAGTATGCTCTGAAAGTCGTCATTGCCCCCTAAAGTAGGGGGTTCTTTCTCCGCTTCGCTATGAAAGCGTCCCTGCAGGCCGAGCGGGGGGTCTTGACGACCCTCTGATTCATTATTCGTCATATTGTTAGTTGATAGTTACACGGGGACTATGGGGGTGTTCCAGGGAGGGAAATCATGGCCCCCCCAACCCCCTATTTTAGGGGGCTTAGATTAATGATGGAACAGGCGCACGCCCGTGAAGGCCATAGCGATGCCGTACTTGTCGCAGGTCATGATGACATGATCGTCGCGGACGGAGCCTCCAGCCTGAGCGATGAACTCCACACCGCTCTTGTGGGCGCGCTCGATGTTGTCGCCGAAGGGGAAGAAGGCATCACTGCCAAGCGAGACTCGTGTGTTCTGAGCCACCCATGCAGCTTTCTCCTCGCGGGTGAGCGGCTCGGGACGCTCGGTGAAGAACTGCTGCCAGAGTCCGTCGGCCAACACGTCGTCGTGGTCGTCGGAGATGTAGATGTCAATGGTGTTGTCGCGATCAGCACGGCGGATGCCTTCCACGAAGGGCAGCGCCATCACTTTCGGATGCTGGCGAAGCCACCAGATATCGGCCTTTTGTCCGGCAAGACGTGTGCAATGGATGCGGCTCTGCTGACCGGCTCCGATGCCGATGGCCTGTCCGTCCTTCACATAGCACACGGAGTTCGACTGCGTGTACTTCAGCGTGATCAGGCTAATCATCAAGTCGCGGCGTGCATCGTCGGGGAATGTCTTGTTCTGTGTGGGGATGTTCTCGAACAAGGCGGGGTCGTCGAGGCGAATCTCGTTGCGTCCCTGCTCGAACGTGATGCCGAACACCTGCTTGCGCTCGATGGGAGCAGGACGGTAATCAGGGTCGATGCGGATGACGTTGTACGTTCCCTTGCGCTTTGCCCGCAGAATCTCGAGTGCCTCGGGGGTGTAGTCGGGAGCGATGATGCCGTCGCTCACCTCGCGCTTGATGATGAGGGCCGTGGTCTTGTCGCAGGTATCGCTCAGCGCGATGAAGTCACCGTACGACGACATGCGGTCGGCGCCGCGGGCACGGGCATAGGCACAGGCCACAGGCGAGTCGTCGAGACCGGGAATGTCGTTGACGAAGTAGATGTGCTTCAGCGTGTCGGAGAGGGGCAGTCCAACGGCAGCACCAGCCGGCGATACGTGCTTGAACGATGCTGCTGCAGGCAGACCGGTGGCCTGTCGCAGTTCGCGCACCAGCTGCCAGGCGTTCAGCGCGTCGAGGAAGTTGATGTAGCCGGGTCGGCCACTCAGCACTTCGATGGGTAACTCGCCTTCGTCCATGAAGATGCGCGAAGGCTTTTGGTTTGGATTACATCCGTACTTAAGTTCCAGTTCTTTCATATTGTTGCTTTGTAGTTTTCACTGATGATGATTTTTACTTTCGCCGGGAAGCAATAGCTGAGGTCGCCACGATCGCGAAGGCTTTGCTCCATGTTCTCGCGGGTGCGCTGGAGCTTGCCGCTAAAGAGAGTGTGGCCTTGATAGCGCACCGTGACGGGGCGGTCGAGGTCGACGAGTTCATCGTTGAGCCAGAGCGTCAGCTGTGAGTAGGTGCACTCGCTGATATCAATCATGTTGTCCTGACATGTGAGCCGCACCCGCTGTCCCCGCTTCAGCTCGCCTGCGGGAGCCTGTAGCCAGTAGAAGCTCGGGCGCAGCACTTCCTCTTGCTGCCACACGATTTTGCGTGGATAGGGATTGCGCTTGTACTGCGCCATCCAAGGCACCGCCACCGTGTCAGCACGGTTCATCCAATGGCCCATGCCCTCCATGATATGCGTCTCGTGGATGTATCCCTCGGGATCGGCCTGCTGCAGCGAGTCCATCTCGAGGCCGCGCTCACGGTCGAGGCGGTTGCGGTCGTAGGCTGCATCGTCGCCGCCACACCAAATCATAAACGGCGTGTTGCGCAGATTGAGCAACGACACATCGCCGGGATGGCCTGCCATCATCGATGCTGCCGCCCACGTGTCGGCCATGCGTGGCGCCATACGCCACACGCCGTCGCCGCCAGCTGAATAGCCAAGGATGTAGACCTTATCGGGATTCACGTCGAGATTCGCCACACACATCTGGATGAGTTGTTCGTAGAGGCCGTCGAGGGCGGGCTTGCACCACATATTCCAATCATTATAAGGAGCGCGCGGCGCCACATAGACGCCCTCAGCCGGACGATAGAGGCGCTTCTGGTTGTCCCACTGCTGGTCGTTGGCCAGCGGATGCGTGTTGCCACCGCCATGCAGCAAAATCCAGAGGCTACGGCCATCGGCAGGCTTCTCGCCATAGACCGCCTTCCAGAACAGCATCGGCAGTCCGTTCACCTCTGCCTCGGAGCGTTCCCAACGGGCCTGATGACTACTGCGGATGGCCTGCTTCCATTCGGCCGCCAGTTGTGCGCGATAGGCGTCGGCCTCAGCCTTCGTCAGCGATTTGGCAAAGAGCGCAACGGCCGGAAGCAGCATGAATGACAATAAAAGAGGAAGTCTTCTCATACGATATGTCGGAATTGTTGTGCAAAGTTACAAAAAAAGTTCAAAGTTTTTTCTTTTATCTACTTGCATTTAATGTTTTTTTTGTAATTTTGTCAGCAATATGAAACGACTACTGACTTATATCGCATTGGCCCTGCTGATGCCTATGATGGCGCAGGCGCAATCCAGTTTGTATGAACACCACTTCAATCTGAAGGAGGTGAAGTTGCTCGATGGTCCGATGAAGACTGCCTTAGAGCGTAACAACCAGCTGCTGCTGCAGTACGACGCCGACCGGCTGCTATCGCCGTTTGTGCGCCAGGCGGGGCTCAACACCGGCCGCTATGCCGGCTGGCTGCAGGCGCACCCCATCTTCAAGAACTGGGGTGGCGATGCAGGCTTCGACCTCAACGGCCACGTGGGCGGTCACTATGTGTCGGCACTTGCGCTGGCCTATGCCGCCACCGACGAAGGCAGCGTGCGCCAACAGCTGAAGGAGCGCATGCAATATGTGCTCGACGTGCTCAACGACTGCCAGAAAGCCTACGACAACGACCAAGAGGGCATGTACGGTTTCCTGGGTGGACAGCCCATCAACGACTCATGGCGTGCGATGGCTCGCGGCGACCTCTCGAAGATTCGCAGCAACTGGGGCTGGGTGCCGTTCTACTGTCAGCATAAGGTGCTGGCTGGTTTGCGCGACGCCTACCTCTACGGCGAGAGCGAGCAGGCCAAGGAGATGTTCCGGAAGATGGCCGACTGGACGGTGAACCTCATCGCGAAGGTGAGCGACAGCGACCTGCAGGGCTTCCTCGACTGCGAGCATGGCGGCATCAACGAGTCGCTGGTCGATGCCTATCAGCTCTTCGGCGATGCGAAATACCTCACCGCCGCCAAGCGTTTCAGCCATCGCACCATGCTCAACGGCATGCAGAAGCTCGACACGTCGTTCCTCGACAACCGCCATGCCAACACGCAGGTGCCGAAGTACATCGGCTTCGAGCGCGTCGGCGAACAGGATGCCACCGCGACGAACTATCTGCGTGCTGCCGAGAACTTCTGGCAAGACGTGGCCGAGAACCGCACGGTTTGCATCGGTGGCAACAGCGTCAGCGAGCACTTCCTGCCGAAGGCGAATGCACAGCGCTATATCAACGTGCCCGACGGTCCGGAGAGTTGCAACTCTAACAACATGCTGAAGCTCAGCGAGTTGCTCGCCACCCGCACCCACGATGCCCGCTATGCCGACTTCTACGAGCATACGATGTGGAACCACATCCTCTCCACACAAGACCCGCTCACAGGCGGCTACGTCTACTTCACCACGCTGCGCCCGCAGGCCTACCGCATCTATTCCACCGTGAACGAGTCGATGTGGTGCTGTGTGGGAACGGGCATGGAGAACCACTCGAAATATGGTCACTTCATCTATACTCACGACGGCGACGATGTACTGTACGTGAACCTCTTCACAGCCAGCGAACTCAACAACGAACACTTCGGACTGCGCCAGGAGACTCGCTTCCCCTACGTCGACCCGCAAGTGTCTGCCTTGCCCACACCGCAGACATCGGTTTCCTATATGACCGTGACTCGCGGCGGCAAGTATCAAATTGCAGTGCGCCATCCCGCTTGGGCAGGCAAGGAATTCCATATCACCGTCAACGGCAAGCAAGTCGAGCAAGACGTCGTGCAGGGCACGGCCAGCTATGTGGTCATCGACCGCAAGTGGAAGGTGGGCGACAAAATCAATGTCTACCTGCCCATGGAAATCACGATGGAGGAGTGTCCGGGCTACGGCGACTATGTTGCCTTCCATTGCGGACCGATTCTGCTCGCCGCGCAAACCACCGCGTCCAGCGAGGCCGAGGCAGCAGAAACGGGGCTGAAATACGAGGCACTGCCCAACGTCTATGGCCACGAGGGCCGTATGGACCACGCGCCCGGCAACATGGCTACAATCAAGAGCCTCATCAGTGCACCCCTACTTATTGGCGAACGCAGCGACGTGCTTAGTCGCATCACGCCAAAAGAGCCGTGGAATCTGGTGTTCAACATCGATGCCTCGCGCCCCGATGCACCTACCTACACTTGGAAGACACTGCAGCTGCGACCCTTCTACGACATCCACCACGCCCGCTACCAGTGCTATTGGTACCAGCAGACGCCCGAGAATTTCGCCAACAGCGATATGGCTCAGACCGAGGCAGCCAACGAGGCACTGCTGCAGCGCACCCTCGACTTCGTGGCACCCGGCGAACAGCAGAGCGAGGCCGGCCATGAGGTGAGCTACAGCAACGGAAGCACCACCGGCACCTACAACAGCGAGCGCTATCGCGATGCACAGGCCGGCGGCTTTGTGCAGTACACATTATTCAATAAGGAAGGCATCACCGAGAAGCTGAGCATCCTCTGCCGCTTCACCACTTCCGACCGTGGACGCAAGGCTACGCTCACCGTCGATGGTCAGAAAATTGCCGACATCGAGATTCCTGCCCGAATGAAAGGCGGCGACGGCAGCGGCTTCTACAACATTGAGTTCCCCCTGCCCGAAGAACTCATGACCAACAACGGCAAGGCGAAGGAGAAATTCGTTGTCAGGCTCTCGGCAACATCGAACACTCCCAACCCCGGACTCTACTATCTGCGACTGATGCGCGACTACGACCCACACGCCTATCACTTCGTTGCCACCGACTGGGTGACAGGCGACCCGGGCCGCGTGGCACAGAACCGCATCAGCTACGACACCGATGCGAACACCATCACCGTTCCGCAGACGGGCAGCAACAACGTCTGCCTGATGCTCGACCACGAGAAGACCGACTACACCATCGCCAAATCGCAGAAATACCTCGTGGTGAAAGGGCAGAACTTGCTCACCACGAGCGGTTCAAGCTATCTGTGGTGGCTGAACGGCGTGAACAAAGGCAGCCAGGTGTTGCCCACCGTGGCAAAGACGGCCAGCGTCGACGGCGAGTCGTATCAGGTCATTGCCTGGGATATGACGAAGAGTCAGCTCGACGCGAACATCACTGGCGACCGCCCGAACGTCACCATCGGCCAGACCATCTTCGGTCTGACGTGGAACGGTAAGAGTTCGGCAGGAAGCGCCGTGCGTGGTGCCGTCATCAGCGACATCGACTTCGTGGAGAATGCCGACGACGTGTTGTCGGCCATCGAGAGCACCAGCTACAACCGCCATCGTTCAGGCTCGCAGGCCATCTACGACCTGCAGGGGCGCGAGGTTCGTCAGCCCCGCCAGGGAGTCTACATCGTCGGCAATCATAAGCTCATCGCCCGGTAATATCAACTCATCGCCTGAGAATATCAACTCATCGCCTAAGAATCACCCGCGCTTGGCGTTAAGTTTGGTTAAAGATTTGCCCTCCCACCACCTTTTTACTACCTTTGCAACAACCAAATAGTCTATTTATAAAGCAAGACACGATAGAGTCTTATCAGTTATAACCTAACTTGAGCATGGAAAAGAAGCATTGGGAATTGCGTAAGCTACGCGATGCCATCGAGCACGAAATGAGCTGGAAACCAGCCAAGCCCATCGCCCTGCAGAAGGTGATGTCCTACCTGCATGGCTTGGAGAAACCCAAGAGGGAAACCCTCGACAAGTTGTCGCTATTTGTGGGCTTCCAGGACTGGGAGAGTTTTCAGCGTGCCCTGCATGGTGAAGCCGATGCCAGTGAAAACTATGAAACAAGAAACAATCAAAAGCAACCTAACGAATCAATCCAAAAAGATGAAAAGAAACCAAATCCTTAGCATCTGCGCCGTGTGCGTGATGCTACTGATGTCGGTCTCGGCTGTTGCACAGTCGGGACGACTTGTTCCTGTGCGTCCGGTATCGCTCGACCAGCACGACCAATGGAACGCCATGAAAGAGAAAACCGAAGAGAAAACAGCATTGGTACGCCCCATGGGCTACAGCTTGCTAACGCCCGTCGCACAGACGACCGGGCTTGACGTGCCACAGCCTTTCAAGACACAGAAGCGCCAGGCGCCCGCCATCCCGATGGTAGGAGCCGACTACACGATGCCAGCGCAGGTCTACGGTCTGCTCGTCTATAGCGACAAGTGGGCAAACGGCAGCGGCACGGGCAACTTCGGTGTCTACACTTTCACCGCCGACAATCCCGGCTCGGTGAAGAACGTCATCAAGAGCGACGACATGAAGGCCAACGGTGGTGCCCTCTATGCCAATGGTCGTCTGAACGTGCTGAACTATAGCGACCTCTGGGGAATGGTCATCCTCGACCACGACTGGTATGAATACAGCATCCAATACTGGGATTTGCTGCAACACCGTCACGGCGACGGCGACAATGCCGTGACCCGGCTGATGTCGGCCTGCGGTGGTTACGACCAGGCCACAGGCCAGTATTTCGCCATCATGTATACCGATGACATGAAGGCTCAGGTGTTTGGAACCCTCGACTATTCGAAGAACACACGTAAGATCATCAAACAGCTCGACGAGAGTGAGAACGTTCTCGCAATGGCCATCAGCCAGGCGGGCGTCATCTATGGCGTTCGGGCCGACGGAATGTTTGTGCAAATCGACAAGACAAGCGGCAAGATGACCGTCGTCGGCGATACCGGCGTGAAGCCGATGTACATGCAGAGTGCAGCCATCGACCCACGCACCGATCGCATGTTTTGGGCTGCCTGCTCGGCCGAAGACCCCGTGGGCCTCTACGAGATTGACCTGCCGACGGGTAAGGCCACACTCATCGGCAAGTTTGCCAACCGCGAGGAGTTCGTGGGCCTCTACATCCCTGCCCCAGCAGCCGAGGAAGACGCCCCCGCAGCCTGTGCTTCGCTGGGCACCACCTTTGCCGGCGACGCCCTCACGGCTACCGTGAACTTCCGCCTGCCCAGCAAGACCTATGCCGGCCAGAGCCTCAGCGGTGAGACGCTGGGCTACTGCGTCTACATCGATGGTGAGCTCGTTGCCGAAGGACAGGGTGAGGCCAACACGCTGGTGAAGCCCGAGGTGACCGTTGCGAAGAGTGCGATGTATCGTTTTGAGGTGAGCGCGAAGAACGCTGCCGGCGAGGGTCCGCGCATCCATCTGGATAAGTTCATCGGCAAGGATGCCCCTGTTGCTCCCACGAACGTGCGGATGACCAAGACCGGCAACGAGAACGAAATCAAGCTCACTTGGACCGCCCCGACGACGGGTGTGAACAAGGGCTATGTGAACAAGGACGACCTGAACTACACCATCGTGCGTTATCCCGACGAGGTAATGGTGAGCGAGCATCAGACAGAGCGCGTGTTTGTGGAGACTATCACCTCCACCGCACTGGCCAACTACTATTATGTGGTCACCGCCTACAACGGCGACATCGAAGGTCAGTCGGCAGAGTCGAACCGCATGCAGTTCGGCGAAGCCATCGAGCCTCCTTACTTCGACGACCTTGAAGACACGAAGGTCGGTGCGAAACTCTACACCATCATCGATGCCAACAAGGACGGCAACACATGGCAGTATGGCTATTGGAACGGAACGGAGAATGCCGACCTCTACTACACTCGCAACGAAGACCGCAAGACTCCTGCCGACGACTGGGTGATTACATCGCCCATACACCTGAAGGAGTCGCGCTTCTACCGCCTGACCTTCGATGTGAACAACGACCGCTTCTTCGGTGGCGACGAGGTCATCTCAGCCTGGGTGGGTGACGACAAGACCATTGAGGCCATGAAGACCGAGGTGGTGCCTGTGACCACCGTGACCAACGGCGATCCGAAGCCACTCACGGGAGTCATCAAGTCCGACAAGGACAGCCGCTACTACATCGGCTTCCATTGCGAGAGCCCGGCCGATCAGAGCATGCTAGAGCTAGACAACATCAGCATTGAGGAGTGTGGCGTGTTTGCCGCTCCCGACACCGTGACCAACTTCACGCTGACGCCTGGCCGCAGCGGTGCACAGACGGCAAAGCTGAAGTTCAACGTGCCCACCACGAACTTCTTCGGCGAGCCCATCGAGAAGGTCGATAGCATCGTCATCTATCGTGGCAAGGCAAAGCGTAAGGTATTCACCGACGTGGAGCTGGGTGCTGAACTGCTATTCAACGACACATCGGTGCCCAATGGCATAAACACCTATTATATATATACATACAACTCCTATGGCTGCGGCATCCCTGCGGAGCGCACCGACTGGATTGGTGTCGACGTTCCAACGGAGCCCACCGATGTAACGCTCGTCATGAACGGCCTCACGGCAAAGCTGACATGGAAGGCACCGACAACAGGACAGCATGGCGGATACATCAAGGCCTCCGAGCTGACTTATAACATCGAGGACATGAACTCCTACATCAAGGGCGACCACCGCGCCGGAACCACCTACACCGAGAACCGTGGTTCGAAGCAGGAGATTCTCTACTACCGCGTGTCGGCACAGAGCAAGGCCGGCGGCAGCGGCTATACCTATTCGAACAGCGTGGTCTCGGGTGCGCCCTACGAACTGCCGTTCAAGGAGTCGTTCGCCAATGCAAAGACCGAGCAGCTATGGACAGCCCAGCAGTCGGAAGGCTTTGCCGGACAGATGGGTTACACCAACAGCATCTCGGCCGATGCCGACAACGGTGCCGCCTTGATCATTCCCGGCAAGGCAGGCGATGTGGCTCAGCTCACGTCGGGTAAGATCAGCCTGAAGGCAGCCCCCTACCCCATCCTTGAGTTCTACTTCTACGCCGTGCCCCGACAGACCACTGCCCTGAGCATCATCGTCACTCCGAACGGCGATGCCAGCCAGAGCAAGGTGCTGCAGACCATCGACTACACGAAGATCAGTGGCGATGAAGGCTGGCGGAAGGTCATGTTGCGACTCGACGAGTTCACCTCCGTCGATCATATCCTCCTCTCCTTCAACGCACAGGCCACCGGTGCCCGCTTCGGCAACATCGCCTTCGATGCCATCAGCGTACACAACCAGCACGACAACGACCTCGTTCTGGAGAAGTTCTCCGTGCCTGGCGTCGTGTCAGCGGGCAAGACCGCCAAGGCTGTCGTCACCATCAGCAACCAGGGCCGCCTCAGCGTGAGCGACTATAAGGTGCGTCTGATGAAGAACGGACTGTTTGCCGACGAGGTCAATGGTAAGGCGATTGCTGCAGGCGAGACGATGGATTACACCTTCGACATCCCAACAGCCATTACCGATCAGGAAGATAATGAGTTTGAGGCAAGCATCATCGACGACGACGATGCCGATCCAAGCAACAACAAGGCGACGGCGAAGATGACCATCGAGATGCCTCTCTACCCCGTTCCCACAGCAGGCGAAGGTGTGAGCGACGATGATGTCGTTGTACTGTCGTGGCAGGCTCCCGACCTCACACCACGCGAGGTGACGGCCACCGACGACTTCGAGCGCTACGATCCGTTCATCATCGACGGCATCGGCACATGGACCGTGCGCGACGGTGACCGCGACATCACACTCGGACTTCAGATGGGCGACGGTAGCACAGTGATGTACGACCACGTGGGCGAGCCCATGGCCTATCAGGTGTTTAATGCCGAAGCAGCAGGACTAAGTGCCGTCACGCAACTGCAGGCTCATTCTGGAAGCCAGATGCTCAGCAACATCATCGAGGCAAATAAGGCAGCCGACGACTGGCTTATCTCACCCGAGCTCTCCGGACACGAGCAGACCGTCACCTTCTGGGTTCGCGCGATGGGGGACAACTTTGCTGAAACCTTCGAGGTGCTGGCATCGCAGGAGGGCACTGAACCCGCCGACTTCATGGTTATTGAGGCATCGGGCAACACTGCCGGTGGTGAGTGGACCGAGATTAGCGCCCTACTCCCTGAGGGTACGCGTTACTTCGCCATCCATGTGGGTGTGAAGCAGAAGTTCATGCTGATGATCGACGATATCACCTACACGCTCTTCAACACCGCCGACCTGAAGCTCTTGGGCTATAACATCTACTGGGCTGACGAGCTGCTGAACGATGAGCCCATCACCGCGACCACCTTCGAGACCGCTTGGCTTGGCAGCGACGACTATCGCGTCACAGCTGTCTATGAGCAGGGTGAGTCGGCCCTCAGCGAGCCCTTCCGCATCGTGTCCATAGGCATTGAGAATCCCTCAACGCAACCTCTCAACTCCTCAACCTCTCACCGTCTTAACTCCACCTACGACCTCAGCGGCCGCCGCATCTCCGACACCTCGAAACTGCCGAAGGGCGTCTACATCCGCAATGGGAAAAAGGTTGTAATTAAATAAAAAAGACCTCAAAGAGGTCACATGTGCCTAACCTCGGGTCTTGACCCGTGGATGGTCGAAACCCCAGAAAAGGAATGCCGACCCTAAAGGGGTCGCACAACTGATTAAAACGGCCTGAAAGGCCAACAAGCACATAGCCCAGGGCATCGCCCTGGGTTTTGTGTTTGGCAACAATAAACGCCCCGTCGGGGCAAAAGCTTTTGCACTTACAGCGCGAAAACTCCCTTGAACATAAACACCCTGGACGATGCTTTGGGCTGTAAGCGAAAGCCTCTTCAGGGCGTCATGCGGCATCTGCAAAAAACACTCTTTGCGAAAAAACATACAAAACAAGAGACCCGACATCCAGCTGGACGTCGGGTCTCTTATTGTTTTGATTCTTTCGAATCGCAGAAGCAGGGTTAATTACTTTGCCACTACACCGCTGCGCTTCTCCTTGATACGAGCCTTCTTACCCGTGAGGTTACGCAGATAGTACAGCTTGGCACGACGCACCTTACCACGCTTGTTGATCTCGATGCTGTCGATGTTCGGCGACTCGATGGGGAAGATACGCTCAACACCCACGGTACCCGACATTTTACGAACAGTGAAGCGCTTCTTCTGACCCTCACCGCTGATGCGGATCACCACACCGCGATAGAGCTGGATACGCTCCTTCGAACCCTCGACAATTTTGTAAGCGACAGTAATCGTATCACCAGGACCAAACTGGGGAAACTCCTTGCCGGTTGCAAATGCTTCTTCAGCAACTTTGATTAAATCAGTTTTCATTTCTTCTTAATGAATTAAAAGTTGTTTGTCTCACCAACGCAACATGGCTCATGACTCATCCACGACCAGCGGTTACGCCGAAAGCGGGTGCAAAGGTACAAAAAAAGTTCAAGGTTCGTGGTTGAAAGTTGAAAGTTTTTACGTCAGGAAGCCATGTTTTTAGATTATTTAACTCTTTCCCCACAAAAGATAAAGCATGAATGCAACCAGGTTCCAACCATTTTTTGTATTTTTGCAGAAGAATTAAAAACCATCATTCGTTATGAAATACCTCAAGATTCTCGGAGCATTACTGCTCCTCGCGTCGTGCGCTTCCCACTACCACATGACAGGTATCGAGCGCACACGCATGCTCATCGACAAGCGCTACGACGCCCAGCCCGTAGCCGAGGCACAGGCCTTCATCGCACCCTACCAACACGAGGTGGACTCCATCATGAGTCCCGTCGTGGGAACGATTGCGAAATACATGGCGGCTCACAAGCCGGAGAGCGAACTCTCCAACCTCATGAGCGACATCCTCGTATGGGGCGGTGCGAAATATAACGAGCAGCCCGACTTCGCTATCTACAACGTAGGAGGCATCCGCGCCGGCTTTGCAGCAGGCAAGGTCACCTTCGGCAACGTTGTCGATGTGGCACCCTTCGAGAACAAGATCTGCTTCCTCACGCTCACGGGCGCGAAGGTGCTCGAACTATTCTCGCAACTCGCCAGCCGCGGCGGCGAGGGTGTAAGCCGAGGAGTTGAGCTACGCATCGCCGATGGCAGGCTGCTCTCCGCCCGTCTGCATGGCAAGGACATCGACCCGCAGGCCAGCTATCGCATCGCCACACTCGACTACCTCGCACAGGGCAATGACGGATTGGTGGCCTTCAAGGACGGCACCAACCTCGTGTCGCCGCAGACCGAGGAGAACAACGTGCGTTTCATCATCATGGACTACTTCCGTGCCGAAGCTGCCGAGGGTCGCATCGTCGATGCCAACATCGAAGGACGCATCGTCTCGGAAACCTCCACCGATGGAATTCCCTTGGGGAATTAATTGATAATTAATAATTGACAATTGATAATTGACAATTGATAATGATGATTTCCCTTAGCTAGTTCGAGTATTTGATGTTCTATAACTTAATATCAACAATCCAAAGGGATTGCCATTATTTCCGACTTCCCAGATGATTTCGATATAAATAATAAAAAAAGCTTCAATATTATGATAAAGAATTCCAAGTACATACTGCTGATTGTCATGTTGGTGGTAAGCCTCACGGCAACAGCGAAGAAGAAGCAACTGCTCATCCTGCACACCAACGACACGCACAGTTGCATCATGCCACTCAGCGAAACCCTTGCCGATACCCTCGTGGCTGGGCGCGGAGGATTCCTCCGGCGAATCGCCATGCTCAAGGAAGAACGGCAGAAGAACCCCGATCTGCTCTACTTCGATAGCGGCGACTTCTGTCAGGGATCGCCCTACTACAACCTTTTCCGGGGCGATGTAGAGATCGGGTTGATGAACCAGATGGGTATCGACGCCAGCACCATCGGCAACCATGAGTTCGACTTCGGCATCGACAACATGGCACGCATCTTCCGTAAGGCGAACTTCCCCATCCTTTGCTCCAACTACGACTTCACCGGCACCGTTCTGGAAGGTATCGTGAAGCCCTACACCATCATCCGACGCGGCGACATCAAGATCGGCGTCTTCGCCCTCTGTCCACAGCTCGAAGGTCTCGTGGCAGCCTCCAACTGCGCAGGCATCCGGTACCTCGACCCTGCCACCTGTGCCAATCAGATGGTGCAGCTGCTGAAAAAGCAACAGAAGTGCGACCTCATCATCTGCATCAGCCACCTCGGATGGGACGACAGCCCAGCAGAAGAGCGTCTGCGCGCAGGACGTGCAGAGTGTGACAACAGCGCCATTGCGAAAACACGCGGCATCGACATCGTCCTCGGCGGTCACTCCCACACCTACTTCCAGGAGCTCCGCTACATCACCGACCTCGACGGTCGGCAAGTGCCCGTCGACCAAAACGGCAAGCATGCCATCTATGTCGGACGCATGCTCGTCACCATGAAGAAATAAACTTGGGGCTCATCAGCACCAGACCGCAGGGCAAAAAAAATGGGCGCCGCTGCGCCCTACCTTGTTAACCTTAAATCTAATACTATGAAAAACACATGGCAAATATATCAATATTTCCAATTCCCTGCAAATATTTCAAGAAAAAAATGCATCAATTTAAGTATTTTTTACAAATACAACCAGCCCGTTAATATTCATAAACACTAATTCATAGTTATTCCTTGCAAATAATTACGAATTGTTTCTTTTCCTTCTCATTATGCTACGAAATGAAAGCAGCAGCCTCATCCCATTGCCGTTTATCCCTTATAGGAGCGAAAGAAAAGGCTGTTACATACTTTTTGATCTCTCCTGAGGAGTCCAATGACCGATGCATATTACATAAGGAGCTATGCTCTGTAAGTAAAGGAGCAATGCTCTGCAACCTCCAGAGCTATGCTTTATGACTCCCAAAGCAATGCTCTTGAGTTCCAAACTCAATGCTCTTGGGTTCTAAAGTCAATGCTCTTGAGTTCCAAACTCAATGCTCTGAGACTCTAAACTCAATGCTCTGAGACTCTAAACTCAATGCTCTAAGACCCTAAAAGCAACGCTTTGAGCACCCAAACAAAATGCTCTGAGCACTTTATCGAAAA
The DNA here is from genome assembly GCA_900316285.1 of uncultured Prevotellaceae bacterium. Taxonomy (GTDB): domain Bacteria; phylum Bacteroidota; class Bacteroidia; order Bacteroidales; family Bacteroidaceae; genus Prevotella. The sequence continues at coordinate 97,377 of ONCG01000012.1, forward strand.
TCAGGCGGAATTAAGGAAATATCCTTCAACATTCCCTTATCTCGCAGAAAATTCGTACCTTTGCACCCAAGTTTGAAACAGCAATATGGCACAGATAGACGATTTCTTTATGTACGAGAACCGCGTGGAGGGCATCACCGATGCCGACTACCAGCGGGCACAGCCTTACGTGGAGGCGGCGCAGGCATTCGCACAGACCACCTACCAGAGCATCTACATCATCGACTACTACCGCAAGAACTTCCTCTACGTGTCGGACAATCCGCTCTTCCTCTGCGGACACACTGCCGACGAGGTACG
>ONCG01000004.1 GCA_900316285.1 uncultured Prevotellaceae bacterium
TATATATCTTCAGATGTAGGGACGCGGCGTGCCGCGTTATTGGGCCCAGAAAAGCTAACTCCAGCAACGCGACACGTCGCGTCCCTACATTCTCAAGGGCCAAATTCTATATAGGTTTCCTATTATAAAAAGATGTATAGTACTGAGAGAGGGGGTTAGTATTTTTAAAATTAACATTATTTTATAATAATATATATTAATTAATAATATTATTCATTAATCTAATAATATTATTCATCAATCATACTCCCTCTCTTCTGCGTGCATATGTGCAGGGGCTTATTGTGACAATGTGACAATGTGACGTTGTGACAAAAGACGGTTCTCTGGAGGCGTTGCATATGTGCAGAAGCTTATTGTGACAATGTGACAATGTGACGTTGTGACAACTGGCTTGCCCGTGAACACTTGTTAATCGTTGAAAGCTATGCTTTTGCAACCTAAAAGCAATGCTTTTGGATGCCTAGAGCTATGCTTTCGGACACGGAAAGGTATGCTTTCGGAAGCGAAAATTACAGAGCAATATTTTAGAGGTTACAAAGCAATGTTTTAGTGCTTACGGAGCGATGATCTGCATTAATCGGGCATTACGACCTGATTGTATTCCCTAACTCCGGACACATTCTGATTGGCGATAAGGAATGCATGGAGCGCTACGACAGTACCTTGAACGCCTATTGCAAGACTTATTTTGGATACTAGACGCAATAGGCGGAATCAGAAGTACTAGGAATGGCAACATCTCTCTCTCAGCAGAGAGTCGTTTGCTGCTTTGCCTGTGTCAAGCTAACGATGCTGCGTAGGTGAAGCAGTTGGGGAAGCGTTGCTCGAGCTGCTGGGGCATCGAGGCGAAGAGGCCGAAGAGGGCACTTCCGCTACCGCTCATCTGCGCATAGATGGCTCCCATGTCGTAGAGTTGCGCCTTGATGGCAGCAAGTTGCGGATGCATGGCGAAGAGTGGGGGCTCGAAGTCGTTGGTGAGCAGATTGCGCCACTTGGCAACGGGCTCTGCAACGATGTCGCGGCAACAATGGTCGGGTTTGCAGGGCGTGATGGCTGCATAGGCGTCGCGCGTGGACACGGCTACAGGCGGTTTCACAATGGCGATGTAAAGACCGCTCAACTGTTGGCTGAGATGGGGCAGCGGCTCGAGCTGTTCGCCAATGCCGGTGGCGTAGGCAGGCTCGGAAGTGATGAAGAACGGGCAGTCGGCCCCCAGCTTCATGGCGTATTGTTGCAGGCGCGAGGTATCGATGCCGAGTTGGAACTGGTCGTTGAGCAGACGCAGCATGAAGGCTCCGTCGCTGGAGCCACCACCCATTCCTGCCTGCGAGGGAATGGTCTTGTGCAGGCGAATGCTGACGGGTGGGAGGTCGTAGTCGGCCGCTAACAGCTGATAGGCACGCACGACGAGGTTTCGCTCGGGCGGTCCCTCTACCGCATTTCCAGTGATAACAAGAGCGGGAGCGTCGGCCAGCGGTTCAGCCACTACTTCCAACGTGTCGTAGAGCGGGATGGGATAGAAGACGGTTTCGAGATTATGATAGCCGTCAGGACGACGTGAAACGATGTTCAGTCCTAAGTTGATTTTTGCACAGGGATGAAGCATGGGGAGAGTTTAGAGTTGAGAGTTTAGAGTTGAGAGTTTAGAGTTCTTTCTCCGCTTCGCTTCGAAAGCGCCGCTTCGCGTCGAGCGGAGAGTTGAGAGTTCTTTCTCCGCTTCGCGTCTAGCGGAGAGCGGAGAGTTTAGAGATATTATTTTGATGAATGGCAGAGTTGTTGATAGGGACATGTGGCACAGCGGGAGCGGTCGGCCGTGGGCGTGAAGGAGAGCTGCGGGTCTTGGATGTTGGCAAGGACTTCATTGAGCTTCTCCATGAATGGCTGGCGATATAGCTCGATGTCGCTAATGAGCTCTTTGTCGATTTTCAGGATGGGCGTCTTGGCCATCTCCGCGGCATGCTGGATGTAGAGCAGGGCAGGCGAGATGGTGGCAGAACCATTCACGGTTGTGCTGAGAGAGCGTTCCTGTTGGCTGGGTGTAGCATCGGCAGTTTCCTTTCTCCATCCTTTACTACGAACGATAATCGCGTAGAGCATGGTTTGGAGGAAGTAGTCGGAGTGGTATTTGTCGATGTTGTCAACAGAGAAGACGTCGTCGAGTGAAGGAATGGCGTTGGCCAGATGGCTACCCGTCTTATAGTCTACCACCCTGATGTTACCATCCTTTTCGTCGAGTCGGTCTATTTTTCCAAAGAGCGTGATGTTGGACGGGCTCACCTTCATCTCCACGGGAAGCTCGTTGCCGAGAATCGTGAACGGGGCATACTCACGGTCAATCTTCAACAACTGCTGCAGATAGCCGATGATGACACGTCGGTTAATGATCTGCAGGCCATTCAGGTCGTCAATCTTGCACGCGAGTTTCTGGCAAAGTACGTTATCGACGATGCGCTCTATCTCGCCGCGATTTTTGAGGTAGTAGTCGAGGTCGTCGGCCGTGATGCGTGGGTTGCGTTGTTTCAGCGTGTCGTAGATGGCTCGTGCCGACTCGTGGAAGATATCGCCAAAAGCAATGCGGTCGATGTCGTCGCCGACGGGTTCGTCGCTCTCCCGCAGGTTCATCACATATTTATAGAAGAACTGCATCTGGCAGCGCAGATAGGTGTTGATGGCCGTTGGCGACATCTTATGCATCTGCTTCAGCCTATCGGTGACGAGTGGAGTCTTCTCCATGCTCGTAGGACGCCCGGGAGTGGTCGTCTGACCTGTGGTGAGCGACTGCCGACCTATTTTTTGCGAGCTCTCTACCAACAGCTGCTGCATGAAACGGCTCATCTCGCCCGTTTGTCCTTCTTGTGTGGCGTTGTTGTATGTGAGCGTGATGTCGGAAGCCCGTTGCAACAGCCGATGGAAGTAGTAAGCGTAGATAGCAACTTTGTGGTCGATGGTGGTGAGCTCGTAGGCGCGACGCACGGAGTAGGGGATGAACGACGAGTCGTTGATGCCATGAGGAATGTTCCCCTCGTTGCACGAAAGCAAGAGCAGATGGTCGAAGTCGAGGTTGCGCGTCTCGAGGACTCCCATAATCTGGATGCCCTCGATGGGCTCTCCGTGGAAGGGGATGCTCGTTGAATTAACAATCTGCAAGAGCAGCCGTCGTAGCGTAGTCACATCAGTTGTGAGGTCGCCGCTTGCCATGAGCTCGTGCAGACGGTTTACGATGGTGTAGAACTTGAACAACGACTCCTGGAAGAACGGGTCGTCGACCGTCGACTTGGTATTCACGCCGATGAGCTGTAGCGTCTGTAGCAGCCATTGGGCGAGCCCGTCGGGCGTTGTGTCGGCACATTCGGGCAGCTCTTCAGGCAGATAGCGCATGTAGGGATGCTGCTTCAGGCGTTCATGCATCCTGCGCTTGCGACGCGGGTTCACGGCCAGCAGGTAGTCGGCGAGTTGGTCGATGAGCGACATGAAGGGCGATTGCGACAGCGGATAGCCCGTGGTGACGTTGGCCTTCTTCACTTCTGTCGGCAGGTTGTGGATGACGCTGGGCAGAAGACTCTCGTCGCAAAGGACGATGGCCGTGCGTCGGCCAGCATCGATGCGGCCGTTCTGTCTGAGCCAGTTGGCCACATAGCGTGCCTGTGCATCCTCGGTAGGCGACGCGAGGTAAGTGATGTCCTTGTGCGTAGAGAAATTGTTGTAGATAGCGTCGTCGCTGATGTCGAGCTCGTTGGGGAAGTATTCGAGATACTTCCCGATGTAGTAGCCGGCTTCGTTTCCCATGTAGTAACGGTCGAAATCCCAGTAGAAGCGAGCCTTGCCGTGATGCTTCAGAAAGCTGAAGAGCGTCTGCTCGACCTTGTTGACCATGTTGAATCCAACGAAGATGAACAGGTCGAACTGGCGTCCCATCGCCTGGAGGAATTGCTCGGCACCCTCGTCGGTGGAAAGCTGGCTGACGACTTGGCGATAGATGGAGCCCTCGTAGCCGAGGCCCTGATCTTGCAGGCGACTGTTGTAGGCGGAGTAGATGTCGTAGATGTGGCTCCATAGTTTCAGGAACCGCTGCTTCAGCTCGGTGTCCTGATCGTCGGAGAAGTTGTTGAAGAACTTCTTGAGCAACTGCTTCTGCTCGTCGGTGAGGTAGCTCAGGTCGTCGTATTCGTGGATGTCGCGCAGATTGGCAAACACCTTGCTGGCATCGGCCATGTTCTTATCGATGTCGTCGAAGTCGGCGATGAGCAGCTGTCCCCAACCGTAGAAGTGGTCGAGTGTTTCGTTGATGCCCGTCGTGGCTGTGAATATCTTGTGCAGGTCGCACACCAGTTTGATGGGGTCGGCGGTGGTGAGCGTGGTGTTCTTCTGGAAGAGCTCGCTGATGGTGAGGTAGGAGGGGCTCCAGATGGGCTTCTCCACCTGCGTGGCGAGGCACTCGTTCATGAAGAGCGATGCTCGCTTGTTGGGAAAGACGATGGCGACGCGTGCCAGGTTCTCGCCGTGTTTGCGGAGTATGTCGCGGGCTACATATTCAAGGAATGATGGATGTGTCATGTTATGAGTTGAGAGTTGAGAGTTTAGTGTTTAGAGTTCTTTCTCCGCTTCGCTACGAAAGGCTACGGGTAGGCGAGCTTGCTCGGGAATGAGCGCCGCTTCGCGTCGAGCGGAGAGTTTAGAGTTTCTGGATGATAGTTATTTGTTTCTTATTTCTGATTTAGGATATGGATGCATCGAAGAAGACTTCCTGGGTTTTGTTGCTATAGACGTACCACAGATAGCCTTGCACCTGTTCGTAGCCCATGCTCTTGAGGGTCGACATGTATCGTCTTACCTGTGTTTTGTATTCTCCATTGGGCTTGCCGAACTTGAAGTCGATGACGATGAACTGCTGGCCATTGGTGATGACGCGGTCCGGCCGGTGCTCGACAACCTTCTTCTCGACGGGGTTGTATTCGAGGATGGTACACTCGTTGAACACCTGCCAACGAGCGGAGAACCAGTCGGCCACCTTGGGACTATGCAGGCGCTCGTCGATCATGTTGACAAGCTTCTGGCGTGTGAGTTCGTTGCCATAAAGAACGCCCTGTTCCTCCAAACGGGTGATGGCGGCAGGAATATCGTCGGCGGTATGAATGCTCGAGAAAAGATTGTGCAGGATGTTACCCAGGTTGAGGTACATCTTCTGCCGTTCTTCCTCGTCGTCGCCCTTGATGAAGTCGCGGCTTTGGTTGCTCTGCTTGAAGGAGGTCTGCACCGGGAAGCTTTCGAGATTCAGCTTGACGGGCAGGGAAGGTTGCAGGAAGACGTTCTTGGTTTCTTCCTTTTCCTTCTTGGCTTTCGGGGCCAGACAGCCGTATTCGAAGAGCACGGGGTCGCTGGGCTTCTCTTTCTTCTTTGTTTTCTTCTGTCCATCGTCTTCGCTGAAGCCTGTAAGCTGGCTGCCAGGGAGTTCTTTCGCGACGTCTGCCAGACATTTCTCGATGATCAGGGAACGTCCGCTGCTATTGCCCCGCTTGCCAACGACGAACATACTGTCCTTGGCACGCGTGAAGGCTACGTAGAGCAGATTGAGGTTGTCGACCATGTTTTGCAAGTGCTCGTGCTGATAGTCGGGCTCGTAGACGGAGCCCTTCATCTGTGAGGCGCTGAAGTCGACGGGCACAAGGGGCAGCTGGTTGAACGGTTTGGCATCGTCGGACAACTCACACCAGATGAGCGATCCTGCTTGCTCCAACCTCCAGTCGCAGAAGGGAAGGATGACGTGATCGAATTCCAATCCCTTACTCTTATGAATGGTGAGCAGGCGGATTCCGTCGGCGCTGTCGCTCTGAATGGATTTCTTGTGAATTGTCTCGTCCCACATGTCGAGGAACGACTGAATGTCGGTGATGTTCTCGTTGAGGAACTGGCTGAGCTGGTCGAAAAAAGCACAAACGTAGGCACTCTCATCGTTGAGGCGGCTGATCTGGAAGATGTCGAAGAGCCGTTCGACGAGTTCGAAGAGTGGCATGGTGAGCAAGTCGTCGAAGTGGTTGACGTAGTCGGCAGGCAACAGGTCGTCGACCTTCGTGAGATCGGCGAAGAGTTCGTCGTCGCGCAGGGCCGTCTTCAAAACCTGCCGCTGATAGAGCTTGCAGAGGGTGGCCTTACCCAGCAGGTCTTGCTGATTGACGAGTGTGTAGAGTGCCCGCACCAATATGTTAACGGCATCGGAGGCATCGAGCCAGAAGGCTTCGCTTGAAACCAGCCTCACATTGGGCATCTCTTCCATGAGATATTCGCCAATCATTCGTATGGTGCGGTTCGACCTGACGAGGATGGCAATCTTGCTGTCTTCCACTCCGATGGCGTGCAGCTCTTCGATATAGGCTTTGATGCGCTTGAGCGTTTCGTCACGGTAGTCGTCGTCCGTGAGCAGTTCCACACGCACATAGCCCGAGTCAGGAAGTTTATTGGGAACTTCTTGCTTCAAGCCCTTGTAGGCTCGCGTCAGCTGATCGGCCTCTGTGGAGTCGCCTTCAACCAGTTGTTTGTATTCCTCCTTGTTTGCAACATTGAAGAACGCGTTGTTGAAGTCAATCATCCTGCGTGACGAGCGATAGTTGACGGAGAGCGGCTGCGACACCATCTGGCTGGCAGGAAACTCGTGCTCGATGTCGTTCAGCAAGCGCCAGTCGCCCGAGCGCCAACGGTAGATGCTCTGCTTCACGTCGCCCACGATGAGGTTTTTCGAATCGTGATGGCTCATGCATTCCTTCAGCAACACCTTGAAATTCTTCCATTGTATGGTGCTGGTGTCCTGAAACTCGTCGATCATGATGTGGTTGAGCTGTGAGCCGATTTTCTCGAAGATGAATGGAGAGTCGGAGTCGGCGATGAGCTCGCTGAGCAACGACTGCGTTTCGCTGAGCATGAAGCGATTCTGGGCGCTGTTGAGCTCGTTGAAGCGGGTGGCGATGCTGTCGAGCAGGCGCAGCTGGTTCATGTGGCGCAGCGTGAGCGTTGCCGACTTGTAGAGTTTGGCCTGGCGGGGGCGTTCCTGCTCGGCATCTTTGAGCAGTTGCCCGATGACATCGTTAACGGCCCTATAGGCGGGCGATGCGTCGTTGCGGTCGGCAGCCTTGACCCAGGTAGAAGGATCGTTGATGGCTTCGGTGATGCGCTTTCCGACAATCTTCTCGTCGTAGAACTTGCCGTCGCGAAGCTTGATGAAATAGCCTGCTGGTCCGCCGGCGCGGTTCGAAAAGTCGTCCACTCCAACCTGGTATCGGTCGAGAGCGTCGAAGAACGTGTCGGCATATTTCTTCATGGTGTCGGCAGCGTCGTCGCGGATGGAGCGCAGCATCTTCGTGTATTGCTGGAAGAAATCCTTGCTATGCAGCACCTCGTTGATTTTGTCGCCGTGGGCGCGATAGACGTCCTTGAAGATGTTGTTGCCGAATTGCTTGATCTGGCCGATGACATTCCACGATTTGTCGTTATCGATGGACTCGTTGATGTAGTCGAGAATCCAAGCCAGCTCCTGGCTGTTGTTGTTCAGGCTGTCGATGAGGTCGTCGACGGCCTGCTCTTCCACCTGCTCGTCGTTGAGGGCGATGCGCAGGTTCGCGGTAAGGTCGAGCTCGCGTGCCAGATTGCGTAGCACACCTTGGAAGAAGGCGTCGATGGTCTCTACGCGGAAATAGCTGTAGTTGTGGATGAGCTCGCGCAAGGCTTTGGCTGCCTGCTGGGAGGCATGTTCCTCCGAGACGCCCAGTTCTTCGACGATGCACTCCATGTAGTCGTTGGAGTCGGGGAGCCGTTTCCAAATGCCGTAGAGCTGGCTGAGGATGCGTGTCTTCATCTCCTCGGTGGCCTTGTTGGTGAAGGTCACGGCGAGGATGCTTTTGTATGACTGCGGATTGCTGATGAGCAGCTTGATGTAATCTACCGCCAGGCGAAAGGTCTTTCCTGTGCCTGCGCTTGCCTTATAGACTGTGAGTGTTCCCATGTATGTTTTGATGTTGTCTTTGATTGTTGATGCTTTTGAATTGATTGCTACCACTTCCGGAACAGTTCGAAGCCGAACGTGCAGCCGATGCGCTCGAAGCGGCCGTTGCGGTTGCCCACGAAGACTGCCAGCGACGCCACACGCATGGTGAAACCGTAGCCGAACTCCACGTAGGGCTTCAGTTCTTCGGCCATGACGGCACCCAGATAGATGCGTTCCATCTCGATGAAATGCCCGCACCAAGGCACCCGGCTAGCCACCAACAGCGGCGACTCGTAGGTGACGTTCGAGCGAAGGTAGTAGTTCGACGAGTTGTACCACGCGCTACGCAGCAATTCAAACTCGCCGCTCCAGTCGTCGTTCCAGCCGCTTCGCAGGTTGTTCTGTCGGAAGTTGCTGAAGTCGAGGAAGTATTGCTGGCCCGATTTCATGGCGTAATAGCCGCCGCCTAGGCGTAGCGACAAGGCCTGTAGGCTTGGCAGCTTGTGAATGTAGGAGCCGTCGATCTCCCAACGTTCGTAGGCGCCGTCGGAGTTCAGGAAACCCTTGATGCCTCGCTCGTAGTCGAGTGTGATGGCGGGTCCGTTCCACGAGAGCGGCCTATACTGAATCTCTATGCGCGGAGCCGATGTGCGGTAGGTGTGCTTCAGTCCGAGTTGTCGGAACCCTTCCTTGTCGATGGCGTCGCGCTTGTGGAATGTGAAACCCACGTTGAAACTCCAATAGTCGGAAATGTCGTAGTTGTTGTAGACCTTGAAGAAGGTATCGCGGAAATAGTCGAGCCGCGTGTGTGCCAGTCGCAGCGACTCGACGTCGTCTTCATCGAATTGGTTGGCAATCTCCGAGCTGTAGACGTGGCGCCCGTGGTCTACGTCGATGGCGAAGAACGCATGGCGGCGCTTGTTGTAGTTGAAGCGGAACGGGATGTAGTAGTAGAGCTGCTTCAGCTTGAAGCTATAACCCGACTTGATGCGGAGCGAGATGTCGCGGTTGGGTGTGAAGTTGTAGCTGGAGCGTATGTCGAACTTATAGACGACGCCTCGGCGGTCGCTATATTCCAGATAGAGCGGATTCAGGATAGGATTGATGCGCAGGTAGCCCTGGTCGTTGGCGCCGAAGTTCGACTTGATGCGGTTCAGCAGGTGGTCGCCCAGGATGTCCCAGAACACGTATTTGGCAAGGTTCTTTTTCTTCTTCGGCTGCTCTTGCTCAGGCATGCTGGCCAGCAGTTGTTCTTCGAGAGCGCGTTGCTGCTGCCGATAGAGTTGCTCACGGAAGTAGCGGCTGAAGATGGTGTCTTCCTCTGCTGTGAGCGGTTCGGGACGGATGCGGCTCATGGTCTCACGAATGATGGAATCGCCCTCCATGCTCTGTCCGTAGACGAGATGCAGGCTGTCGTCGACGGCTGTGTTCATGCCATAGTGGCAGAGATAGCTGGCTGTGATGTGGCTTCCCACGAACTTGAATCTGCCGTTCATCTCACATCTCACGGGCAGGAGCGAGTGGAGCCCTTCGTCGCCCATTTGTAGCGATAGTCGGAAACGCAGCATGTCGTATTCGCCGTAGAAGTCGACTGAGATGATGCGTCCTGTGGCGATGTCGACGGTGGCTCGGCCCGAGACCAGCTGCGTGTTGTCGACCTTCGCCTTGAAGATAACCTTTGCCTGCCTGTTGTCGAGATAGATGGTCTTATAGCGATAGAACCGGCGGTTCACCTTGTTGAACGGCGAGAGGATGTATTTGTCGACAATCGTCGTGTGATAGATTTCGGGTGTGAGGTATTTCAGAATGGTGGTCAGCGTGCGGCGACGATGCGGAATGGTGTTGATGTCGAGCACGCGCTTCGTGTCGTAGTGGCCATAGCTGTGGAAATCCACTTTGTCGTAGAACTCTCCGGCAAAGCTTCGGGCGCCTCCGTGTGCGATGCCATACATCGTGGGTACGGCCATGAGAATGGGATTGCGCTTCTTCGTGTTGATGAAGAAACGCTGGTAGGCGTAGGTATGCGTGCCTTCGATGCCGGAAGTATCGACGGATGCTGCGTAGCGGAAGATGCGATTAATGACGGTAGTGTCCTGCTTGACCCTGCCGTACATGCTATCGGGTAGAGCGAGGAGCGCTGATAGCACGATGATAAAAAAATATCTTTGCACTTCCATCGAAATGCAAAGATACGATTTTTTTTTTATTTTCGTCCTGATAGAGGAACTTTTTTCTGCGAAATGTTAACCTAGATATTTCATCAGGATTCTTGCGTTGCCGCTGTCGCGCAGCTTGGCGATGCTCTTTTCGCGAATCTGGCGCACGCGTTCACGGGTGAGTCCGAGCTTGTCGCCAATCTCCTCGAGTCCTTTTTCGGGTCCGCCGATGCCGAAGCATTCGCAGATGATGGTGCGCTCGCGATCCTTCAGAACCTTGTTCAGCACGGTCATCAGCTCAAGAGCCATCGACTCGTGGTCGACTTGTCGGTCGGTACGGCTGTCGTCGCCCGAAGGCATCACGTCGAGCATGCAGTTGTCCTCGCCGTCCTGGAATGGTGCGTCGATGCTTACGTGGTGGCCGTCGGCCATCATGCTTTGTCCAATCTTCTCCTCGTCGAGCTTCGTAGCTTCCGAAAGCTCAGAAACTGAAGGATGACGCTGGTTTTCTTGTTCGAATTTGTTGATCTCGTGATTGATTTTGTTGAGCGAGCCCACTTGGTTGAGGGGGAGTCGGACGATGCGGCTCTGCTCGGCGATGGCCTGCAGGATGCTCTGACGAATCCACCACACGGCATACGAGATGAACTTGAATCCGCGCGTCTCATCGAATTTCTGGGCAGCCTTGATCAAGCCGATGTTACCTTCGTCGATGAGGTCGGTAAGTGTGAGTCCCTGATGCTGATATTGCTTGGCTACCGATACGACAAATCGCAAGTTGGCGGTGACGAGCTTATCCTTGGCTCTTTCGCCATCGGGGCCGCCCTTCTTTATTTTTTGTGCCAATTCAATTTCTTCATCAATGGAAATCAATGGTGCACGACCAATTTCAACGAGGTATTTGTCCAAAGCTTCGCTTGAACGGTTTGTAATGCTTTTCTGAATCTTTAATTGTCTCATTTATCCCTCCAAATAAAAACATCTAAATGCTTGATAATCAAGCGTATATGTGCAAATTTTTACGTAAAGTGCTGCAAAATTACTAAAAAAATGGCAATATTGTCATTTTTGTTAACGTTTTTTATAAAAAAGATGGTCTGCGTTGTTGCGTAGTTGTTGTGCGTTTTCGATGATTTAGAGTATCAGGCCATGCTCTTTTGGATGCAAAGCCATGCTTCGAGGGGTAGGGAACATGGCTTTGCATGAAAGAGCGTTGTTTGAGGGAGTGGTGCGCCTAGGGTGGGGGTGTTCACCTATGGGTCGCCGGGAGATTTACACCAGATATTGCGAGCTGATGCTCTCGTTGCTCACGACGCGGCGGATGGTCTCGGCAAACATGTCGGCTACCGACAGCTGCTTCACCTTCGAGCAACGATTGGTGTAAGGAATGGAGTCGGTGAAGACAATCTCCTCGAGTGCTGATTCCTGTACGCGGTCGGAGGCAGGTCCGCTCATGACACAATGCGAGGCGCAGGCGCGAACGCTCTTGGCGCCACATTCTATCATCAGGTCGGCAGCCTTGGTGATGGTTCCGGCCGTATCGACCATATCGTCGATGATGACGACATTCTTGCCTTCAACGTCGCCGATGATCTGCATGGTGGCAACGACGTTGGCACGGGCACGTGTCTTGTTGCAGAGCACGAGGGGACAGCCCAGATACTTGGCATAGGTGTTGGCGCGCTTCGAGCCGCCCACGTCGGGCGATGCCACACAAAGGTCGTCGAGGCGCAGGCTCTGCAGGTAGGGCAGCAGCACGCCAGATGCATACAGGTGGTCGACGGGCACGTTGAAGAATCCCTGTATCTGGTCGGCATGCAGGTCCATTGTGATGACACGGTTCACGCCTGCCACGCTGAGGAGGTCGGCCACGAGCTTTGCTCCGATGCTGACGCGCGGCTTGTCCTTGCGGTCTTGTCTGGCCCATCCGAAGTAGGGGATGACGGCGTTGATGGTTCGTGCCGATGCTCTCTTGGCGGCATCAATCATGAGGAGAAGCTCCATCAGATTGTCAGAATTGGGGAATGTGCTCTGCACGAGGAAGATGTCGCGCCCGCGAATGGACTCTTCGTAGGAGACGGCAAATTCTCCGTCGGAGAATTTCGTCATAACCATTTTACCAAGCGGGCACCCGAGACTGGCGCAGATTTTCTCAGCCAGGTAGCGCGTCTTCGTTCCTGAGAACACGTAGTAAGAGTTTTTATCACTCATGTCTTCAATTAGTTATAATGTTAATTAGGTGAGTTCCTATATTTTTCATCCAACGGCCTTGCGGAGCTTGTCGAAGTGTGCGATGAGCTCTTTGTAGTCCTGGTGGTTGTGCATGTCGAATCGGTTCCAGAGGTCGCCGCAGATGACGACACCTCCGAAGCCCAGGTCGCGAGCAATCTGTATGTTCTCGAGCTGCATGCCGCCGAGAGCGTACACGTGTCGGTCGATGAGTCCGCGCCGCGAGGCATCTTCGAGCTGCTGCAGGGTGAAAGTCGACGTCTGCTCCTTGAACTCTATGCAGTTGAAGATGTTCTTCAGGAACACGTATTGCGACTTCTTCTTCATCTCCTTCAGGCGCTCAAGGTCGCTACAGCTGCGTGTGATGTTGCCTTTATATCCTGCCGGCTTCTCCATGTCCATGTCCTCGATGTGTATGCCGGCGAGGTTGTATTCGTTTTTCAGATAGTAATGTTCGTGCACGGTGATGCGCCGATGGTATTCCTCTGGCAAAAGGGTCAGCAGCCGTTCGCAATACATGGGTGCGGAACCGGGTTTGTAGAGGTGCAGATTGTCGAGACCCTCGTCGAACAGGGCGGCGAGGATTTTATCTTCTTCCACGAAAAAGGTGGATTTTGTCATGATAGCAAGTTTCATAGTCTGCACTTTATGGTTGCTTTGTCGGCGGTGTTGCCGAAATCTTCTGCAAATATAGTCAATTTCTCTTAAACCTGCAATAAAATTTCGCAAAAAAACTCCGTTTGACATTTTTTTGCTATCTTTGCAGGGTCTTTTTAATAAAATAAGGTGTAGAAATGAATGTAGACAAACTGACATACGCCCAAGTGCATGAACCGATGTACGTGATGGAGGAGGAGCTGTTGCGCCGTAACCTCTCGCTGATTCAAGGTGTGGCGAAAGCTGCCGATGTGGAGATCATCCTTGCTTTCAAGGCCTTTGCGCTCTGGAAGACGTTCCCCATCTTCCGCGAGTACATCGGCGCGACGACCGCCAGCTCGCTCTTCGAGGCCCGTCTGGCCTTCGAGGAGTTCGGCTCGCCTGCCCACAGCTATTCGCCAGCCTATACCGACAACGAGATTCGCGAGTTTGCGCGGATGTCGAGCCACCTGACGTTCAATTCGCTTTCGCAATACGAGCGCCATCATCTTGCTGCGCGGCAGGCCAATCCCGGCATCAGTTTCGGATTGCGCGTGAATCCAGAGTATTCGGAAGTGGAGACGGAACTCTATAACCCCTGCGCTCCCGGAACCCGCTTCGGTGTGACGTGCGACAAGCTTCCTGCCCGTCTGCCTGCCGACATCGAGGGCTTCCACGTGCATTGCCATTGTGAGAGCAGCGCCGAGGAGTTCCAGCGCTCGCTGGCTGAGATTGAGAAGCGCTTCTCGCCCTGGTTCTCGCAACTGAAGTGGATCAACTTCGGAGGCGGACACCTCATGACGCGCCGCGACTACAACACACGTCTGCTCGTAGAACTGCTGCAGGGCGTTCACAGCCGCTATCCACATCTGCACATCATCCTCGAGCCCGGAAGCGCCTTCGCCTGGCAGACCGGTCCGCTCGTGGCGCAGGTGGTCGACGTGGTGGAGGACAAGGGCATCCGTACGGCCGTTCTGAACGTGAGCTTCACCTGCCACATGCCCGACTGCCTCGAAATGCCCTACATGCCTGCTGTGCGAGGAGCCGAAATCCTCGACGGCGAAAACTTCGATAACGAAGGAAACGCCGATGCCGGCTCACGTAAAGCCCTCGAAGGCACTCCCACAGGCGCCCCGGGAGCTTCACCTTATATATATAGATTAGGTGGCTGCAGTTGTCTGAGCGGCGACTATCTGGGCTTGTGGCTTTTCGATCACGAGTTACAGGTGGGCGAGAACATCGTCTTCGAGGACATGATTCACTATACCACCGTGAAGACAACCATGTTCAACGGCATCGGCCACCCCTCGCTGGCGTTCCTGCAGAGTGATGGCGAATTGCATATTTTGCGCAAATTTACCTACGAAGACTATCGGAATCGCATGGATTAAGGGCGTTTTTCAGAAAAAAACAAACTTTTTTGAAAAAAAACTTGGAAAAAGTTTGTGGAATCGGAAAAAAGCATTACCTTTGCAACCGCATTTAGAGAAATGCCCATGAGATTAGAGCCGAAAGGATGTCGATTCTCATGCTACAAGCGGAAATAGCTCAGTTGGTAGAGCACAACCTTGCCAAGGTTGGGGTCGCGGGTCCGAGTCCCGTTTTCCGCTCAACATTCTGAAACAACACGCGACTCTGCTTTTCTGAGTCGGTGGACTTTTGCCCAGGTGGCGGAATTGGTAGACGCGCACGTTTCAGGTGCGTGTGCCGCGAGGCGTGCAGGTTCGAGTCCTGTTCTGGGCACACATTCGGTTTCAGAATGTTTACTTGTTGGAGAGGTGGCGGAATTGGTAGACGCGCTACTTTGAGGGGGTAGTGTCAATTGCGACGTGGGAGTTCGAGTCTCCTCCTCTTCACTTGTAAGTGTTTAGGGTTTTTCACATGTTTGCGGAAATAGCTCAGTTGGTAGAGCACAACCTTGCCAAGGTTGGGGTCGCGGGTCCGAGTCCCGTTTTCCGCTCTTTTTTTATCAGAGAAACATTTATTAATCGATGAATTTATATTTAAGATATTTCGATAACGAGACATTGGTAACCAGTGTTGACGCAGCTATTGATTTCCTCAGTTCTATTCCCGAGATCGGAATGAATCCCGACTTGGAGGCCGATATTCGCGACTATGTGGCCAGCGACATCGTCTATCCCAAGCGCTACAAGGTGCGTCCGCGCGTCTATTTCATTCTCATCAAGACAACTGCCGCCACGATGCTCGACTTCAAGCAGAAGAAGGCTCTGCGCCCCGGTCCTGCTGCCGCTGGTGCCGACCGCCGCGATGCTGCCGTAGGTGCCGTGATGCGCCTGGCCGAGGTTCGCGAGGGCTGGTACGAGGGAGCACTCGACTTCAAGCGCGTCGTGCTCATTCCCGCCACGGGCAAGCATGAGTATCGCGACACACACTTCGTGGCCCGTTGCAAGGCCACATCCGGACAAGACTGCTACAACCGCATCGTTGAGCATCTGCGCGAGCGCGTCGACCACCGTTCGCAGTTCCCCTCGGCCAAGGGCAAGAACTTCCGCTTCAAGTATCTTGGCATGTGGAAATAAAGCGTCACAAACATCGTTTTCTGAAATTCTCCGAAAGTCATGAATAAGGTAATGCTCATAGGCAATGTCGGTCAGGAACCCGACGTGAGGTACTACGAGGCCGACCAGGCAGTAGCACAGATTCGTCTGGCCACTACCGAGCGCGGCTACACGCTGCAGAATGGCACGCAGGTGCCCGACCGCACCGAATGGCACAACGTGGTGTTCTACCGCGGATTGGCCAAGGTGGTGGAACACTACGTGCACAAGGGCGACAAGCTCTACGTCGAAGGCCGCCTGCGCTATCGTGCCTATGACGACCAGCGCGGACAACGGCGCTACGTCACGGAAATCGTTGTCGACAACATGGAGTTGCTCACGGCGAAGCCCGCTGCCACGAATGCCGAAACGCAGCCTGTGCAGCCCGCCGCCGACCAAGGCCAGAACCAGGGAGGTGCCCTTCCGTTTTAACTCATCATTCTAAAACCACACAGCCTTGGACTTATCGAGCTTTCAAAACATCAGCGACCTTGTAGTATTCCAACCGATTACTATCGGAGTAGTCTTTGCAGCCGTACTGGCTGCATTGTTGTTATTTGTATCGGGCTTCGCAAGCGGCTCCGAGATAGCATTCTTCAGCCTCTCGCCAACTGACTTGGCCGAGATCGACGACGAGAAGACACCCACCGACCAGCATGTGAAAGAACTTCGAGAAGATAGTGAACGAACGCTGGCTACCATATTGATAACCAACAACTTCGTGAACGTCACCATCATCATGCTTTGCAACTATGTGTTTGCCTCGCTGGTGCAGTTCAAGGCCGCATGGGTGGAGTTCCTTTGCATTACCGTGCTGCTCACGTTCCTGCTGCTGCTCTTCGGCGAAATCATGCCGAAGGTGTACAGCCGGCAAGACCCGCTGAAGTTCTGCCGCCGCAGCGTGGGCTTCATCCTTGTGATGCGCCGACTGTTCTGGCCGCTCGAGACGTTGCTCATGCATAGCGGAGCGCTGGCCGAGAAGGTTGTGCAGCACGAGAACCACGTGCTTAGCGTCGACGACCTCGAGCAGGCCCTCGAGCTTACCGATAAAGACGAGATTCGCGAGGAACAGCAGATGCTGAAGGGCATCATCCGCTTTGGCGACGAGACCGCGAAGGAAGTCATGACCAGCCGTCAGGACATCGTCGACCTCGACATCCGCAGCTCGTTTGCCGACGTTCTGCAATGCATCGTGGAGAACAACTACAGCCGCATTCCCGTCTATCAGGGCAACACCGACAACATTCGTGGCGTGCTCTACATCAAGGACCTTCTGCCGCACCTCTCCAAGCCCGCTACGTTCCGCTGGCAGGCGCTTATTCGTCCGCCTTACTTCGTTCCCGAAACCAAGAAGATTGACGACCTGCTGCGCGAGTTCCAGGAGAGCAAGGTGCACATCGCCATTGTCGTCGACGAGTTCGGAGGCACCAGCGGTCTGGTCACCCTCGAGGACATCCTTGAGGAGATTGTGGGCGAAATCAACGATGAGTTCGACGAGGAGGAGAAGACCTACTCGAAGCTGAACTATAACACCTATCTTTTTGAAGGCAAGACGTTGCTCAGCGACTTCTGCAAGATCATCAACGTCCCCGACGACGAGTTTGCCGAAGTAGAAGGCGATGCCGACTCCCTTGCCGGCTTGTTGCTCGAGCTGAAGGGCGACTTCCCCAGCATCCACGAGATGATTGATTATGCCAACTACACCTTCGAGGTCATGGCCATCGAGGAGCGCCGCATCAGCCGCATCAAAGTCATCATCCACGAGAAGCCTAAGGCAGCGGTCAAGGAGTAGGGGAGAGCGCACCCCAGCTTTGGCCACACCCATCAGTTTCAGCCACACCTTTCAACTTGGTGAACACTCAGCAGTTTGTGCCACTTGTGCCATTGTGCCACGGCTCTACTGCGCAAAGTTGAAATGATAGCAAAACTGATTATTTTGATATATAACTTATTGATAATCAATTAATTAATAATATTTATTATACTTTTTATTTAAGTAAAGGTCATGCCGAGTACACCCGTGGCACAATGGCACAAGTGGCACAAACTCCATGATTACACCCACGTGTAGGGGCAGACTACCTCCCCCAGCCCCTCCGAAAGGAGGGTAGCATAACGGTCTGCCCGAATCCATACATAAACCCATGCACAATGCCATAAACATATGCGCGGGCAGACACGGGGGCTGCCCCTACAAGCTGGGTGCATGTTTTTGACACCTCAAGAGCATTGCTTTCAGACTCTTAGAGCATTGCTTTTGGGTTCTAAAGTCATTGTTTTTGGACGCTAATAGCATTGCTTTCAGCCTCTCAAAGCATTGCTTTTACATGCTGGGAGCATTGCTTTCGGACGCCAATACCACTGCTTTTGCAACGCGGGAAGGGGGTGGGGGGATGATTTTTGTGTGCATTTCGTTTGGTAGAATGACGAAAATGATGTATCTTTGCAGCGGCAAATGGCGGACAGCACCCGCCGTGGCCAAAAACACAAAAAGAGCAACACTATGCCAAACATTTCAGAACGCGGGCAGCTCATGCCCGAATCACCTATTCGTAAGCTCGCCCCACTGGCCACAGCAGCCAAGGAGCGCGGCATACACGTCTATCACCTTAATATTGGACAGCCCGACCTGCCAACGCCGCAGGTTGCGCTTGATGCTTTGAAGAACATCGACCGCACGGTCCTTGAGTATTCTCCCTCGCAGGGCATTCGCAGCTATAGAGAGAAACTGGCCCAGTACTACAAACGCTTCGAGATTCTTGTAGACCCTGATGACATCATCGTGACCTGCGGTGGCTCGGAGGCTGTGCTGTTTGCCTTCCTGAGCTGCCTGAACCCCGGTGATGAGATCATCATCCCGGAGCCTGCCTACGCCAACTACATCTCGTTTGCCATCTCGGCAGGTGCCGTCATCCGCACCATCTCCTCCACCATTGAGGAGGGCTTCTCGCTGCCGAAGGTGGAGAAGTTCGAGGAGCTCATCAATGAGCGCACGCGTGCCATCCTCATCTGTAACCCCAACAACCCCACGGGCTACCTCTATACGCGCCGCGAGATGAACCAGATTCGCGACCTGGTGAAGAAGTACGACCTCTACCTGTTCTCTGACGAGGTGTATCGTGAATACATCTACACGGGCTCACCCTATATCTCAGCCTGCCATCTGGAGGGCATTGAGCAGAATGTCATCCTCATCGACTCTGTGTCGAAGCGCTATTCAGAGTGTGGTATCCGCATTGGTGCGCTGGTGACGAAGAACGAAGCGGTGAAGGCTGCTGTGATGAAGCTGTGTCAGGCTCGCCTGTCGCCACCCCTCATTGGTCAGATCATTGCTGAGGCTTCGTGCGATGCTCCTGAGTCGTACTACCGCGATGTGTATGATGAATATGTGGAGCGCCGTAAGTGCCTCATTGACGGACTGAACCGCATCCCTGGCGTGTATTCGCCCATTCCCATGGGAGCCTTCTACACGGTGGCCAAGCTGCCGGTGGACGACTCTGAGAAGTTCTGCCGCTGGTGTCTGGAGGAGTTCTCCTACGAGGGCCAGACCATCATGATGGCTCCTGCCGCAGGCTTCTATACCACTCCCGGTGCAGGCATCAACCAGGTGCGCATCGCCTATGTCTTGAAGAAGGAAGACATGGAGCACGCCCTCGTGGTGCTCCGCAAGGCCCTTGAGGCATATCCGGGTAGGGTAGAGGATTGATAGCCGCGCAAGCGCGAAGTGAAAAGAGCGTAAAGGGTATAAAGGGGAGAAAAGGGGAGAAAAGGGGAGAAAAGGGACGAATGCATTGCCGCCTGAAACTACCCGGCTGCACAAACCCACGCCCTGAAGGGGCAAAAGCTTTTGCACTTACAGCGCGAAAACCCCACACAAATGCCCTCAATACCCAGGGCGTTGCCCTGGGCTGGTGGCTGTTGGCCCTTCAGGCCGTCCCCTACGCTGGCGGCTCTCTCCACTCTCCACTCTAAACTCCCCAACTGACTCTCAACTCTAAACTCTCAACTCTAAACCCTTCTCAACCCTTCTCAACCGCGCCGCAGGCGCCTCTCAACTCTCAACTATAACTCATGAACTTCCCCCTATTCATTGCCAAGCGAATCTACAGTGACGACGATGGCCAGCGCATGGTCTCGAAGCCTGCTATACGCATAGCTACCGCTGGTGTGGCTATCGGCCTGGCGGTGATGATTGTGTCGGTGTGTGTGGTGTTTGGCTTCAAGCACACCATCAGAGACAAGGTGGTGGGGTTCGGCAGTCACATTCAGGTGGGCGACTTCATGTCGCTGCAGGCAGGCGAGCAGTACCCCATTCAGATGGGCGACTCCATGCTCACCGTACTCCGGAAGATTGACGGGGTGAAGCATGTGCAGCGGTTTGCCATGAAGCAAGGCATCCTGAAGACCGACAAGGACTTCCTCGGCGTGGTCTTCAAAGGGGTAGGGCCGGAGTTCGACTCCACGTTCATTCATCAGAACATGGTGGAGGGTGTCATCCCCACGTTCTCCGATTCCTCGAGTACCAACCGCCTGCTCATCTCCAAGCCCATGGCCGACAAGCTGAGGCTGAAGACTGGAGAGCGCATCTTTGCCTACTTCATCGACGACAAGGGAGTGCGTGCCCGCCGCTTCACCATCAGCGGCATCTACCAGACCAACCTCACACAGTACGACGAGGCGCTGTGCTTCATAGACCTCTATGCAGCCGTGAAGCTCAATGGCTGGGAACCCGACCAGGCCAGCGGGGCAGAGGTGGCGGTGGAGGACTTCGACCGCCTGGCCGATGTGGAGGCTTTATTTATTAATAAGGTGAACAGGCAAATGGACCAATATGGCGAGACCTACACGTCGAAGACCATCCACGAGCTGAACCCGCAAATCTTCTCTTGGCTGGAGCTGCTGGACCTGAACGTGTGGATCATCCTCGCCCTGATGATTGCCGTGGCCAGTGTGACCATGATCAGCGGCCTGCTCATCATCATCCTTGAGCGCACCACCATGATTGGCGTGCTGAAAGCCCTCGGAGCCCGCAACAAGACCATTCGCCACACCTTCCTCTGGTTCGCCGTGTTCATGGTGGGGAAGGGCATGCTCATCGGCAATGTGCTGGGCATCGGACTGGTGCTGCTGCAGAAGTACACGGGTCTGGTGAAGCTCGATGCTGCCACCTACTACGTCAGCACGGTGCCCGTGGAGCTCAACTTGTTCTTCGTCCTGCTGTTGAACATTGCCACCCTTTTGGTGAGCGTGCTGGTGCTCATCGCCCCCAGCTATCTCATCTCGCACATCCATCCTGCCAAGTCGATGCGTTACGAGTAGTTACCCACGTGTAGGAAAAACCGAACACTTTTTTGCACATATTGGTAAGTCTGACCTGCGTTATTTCATAAAAATTGAAAAAAATGCACTTCAGAATGAAAAAACTGCACATTTTTTTTTGAAATGAGCAAATAAGTAAGTATCTTTGCACATAAATTTGAAAATTGTGCAATGAATCCTATACCAAGTTTTAACGCATACTTTGAAAAAAGTATCATCGACAACTGGGAAAAAGATGCGCTTACCGACTACAAGGGTGCGACGCTGCAATACCATGATGTAGCTCGCATCATTGAGAAGTTGCATATCGTATTCGAATACAGTGGCGTGCAGAAAGGCGACAAGATTGCCCTCTGCGGCCGTAACAGCTCACATTGGGGTGTGGTCTTCGTAGCCACGCTGACCTATGGAGCTGTTGTTGTTCCCGTACTACACGAGTTCATGCCTGAGCAGGTGCACAACATCGTGAACCACTCGGGTGCCAAACTGCTCTTCGTGGGCGATGTGGTGGCAAAGACCATCAACCCCGACGAGATGCCCGACCTGGAGGCCATCGTGCATCTGCCCGACTTCTCGCTGTTGGTGTCGCGCAAGGAGAAGATCACCTATGCCCGCGAGCACCTGAACCAGCTCTTCGGTGCAAAGTATCCGAAATACTTCCGTAAGGAGCATGTGCACTACTACGAGGACAGCCCCGAGGAACTGGCGCTCATCAACTACACTAGTGGCACCACGGGCTTCTCGAAGGGTGTGATGCTGCCTTACCGTGCGCTGTGGGGAAACCTCGACTTTGCACTCACCAAGCTGGGTCCCATTGTGAAGCCGGGCACGAACATGGTTTCCATCCTGCCCATGGCCCACATGTATGGCCTGGCCTTCGAGTTCCTCTTCCCCTTCTGCCACGGCATTCACATCTTCTACCTCACGCGCCTGCCCAGCCCGTCGCTCATTGCTCAGGCCTATGCCGAGATACAGCCCTCGCTGGTCATTGCCGTGCCGATGATTGTTGAGAAGATCATCCGCAAGCGTGTGTTCCCGAAGATTCAGAACAACCACGTGCGCCTGTTGCTGATGATGCCGGTTGTGAACAAGAAGGTGAAGCAGATGATTTGCGAGCAGGTGTACAACGCCTTTGGCGGCAAGGCCTACGAGATTATCATCGGTGGAGCAGCCCTCAACCAAGAGGTGGAGGAGTTCCTCAAGAGCATCGACTTCCCCTTCACCGTGGGCTTCGGTGCCACGGAGTGTGCTCCGCTCATCAGCTACTGCGACCACAAGGAGTTTGTGCCGAAGTCGTGTGGCAAGGCCATCTACAACATGGAGGTGAAGATAGACAGTCCTGACCCGGAGAACATCCCTGGCGAAATCCTTGCCCGTGGCACCAACGTCATGCTGGGCTACTACAAGAACGAGGAGGCCACCAGCCAGGCACTCGACAAGGACGGCTGGTATCACACCGGCGACCTCGGACTCATGGACGCAGATGGCAACATCTTCATCAAGGGCCGCTCGAAGAACATGCTCCTGGGCTCCAACGGACAGAACATCTATCCCGAGGAGATTGAGGATAAGCTTGCCTCGATGGCAATGGTCAGCGAGTGTGTGGTGGTGCAGAAAGGCGACCAGCTCGTGGCATTGGTCTATCCCGACATGGACGAGGCACAGAACATGGGCTTCACACAGGAAGACCTGCAGAACATCATGGAGCAGAACCGCCAGGACCTGAATGCCCTGCTGCCGCCGTTCAGCAAGATCTCGTCTGTGGTGCTGCGTGAGGAGGAGTTCGAGAAGACTCCGAAGAAGAGCATCAAGCGCTATCTGTATCAGAACAGCATCTAAGCGTTTTCTTGTAAAAGAATAGCATATCATCGATAAATAATATCAGAACAGCATAAACCAATCGTATGGAATCTATACCAAGTTTCAACGCGCTCATCGAGAAGAGCATCATCGACCACTGGGATCGCGATGCACTCACCGATTTTAAAGGAGCTACGCTGCAATACCATGATGTGGCACGCAAGATTGAGAAACTGCATATCATGTTTGAGAACAGTGGGGTGGTGAAGGGCGACAAGATTGCCCTTTGCGGACGCAACTGTGCTAACTGGGCCGCCGCCTATCTGGCTGTGCTCACCTATGGTGCCGTGGCGGTGCCCATCCTGCATGAGTTCATGCCCGACCAGGTGCATAACATCGTGAACCACAGCGACGCCAAGCTGCTCTTTGTGGGCGATGTCGTGGCCACCACCATCGATGCCACGAAGATGCCGGGTCTGGAGGGCATCATCAACATCCCAGACTATTCGCTCCTCGTTTCGCGCACCGATAAACTCACCTATGCCCGCGAGCACCTCAATGAGATGTTTGGCCGCAAGTATCCGAAATACTTCCGCAAGGAGCATGTGCACTACTACCACGAGGAGAGTCCCGACCAGCTGGCACTCATCAACTACACCAGCGGCACCACAGGCTTCTCGAAGGGTGTGATGATTCCATATCGTGCACTCTGGAGCAACTTCGACTTTGCCCGCGAGGTGATGGGTAAGCATCTTGAGAAGAATCCAAACATCATCAGCATCCTCCCGCTGGCCCATATGTATGGCATGGCCTTCGAGTTCACCTTCGAGATTCTCACCGGTAAGCACGTGTTCTTCCTTTCGCGCATTCCAAGCCCGAGCATCATCGCACAGGCATTTGCCGAAATCAAGCCTGCCATCATCATTGCCGTGCCCCTCGTCATCGAGAAGATCATCCGCAAGAAAGTGTTCCCGAAGGTGCAGAACAATCGCATGCGACTCCTGCTGAATATGCCTGTGGTGAACCGCCGAGTGGAAGAGCGCATCTGCGAAGAGGTGCGCAAGGCCTTTGGTGGAGAGTTCTACGAAATCATCATCGGTGGTGCTGCCTTTAATCAGGAGGTGGAGTCGTTCCTCCAGCGCATCAACTTCCCGTATACCGTGGGCTATGGTGCTACGGAGTGCGCACCCATCATCTGCTATGCTCCGTGGGATAACTTCGAGCCAGGCTCGTGTGGTAGGGCTGCCCTGCACATGGAGGTGAAGATCGACAGTCCTGACCCGGAGAACATTCCCGGCGAGATTCTGGCACGCGGACTCAACGTCATGCTGGGCTACTACAAGAACGAGGAGGCCACCAGCGAGACCATCGACAAGAATGGCTGGTATCACACTGGCGACCTCGGACTCATGGATGCTTATGGCAATGTCTTCATCAAGGGCCGTTCGAAGAACATGCTCCTGGGCTCCAACGGACAGAACATCTATCCTGAGGAAATTGAGGATAAGCTCAACTCCATGGCACTCGTCAGCGAGAGTGTGGTCATCCAGAAGGGCGACAAGCTCATCGGACTGGTCTATCCCGACTTCGACGAAGCCAAGAGCATGAACTTAAGCCGTGAGGACATAGAGAACGTGATGGAGCAGAACCGCCAGGAACTCAACGAAGTGCTTCCTGCCTACTGCAAGCTCGCTGGCATTCGCATTCACGACGAAGAGTTTGCCAAGACTCCGAAGAAGAGCATCAAGCGCTATCTCTATACAGAGTAAGACTCCACAAGTAAGACAAGAGTAAGTCACCAAGTAAGACTTGAGTAAGACCCCAAGTAAGACATGAGCAGCCAACGATTGTTAGCATCACGTCATTCCACAACACAACAGCATGTAGTCACCTCAGGGCGGCCGCATGCTGTCTTGATTTCTGGCGCTGTGCTCATGGCATTGCTCCTGATGCTTTCTGGTTGTCATAGGACTCGTTCTGCTCAAGCCGTAACGGATGGCGACACCATCCCTTTGCGCTATGCCCAGAATCTCACGATGGTGCGCTTTTCCGATGGCATCCTTGTCGAGCTGAAAGACCCTTGGCACGAAGGTCGCATCCTCCATCGCTACTGGCTGACTGAAGATAGCAATAACCTGCCAGGCCCGCAAGGACGTTTGCAAGGCCAAGCGGAGCATAACCCCTCCACTATTCTCTCTCCTCTCTCCTCTCTCCACTCTCCTCTTTCCATTCTCCACTCTCCACTCTCCTCTATAAAATTTCCTCTTCAGCGCAGTGTGGTCTTCAACACCGCTCATGCCTCGTTGATTGGCATGTTGAATGCAACTGACCGCATAGCAGGTGTTGCCGACCTGAAGTACATGCTGTTGCCCGATGTGCAGAGGCGTGTGCAGCAAGGAGAGATTGTTGACTGTGGCAACTCCATGTCGCCTGACATTGAGCAAATCGTGAGCCTGCATGCCGATGCCATCTTGCTTTCTCCTTTCGAGAACAGTGGTGGCTATGGGCGACTCGAAAAACTTGGCATTCCCATCATTGAGTGTGCCGACTACATGGAAACCTCACCTCTGGGGC
This sequence comes from uncultured Prevotellaceae bacterium, assembly GCA_900316285.1. Classification (GTDB taxonomy): domain Bacteria; phylum Bacteroidota; class Bacteroidia; order Bacteroidales; family Bacteroidaceae; genus Prevotella. The sequence goes on from ONCG01000004.1 coordinate 25,251, forward strand.
GTGCCGAGTGGATGCGCTTCTATGGTCTTCTCTTCGGTTGTTCCCAACAAGCTGACTCCCTCTTCTCCATGGTCGAGCATGCCTACTGTGCCTTGCGCGATAGCGTCAGTACTTCAGCACCTCTTAAAATACTCACTGAAAGGCTCACTGGCAGCACCTGGTATGTACCGGGAGGAAAGAGCACCATGGGGCGTCTCATTGCCGATGCAGGAGCTACCTATGCTTGGGCTGACGACGACCATAGCGGAAGTCTTGCGCTGAGTTTTGAAACCGTTCTCAGCAAGTCGGGCAATGCCGATGTGTGGCTCATGAACACCTCTTCGCCGCAGCCTTTCACCTACGAGAGTCTTGCTGCTGAGCATCATGGCTACACCCAGTTCAAGGCTTTCCGCGACCGAAATATTTACTTTATCAATACGCTGCAAGTCCCTTATTTTGAGGAAGTTTCGTTCCGTCCCGACCTCCTCCTACGCGACTACATCACAATGTTACACCCCAATCCTCAACATCCCCCTCTCCGCTACTTCCGTAAGATGCATTTGCAATAACCTCTCAACTCTAAACTCTAAACTCTAAACTCTCAACTCTCAACTCTCAACTCCCCAACTGACTCTCAACTCTAAACTCTCAACTCTCAACTCTCACCCTCATATGCGTCCCCGCGTTACATTCCTCTCCTTGACAGCCTGTCTGGTGTTGCTCTTTGCAACTTGCCTGTTTGTCGGAAGCGTTCACATTCCGGCTGCAAGCGTGTGGTCGATTCTCACTGGAGGAACGGCTGAGAACGACGTGTGGTCTTTCATCATCTTGGAAACCCGACTGCCTGCCGCCATCACGGCTGTGCTTTGTGGGGCTGCTCTTGCCGTGAGTGGTCTGTTGCTGCAGACGGCCTTCCGCAATCCTCTGGCTGGACCAGGCATCTTCGGTATCACCAATGGTGCAGCACTCGGCGTGGCACTCGTCATGCTCTTCTGGGGTGGTGCGCTCACGGTTCCTGCCTTCTCACTTCCCTTCAGCAGCGGGTGGGAGAGTGGTTCCGGACTTTCGACAGCCATCTATGGCTTCTCTGCCATTCTCACGGCAGCCTTCCTCGGTGCCATGTTCGTCACGCTACTGCTGCTCCTGCTCTCGCGATGGGTGCGTTCCAATGTCATGCTGCTCATTGTTGGCATGATGGTGGGCTATCTCTCCTCGTCGCTCATCGCCCTGCTCAACTTTGCAGCTACTGAAGAGGGCGTGCGTTCCTACATGGTGTGGGGACTGGGCTCCTTCGGTGGCGTCTCCATGCAGCTCATGCCCGTTTACTCAGTTGTCACGCTGTTGTCGCTGGGTGGTGCCTGTATGCTGGTGAAGCCCCTCAACGCCCTGCTTCTGGGTGAGCGCTATGCCAGCAATCTCGGCATCAACACCCGCCGACTGCGCAGCTGGCTGCTCGTGGTGACAGGTCTGCTTTGTGCCGTGGCCACTGCTTTCTGTGGTCCCATTGCCTTCCTTGGACTTGCCGTACCCCATATGGCTCGTCTCTGCCTAGGTACCGCCAACCATCGTCAGCTTATGCCTGCCACCATCCTCATGGGTGCCGTTGTGGCGTTGGCATGTCATCTGTTGAGTATGGTGCTCAGTCGGGGTGGTGCTGTCCCCATTAATGCGCTCACGCCCCTTTTCGGCGCACCAGTCATCATTTACGTTATTTTGAAAAAGTAAACCCCTTTCTACGATGGAACCAACAACATTTGAACAATACTGGCAGAAGAATCGCCAGCGACTGCTCAACGAAAACCAGGAGTATCGCAAGGCCATCGAAGGCTATAAGATGAAGTCGGGAGCCGACTGGCTACTCTTCGCTATGCCTGTGGTGGCTGCCCTTCTCGTCTTCGACTGGAACCCATTTGGTCGTGAACTCCTCAACTGGATTATCAGTGCCCTCGTCGCCATCATCTGCTTCGCCGCTTGTGTAGCAGTAAAATCATGGCTCTCCGGTGGCCGCCCCATCAGTGAAATCGAGGCCGACATCAAAGAACAAGCCCGCCGCGAGTTTGAGAGTACCCAGCACCAACAGTAAGATTCGTCATGTGTAGAAAAGGACAACTTCGTACTCTTCCTAAATTCCTTGATTCCAAGAATGTGGTGCACATTTTGGGGTTTACTGGTGCAAAATGCAATCTTTGCACCATATGAGTGGTCATAATATCAGAGTGACACACCACATACAACAACGTGAACTACCTGATCTTCATCGTTCTGTTTCTTTTTTTCGTATTAGGCAATATCCTTCAGCGAGCTTCCTGTTGCAAATCTCATACAGAAAAACGGGCATTTGATACAACGCTATTTGTTTGTTTTGGTAAGAGAAGGAAAGTATGGTAATTTTGCATCGTGAAAAAAGAAACTGACAAACCAAGCATATGAGAGTAAAAATGATTCTGCCTGCCTTGCAGGAAGCAGAGAGTCCATATTGGCGTCCCATCAAGTATTCGCTGTTCCCGCCTTTGGGACTCGCTACATTGGCCGCCTATTTCCGCGATGATGACGAGGTGGAGATTGTAGACCAGCATGTGGAGAAGCTGACGCTCGACGATGAGCCAGACCTTGTGTGCATACAGGTGTATGTGACCAATGCCTACCGGGCCTACAAGATTGCAGATCATTACCGTCAGCAAGGTTCATACGTGGCCATGGGTGGATTGCATGTCACCTCATTGCCCGACGAGGCAGCTTTACATGCCGACACTATCTTGTTGGGACCAGGTGAGGAGGCATTTCCACGATTTGTCAATGATCTTCGTGAAGGACATCCACAGAAACGCTATGTGGCTCGTTGGCGTTCCATCGAGAACATCCCTCCCGTGCGTCGTGATCTCATCAAACGTGAGAAATACTTCGTACCCAACTCGCTTGTTGTGTCAAGAGGTTGTCCTCATCACTGTGACTTCTGTTATAAGGATGCCTTTTATGGCGAGGGCAAGTCGTTCTACACTCAGCGCGTGGATGAGGTGCTTGCGGAAATTGACCGTTTGCCGGGACGACACCTTTATTTCCTCGATGACCATCTGCTGGGTAATCCTCGTTTTGCATCAGAGTTGTTTGAGGGCATGCGTGGTATGGGACGTGTGTTTCAGGGTGCCGCCACCGTGGCCTCCATACTGAAGGGCGACCTGATTGAGAAAGCTGCTGAAGCGGGGCTTCGTAGTGTGTTCCTTGGTTTTGAAACTTTCTCACCAGAGAATCTGCGTTCGAGTAACAAGTTACAAAATCTTTCTAAAGACTATGTCGCTGCCGTGGAGCGGTTGCATAGCCTTGGTGTCATGATAAACGGAAGCTTTGTGTTCGGTCTTGACCATGACGATAAAGATGTATTTCGTCGAACGGTTGACTGGGGCATCGAACATAGCATCACCACAGCGACCTTCCATATTCTCACACCCTATCCAGGTACTCGTTTGTTCCAACAGATGGAACGTGACGGGCGAATAACGTCATACGACTGGAGCAAGTATGACACACGCACGGTGGTCTATAAGACCATGGAACTCTCGGCAGAAGAACTGAAACAAGGCTACGACTGGGCCTATAAGGAGTTCTATTCGTGGAGCAATATCTTCCGTGCTAGTTTCGGTCACGATAATCTCAAACAGCAGTTGGCTCACCTGTTCTATATGGGTGGTTGGAAGAAGTTTGAACCTTTCTGGAATTTTATGATTCGATACGGAAATCTCAATCGCATGTTACCTGTCCTGGAATCCTTGTTGTCGAATACCAGAGCATGAGTACAAAGCGTGGAAACAAAAAAAGAGGTCTAATGACCTCTCTTGTGATCCGCTTGGGGCTCGCGCTCGGCTCCAAAGGAGACGCTTTCGTAGCATAGCGGAGAAAGAACCCTTGGGTGAGAGTACGAAGCGGAGAAACAAAAAAGAGAGACCTTTCAGTCTCTCTCTTGTGATCCGCTTGGGGCTCGAACCCAAGACCCCAACATTAAAAGTGTTGTGCTCTACCAACTGAGCTAGCGGATCTCCGTTTTGACGTTTCAGTTATAAAAAAACAGGACCTCTGTCCTTAAAAGCGAGTGCAAAGGTACTATCTTTTTTTTATTCTGCCAAATTTTCGGGCAACTTTTCTTCGTCAATGCTTTCTTTTATGCTTGCAACGGCTTGTTGAAGGTCCTTTTCGTCGGTTGTAGAGGCATTTATTGCGTCCTGATTGGGTACCGGCATGTAGGGTTTGTCCTCTCCTTCGTTCTCACGAGTGACATATCGCTGGTAGTAGGCGATGAGCAGGGTGGTGAGCGGCAAGGCGATGATAAGACCGATGAAGCCCAGCAATGCTCCCCACACAGACAGCGACAGCAGCAGGATGGCAGGGTTCAGTCCCATGGCCTTTCCCATGATCTTAGGGGTGACAATCATGTCGATGATGAGCTGAACGATGGCAAACACGGCAACGGCAGCCAGCAGGATGAGCCAGAAGTTCTGTCCTGTGTCGGCAGCCTTCAGCAGAGCGAGCAGAGCCGTTGGGATGAGGGCAAAGGTGTGAAGATAGGGCACGAGGTCCATGATGCCGATGAGGATGCCGAGACCAATGGCCATGGGGAAGTCGATGATGGTGAAGCCGATGCAGAAGAGGATTCCCATGGTGAGTGCCACGAGTCCCTGACCACGGATGTAGTTGTTCAGCTCACGCTCCACGTCGCCCATCAGCTCATGCCAGAAGGGGCGCGACTTCTTGGGGAATATCTTAATCCAGTTGTCGGTGAGGTATTCGTAGTCGAGCAGGATGAAGAACATGTAGAGCAGGGTGATGAGCGATGCAACGATGCTGATGATCAGACTGGCGGTGTGTCCGAGGAAACTGAACACCTGCGGCATGGCCTTCTGCAAACCATCAGTAAAGTCCTTGCTGCGGAAGAACTGCTCTATTGCCTTCTGGTTTCCCTGCAGCCATTCTTGTATGGCGCCCGGTATGCTATCGATGTTTGCCGAGGTTTGTATGTACTTCGTGACGAGGCTTCCCAACTTCTGGAACTGCTCAATCATGGGTGGGATGATGAGATAGACCACCAGGCCTACCACGGCAATGACGGCAATGAGCGTGACGACGATGCTCAATGCTCGCGTGGGCACATGCATACGGTTCTGCACAAACTTCACAGCGGGGTAGAGCAGATAGGCCAGAAACCAGGCAATGAAGAAGGGCAACAGCACGTTGCTGAGGTAGTTCACGGCAGCAAGCACAAGGATGACCAGCGCTGCCACGCCTGCCCAACGAATGAATTTGTCGAATGTTATCTTTTCTTGCATAGGGATTGTTAGTGGGAAAAGTGTAAGGTTATGTGTTGGCTTTCGCTGCTTCCTCGGCTTTCGTTGCCTCCTCGGCTTTTGCTGCCTCTTTGGCTTTTGCTGCTTCCTCGGCTTCTACAGCCTTGCGATAGCAGTCGCGGCAGAGGGGCTCATACTCCATCTTCTCGCCCAGCAGCACGCGTTTTTCGTTCTGCACCAGTCGGTGGCTGACGTAGGCCAGATTGCCACAGCGCACACAGATGGCATGCACCTTAGTGACATCGTCGGCAATGGCACACAGGGCAGGCATGGGTCCGAAGGGAACACCACGGAAGTCCATGTCAAGACCAGCGATGATGACGCGCACCCCACGATTAGCCAGCTCGTTGCAGACATCCACCAGTCCCATATCGAGGAACTGAGCTTCATCGATGCCCACCACCTCAATGTCCGACGATAGCAGCAGGATGCTCGACGAGGTCTCCACAGGTGTCGACGGGATGGCATTCTGGTCGTGGCTCACGACATCATTGTCTGAATATCGCGTGTCGAGGGCAGGCTTGAAGATCTCCACTTTCTGCTTGGCAAACTTTGCCCGCTTCATTCTCCTGATGAGTTCTTCGGTCTTTCCGGAGAACATCGATCCGCACACCACTTCAATTCTTCCGGGGCGGTGTGCCTCCCCATCATTGTGATGTATCATAATTTGAATGCAAAAATACAAAGACGTTTTAAAAATTGCAAAGAAATCGGCACTTTTCTTTGCCGATGAAGATTAATTAACTATATTTGCGGCATAAAAGCTGCAAATGAGGGCCGTGGAGCATTAAAAATAGTGAATTTATTTTGTTCTGCCCGCGGTTTTCATTATCTTTGCAAGCGCATTACAGAGAATAACAGACAAAAGAACGGCATGTTGTACATCATTCCGACGCCTGTAGGCAATTTGGAAGATATGACATTGCGCGCTGTCAGACTGCTGAAAGAAGCTGACGTAGTGCTTGCTGAGGATACTCGCACGTCGGGTATTCTCTTGAAACACTTTGATATCCAGAACCATTTGCTCTCACATCATAAATTCAACGAACACGGCACAACGGCTTCCGTTGTTGAAAGACTGAAAGCAGGGCAGACGGTGGCACTCATCAGCGATGCTGGCACACCGGGCATCAGCGACCCTGGCTTCTTCCTGGCTCGCGAGGCCATTGCAGCAGGAATAGAAGTGCAGACGCTGCCAGGTGCTACAGCATGCATTCCGGCTCTGGTGTCGAGTGGACTGCCTTGCGACCGTTTCTGCTTCGAAGGCTTCCTGCCACAGAAGAAAGGGCGGCAGACACATCTGGACTCGCTGCGTGAAGAGACGCGAACGATGGTGTTCTACGAGTCTCCCTTCCGTCTACTGAAGACGTTGCAGCAGTTTGCCGAGGTGTTTGGCCCTGAGCGGCAGGTAAGTGTGAGCCGTGAGATTTCGAAGGTGCACGAAGAGCATGTGCGTGGAACCCTGGCTGAGGTCATCGACCACTTCACGCAGAAAGCTCCGAAAGGTGAAATAGTAATCGTCCTGGCTGGAAAGGTGAAAGAGAAGGCCAAGGGCAAGAAAAATGATAATACAGATAACATTTGAATATGATGAAAAAAGTATTTTTCGTAGCAGCTGCATTCATCGTGCTTGCAGCTACAAGTTGTAAGAACGAGCCGCGTGTGGCTCAAGTAGCCGACACAACGACACGTGATTCATTGCAGAAGATCATTGACCAGAAGGACAATGAAATCAATGACATGATGTCTACGCTCAACCAGATTCAGGAGGGCTTCCGCGAGATTGCCCAGGCTGAGAACCGTGTGAACATCGTCAAGGATGGCGAGCGCACCGACAAGGCCCAGCAGATTCGTGAGAACATCCAGTTCATTTCAAACACTATGAAGCGCAACCGCGAGCTTATCAACAAGCTGCAGCAGCAGGTGCGCGAGAGTTCGGTGAAGGGCGACCAGCTGAAGGCCACCATCGAGAGCATGGTGAAGCAACTCGAGGAGAAAGACCAGCAGTTGCAGCAGCTCCGTGCAGAACTCGACTCTAAGGACATCCACATCTCTGAGCTCGACGAGAAGATCTCGAACCTGAACACGCATGTTGAGGATCTGAAGACCGAGAGCAAGCAGAAGAGTGAGACCATTAGCAATCAGGACAAGCAGCTCAACACCGCTTGGTTTGTCTTCGGCACGAAGAAGGAACTCAAGGAGCAGCACATCATCGAGGGTGACCGCGTTCTGCAGTCGAACTTCAATAAGAGCTACTTCACGAAGATCGACATCCGCGTCGACAAGGAAATCAAGCTCTATTCGAAGTCGGCTAAGCTGCTGACCATGCATCCTTCAAGCAGCTACACCCTGCAGCAGGATGCCAACAAGCAGTATGTGCTGCGCATCACCAATCCGCAGTTGTTCTGGTCGACAAGCAAGTATCTGGTAGTGCTGGTGAAATAAACCGGTACTTCGAGTGCCTTGGCTCATAACAGCTAGGCACTTCACAGTATTTGTTGAACAAAAAAAATACGGCGATAGCATGGGAGAAAATCATCCCTCGTGCTATCGCCGCTTGTTTTTTTGAAATGGCAATTCGCTTTTATCGCCGCTTATTCTTGAAAAAGTCCTGCATGAGCGTACGGCAATCGTCCTCGCATACTCCAGAGGTGACCTGGCATCGCGGGTGCAGCACATCGGGAGCAAAGCGTTTGTAGCCACGCTTCTCATCGGGAGTGCCATAGACAATGCGGCTAATCTGCGACCAGCCAAGGGCGCCAGCACACATCGGGCAGGGCTCCACGGTGACGTAGAGCGTGCAGTCCTGCAGATATTTCCCACCGAGCTGATTGGCTGCAGCCGTGATGGCCTGCATCTCGGCATGAGCTGTCACATCGTTGAGTGTCTCCGTCAAGTTGTGAGCACGTGCAATGATGCGTCCCTGGCAGGTGATAACGGCACCAATGGGAATCTCATCTTCACGTCTGGCAGCATCAGCCTCTGCCAGTGCCATTTTCATGAAGTATTCGTCTTTTTTCTGAAGTTCTTCTGTTGTCATGCTTGCAAAATTACACATTTCTTTTTGAAGTATGAAAAATATTGTGTATTTTTGCATGAAAATAATCCATGATAACAAGTAGCTGATGGCACAACATAACGACACGGGCAATTGGGGCGAGGAGATGGCAGCCCGACATCTATGCAGCAAGGGATACACCATTCGCGATAGAAACTGGCGACTAGGACATCGCGAGATTGACATCGTGGCTCTTTCTGAAGACATGCGCACCCTTGTCTTCGTCGAAGTGAAAACGCGTCTGTCTGATGAGGTTGCCTCGCCTGAAGATGCTGTCGACCGCAAGAAGATTCGCAACATCGGCTATGTGGCCAATTCCTACATCAAGCAGAATCGTATTGTGCTCGACACTCGGTTTGACATCATCACGGTCATTGGAAAGGAGGGCGACCCCTCACCCAAAATAGAACACTGGGAGGATGCCTTCAACCCGATGCTGGCGTATTAATCGTTTTATCGATTCTCATCAACTCCCGTTGAATCCCATCAATTCCCATTCATTCCCAAAATAGAAAGAATAATGGAAGTAAAGCTGATCAGACTTGAAGAAGTAGACTCCACGAACAACTACCTCCGCAACTACACACCTGCAGAGGGCGAGGAGGCGACGCTTTGCATTGCTGAATTCCAGCATGCGGGGCGTGGCTGTGGAACCAATAGCTGGGAGTCGGAACGTGGTAAGAACCTGTTGTTCTCGCTTCTCATTCACCCGCAGGAGATTGCAGCCCGCGATCAGTTCCACATCTCCATGAGTATTGCCCTTGCCGTATGTGATGCGCTCACCTCTTTTGGCATTGGCGACATCCGTGTGAAATGGCCAAACGATGTCTATTGGCGCGACAAGAAGATTTGCGGCATCCTCATAGAGAACCGCCTGGCAGGGTCTTTCATCCGCGATAGCATCATCGGCATTGGTCTCAACGTGAACCAACAGCAGTTCGTGAGCGATGCTCCAAACCCAGTTTCGATGCGTCAGATTTTAGGATATGATGTTGATCGCGAGCAAGTGCTCCGCCGCATTGTTGATGCCTTCAAGTTCTCACCGTGCATGATAGACTTCACCGCCATGCGCTACAATGCCATGCTCTATAGAAAGGGTGGGGGACTGTTCACTTTCATCGACGCAGAAGGCGAGTTTCAGGCAGAGATAATGGGTGTCGACAACGATGGACATTTGAATCTGAAACGCGCTGACGGCCGTCTGGTGCAGTATGCATTCAAGGAAGTGCAGTTTGTGATTTAGCGGCAATTGCAGCATAAATGGAAACTTTCCTTGCAAAAGGAGTGTGTTTCTCAGTTTTTTTTCTTACCTTTGGCAAATAATTCCAGGTTAAACTATCATTATTATGGCAAGATTTAAAAGAATACTATTGAAACTGAGCGGTGAGAGCCTCGCCGCCGGTACAGGATTTGGCATCGACACACAGCGCCTCTCGGAGTATGCTGAGCAGATCAAGGAGATTCACGACATGGGTGTCGAGATTGGAATCGTCATTGGCGGTGGAAACATCTTCCGTGGACTGAGTGGTGCCAAGAAGGGCTTCGACCGCGTGAAAGGCGACCAGATGGGAATGATGGCAACCGTCATCAACTCGCTGGCTCTCTCGTCGGCTCTCGATGCAGCAGGTGTTCCCAACCAGGTGCTCACGGCCATTCGCATGGAGCCCGTTGGTGAGTTCTACACCAAATGGCGTGCCATCGACCTGATGAAGGCAGGCAAGGTGTGCATCTTCTCTGCTGGAACAGGGTCGCCTTATTTCACCACCGACACTGGTTCCAGCCTGCGCGGTGTAGAGATCGAGGCCGATGTAATGCTTAAAGGTACGCGTGTGGATGGTGTCTACACCGCCGACCCAGAGAAAGACCCCACGGCCACGAAGTTCACCGACATCACATATGCCGAGGTGCTGGCTCGCAACCTGAAGGTGATGGACCTCTCAGCCATCTGCATGTGTCAGGACAACAACCTTCCCATCTATGTCTTCAACATGGACATCGTAGGCAACCTGCGTCGCGTGATGGAAGGCGAAGAGATCGGCACGTTGGTGCATCAGTAGAGAGTCCACCCCCATCCCGCCTCCGTCGCAAATGGGGGATTTTGCTCCTCTTTGTGGGGCCGCAGCCACACCCGTGGCAGCTCTGAAACCCCAGTCGCCCCAAGGGAGGAGGGCTTGAATACTCCCAACACATGAAGAGGATGTGCCTCTGACACACCCTCAAACTATGAATGTACTTGTTTCTTTAGGATTTCATTTCTGCGAAACAATTAGTGGAAACAAAGGCGATATTACCATTCCTTGTCCCAGACGCTTGACCCCTTTGCATGTGCTTCGTCGTCGTCGCCGCCTTCGCCGCCTTCGCCGCCGTAACCGATTCCTGCATTGCCGTCGATTGTGTGAACGACATCACTTCCAGCTAGTAACTGGCATTCGTGGAGAAAACAAATTGCTTTCGTTGTGGGTCGAATATACTTTTTCATTTCAGTACCTCCTTTCTTCCGTTGTGAATATAAATTCCTTTCTTGCTGGGTTTCTTGCTCAGGCGAATGTCGTCGAGCGAGTACCAATTGTCTGACTTGTCAGACTGCTTGGAGACCTCGAGAATCCCTGTGGTGTTCTCGTCGCCGAAGTTCAGCACAAACGCCTTGACCTGGCTGGCAGGCGTGCCAGCGACGAGGCTTCCTAACATTCAAAGTAGGCGCGGAAGGCTTTCACTTGGAAGTTCTTGTTCTTGGGTTAGTAGAGCTTGTCGTCGGCGCCGAGGTAGAGCTTGTAGTGAGGTCGGTGTAGATGTTCTCGGGCTTGAATGTGCCGCTGAACTCCACGAGTTGTTTTATTTTGTAGCCACGTTGGGTGATATCAACGTTCTCTACCCTGACGGCAGGGAAGACGGGATTCACGATGTTTTCTCCACCCGGTTTCTCAGGCGTGCCCCAGCGGACGATGAAGGGGGTGCCTGAAAAAACCTCATCTATTTTTATGAAGTCGAGGGTCAGCGTGCCGGTCGTTCTGTCGAAGCCCGAATTGCCGAAAGATGAGATGTCAAGCGTCCTCACCTCGGCATTTTCAAGCAGGGTGCCCGTGAAGTCTCTCAGGTCGAAGGGCAGGCAGAGGGTGTTCCAGGTGCCGTCCTTATAGAGTGTGCGACCGTTGATGCAGACGCTATAGGTTATGTTCTTTGATAGGGCATCAATGGCGGCGATGGCGTCGGTGTTGTCGACATTGTCGAGCAGAGCAGGCTTGGCTCCATCAGGGTCGCTTTGCTCCAAATACGAGCCTTCATATTGCGAACAGCCTACTTCGGTAGCGTTCTCCACGCCACCCACGTTGCAGGCGGTGTAGTAGTTGTTCTGAAGGGTGCCTTCGTTGATGCCGACCACTGCGCCGTATGTAGGACCATATTGGCTTTCGTAAGCAGGAATCGTGGCACCAGCGACAATACAGTTTTTCACGGTGGCTGTATTACCACCATAGGTATAATTATAACCAACGATGCCTCCGTATCCAGAACAATTGGTTAAGTCGCCCTCGATGGTGAGCGTGGCGGCGCTGAAGCAATCGCTTACGACGGCATTCTCGCCAGAGTTGTCGCCCACGATGCCGCCATGATAAGCAGCTCCGTCGGCAACAGCACGGATGATCACCGACGATGTGGCATGGCAGTTTGTGACGGTGCCGTTGTCGTTATAGCCCACGATGCCGCCCACGTAAGTATTACCGGTAATGCTGGCATCAGTCAGGATGACGTTCTTCACCTCAGCGCCCGGAGCCAAGTAGCCGAAGAGTCCTTGGTAATTGTCCTCTTGTCCGCCGCCCTTGTAGATACGGATGCCGCTAATGGTGTGACCGTTGCCGTCGAAGTGGCCTCCGAAATATCTAATATCATCATCATTGCCGATGGCCGTGAAGTTGCTCTCTGTTTCGCCAAGTCCATCGTAACTGAAAGTGATGTCGTTCATCACCTTAAAGTACTTGTCCGAAAAAACAACCTACTTTTCGCTCCCTATTTTGTTTTTCATATGCTTTTGCAAAGTGGGAATAGGGAGGAGATCATAAAAAAATCGGGCAGTCAGCAGAAGCTGGCTGTCCGATTCGGTTTTTATGTATTTCTCCCGTTGTGGGGGTATAGGCCCGTTGTGGGATTTTGGGCTGTTGCTCGGGCAGACACGGGGGGTCTGCCCCTACAAGAGGGTGAGCATTAACTACTTGATGAGGTCGACGGAGCGCTTCAGGAAGGCATCGAGGGCGGCACCTTTCAGCATGCCGTTCTGCAACAGGGCGAGGTCGATGAGCTGATGAACGATGCTGTTCCCTTTGGCGTAGTCGGCCAGCAGGGCGTTCTTCTTGTCCTTCTGCTCGCTGACGGCCTTCTCGGCTTCTGCCTTCTGGTCGCGGTCCTCCTGCGTGAGCTCGTCGTACTTCTTCTTGTCCTGCGTCTGCTTGATGGCAGCGAGGCGAGCCTCCTGGCCTTTCAGCTCGGCGAGGATGGGCTTCAGAGCCTCTGCGGTATTGCTCTCGGTGTCGGCAAGCACACGCTTTACCAACTCGTGGTCGGCATTCAGCACGATGCTATACATGTCGGGCATCTGTGCATAGAAGCCCATACCACTCTGATAGCGGCTCATGTCCTTCATACGGCGCATGTATTCGCTCTGCGTGATCAGCACGGGCTGAGCCTGCTCGCCCAGCGACTGCACCTCGACGGAGAACTCCGTCTTGTCCATCTTCGGCATCTGCGAACGGAACACTTGTGACAAACTGTCAGTCTGCTCTACGCTCAGTCCCGTCTGCTTGCGATCTTCCTTCATGATGAGACGGTCGATGATGTCGCCGTCAACGCGTGTGAACTTCGTCTTCTCGAGCTTTTGTTCCAGCATCTGAGCCACGGCCGTGTCGAGCTGTCCGTCGAAGAGCAGCACGCTATAACCCTTCTGGCGGGCGGTCTCGATGTAGGAGTACTGCTCCTCCTTGTTGTTGGCATAGAGATAGACGAGAGTGCCGTCCTTGTCGGTCTGCTCGCCCTGAATGAGCGTCTTGTATTCGTCGAGGGTGAAATACTTGCCGTCGACGTCCTTCAGCAGGGCGAAGTCCTTGGCACGATCGTAAAAGTCGTCCTGTGTGAGCATGCCGTAGTTGATGAAGATCTTCAGGTCGTCCCATTTCTCCTCGTATTCCTTACGGTTTTCGGCGAAGATGCTCTTCAGGCGGTCGGCCACTTTCTTCGTGATGTAAGTGGAGATTTTCTTCACGTTGGCATCGCTCTGTAGATAGGAACGCGAGACGTTCAGCGGGATGTCGGGCGAGTCGATGACGCCGTGGAGGAGCGTGAGGAACTCAGGCACGATGCCTTCCACCTGGTCGGTGACGAACACCTGGTTGCAGTAGAGCTGAATCTTGTTCTTCTGCAGGTCGATGTTCGACTGGATGCGCGGGAAGTAGAGGATTCCCGTGAGGTTGAAGGGGTAGTCGACGTTCAGGTGAATCCAGAACAACGGCTCGTCCTGCATGGGGTAGAGGGTGCGATAGAACGTCTTGTAGTCCTCGTCCTTCAGCGTCGACGGAGTCTTTGTCCACAGGGGCTCTACGTTGTTGATGATGTTATCCTCATCGGTGTCCTGCATCTTTCCATCCTTCCACTCCTGCTTCTTGCCGAAGCTCACGGGCACGGCCATGAACTTGCAGTATTTCTGCAGCAGGTTCTCGATGCGCTGGCGCTCGAGGAACTCCTTGCAGTCGTCGGCGATGTGGAGAATGATATCGGTACCGCGGTCCTCGCGCTCAGCATCTTCGATGGTGAACTCAGGACTGCCGTCGCAAGTCCAGCGTACGGCCTGAGCACCTTCCTGATAGGAGCGGGTGACGATTTCCACCTTCTCGCTGACCATGAATGCCGAGTAGAAGCCCAGTCCGAAGTGACCGATGATGGCGTTGGCAGACTCCTTGTATTTATCGAGGAAGTCGGTAACGCCCGAGAAGGCAATCTGGTTGATGTACTTGTCGATTTCCTCGGCCGTCATGCCGATGCCTCGGTCGCTGATGGTGAGCGTCTTTGCCTTCTCGTCGAGGGCTACGCGAACAGTCAAGTCGCCCAGCTCACCCTTGTAGTCGCCGCGATCGGCCAGCGTCTTCATCTTCTGTGTGGCATCGACGGCGTTCGAGATCATCTCGCGCAGGAATATTTCATGATCGCTGTAGAGAAACTTTTTGATGACGGGGAATATGTTCTCTGTCGTAACCCCGATGTTACCTTTTTGCATAGTTGTATGTAATTTTTATGTTTCGACTTTCTGAATTGCAAGTTTCTGCAAAGCCTCCTTGCAAATTACGTGCCAAAACGAATGGGGGGCGTTCGTTAACCGTAGGGGCAGACCCCCGTGTCTGCCCGTTTCCTATCCGCAATGCGGGCTTTTAAAAAACATAAGAAAACAGAGAAAACATAAGAAAACAATATTATATTGTTCGGGCAGACACCGGGGGCTGCCCCTACGCGAGGGGACTACAAATTGACTCCTTGCTCTATTTTGACACACCCACGTTTTCTATCCGCAATGCGGGCTTTTAAAAAGGTTTTTATATACTTTTTGACCCTCACATGTAGGGACGCGGCGTGCCGCGTATTTGGATTTAGCTTTTCCCCTCCAGAACGCGGCACGCCGCGTCCCTACATTTTCAGGAGACTCATAATATTAGCTGGCGGACGACCGGCTTCGAGTTCTCGCTTCATGAACTCCATGTAGGGTGCAACGTGTTGGAAGAACTGGCGATAGCCTTCGCAGAGATAGTTCAGGCAGGGGTCGCCGTAGTGGTCGCGCAAGAATCGGTTCTTCGGACACTCGCCATTGCAGGCGAACAGATAACGGCATTCGCGACATTGGCGGGGCAACATCTGTTGCTTGATGCGTGCAAACTGCTGTTGCTTCGGCGAATACATCATCTCGGTAATGGTCTTCTCGTGCAGGTTGCCAAGCTTGTGCTCGGGGAAGACAAAGTGGTCGCACGAGTAGACGTCGCCGTTGTACTCCATCACGCCCGCATGGCCGCAGCTCTTCGCCAGCGTGCAGATGCCTGGCGCCACACCCACCCAGTTGGCCAGGGTGGCATCGAACAGTTGCACGAACACGTTGCCCACGTCGTTTCGCACCCATTCGTCGAATAGCGTGCAGAGAAACTGTCCCCATTGGCGGGGCGTGATTGAGCTGCTGGTGAGCGTTCCGCCCTCGCTCATGCCTGGGGCGAGCGAGAGTCCGTCGGGGCGCTGTGTGATGCGTTCCACGATAGGAGCGAACTGCAGGTACTGGCAGCCTATTTCCTTAAAGAAACGATAGAATTCCAGAGCATGGTCGGCATTCCGGCTGTTCACCACCGCCATCGCGTTCCATTCCACGCGATACTTCTTCAGCAGTTCGATGCCTCGCATGACTTGCTCGAACGACGACTGCCCGCCGGCCGTATGGCGGTAGCTGTCGTGGAAAGGCTGTGGGCCGTCGATGGAGATGCCCACGAGGAAATTGTTTTCGCGGAAGAAACGGCACCACTCGTCGTTGAGCAGCGTGCCGTTGGTCTGGATGCAGTTGACGACGGGCCGTCCGCGGCCGTAGATGCGTTGCAATTGCAACGCGCGGCGATAGAAGTCGATGGGCCGCAAGAGAGGTTCGCCCCCATGCCAGGTGAACAGCACCTCCGGCATGGTCTGGGCTTCCATGTATTGGCGGATGAACTTCTCCAAGAGCTCGTCGCTCATCGTGTGGCCCGTAGCGTTCTGGTAGAGCCGTCCTTTCTCAAGATAGTAACAATAAGAACACCGCAGGTTGCATTGTGAACCTGCGGGTTTCAGCATCACATAGAGTGGTCTGCTGAAAGCGTAGTTGGTGGTATGGCCAGAACCTTCTATGCCTTCTTTGCCCTTCAAATTGTGGGTATGGGGTTAATAATCGTCGTCGTCGCTAACTTCGGCAGCGTCGAGGCTCAGGTCGTCGGGGTCGGTCTCGAACGTCGTGCGATAGCTTTCTTCCGTGAGCTGATCCTCGTCGAACTCATCGTCTTCGTCCTCGTCGTCGTAGCTGTCGTCAACCTCGGGCAGATCCTCGTCGTCGTCTTCGTTGTCGTCTTGTCTGTCAAGATCCTCGTCGAACTTAATCTTCGGCTTCTCAGCAATGGGCTTGAGCTTGGCGAAGATGGCTTCCACCCACGTGCCCTTGGCAATCTCGAGCACTTCGAAACCGTCGTTCACCTTCTTCTCATACATGCCGCCGGGCTTGTGCAGACGGTCCTGGGGAAGGGTGGTGGTGCTGATGTCGAAGCCGCTTTCAATAATGTCCTGAATGCTTTGCGACAGCGAGTCCCAGCCGCCTCCGAAGTTGCGGTCGATGACCTCCATGAGCTTGGCTGCCGAGATGTGGCGTATGTTCTCGTAGGTGAGGTCGGTCACACGCATGATGGGACGCTTCTTGATGGCGAGCTTCATGTGGGTGTTCTCATCGAGCTTGATGTTGGCAATCTTAAACCCGCGGGCCTCATACTTCTTGATGACCTCGGGTTTGTCGATTTTCACTTCCTCCATTTCGAAGGCGCTGCGGATGATGTCAAGGTAGTGTCTGAAGTTCTCCTTCAGGTCGGCTTCCTTTTCGGCTGCCTCAAACATGCGGAAGATGTCGTTCTCCTGCACGTCCCAGACGCTACTCTTGGTTAGTGTTTTCAGCGTGAGTGCTTTTTTCTCGTCTATTGCTCCTTTTTCTTCTTTCATATCGTAGTCGTTCATGTTATTTGGCTGCAAAAATAAATACTTTATCATGAATGAGCAAACTTTTTCCTTCTTTTTTTTATTTTTCTGCTATCTTTATGCTTAAAATCAAAAAAACTTCTTCATTTTATCACATAACTCTAAACTTTTTATTAATTTTGTCGCTTGATTATGGCAGAACCATTAGCAGAAAGAATGCGTCCGCGCTCTCTCGACGACTATGTCGGGCAGCAGCATCTGGTTGGCGAGGGTGCCGTTCTGAGGAAGATGATTGACTCGGGACGCATCTCGTCGTTCATCCTGTGGGGACCGCCGGGAGTGGGCAAGACCACGCTGGCTCAGATTATCGCCCACAAGCTCGACACGCCTTTCTACACGCTTTCGGCTGTGACCAGCGGCGTGAAGGATGTGCGCGATGTGATAGAGCGTGCGAAGCAAAACCGCTTCTTCTCGACGGCATCGCCCATTCTGTTCATCGACGAGATACACCGTTTCTCGAAGTCGCAGCAGGACTCGCTGCTGGGCGCTGTGGAGCGGGGTGTCGTCACGCTCATCGGCGCCACTACGGAGAACCCGTCGTTCGAGGTGATTCGCCCGTTGCTCTCGCGTTGCCAGCTCTATGTGCTGAAGCCGCTCGAGAAAGACGACTTGCTGGCCTTGTTGCATCGCGCCATTACGACCGATAGCGAACTCTCGAAACTGAACATTGAGCTGAAGGAGACGGGAGCGATGCTCAGATATAGCGGCGGCGATGCACGCAAACTGCTCAACATTCTGGAACTCGTGGTGGAGTCGGAGTCGGCACAGACCATCGTTATTACCGACGAACTCGTCGAGGCACGCCTGCAGCAGAATCCGCTGGCCTACGACAAAGACGGCGAGATGCATTACGACATCATCTCGGCCTTCATCAAGAGCATTCGCGGCAGCGACCCCGATGCAGCACTCTACTGGATGGCACGCATGATTGAGGGTGGGGAAGACCCTGAGTTCATCGCCCGACGACTCATCATCAGCGCTTCTGAGGACATCGGCCTGGCCAATCCCAACGCGTTGCTCCTGGCTAATGCCGCCTTCGATGCCGTGATGAAGATAGGCTGGCCTGAAGGACGCATCCCGCTGGCCGAGGCTGCCGTCTATCTGGCTGCTTCGCCGAAGAGCAACTCTTCGTATATGGGCATCGGGGCCGCCTTGTCGACGGTTCAGAAGACGGGTAATCTGCCCGTTCCCCTCCATCTGCGCAACGCTCCCACCAGCCTGATGAAGGACTTGGGCTATAGCGACGGCTATAAGTACAGCCACGACTATCCCGGCCATTTCGTTGAACAACAATATCTGCCCGACCTGCTGCAGGACGCCCGCTTCTGGCACGCCCAGCACTCGCCCAGCGAGGAGAAGCTCTATCAGAACATGCTTCGCAACTGGGGCGACCGCTTCAGGGACGACAGCTAAGACACATACATCCTAAGAAACCAACATCAAACCAAAGACAATGGAAAAGAGAATGAAAATAGTAGAGCTCGATGGCTATGCAGCCAACCCTGGCGACCTGTCGTGGGAACCGCTGCAGGAGCTGGGCGAGCTCACGGTCTACGACCGCACGCCTGCATCGCTCGTCGTGGAACGAGCCAAGGATGCCGATATTATTCTTATTAATAAGGTACTCATTACCGAAGAGGTGCTTTCGCAGCTGCCGCGCCTGAAGTATATCGGCGTGCTCGCCACGGGCTATAATGTTGTCGACGTGAAGGCGGCTACCAAGCGTGGCATCGTGGTCACGAATATTCCGGCCTATAGCACCGAGAGCGTGGCCCAGATGACGTTTGCACACATCTTGAACATCACCAACCGCATCGGCCACTATGCCCGCCAGAGCCGCGAGGGACGTTGGAGCAGCAACCCCGACTTCTGCTACTGGGACACCCAGCTATGGGAGCTATCGGGCAAGACCATCGGTATCGTCGGATTGGGCAATATCGGAATGCGCGTGGCCACCATCGCTCGCTATTTCGGCATGGATGTGTTTGCCTATACCAGCAAGAACTCTGCCGATCTGCCCGAAGGCATCCAGAAGACCACGCTCGACGGCCTCTTCGCCGTGAGCGACATCGTCAGCCTGCATTGTCCGCTGACCGCCGACACCCGCCATCTCATCAACCGCGAGTCGCTGGAGAAGATGAAGGAGGGTTCCATCCTCATCAACACCGGACGCGGACCGCTCGTCGACGAGGAGGCTGTTGCCGATGCTTTGGCCTCTGGACATCTGGGTGGCTATGGTGCCGACGTGATGATCGACGAGCCGCCATCGCCCAACAATCCGTTGCTAGCCCAGCGTAACGCTTTTATCACACCTCATATTGCCTGGGCTACACGCGAAGCTCGCCAGCGACTCATGGACATCTGCGTTCGCAACGTGAAGGCCTTCATCGAGGGCAAGCGGCTGAATGCTGTGAATGCATAAACCAACTTCATCTATCTCTTCTGCCGACACATGGACTATACGCTAACGACCGATCCGGAACTCGTTGAGAACGTACGACGCATCATCGAGTTTCTTGGCACCTTCGCCTTCGCCATTTCAGGCATTCGTCATGCTGCTGCATGCCGGTTCGACTGGTTTGGCGGCTTCGTCTGTGGCGTTTGCGTGGCTATTGGTGGCGGAACGTTGCGCGATGTGATGTTGGGTGTCACTCCGTTTTGGATGACGTCGCCGTTCTACATCGTCTGCACCCTGATGGCTCAGGTGTTCGTCATCCTCTTTGCCCGTTCGCTGAAGCGGCTCGACAACGCATGGTTCGTCTTCGACACACTCGGCCTCGCCCTTTTCACGATTGCCGGACTGCAGAAGACGCTCGATTGCGGACACGCTATGTGGGTGGCCATTCTCATGGGATGCATCACGGGTAGCGCCGGTGGTGTGATTCGCGACCTCTTCCTGAATCGCATGCCACTCATCTTCCGAAAGGAGATCTATGCGATGGCGAGCATCGTGGGTGGCGTTCTTTACTGGCTGTTGCTCATCAACGATGCTGGAGTAGGCGTGGCCTCGGTTGTCACCTTCTTCTTCATCTGCTTGGTGAGGGCGCTGGCTATGAAGTACCACATCTCCCTGCCACAGTTGCGATTGGAAGACGAGGAAAAGGAGGAATGACTCCCGACGGATGAATACACGATAAAAAAAGAGTAAGAATTTTCAATAGGTAAAAAGAACATGAAGGAAAAACTGAAACCCGCCACGCTTTGCGTGCAAGCTGGCTGGAAACCGAAAAACGGAGAGGCACGCGTGCTCCCCATCTATCAGAGCACCACGTTCAAGTATGATAACACCGAGGAGATGGCCGACCTCTTCGATTTGAAGAAAGAAGGCTATTTCTACACCCGCCTGCAGAATCCCACCAACGATGCTGTTGCCAGCAAGATTGCTGCTCTCGAAGGGGGTGTGGGCGCTGTGCTCACATCCAGCGGACAGGCTGCCAACTTCTATGCTTTGTTTAACATCTGCGAGGCTGGCGACCACTTTGTGACTTCCAACGAAATCTATGGTGGCACCTATAATCTCTTCGGGGTGACGCTGAAGAAGCTGGGCATCGACTGTACATTCGTGAATCAAGAAGCCAGCGAGGAAGAAATAGAAGCCGCCTTCCGTCCGAACACGAAGGCTTTGTTTGGCGAGACCATCTCGAATCCCGGTTGTCGTGTGCTCGACATCGAGAAGTTTGCTCGCATCGCCCATCGTCACGGCGTGCCCCTCATCGTCGACAACACGTTCCCAACACCCATCAACTGCCGTCCGTTCGAGTGGGGAGCTGATATCATCACTCATTCTACAACCAAATACATGGACGGTCATGCCACGCAGGTGGGTGGCTGCGTTGTAGATAGTGGAAACTTCGACTGGGATGCTCACGCCGAGAAGTTCCCAGGCCTTTGCACGCCCGATGAGTCGTATCACGGACTCACCTATACGAAGGCTTTCGGAAACATGGCCTATACAACCAAGCTCGTCGCCCAGCTCATGCGCGACCTTGGCAGCATTCCTTCGCCGCACAACGCATTCCTGCTGAATCTGGGACTCGAGACGCTGCATCTGCGCATGAAGCAACATTGTGAGAACGCACAGCGCGTGGCTGAGTTCCTGCAGGCCGACGAGCGTGTGGCATGGGTGCACTATAGCGGTCTGCCTGGCGACGACTGCTACGAGCTGGCCCAGAAGTATCTGCCCGGTGGCTCATGTGGTGTGGTTGCCTTCGGCTTGAAGGGCGACCGCCAGACGGCTATTCAGTTCATGGACTCCCTGCAGCTCATCGCCATCGTCACTCATGTGGCTGATGCTCGCACCTGTGTGCTACATCCCGCCAGTCACACCCATCGCCAGCTCTCCGATGAGCAGCTGAGAGAGGCCGGTGTGGCTCCCGACCTGATTCGTCTTTCGGTGGGAATAGAGGATGTCAGCGATATTCTCGATGACATTCGTCAGGCTCTCGACAAGATTTAACCTGCCGAAAAAATTGTATTGATGTAGGGACGCGGCATGCCGCGTCCCTACATATTTTAATGACCGGTTGGGTTAATCCTCTGGCTGACCTTCTATTCCCCTCACGACCAACTGTATCTCAGCATAGCCCACATCGGGTGGACAGAGGGCCTTGATGACTTTCAGCCCGCATCTCGTACCCGTCATGCCAATCACCTTGTTGATGGCGGAAAAGTGCTGTTCGCCGATGATGTCGGCTGCGGAGAGCTCGCCCGTTTCGATATAGGTGGCCAGATGGCTCAGGACTGAACTCAAAGCCAAACCGCGCTCAGTAGCAATCTCTACGGGTGTGAGACCTTGCAGAAACATGCGATAGCTCACGATGCGCGTGTTTTCCTTCTTGGGCGCATCTTTTTCTTTCTCCTTTCCCTTTGCCTTCCTTTTCTTTTTCTTCTCAAGCTTCTCGGCACTTCCGTCTTGAATGTCCATCGCCGAGACTTGCGACTGGCGCTTGCTCATCAGATAGCCGGCCGTCGTAAAACCATCCAGGGCCATGCGTTGCAACAGAAAGCGACGCGACAACAGCGTTTCAGCCACATCGGGAAGCGCTTCGCCCAACCGTTTCATCGCTTCCTTGTTGTTCGATTTCACGGGCTTCGTCAACGCCAGTGGCTCGTTCAGCAGCTCGGCAAGCTTCTGGTCGAAATAGGTGCAGCTGCGCTTCACCCTTTCAAGGAATGCTTCTTCGTGCAGCTGCTCTGTGCTCATCGCTCCAATGGCCATGCGCCACTTCAGCGCCACTTCGGCAACGTCTTTCTTCAGTTGGTGGAGCGATTGCTTGTGGAGGTCGGTGACGTTTGTAAACGCGTTATAGAAGAACTCGATGAGCAGACGCCCTAGGTGCTCTTCCTTGTAGATGAGCGATGAGAAGTCGAAAAGCTCGAGCAGCAGATGTCTGAAGAACTCTTCTTTGAGTGTAGGCAGCATGGCGATGCTCTGTCGGGCAGCTTCCTCTTGCTGGCCGATGTATTGACTGACACGCGGGTCGTTGATGATGGCTCGCGACTCGATGGGTGTTGCCAGCTGCAGGCCTTCCAACGACCGACAACGGCTCAGCGCCACATATACCTGACCGGGTGCAAACGACATGTTGGCATCGATGATGGCGTGTTCGAAGGTCAGTCCCTGGCTCTTATGAATGGTGATCGCCCACGCCAATCGTAACGGCAACTGGGTAAACGTGCCCTGTATGTCAGTCTTCAGTTCGCGTGTCTCAGCATCCAGTGTGTATTTTGCATTCTCCCACGTCTGCGGTTCCACTTCTATGTCGTAGTCGTCGCCCTCACAACGCACGAACACCCGTTCGGCATTCAGGAAGGTCACCTGTGCGATGCGACCGTTGTAGTAGCGATGTTCAGACGATGCGTCGTTCTTCACAAACATCACCTGCGTGCCTTCCTTCAGAATGAGCTGTTCGGCAGTAGGGTAGGAGTAGTCGGGAAAAGTGCCCTTCACTTCTGCTGTGTAGGTAAAAGCCTCGGTAGGTAGTTTCGCAAGCTGGCTTTCGTTGATGCGATCGGCGGAGAAGTTATGCGTGCATAGTCGAATGGCCGAACCCGTTGTCTGTTGAGTGGCCAACCGACTGTTCAGTAACATCAGGTCTTCAGCACTTGGGTTGCCGGCGCGGACGTGGTTCAGTAGTTCAACGAAGCGTTCGTCGTGTTGGCGGTAGACGGTTTTCAACTCTATCGTCACATAGTCCGTTTGTGCCAATGCCTTGCTGCCAAAGAAGTAGGGTGTGGCGTAGTAGGGGCGCAGCATCGCTTCGTCCTCGGGTGTCACCACAGGTGTGAGCTGTCCGAGGTCGCCAATCATCAATAGCTGTATGCCACCAAAGGGCAGATAGCGGTTGCGGAAACGGCGAAGCACCGAGTCGATGGCATCGAGCAAGTCGGCCCGCACCATCGAAATCTCGTCGATAATAAGCAGGTCGAGAGAGGCGATGATTTTTCGCTTATCGCGACTGAAGTCGAAGCGGCTTTTCATCTTTGCATCGGGTACGAAAGGCGATAGCGGCAGCTGGAAGAACGAGTGAATCGTTACGCCCCCGGCATTAATGGCTGCCACGCCTGTGGGTGCCACCACCACGCTACGTTTTGTGCTCTCTTCCACCACTCGTTTCAAGAAGGTGGTTTTTCCCGTTCCTGCCTTGCCAGTCAGG
Organism: uncultured Prevotellaceae bacterium; assembly: GCA_900316285.1. Lineage (GTDB taxonomy): Bacteria > Bacteroidota > Bacteroidia > Bacteroidales > Bacteroidaceae > Prevotella. The sequence goes on from ONCG01000004.1 coordinate 49,055, forward strand.
AAGATGCTGCGTCCTGTGTGCTCGATGAAGTCCCACGCCAGTTGCAGTTCGCGATTAGCTTGTATGTTTGAGTTTATATCGGTTTCTATCGGTTGATTCATGGTGTATGTATTCTTTTCGATGTGCAAAGTTACAAAAAAGTTTCAAAAACTCATGCTGGGCAGGAAATCTTTTTACTGGAAAGTTTGCGTTGTTCAGAGATTTTTTGTAATTTTGCGATTTGAATCGCGATGTTACTACGTCTCGGCCAAAAAATGAATTTTTCTGCTCTCGACTATTCGTAACATTGCACGATAAGAGACAGACGAACTGTTGTTGATGTTTAGACATACGTGACAAACGGACATTCGACTGGTAAATAGAAACTAGAAACTTAAAACTATATAGAGTATGGTAAAGATCACGAAAGAAGCTGCTCTGGCCTATCATGTAGGTACGCGGCCCGGTAAGATTGAGGTGAAACCCACGAAACCCTATCGTACACAAACAGATTTGTCGCTGGCCTATTCGCCTGGTGTGGCCTATCCCTGCCTGGAGATTCAGAGCGACAGCGATGCTGCCTATCAGTACACGGACAAAGGCAACCTCGTGGCCGTTATCTCGAATGGTACGGCCGTGCTGGGACTTGGCGATATTGGTGCGCTGAGTGGAAAGCCCGTGATGGAAGGTAAGGGTCTGCTGTTCAAAATCTATGGCGGCATCGATGTCTTCGATATCGAAGTCGATGAGAAAGACCCCGAGAAGTTCTGCGAGGCCGTTGAGCGCATTGCACCCACCTTCGGCGGCATCAACCTCGAGGACATCAAGGCGCCGGAGTGCTTCTATATTGAGGAACGCCTGAAGAGAACGCTCGACATCCCCGTGATGCACGACGACCAGCATGGCACCGCCATCATCTCGGCTGCAGGCTTGAAGAACGCCCTAGAAGTGGCTGGCAAGGACATCGCCGATGTGAAGATTGTGGTGAACGGAGCCGGTGCTGCAGCTATCTCCTGTACGAAGCTCTATTGTGCCTTGGGTGCCCGCAAGGAGAATGTGGTGATGCTCGACTCGAAAGGCGTGATCACCAGCGACCGTGAGAAGCTCACGGAGCAGAAGCGCCTCTTTGCCACCGACCGCCGCGATGTGCACACGCTGGAAGAGGCGATGCGTGGCGCCGATGTCTTCGTCGGTTTGTCGAAGGGTAACGTGGTCACACAGGATATGGTTCGCTCGATGGCCGATAACCCCATCGTGTTTGCGTTGGCCAACCCCGTTCCCGAAATCTCCTACGAGGACGCAATGGCAAGCCGTCCCGATGTGCTGATGGCAACAGGTCGTTCCGACTATCCCAACCAGATTAACAACGTCATCGGCTTCCCCTATATCTTCCGTGGAGCCCTCGACGTGCATGCCACGGCCATCAACGAGGAGATGAAGATGGCTGCCGCACTCGCCATCGCCGATTTGGCTAAACAGCCCGTCCCCGATGTGGTGAACGATATCTATAAGGTGAATAATCTGTCGTTCGGTCGCGACTACTTCATCCCGAAACCTGTTGATCCGCGTCTGATTACCGAGATTAGCGCAGCTGTTGCCAAGGCCGCCATCGAGAGTGGTGTGGCTCGCCGGAACATTGAGGATTGGGAGGAATATAAGGACACGCTGAGTGTGATGCTCGGCCAAGAGTCGAAACTCACACAGAAGCTATACGCTTCGGCTGCAGCCCATCCGCAGAGAGTGGTGTTTGCCGAGGGCGCTCATCCCACGATGCTGCGTGCTGCCGTGCAGGCGAAGGCTGAAGGACTCTGTCATCCCATCCTGCTGGGTAATGATGAGATTATTGCCAAGCTCGCCGACGAACTCGACTTGAGCCTGGAAGGCATCGAGGTGGTGAACCTGCGTCATCCGTCGCAATACGACCGCCGTCATCGCTATGCCGAGATTCTCACTCAGAAGCGCCAACGCGAGGGTTACACGCTGCAGGAAGCTGGCGACAAGATGTATGAGCGCAACTACTTTGGCATGATGATGGTGGAGACGGGTGAGGCCGATGCCTTCATTACAGGTCTCTACACTCGCTATAGCAACACGCTGAAGGTAGTGAACGAGGTAATTGGCATACAGCCGGAATTCAAAACGCCGGCCACGATGCACATCATTAATTCGCCGCGCGGCACGCTCTATATCGCCGACACGCTGGTGAACCAGAATCCTGACACAGACACGCTGGTCGACATCGCCCGCTTGGCAGAAAAGACCGTTCGCTTCTTCAACGAAACGCCCGTCATGGCCATGATCTCCCACTCGAACTTCGGTTCCGATCAGAGTCTGGGTGCACAGAAGGTGAAGCTGGCCGTACAGCAGATGCAGAAGATGTATCCCAACCTGGCCATCGATGGTGAGATGCAGATCGGCTTCGCCCTCGACAAGGAGTTGCGCGACGAGCAATATCCGTTCTCGAAGGTGAAAGGCAAGGACGTGAACACGCTCATCTTCCCGAACCTTACCTCGGCACGCTCAAGCTATAAGATGCTGCAGTCGCTCAACGCAGACGTGGAAATCATCGGTCCCATCCAAATGGGCCTTAACAAACCCATCCACTTTGTTGACTTCGGTTCTACAGTTCGCGATGTGGTGAACATCACAGCTGTCGCCGTCATCGATGCCTATGTGGACAAGTTGAAACGAATGCTGGGCTGATAAATTGATTATTAAAATGATGTAGGGACGCGGCGTGCCGCGTTATTGTAAGGGAAAAGCTAGATTCAGTTACGCGACACGTCGCGTCCCTACATTTGATATACTCGAAACTATAAACTCGAAACTATAAACTCGAAACTATAAACTCGAAACTATAAACCTGAAACTATTTGATATGAAAGCAATCGCAACAAAAAACGCACCGGCCGCCATCGGCCCTTACAGCCAGGCCATCGAGGCCAACGGCTTTGTTTATGCATCGGGGCAGCTGCCCATCGATCCTGCTACAGGCGCTTTTCCTGAAGGAGGCATCAAGGAGCAAACCCGCCAGTCGCTACTCAATGCGCAGGCCATTCTGCGCGAAGCTGGTCTCGAACTAGCAAACGTGGTGAAGACCACCGTACTCCTTGCCGACATCGCCGACTTTGGCGCTATGAACGAGGTGTATAGTGAGTTCTTCGCTCAGCCTTACCCTGCTCGCAGCGCATTTGCCGTCAGGGATCTGCCCAAGGGCGCACTCGTAGAGATTGAATGTATAGCAGCAAAGTAACAAGTAACAAGTAACGGAGAACAACGGAAAAATCGGAAATAACCGGAAATTTCTTTTTTCTGTAATTGTCAGCGAAATATTTCAAAACAAAAACGAAAAAGAAACGACTCGTTTCCGTTATTTCCGAGGTTTTCCGAGTATTTCCGTTATAAAATATTGAAGCAAGAAACTTAGTTATACTATGAGTCAACAAACACAAATTATTGAGTGCGTGCCCAACTTTAGCGAGGGACGCAACATGGAGATCATTAAACAGATCACCAATGAGATTGAGAAACATAAGGGTGTGAAATTGCTCGATGTAGACCCTGGCGATGCTACCAATCGTACGGTGGTAACCTTCGTGGGTTCGCCCGAAGAGGTATGCCAGGCAGCTTTCGATGCTGTGAAGCGTGCAGGCGAGCTCATCGATATGCGTCAGCACCACGGTGCTCATCCGCGTATGGGTGCCACCGATGTGCTGCCGCTCATTCCCGTGAGTGGCATCACCCTCGAGGAGTGTGCCGAGCTGGCGCGCCAACTTGCTAAGCGGTTGGCCGACGAAGCTCGCATTCCCTGCTATTGCTATGAGGCTGCAGCCTTCAAGCCTGAGCGAAAGAATCTGGCTGTTTGCCGTGCAGGCGAGTATGAGGCTTTGCCCGAAAAGCTTGCTGTGGCCGAGAAGGCTCCCGACTACGGTGCACGCCCGTTCGACGAAGGTGTGGCCCGTACGGGTTGTACGGCCGTGGGTGCCCGCGACTTCCTCATTGCCGTGAACTATAACCTGAACACCACCAGCACCCGTCGTGCCAACGCCATCGCCTTCGATGTGCGCGAAAAAGGCCGTCCTGTTCGTGAAGGTGGACTCCTTACTGGAAAGCCCTTGAAGGATGCTGATGGCAAGACCATTATGCAGCCGGGTACGCTGAAGGCCACGAAGGCCATTGGCTGGTTTATCGATGAATATGGTATTGCCCAGGTGTCGATGAATATGACCAATCTCAACGTGACACCCCTGCATGTAGCCTTCGACGAGGTGTGCCGTGCTGCTGCAGTCCGTGGTGTGAGGGTGACCGGAACGGAAATCGTGGGTCTCGTTCCGAAGAAGACACTCATCGATGCCGGTAAATACTTCTTGGAGAAGCAACAGCGTTCGACGGGCATTCCTGAAGAGGACATTATGAAGATTGCCATCAAGTCGATGGGACTCGACGACCTGAAGCCTTTCAATCCGCACGAGAAAGTGATTGAGTTCATGATGGAAGACAGCGCTGCTGAAGCAAAGAAACTCGTCAACCTCAGCGTGAAGGGATTTGCCGATGAGACATCGCGCGAGAGTCCTGCTCCCGGTGGCGGTACCATCTCGGCCTATATGGGTGCGCTGGGTGCTGCCTTGGGCACGATGGTTGCCAACCTCTCTAGTCACAAGCGTGGATGGGACGACCGCTGGGCAGAGTTCTCGGCTTGGGCCGATAAAGGACAGCAGCTCATGACTGAGCTGTTGCACCTGGTGGATGAAGATACCGAGGCGTTCAATCAGATCATGAGTGCATTCTCTCTTCCGAAGGGAACCGACGAGGAGAAAGCTGCACGATCGGCTGCCATCCAGGAGGCTACTCTCTATGCTACACAGGTGCCGCTGAAGACCATGAAGGCTTCGTTCCGTGCATTCGATATCTGCAAGGCGATGGCCGAAGAGGGCAATCCTGCCAGCGTCAGCGATGCCGGTGTGGGCGCTTTGGCTGCTCGTGCCGCCGTGCTGGGTGCTTGCCTGAACGTGAAGATTAATGCTTCGTCGCTGAAGGATCGCGAGCAAGCCGATGCTCTCGTTGCTGAAGCCAATGAACTGGCTCGTCAGGCCTGCGAGTGTGAGCAGACGATCCTGCAGATCGTAGAAGGAAAGCTTTAGGCGCTGCGCGCCGTTCAAAGCGACTGCGTCGCGGTTTTCCTAACATCTAACACCTTATTTATATATATCATGACCAAAGAAGAATTTCAATCAGAGATACGCCTCGGCATTCCCGACTATTTGCCAGAGGCAAAAGTCTATGATGCCGACATCAATCATGCTCCGAAGCGGAAGGACATTCTAACCCTGGAGCAGAAACGGTTGGCTCTGCGCAACGCCTTGCGCTATTTCCCAAAACACCTGCATGCACAGCTCCTTCCGGAGTTTGCTGAAGAGCTGAAACGCTATGGCCGCATCTATATGTACCGCTATCGTCCCAGCTACGACATGTATGCACGTCCCATCGACGACTATCCACACCGGAGTCGTCAGGCGGCTGCCATCATGCTGATGATTCAGAACAACCTTGATCCGCGTGTGGCCCAGCATCCCCATGAGTTGATTATCTACGGTGGCAACGGAGCCATCTTCCAGAACTGGGCACAATATCGGCTCGTGATGAAATACCTGAGCGAGATGACCGACGAGCAAACGCTTGTGATGTATAGCGGTCATCCGCTGGGCTTGTTCCCCAGCCATAAACTCGCCCCGAGAGTAGTGGTCACGAATGGTATGGTGATTCCCAACTATTCGAAACCAGACGATTGGGAGCGCATGAATGCGATGGGTGTGAGCCAGTACGGACAGATGACGGCGGGCAGCTATATGTATATCGGTCCGCAGGGCATCGTCCATGGTACGACCATCACGGTGCTCAACGCGAAACGCCTGCACTCAACGGCTGGCGACCAACGCTCTACGCTCTTCGTCACCGCCGGACTTGGCGGTATGTCGGGAGCTCAACCGAAGGCTGGCAACATAGCCGGCGTGGTGAGCGTGACGGCCGAAATCAATCCGAAGGCGGCAGGCAAGCGCTATGAGCAAGGCTGGGTGGACGAGCTGCATACCGACCTCGACGAGCTGATTCCCGCCATTCGCAAGGCTGTTGCCGAGAAGCGAGTGGTGTCGATGGCCTACGTAGGAAACATCGTAGACCTCTGGGAGCGATTGGCCGAGGAAGACATCCATGTTGATTTGGGTAGCGACCAGACATCGCTGCACAATCCTTGGGCTGGCGGCTACTATCCTGTGGGCTACAGCCTCGAAGAGAGCAAACGCATGATGGCCGAGGAGCCCGAACGCTTCAAGGAAGCCGTGCAGGCATCGCTGCGCCGACAGGTGGCCGCCATCAACAAGCTGGCCGCCCGTGGCATGTACTTCTTCGACTATGGCAATGCCTTCCTGTTGGAATCGGGTCGTGCCGGAGCCGATGTGTTCAAGGAGGGAGGCGAGGGCTATCGCTATCCGTCGTATGTGCAAGACATCATGGGTCCGCTGTTCTTCGACTATGGTTTCGGCCCGTTCCGCTGGGTTTGCACCTCGTGCGATCCCGACGACCTTGCCACCACCGACCGCCTTGCTGCCGAAGTGCTCGACGAGATGCGCAGTCATGTGACCGACGACATTCGTGGACAACTCGAAGACAACCTGCATTGGATTCGCGAGGCTGGACCGAACCACCTGGTGGTGGGCTCGCAGGCCCGCATCCTCTATGCCGATGCTGAAGGTCGCACGAAGATTGCCTTGGCCTTCAACGACGCTATCCGCCGCGGCGAGCTCAAAGCACCCGTTGTGCTGGGTCGCGACCACCACGACGTCAGCGGTACCGACTCGCCGTTCCGCGAGACCTCGAACATCTACGACGGTTCGCAGTTCTGTGCCGATATGGCCGTTCAGAACGTCATTGGCGATTCGTTCCGTGGTGCTACGTGGGTGAGCATTCACAACGGTGGCGGAGTAGGCTGGGGTGAAGTGATTAATGGCGGTTTCGGCATGGTCATCGACGGCACGGAGGAGAGCGACGCCAAGATTCGCGAGATGCTCTTCTGGGATGTCAACAACGGCATTGCTCGCCGTTCGTGGGCTCGCAACCAAGGGTCTATGGATGCCATCCGCCGAGAGATGGAGCGCACGCCCGAGTTGCGTGTCACGCTGCCCAACCTCGTCGACGACGAATTACTCGACACGATATAATAGCTATCGGAAGTTAAAGAAATTAAAGAAGTTAAAGGACAATGGTCCTGCTACTTGAATTATTTACACAAAAAAAAGAAATAATCAAATCATGATACACGAAATTAGCGCTGAACATCTGACGATAGAGCGCATCGGAGAAATTATCAGAGAGAACTATCAACTGGCATTGAGCGACGATGCCCGCCAACGCATCATTCGCTGCCGCCGCTATCTCGATGAGAAGATAGCCAATCAGGAAGAACCCGTCTATGGTGTCACCACCGGCTTCGGCTCGTTGTGCAACGTCTCGATAGGCAAGGACGAGCTGTCGCAGCTGCAGGTGAATCTCATGAAGAGCCACGCCTGCGGTGTTGGCGAAAGAGTTCGGAAGGACATCGTTCGCATCATGTTGCTACTGAAGATACAGTCGCTCAGCTATGGCTATTCGGGCTGCAAGCTCGACACCGTGGAGCGACTCATCGACCTCTTCAATCACGACATCACGCCTGTGGTCTACCGGCAGGGCTCGCTCGGAGCCTCTGGCGACCTTGTGCCGCTGGCCCACCTGACGCTGCCGCTTGTCGGCGAAGGCGAAGTGGAGATGCAGGGCGAGGTGATCTCGGGCGCAGAGATGCTGAAGCGCATGAATTGGAAACCCATCAGCATGGCATCGAAGGAAGGACTGGCTCTGCTCAACGGCACACAGAACATGAGTGCCTTTGCCGTCTGGTCGCTGTTGGAGGCTGAACGCCTCTCGAAGTGGGCCGATGCCATCGCAGCTATGTCGCTCGATGCCTTCGACGGCCGCATCGATCCTTTCACGCCTGTCGTGCATGCCATTCGTCCACATATGGGACAAATCGAGACAGCCGAGCGCTTCCGCAAGCTTCTGGCCGACAGCGAGCTGATAAAGGGCCACAAGGTGCATGTGCAAGACCCGTATTCCTTCCGCTGTGTGCCGCAGGTTCATGGTGCTGTGAAGGACACGCTGCGCTATGTGAAATCGGTCATCGACATCGAGATCAACTCCGCCACCGACAACCCAACGGTGTGCCCCGATGAAGACCAGATTATCTCGGCAGGCAACTTCCACGGCGAGCCTATCGCCCTGCCCATCGACTTCCTGTCCATCGCTATGAGCGAGCTGGCCAACATATCAGAGCGTCGCATCTATCGCTTGGTGTCTGGACTGCGCGGCCTGCCCGATTTCCTCGTTGCCAACCCGGGCTTGAACAGCGGTTTCATGATTACTCAGTACACCGCTGCCTCGTGTGTGTCGCTCAACAAGAGCCTCGCCATGCCCTCGTCGGTAGACAGCATTCCTTCCTGTCAAGACCAGGAAGACCTCGTGTCGATGGGTGCCAATGCCGCCATCAAGCTGCAGAAGGTCATCCTCAATACAGAGCGCGTGCTGGCCATCGAGCTCTTCAATGCCGCACAGGCACTCGACTTCCGGTTGCCGAAGAAGTCGTCGACGATCATCATGGACATCCGCAACGCCTTCCGCGAGCAGGTGCCGTTCATCTCCGACGACGTGGTGATGTATCCGCTCATCGAGAAGGCCATCAACTTCCTGCGTACCTATCCCCTGAACTACTAAAAACAAGAGCCTTATGCAAACACTCATTAAGAACATTGGATTACTTGCCGGCATACAGGAGACGCCGAAGACGCTGCTGCGTGGTGCCGAAATGGCCGAATACCACACGATGGCGAATGCCTGGCTGGTGCTCGATAACGGCCGCATCAGCGACTATGGCCCGATGCCCGACTATCCCATTCCTGCCGAGATGCAGATGGTCATCGATGCTGGCGGCGGTGCTGTGTTTCCGTCGTTCTGCGACTCGCATACACACCTGGTCTACGCCGGCAGCCGCGAAGGCGAGTTTGTCGATAAGATACGCGGTCTCAGCTATGCCGAGATTGCCAAGCGGGGTGGGGGCATCCTGAACTCTGCCGACCGCTTGCACAACGCCTCTGAGGAAGAACTCTACGAGCAGGCCATGCGTCGCATTCGCGAAATCTTGCTGAAGGGAACGGGTGCCGTAGAAATCAAGAGCGGCTACGGTTTGAACACCGCCGACGAGCTGAAGATGCTGCGCGTCATTCGTCGCATCAAGCAGACCACACCCATCAAGGTCATTCCCACCTTCCTGGGTGCTCATGCCGTCGGGCGAGAATACATTGGCCGGCAGAGCGAGTATGTCGACATGATTGTGAACGAGATGATTCCTGCCGTCGGCGAGGAGAAGCTGGCGTTCTACATCGATGTGTTCTGCGACAAAGGCTTCTTCACGCCCGAGGAGACCATCCGCATTCTCGAAGCTGGAGCGAAGTACGGCCTGCGCGGAAAGATACACGGTCAGGAGCTCGCCGATTCGGGTGGGGTAGAGGCGGCCGTGAAGTGCAACGCCCTCTCCGTTGACCACCTGGAGAGCATGACCGACCGCGACATCGAGCTGCTGAAGGCGCCCCAGGCTCCCATCCCCACGGCTTTGCCCGGCACCTCGTTCTTCCTGAACATGCCGTTTGCTCCTGCCCGCAAGATGATCGATGCCGGACTGCCACTGGCACTTGCCAGCGACTACAACCCTGGCTCTACGCCCTCGGGCGACATGAAGTTCATCGTGTCGCTGGCATGCATGAAGATGGGTCTGCTGCCTGCCGAAGCATTGAATGCCGCCACCATCAATTCAGCCGCCGCCATGGGGCTGAGCGACGAATACGGCTGCATTCGCCGAGGCTGCATTGCCAACATCTTCATCACGGAGCCTATCCCCTCCATCGACTACATCCCCTATGCCTACACGTCGCCCACCGTCAGGCGCGTGTTCCTGCAGGGAATAGAGTATCGGTAAAGGCATTCGGATAGATTTAGTGTCTGTCCTTCTATAGTTATGCATGTAGATAAGGTTGACGCTTTTGCTGTCAACCTTATCTATAATAATGCAGTTTACGTTATACTTTTTTATCTTCTTTGAAAAGAGAATGAATCTTTGATATTTTCTTTACTATTCTTTAAAAAAAGTAAAGTTACAGCTTCTCGACTTAAAAAAGAAACGAGTTTCTTTTGTTCTGCGCTCGATTTTTCGTACCTTTGCAGCCAAATTAGTAAACGCTGAAAACATGGTATTCAAAAAGAAAAGACGCTGGCACGCACTGCCAGGGCAGGTTCCCACGGAGTTCGACCGCGAGATCATGAAGTGGGAGAGCCGCGGCCGGCTGGTGCCCACACGCGATCTGATCAAGACACCAGAGCAGATAGAGGGCATACGCCGTGCTGGCGTGGTGAACACGGGTGTGCTCGACGAGGTGGCGAAACACATTCATGCCGGCATGTCGACACTCGAAATCGACGACATCTGCATGGACTATTGCAAGCGCCACAATGCCACGCCGGCCTGCCTGAACTACGAGGGCTTTCCGAAGTCGGTGTGCACGAGCATCAACGAAGTGGTGTGCCACGGCATCCCGAAGGCTACCGACATCCTTCAGGAGGGCGACATCATCAACGTGGACTTCACGACGATTCTCGACGGTTACTATGCCGATGCCTCGCGAATGTTCATCATCGGCAAGACCACTCCCGAGAAGGAGCAGCTGGTGCGCGTAGCCAAGGAGTGTCTGGAAATTGGCATGGAGGCTGCGAAGCCCTGGAGCTTCGTGGGCGATATCGGCAATGCCATCGAGAAGCATTGCAAGCGCTACAACTACGGTGTGGTGCGCGACCTGTGCGGTCATGGCGTGGGCTTGAAGTTCCACGAGGAGCCCGATGTGGCCCACTATGGCAAGAAGGGAACGGGCATGCTGCTCGTGCCTGGCATGGTGTTCACGATAGAGCCGATGATCAACATGGGCACGTGGCGCGTGTTCATCGATAGCGACGACCCGTACGGCTGGGAGGTAATCTCTGAAGACGAACTGCCGTCGGCACAATGGGAGCACACGCTGCTGATGACCGATCATGGCGTGGAAATCCTCACTTACTAACTGCAATGCCGATGAATGAGAAGAATACAGAAGGCGCTCGACGCACTACACCTATATATATATTAGGAATAGAGTCGAGTTGCGACGATACGTCGGCAGCCGTGCTGCGCGACGGGGTGCTGCTGAGCAACGTCACGGCCTCGCAGGCTGTTCATGAAGCCTATGGCGGCGTGGTGCCCGAGCTGGCCTCGCGTGCCCATCAGCAGAATGTGGTGCCAGTGGTCGACCAGGCGCTGAAGCGCGCCGGCGTCGCCAAGGAGCAGCTGTCGGCAGTAGCTTTTACGCGTGGACCGGGCCTGATGGGCTCGCTGCTCGTGGGTGTGAGCTTCGCCAAGGGCTTCGCTCGCTCGTTGGGCATTCCCCTCATCGATGTCAACCACCTGCAGGGACACGTCATGGCGCACTTTATAAAGAGTCCAGCCCCCCCTTCGTCCCCCGAGGGGGACACTAATGCCCAGACAGCCAGTAAGACTATAGTGTCCCCCTCGGGGGACGAAAGGGGGGCCGTGGGGGCTCCTCCCCCTCTTCCTTTCCTTTGTCTGCTGGTGAGTGGCGGCAACTCGCAGATTGTGCGCGTCAATGCCTATAACGACATGCAGGTACTCGGACAAACCATCGACGATGCAGCCGGCGAGGCCATCGACAAGTGTTCGAAGGTGATGGGACTGGGCTATCCCGGCGGGCCCATCATCGACCGACTGGCCCGGCAGGGCAATCCGCATGCCTATCAGTTTGCCGAGCCACACATTCCCGGACTCGACTACAGCTTCTCTGGCCTCAAGACCTCGTTCCTCTACAGTCTGCGCAAATGGATTGCCGACGACCCCGACTTCATTGAGCACCACAAGGAAGACCTCGCAGCAAGCCTGGAATTCACCATTGTCGACATCCTGATGAAGAAGCTGCGGCTCGCCGTGAAGCAAACCGGCATCAAGCATGTGGCGGTGGCAGGAGGCGTATCGGCCAACAACGGACTGCGCAACGCCTTCCACGACCATGCGCGCCGCTATGGCTGGAAGATCTACATTCCGAAGTTCAGCTACACCACCGACAATGCCGCCATGATTGGCATCACCGGCTATTACAAGTATCTCGACGGGGTGTTCTGTCCCATCGATGCGCCGGCATTCTCGAAGGTCACGTTCGAGTAGTTCACGAACATAAAGAGTATAAACCCGAAAAAAGCATATCACCATGAGTTTAGAGAACAAAATCATCAGTAAGGAAATACAGCAAATCCTTTACGACCAGGGGAAAACACTCGCCACAGCCGAGAGCTGCACGGGCGGGCGCATCGCTGAGGCAATCATCGCCGTGCCGGGAGCATCCAACTACTTCAAGGGCGGCATCATCTCTTACACAAACGAAGTGAAGGTGCAGATGCTCAACGTAGACCCGAAGGTGCTCGAGGAGAAAACGGCAGTATGCGAAGAGGTGGCTGTGCAAATGGTGAAAGGGGTGTGCGACGCACTACACACCGACTACGCCATCTCGGCAACAGGCACGGCAGGACCTGGCGGTGGCACACCGGAGATTCCCGTGGGCACCATCTGGATTGGCTACGGCAGTCGCGACGACGTTCGTACCATCAAGCTCACCGAGGACGAAGGGCGCGACATCAATCTCGAAAATGCAACGCGAACAGCCCTGAAATTGTTCCTTGAGTTCCTAAAAGAGCACGATTTCGTCGAAATTGAGGACTAAAAAAGAAAAAAATCCTTAATTCTCAACATTCTTTTAAGAAATATTTTGCAGTTTCAAGAATTATTCGTAATTTTGCACCCTGTTTGGAATAAGTATCAAAAAACGAAAACAAAAATTTAGATAGCGATGTCGAAAATTTGTCAGATTACAGGAAAGAAGGCACAGATCGGTAACAACGTGTCTCACTCAAAGCATCGTACAAAGAGAAGCTTTGACGTCAATCTGTTCAGCAAGAAATTCTACTATGTAGAAGAGCAGTGCTGGATTAGCCTTAAGATCAGTGCTGCTGGTCTTCGTCTCATTAATAAAGTTGGACTCGATGCTGCTCTGAAGCAAGCTGTTGCTAAGGGCTTTATCGATTGGAAGGACATTAAAGTTATAGGAGAGTAAGAAACCATGGCTAAGAAAGTTAAAGGCAACAGAGTGCAGGTCATTCTCGAGTGCACGGAAATGAAGGCCAGTGGTCTGCCCGGCACTAGCCGTTACGTGACCACCAAGAACCGCAAGAACACTCCCGAGAGAATGGAGCTCAAGAAGTACAACCCCATTCTGAAGAAGATGACGGTTCACAAAGAGATTAAGTAAGCGTATTGGATAACCATTTAATCAAGAAATAGAACTATGGCAAAGAAAACCGTGGCAACCCTCCACGAAGGTTCGAAGGATGGTCGCGCCTATACAAAGGTAATCAAAATGGTGAAGAGCCCCAAAACCGGAGCTTACATCTTCGATGAGCAGATGGTTCCCAATGAGGATGTGAAAGATTTCTTCAAGAATTAATATTGAGAGATTAGCAATGATAACAGAGAGGTCGCAGATGAAAAATCTGCGGCCTCTCGTTTGTTTGTCGGGGTGATCATGGCTTACGCGTAGGGGCAGACCTCCGTGTCTGCCCGAACAACAAGGAACGTCCTGCATGCCCATACATCCCAAAAATCACGGGCAGACACGGGGGGCTCCCCTACGGTTGGTGCTCCCCAATTCCCATAAAAAACTAAAAAATGCTTAATCTATTTTGTCTTCTGCCGATAAATGCTTAACTTTGTAGATTGATAAAACGATTCTACGAAATGTTGAAATACAAAATGATTATATTTGCCATGACGTTGTTCTCGCTGAACACGCTGGCACAGAAGATATCGTTGGGCTCTTGTACGATTCGCGAAGACGACTTCGTCGGCGAATACAAAGGCGAGATGCTCAACGGAAAACCTTATGGAAAGGGTGTGACCATCTATCAGAATGGCAACAAGTATGAAGGCGAATACGTGCGCGGAAGACGACAAGGCGAAGGCACCTTCACGTTTGCCGACGGCGAACGCTACGAGGGCTCGTGGGTGAATGGTCATCAGCACGGACACGGCACGTATTACTTCCTGAACAACAACAAGTATGTCGGCCTGTGGTATCGCGATTATCAGGAGGGACATGGCATCATGTACTACTTCAATGGCGATAAGTACGACGGCAACTGGTATCACGATAAACGTCACGGAAGAGGACGCTACACGTTTGTCGACGGCTCGTTCTACGATGGCGAATGGCGCGAGGACACCAAGTGGGGCAAGGGATTGTTCCATTGGAGCGACGGCAGCAGCTACAACGGCGCGTGGGTGAACAATGTGCGTTCAGGCAAGGGGGTCTACTTCTATGCCCACGGCGACAAATACGAGGGCGACTGGAAGAACGACTGCCAGCACGGACGCGGCATCTACACCTTCCAGAACGGCGACCGCTATGAAGGTGGTTACGTCGATGGCAATCGCACCGGCGAGGGCGTGTTCACCTTTGCCAACGGCGACCGCTATACTGGCCACTTCCTCAATGGCGACAAAGAGGGGCAGGGCTCGCTCTATTGGAGCAACGGCGACAGCTACACCGGTCTTTGGAAGAACGACAAGCAGAACGGCAAGGGCGTACTGCGCAAGAAGAACGGCGATGTCTTCGACGGCAGCTTCCGCAATGGCCAGCTCGATGGCGAAGTGACGATTCGCTTTGCCAATGGCAATCGGTTCCGCGGAACCTATAAGAACGGAAAGCGCAATGGCCGAGCCATCGAGGAGAACAAGGACCGCACGCGCTTTGAAGGCTCCTACGTCGACGACCATCGCGATGGCGACTTCGTTGAGAAGGATGCCAACGGCCGCGTGACGGCAAAGGGCCGCTACATCAACGGCCGCCGCATTGCCGACTAACTGACCCGATGACAGATGACAGATGACAGTTTTTTGAAACTGATAAAACCAAACTTAAAACACATACTATTATGATCGTTGACAGAATCGAAAACCTTGAGAAGTACTTTGCCTTGAACCCTTTGTTCAAGGAGGTGGCAGACTTTCTTAGCGCGAACGATATGAGTGCTCTTTCTACTGGGATACATCATATCAAGGGCGACGACGTGTTCGTAAACATTCAGGAAGCAGCAGGCAAAACAAAGGAACAGGCTGTTGTGGAGTATCATCGCAAGATGGTGGACATCCAGATTCCCTTCAGCAGCGAGGAGACCTACGGCTATATTCCGACCGCCGACCTTCCCGCAGCCGACTTCAATGAAGAAAAAGACGTGGCACTGCTGCCTGGCGTTGCCTCGCAGAGCTTCGTTACGTGCAAGCCTGGCATGTTCGTCATTTTCTTCCCACAAGACGGACACGCTCCGTTCATTACCGATGCTCCCATGCTTCGCAAGGCCATCTTCAAGATTAAAGCATAGGCAGACAGGAGGTTATAGCATTAGTTCTACATTATTCACATAAGACACTAATAATCAGACGATTATGGCAACCAAGAAGAATGCGACGAAGGTTCAGGAGAAACCTCAGGTAAAGCATATCAACATCGTGAAGAACGACCCGTATCTGGAGCCCTACGAGGCTGCCATCCAGGGACGTCACGACCACGCCGTTTGGAAAATCAACCAGCTCACGCAGAATGGCAAGCGAAGCCTCACCGACTTCGCCTCTGGCCACTTCTACTACGGTCTGCACAAACTCAGCCGCGGCTGGGTGTTCCGCGAGTGGGCGCCTAATGCCACCGACATCTATCTCATTGGCGACTTCAACAATTGGCAGGAGAACGATAAGTATAAATGCAAGCGCATCGAAGGCACCGGCAACTGGGAGCTGAAATTGAAGGAGAAGGACCTGCAGCATGGTCAGCTCTACAAGATGAAGGTGCATTGGAACGGTGGTGAAGGCGAGCGCATTCCGGCATGGTGTCGCCGCGTAGTACAGGACGACCAGACGAAGATCTTCTCCGCCCAGGTGTGGAATCCCGCTGAACCCTATAAGTGGAAGAAGAACAGCTTCCGCCCATCGAAGTCGCCGCTGCTCATCTACGAGTGCCACATCGGTATGGCTCAGGATGCAGAGAAGGTGGGCACCTACACAGAGTTTAAGGACAACGTGCTGCCGCGCGTGGCCAAGGCTGGCTACAACGCCATTCAGATCATGGCCATTCAGGAGCACCCCTACTATGGCTCCTTCGGCTACCACGTATCATCGTTCTTCGCACCCAGCAGCCGCTTCGGCACGCCCGAGGAACTGAAGGCCCTCATCGACGAAGCTCACCGACTGGGCATCGCCGTGATCATGGACATCGTGCACTCGCATGCCGTAAAGAACGAGATTGAAGGTCTGGGCAATCTGGCTGGCGATCCCAACCAGTATTTCTATCCCGGCGATCGCCATGAGCATCCAGCATGGGATTCGCTCTGCTTCGACTATGGCAAGGACGAGGTCGTGCACTTCCTGCTCTCCAACTGCCGCTATTGGCTGGGCGAGTTCCACTTCGATGGCTTCCGCTTCGATGGTGTGACGTCGATGCTCTACTATAGCCACGGACTGGGCGAGGCTTTTGGCGGCTATGGCGACTACTTCAATGGTCACGAGGACGACAATGCCATTTGCTATCTCACGTTGGCCAACTGCCTGATTCACGAGGAGAATCCCAATGCCATCACCATCGCTGAGGAGGTGTCCGGCATGCCGGGCCTCGCTGCTAAGTTCGAGGACGGCGGCTTTGGCTTCGACTACCGCATGGCTATGAACGTGCCCGACTATTGGATCAAGACCATCAAGGAGCTGAAGGACGAGGACTGGAAGCCCAGCAGCATCTTCTGGGAGGTGAAGAACCGTCGTGCCGACGAGAAGACCATCTCTTACTGCGAAAGCCACGACCAGGCTCTTGTGGGCGACAAGACCATCATCTTCCGCCTCATCGATGCCGATATGTACTGGCACTTCAAGAAAGGCGACGAGAACGATGTGGTCAACCGTGGTATCGCCCTGCACAAGATGATTCGCCTGGTCACGGCTTCTACCATCAATGGCGGCTACCTCAACTTCATGGGCAATGAGTTCGGACATCCCGAATGGATCGACTTCCCCCGTGAGGGTAACGGCTGGAGCTATAAGTATGCACGTCGTCAGTGGAACCTCGTCGACAACAAGGAGCTCTGCTATCATTGGCTCGGCGACTTCGATCGCGAGATGCTGCGCGTCATCAAGAGCGAACGCAACTTCAACCGCACGAAGATTGTGGAGATTTGGCACAACGATGGCGACCAGATTCTGGCCTATATGCGTGGCGACCTGGTGTTTGTGTTCAACTTCTCGCCCACGCGTTCCTTCACCGACTACGGCTTCCTGGTGCCCACGGGCAGCTACGACGTCGTGCTCAACACCGACGCGAAGGAGTTTGGCGGCAATGGCTTCGCCGACGATAGCATCACGCACTTCACCAACTTCGACCCGCTCTACGTGAAAGACCACAAGGAGTGGCTCAAGCTCTATATCCCCGCCCGTTCGGCCGTGGTATTGAAGAAGAATTAAAGAATGAGTAAATCCAACAAACAGAATAGCGCAGTACCCATCAGAGTCGTCTGCGCTGTTCTTTTTCTATGCTTCACATTCGGCTACCTCTATTTCTATCAAGCCGATGTGCTCACGGCCACACAGCATCTGCTGTCGGGTGGGAAGACGCACTACGACCGTACCATTGGCGCTGTGCTCATCACGGTAGCGCTTTTTGTCATTCATCTCGCCGTGCTCGCTTCCACCAAGCTTTTGCGGCACGGCCATGCGCTGTCTTACTTCCCTTCGCTGCTTGCTCTCACGGTGCTGACGGGCATTCACATTCACAACGACGGCACCTTCGATTTCGGTCATTGGCTGTGGGCGGCTCCGCTGCTGTTGGTGCTGTTCATCGTTGTCGTGGTGCTCATCCGCCAATGGCAACAATTCGATAGGAAGTCGTTTGCCGCACCGCTCTTGGTGTCGTCGTGGTGGCATAATCTGATGGTCATGGCGGCGATGTTCTTGTTTGTGGGCTTGTTCTCCAATCACAACGACGTCATGCACTACCGCTTGCGTGCCGAGTCGTGCATGCTGCATCGCGACTACCAAGGGGCACTCATGGCGGGCAAGGGTGCATTGGCTACCGACTCCAATCTCACGATGCTCCGCATTCATGCGTTGGCACGCAGTCATCAGCTGGGCGAGCATCTCTTCGAGTATCCCATTGTGGGTGGTTCTGCCGCGATGATGCCTGATAGCAATCATCTGCGACCGGTGTTCTTTCCAATGTATCGGTTGGTGGAGTATCCTTCACGCGATTTTCGCCTGTGCCGACATCTACTCAATCGCAATCTCGATGCCTTTGTTTACGAGCTCATGCGCGACTCTGCAGCCACCGACTCCGATTTCCTCGACCGTCAGCCGAAGCATTATCGCGAAGCCTTGTTGCTCTACGATCGTCGGAAGGCAAAGCCCGTCTACGACAATCTCACCATGGAGGCCGACTACGAGGACTTCCTGAAGCTGTATCGCGAAAAGACCGATGCGCGCACTCGCCAAGCCCATTTGTGCGACGTCTATGGTAATACGTATTGGTATTACTACTTCACAAGAGAACAGGAATAAGAAATGTAGGGACGCGACGTGTCGCGTTCTTGGAGGGGAAAAGCTACATCCAGCAACGCGGCACGCCGCGTCCCTACATGTCGGATTCAATAATTGCCTAACAATAAAATGAGCTGCTCGTTGTGGGCAGCTCATCTTGTTTATTAGTAGTTTTATTGCTTCGTTTTCGTTAAATGCTCAGTTCATCGAGCACCGTGAACAGCTTCTTGTCCAAAGGTTTATCCTGGCGGATGGCTTCGGCCAGCGGCACATAGACAATCTCGTTGTTGCGCACGCCGACCATCACATTGCGCTGATCGTGCAGGATGGCTTCGATGGCACCTACGCCTGTGCGAGAAGCAAGGATGCGGTCGTGGGCAGTAGGAGAGCCTCCGCGTTGCAAATGGCCGAGAATCGACACACGAACATCGAACTGTGGGAACTCCTTGCGCACGCGGTCAGCATAGTAGAGAGCGCCGCATTTTGGACTTTCCGAGACGATGACGATGCACGAGCGCTTCGACTTGCGAATGCCGTGTTCCATAAATCGGGCGAGCTGGTCGGCACGCGTCATATCCTCTGGGATAATGGCAGCTTCGGCTCCGCAGGCAATAGCGGAGTTCTGAGCCAGGAAGCCGGCATCGCGCCCCATCACCTCGACGAAGAAGATGCGCTCATGGCTTTGGGCCGTATCGCGAATGCGGTCTACACACTCCATGATGGTATTCAGGGTTGTGTCGTAGCCGATGGTGGAGTCGGTGCCGTAGAGGTCGTTGTCGATGGTGCCCGGCAAGCCAATACAGCACACGTCGAATTCGCGGGCAAACTGCATGGCACCTGTTAGCGAGCCGTTACCGCCAATCACGACGAGAGCCTGCATGTCGGCCTTCTTCATCTGCTCGTAGGCACGAGCCTTACCTTCTTCGGTCATAAACTCTTTTGAGCGAGCAGTCTTCAGAATCGTGCCGCCCAAGCCAATGATTCCGCTCACGTTCTCAGTCGTGAAATTCTGAAACTCACCGTTCATCAATCCTTCGTAGCCGCGATAGACGCCTACAGGCTGGAAACCGTTGCAGATGGCTGCACGGGTGACCGCACGGATTGCAGCATTCATACCTGGAGCATCACCTCCCGAGGTGAGAATTCCAATTTTGTGAATCTTTGCCATAGTGATAGTTTTTATAAAAGAAGAGGGTGTGTCAAAATAAGAATAATGGACGAAAAGACGCTGCCAGGAGTCCCCTCCTCCTGGGAGGAGGGGTTAGGGGTGGTAGAGAATAATAATGACATAACCTATTATAAATCATATGTTTATGAAATGGTCGGACCTTTTTTGTCTCTACCACCCCTGCCCCCTCCTTCCAGAAGGAGGGGACTACAAAATGACTTCTTACTCAATTTTGACACACCCCTTCATGGTTGGTTTGCTTAGAGAATGGTCTTCACGGCTTCAAGCATGCCCTTCTCCTGAATCAGGTCGAGGTCTTTCTTCACCAGCTCGGCCAATCCCTTCACGTTGTGCAGGTCTTCGCCCCAGATGAACTCGGCTGCAAGAACGCCGTCGGTAACCTTCTGCGTGTCGCCCGTTGCCCAGAGGTCGCGCAGCAGCTGCATGATCTTCTCGTCGTCGTTGGGAACAATCTCGGCACCGTCCTCGCGAACACCGCCCTTGTAGTAGGTGATGATGGCGGCTAGACCGAATACCAATCCCTGCGGCAGCTCGCCCTTGCGCTCCAGATAGGTTTTCACGCCAGGTAGGTCGCGGGCTTGGAACTTCGGGAACGAGTTCAGCATGATACTCGTCACCTGATGGTCTACATACGGGTTGTTGAAGCGCTCCAGCACATCGGCGGCAAACTGCTTCAGCTCGTCCATCGGCAGGTTGAGCGTTTCCATGAGCTCTTCGAACTGCACCTTGTGGATGTACTTGCCCAATACGGGATGATTGCAGGCATCACGCACAATGTTCACACCGCTCAGATAGGTCACGGGGGAGAGAACGGTATGCGGGCCGTTCAGCAATGTCACCTTGCGCTCGTGGTAAGGCTTCTCGCTCTCGGCAATGAGCACGTGCAGGCCGGCTTTCTCGGCGGGGAACTCCTTACGCAGTTCTTCGCAAGTCATGTTCTCGGCTTTCTCAATTACCCAGAGGTGGAAGATCTCGGCCTGCACAACGAGGTTGTCCTTGTAGCCAATCTTCTGCTGGATGTCGGCAATCTCCTTACGGGGGAAGCCCGGAACGATACGGTCGACGAGCGTGGCACAAACATAGTTGTACTTCGTGAACCACTCCTTGAAGCCTTCGTAGTCCTTGCCGAAGTCGTCCTTCCAGAGTTCGATGTACTGGTAGATGCACTCCTTCAGGTGGTGTCCGTTCAGGAAGATCAACTCGCAAGGCATGATGATGAGTCCCTTCGAGGGATCACCATTGAAGGCCTGATAGCGGCGATACAGCAACTGAACCAGCTTGCCAGGATAGCTGCTGGCAGGAGCATCGCTCAGCTTGCAAGCAGGATCGAAGGCGATACCGGCTTCGGTGGTGTTCGAGATGACGAAGCGAATCTCAGGCTGCTCGGCCAATGCCATGTAGGCCCAGTTCTGCGTGTAGGGATTCAGGGCACGGCTGATGACGTCGATGCGCTCCAGTGTGTTCACGGCTTCGCCGTTCAGGCGACCTTGCAGGTTGACATGATACAGACAGTCCTGACCATTCAGCCAGTCCACCATACCGCGTTCAATGGGCTGTACGACGACAACGCTACCATTGAAGTTGGTCTTTTGGTTCATGTTCCAAAGAATCCAGTCAACAAAAGCGCGAAGGAAATTTCCTTCACCAAATTGAATAACTCGCTCAGGCATTGTGCTCTTCGGCGCGAAATGCCTGTTCAGTGGCATTAATTTTTCCATTCTTTTCAGTTATTGGGTTTGTTTTGTTTCTGCAAAAATACTAAATTATCCGCAATTTACCGATACATTAACCAACATTAACGCGCATGTGATGCATTTTTGTTGTTATGAGATGAGGAGATTCAGGCTTTCGCAAGTTCAAGTTCATAAGGGTATAAAGAGTATAAAGGTATAAAGGTATAAAGGGACGTATGCATTGCAGTCAACCGTAGGGGCAGACCCCCGTGTCAGCCCGAACAATAACGAACAACCTGCATCCCATACACCACAAATTCGCGGGCAGCCATTACATGGCGAATACCTACGCTATAATTTGCTGTTAACGAAGTTAAAAGTCAACCATTTCTGCACCCGTTACAATATTTTATTGTAACTTTGCAATCAATTGTGTACTTACGCGTCTTACGTGAAGAAATATCGCAACAACAATTAAAAATATAACTTAAAAACCAAAACATTATGATTAAAAATTTACGTTATTTATGCACGCTCCTGCTGATAGCAGTGGCGAGTGCGGCGTGGGCAGATGATGTGTTGGTATACACATTAGATGGAACCCAAACTGGGGGAAGTAATGGTTATGCAACGGAGAGTGAAATTACCCAAAATGATATTACCTGGATGGTAATGGGTAATACCACTATGAGTCCCTGGCGTATTGGTGGCAAGAACTTAACTAATGAAGACCGCCCTCTGTACTCAACTTCTACTATCGGTGATAATATAAGTAGAGTTGTAGTTACTAATGGAACAGTAAATACTGGCCTTACAGTCAATTCAATATCATTGGTTGTATCGTCTAATGCTGACTTTTCAAATGCAACAAATGTGGAAGGTGTATTTGCGGCTAATTCAACGACTACATTTGAAAGACCAACAGGTGCAGATTGGACAAATAAGTATTTCAAAATAGTTTATAATGTTACTGCAGGAAGTAGCAATACATTTGTGCAATTTATTAAGGCCGACTTTTATATGGCTACTTCCAATCCCACTTGCGGTGCACCAGTTTTTTCACCTGTTGCAGGTACATACACATCTGCTCAGAATGTGACTATTAGCTCAACTACAGAAGGTGCATCAATTTATTACACCCTGGATAGCAGCGAACCCTCTGCAACAAATGGTAAATTATATTCTGACCCCATCATTGTTAGTTCAACTACAACCATCAAGGCTATTGCGGTGAAAGATGACTATAATAATAGCACTGTTGAAAGTGCTACTTATACTATTGTTTCTATTGAACATGCCGGTACGGAATCTGATCCATATACTGTAGCAGACGCTCGTGCAGCTATCGATGCTGGCATAGGTACAACTGATGTTTATGCTACTGGTATTGTATCAGCAATTCCTACAGCTTACAGTTCTCAATACAGTAATATCACATTCAATTTCGTTGATAAAGAGGGTGATACAGAATTCCTGCAAGCCTTTCGTTGCGTAGGTGATGAAGCTGCTAACGTTCAGATAGGAGACATCGTGGTTGTTAATGGTAATCTGACGAAATATAATTCAACATATGAATTTGATGCAGCTTGCAAATTGGTTTCATTAAAGCACCCGACAGTTGCTGTTGAAGCTCCAACCTTCAATCCTGCAGCTGGTACTTATGCTGATGCTCAGACAGTATCTATTAGCTGTGAGACAGATGGTGCAACAATCTACTACACTACAGACGGCACAGATCCTTCTGATGCTAGTATGGTATTTACAGATGCAATCTCTGTAACAACGACTACAACCATCAAGGCTATTTCCATCAAGGATGGAGAAAAAAGCGCGGTGGTTTCAGCTACCTATCACATTAACTCTCAGGCCAATCCATATACAGTAGCCCAGGCATTGGCTTTCAATGAATATCCTGCCAATGGTATCTATGTACACGGAATTGTTTCTACGGCACCTACTCTGGCTCCGACTGATGCTGGCCAACTCACATACTATATTTCCGATAATGGTGAGGCTACTGAACAACTTCAGGTGTATAAAGGTAAAGGATTGGAACAGGCTGCTTTCACAGCACAGAATGACATTCAAGTTGGTGACATCGTAACAATTTATGGTAATGTAAAGATTTACAACAACACGAAGGAATTCGATACCAACAATTATCTCGTTTCATTTGAGCGTCCTGTCGCACCCTATGTACTTCCCGTTCCCACATTCGCCCCTGAAGCTGGAGAAGTTGAGTCAGGTACGATAGTGAAGATTGTTGTTCCCACTGACGATGACAATATTGACTATGTGCTATACTCTTTTGACAACGAAAACTGGGAAGAGTATACTGAGGAGACAGTGATTAAGATTGAAGAAGAAACAACCATTTATGCTCGTTCTGTAGGTGTTGATGGTAGTAAGGGAGAGATAGCTTCTGCTGAGTATACTGTTAAGGCTGTGACTCCTGCTCAAGACGTTGTGATTGTAGAAGATGGTAAGACAACGTTCCTGTTCAACACAGAAGGTAATGAGTGGGGTTTCCCGACTGAAGCGAAAGAAATCGATCCTGCTGAGTTCACCGCTAACGGAAAGACTATTAAGTTGGAGGGAACAACGGGTAATGGCTATCGCTATTATCTTGAAGATAAATATTTGATCTTAGGTCAAAAAGGTGCTTATCTTACATTGCCTGCATTCGATTTCGAGGTTGGTAAAATTGAGGTAGTAGGAAGAAGTAAAGCTTCTAATGCAGTAAAGCAGAACATTTTTGTTGGCGATAATGCGGTTAGTACTGAAACTACGGGTGCACAAGGAATGAACACCTATGTCATTGCAGCTGACTATCAGGCTGCAGGCAATGTTTATACGTTGAAGGTAACCAGTGCCCACAACACTCAGATTACACAGATTGTTGTCTACAAGGCTACGGGTGAAGAGAAGGCTGATCCACAGTTGAGGTTCAGCACTGCTACCGTTACGGCTACGCTTGGTTCAGAGTTTGCAGCTCCTACGCTTTCTTATGTAGATGGTTTCGATGGAACAGTCAAATATGAAAGTTCTAACCCAGAAGTGGCAACTGTTGATGCCACCACTGGTGAAGTAACACTTGTTGCTGCTGGTGATGCTATTATCAAGGCTACATCAGAGGAAACCACCAACTATCTCGCAGGTGAAGCTTCCTATACACTCACTGTTAAGGAGCCTGCTGTTGCTGGTGACGATAAGTATGAGCTCGTGACAGCTGCTTCTACTTTGAAAGCAGGCGATGAGATTGTGTTTGCTTTTGTAGGAACACTAAAAATAAGTAGTGTTGACACAAAAGTAGCTCAAGCTATGGGTACCGAATTTGGCAACAATAGTGTACTACTGGCTGTTGATGTTGTTGATAATGAAGATCAGACTATTTCCACTGGTGATGATGTAATGTTCTTAACACTTGGAGGGGCAGAAGATGCTTGGACATTTGAAAGTAATGGCAAGTATTTGACATCAACAGGTAAGAAGAAGAACGAGGATGGTACTACCCCATCTACCAATCAAAATACAATTGAGTTGACGGAGGACGGTACCGATACCCATGCTCAAGCTCATATCCAGATTGCTGAAGATGGTGAGGCCACAGTAACATTCAATGGTGGTAATGGTTGTAACTGGTTGCAATATAATGTGAATGGTGGTAAGAATCAAAGATTCTCTTGCTATTCTGCTAAAATGAGTGGACTACAGATCTACCGCAAGGTAACTTCCACAGAGACTCATTCTGGCAATGTGAATGGTGATCCTGATGGTAAAGTTGATATCGCTGACGTGACGGCTCTGGTTAATATCATCGTAAATAATAGCACCCTAACTCCAGAGCAGCTAGCTGCTGGCGACTTCGACAATAGTGGTAATCTTACTGTCGAAGATGTCGAGGCACTGGTAAATAAGATTTTGAGTAATCAATAAGGAGTTTCACATTGAAGTGATTCTTAATCATGATAATAGCGACAGTGGGGTTTCCATTGTCGCTATTTTTTGTCGGTGTTTATACAGAGCACTGTTCTGTACCTTACGGAGCATTGCTCTGTATCATAAGGAGCATAGCTCTATACCCCTATAGAGCATAGCTCTGTAACCTCTAGAACATAGCTCTGTAACGTCTAGAACATAGCTCTGTAACCTCTAAAGCATTGCTCCTGAGGGCCAAGAGCATTGCTCTTAGAGTCCCAAAGCATTGTTCTGAGAGGCTGAAAGCATTGCTCTTAGAGTCCCAAAGCATTGTTCTGAGAGTCTGGAAGCATTGCTCTGAGGGGGTAAAAGTATAGCTTTTGAGTGCCAGGAGCTTGTCTTGTTGTGAAAAGTTGCAAAGTTGCAAATTGCATTCATTTTTTAGATAGTGAGGTGAAAAGAGTAAGAAAAATATTGTAAAATATTTATATAACTAATTGATATATAATAAATTACATAATTATATATACATTTTTTAACTTTTCTTTCTGTCCTTCATAAAAAAAACGCATGCAATTTGCAACTTTGCAACTTTGCAACCTAACGTATCGCAACCAGTTATTCTCTCGTTAGCTTGGGAGTCAGATTGCTTACTCCTCGCTAACAATAATGGTGTGCTCGAAGATGTCGGAGAGGTCGATGTCGTCGATGATGCGACTACGAAGGGTGTCGCGAGTGGCTTGTTGCTCTTCGAGGGGTGGGAGGGTAGCCCAAAGCACACCGGCATCGGGCTGCAGACCGCGCACCATCTTTTCAAGTTGTGCCATGCGTGGTTGGTCGGCTTCACGATTGCGGAACTGCTGATAGTAGGCCAGCGCTGAACGCATGTAGTCGTAGGCTGTGAGCGTGTCGCCATTGAAAAGATAGCAGTAGCCCATGCGATAGAAAGCATCCGGTTTCTCGTTGTTGTAGCACACGTTGAGCGCCTGCTCGTAGTATGGTACGGCTTTGTCGTATTGCTTCAGATTGAAGTGGCTCTCGGCATTAATGTAATAGTAGATGGAACGTTCGTGGGGTGCAAAGGGCTCCAGCTGCGGTATGAGCGAGTCGAGGAGCTCACACGTCTTCTCATCGTCCCAGTCGTAGTAGTAGCAAACGGCGAGGAATGCCCGAAAGCGCGGGTTCAGCTTATAGCGGTTGTCGAGCTTGTCGAAGAGTAGCAAAGCCTCATGGAACTTCCCGCTCTGAAAGTACTCGATGGCTTTTCCGAGCAATTCAGAGTCGCTGGGCTTCTCGTCGTGAGGTGCTCTCCACGACAACATGCACAGACAAAGGGCAAAGGCGATGATGCCGAAAAGGGCTCTCCTCATTCTTCTCCTGTATAGAATTCTACGAGATCACGAATGGCCTTCTGACATACAGCACAGAACTCCGGGTTCTCGTTGGTGCGCATGCGACAATCGGGGAAAGCGCGATAGACACCTTTCATGCTATAGCCGGCACCCTCGTAGACACCAATCCGGCCAGTAGCCGTTTCTGCATCCTGCCGCGTTGCCGCCTTGCGGCGCTTCCCCTTGTTCGTAACGGGTTGCTCGATGGGCGTAGGAATCACGGTGTTTGCCGGCAGCAGGTGTTGCCATTTCTTCGAGAAATCGGCCAGCGTGGTGATGTTTGGCTCCCAAGGCTCTACGTCGTGTGGATACATTGGGATGTCTTCATACTCGTAAGCATATTCGTCGGCCAGTCCTGCAAAGCTATGTCCGAACTCATGCACCACAACAGGACGGAACATGCGATGGTGAGCCATCGAGAGATTGTAGGAGTTCAGAATGCCTCCACCGCCATATTCCGAGGTGTTGACCAACACGATGATATGCTCGTAGGGCGTTCCAGCCAGCCAGTCGTGAAGCGTCTTCAGATGCAGGGTGGTGAGGTAGCGATTGCTGTAGAACGTGTCGAAGTGCGACTTCAGCGCCGTGTTGCGCCAGATGCCCTTCGAAGGTTGGCTGGTGCCACTCTCGCGAGAAGGTGCCTTTACGGCAACGATGTTGAATCGTGAGCGCAGAGAACGGAACGGCTCATGGGCAAACATGGCTTCAACGGCGATGTTTACATCCTCGAGGAACGTTGGCATCTCCTCTTCGGTGTAACCCTCAGCGATATAGGCAATGTGGATGCAGCGAGTAGTGTCGGCAGCCTGCTGGATGACCGCGTAGGGCGTAACGTCATGTTCGCCGATATGACGGATGAGAATATCGCTTGGCACAACGGTGTGGGTGAGGGTAGAGGTGATTTCGCGACGGTTGTTGCGCAGGTCTACCGTTACATCAACGGTATCCTTTGGCATAGGCACGAGGAACACGTTCTCAAACGACTTCCAAGTCTCTGTGGCTTCGGGATAGGACTGCCATTCCTGAAACAGCGTGGAGAAGGAATTGCGATAGATGACTTCACCCGTACGATGACTGCGCAGGGTGATTTGTCCGTTACCCTCAACGGGCAGCTCGGCCAGCCTCTGATGCTTGCCATACCAGCCAGGCATGGTGTTGAGTTGGTCGACGGCAATCACCTGATGGGTGGCATCGCCGGAGAAGGTGTAGTCGATGCGTAGTGTGCGTTCCTCGAAGTAGTCGCTGAATGATTGTGCATGCATGCTGATGCCGGCACAGAGCAGCATCAGGAAGAAAATAGTCCTTTTCATTGTTGTTGATTTGATGAAGAGACCTTTGCTTGTTCTGCTCTTTCTCGAATGCTATCGATCTCTTTCATAAGGTTCTTGATGTAAGAGCGTTTCCAGTCCTTTTCGTGCAGGCGCTGATGGTCGAAGAGCAGAATGTCGATGTCCATCCTCACGATGTTGACGGTGCGCAAAGCCCGGGTGTTGCCACAGCGTATCTCGATGCGCTTCAGCGCACTACTGATCTGTGGTTCACGATGCTTCGTATGGGCGATAGCCAGGCAGTTGAGGAATCGTTCAGATTGCATGCCAATGGGCTTCGTCCATATACTCTTCGTGAACTCGATGTCGCTAAACAACTGCCTGAGCAGCTGTTTGGCTGTGCGCATGTTGATTTCCTGGTTCTCGTTAGTCCCCAGGGCAATGACGATTTCGTAATTACTCTTATTCATCATCTGCAAAATTACTAATTATTCTTAAAAGTCTTACTTTTTTTGTGATTTTTTAGGAAATATAGTAATTTTGTTGCGATGAAACGACTCATAATGACCGTGACGGTGTTTCTGGCGGTGCTTACAGCCGGAGCACAAATGAAATGGAATCAGCAATATCAAAACTATATAGACCAGTATAGTGGTATTGCCGTGCGTGAGATGCAGAGGTATCACATTCCTGCGAGCATCACTTTGGCGCAAGGCATTTTCGAGAGTGGTGCCGGGCGGAGCGAGTTGTGCGTGAAGGGCAACAACCACTTTGGCATTAAGTGTCATGGGTGGGAAGGACGCACGGTGTATCACGACGATGATGAATTGCAGGAGTGTTTCCGTGCCTATAATTCTGCACTTGAGAGCTACGAGGACCACAGCAAGTTTCTCACCTCTTCGCAGCGATACAGCAGATTGTTCCAGCTTTCGGTGACCGACTATAAAGGTTGGGCACGTGGGCTGAAGGCTTGCGGATATGCCACCAACCCGCAGTATGCCGACAAGCTGATTCAGCTCATCGAGTTGTATAAACTCTACGAGTTGGACCGTGTTGGCAAAGGCAAGGTTGGAAAGTATATTGCTGCTTCGAAGGACGAACACATCATTCGCATCTACAACAACAATCTCTATCTCATTGCACGTCAGGGCGATACGTTCCGTTCGCTGGCAAAGGAGACGGGCATCTCATATCGCAAGCTGGCAAAATACAATGAGCGCGATAAGAACGATGTGCTCTCTGAAGGCGACATCATCTATCTGAGTAAGAAGCGCAGTCGTGCCGACAAGGCCTTCAAGAAGCGTCCGCATGTGGTGAAGGCTGGCGAGAGCATGTACAGCATTTCTCAGATGTATGGCATCACGCTGAAGAGTCTTTACAGGATGAACCACTTGGAGCCTGATTATCAAATCCGAGTGGGTGATAGGCTACGTGTGTACTAATCAAAATAATTGACTATTCGAAATGAAAACAGCCCCCTTTCTCTGAAACAGAGGAGGGGGGCTGTGGTGTCATTGAGTGGAGTCTCTTTAGAAGGCGAACTTATAGCCGAGCGTGAGTTGGAAGGCAAGGTTCTTCATGTCATAACCATCTACAACCTTCAACACGCCGAGGAAATGTAGGGACGCGACGTGTCGCGTAATTGGATTTAGCTTTTTCCTTCCAAGCACGCAGCATGCCGCGTCCCTACATGTGAGGGTCAAAAATGTATTGTTTATCCCGTTTAGAACATTCCTGCATTATGCATGAGGAACGAGATGGTGTAGGCCACCAGCGTGCTCACGAAGACGCTGATGAGGCCCGGCATCATGAATGAGTGGTTGAGCAGGTACTTACCAATGACGGTCGTGCCTGAACGGTCGAAGTTCACAGTTGCAATATCGCTGGGGTAGTTCGGGATGAAGAAGTAGCCATAGACGCTGGGCAGCACACCGAGCAGCACCCATCCTTCGATGTTGAGCGTGTAGGCAAGCGGAAGCATAGCCACCACAACGGCTCCCTGAGAGTTGATGAGCACCGACACGAGGAAGAAGGCAATGGCGATGGTCCACGGATAAGCCGATACGAGGTCGGTGAGCATGAGCTGCATCTCCTTCATGTAGTTGCCGAAATAGGTGTCAGCAAGCCAAGCGATACCATAGATGGCAACGACGGCCACCATACCGCTCTGCCAAACGGCACCACCCACAGCCTTCTTGGGCTTAGCCTTGCAGAAGATGATCATCAGGGCTGCAGCCGAAATCATGATGATCTGGATGACGAGGTTCATAGCCAACGGCTTCTTTACCACCTCTGTCACACCCTCCATGACGATGCCTGCTGATGCAAGCTGCTTTGCTGTTTCGGTTACACCGCCTTCGAGTGTGATGCTGGCAGGACCGCCCTTGACAGCTTGTACGGTGTCATAAGACGGAAGCAGATTGCCACCGAACATCTGAACGATAGAGAACATGACGATGATTGCCAATGCACCAAGGAAAATATACACGGCATTCTTCGAGCTTTGCGAGATCTTCTTGTCGAGCGTGGTGACGGTGTTTCCATAGATGTACTGATACTGTACGGGATCCTTCAAACGCTCCTGGAACTTCGGATCCTTATCGAGGTCAAGACCACGGTGATAAGAAGCTGCTGCGGCAGCTATCAGACCACAGATGCAAGCAGGAATGGTCACCATGATAACCTGCAGGTTGTTCACGTGGAAGCCATTGGAGGCCGAGATAGCCGAGAAGGCTACAACAGCGGCAGCGATGGGCGAACAGGTGATACCTACCTGCGAAGCAATACTGGCTACGCCGCAAGGACGTTCCGGACGGATGCCTTTTTTCAATGCGATGTCGCAGATGATTGGCATGAGCGTGTAGACAACATGGCCCGTTCCTACCAATACGGTAAGGAAGAACGTGGTGAGGGGAGCCAAGAAGGTGATGCGATCGGGATGCTTGCGCAGCATGCGCTCAGCAACCTGGATCATCCAATCCATACCTCCTGAAGCCTGCAGCACACCTGCACAGGTGACGGCAGCGATGATGATGTAGATGACATCGGTCGGCGGAGTGCCGGGCTTCAGTCCGAATCCAAACACAAGGAGTGCCAAGCCAATACCCGAGATGGCACCCAGAGCCAAACTACCATAGCGCGAACCTACCCAGAGGGCCAGCAACACGATGAGTAGCTGAATAATCATTAAAAGACTCATAGAATGTAATGTTTAAGTTAATAGATTGTAATTTTCATGCAAAGGTAACGAAAACAATGTGGACAACAAAATTTATTCGCCACTTTTTTCTCTTCTCTTGTGATTTTTTCCAATTTCAGGTTGTCTATAGGAAGTAGCAAGTCACCAAAAAAAAGAACTGCTGGCCTAATATTGCCTCAGGGCGGCCAGCAGTTCGTTGTTCTCGTTTTTCGTTCCAATGGTGACGCGTAGACAGTTCTCACAAAGTGAGATTCTTGACCGGTTTCGCACGATGATGCCGCGTTCCACCAGATAGTCGTAGATGGCTTGGGCATCGGTCATGCGGGCAAGGAAGAAGTTGGCATCGGTGGGGAACACCTTCTCGCAAATGGGGAGCAACTGGAAGGCCTCCATGAGGCGTCGGCGTTCCTGTAGGAGCGTTGTCACCCATTTCTCAACTTCAAAGGGATTGTCGAGTATCTCTAGGGCTTGTTGCTGTGTGAGCAGGTTCACGTTGTAGGGATACTTCACCTTATTATATATATCGATGATCTCCCTTTGTGCGAAAGCCATGCCCAGTCGGATAGCAGCACATCCCCAAGCTTTGCTCAAGGTACTCAACACGATGAGGTTCGGGTGGCTGGCAATCTCGTGTCGCAGACTCTTCTGCGCAGAGAAGTCGGCATAGGCTTCATCGACGATAACGATGCCATCGAAGGCTTCGATGAGGCTTAGCATCTCATCGCGGTCGAGGCTGTTGCCCGTAGGATTATTGGGCGAACAGAGCCAGATGAGTTTCGTGTGGGCATCGGTGGCAGCAAGAAGACGTGTGGCTGAGAACGCGTATTTGTCGTCGAGCAGCACGGTGCGATATTCCACGTTGTTGATGTCGGCACAAACGCGGTACATGCCGTAAGTTGGCTCAATGGCCACGACATTGTCTATGCCAGGTTCGCAGAAGCAACGGTAAGCCAAGTCGATGGCTTCATCGCTACCATTACCCAGGAAGATTTGCTCCATGGGCATCGACTTCAGCTTCGAGATCCGAGCCTTCACCTCACGCTGCAGCGGGTCTGGGTAGCGGTTGAAGGGACGGTTGTATGGATTCTCGTTGGCATCGAGAAACACGTGAGCTTCTTTCCCGTTATACTCGTTGCGGGCGCTGCTGTAGGGGGCCAGTCGCCAGATGTTTGGACGGACCAGTGATTTCAAATCGTATGACATCGTTTATCTGTTATCAAAGTCATTTCTTATCATTCAAAAACTTTCTCCTCACGGTCATTGCATGGCAGTGGGCGTGCAGCTGTTCGTTGTCGGCCATCGTCTCAACGGCAGGGCCTATCGACTTTATGCCTTCAGGGCTCAGATGCTGGAACGTGACTTTCCTGCAGAAACTGTCCAGGCATACACCACTATAGGCAGTTGCGTAGCCGTGAGTGGGGAGTGTGTGGTTGGTTCCGCTTGCATAGTCGCCAGCACTTTCGCAGGCATAAGGTCCTAAGAACACGCTGCCAGCATGGGTGACCATCGTGGCAAGCCGCTCGTAGTCGCGTGTGCAGATGATGAGATGCTCGGGGGCATAGCAGTTGCTCAGGGCGATGGCTTCATCGGTATTGTTCACCAGCACCATCTTGCTATTCACAAGCGTTGCTTCGGCAATTTCCTTGCGTGGTAAGTCGTTGAGCTGCAGGGATATCTGCTTCTCTACTTCAAGCATTTTCTCCTTACTTGTGGTGATGAGTAACACTTGTGAGTCGATGCCGTGTTCGGCTTGCGACAGCAGGTCGGCAGCAACGAATTCGGCATTGCTGGAATCGTCGGCAATGACACACACCTCTGATGGTCCTGCCGGCATGTCGATAGCTGCATCGTTCAGGCTTACTTGTTGCTTGGCTGCCATCACATACTGGTTACCCGGGCCGAAAATCTTGTAAACCTTCGGTACCGACTCGGTGCCATAGGCCATTGCACCGATGGCCTGAACGCCACCTATTTTATATATACGGCTCACACCAGCTATGCGTGCTGCTACGAGTATGGCTGGATGGAGCTTTCCTTCTCGGTTCGGTGGCGAGCAAAGCACGATGTCCTTGCAACCAGCTATCTTTGCAGGAGTAGCCAGCATGAGCACCGTAGAGAAGAGTGGGGCGGTGCCACCTGGAATGTAGAGTCCTACCTTCTCGATGGGCATGCTTTTCTGCCAGCAGCGTACGCCTGGTGCTGTCTCAACTTCTATGGCTTCAAACCGTTGCGCCTCATGGAATTTAGCGATGTTGCGATGAGCCAAAACGAGGGCCTCTTTCAATTCTGCACTTACCAGTTGCTCGGCTTCTTGCATTTCTTCTTCGCTGACAAGAAGCTGGTCGAGAACCACATGGTCGAACTTCTCCTCATAGCGTTTGACGGCATCGTCACCATCGCGGCGGATATCATTCAGAACAGCCAGAACGGTTTCTGTGAGCTGAGTCGTATCAATATGTGGCCTCTCTGTCAGCAGCAGCCACTCATTGGGTTGGGGGTATAGAATCTTCTGCATGAGTTGTGTTAGAGAATCATCTGCATGAATCGAGTTAGAGAATCATTTTTTCAATCGGAGTGACGAGAATGCCTTGTGCACCGAGTTCCTTCAGCTTGCCGATGATTTCCCAGAAACGGCGTTCATCAAGCACGGTGTGAACGCAGCACCAGTCGTCGTCAGCCAGTGGGATGATAGTAGGACTCTTCAATCCGGGAAGCACCTCGATAATCTCAGGCAGCTTCTCTTTCGGAACATTCATGCGGATGTATTTCTTGTCTTCGGCTTCCTTCACGGCTTCGATGCGGAAGAGCATCTCGTTGAGCAGAGCCTGCTTCTCGTCGGAAAGCTGGGGCGAGGCAATGAGCAATGCCTCACTCTGCATCACCACTTCCACCTCCTTCAGGTTGTTGCTCACCAGCGTTGAACCCGAGCTGACAATGTCGAAGATGGCATCGGCAAGTCCAATGCCCGGACATATTTCCACGCTGCCGCTGATTTCGTGAATCTCGGCATTGATATTGTTCTTTTCCAAGAAATTCTTCAAGATGTTTGGGTAGGAAGTCGAGATTTTCTTGCCGTTGAACCACGTCAGACCTTCGTAGCTGATGGATTTGGGGATGGCTAAAGAAAGACGGCAACGGCTGAATCCCAGTCGGGTAACGATGCGCGCATGCTCATGTCGTTCAACAAACTCATTCTCTCCCACGATGCCAATGTCGGCAACACCGAGTGCCACACTCTGCGGGATGTCGTCATCGCGCAGGTAAAGCACTTCGAGTGGGAAGTTGCGAGACTGTACGAGCAATGTTCGCTTGCTCGAGTTGAATTTGATGTCGGCCTCTGCCAGTAGGTTCATCGTGTCCTCATACAGGCGGCCTTTCGATTGTACAGCGATACGTAACATGTCGTTTAGTTTTGTTCCATTTTTGCCTCTTTACATGTCGTGAGGCGTGTCTTAATGTCTAAAAATCTGAAAAATACGCCGCAAAATTACTCTTTTTTGAACAAATCTGCAAATATTGTTGTACTTTTGTGCCCGAAATGAAACGAAACGCTGCTTTTATTCAAATTCTATTCAGCCTTGGAAGGCTTCTTGGGGTCGTTATCGCCTGTGTGATGATGGCAGGCTGCCAGCAGAAGTCCAAGGTTGAGATGACGCCCTGGGGTACTCCCGTGGGCGGTGAAGCAGATACGATTCCCACTGGATTCACACTGAGCGACATACAAGCGAACGGTGAACTCATCATGCTCACGCTGAATGGTCCCGACACCTACTACGACTATCGTGGTCGCGGAATGGGCTTGCAGTTCCTGCTATGTGAGCGTTTTGCTCAGCAGCTAGGGGTGAAGTTGAGAGTTGAGGTATGCCAGGACACAACTGAATTGCTCAGTCGACTCAAGGCTGGCGAAGGCGATGTGATAGCTGTACCTCTGCCGCAACGCTATCAACAATTAGACTATTGCGGTTATTCATCCACTGATTCACTCAAGCAGATGTGGGCTGTGCTGAAGAATAACACGGAACTTGCTGACACACTGAATCGCTGGTTCCGTCCGGAACTAGTTGCAGAGGTGAAGGCTGAAGAGTCGTTCTTGTTGTCAACGAAGAGTGTCACACGCAGAGTGTATTCGCCAATGCTGAACAGGTCTGGTGGAATTATCTCTCGTTTCGATGCTTTGTTCCAGAAGTATGCACCCGTGGCACGCTGGGACTGGCGCCTGTTGGCTGCCCAATGCTATCAGGAATCCACCTTCGACCCGCAGGCTCGCTCGTGGGCTGGTGCGTGTGGTCTGATGCAGATTATGCCAGCTACGGCTACCCATTTGGGCTTGCCACATTCACAAATCTTTGAACCAGAGCCGAACATCGCTGCCGCAGCCAAGTATATTGCCCAACTGACCACTCATTTCAATGATATTCCTGAACGCAACGAGCGTTGTTATTTTGTGTTGGCTGCTTATAATGGTGGCTTCTTCCATATCCGCGATGCGATGTCGCTTGCCCAAAAGAACGGTCGTGACCCACATCGCTGGGATGAAGTGTCGGATTATGTTTTAAAGCTTAGCACGCCCGAATACTATCGTGATCCGGTGGTTAAGCATGGCTATATGCGTGGTTCAGAAACGGTGAACTATGTGGCAGGAATCCGAAACCGCTGGGCACAATATCGCGGTTTCGCACGTGCTGCTTCTGCACCCGGCCTTACCGGTACTCCGCGACCAGCCAAGCGGAAGAACAAGTATTCAATTTAACACGCTATCCAGCTAGTCATGATAAACGTGTAGGGGCATGTAGCTATGCTTTCGAGTACCAGCCAACAACCCAATCATTATCACCAAAAGAAACTGTGACAATTGCCGAGTTGACAATTGCCACAGACTAAAATGTATGGAACTCTATTCGTTCCTTTCCCTACAGGGCAGAGAGGTTTGTCTTTTTCCTGCAAATAGGAGAAGGAATGGCCTTTACTCCTTCCTTACAGCTTCCAAAGCCTTCACCCAATTGGTGTCAAGCGAGAACTGTGTGAGGTAGTTTTCGTTGTTGTAGTAGGCCAGGATGAGTTCCTTGTCCATGTCGTTGAACAGTGGATTGTTGATGCTCGCATCGCGGAAAACCGTGATGATGATGTCGCGCTCAGACTTTTTCTTTGCCTTAGCAAGAGAGTTGAGGTAGAGCGTTACGAACTCGTGCATCGCGAACGACTGTTCGTTGAGCATGGTGACGGTCTTGTTGAAGAATTCCAAGTCGGTGGTGTCGCGCAGCACGTCGTCGCGCACCTTCATGGCCATATAGCTCAGCTCGTCGAATTTGAAGGTCGCAATCTTGCGCGTTTCTATGTCCTTCGACTTGTCTTCAGCTATTTCCTTGGCGCTCTTCAGCAGTTCTTTGAAAACCTCTTGAGCCTGTGCTGTAGCCATTGTCAAACAGCACATTGCTACTATCATCAGAAATTTCTTCATCTTCTTGTTCTCGTTATGGTTTGTAAAAATCGCGGCAAAGATACGAAAAAGTTTCTAGTTTCTAGTTCCTACTTTCTAGTTTTTTGAGATTATTAACGTATCTACAGCATAAGCAGTTATCTTGCCACGACATATTTGTGCAGGGTCTTGCGCACGGCACCAGGACCAGCGAAGAGCTCGCTTACCATTCCCTCAATCTGCTCACCAAGACCGGCTTCGTAGAGATCAAGGCCGAAAACATCCTTGCGACTATAGAGACGCTGCAGACATGAGTAGTCCTGCTCTTGCTTCCCAACCTCAAGTGGTGCCACGATGGCTTGCAACTCTGCCAGCATGGGATCGGGCGACGGCGAGAAGGGCTGTCCATTGTCGTCGATACCTTTCAGATAGCGTGCATAGCCTGCTAACGTGAGTGGTATGAGTACGAGATTCTGCTTGTCGAGTCCGCGTGCCAGATACTTCTTGATGGTCTCGCCAAAGCGGATGGGCAGTTTCTGTGAGGTGTCCATTGCGATTCGCTGAGGAGCATCGGGCATGAAGGGGTTGGGCAGACGTCGGTTGATGACATCACCGATGAACTCATAGGGATTCAGCACACCCGGGTCGGTCACCACAGGCATGGCCTCGATGTAGCCCAGCTTCTGAACAAATGCACGCAGATCGGCATCCTGCATCTCGGCAGAGATGAGCGTATATCCCAGCATGCAGCCATAAATCGACATTGCTGTGTGGAGGGGGTTCAGGCAGGTTGTCACCTTCATCGTCTCCACCTTGTCTACGGTTTCGCGCGTGGTATAGAGAGCACCACCAAGATGGAGCGGCGGACGACCGTTCGTATAGTTGTCTTCTATAACGAGGTATTGCACTTCCTCAGCGTTAACGAATGGCGCTGTGAACGTATGTTTCTCCGTTTCGATGTAATTGTTGTCTTCGAATCCATCGGCTGCCAACAATTCCTTTACTTTTTCATGCGGACGAGGAGTAATCTTGTCGATCATCGACCAAGGGAACGTAATCTTCGATTCGTCTTTCAGATAGTCGAGGAAGGAAGCAGGTACCAATCCGTCGGCCACCCAACGTTCGGCATAGGCTAAGACACCAGTTTTCACTTTGTCGCCATTGTGTGAACAGTTGTCCATTGATTGTACTGTGAGTGGCAATTGTCCAGCCTGCCAGCGTTCGTAGAGTAGGGCGCATACCTTACCCATCGCAAAGACGGGGTGTAGGCCTCGTGCCAGGTCTTGTTCGTTGAACGAATAGCCTTTCTCGGTGATGGTGAACGAAATCATTTGCAGCGACGGATTGCGGAAGATTTCAACGAGACGCTTCCAGTCGTCGAACTGCTCATCAGCCTTCAGCGCTTCGGTTACGCTGGCGATGACCTTCTTCCCGATTGTTCCCGATGACCGCAGGCTCACCAACAACGAGAGGTTCTGATAAGGGGCGTAAGCTTTGTCGATGACCTCGAAGTCGAAAGTCTCGGCAACAATCACACCGCGGTCATACTGGCCGGTGTTAAGCGCATCGTTGAGGATGGCAGCCGGGAAGGCACGGAAGATGTTTCCACCACCGAAGTGCACCCATGTGGGCTCGTCATGTGTCTTGCGACGAATGTCCTCGATATTGAATTTTGGAAGCTCATAGCCTTTTGCTTCCCACTCTGCGGCATTCAGCTGGCCGCTCAGCATGTCTGTTAATTTCATGTACGATGATAAGAGTTATAGTTCTTTCTTTAATCTCCGCACCCGATTTCCATCAGGTAGAGACATGTTTTCTTGTTATACTTGAAGTACGGGGTGTTAGGGCGTGATAATGCGATAGTTCCCACTCAAGTGCATGAAGGCGAAGAGTCGGAGCAAACCCTCGTAATAAGCATCGAAGTAGCCGTCTTCGGCTGGCTCATGGCGGGCGTTCCACAATGCCTGGACGAACTCTTTGCTGATGTCGTGAGAGCACATCATTGAGGCTGCTGCCAGTGTGGCTGCAAGTCCGACGCTGTGACGCAGTTTCCTGAATCCTCCAGCCTGCAGGATCTCATCACCTTCAGGCAATGTGCCGTCTACGCGATACTGGTCAACGTATGTGTCGATGCCTTGGGAATAGAAGAACTTCTGGATGGTCTCGCCATACTTTTGCTGCCATTCGCGGTCGGCACAACTCCACTCGTAGTCAAGAGCAATGTTCATGGGCACGCGCCACGAGTCATAGCGGAAATTGTTGTTGCCAAAACGGCGGGGTGTGGCAGGTTGCTGTTGTTGTGGCCTTCCCGGGAAACGAGGCATTTGCATCTCGCTGCCGTCATACTGGCAGTTGTCTGCATTCAGTCCTGTCTTTTCATTGATAGCCTTATGCAGGAACTCGCGACTTTTCTTGGCACATTCGTTCCAATAGTCGCTGCGCCCGTCGTCTGCCCACTTGGCCCAAACCTCATAGAAGGCGGGAATGTGGTAGCTGGGGTCGGTGAATCGTTGTCCGAATCCGTCGGGAGTGAAGGTGATGAGCTTTGTCTCGGGATCAATGAGATACATCGTTCCGCCTCTGGCTCCGCCCCATGGGCCGGCCGGCTGTTCAGCCTGATACTCGCGTGGCTGTATGCTGCTTAGGATGTGTTGAGCTTCGGCCTTGTAGTCGATGCCCGTTTGATTACCCCAGCGGTTGGAGGCAAAAAGCAGAGCGGTGATGTAGTAGAGTTCGCCGTCAGATGCTGCACCTTGGGCATTACGTGTGCCGTCGGTCTTGCAGCTCCATGCGAAATAGCCTTCTCTGCTTCCGTCCTTATGCTGCATGTAGCGTTTGCTCCAACGCCATAGCCGGTCGAAGATGTCCTTCTTGTCAAACTGCACAGCAATCATCATGCCGTACGACATTCCCTCTGTGCGAACATCGTGGTTCTTGATGTCGGAGATATAGCCCAAGGAGTCGCCAACCTCGAAGTATACCTTGTTGGGTCCGTAGAACACATCGTTAAAAACTTCGCTGACTTTCGCGTCGACATCGGCAGGCTTATAGCCCATCTCAACGAGTAGGTTGCGGTATTGGCCAGTTTTGAAGGCTCCTTCTTTCCAAGGGCCTTGCGCTGAACATGGCAGCGATAGGGTGAGCCAAAGTGCGGCAATGAGCAATGTCTTCATCTTTCCTTTTTTGTGTTGTGTAGTTTGAAGGTTGGGGATTTAATCGAAGAATCCTGGCTGCTGGTATTTGATACCGAGTTCACGGTCGACAGTAGCAAGGATGCCCTGTACCTGACCTAATGCGAACATGCGGCCGAGGAACGAATATCCTGCGTTATAGCCTTTTGACTCGTCACCAAGCATGGTCATGCCATGATCGACGCGCATGGGCAGGTCGGGATTCTCTTTCTCAAAGATGCGGCAGAGTTCAATGATGTCGGCACGTCCACCCAGGTGGCTTGCCTCGGTGAAGTCGCCATTGGGGAAGATGTGGCACGAGCGCAGGTGTACGAAGTGAGTGCGTGGTGCAAACTTCTTGGCCAGTTCTACGACGTTGTTGTAGGCACCAGCCGAGAGTGAGCCAGCACAGAAGGTAAGTCCGTTGTGCTTATTAGGTACGGCATCGAGGAACCACTGGATGTCCTCCTCGGTGCGAACAATGCGCGGAAGTCCCAGAATCTCGATAGGTGGATCATCGGGATGTACGCACATATTCATATTGCATTCTTCGCATGTCGGCATGATGGCCTCGAGGAAGTATTTCATGTTTTCGCGCAGTTGCTTCTTGTCGATGCCTTTGTAGAGGTCGAGGAATTCGCGGAATTTCTGTATGGGTGCTTCGTCGTTCTCGCTGAAGTTGCCGCTGACAAAGCCTTGCGTCTTGATCACGATATTCTCCACGAGCTGATGATCCTTCTCGGGTGTCATCGTCTTGGCCAGTTCGTCGCATTCAGCCAACACATTACGTCCCTCGCCAACGCCTTCCGGGAACTTGAATGCAGCCCATTCCTCGCGTGCACCCTCACGCTTTAGGATATAGATGTCGAAGTAGGCAAACTCGGCATAGTTGAAGTAGAGGTTGGATGCACCATTGGGGTTGGGGTGGAGCAGGTCGGTACGTGCCCAGTCGAGAACAGGCATGAAGTTGTAGCAGATGCAGTGGATGCCTTCTGCCGACAGATTGCGCAGCGACTCTTTGTAGACCTCAATCTGATAGTCACGATCGGGGCCGCCATACTTAATGGTCTCAACGACAGGCAGCGACTCTACAACACTCCATCGCATGCCATAGCTCTCGATGTATTCACGCAGGTCGCGTATCTTTTCGCGGGTCCATACCTGGCCGAGAGGAACGTCGTGTAATGCTGTGACGATGCCTTCGACACCAATTTGCTGAAGCATGGCAAGCGTAATCTTGTCGTTCTTGCCAAACCATCTCCATGTTCTTTCCATATTCTTTTTTGGTTTTTATTGTTATGATATGATTATCAGTTTTGCATGCGCACCACTTTCCTTATTATGGAAGGGTGGCAGGGAAGAAGGGAACATCGCTGTTCACTAATTCTGGAATATCAGTACCGTCGTTGGGAGCCGGTTGTATGCCCAAGAGTCTGCATAGGAAGTTGTAGACACACACGTTGGGAAAGTCGGGTATTGAGGTGTGTGGGATGTTGGGACCGATGGCACGGAAGATAGCATGCATCTCTTGAAGCGTTGGGTCGTAGCCGTGTGTGCCTCCTGCATCGAAGGGCTTATCGTAGACGATGTAGCCGATGTCGGGCAATACCACAACATCACCAATGCGCGACGATGTGCCATAATGCAGATACTCCGGCACCTCGCCTTTTCTCCAAACGCGAGCATGAGGGATGTCGCGAAGGGCAAGATAGATGGAGTCGGCATAACCTGGATTTGCATAGACACATGCTGGAATCTCTCCTACAATGTCGCGCACCCATTCCTGCTTCAGCCGTTGGGCAATCGTGATGGCATGAGTGCCGTCTACCCAAGCCATTCCATGATCGGAGAGCACCACGAGATTCACTTTCTTCTCGAGATGATGGCTGCATAAACGCTGGTAGAGGTGGCCGATAAGAGAGTCGACTTTGACGACAGCTTTTCGTGTCAGTTTGCTTTGCGGACCATATTTATGGCCGTTTGCATCGGGCTGTTCCAGATAGGCCATGATGAGGTGTGGGCGCTTGTCCTCAGGTTTTGCCAGTTGTTCGATGATGCCATTGATGCGCTGCTTGGCACTTAGACGAGGCTTGTCATCATAATTAAAATAGGTGTCAGGGTGCTGACCGAGAATGGGTACATCGGAGCCAGGCCAATAGAAGACTGCAGTGCGCAGCCCCTGCCGCTTGGCTGTGAGCCAGATGGGCTCGCCACCATAGTACTTCGGGTTTGTCTTCTGCTCAGGGTCGCTGAGTGAAAACACTTCTCCACTCTCGGTATCGAGGAAAGAGTTGGCAATAATGCCGTGATGGTCGGGATAGAGACCCGTAGCCAATGTGTAGTGGTTGGGGAATGTCTTCGAAGGGAATGATGGTATAAGTCCTGATGAGACGCCGTTTTCAGCCATGAAGTCAAACATGGGCGTATCGTACCAGAGAGGGTAGTCCCACCTGCAACCGTCGAGCGAAATCACGACGGTGGTGTTTCCCGACTTGCCATACACACATAGTGAAATGGCAAGAAAACCGTAGCATATTAGCTTTTTTATCATGTTTTTTCTTAAATATCGGTCAAAGTTACGAATATTTTGCAAAAAAAAGAAGTGAAAACGCTTTTATTTCAAATATTTTTAGTATTTTTGCATTGTGAAAAGATTTTGTTTCCTTAAACAATCTTTATTATGGCTAAATACAACATTACAGAGAAGAAAGAAAAGAAGGCCGCATATCGTATGTTGGTGAGTGCACCTCTGATGGATGAGTTGAAAGAGAAAATCCTGAATATCATTCTCATCGAGAAGAAGTTCAAGGACAAGAATTATTCGGCAAAAAGACTTGCTGAAGATTTAGGCACAAACACACGTTATGTCTCTGCTGTAGTAAATGTAAAGTTTCACATGAACTATACCTCCTTCGTCAACAAATACAGAATCGAGGAGGCAATGGCGATGCTTATCGACCAACGTTATCAGGATCTGAGCATGGAGGAGATTTCCGACATGGTTGGCTTCTCTAATCGTCAGTCTTTTTATGCGTCGTTCTATCGGATAACAGGAACCACCCCGCGCGATTTCAAGCAATCACACTACGCTCAGCATCCTGAACTTCTGGAGAAGTCGAAGAAGAGAAAGGCAAAAAAGGAAAAGGCTGCGAAAGATTCGTAATACATCTTCAGGAGTTATGAAAGGTAAGCGATTGCGAAACTAAAATTCATAACACAACAACCATGCATGACGATTTCAACTATGCAGGTGAACGTTTCGCCGACGTCCAGATGTTACGCTATAGGCTCGACGGATTCGAAATGCTTACCTTAGGGCAGAAGCGCTACGTTTATTATTTAGCCAAGGCTGCTCTGTGTGGTCGCGACATTACGACCGATCAGTTCGGTAAATACAATCTCCGCATCAGAAAACTGCTTGAGTGCCTATATATTAATAAAAGAGGTGTAGGCAACGCTACAGATGACTCATTGGCATTCGATGTCTACCTGAAGCGTGTTTGGTTTTCCAATGGCATCTATCATCACTATGGCTGCGAGAAGTTCGCTCCGGGCTTCTCAGAAGACTATCTGCGCTCATTGATTGAGAGCACGGACAAGTCATTGTTGCCTTTACGTGAGGGCGAGAATGTAGAGATGATGTGCAACGAGCTGTTCCCCGTTATCTTCCATCCTGAGGTGTTGCCCAAGCGTGTGAACAAAGCCGATGGCGAGGACCTTGTGAAAACGTCGGCTTGCAACTTCTATGAAGGAGTCAGCCAGGAGGAAGTGGAAGCCTTCTATGCTGCCATGCAGGATGCTGCAGACGATGCACCTCCTTCCTACGGACTGAATTCGAAGTTGGTGAAGCAGCAGGGGAAATTGAAAGAACTCACTTGGAAGGAGGACGGCCTATATGGTGAAGCTATTCGGCAGATTGTCTTTTGGCTTGAGAAAGCGCAGTCGGTGGCCGAGAACGAACAGCAGAAGAAGGTCATCAGCTTGCTCATTCGCTATTACCGTACAGGTGACCTGCGCTTGTTCGATGAGTATTCCATTGAATGGCTGCATGAGTTGCAAGGCGGTGTCGACTTCATCAATGGATTCATTGAAGTATATGGCGACCCATTAGGCCTGAAAGGCTCGTGGGAGGGACTTGTGGAGTATCGCGACGAAGAAGGCACAAAG
Organism: uncultured Prevotellaceae bacterium; assembly: GCA_900316285.1. Classification (GTDB taxonomy): domain Bacteria; phylum Bacteroidota; class Bacteroidia; order Bacteroidales; family Bacteroidaceae; genus Prevotella. The sequence goes on from ONCG01000004.1 coordinate 93,215, forward strand.
CGCACACAAGCCATTAGTCAGCGGGCGCAGTGGTTTGAGGATCATTCACCTGTTGATGACCGATTCAAGAAAAAGGAAGTGAAAGGTGTTACGGCCAACGTCATTTGTGCGGCTATGCTTGGTGGTGATGAGTATCCGTCGACAGCCATCGGTATTAATCTGCCGAATGCCGACTGGATTCGTGCTCAGCATGGATCGAAGAGCATCACCATTAAGAACATCACCGAAGCTTATTCGAAAGCATCGCGAGGAAGTGGCTTCATGGAAGAGTTTGTCATCGACGATGCCACCCGTTCGATGATTCTTACCTATGGCGACACATGTGATAACCTTCATACCGACCTGCACGAATGCCTGGGGCACGGCAGCGGACAACTGCTGCCAGGAGTGAGCCCAGATGCGCTGAAGGCCTATGGAAATACCATAGAAGAGGCTCGTGCCGACTTGTTCGGCCTCTATTATATTGCTGATGCAAAGCTTGTAGAACTCGGACTGCTGCCCAACCGCAGGGCATACCAGTCGCAATACTACACCTACATGCTCAACGGACTCATGACACAGCTAGTGCGCATTGAGCCTGGCAATCAGATAGAGGAGGCCCACATGCGTAATCGTTCGCTCATTGCCCACTGGGTCTACGAGCACTCGAAGGGTGCAGTGTCGCTCATTCGCCGCAATGGGAAGACATACTTGCTCATTAACAACTATGAAACGCTGCGGAAACTCTTTGCCGAGTTGTTGGCTGAGGTGCAGCGCATCAAGAGTGAAGGCGACTATGAGGTTGCGCGCTCGCTGGTGGAACGCTATGCTGTGAATGTCGATGCTGATTTACATGCAGAAGTATTGGCCCGCTACAAGCAGTTGAACCTCGCCCCCTACAAGGGTTTCCTCAACCCTTGGCTGAAACCAGTTTTCGATGCAGAAGGCACCATCATCGATGTGGTGCCCGACTATTCTGAATCCTACGAGGAACAAATGCTCCGCTACAGCCGTGAATACGGTTTTCTGTAATTGAAGACTACGTGTTCCAAACCATAAAAACAAAACTGACATGACAGAACAAACCCACGAGAAACTGAAGGCTATCAAGCAGTCGTTCCGTCTGATGATGAACGGAGTGGCAGCACGGTCGATGCGCGATAAAGGACTCGACTACAAGATTAACTGGGGAGTCAGCCTGCCCGATTTGCAGGCGATGGCTCGGGAGTATGAGCAAGACTACGAACTTGCCATCGAATTGTGGAAAGAAGAAATCCGCGAATGCAAGATTCTGGCCACGCTGCTCATGCCGCCTGCCCAGATGCCTCGTGAGGTTGTTGATATCTGGATGGAGCAGACCCATTCGCAGGAGATGGTCGAAATAGCAGCATTTCATCTGTATCAGCATCTCGACTATGCACCTGTCATCGCATACGAGTGGATGGCCTCTGACGACAATCTGCGACAGATGGCAGCCTATCTCATTCTTGCCCGCATCTTTAGTCGAATGAAAGAGCCTAACGATCGTGGTATCAATGAGTTCCTTGATCAGGTGTCGGTAGCATTACAGTCGGATCATGCAGGCCTGAAGCATGCTGCTATGAACTGCGTGATGCGCTTTTCGGAGTTGGGTGATGAATATGCAAATATGGCCCGTAAAGCACTTTGTTTAGATTTTTTATAAAAAAGATGACGCTTATGTGCAAAAAAAGTAGTATTTTTGTACGTTTTTTGAGCGTTACACTTGCATGGAGGTCAATATTAAGGAGCAAATAAGGACTGTTTTCACCCGTTATCTTGAGGCAAACAAATGCCGCAAGACCACGGAACGCTATACCATTCTGGATGCCATTTGCGACATGGAGGGCCGCTTCACGCTTGAAGAACTCAGCGAGAAGCTGACTGCCGACAACTTCATCGTCAGCCGTGCCACGCTCTATAACACCCTGCGACTGCTCTTGTCGATGCGCTTGGTTGTGAAGTTCGTCCTTCCTCACGGCACATGGTACGAAGTGGGCTACAAGAATGAGAACCATTGCTACCAGGTGTGTACGGTGTGTGGCAATATCGATGAGTTGCGGACAACAGCCCTTGCAGCCATTGTAGACAATGTGCGGCCCAAGCGCTTCCGCAAAGACGGCTTCATCATCTATATCTATGGCGTCTGCTCGTCGTGCCAGTCGAAGATGAAGCGAAAGGCGAGGCAGAAAGAACTGAAAAAAGGAACATGATTAAAAATCAAACATATCAGATGAATACAGGAAAAGTTGATGTCCTTCTGGGACTCCAATGGGGTGATGAAGGCAAAGGTAAGGTTGTTGACGTGCTGACTCCACAGTACGATGTGATAGCTCGTTTCCAAGGTGGTCCGAATGCTGGCCACACTCTGGAGTTTGAAGGCGAGAAGTATGTGTTGCGAAGCATCCCGTCAGGCATCTTCCAAGGTGGTAAGGTGAATGTGATTGGTAATGGCGTGGTGCTGGCTCCCGATCTCTTTATGGATGAGGCCCGCGACCTGGAGCGTAGCGGACATGAGCTGAAGACGCGACTCCACATCTCGAAGAAAGCACATCTCATCATGCCTACCCATCGTCTTCTCGATGCTGCCATCGAGGCATCAAAGGGCAAGAACCGCGTGGGCACCACGGGTAAGGGAATCGGTCCCACCTATACCGACAAGGTAAGCCGCAATGGCTTGCGCGTGGGTGACATCCTCGATAACTTCGAAGCTAAATATCAGGCTCACAAGGCTCGTCATGAGAAGACACTGCGTGCCTTGGGCTTTACCGACTATGACATCACCGACGTGGAGCGCAAGTGGATGGAAGGCATCGAATACATGAAGCAGTTCCCCATTGTTGATAGCGAACACGAGATCAACAACTTCCTGCGTGAAGGCAAGACGGTGCTTTGTGAGGGTGCTCAGGGAACCATGCTCGATGTTGACTTCGGTTCCTATCCTTTCGTCACCTCGTCGAATACCATCTGTGCGGGTGCTTGCACGGGTCTTGGCATTGGTCCCAACAAAATCGGCAATGTCTATGGCATCATGAAAGCCTACTGCACACGCGTTGGTGCAGGACCGTTCCCCACAGAACTCTTCGATGAGACTGGCAAGCGCATCCGCGACCTCGGCCATGAGTATGGAGCCGTCACAGGTCGTGAGCGTCGTTGTGGTTGGATCGACTTGGTGGCTCTCCGCTATGCCATCATGGTGAATGGTGTCACAGAGCTCATCATGATGAAGAGCGACGTGCTCGATGAATTTGAAACCATCAAGGCTTGTGTGGCCTATCGTCAGCATGGCGAGCGCATCGACTACTTCCCCTTCAGCGTGGAGGAAGGCATCGAGCCTGTCTATGTGGAGTTGCCTGGCTGGAAGACTGACATGACTCGCTTCACCGATGAGTCGCAGTTCCCGAAGGCATTCAGCGACTACATTCAGTTCCTGGAGCAGCAGCTCGAAACACCCATCAAGATTATCTCGATTGGTCCTGACCGCGATCAGACCATCGTCCGCAAGTAGTCAATAGGACTTCGGGCATGCTTGCCGGAGTACCTACATCAGTTTATAATCACGAAGAATTCTGTAAATCGTAAATGAACAAACCCAGTATACCCAAAGGAACGCGCGACTTCTCACCCATTGAGATGGCGAAGCGCAACTATATCTTCAACACCATCCGCGACGTGTATGCCCTCTATGGCTTCCAGCAGATTGAGACACCTGCGATGGAAACCCTGCAGACGCTCATGGGCAAATATGGTGAGGAAGGCGACAAATTGCTTTTCAAAGTACTCAACTCAGGCGACTGCCTGGCAAAGGTCACCGATGAGGAACTCCGCGAACGCAATGCCCTGCATCTTGCTGCCAAGATGTGCGAGAAAGGCCTGCGCTACGACCTCACTGTTCCATTCGCCCGTTTTGTGGTGATGCATCGTGAGGAGATTCAGTTCCCCTTCAAGCGCTATCAGTATCAGGCTGTATGGCGTGCTGACCGCCCGCAGAAAGGCCGCTATCGCGAGTTCTATCAGTTCGATGGTGATGTGGTGGGCAGCGACTCCTTGCTCAACGAGGTGGAGCTCATGCAGATCATCGACACAGTCTTCACTCGCTTTGGTGTGCGTGTTCTCATCAAGATCAACAACCGTAAGATTCTTTCAGGCATTGCCGAGGTCATCGGAGCTGCCGACAAGATTGTAGACATCACCGTAGCTATCGATAAACTCGACAAGATTGGCCTTGACAATGTGAATGCCGAACTGCGCGAGGATGGCCTTACCGACGAGCAGATAGAGAAGCTGCAGCCCATCATCACACTTGCTGGCACCAACGACGAGAAGTTGCAGATCATTTCTCAGGTGCTTGCTTCCTCAGAGACTGGTCTGAAGGGAGTGGAGGAGTGCCGTTTCATCCTCGATACACTGAAGACTCTGGGACTCAACAACGCCATTGAACTCGACCTCACCTTGGCTCGTGGTCTGAACTACTATACGGGCGCCATCTTCGAGGTGAAGGCTCTCGACGTGCAGATTGGCAGCATCACAGGTGGTGGACGCTACGATAACCTCACGGGAATTTTTGGAATGCCTGGTGTCAGCGGTGTGGGTATCTCGTTTGGCGTAGACCGCATCTTCGATGTTCTCAATCAGCTCGATGCCTATCCAACCGATGCTGTTAATGGCACGCGCGTGCTTTTCATCAACTTTGGTGAGAAAGAGACAGCCTACTGTCTGCCCGTGGTTGGCAAGTTGCGTGCAGCTGGAGTGCGCACAGAACTCTTCCCCGATGCTTCGAAGATGAAGAAGCAGATGTCGTATGCCAACCAGAAGCAGATTCCTTTTGTGGCATTGGCTGGTGAAAACGAAATCAACGAGGGGAAGTTCACGCTGAAAAACATGCTCACGGGCGACCAGCAGCTGGTAACCATCGAGGAGCTATTGGCACAGGTTTCACAATGATGAAACGCCTCACATACATACTGATGGTGATTGGCTTGTTCGTACTCACATCGTCGAACAAGTCGACCACCATTTTTATTATCGGTGATTCAACGGCTGCCGACAAGCAGAACCCGCAAACCAATCCAGAGAGAGGGTGGGGGATGATGCTCCAAGGTTGCTTCGACCGTCATGTACGAGTGAGCAATCATGCTGTGAATGGACGTTCTTCGAAAAGCTTTATTACTGAAGGACGTTGGCAGCGTGTGTTCGAGCAGTTGCGGCCTGGCGACTATGTTGTGATTCAGTTTGGTCATAACGATGAGAAGCAGGATACCGCACGCCACACAGAGCCTGGTGGAACGTTCGATGAGAACCTCAGTCGCTTTGTCCGTGAGGCTCGTGAGCGCAAGGCCACTCCCATTCTGATGAATGCTGTTGTGCGTCGCAACTTCTTCCAAGCCAGCGATGGTAGTGCTGAAGATGAGGCTTTGCGCAATACGAAGTATGAGGATGAGCAGGTGAATAGCGATACACTCATCGACACCCATGGTGCTTATCTGCTGTCGCCCCGTCGGGTGGCTGAGCAGATGGGAGTTGTCTTCATCGATGCCAATCGCATTACTCACGACTTGGAGCAGGGCATGGGCATCGAGGGTTCACGCCGACTGCACATGTGGTATCGTCCTGGCGAGGTGGCAAGCATTCCCAATGGCCGTCACGATAACACCCATTACAATGTGTTTGGTGCTCGATTGGTGGCAGGTCTGCTGGCTGATGCCATTGCTGAGAAGGTTCCTGCCTTGCGCCGACATGTACGCCACTATGACTATGTGGTGTCGCAGGAGGGTCGTGGTAACTACTTCTCGTTGCAGGAAGCCATTGACGCCGCTCCTGCAGGAAAACGAACCGTCATCCGTGTGCTTGATGGCGAAACCCAATTGCCGGCTTCAGCACGTAGTAAGCGAATCAAGGTGGTTCGCTAAAGCTTCCCTTTTGTTCGTGAATAATAATCCTTTCAGATTCCCAAGGCATTACCCTTGGGCTCTAAAAGCATTGCTCTTGGGCTCTAAAAGCATTGCTCCTGGGTTCTGAAAGCATTGCTCTTGGACTCTGAAAGCATTGCTTCTGGAGGCTGAAAGCATTGCTTCTGGGTTCTAAAAGCATTGCTCCTGGGTTCTGAAAGCATTGCTCCTGGAGGCTGAAAGCATTGCTTTTGGAAAACAAAAAGCATAGCCCTGCAAGAGCAGAACTATGCTTATGATTCACTGAGTGAAAGCTGCAATTTACTTACCGAAATAGCGCTTCAGCAGACCAGCGAAGCCTGCACCATGACGGGCCTCATCCTTTGCCATCTCATGAACGGTGTCGTGGATAGCATCGAATCCGGCAGCCTTGGCATTCTTGGCAATGCGGAACTTGTCCTCGCAAGCACCTGCCTCAGCGGCAGCACGCTTCTCCAGATTGGTCTTGGTGTCCCATACGCACTCGCCCAGCAACTCAGCAAACTTAGAAGCATGCTCAGCCTCTTCGAAAGCATAGCGCTTGAAGGCCTCTGCAATCTCGGGATAGCCCTCGCGGTCAGCCTGACGGCTCATAGCCAGATACATGCCAACCTCGCCGCACTCACCATTGAAGTGGTTGCGCAGGTCGTTGATCATCTCTTCGCTAACACCTTCGGGCTTGCCGTCACCAATCTTGTGCTCAGTAGCATAGACGGGAACTTCGTCCTCTTTCAGTTCTGTAAACTTCGAGGCGGGAGCCTTACAGATGGGGCAACGCTCGGGAGCCTCGGGACCTTCATGAATGTAGCCGCAAACGGCACAGATAAACTTTTTAGCCATAATGTTTTTGTTTAAGTGAATGATAATTGAATAAATTCTTTATTTCTTGCGGACAAAGATACGAATAATTTTTGAAATCATTCAAATCTTTCAATTTTTTTTTCAGCCAAGTAACTTTTTGCTTTGGAAATGATGTGGGAATTGCCTCTGGAAATGTAGGGACGCGGCGTGCCGCGTAACAGGATTTAGCTTTTCTACCCCACAAACACGACAAAGGCTACGGGTAGGCGAGCTAAGCGAGGGAATCGTCGCGTCCCTACATCATTTATGTTAAAAACATATTATCTCCTATATTCTTCCCTTTGGCCTGGCGACGTATTAACTCTTCCTCATCGCTTTGGCGGAGAGCATTCAGGTGTTCTTCTCGCTTTTTGCTGTATTGCGATGGAGCAACACCATAGAAACGCTTGAACACCCGTGAGAAGTTGGCTGCATCATCGAAGCCGCAACGATTCGACACCTCATTCACCGAGAGGCCAGGCTGCTTCTCAAGCAATGTGGCGGCCTTGCTCATCTGTATAGCCGTGATGTAGTTCTTCGGACTTTCATCGGTGACTGCCATCAGTTTGCGGCGGAATGTGCTCACACTCATATTCATCTGCTCGGCAATGGTTTCCACGCCATAGTCTTTGTTGACCAAAGCCTCGTCGACCAGGGCAATCACCTTGGCCAGGAACTGTTGGTCTTGATCATCAATGATTTCTTCCTCTTTCGGTTTCTTCTCGGCATCCTCACCATCCAGCTCCTTGCCCTCATGAGTCTTCAGTCTCACGTTTTGTTTCGTGAGCAGGTCAATCTTCTGCAGAAGGGTTTCCATACGACGTTGTTGGCGTCGGCGCTCAATGCTTCTGAACACCCATACGCCAAATATCACGGCCAACAGCACCAGCACAGCAATCAGGATGTCGCGCGTGTGGGCATTATGTTCTTCTTCCTGTTGTTGCAGCAGCTCTGCATTACCATATTCAGCAGCATATTTCGATAGCAGTTCACCAGTATTATGGTCGTAGAGTGAGTCGCGCAACTCATTAAAGCGGTCTATGTGTTGCATGGCCAGCTCCGGATTTCCCAGTCGCAACACATTGTAGAGCGACTTGTGGCTCTGGCTTTCGTTGAATAGGTCTTTCTGTTCTTGGAAGATGGCCAGTGCCTCGTTCAGATACTTCACGGCTGCCGAGTCATTCTTCTCACGGTGCAGCAGGAGTCCCATCTGGTTGCAGGCAATGCCCAGTGAGTGGCGGTTGCCATCACGGCGAAACTCAGGAATAGCCTCTTCAAGAGCCTTCTTCGCCTCGTCATAGCGATGCAGGTTGATGAGAGCTGCTGCCCGTTGAGCCTGACGAACAGCCACCTTGTCTACACGTCCAGCTTTCTGCTCAATTTCGCAGGCACGAGTGGCATAGTCCAGCGACTCCTTTTCCTTTTCCAGGTGGTGATACACCTCCGATGCCATGCCGTAGAGAATAGCCAACCGCTTCTCGTTGCCAGCCTTCTTACAGTACTCGATGCCCTTCAGCACATATTGCTCGGCCTCCTTTGGCTGGCGCATGCTCATATAGATTCCTGCCAGTGTGTTCAGTGACGATGAAATGTTGTCGGGGTCACCCACCTGCATATCCAGTTTGTTGCACTCCTTGGCATATCGGGCAGCGTCGTTGAAGTGCCCCTTCCGAATCTGGACAAGGGCGAGCAGCGACAGGCAGTCGCCATGAATGCCAACATTGTTACCTTTCTCGCACAACGGCAGCGCCTTCAGGGCATAGTCTTCAGCCAACTGATACTGTTGTTGGTCGTAGAAGTATTCTGCTGCCCAGTACCACACTTGCTGGTTGAGTGTGTCGCGGTGTGTCTGCTTGGTGAAGGCGATGGGCTCTTCCAGAAGCTCTTCCTTCAGCAAAGCCGAAAAGAACGCATTTGCCTTGTTGGCCGATGGTGACTGGTTGAAGTCGTCCAGCAGGCTTACCACTGGCGATGGCTTCTCTGCCTGTGTCTGGCAATAAGCAGCAGGCACATCAAGCAGGGTGGCAAACAAAATCAGTAGACAAATCTTGAGAACTTTGGTATGTAGCATATCGGTCATCATCTTGTTTTACATTATAATATTTGCAAAGTTAGTGAAAAATGTGATACCAACAAAGAAAAAGTGAAAAAACATCATCAACGCAGTCAAGTTTATTGTTAATATGCAATTTGAACCACCTTTCTTAATAATAATTTAATATTTATTCCTCCCACTTCTACTTTTTGTTCATCTTGACGCAAAAATCCAAATAATTGATTGAAAAGTCCAAACAGCCTTTAAATTATTTTTTGTATCTTTGCAGCAAATTATTAACTAAAAACGACCATTAATTATGAAAAAAGGAACATCATTACTACGGACGCTCCTGCTGGTCCTCTTAGGCACCATGTTGGGAACAATGAAGATGATGGCACAGTATGCTGCCATCTCTTCCGATGGTACGCAAATGTACTTCTGTAACAGCTTGACGGAAGCCCAAAGCCTTGGTGCAAAAACCTTCCAGATTGCAACTGCATCGGCTAACGTTTCGCCAGCGTGGTATAACAACAGTGCGGTGGACCTGACCAAGATCACCACCGTGGAGTTCAAGCCTTCATTCGCTGAAGTGAGAAACATTCGTTCGACCAAGGACTGGTTCCATGGTATGACACGTCTCACGAGTGTCAAAGGAATGCAAAACATCAACAGTTCTGGTATTTGGCAATTCGATTCGATGTTCCAAGGGTGTTCCTCTCTGGAATTTCTCTACATGAATGGGGTGACAGGCCAGACGGGGATATCAGACTATCTCTCCATGAATTACATGTTCAAGGGCTGCTCAAAGCTGAAGTTTGTCGACCTGACCAACTTCTCGAATGTAGGTGAAACAAGAGAAATGTTCAGTGGTTGCTCGTCCTTGAAGGTGCTCGACCTGAGCTCGTTCGAGAAAGGCTCCTACAAGAGCATGAGAGAAATGTTCTCAAACTGTTCGAGACTGAAAACCATCCATGTGGGCAGCGGCTGGAAAACGACGTATGCCACTGACGAACTTTCCCAAAACATGTTCTATGGTTGCACAAGCCTCGTGGGCGGCAATGGCACGGAATATAATGCAAGCTACACCGGTAAGACATATGCCCGCATTGATGCCAGTGGTACTCCTGGTTACTTTACCAAGCACCCTCATTACGCTGTCTACAACGAAGGCAAACTTTCTTTCTACAATGATGACGAAATCAACAGCCGAGAAGGCACGAAGTACACCATCTATGAAAATCCCGTCGTCAACAACGACCACATATATACAGGTGTCTATGCCGATGGCAACTATCTGAACGTCAACACGGTAGCCTTCTATGACCCACTAGACCCCGCGCCCTATTGCAAGAACGACGGTGACATTGCTATGCCATTCTATTGGTTCTACAAAATGGAGAACCTCACCACCATTGGCCTGATGCCCTATTTCTACACTTCCAGTCTGGAGTCGATGGCCCATATGTTCGACGGCTGCAAGAGCCTCACTTCCCTCAACCTGACTTACTTCAGTACAAACAAGGTGACCGAAATGGATTATATGTTCTATGGATGCACATCGCTGACTTCTCTCGAATTGGGAACCTTCAATACGAAAAATGTTGCATCATGTGAGGCCATGTTTAGTGGTTGCTCAAATCTGAAGTCCATCTTTGTGGGAGAAGATTGGGATGTGCAACACCTCTATTTTTCAAAATCTTCAAATATGTTTTTCGACTGTGAAAAACTTGTGGGTAGTGCAGGCACAACATGGAAAGGAAATAATTATGAAGATAGACAATATGCCATCGTCGATGGTGGTACCGACAAACCAGGCTACCTCTCCAATTCGCCATACGCCGTGCTAAGCACTGACAAGACAACCTTCACCTTCTATGCCGATGGCAAGAAGAGCAAGAAGGAAGGCATCAAGTATAACCTGCGCAGATGGGGAACTTCAGCCCTTGCTGACGTCACCAAAGTGGTGTTCGATGCATCTTTCACAACTGCCCGCCCCACCAGCACTGCCAGTTGGTTTGAGGGAGCCTCGAAACTCACCACCATCACTAGCATCGAACGTCTGAACACCAGCGAGGTGACGTCGATGGAGAAAATGTTCAATGGCTGCGAGAACCTCACCAGTGTCGACGTGAGCAAATTCAACACTGAGAAGGTCACCAACATGTCATTGATGTTCTACGACTGCAAAAGCCTCACCAGCGTCGACGTGAGCAAATTCGACACCAGGCAGGTGACTGACATGAACGCCATGTTCAAGAACTGCACGGCTCTCACCCTTCTCAACCTCACCAGCTTCAACACGATGAACGTCACCAACATGATGGGAATGTTCCGAGGTGACGAACAGCTTACCACTATCTTCATCAGCCCAACATTTACTACCGGCAAGGTATCACCCTACTACAGCAATAATATGTTTGAAGGCTGTGTCAATCTGAAAGGTGGTGCCGGAACTGCCTACGATGAGAGCAAAGTAGACAAGACATACGCCCGAGCTGACAACGCGCTGGGCAATCCTGGCTACCTCTCATATAGACCATACGTCGTTCAAAGCACCGACAATACCACCATTGTCTTCTATGCTGATGGTGCTCCGGGAACCAAGCAGGGCAAGGTTTATAACGTGCCTTTCAATGGTGATTATCCCTATTGGGTTGGCAGTGGTTATCCTGGGAGTGTTACGACTGCAGTATTTGATATGTCGTTCCTCAATGCACGTCCGACAAGCACATACGGATGGTTCAACGCAATGAGTAAACTCACCACTATTGAGAATCTCATCTATCTGAACACCACCGAGGTGAAAGACATGCAATTCATGTTCAACAAGTGCAGTAAGCTGAAGACACTCGACCTGAGCAACTTCAATACTGAGAAGGTGACCAACATGAAGGGCATGTTCAGTGGCTGCAGCGCGCTGACCACCATTTATGCCAGTAACTGGAACACCGATGCCGTGACAGAATCTTCGAATATGTTCTCAGGTTGTTCGAAACTTACGGGTGGTGCAGGAACTACTTGCGACGGTGTGAACAACATTGACAAGACCTATGCCCACATCGATGGAGGAAGCAGCAATCCTGGCTACTTCAGCGAATCGCAACCTTACGCTGTCCTCAACGGCAACACCCTCACCTTCTATGCCGACGGACTGCAGAGCGAGAAGACGGGTTCAAAATTCAGCATCCCTGCTGGGGCGGAGGATCCTGATTGGTATAGCGAGGAGGTAATTACCAAAGTCGTGTTCGACCCCTCGTTTGCTGCTGCCCGCCCGACAAGTACTTATGGGTGGTTCTTAGATTTGACAAATCTGACAACCATTGAAGGCATCGAATATCTGAACACCAGCGAGGTAACAACCATGCAGAATATGTTCCGCAATACTAAACTGACGACGATTGACTTGCGCTACTTCAATACTGCAAATGTAACGGATATGTTTGCCATGTTTGCCGAAAATTCGCAGCTGACTACTATTCTGGCAGGAGCGAATTGGAGTGTGGAAAAATTGAGAACTGGCAGTTATATGTTCAGTGATTGTCCCAACCTCGTCGGTGGAGCTGGAACCAGGTATGATTCTGATCATACCGATGTTTCCTACGCCCACATCGACGGAGGTGCCAGCAAACCAGGTTATTTCACATCACCACCACCTTACGCTGTCCTTTCGGAAGACGAAACGACTCTCTCTTTCTATTACGATGGCTTGGATGGGTTAAAGTCAGGAACCGTCTATAGCCTGAATCAGGGCACAGATACACCAGAATGGTATACAGACAACAGAAGTGGACTTATCACCACGGTGGTATTCGACCCCTCATTTGCCAATGCACTGCCTACCACTACGAAAGATTGGTTTGTGGCTATGAGTAATCTAACCAGCATTGACGGCATCGGATACCTCAACACCAGCGAGGTGACCAACATGGAGAGCATGTTCTCACTCTGCGGAAAATTGGAGTACATTGATGTGACGGGCTTCAACACACAGAAGGTGACTACGATGAATAACATGTTCAACGAGTGCAATGCTGTGAAGACTCTCGACCTGACTGATTTCGATGTGAGCCAGGTGACCAACATGGGAAACATGTTCTCTAATTGCACATCGCTGACAACCATTTATGCCGGAAGCAATTGGAATGAGGGATTCAGTGGGTCGGATGGTTATATGTTCGCTAATTGTCCCAACCTCGTCGGAGGTGCAGGCTCAGAGTGGGAAGAAGGGCACTACGGTATCTACTATGCCCACATCGATGATGGTGAAATGGATCCCGGCTACTTCACGGCTAAGCCTTATGCCATTTATGATGTGAATACCAACTTGCTGACGCTCTACAACGATGGCAAGCTTTCAGAGAAGACAGGCAAGAAGTACTATTTGAATGCAAGCGACGAAAACTCGCCTGGATGGTTAGAAGTGGCGCATGAGGTTAAAAAATTCGTCATCGACGAATCGTTTGCTTCTGCACGACCCACGAGCACAAAGGATTGGTTCTACCAGATGAGCAACCTTCAGGAGATTGAAGGATTGGAACTCCTAAACACCAGCAAGGTAACCAACATGCAATCCATGTTCTCAAGAGTCCCCTTTACCGAACTCGACCTGAGCCACTTCGATACTCGCAATGTGACCGATATGCGGTATATGTTCTGGGAATGCCAGAATCTGCAGACCATCTACGTCGGCGATGATTGGAATACAGATAATGTGACCAACGAAAACGGATGGGGCATATTCTATGAATGTCGAAACCTCGTAGGTAGCATGGACACGGAATGGATTGATGGCGGTTGGCCCAATTGGGGAGTTCAATATGCCCACATCGACGGCGGACCCAGCAATCCTGGCTATCTGTCTCAGGTTCCCACGGAGCCCTATGTCGTCCTTTTCAACAAAACGCTCACATTCTACAGTGATGGCAAGTCCGGTGAGAAGGAGGGTAAGGTGTACAGCCTTCCAGAGCCCGATGAAGTTCCAGAATACAGCTACCAAACCATTACAAAGGCTGTGTTCGACCCCTCATTTGCTACGGCACGACCCACATCGACCAATAGTTGGTTCTATGCATGTAATAATATGGTAGAGATTGAAGGCCTCGAGTACCTGAACACGTCAAGGGTGACCGATATGAAGGGCATGTTCGCAGGTTGCAAAAGCCTCACCATGCTCGATCTCACCCACTTCAACACCCAAAAAGTCACCGACATGAGTATTATGTTCAACATATGCAATAAGCTGAAGACCATCTATGTTGGCGACGGTTGGAGTACAAGTTCCTTGGCGAATAACAACAGCTTATTCTCTGGCTGCACAGCCCTGGTGGGTGGTGCCGGCACGGTGTATGCCTCAAATCATATTGGTCCTGACTATGCCCACATCGATGGAGGCAGCAGCAACCCAGGCTACTTCACTCAAGGACCTGCACCTATGGGCGACGTGAACCGTGATGGAAAGGTGGACGTGGCCGATGTGACAGCACTCGTGAACATGCTGAAGTCAGGCAATGCAGAATATAGGAAGGTTGCCGACGTTGATTACGATGGCAGCATCACCGATTACGATGTGAAAGCATTGGTGAACAACGTCCTTGGCAGCTATCCCTTGATGTATGTTGAAGACGTGTTCTCCCTCAGCACCAGCAAACGCACGGTGGCCACAGGACAGATCCTTAAAGGATTGTTACATACTGGCCAGCCTGTTGTCCTGCGTTCCATCAGCGATGATATCCTCGATGTTGAATTTGAGGTAGACGGCATTGAAGTGTTCCGCGAAATTGTTGATGTGGCCGCGGCAGGTGATGGTGTTGGCATCACAGTGCCCGTCGAATCTACCCAAGTGCAACGTGGTGATGTGCTGACCATCAAGAACAACCCCGAACTTCTTCATAGCAAGACGGTGAAGGGAACGTTGTATGTCTTAACTAAAGACGAAGGTGGCAGACACACGCCGTTTTTTAAAGAATATAGTCCTCAAATGTATGTTGCTGGCGGTATTTTTACAGTGAAGTGCACCAACCTAGGATCTGTTGGTGGGCAAGCAGTTGATATGGTTATGCCCGGCTCAACCAGTGAGAATATCGTATTTGAAGTTGTAGAAGATGGAAAGACACCTTATGTGTATCCTGGACAAGTGGTTAATCTGCGCGAAGGTGGCAGAACCATCGGTAGACTGACCATCACCGAATGAACCACGCTGAATAGCTATAGCATTACCTTATGATGAAATGTGCCCGCTGCTCGATGGAGTGGCGGGTACTTTCTTTCTATGCCCCGTTGATCCTACACACCAAATGGTATAATTCGTTGAGCTATCCGATTTGCGGACTCTAAATTTTGAAGGCGCGAAGCTATCATTCCTTGACGATCACCCTCGCCGGAGTGGCGACTTCGCGTTTCCATTGGCGGAGGTATGCAAACCAGTCTTTGGCAGAATGGTATCCGAAGTCCTCGTTGTCGGAACCGAAGGTGATGAAATATTGCAGGTGTGCGCCACGCATGCGAATCTCATAGCCGTAGTTGTCCTTGTCGGCAGGCCACTCGCTCACCACAGATTGCTGGGGTAGGCAGATGCCAAGGCCAACGGTCTCGCGCTTGTGGCCGACGGAGTCTTTCTCGGAGACGGGCCAGTCGGTTCCCCAGCAGCCTCGCAGGCCGTGATGGTCGGAGTATTCCTCGGAGTTCTTCACGTTGATGATGCCCGTTGAGAAGCGTGGGGCAGCGGTGACGTCGGAGATGAAAACGTCAACCTGGCAGTCGCGACGGTGGGCATAGAGGGTGTAGCGTGTGGTTAAGTCTACGCGACCTTCCATCTGAACGGGCTGAAGGCCATCGTCTTTCAGCGGGTTCTTTACTTCGGGCGCATTGGGCAGCCATCCCTCGTCGGAAACCTCTACGATGGTGCGAATGGGACCACGAGCCACGATGCGCTGAGAGCGATGCAGAACGTCGTAGAGCATCGTAGGCTGCTGGCCGTCGAAGCCTCGCAGCGTGCCCAGTCCGAAGGTGTTGCCCACCCATAGGATATCGTCGCCGAAGCCTGCCTGCTTCTGTTCGTTGTCGGGATAGAACTGTGTGCGTCGGAGTTCCAGGCCTTGATGGTACTTGCCATAGACGTCGACGGTCTGCCGGTGGTCGAAATAGATGCGGTAGGCCACCAGCTCGTTCTCGAATGCTGCTCCGTGGTGGTGCAGCTGGTTGTATGGGTTCACGCCTCGGTCGACGGAAAGGCTCGAGATGTAGATGTCGTGCTTGTTTTCCTCTTTCACCTTTTTATTAGATAGCAACATCTCCACATAGACCTGGCTCTCGGCCTTTGCCGCTGTTCCTTGTGCAGAGAGCTCCACGCTGAAGGACTTCGTTTCACGCGGTGCCAGGCTGGTGAGGAAGCACAGCTCGTCGGGCCGTCCGTCCTGATCGAGGTCGTCGAGTTGTGAGGTTTGCACGCCGGCACGACCATTCTCGCTCACGGTGGCAGCGTTGATGAGTCCGTATGCCGAGAGGTCGATGACCACCGGCACGCATATGCGCTGGAACTTCGAAGGGTTCGTCACATCCACACGAAGAGTTGTGGCATGAGAGGCCATTGTGATGGCAAGCAACAGCAGGGCTGAAAGGATTCTTTTCATATCGTTTTTGTTGTCTGAATTTATAAAAAATAGGGCGGTATCGCCATACAAACTTACTACAATTTTCAAAAAAATAAAGTTAATTCGAATTATTTTACGTTTCATTTTAACTTTTTTAGCAAAATGTTTTGTGAATTAAATAAAATTTAGTAATTTTGCAGGGCATTAGGTTAAAAAGGTGAAAAAGCTATCAGCATTTTTCTATTTGCTGACCTTATCGTTGGCCATTTTCTGTGTGGCCTGCGACTTTAAGTTGAAGTCGAACGAAGAGGTGGAGGCATCGCAGCAGCTGCAAGTGCATCGCTACGATCGCCTGCAGAGCCGTTATCTCACCACGGGCGACTTCTCTGCCCTTCAGCAGATGAACACCGACTTTCCCGCAGAGACGCGCACCCTGCTCGAGGACATGTTGCAGCTGGGCGAGGTGAACGATGCACAAATCAACGCCCGCTTCCTGAACTTCTATCAGGACAGCACGCTGCAAGCCATCCTTGCCGATGCCGAGATTCAGTATGCCGACATGAGCGATGTTGAGAAATTGCTCGACTTCTCGTTCTCGCGCCTGCAGAAGTTCATTCCTTCGATGCCGCTTCCCGTTGTCTATGCGCAAATTGGCGCTTTGGGACAGAGCATCGTGGTGGGCGATAGCCTGATAGGCATCTCGCTCGACAAATATCTTGGTGCCGACTATCCGCTCTATGCGCAGTTCTATGACGAGAAACAACGCGCCACGATGACTCGCAAGAACATTGTGCCCGACTGTTTGGTGTTCTGGTTGCTGAGCCGCTATCCCATGCCGAACTTTGAGAATGCCACGCAGCAAGAACGCGATGTGCACATGGGACGCATCATGTGGGCAGCCAATAAGTCGATGAATACGTTGTTCTTCAGAAGCCCGTATACCACACAGGCAGAGCGCTACATGATTAAGCATCCCAATACCAACATGGAGGCGTTCCTCATGGCGAAATGATTTCTCCATTTGGGAATCCTTCAGCAAGTTTCGTTTTTTCAGATACATTATTATTAGGTGACACAAGACGCTGAAGCGTCACCTCTCAATAGCTGTGGGTACGCCGAAGGCGCACTTCTCCCAACACATCAACTTCCTGCGCCACCTCTCCCTCAAATGTAAAATAACTCTAAAAAACCGAAAAGTGCAATCTTTTCTCGCAGAACGTTTTTTCGTTCGGTTTTTTCTTTGTAACTTTGCATTCAAAGAGAAAAACCTATTTAGATTTATGAAGAAATATCTTATTCTATGTGCAGCGTTGCTGACGGCAGTTGTGGTGAATGCCGCCGATAAGCTGACGCTGAAGGCTATCACGGGTGGTGAGTTTTCGCCCCAGCGTGTTTATGGAGTGAACCCCATCGAAGGCTCCGACCGCTATGCCAGCATCTCAGGCGACGGCAAGCGAATTGTGGAGTATTCGTTCAAGACGGGGCAGGAGACAGGTGTGCTCTTCGATGTTGAGAAGACGCAAGGTGAGAAGATTGAGCGCTTCGACGGCTATGTGATGTCGCCCGATGGCACCCGTATGCTCATCCAAACGAACACCGAGCCCATCTACCGTCGTTCGTTCAAGGCCGACTATTATATCTACACCATCAAAAGCCGCAAGCTGGAGCGTCTCTCCGACGGCGGCAAGCAGCAGGTTCCCTTGTGGAGTCCCGACGGCTTGCAGGTGGCCTTCGTTCGCGACAACAACCTCTTCCTCGTGAAGTTGCTCTACGACAACGCCGAGAGCCAGGTGACGAAGGACGGAAAGTTCAACGAAGTCATCAACGGCATCCCCGACTGGGTCTACGAAGAGGAGTTCGAGTACAACCGCGCCTTCTGCTTCACGGCCGATGGCACGATGCTCTGCTGGGTGCGCTTCGACGAGAAAGCCGTGCGCGAGTATTCGTTGCAGTTCTTCCAGGGCATGAAGCCCCAGCGTGCTGAATACGAGCTCTATCCCGGCTTCTACAGCTATAAGTATCCGAAGGCCGGCGAGGTGAATTCCACCGTTACGGCTTGGAGCTTCGACATCAAGAGCCGGCAGACGCGCCAGCTGCAAGTGCCGGTCGACGCCGATGGCTATCTGCCGCGCATCCTGCCGATGAGCGAACCCGATAAGGTCATCGTGGCTTCGATGAACCGCCATCAGGACGTGCTGAACCTCTACACCGTGAATGCTCGCTCCACCGTTGCCCAACTGCTCATCAAGGAGAGCGTTCCCAAGTATGTGAAGGAGGACGTGCTCGGCCAGATGATTGTGGGCAAAAGCCACATCCTGCTCCCCAGCGACCGCGATGGCTACATGCACCTATATCTCTACACGATGAACGGCACGCAGGAGCGGAAGATTGGCGATGGCCAGTATGATATTACCGACGTCTACGGCTACAACGAGCTGACGGGCGACGTGTTCTATCAGGCTGCCACGAAGAGCGCTCGCGACCGTCAGGTGTTCGTCAACCACAAGAACGGAAAGACCGAGTGCCTCACCAATCAGGACGGTTGGAACTCGGCTGTGTTCTCGGGCGACTACCAGTTCTTCCTCAACACGTGGAGCGATGCCAACACACCTTACGTCTTCACCGTGCGCGACCAGAAGGGCCGCATCCTTTCCACACGTGTCGATAATGCCGACCTGAAGGCCAAACTCGCCAACTATGAGCTGGGAACGAAGGAGTTCTTCCGTTTTACTACTGGCGAAGGCATCGAGCTGGAAGGCTGGATGATGAAGCCGGCAAACTTCGATGCACGCAAGAAATATCCCGTGGTGATGTTCCAATATAGTGGTCCCGGTAGCCAGCAGGTCACCGACTCGTGGAACATCGGTTCGATGGGGCAGGGTGGACTCTTCGACAGCTACCTCTGTCAGGAAGGTTTTATTGTGGTTTGTGTCGACGGTCGTGGAACCGGTGCCCGTGGTGCCGAGTTCGAGAAGTGCACCTATCTGAAGCTGGGCATGCTCGAAGCCAAGGACCAGGTGGAGACGGCCCTCTGGCTCGGCCAGCAGTCCTACATCGACAAAGACCGCATCGGCATCTGGGGCTGGAGCTATGGCGGCTATTGCACGCTGATGAGCATGAGCGAAGGCCGACAGGTGTTCCGCGCTGGTGTGGCCGTGGCTCCTCCCACGAGCTATCGTTTCTACGACTCCGTCTATACAGAGCGCTACATGCGCACGCCGAAGGAGAATCCTGAAGGTTATGCCTTCAACGCCATCACGCGTGCCGACAAGCTGCATGGAGCTCTGCTGCTCTGTCACGGTGTGGCCGATGACAACGTGCATCCTCAGAACACCTACGAATATGCCGAGGCACTCGTGCAGGCCGATAAGGATTTCAAGATGAATCTCTATACTAATCGCAATCACAGCATCTACGGTGGCAACACCCGCAACCACCTGCTTCGTCAGATTTCGCAGTTCTTCATCGATGAACTGAAGTGATCATCAACAAGCAGAAGTGATACAATAACTATATATTGACCCTCACATGTAGGGACGCGGCGTGCCGCGTTTGTGGAGGAGAAAAGCTAAATCCAGTTACGTGACACGTCGCGTCCCTACATTCTCAGGTGACATTAATATAGTTTCCATAACGAATCAATAATCCAATCAGAATATGAAAAAGTTATTTCTTTGGGCTATCGTCGCCCTCTTGGTGCCAGCATCTGCTATGGCCGGAAAAGTGAAAATCAGCGTTTCAAACGATCAGAAGGCTCAGCGACAAGAAGTTGTCGAAGTCGATGCAGCTGCCGTCTACAAGCAGTTGGGCATTCAGCAAGGCGAGCCGTTCGTTGTGAAGAATGCACTCGGACAGGAGGTGGGCTATCAGCTGACCTACGATGGCCGCCTGTTGCTCGATGTGGCTGTTCGCCCGTGTGGAACGGCTGTGTTTACTGTTGAGCCTGGTCGCCCGCAACCCGCGAAGGTGTATGTCACCGGTCGCCAGTATCCCGAGCGTGTCGACGATATTGCCTGGGAGAACGACCGCACGGCCTATCGCCTCTACGGACCGGCTCTGCAGCGTTCGGGCGAGCGTGCTTTCGGTATTGATGTGTGGTTGAAGAACACCCCCGATCTCGAGGTGGAAGGCCGCTATAAGACCGAACTCTCCAACCACTCGCAGATTCAGGCGTTGAAGGCTGCCGGCAAGAAAGACGAAGCCTTTGAGGTGGAGAAGGCCACGACCTATCATTTCGACCACGGCTACGGCCTCGATTGCTATAAGGTGGGTCCCACACTGGGCTGCGGAGCTCCTGCCCTGATGGATGGCAAGAACCTGCTGTTGCCTTATTGCTATGAGTCGTACAAGATTCTCGACAATGGTCCGTTGCGCTTCACCGTTGAACTGACCTATCCCGCCGTTGAAATCAAGAACGACAAGGCCGTTGTGGAACACCGCATCCTGAGTCTCGACAAGGGTTCGAACTTCAACAAGATGACCGTTTGGTACGAGGGTCTCTCGAAGCCCCGCGACCTTGCAGCCGGCGTTGTGATTCATGCTGAGGACACCGAGAGCGTCGTCTTTGGCGAGAACTTCCTGCACTATGCCGACCCGACCGATAACCCCAATGCCCAGAACTTCCAAATCTACGTGGCCTGCCTCTTCCCCGAAGGAAATGTGGAGATGCGCAAGGTGCTCGACAAGAAGCCTGCACCCGGCACCGTGGGACATGCCGTGGGCGTGCTGAAGAACTACAAGAGCGGCCAGAAGTTCACCTACTACTTCGGTAGCGCCTGGAGCAAGAACGACGTGCGCACCCAGCGTGAATGGCAAGTGCGTATCGAAGAGTTCCTCGAAGCGCTGGCACAACCGATGGGTGTAGTGGTTGAGTAGTCAAGAAAAGATAATAACATCATCAATCATCATCTAACTATAACTTATGAAGAAACTTTTATTAGGAGATGAGGCAATTGCCCAAGGTGCTCTCGATGCCGGCTTGAGCGGCGTCTATGCTTATCCGGGCACGCCCTCAACTGAGATTACGGAGTTTATTCAATTGTCGCCGCTTGCCAAGGAGCGTGGCGTTCATAGCCGTTGGTCGACCAACGAGAAGACTGCTATGGAGGCTGCTCTCGGCATGTCGTTCATGGGCAAGCGTGCGCTGGTGTGTATGAAACATGTCGGACTCAACGTCTGCGCCGACCCGTTTGTCAATTCGGGAATGACCGGTGTGAATGGCGGTCTGATCGTGTTGGTTGCCGACGACCCGTCGATGCATTCGTCGCAGGACGAGCAAGACTCGCGCTTCTATGGCAAGTTCGCTATGCTGCCCACGTTTGAACCGTCGAACCAGCAGGAGGCTTACGACATGATGGAAGTTGCCTTCGACTATTCCGAGCGTCAGAAGCTGCCGGTGCTCATGCGTGTCACCACTCGCATGGCCCACTCGCGTTCGGTGGTGCAGGTGAAGGCAGAGGCCCGCAAGGAAAACGATATGAACTACAATGCAGAAGCTAAGAACTGGGTGCTGCTGCCCGCCAACGCCCGCCGTCGCAACGACCACGTTACGGCTCAGCAGGCCCAGCTCGAAGAGGATGCTTGTACTTCTGCCTATAACCAATATTTCGAAGCCGCCGACCACTCGTTGGGCATCATCGCCAGCGGTATCGGCTTCAACTATGTTTCAGAGTGCTTCCCCACGGGTTGTCCTTATCCGGTGCTGAAGATTTCGCAGTATCCGCTTCCCAAGAAGCTGGTTCGTCGCATGCTGGCTGAATGTGAGCGTGTGCTCATCGTCGAGGAAGGTCAGCCGTTCGTAGAGGACATCGTGCGTGGCGTGGCTGAAATGCCGAATGTCATGGGTCGCCTCACGGGTGAGCTGCCTCGCACGGGCGAGCTCAATCCCGATGTGGTGAAGAAAGCCCTCGGCATGCAGGAAGGCGAGAATTTCGCTCCCTGCGAGGATGTTGCTCCGCGTCCACCAGCACTCTGCCAGGGCTGCGGCCATCGCGACGTTTATACGGCTCTCAACCAGGTGCTTTTGGAATATGAGAATCCACGCGTCTTTGGCGACATCGGTTGCTACACGCTGGGCTTCCTGCCTCCTTACAAAGCCATTCATTCTTGCGTCGACATGGGTGCAAGTATCACGATGGCAAAGGGTGCTGCCGATGCCGGACAATGGCCTTCGCTGGCCATCATCGGCGACTCCACGTTCACTCATAGCGGTATGACGGGTCTGCTCGATGCCATCAACGAGAATGCCGACATCACCGTGATCATTAGCGACAACTTGACAACGGGTATGACCGGCGGTCAGGACTCGGCCGGCACGAATAAGTTCGAGGCCATCTGTCGTGGACTCGGCTTGAGCGACGAGCATCTGCATGTGGTAGTTCCCCTGCCGAAGAATATGCCGGAGATCACCGAGATTCTGCGTCAGGAAATCAACTATCATGGCACGAGCGTGATCATCCCGCGTCGCGAGTGCATCCAGACCCTACAACGTCATCTGAAACAAAAAAGAGCACAGGAGGAAAAGAAATGAAAACTGATATCATCCTTTGTGGCGTGGGAGGACAAGGCATCCTCTCCATCGCTACCATCATTGGCGAAGCAGCCATGAATGAAAATCTTTATATCAAGCAGGCTGAGGTGCACGGCATGAGTCAGCGTGGCGGCGATGTGCAGTCGAATCTGCGCATCAGCAGCGAACCCATTGCCAGCGACCTCATCGCAAAGGGCGGCGCCGATGTCATCATCTCGATGGAACCCATGGAAGCTCTGCGCTATCTTCCTTATCTAAGCAAAGAGGGATGGATTATCACTTCGAGCAATCCCTTCAAGAACATTCCTAACTACCCTGATATGGAAGTCATTATGGGCGACCTGCAGAAGCTCAACCACGTCATCACGCTCGACCTCGAGCAGATGGCCAAGGACGGTGGCGTGCCGCGTTCGGCCAATGTCATCCTGTTGGGTGCCGCCCAGAAGGCTCTCGGCATCGAATACGAGAAACTGGAGGATGCCATCCGCCGCGTGTTCGGTCGTAAAGGCGAGGCCGTCGTCGAGGCTAACATCAAGGCCCTCGCCATGGGTCGCGCAGCACAGAAGTAGATTTTAGGAAGTTAAGGAAGTTATAGGAGTTAAAGAAGTTAAAGGACGATACTTTTACTCCTAAGTATAGAGATTTAAACCGTCAATCATCGAGGACTATTGTCCTTTAAATTCTTTAATTTCCTTAACTTCTTTAACTCCATAATCATAAGAACAAAGATGCAAACACCAATTAAGAAAGAAATTGTTGACACGCTGATTGCGAATCTCGGCATTCAGGACTTTGCCAAGGCCACCATTCGCGAGGTGAAGCAAGTGGCTGCCATGTCGGAACAGCAGTCGGGCGTGGAATATATCAAGATGGAAATGGGCATACCCGGACTGCCGGCCGCACGTGTGGGCGTGGAGGCACAGATTCGCGCTTTGCAGAACGGTATCGCCTCGCAGTATCCCGACATTCAAGGCTATCCCGAGTTGAAAAAGCAGGCTTCGCGGTTTGTGAAGGCATTCATCAATGTCGACATCTCTCCTGTAGGCTGTGTGCCCGTGGTGGGTTCCATGCAGGGCGCATTCGCCTCGTTCCTCACTTGCTCACAGGCCGACAAGCGGAAGGACACCGTTCTCTTCATCGACCCAGGCTTCCCCGTTCAGAAGATGCAACTGCAGGTGCAGGGCGTGAAGTACGAGACGTTCGACGTCTACGACTTCCGAGGTGAGAAGCTCGGTCCGAAGATCGAGAGCTATCTCGAGAAAGGCAACATCTGCGCCATCATCTACTCCAATCCCAACAACCCGTCGTGGGTGTGTCTGACGGAGGATGAGCTTCGCACCATTGGCGAACTCGCCACGAAGTATGACACCATCATCATGGAAGACCTGGCTTACTTCGCTATGGACTTCCGTCAGGACCTGAGCGTGCCTTTCCAGCCGCCTTACCAGCCGTCGGTGGCTCACTATACGGATAACTACATGCTGCTCATCTCCGGTTCGAAGGCGTTCAGCTATGCCGGCGAGCGAATTGGCGTGGTGTGCATTGGCGACAAGTTGTTCAATCGCCACTATCCCGACCTTGCAGCCCGCTACGAAGGCCTGCCGTTCGGTCTTGTGTTCTCGACGCGTATGCTCTATGCGCTCTCGTCGGGCACCAGCCATTCGGCTCAGTTCGCTTTGGCTGAGCTCTTCCGCGCGGCTTGCGACGGCGACTACAACTTCCGCGACGATGTGAAGGTTTATGGCGAGCGCGCCCGCAAGCTAAAGGACATCTTCTTAAAGCACGGCTTTTATATTGTCTACGACCGCGACCTCGACCAGCCTGTTGCCGACGGCTTCTATTTCACCATCGGCTATCCTGGCATGACAAGTGGCGAGTTAGCACGCGAACTGATGTACTACGGCGTGTCTGCCATCTGCCTTGTCACGACGGGCAGTCATCAGGAAGGCTTGCGCGTGTGCACCTCGTTCATTCGCGACCACCAGTACGAGCAGCTCGATGAGCGCATGGCTATCTTTGCGGTGAACAATCCGCGATAACCATAGCGACACTCAAAAGAAAGAAAACTGAATCCTTGCCACTTCACTCCGCATCAATCGGGCAGTCGTTCTTGCGATAGCCGCTGGAAGTGAAGATGGCCACCAGCGTCCCTTCGTCGTCGGTAATACGTACCTCGACGAAGGGCATTCGTTTGTGGTCGACAATCTCTTGAGCTTCGGCATACACATACCCGCTCGACACGGAGCGCAGGTAGGTGATGTTGGCCGAAGTGGAGAACGTCAGAACTCCATGCATATTCACCGCAATGGCAAATGCCAAGTCGGCCATCGTGAAGAGCGCTCCGCCCTGGCATACGCCACCGGCGTTGAGATGAGCAGGCGTGATGTTCATTCTCACCTTGGCATAGCCGGCGCGCATGTCGATGATTTCCACACCTGCCTCGGCGGCAAAGCGGTCTTTCTCGAAAAATTCACGATAAGTCATAGTGTAGTGAATGTGAAGTTTTGTGGTAATTATATAATGACCCTTACATGTAGGGACGCGACTTGTCGCGTTCTGCTGTTTGCCTTTCTCCTCCAGTTACGTGGCACGCCGCGTCCCTACATTTATTTCTATTTCTCCACCAAGATGCGAGCATCGACGGCGATGACGTCTTTCTCATCGGCGAGTAGCGGGTTGATGTCCATCTCCTTGATTTCCGTGGCGAAGCGGAGTAGGGTAGAGAGGCGAA
Organism: uncultured Prevotellaceae bacterium; assembly: GCA_900316285.1. Classification (GTDB taxonomy): domain Bacteria; phylum Bacteroidota; class Bacteroidia; order Bacteroidales; family Bacteroidaceae; genus Prevotella. Next base: position 118,866 of record ONCG01000004.1, read on the forward strand.
CAATAATCTCGGCATAGCGGCGGCGGTTGATGCCTTGCTGTCCTCGCGTACCTTTCAGAATCTTATAGCCGCGAAGCGACTTGATCATACTTTCTGCCTCGGCATACGAGAGCGGAGCAAGACCACTCGAGACATCCTTCAGCACTTCGACGAAGATGCCGCCCAATCCGCAGAGCACCACATGTCCGAATCGCGGCTCATACTTCGCGCCGATGAAGAGCTCCGTACCCTTGATCATCTTCTGAACCATCACAGCCGTGGCATCGGGAATATTCATCATGCGATCAAATTCAGCTGCCAGCACCTCTTTCGAACGGATGTTGAGGGCTACGCCTCCCACGTCGCTCTTGTGCACGGGGCCTACAACCTTTGCCACAACTGGATAGCCGCACTTCTCTGCAAATTTGATGATTTCCTTCTTCTCGGAGCTGACAAACTCGGGAACGGTGGGTATGCCTGCACTCTCGAGCAACTGATGCACCAAGTCGGGCGAGATGTAGCCGTTGTCGCTGATTCCATCGATGATGCGACGGATGCGAGGCACGTCGACGCCGTGAATCTGTATCTGCTGATTGGCGGGCGCCGGCGTTCGCATGATCTGCGTGAGAGCCGTTGCCAGCGTCACTTCGTCGGAGAAGTTCACATGGCCACGCGAGAGGAACTCCTGCACCTCCGGGCCGGCTGTGTTCACACTTGGCAGGATGGGGAAGATAGGCTTCTTGCACTCCAGAATCTTCTTGTGCAACACATCGTAGGCGGAGTAGAGCTGTACGAGTCCCGGCGTTCCGAAGATAACCATGATGGCATCAATATTGTCGAACTTCTTTTCGCAGTAGTCGATGGCAAGTCCGAGGTGCTCGGCAGTTCCTGTGGCCAGAATGTCGATGGGGTTGGCGACCGACGAGCCTGGGAAGAGTTGTTCCTTCAGTGCATCGGCAATGGGACCGGAGAGCGAAGGCACCTTCATGCCACCCTTCGAGAGTGCGTCGGTTAGCATCACGCCAGGTCCTCCGGCATGTGTGACGATAGCGACGTTCTTTCCCGTGAATCGCGGCAGCGTGAAGATACAACCCACGGTGGTGAGCTCCTCGCGTGAGAAGCAACGCACAATGCCAGCCTTACGGAACAAGGCTTCCACGGCCGAGTCGCTCGAGGCAATGGCACCTGTATGGCTGCTGGCGGCTCGGCTTCCTGCATCCGACGAGCCAGCCTTGATGGCGGCGATGCGACAGCCCTTCTGTATGAGCGATGTGGCGTGGTAGAGCAGTTTGTCGGGGTCGGCAATGTTTTCGATGTAGAGCAACTTCACGAGCGAGTCGCGCTCGGGATCGAAATTCTCGTCCATGTATTCCAGAACCGTCTCGATGCCAATCTGCTTACCGTTGCCGATGCTCCACACGCTGTTGAAGGGCAGACCCTTCGTGACGGCACTCTCGAGAATGAACACGGCCGTGGCACCCGAGCCGCTGATGAAGTCCACACCCTTGGGGTTGAGCGAGGGAATGGGCTTGGTGAACACTGAGTGGTGATAGCGGTTGAGCATGCCGATGCAGTTCGGGCCAATCAGCGCGCAGTCGTAGCGCTCGCAGGTGTCGAGAATCTGTTGTTCCAGCACGGCTCCCTCGTGGGTCTCCTCGCCGAAGCCAGCCGAGATGATGATGAAGGCCCGTACTTCTTTTTCCTTCGCCAGATACTCAACGTATTGCGGACAGAACTTTGCCGCCACGACGAGAATGGCAAGGTCGGTGGGAGGCAGTTCCTTCGCGTCGTGGAACACCTTGATGCCCTGCACCTCGTCCTCCTTTGGGTTGACGATGCGTAGCGTGCCTTGATAACCGCCGCTAAGCAAGTTGCGCACGACGGCGCCTCCGGGTTTATGAACGTTGTTTGAACCGCCGATGACGACGATACTTTCGGGTTGTAACAGTTGCTTGTTAATCATGGGTTTCTCTTTTGATTTTTGGTTTCATGAAACGTGAAGACCCCTTCTCGAGATCTCCACGTGCAAAGGTACTGCTTTTTTCCCAAACAGCAATAGTTTTCTGCAGATTTTTTATGTATACAGGTAGCGTTTAATACTCATCTTCGGCGTTTTCTCGAACGGCTCGTCGACAAGCACCACCTTCGAAATCTTGCTATAGCCGGGAAGAGCCTTGTTAGCACTGTCGCGAATTTCCTCGGGAATGTCATCGCGCGTATCGTCGTCCATGTCGTCGGGAATCTCCGGATAGACCAGCGCCACGATTTTTCCATTGCGCTCGACGGCGAGCGATTCGGCTACATAAGGACAACTCGACAGCACAGCTTCAATCTCTTCGGGATAGATGTTCTGGCCCGACGAGCTGAGGAACATCGACTTGCTGCGTCCGCGAATAAAGATGTTGCCGGCTTCGTCCATCAAGCCGAGATCACCCGTTCGGAACCAGCCGTCGTCGGTGAACGCAGCCGCGTTGGCTTCGGGATTCTTGTAGTAGCCGATGGTGATGTTCTGGCCGCGTGCCTGAATCTCGCCAACCACGTTTTGTGGGTCTTCCGAGTCGATGCGTATGTCGTGAACTGGCTTTCCACACGAGCCCGGCACAAAGTCGGTCCACCATTCCCAACCAAGCAGCGGACAAGCCTCTGTCATGCCATAACCCACGGTGAACGGCAGTTTCATGGCCTTGAAGCATTGTTCCACCTCGGGCTTCAAGGGTGCGCCGCCCATGATGAAACAACGCACGTTGCCTCCAAAGGCAGCGATGATTTTCTTTCGCACGATGCGATAAACCAACTTCTTTGCCTGTGGAATGTGGAACAACCATTTCGCCTTCTCCAAGGCAGGCTTGATGGAGTTTGCATACACCTTCTCCATCACCAGCGGAACAGTTACTACCATGTATGGCTTCACGTCTTGCATAGCCTTAAGCAGTGTGGTCGGCGAGGGTGTCTTTCCGAGGAAATAAACCGTGACGCCATCGATGTTTGGGTGTATGAATTCAATCACAAGTCCGTACATATGGGCCATGGGCAACATCGAGACAATGGTCTCGCCGGGTTCGTTGGGGAAGTGCGTGTTGCTGAACTCATCGGTGTCGGAGAGGGCTCCATAGGTGAGCATCACGCCCTTGGGATTGCCGGTGGTGCCGGATGTGTAATTGATGATGGCCAGCTTGTCCATGTTCTTCGTGGGGTAGGAGAGGTTGCTGGCTTTCAGCCCCTTCGGATAGCGCTTGGCAAAGATGCGATCCTTGCGCTCCCAGGCATTGGCTACGCGTTGGTCGCGGTGCCAAAGCAGACTGCCGTCCTTCACATTGATGGCGGCCTTCAGCATAGGCATCTGCTCGGCATTGAGCTTGCGCCAGATGTCTTCATCGGTGAAAAGCAAGATGCTGTCGGAGTGGTGCGTCAGCGTCGTGATTCCATTGGGGTGGAAGTCGGCGAGCAGCGGCACGGCTACACATTCGTTGACGTTGATTTCCCAGAAAGTCAATGCCCAGCGGGCACTATTGCGGGCGCAGATGGTCATCTTGCTACGCTTGGCAATTCCTGCTTCGGCTAGGAAGAGCCGAAACTTCTCAATCTGAGTTGCTACATCTGCATAGGTGAGGGCTTCGCCACCGTAGTCGCAGAGTGCCTTTTGGCCCCATCGGGAGGCGATTGTCTCCTCAAGTTTCTTTAGGTAGTGTTTCATGTTTGGGTCTAGTTGTTGCGTTACCAATTAGCTTTCAGTCGCAAAGTTACAAAAAATCACGAGAAGTGCCAAAAGATATTACATATTTTTCGTTTTGTTTCAATATGTGAAAGATCGCCTTGCATGTCCCTTGTGTTCTAGAGTAACGCTCCGTAAGTTCTAGAGCTATGCTTTTGGGGCCTAGGAGCTATGCTTTTGGAGTCTGAGAGCTATGCTTTTGGAGTCTGGGAGCTATGCTTTTGGAGCCTGAGAGCAATGCTTTCCGCGTTTAGGGACTATGCGTTTCGTGTCTGGGAGTTATGCTTTTCGATGTGGCTAGCATATTCCGACTGGCTAAGGTTGTCCTATTACATTATTTCTTTGATTAAAATTTTAAAATTAAGCCGCTGCCGCTGCCTATATATTAGCATTAGCGGTTCGCTAATGCTTACAGCAGCTATGCTGCTTATTCTTATCTTTATCCTTATCTTTATCCTTATCCTTATCTTTATCCTTATCTTTATCCTTATCTTTATCCTTATTATGTATTACCAAAAATGCGATCGTATAAAATCGTATATTTCTCTTTAGCAAAATGTTTGTAGTTTGTGATGATTTTGTTTCGATTCATAGTAAATCTTATTCATAATAAATCCTCCTCCTTCTCCTCCTCCTGACTGTTAGCGATCGCTAACAGAAGAAGAGGAGGAAGAATATTTATATTCTTACTCCCTTTCATTTTCTTTTTCTTTTTCATTTTCTCTTTCATTTTCATTTTCCTTTTCTTTTTTATTTTCCTTTTCTTTTTTATGCATTGCCAAAAATGCCGCTGCATGCAATTGCATACTAACAAGTGGATGAATCTCACTATTTTGGGGGATGCATTGAACGGGAATTCTATTATTTGCAATGATTCTACTCATATCTAGGTATGTATTTTAAGGCAAAATCATCATAAATATGGATTGGTAGATTGAAATATTTGTTGTACCTTTGCACTCGAAATTTGAAAAAGCAAGATTCATGAGAAATTATTTGCTGATATTATCTTTGGCTTTCGCACTCGCTTCGCAGACACACGCTCAAAGTCTGCGGACCGATGATCGCAGTACGGCTATGCGGCTCGACGACATGCGACAAGCAGTGGAATACCTCGCTTCGCAAGAGCTTGGTGGCCGATATCCCGGCACTCGCGGCGACACGCTTGCTTCGAAATTCATTGTCGGCAAGCTGCGCGGCCTGAAGCTGAAACCCATTGTGCGTGGTAAGAAGAAGGTGGGCTTCTATCACAATTTCACCTACGGAAAGACGGAGAAGCGCACCACACATAACATCATCGCTGTGCTTCCGGGAACCGACAAGCAGCTGAGGAACGAATACATCGTCGTAGGTTCGCATTACGACCATCTGGGCATGGGTGGCAAGGACTCTGGCTCTCGCCGTCCCGACACGTTGGGCGTTCATCCAGGTGCCGACGACAATGCAAGTGGAGATGCCGTGGTGCTTGAGCTGGCGAAGTATTTTAAAAAGGTGCGCTCGCCACGAAGCATCATCTTCGCCTTCTTCGGTGCTGAGGAACAAGGGTTGGTGGGCTCGAAGTTCTTCCTTGACTGGATGAAGCATGCCGACCGGCAACGCATCAACCTCCCCGGCGACCTCAAGCGAATTGTTGCGATGGTGAATCTGGACATGGTGGGGCGAATGCGCAACAATGCCATGAGTGTGTCGGGAACGGGCACGAGCAGCACGTTTAAGGAGATGGTGGAGAATGTGGCCGAACAGACCGGACTGCACGTCAGTTGCATTCCAGATGGCTATGGTCCCAGCGACCAGGCATCGTTCGTGGCTGCCGATATTCCTGTGCTCTTCCTCACGACCGGTGGCCACATGGAGTATCACACCCCAGCCGACGTGCCTTCAACCTTGAATTACGATGGCATGCAGCAGACCTTCGATTTCACGCAAAAGCTGATCACCCGTCTGGCAGCTATGCCTCAGGCACCCGATTACATCAACGTGCCAAGCAGTCAGAAGATGAGTCACGCGAAGTTTAAGGTGACGCTGGGTCTGATGCCCGATGTCATGGGAGCAAGCGATATTCCCGGTCTTCGTGCCGATATCGTTGTTGCAGGAAAGCCCGCTCACGAGGCCGGCATCCGTAGTGGCGACATCATTCAGGAAATCGATGGCAAGCCTGTCAAAGACATTAATGAATACATGGAGCGCCTTGCTGAGCTGAAGGCTGGCACCACCATTCCCGTGAAGGTTCTGCGCGACGAAAAGACGATTGTTTTCCAAGTACATTTAACACCTCCCGTGAGATGAAGAAATTCCTATATTGGCTATTGGCCGTAGTCATTACATTGGCTTTGAGCATTTACCAGCGCGTCACCGGTCCCACGCATCCCAAACGAGTGATGGTCGAGTTGCGTGGCGATAGCTATCAGCTGAAGCTGCCCAGAAGCGGTGTGCAGAAAGATGAAATCGTGAAGCTGAAAGGTCTTCCCGCTGACGCCGAGGCACAGTTGCACTATCGTCAATATCCTACGGCAAACGACTTTACCTCTGCCGATTTCTTGTGGAAGGACAGCGTGTTGCAAGCCGCCTTGCCCGTTCAGCCTGTCGCAGGAAAGTTGCAATATTACCTCACCGTCGACGGAAAGGATTATCTTGCCGAAGAACCCGTCGTCATACGCTTTCGCAACGATGTCCCTGCCGGCATCTTGATTCCTCATATCTTGCTGATGTTTGCCGCCATGCTGTTTGCCGTTTATACGCTTATGCTGGTCATCACGCGAAAGGAATACAAGCGGTGGCTGCTGATTACCATTGCTACGCTGTTTGTCGGAGGCTTCATCTTAGGCCCACTCGTGCAGCATGCAGCATTTGGACCTTGGTGGACGGGATTTCCTTATGGCACCGACCTGACAGACAATAAGACGTTGCTGTCGTTCTTGTTCTTCTTGGCGGCTCTCTTAACGCTCAAGTGGAAGCATAATCGATGGATGGTCGCCGTGGCGGTTTTGTTCATGATTGTCATCTTCAGCATTCCTCACAGCGCCTACGGGTCGGAGTATGACTACGAGAATCAACAACTGAGTACAGCGCAATAACACAACTATACTAGACAATAAGTAATTATTTAATCAAATTTATGAAGTTTATGAAAATCAACAATTTTCTGAAAGTGATGATGGCCGCAGTTGCCATCGTGATTGGTGTTAGTTCATGCGATAGCGACGACGACGAATCCACCGTAGCTGTTGCCGATGAGGTGGTAGGTTCCTATACTGGTGAAGAGACTATCGTCATCATGGGAGATCCCGAAGACGACACCGCTACATTCAATTTCGTTAAGTCCTCCGACTCAAGCATCGATATGATTATTCCTCAGTCGGGAGAAGGCATGATGGTCATTCCGGCACTCACGGTGAAGAACATCCCACTGAAGAAGTATAACAATGGTGCCTCTGGAACGCTCGACTCATTCACTGGTACGGTTACCAATGCCAAAGGAGAAGAGAAAACCTTTACCGTGACAAAATTGATGGTTGTGTTCGATACCAATCCTAAAGGAAAGGCCGTTGTTGCAACCTATGTTTTGAAGTTTGGCAGTATGCCGTTCGAAATGGTAACAACCTTCAACGGCAGCAAGGATAAATAGTTGTGAAAGAGCGCTCGACGAACATATTCATACGTACACTTGTAGCTAGCATGGCTTGGGCTGTGCCAGCTATCAGTGTAGTGGCACAAACCACGATTCGCGACTCGGTGGAACTGAATCCGGTTGTCGTGACGGCATCGCATTCGCCAAAGGCATTGAAGGATGCTCCCGTGGTCACGCGCCTCATCACACCTCATGACATCAAGATTGCCGATGCCACCAACATTCAGGACATGCTTACGCAGGAGATTCCTGGACTGGAGTTCGGCTTGGCGATGAGCCAGGAGACGTCGCTCAACATGAGTGGCTTTGGTGGAAATGCCGTTCTCTTTCTGGTCGACGGTGAACGCATGGCAGGTGAGACGATGGACAATGTTGACTATAACCGCATGAATCTCGAAAACGTCGGGCGCATCGAGATTGTGAAAGGTGCTTCGTCGGCTCTCTACGGCTCGAATGCCGTGGGTGGTGTGGTGAATATCATCAGCAGTGAGAATCTGGAGCCGTGGACGGCTCGTGCTCACTCGCGCTTCAACACCTTCGGCAACGAATGGCGCAACGGGGCCAGCTTTTCATTCAATAACGCGAAATGGAACTCGCAGACGAGCTTTCAGCACACCAGCATTGATCCCGTCAACTTGCCGAAGGCACATTCCGCAGAGGAGATTGCCATCGAACTGATGAAGAAGGCACAGGGCTTGCCTTACGACGAGTCTATTCTGCAAGACGACTCCAACTTCAGTCGCCTCTATGGCCAGAAGACCTACAACGTGAAAGAACGATTGACGTGGCGTGCCACCGACCATCTCACGTTGACGGGCCGCGGCAGCTATTTCTTCCGCACCAGTGAGCGCGACACCCACGACTATCATTTCAACGCCTATAGTGCAGGACTGAAGGGCCGCTACAACTGGAACTACGATCGACATCTGGAACTCTCGTATGCCTTCGACCAATACGACAAGGCCGACTTCCTGCCCAACGGCACTCGCACGCATGACCACGACTACAGCAACCAGCAGCACGTCGTTCATGCGCTGTTCAGCAATCAGTTTGGCAAGAACCATCTGATTGTCGGCGCCGATTTCATGCACGACTATCTCTCCACCTATCAGTTCATTACAGGCACCAGCCACGAACAGAGCAACATCGACGGCTATGCGCAGTTCGATTGGAACATCACGCCGAAGCTGAACATCGTTGGAAGTGTTCGCTACGACTACTTCTCGGCTTCATCGCAGAAGGCGCTTACCGAGCGACTTGCCGTTGTATATAAGCTGCCGTGGATGACCTTCCGTGCGAACTACGCTAGCGGTTTCCGTGCTCCCACGCTGAAAGAGATGTACATGCATTTCGACATGGGCAACATGGGATACATGATCATTGGAAATCCTGACCTCGAGCCTGAGAAGAGCCATAACTTCAATGTAGCCCTTGAGCGTACGAATCGCATCGATAACATGGGATTCATCGACGGACGCTATAACTTCACTCTCGTGGGCTATTGCAACATTTTCGACAAACGCATCGTCACCATCGACGGCGGGCTCTACAACGGCATGGAAAGCGCACTCTACTGGAACGAGGAAGGCATTTCGGTTTGGGGCGTAGACATGAGTCTTGGCCACATCTGGGATTGTGGCGTATCGTTTAAGCTGAACTATTCATGGATGCACGAGACGGGTAATGTTTTTTACTCGCAGTTCTACCAGCCTCGCTCACATTCCATGACTTGGCGTGTTGGCTACGAACATCGCTTCTCGCGCTACTATGCCATTGACGCTGCCCTCTCCGGTCGTTGCCAAGGTCGTCCGCAGTCGGGAAGCGAGAAAGTGGATCAGGGCTACACCATTTGGAAGTTGATGCTCCAGCATCACATTTGGCGTGGCATCACGCTTACGACTGCCGTCGACAACCTTTTTAATTACAAGCCAAAGGCATATTATTATTGTTCGCCGCTGACCACGGGTACAACCTTCAGCGTGGGCGTTTCTGTTGATTTGGACAAGTTGTTATGATGGATATAATGGATGCACCGTTCATAAGGATTCTTCTCGTTTATCTCATCATCGTCAATGTGCTGGCGTTCTTTATGTTCGGCATCGATAAGTGGAAGGCAAAACACCAGAAATGGAGAATCCCAGAAGCAACGCTCCTGGGATTGGCTGTTGTTGGTGGAAGCATCGGCGCTTGGCTGGGCATGAAAACTTGGCATCATAAGACGCTGCACAAGAAGTTCCAGTATGGCATTCCTCTCATACTCTTTGCCCAAATCGCCTTGGTTTGCTACTTTTATTTCAGCTTGTCGTAAACCTCATCGGTGACGGCCTCCAGCCATTCATTGCTAGCTCCTTCCTGCACATCTTTGTGATACGTCAGGTGTTGGAACCATGAATCTTTAGCGGCACCGTGCCAATGCTTCACTTCGGCAGGAATGGCGATGATGGTGCCGGGAGTCATCGGAACAGCTTCCTTGCCCCATTCCTGATACCAGCCACGACCAGCAACACAAATCAGCACTTGCACTTGCTTGTGGTGGATGTGCCAGTTGTTACGGCAACGAGGCTCGAAGGTAACATTCATCACACCACCGCCAACGTCGGCAAGGTAGCTCTCACCGGTGAAATACTTACCATATGGATTGCGTTCACCTTGGGGCCAAACGCTGAAATCAACCGTCTGCACAGGGCTGTAGTTCTCGCCAAAGACTGCAGCGAGTGCTCCGCGAAGTCGCTCGGCCTCGGCCGTTCCAATCTTCTGTTCCAGCAGAGCCGGCATAGCCTTCAGCGTCTCGTCGCTCACTCCCATGCTTCTTGCTCCCGACACGTGGGCTTGCAGTTGTGGTTCACAGCCGGGCAGAGCCGAGATAGCCGATACGGTGACAATTTCGCGCTCAGCAAATGTTAGGTTATTGCGTGCGAAGATATCACCAAAGAGGTGTGCTTTCAGATAGTAGTCGGTCTGAGGCGCGAAGGTGTAAGTGAACGGCTTTCCTCCGCAGAGCTGCGTTTGCACCTCGGTGCCTTGCTTCAGCGCATCATAGTCCTTCGGCAGCTGGTCGGCCTCGCGACCTTCTTCCACACGCAGTCCAGCCTCAGAGCGTTCCTTGATGACCTGCTGCAATGCACCAAGTGCATTCAGCGAACGCGGAAATCCCGTGTAGGCATAGAGCTGCGAGAGCGCCTCCTTGGCTTCGCTCATGGTGAGTCCCGTTTCAAGTCCTTCGTTCAGGGCTGCTTTCAGTCCTTCGATGTTTCCCTTAGCCTCGTTGGCAGCAATGGCCACGAGTGCTTGTTGTTTTGATGTTAGTGTCATGTTCTGTCCTTTCGTTTGCAGCGTCATCACGAAGAGTGCCGCCATTGTTATTCCCAATTTTACGTATTTCATCTTTCAGTTTGTTTTATTTCGATGGCAAAGGTACAAAACAGATTCCGTAATCGCGCTACCACAATTACGGAATCATTTACCATTTTTACGGGAGTTACCGTTTACAGGCTCTCCTTCAGAATCTCTGCCACATCCTCTTTGCTCAGGTTCAGATAGCCGGCAGGATAGACGACGGTGGTTTCGGTGATGCCTGGAATCATCTCGGCCGTTGCACCCAACTCGCTAATGGTGAGGGGCAGACCAATCTCCAGCATCCATTCCTTCAGAGCCTGCAGTCCAGCTTCGGCAATTTGCTCGTCGGACATTCCATCACCCTTGATATCCCACACGTTCTTGGCAAAGCGAACGAACTTCTGCAGACCGGGTTTCATAGCGCGACGATAGTAAGCCATTGAGACGGAAGCCAGGGCGTAGCCGTGAGGAGCATGTGTCCAAGCACCAACGCTGTGACCAATCATGTGAACCATCCAGTCCTCCTGCTTGCCCAGTCCAATGAGCGTGTTGAGAGCCCAAGTGGCAGTCCACATGATGTTTGAGCGTGCCTCGTAGTCTTGCGGATTCTTCACGGCGATGCGACTGCTATGGATGACCGAACGCATCAAGCCTTCAGCGAGGTAGTCGCTGGTGTTGTCGTCGAAGTCAGAGAAGTACTGTTCCATGATGTGATTCATGATATCATAGATGCCGGCCTTCATCTGATTCTCCGGAACGGTCATCGTGAACTTCGGGTTCAGGATGGAGAACTTCGGCATCAGGCGGCTGTCGAACACATGGCCAACCTTGAACGTGTGCTCAGCATCGGTGATCACCGTGCCTGCATTCATCTCCGAACCTGTACCGGCCATCGTCAGAATGCAACCCACGGGCAACAGCCGCTGACCCTCTGCCGGGTTCTGCTGCTTTAGCCAGAACTGATCCCAGTAGTCGCCGTCGTAGAACACCGATGCCGCTACGGCTTTCGAGTAGTCGCAAACGCTGCCGCCGCCAAGGGCGAGAATCAGGTCTACATCGTTCTCGCGGGCAATCTTCACGCCTTCGTTCAGCTTCTCAAGCGTGGGGTTCGTCATCACACCAGGATTCTCCACAATGGTCTTGCCAGCCTCCTTCAGGATAGCTACCACCTGATCGTAGATGCCGTTGCGCTTCACGCTACCGCTACCATAGTTCAGCAACACCTTCGGGCCGTAAGCTTTCAGCTCGTCCTTCAGGAAGTTCAATGACTCGTCACCAAAATAAAGCTTGGTGGGGTTGTAATAAGAAAAGTTTCCTTGCATAGTCGTTATTTGATTTGTGTTTTGTTATTGCTTTCTTTATGATTCGCTATAGTTATGGTCCACCACAATCACCACATTCATGCCAGGCACCAAAGGCTGAATCTCGCTGGTGAGCTTGCTGATGAGGGCTGCATCGTCGTGTTCTGTGATGTCTGGAACAACATCGACGGAAAGCATGTTCTCCTTTTCCGAATAATAGAATCCGTGCACCTGAACGATTTCCTCGTGGGCGGAGAGGGTTCGCATCACCTTCGACTGCAATTCTGCACGGCGGTTTTCACCTGTTGCGATGGCGTAGATGCCAACGGTCGTAATAATGCCGTGACGCTCGAACATCTGCGTAGTGATTTTGCGGGTAAGGCCATGAATGTCGTGGACAGGCATCGTGTCGAGGACGTTGATATGAAGAGAACCAATCTTCACATCGGGACCATAGTTGTGGAGTATCAGGTCGTAAACGCCATGCACGCCTTCGAACTCGGAGACTTCCTTAACGATTTGCTTCGTGAGTTCCGCAGGAATACTGGTTCCCAACAACTCGTTGATGGGCGAAGCCAGCATTTCTATACCAGCCTTGATGATGACCAGCGAAATCAAGGCACCAAGGATTCCATCGAGCGAAATGCCCCAGATGAGCATCACGCCAGCCGAGATGAGCGTAGCCAATGTGATGATGGCATCGAACAACGCATCGGAGCCAGAGGCTATCAAGGCATCGCTCTTCAGCTTCTCTCCCTTGCTTTTCACGTATTGTCCTAACACCAGCTTTACCACGATGGCAACCGCGACGACCACAAGTGTTGTTGTGGTGTATTCGGGTTCTGTAGGGGCGAATATCTTCTTGACAGACTCGATGAGCGAGGTGATACCTGCCGACAAAACGATAACGGCAATGATGATGGCGCTAAAATACTCGATGCGTCCGAAACCGAACGGGTGCTTACGGTCGGCAGGACGCTGCGAGAGCTTGGTGCCAATGATCGTGATGACACTCGACAGCGCGTCGCTCAGATTGTTGACGGCATCCATCACAATGGCTACCGAACTGGAAAGAATACCTACAGCGGCCTTGAAACCGGCCAAAAGCACATTGGCTATGATGCCAATCCAACTGGTACGAATGATTTCTTGACTACGATCCATAGCATGTATTATTGCAGAATGTTTCCGCAAATATACGAAATAAATCCCAAAGCAAATGCATATTGCCTTGGGACTTACCATTTTTTAAGTTTTTTACTTCAGATTCTCGTTGAAGAATGTGGCCAGCTTGTCCCAAGGAATGAGATTCTTCGGCTCGCCCTTACCCTTTAATTCTGTGTAGCCACCGTCGTAGAGGTCGCAATGCGAGGCACCAGGGATGATGAGCAGCTGCTTGTTCTCAGGATTGGGATTGGGCTTGCCCACGGTGTTATAGCCTTCGGCCTTGCCCTCTACCATATAGTGATAGGCAGCTTCGCCAAAGTAGCGCGAGTGAGCCTTCTCGCCATGCATCACGAGCACGGCCGAGCGAATCTCGTTGGTGTAGTAGAGGAAGCGGCTGTTGGCGAAAGCTTGTGTGCCGATGACACGCCAACCGTCGTTCGAGTTGCCGCTGCGCTTGTGGTAGCCGCGCTCGGTCTTGTAGTAGTCAAAGTAATCTTTGACAAACTGTGGCGCGTCGTCGGGTAGGGGATCGATAACACCACCGGCCATCGCCATGGGATCGGTCAGGCGCTGCTTGGCCATTGCCTCACGGGCAGCGTGGCGCGATTCTTCCTTGTCTTCGCTATCGAAATAGCCATTGCCGCTGACGCGAGTCATATCGTACATCGTCGAGGCAACTGTAGCCTTAATGCGTGTGTCGGCGGCGGCTGCATTCAGGGCAATGCCTCCCCAACCGCAGATGCCGATGATGCCAATGCGTTCTGGATCCACGTTTTCCAGCTTCGACAGGAAATCGACAGCAGCCATGAAGTCCTCGGTGTTGATATCGGGCGAAGCCGTGCGACGAGGCTCACCGCTGCTCTCACCAGTATACGACGGGTCGAAAGCCAATGCCACAAAGCCGCGCTCAGCCATCCGCATGGCATAGAGACCGCTCGACTGCTCCTTTGTGGCACCGAAAGGGCCAGAAACAGCCAGTGCAGCAAACTTTCCTCCATCAGGGGTGTTGATGGGAGTATAGAGATCTGCCGCCAGCGTCAGTCCGTACTGTGTTTCAAACGTCACCTTCTTGTGATTCACTTTCTCGCTCAGCGGGAACACTTTGTCCCACTCCTGTGTCAAATTCATTGTCGTCATATTCTCTTCAGTTTTGTTTTGTTCCTTATTTGTGCAGCCTGTGAGCATTCCGCCAAGCAGAAATGCGGCTAATATCAATCGTTTCATACATTCTTACCTAATTCAAAAGCTTCATTCAGTTTTGCATTACCTTCTATCTCACGGGCATCGTTCACGCCGCCGCAAAAGAGAGTGCCAGCCAAACGGCTTTTGGGATAGCAGTCAATCCAACCCATCAAGCCTGTTTCTGCACGCTTCGGAGTTTCTTCCTCTTCCTCGGCAGCTGTGGTCAGCAGATAGATGTCGCGGAAATGATAATCCAATGAGTACATCGCATTCATACGATCGATGAGTGTCTTCATCTGACCACTCATTTCATAATAGTAGATGGGTGTTGCCCACACGACAACATCGGCCTTTAGCACTTTCACCATGATGTCGTTCACATCGTCGTTGATGACACAACGGCCTAATTTCTGACAACCCATACATCCCTTGCAGAACTGGATGTTCTTGCCGACGAGGGATATTTTCTCCACCTCGTTTCCTGCAGCCTTTGCTCCTGCAGCAAACTGGTCGGCGAGCATGTCGCTATTTGAGCCGCGACGCAGGCTCGTTGAAATAACTATTACTCTTTTCATAATATCGTTTTTTTGCCGTTTTTGATGTATATGCCATGCGAAGGATTCGTCACCCGCTGCCCGTTCAACGAGTAGATGCGGTCTTCGCTTATGGAAGAAGGAGTGGAGGTAAGGTCCTTGATGGCGGTAGTATTAGCCAGCGAAAGCGTTACGCTGATATTGCTCTCGCCGGCTTTCAGGAACGAGCGCAGCTCACTCTCTGTCAAACCGTCGATCTTGCCTAAGCGTGTGTAACTCCATGAGTTCGAGCCATAGAACAAACAGATGTTACTGCCGCTATAAAGGATGACATCTCCTGGCTGAGCTTTAATCTGCTGGTTGCTTGTTGGCAATGAGAAACCTAATGCCCCCCAAATCTCGAAGCCGCCGCTACTGCTGAGCGTCACGCTGACAGGTGCCTGCCGTAACTTTTCAACGAGGGCCCGTGTGGCCGAATTGTCAACGAGCGTCACGCTCTGTGTCTGCCCGTCGATGGTGATATACATTTTCTGTTCCATATTCTCAGCTTTCATTTCATTGTCTGACGAACAGCAGCTGAACAGTATCGCTGCTAAAAACAAAAGAATCTGCTTCATACCTCCTTATTATTATTTATGCTGCAAAGATACAAACATTATTTCATTGGGGTGTTACACAAATTGGCTGACTATATACCAATTTCGCAGAAAGTGCTTAAAATCTATAAAATAGCTACCATTTTTAGGCTATTTCGACGCCTTTTTTATATCTTTGCAGTGCGAAACCGAACTTATTACTGCTGCATGAAGAAGATACTGAAAGTTGACAATCCAAACGACTATGCCCGGTTTGTGGGTGCTGAGGAGCTGCATCCGTTGTTGAGCGTCATCCACTACGATGAAGTGTCGCCCGTTCACAACAGCCTGAACAACTACGGGGTGTACGGGATGTTCATTCAGCGCGAATTCCCCAAGAATCTCACTTACGGCATTCGTCCGCTGCAGGTGAGCGATGCCTCGATTATTGCTGTCGCGCCCGGCCAGTTGGGTGGGGGAGAAGACAGTGGCGAACCGTTCACGATTAGTGGCTGGGCTATTCTCTGGTCGCCGGAACTGTTGCATGGTTCAGACCTCGAGCACCACATGGAGCGCTATCAGTTCTTCTCATATTTCTTCACCGACTCGCTACGGATGGAGCCTGACGAGTGGCTTAACATCACGCAACTGCTCAGCCAAATGCGTGAAGAAATGGCCAGTCACGACGACTCGCCATCACTTCGCAACATCCTTTTGGGTTACTTGCGGCTGATACTCGAATACTGCAACCGCATCTACCTGCGACAGCTGTCAGAGGAGGACACTGGAAGCAACGACCTGCTAAAGCGCTTTCACAACCTGCTGCAACAATATTTCCGTGAGAATCGGCAATTGTCGCACGGTCTACCCACCGTTGCCTATTGTGCCTCTGAGCTGGCCTATTCGCCACGTTATTTTGGCGATCTCGTCCACAAGGCCACAGGTGGTACGGCCATCGGCTACATTCATAACTACGTCATCAATCAGGCCAAGAGTCTACTGATGAACGGCCATAACATCAGCGAGACCTCACGCCTGCTCGGCTTTGACTTCCCTCATCACTTCACTCGCCTCTTCAAGCGAACAACCGGCATCACTCCGAGTGAGTTCTTAGGGAAGTGATTTCCCATTGAAGCATCGCTTCATTTGAAATGCATAACTCCTTGATTTGTAAAGCATAGCCCCTAGAGCCTAAAGCCATTGCTCCTAGCTTCCAAAAGCAATGCTTTCAGCTTCCAAAAGCAATGCTTTCAGCTTCCAAAAGCAATGCTCCCAGCTTCTAAAAGCAATGCTCCTGGCCTCTAAAAGCAATGCTCTTGGCGCCCAAAAGCATAGCTCTTAGAGCCCCAAAGCATTGCTTCTAGAGCCAATAAGCAGTCCTATCCGTAGTTCTCAATGAGATACTTCACGAACTGTGGGTCGCCAAAGTTGATGGTGCCAGTGTCGTGCTGGTTCAGCTTGGCAATCTGATCCATGTCGTCAGTGGTTAACGTGAAGTCGAAGATGTCGAAATTCTGCGCCATGCGCTCCTTGTGGCTCGACTTGGGAATGGCCACGATGCCACGCTGGGTGAGCCAGCGAAGGGCGACTTGTGCAGCTGATTTATTGTACTTCGCACCGATAGCGGCCAGCTCTTCGCTCTTCACAATGCCCTCAACGCCTTGTCCGCCAAGCGGTCCCCATGCCATCATCTTCGTTCCAAACTCAGCATGAATCGACTCAATACCAGTCTGTTGGATAAGCGTGTTGCACTGCAATTGATTCACCATCGGTTTAACATCCACATAATGAGCGAAGTCAAAGAAACGGCCTGCCTGGAAGTTCGAAACGCCGATGGCACGAACCTTTCCTGCGCGATAAGCCTTTTCCATGGCTCGCCACGTGCCAAACACGTCGCCATAGGCCTGATGGATGAGCAGCAGGTCGATATATTCAGTTTGCAACTTGCGTAGACTCTCGTCGATACTCTTTGCTGCCTTTTCCTCTCCAGCATTAGAAATCCATACCTTTGTCACGAGAAATAAATCCTCGCGCTTGATGCCACTCTTGCGCCAGGCATTGCCCACGCCCTCTTCGTTTTGATATGCCTGGGCTGTGTCTATCAAGCGATAACCCACACTCAGCGCATCGCTTACGCAACGTTCACACTCGTCAGGGCTCACCAGAAACACTCCGTAGCCCAAGGATGGCATTTCAACGCCATTGTACAATTTAACCTTAATTCCGCAACACTATAATTTAACTTTATTTATAAGTTCCTGAGCAACAAAAAGTTGCCCAGGATTTTGCCATGTCAGAATTTTCACTTATC